>NZ_QEAS01000019.1:8076-22739 GCF_003130405.1 Pararcticibacter amylolyticus
TGGGGGTGAGGGTTTTGGTTGTAAGGGGAGACAATAGCTTTTATTATGTCCGGAAAACGGGATCCTGGTGAAAATACGGGCCGGAAGGCTGTTGTGGCCGGAGCTGGCATCGGGGGAATTGCTGCTGCTATCCGTTTGGCGGTGAAGGGTTATGAGGTCGAAGTCTTTGAAGTGAACTCATATCCCGGAGGGAAGCTGTCTGAATTTTATACAGACGGATTCCGTTTTGATGCCGGGCCAAGTTTGTTTACCATGCCTCACCTTGTTGATGAACTGTTTTTACTTGCAGGAAAAAATCCCTCTGATTACTTCAGTTATTCGAAGCTGGATGTTGTCTGCCGTTATTTTTATGAAGATCGGACCCGTTTAGTTGCCTGGGCAGATCCGGAAAAATTTGCAAAGGAAATAGCTGAGAAGACAACAGATTCTGCTGAGAATGTTATCCGGTTCATGAAGAAAAGCAGCGAGATCTATTCGATCACGCATCATGTGTTTTTAGAGAGGTCTCTTCATAAGTTTAGTACCTATTTCAGGGCGGCGACTTTAAGTTCTTTGCTGAAGTTTTCGAAGATAGATCCGTTCAGAACGATGAATGCCGCTGTGGAAAGCTATTTCAGCGATTCAAGGACAATCCGCTTTTTCGACAGGTATGCTACATACAACGGTTCTGATCCTTATCGCGCTCCGGCAACGCTCAATGTTATCCCGCATCTTGAACAGCATTATGGTGCCTGGTTTCCTGACGGCGGGATGTATAGTATCACAGATTCACTGGTAAGACTGGCGAAAGATATAGGTGTCCGGTTTCATTTTAATACGCCGGTGGAGGAAATTGTGGTGAAGGACAAATATGTAAAAGGAGTACGGATAAAAGGCGAGGTGCTGGAGGCTTCTGTAGTAGTGTCAAATGCTGATGTATGGTATGTGTATAATAAGCTTCTGAAAGGTGAGAAGGCGCCTCAAAGAGTGCTGGAGCAGGAAAGAAGCAGCTCTGCACTGATATTTTATTGGGGAATAAAACGGCGTTTTGAAGAGCTGGATCTCCATAATATTTTTTTCAGTGAAGATTACCGGGAGGAATTCAACTGTATCTGGCAAAAAAATAGGATATATAGGGATCCTACTGTATATGTTAACATAAGTTCGAAGTGCCGTGCTGCCGATGCTCCTGAGGGGTGCGAGAACTGGTTTGTGATGATCAATGTGCCCTCTGATAAGGGGCAGGACTGGGATGGACTGATAGCAGGGGCCAGGGAAAATATACTCGCTAAGCTGAGCCGGAACCTGGGGGCGGATATTGCTTCTCTTATATGTACTGAAAGCATCCTGGACCCCAGGAGCATCGAATCGAAGACATTTTCATATCAGGGATCTTTATATGGAAGCAGTTCAAATAACCGGTTCTCTGCCTTTTTTCGTCATCCTAACTTCAGCAACCGGATCAGGGGGCTTTATTTTACAGGGGGAAGTGTGCATCCCGGAGGAGGTATTCCACTGGCCTTATTATCTGCAAAGATCGTTGCTGAAAACATCACGGACATTTAGCATCTGAAAGAGGTCAAGATTTCAACAGTACTGGATCATTGGCTTATTTTTTAATAACTTCGTGCTTGTCATTCAGAAAGATAAGCGATGCCGGAATTTTCTCATTTACACGTACATACACAGTTTTCATTGCTCGACGGAGCTGCTGATATTTCCAAATTATACAAGAAAGCGGCGGCAGATGGGATGAAGGCCCTTGCGATTACCGATCACGGTAATATGTTTGGGGTGTTCAAGTTTGTTGCGGAGGCAGGAAAACATAACGTGAAGCCCATTGTGGGCTGCGAATTTTATGTGGTTGAGGACAGGCATAAAAAGCAATTCACCAAAGAGAACAGGGATGTAAGGTATCACCAGCTATTTCTTGCGAAGAATCCGACTGGCTATAAGAATCTCGTAAAGTTATGTTCCATGGGATATATGGAGGGACTTTACAGCAAGTGGCCGCGTATCGACAAGGAACTGATTCTTAAACATCATGAAGGCCTGATCGCTACCAGCTGCTGTATTGGTGCGTCCGTACCGCAGGCGATCCTGAAGAAAGGTGAAGAAGAAGCTGAAAAGGAACTGAAATGGTGGCTGGACTTGTTCGGAGAAGATTACTATATCGAGCTGCAGCGCCACAATATACCCGATCAGCTTATTATTAATGAGACCCTGCTTAAATTTGCTAAAAAGCATAATGTGAAGGTGATCTGTTCCAATGATTCACATTATGTGGATCAGCAGGACGCCAATGCGCACGATATTTTGTTGTGCGTAAATACGGGAGATATGCAAAGTACGCCTATCGCAACGGATGAAGAGGGCGGAAAGGGATACCGGTTTGGTTTTCCCAACGACCAGTTCTACTTTAAGACGCAGGCTGAAATGGCGCAGTTATTTCATGATGTGCCGGAGTCTCTTGACAATACCAACGAAATTGTAGATAAAGTTGAGCATCTGAAGCTGAAGCGGGATATTATGCTGCCGAATTTCCCGATTCCCAATGAATTTAAAATTCATGCTGATGATACGCTGAATCAGTGGGAGTACCTTCGGCATCTTACCATGACGGGTGCGAGAAAGCGCTACGAGGAGATCACTCCGGATATCCAGGAGCGAATAGACTTTGAGTTGAATACGATCAAGATCATGGGGTTTGCGGGTTACTTCCTGATCGTATCCGACTTCATTAAGGCCGGGCGTGATCTTGGTGTTTTCATAGGCCCGGGGCGTGGTTCGGCAGCGGGTTCTGCTGTGGCATATTGTATTGAGATCACAAATATTGACCCTGTTAAGTATAATCTGCTGTTTGAGCGTTTCCTTAACCCCGACCGTAAGTCAATGCCCGATATTGATACGGACTTCGATGATGAAGGAAGGCAAAAGGTGATTGATTATGTGGTAGATAAATATGGCAAGAACCAGGTCGCCCAGATCGTTACTTATGGTTCCATGGCGGCCCGGACCAGTATACAGGATGTTGCGCGGGTGCTTGACGTGCCGCTGCCGGAGGTGAGCGCCCTTAAAAAGCTTGTGCCCGATACATTGGGCATCACTCTCAAGGATGCCTTTAACCAGGTGGAGGAGCTCAAGGACATTCTGAAAGGGGATGACATCAAGGCAAAAGTGCTTAAAGAGGCAGAGAAGCTGGAGGGATCGATCAGAAATACGGGGGTTCACGCCGCGGGTCTTATCATTGCGCCCGAGGATCTTACTAATATTATCCCGGTAGCTACCGCAAAAGACTCTGATCTGCTGGTTACGCAGTTTGACGGGAGGGTGATCGAGGACGCAGGGGTAATCAAGATGGACTTCCTTGGTCTGAAGACCCTTACGATCATAAAAGATGCTTTAAGGCTGATCAAGCAAAATCACGGGATCGAAATATCGATTGACGATATCTCCCTTACCGATGAACATACATTTGAGCTTTATCAGAGAGGGGATACCAATGGTACATTCCAGTTTGAAAGTGATGGGATGCAGATGTATCTCCGGGAGCTTAAGCCGGACAAGTTTGAAGACCTCATTGCGATGAACGCTCTTTACCGGCCGGGCCCGATAGAATATATTCCTAATTTCATCGCCCGTAAGCATGGCAGGGAAACCGTAGCATATGATCTTTCGGATATGGAAGAGTATCTTTCTGATACCTACGGAATTACTGTGTACCAGGAGCAGGTGATGCTTCTTTCCCAGAAACTTGCGAATTTTACCAAGGGGGATGCCGACGTACTCCGTAAGGCGATGGGGAAAAAGGACAGGAAGACCCTGGACAAGCTGAAACCTCAGTTTATAGAGAATGCCAAGCAGAAAGGACACGATGAAAAGACCCTGGAAAAGATCTGGACAGACTGGGAAGCTTTTGCATCTTATGCATTCAACAAATCGCATTCTACCTGCTACGCCTTTGTGGCTTATCAGACCGCCTATCTGAAGGCCCACTACCCGGCTGAATACATGGCGGCGGTGCTTAACAACCAGAATAACATCGAGAAGATCTCTTTCTTTATGGAGGAAAGCCGTAAGATGGGCATCCCGGTACTTGGCCCCGATATTAATGAATCCGGGCTCAGCTTCGGAGTGAATAAAAAGGGGGAAGTCAGATTCGGGATGTCGGGAGTTAAAGGTGTTGGGGAAAAGGCTGTGGAAAGTATCATCGAGGAGCGGCAGGCGAATGGGATATACGAGAGTATCAACGACTTCGCGAGAAGGGTAAATTCGAGGACGGTGAACAAGAAAGTGTATGAAAATCTGGTTTACAGCGGTGCTTTTGACTGCTTTGGGTTTAGCCGGGCACAGTTTTTCTTTAAACCTGAAAATAGCACTTATAATGGGATAGAGCGTCTCATAAAATATAATAACGACTATCATAACAGTCAGAACAGCTCGCAGGCTTCGCTTTTTGGAGGCACCTCAGACGAGGATATCCCGGAGCCGCAGATGCCAGAATGTCCTGAATGGGGATTGATAGAGCGGCTGAAGTATGAAAAGGATCTGATCGGGATTTATCTGACCGGCCATCCTCTTGATAATTATAAGTTTGAACTGGATAACTTTTGTTCGCACCAGGTAAAACATTTGTCGCTCATCAACAAAGCGAAGGGTGGGGAAATGAACGAGTCTGATGCCGAGGAGTTCGGCAAGATCAGGAACCGGGAGATTGTAATAGGAGGACTAGTGGCAAATGCACAGCACCGGACAACGAAAACGGGCAAGCCTTTTGGCTCCATGGTGATAGAAGATTATTCGGACTCTTATGAAATTGTTATGTTTGGAGAGGATTACGTCAAGCAAAAGTTGTTCTTTACCGATGGGTATTTCCTGCAAATAAGGGGACAGATCACGGAACGGTTCAGACAAAAGGATAACTGGGAGTTTAAGGTCACCCAGATCACATTGTTATCGGAACTGAGAGACAAGATGGCCAGATGTCTCACCATCCAGTTGCCTCTTCATGAGCTATCTGATACGTTTATTTCTGAGATGGATACGATTGTTAAGGCGAATGAAGAGCAGAATCCCAACAGGAACTGTCTGCTTAAATTTGCTGTTTATGATATGGAAGAAACTATTTCTGTAGAAATGCCCTCGAAGAATCTTCGGATTTTCCCGAGTAATGAGTTTCTGGAGAAGTTACATCAGCTGCATCATGTTACTTATAAGCTGAACTGAGAACTGGTCAGCATCATTTGGCTGTCAGATTGTCTGTCAATATTTGTGGTAAGATAATTGTATATTTAAATTTGATATTTAACTTGTAAATAATTTAAACATGGCTATAGAAATAACAGATGCAAACTTTGAAGAAGTTGTGCTGAAATCAGACAAACCTGTGTTGGTTGACTTTTGGGCTGAATGGTGCGGACCTTGCCGGATGGTAGGCCCGGTTGTTGAAGAATTATCAAAAGATTATGAAGGACAAGCGGTGGTAGGAAAGGTGAACGTGGATCACAATCCCGGAATTTCAATGAAGTTTGGAATCAGGAATATCCCTGCATTGTTGTTCTTTAAGAACGGAGAGATTGTAGACAAGCAGATTGGTGCTGTTCCGAAGTCTGTTTTGAACGATAAGCTTGCCAAGCAAATTGCATAGTAAGATTTGAATAAGGAATACAAAAAAGACTGGCTTATGCCGGTCTTTTTTGTATATTGAATTTGAAGCGAACGCCTGAATGAAAAATGATCTGCTTAACGGGCAATTTGACCTTAGTGGTGAAGAGATAAATCTTGAACTGCTTGCACGCCAGGTTGTGGAGGGGTTTATTACGGGACTTCATAAGAGTCCTTTTCATGGGTTCTCTGTAGAGTTTGCCGAGCACAGACTTTATAATAGCGGAGAATCGGTGAAAAACATTGACTGGAAGCTTTATGGACGGTCTGATAAGTTGTTTGTAAAGCGTTTTGAGGAAGAAACCAATCTTCGCTGTCAGTTGGTACTGGATGTGTCGTCGTCGATGTACTATCCCGATAAGCCATTTAATAAGCTTGTTTTTTCCGTTTGTTCTATTGCGTCGTTAATGTATCTTTTTAAAAGACAAAGGGATGCTTTCGGATTGAGCTTTTTCTCGGACCGGCTTGAATTTTCCTCGGCGGCTAAATCTACCGGCGTACATCAGAAATACCTGTTTGCAGAACTTGGAAAGATCTTGAACAGGGAAGCAAGAGGGGTCAGAACGTCGCTTCCTGCTGCACTACACGAGATCGCTGAGCTCCTTCATAAGCGGTCTATGGTGATCATTTTCACCGATATGTTTGAATCTGTTATTTCAGAAGAGGCTAAGTCGGCTTTTTTTGCGGCTTTACAGCATCTGAAGCACAACAAGCATGAAGTGATCGTTTTTAATGTTCTTGACCATGAAAGCGAGATCAGGTTTGAATTCGGGAATCAACCCTATCATTTTGTGGATATTGAGACGGGACAGCAGATAAAACTGAATCCTTCGCAGGCAAGAGAGGAATATATATCTTCCGTTGATGAATTCCGGAAAGAATTAACTCTCAGGTGCGCTCAGTACCACATCGATCTTATTGACGCGGATATCTCTGCTGGTTTTCTCCAGGTGCTTCAGGCTTATTTAATTAAAAGGAGCCGGATGAACAGCTGATTGAGGAAATGAGATGATCACCGTCGTCCCTGAGCCTGGTTCAGATTCAATAACAATATCAAGACCATGAAAGACTGCGATGCTTTTTACTATCGCGAGTCCTAGTCCGTTGCTGTCATTATCTGAGGAGTTTAGTTTTTCGAACCGGTTAAACGCTTTTTCGACGAGGTCTTGACTCATACCTTTTCCCTGATCGCTTATATAAATGTTATAGCAGTCTTTTTCTAACTTGTCTTCCAGTCTGATCTCTCCTCCGGGGCGGTTGTACTTGGTGGCGTTGTTTATGATATTTGTAAAGAGTATGTGGATAAGCGCTTTATTACCGTAGATGGAAGAGTTATGTTTCAGACTATTTGTAAGGCAGATCCCTTTTAGCTCCATCCTGTCTTCGAGGTCTTCAATTACTTCAGACAAGGTACTCCTGATGCTGATAAGGTCTTTTTTTTCGTATTGATCATTCTCTATTTTGGATATCAGCAAGAGGCTGTTCACAATAGATTTTAAACGGTCGAGGGATCTGAGCGAAGCCATAATTTTTGCTTCCGAAGTTTCGGAGATCTTCTCATCCGCCAGCAGGTTTTCCAGTCGTGTTTTGATGACAGATACCGGGGTGAGAAGTTCATGCGATACGTTTGATGTGAACTGCTTCTGGGTGAGGAATTGCTGGGTGATCTTATGCATCAGGGCGTTAATGCTGTCATCCAGTTGCCTGAAATCACTCGTTGTTGTTTTTATTGGATTGTAATCGTACTCGAACGGCTCGTTTGTTTTGTTTAGTTTCTGATCTATTATATTATAAAATGGTGCTAAAACCATGCTTGTAAAGGCATAGTCAGTAATTAAGGTGATGACTGCTGAAATGACCAGGGCGAGCAAAGTCAGGTAAAGAATTGTTTTTTTCAATTGCCTGACAGCCGACACCGTTTCGCCAATTTCAAGCCGGTAGTTGTTCTGCCCGAAACGAAGGTAGCTGGTGAGGATGAGATATTCTCCCTGGTGCCCTTCAATTTCGCGGTTACTGATATTAAATTTTTCAGGATGGGTCTTATGGGTAACGGCAGGGTTGGCCCTGGTGAGGATAATGTACTCTTCTTTCAGGATATTATAATCAGTAAAGGTCTTTTCAGCTTCCAGGAGATCAGCAATTTCATCTTCTGAAAGGTTTTTAATAAGCTTTTCCTTTTTGTCTGCTATCCGTTGTTTCAGATGGTTCAGCGAGATTTTGTCGAGAAAGATCAGGATCACTGATACCAGGAAAATGATTATGGAAATTTTGATGATCAGATTATACAGGATGAGTTTGAGCTGAAGTTTCATATTCAGAGATTGATCCGGAACCCGATACTTCTGACCGTTTCAAGCCAGTCAGCATTGCTGTACACGGAGAGCTTTTTCCTCAGGTTTTTCAGGTGTACATTCAGGAAGTTGGAGTCTGAGTTAATTTCAAGAATGTCGCCCCAAACGTGTTCGGTAAGGCTGGTTCTTGGAATCACCCTGTTTTTATTCAGTGTGAGATAGTACAGGATCTCAAATTCTTTATTGGTGAGATTGAGCCTCTGGTTCTGAAAGGAGACCGTTCTGTTTTCGATATCGAGAATAAACCCGTGCAGGTCAATTTTATTGGTTTTTATATTGTGCTTTCTCCTTGTTATTGCATGCATTCGGGCTAGGAGTTCGGAGAGGGCAAATGGCTTGGGCAGATAGTCATCTGCGCCATTTTCCAATCCTTTGACGCGGTCTTCAACGGCATCCCTGGCAGTCAGGATAATGACGGCGTCTTCGCGTCCGGGGATATCTTTTAAAGATTTCAGAATGTCGATGCCGTCTCCGTCGGGAAGTCCGAGGTCGAGGAGTATAAAGTCGTAGCTGTTAACGAATATTTTTTCTTCGGCAGAGGCTTTGCGGCGGGCATGTTCCGTCAGAAAGCCTTCTTTGGTGAGAAATTCATCGATTTCCAGGGCGAGGTCTTTTTGATCTTCAACAATCAGTACGTTCATGGAGCTTTATATACTTTTACAAACCTACGGATTTGAAACGACTGGATGTATTTTAATTGTCAATCCTTGAGTTGGTTATCAAATGATTGAGATAAAACGTGATACCAGGTTCAAACGATATTTTAAATTCGTTGTTTTCAAATGTTGTTATGCCGTGATAGGTATTAAATTAGCATTTTAAAAATAAACTGGCATATGAGGATTCCTATTGAACGATTACCTGTTAAAGTTTACCCGGATTCTAAACGTGTGATTGCACGTTTTTTCTTCAATGGAGAGGAAAGAGCTAAGGATGTAATACAGCGGGTTATGGCTATTAATGAAGAGGATGTTTTTGGATTAATTTCACCGATTCTCCAGGAATATTCTAAGCGGCACAGAAACATAACACGCGTTCTTCATAAACATTGCAGTAAGCTGAAATACTTGTTTGACGACCTGGGGATAGATTTTGATGAGGTGAAGCCTTACAGAAGGCTTCTGCTTGGTTCGTATTTTACCCATGAATATTCAATAGAATCTGCTGCCTTCTTTAATCCTTCAATTGTTGAAGATCCTGACCAGACTGACCTGGAGGAGGGCGAAAAAAGATTGATCATGAGTTTCAGAGCGGTTGGTGAAGGTCATATTTCATCGATCGTTTTCAGGAAGGCTTTGATCGATAAGCATAATAATATACGTGTGATCCCGGTGGGGAATTATATTGATGAGGCGGAGGTGATCAGAAACGCCCGGTATAACAAGAAGCTGTTTTTTGAAAAGGCAGCCGCTTCCCTGATAGATGTGGATGTGCTTTCGGATATGGAAGGACGGCTTGACGAGCATTTCGAATACGGCACTTTGAGGAAGCTGGTATTGGAATCTCAGCAGGTTGAAGATGATGATTATAAGAAACTTCATTATGAAAAACTTCTCTGGCTTTCTGATTCCTATTATGAGATGGTGTTTTCACTGGATACAGATATTACGGACCGTGTGATATTCCCGTTCTCAGAGTTCGAGAGAAAGGGGATAGAGGATGCACGGTTTGTTAAGTTTACAGGGGATGACGGCAAAATAATGTATTATGCTACATATACTGCTTTTGATGGATCGCTGATAATGCCGAAGCTCCTGGAGACGAGTGATTTTTATGATTTTAAGATTCGTCCGTTGTTTGGCAATGGCGCGCAGAACAAGAACCTGGCATTATTTCCGAGAAAGGTGAATGGTAACTATGTTATGATGTCGCGCATTGACGGGCATAATAACTACATTATGAATTCTAAAAATATCACCGTGTGGGAGAACCCGATCCTGCTGCAATCACCTAAGTATAGCTGGGAGTTCACTCAAATTGGTAACTGCGGATCTCCGATCGAAACAGAAGAGGGATGGATTGTGATCGGCCATGGAGTAGGCCCGATGCGCCGGTATTGCCTGGGGGCAAGTTTGCTTAAGCTGGACGATCCCAGTGTTGAGATTGGGAGGTTGAGAGAGCCGCTGCTGGTTCCAAATCCTGACGAGAGGGAAGGATATGTGCCTAACGTAGTATACTCTTGTGGTTCGATCATCAATAATGGTAAACTGATCATTCCATACGGACTTTCTGACTACTCGTCTTCCTTTGCCATGGTTGATGTGAATGCTTTAATTGATAAGCTTAAAAGTGACGGTACGGGTAATTAGAATTAACTAATTACTCTCTGAATATTAATGCTGCAGGTTTAAAATCTTTTTGTAAACTTCGATGTAATCTTTCACCATTTTTTCTTTGGAGAAATTTGTTGCAGCCCACTGCCGGCATTCGGCTCTCACAATCGTATTTAGATCACCGATTGCGGCTATTGCATCATCTATTGAATTTACGAGGAATCCTGTTTCTCCGTGCCTGATCAATTCGGGCATGGAGCCTTTTTTAAAGGCGATTACAGGGGTTCCGCAGAGAAGAGCTTCGGCGACACTCATTCCGAAAGGTTCTTCAAAGTTTATAGGGTGGAGCAGTGCTTCGGCTTTTCCCATCAGAAGATTTCTTTTTTCAGGCCCTGCAGGCCCTATAAAGGAGATCTGATCGTTTAGCCTTGGTTTTATTTTGGTGTTAAAATAGTCCTGGTCCTGGATAATGCCTGCGATTATCAGCCGCTTGCCACTGCGAACTGCAATTTCGATAGCTTCTGCGGTTCCCTTATCATGATGTATTCTTCCGAAATACAGGAGGTAATTTTCATGCGTATCGCTAAAGTCAAAATCTTCTACATTAATTCCGTTATATACGGTAGCCAGATAATTGAGATCGGGACTCCTGTCGGAATTGCTGATTGATACATAATGACTGGTATCGTTATACTTTTTATAAACAGGGATGATCCTGGAAGAGGAAAACCCGTGGATGGTAGTGACTACAGGAGTTTTTATCAGTCTGGACCATGTAAGCGGAAGAAAATCAAAATGATTATGTATGATGTCAAAATCTTCTGCTTTTTCCATCAGGTTGCTGATGTGCAGGCACTCAAGGACCTTTGCGTCCTGTGATCTGTCTTCCTCATAACCGGTTCTGACAACTGCATCGAGTTTGGCCCTTGTTAAAGAGTCGGCTGTGGCAAACAGTGTAACGTCCAATCCTGCCGCGGCAAGCCCCTCTGTTAAACTAGAGGCAATTTGCTCCCAGGGGCCATAATGACGTGGCGGTGTTCTCCAGGCTACAGGTGATAGTACGGCTATTTTCATTCAAGTAATTTGTGTGTGGCATAGCAGAATTATTATTGTACCCTGCCCGGATTTGTGCCCGGGCAGGATACTTTGGTTTAATTTGCATGAACAACAGGTTTACTGCGGGTGGTTTCTTTATGAACAGCCGCAGCCTGACTTTCGTCAATTGCCTTTAGTATCGTAAGGTGGGAGATGAGGTAAGCCAGTGTGCTTTCGGCTCCCTGGTTCCTGTTGAGTTTGCCAGGCTGAAGCCCGTCACAGCATCCTTTTGTTTCGGGATCATAAATTGGCACCCTCAGGAGGTTGTTGCCATGAAACCACATAAAGGTTGCATTCATTTTGTGGAGCATATTGGGATTCTGAGTCAGGTGATACGCTTGATAATACATTAATACCATGGCCATGGTTTCTATGGCCTGCTGATCAAAATCCGGTTTTTCAGATCCTCTGTGTATCCATCCATCGTTGCCCACAGGACGAAAGCAGTTGTCGTTGAACGTGACACCTTCAAGAAATGAAATGGACTCGATCGCCATTTTCTTCGTGTTCTCGTCTCCTGTTATTTCCGCTGAATATAATAAAGCAAGCGGCAGGATAGCGTTGTCGTAGGTGAGTTCATCCTCGAACCAGCTCCAGTTATTTCTTTTGTTTTTTGTATACGCAGTTGTCAGATGGTTGGTTAATCTTAATAATTCGCTCATCACACGTTCATCAGAAGGGTGGGTTTTAAGATAGAGCGCCACGCCGATGAGGGTGTTGGCAATACCCCTGATGTAACGTAAATCGCGGAAATGCGGCATTGAGGATTCGAATAATTCCTGACCGAACTCGCGGTATGAATTGTTAGGAGCAGCATTTATCAGGTACCCGAGAGCCCAGATAGTCCTCCCGAACGAATCTTCGGAGCCTTTTTCATCCAGGTAGTTATGATTGAAACTAAGGAAATTGCGGAAATAGCCGTCCTCCTTCTGCATGTAATGTATATAGCTGAGATAGGTAGGGAACAGATCGAGCGCTTCATCACTCTTCAGCTGCTGCCAGGACATAAGCATTAAAATAAGTGCCCTTGCGTTATCGTCCAGGCAATATCCTTCGTGGAGATTAGGGATCCCGTATTTAGCATGCTGGATCAGGCCCGTCGAATTTGTCAGGCGACGGATATGACTGAGATCAAAGGGCGGAATAGCCGCTTTTGTTAAAGTCTTTAAGCTTGTCCATCCTTTGTCAGGGATGGGCTCATCGATTACCTGACTGAGGATATCAATATATTGTTTACCTATTCCTGTCCAGCGCAGTTTCAATCCGTAATCATAGGCATTGGCTTTTAATCTTGATAATTTAGTATTATCATCCAGCAGCTCTATGGTTATATCGGCAAGTGCATTAAAATCTTTAAAGTTGAACAGGCGGCCTCTATTATGATCTAAAAGCTCCTGGGCATGCCAGTAAGGGGTCGATATGACGGCTGCTCCTGCTCCGATAGCGTATGAAAGAGTTCCGCTGGTGATTTGGGCTTCATTCAGATAAGGCGTGACATAGATGTCGCATGCGGAGAGAAAATTAAATAGCTCCTTTTCTGTAACGAACTGGTTGATGAAATGTACATGTTTCTCTACGCCGAGTTCCGTTGCTAATTGTTTTAGTGAGTCGCGGTATTCCTCGCCATTGCTTTTTAATACTCCCGGGTGAGTATTGCCTAAAATGATGTAGTTAACATCCGGATGTTTTGCTGTGATCCTAGGAAGTGCTTTTATAACGGTTTCAAGTCCTTTGTTGCGGCTTATGAGTCCGAATGTAAACAGGGTTCTTTTATTGTGAAACAATGGATGTTCTTTTACCGGGTTGTTTTCGGAAGCATCTATATCCGGAACGCCGTGTTCGATAAGACGAATTTTTTCTTCCGGTATTTCATAGATATCGGAGAGAAATGAGACTGCCCGTTTGCTCATTACTACAATGGCAGACGAATGTTCTGCAATTTCGCGCGTTATGAGCTTCTGTACATAACTAGGCTCTTTTAATACGGTATGGAGTACTGTAAGAGCCGGAACCTTTAATTCGTGAAGGAGAGACAAGATGTATATGCCGCTTTCTCCGCCAAAAATGCCAAATTCGTGTTCAATAATACAGGCTTCTGCTCCGCTTTGATTGATGTAGTTGGCTGCCTCGAGATAGTCGTCCTGAAGGTTCTGCCGGATAATGAATTTAACTTCAGGAGGATAGGAGTATTGATCGAGGTCCTCGGATTCATTCAACGCAACAACAAATCTCTCATGATCTGAATTCTGTCCGCCGAAATTAGAGTTTATTGCGCAAATTAAGTTGTTATTGAATGTTGCAATTCCGCATTCTCTTGGGGGGTACGTTGAAATACACGCTATTCTCATCCTCTATACGTTTTTAATTAAAATCAATGAATGGGTTAATTACTCTCCGTTATCTAAACTGTTTCTTTTACAGATTTGTTTGCCGCTTGTATTGGCAGGAGTTTTAATAATTGAAATCTTAAAGCCGTTTTTGTTGTTACTAGTAGAGATTTGAAGATTTGAATTATGAATGATAAACAAGAAGTCATACACGGCCATGTAATAGCGGAGATACTTCCGGAGAGCGGGGAGTTCCCGAACAACCCAAATCTTCCGGTACTGGTTTATAAAGGATCTCTCTTTCTGCATCCCGAAGATGAGCCGGGAAAGATACTTGAGATATTTGACAGGAATGGATGGCGTAATGGGTGGGAAGGCGGAATTCAGGACGTTCATCATTATCACCGCAATACACATGAAGTGTTAGGTGTTTTCTGTGGAACTGTAGATTTGCAGCTTGGGGGGCCTGAAGGAATATGTGTGGAGCTCGGCCGGGGGGATGCGGTGGTGATTCCTGCAGGAGTGGCGCATAAAAACATCAATTCAAGTTCTGATTTCCTTTGCGCGGGAGCTTATCCTGACGGAAGGGATTACGATATGAATTATGGGAAAGAGGGTGACCAGGATACCATCGTGGCAGAAATAAGCGGTGTTCCCATTCCAGTAAATGATCCTCTTTTTGGAAATGCCGGTCCTTTACCGGAACACTGGAGATAAATACCCGGTTTCTATATCTTGCTGATAGTCAGTACGGAGATTTCTTTTTCGGAATTTCCGTACTAAGAGTGAAAAAAAGCGTTGCCCCTGGTTATCCGGAGAGGCCCTGTGGTCTCTTTGGCGGTAATTTTGTTTATTTATAGTAGAATGTAATTATGTAATCGAAAGTTAATTTATTTGTAGTGAAATAATTGTCTATTAGTTGCTTTTGTGGATTTTTAATTAGCGAAGTTTTCGACTTTTTCAGATATTTGGTC
>NZ_QEAS01000019.1:22770-91051 GCF_003130405.1 Pararcticibacter amylolyticus
GCAGGTAATCAGATAAATGAACTTTACTTTTACAAAAAATTAACTTCACCTTAATGCGTAAAAAATTACAAGATAGAGTCCTTTCTTTTACAGAGGCATTAGAGATTAAAAGAAAGGGAATGTATCCATATTTCAGACCCATAGAATCGGGGCAGGATACGAAGGTGTTTATAAATGGCAGGGAAGTTTTGATGTTCGGTTCTAATTCATATCTCGGACTTACCAGCCATCCGAAGATTAAGGAAGCTTCCAAGAAAGCCATAGATAAATATGGGACGGGTTGTGCAGGGTCGAGATTTCTGAACGGTACATTAGATATTCACCTGGAGTTGGAAAGACGGCTTGCTCAGTATGTTGGCAAGGAGTCTGCTGTGATTTTCAGTACAGGATTTCAGGTGAATCTGGGAGTTTTGTCTTGTATTACCAACCGGAATGATTATTTAATTCTGGATGAATACAATCATGCTTCTATTATTGATGGAAGCAGGTTGTCGTTTTCGCGCACCATTAAGTATGCGCATAATGACATGGAAGATCTCAGGGCGAAACTTAGCCTCCTGCCGGAAGATGCGGCGAAGGTTATAGCCGTTGACGGGATCTTCAGTATGGAAGGGGACATTGTTAAGCTGCCGGAGATTGTTGAGCTAGCCAATGAGTTCGGAGCTAATATTTTTGTTGATGACGCCCACAGTTTAGGTGTAATTGGTTTGAATGGGGCGGGTACTGCATCTCATTTCAATCTTACCGATGAGGTAGATTTAATCATGGGTACTTTCAGTAAGTCTCTTGCTTCTTTGGGCGGTTTTATTGCAGCCGACGAGATAACGATCGATTATATAAAGCATCGTGCCCGGTCTTTGCTGTTTAGTGCAAGTATGACTCCTGCATCCGTTGCGAGTGTCCTTGCAGCGCTTGATATCATCGAGGAAGAGCCTGAGATCATTGATAAGCTTTGGGATAATACGAATCATGCGAAAAAGCTTATGTTAGATGCAGGGTTTGATCTTGGTGCTACGGAAAGTCCTATTCTCCCTATTTATATCCGGGATAACGATAAAACATTCCAGGTAACGAACCTTTTGCAGGAGAATGGGGTATTTGTAAATCCTGTTGTTTCTCCGGGAGTTCCTTCTGATTCTTCCTTAATCCGGTTCTCTCTGATGTCGACTCATACCTTTGAACAGATAGAAGAGGCCGTGGAGAAGCTTGTTGAAGCTTTCAGAAAAGTAGAGGTTTTTGCCTTTAAATAGGAGACATGAAAGAGGTAAGGCCAATTGATTTCAGGAAGGAACTCAAACTCTTTATTGATTTTCCCCATGAGTTATATAAAGATGATCCGAATTATGTTCCGGAGCTGTATATAGCTCAGAGGGATTTGCTTACTCCAGGTAAGCACCCTTTTCACGATCATTCGAAGGTGCAGTTGTTTCTGGCTTTTGAAAATGGAAAAGTGACAGGGCGTATAGCGGCGATTCTGAACAACAATCACAATGCTTTCAATAATTCGAGTGATGGCTTTTTTGGTTTTTTCGATTGTGTAAATGATCAGGAAACCGTTGAACTGCTGATTGGGGCGGCTGAAAAGTGGCTTAAAGAACATGGGGCGACTACGATAATCGGTCCCATGAATTTCTCTACAAATGAGACGCTTGGTTTGCTGATCGAAGGATTTGATACTCCTCCGGTAGTTATGATGCCTTACAACGCCCCTTATTATCTGGAATTGCTTGAGAATGCGGGCTTAAAAAAGAAAACAGATCTTTTGGCTTATGATGTTCCATACGATACTCATAATGACAGGTCTGTAAAGCTGCTGGATACTCTGGAAGCGCGGCTCAAAAGGAGCAATATAGTGATTCGTACGATCAATATGAAGAACTTTTGGGAGGATGCAGCAAAGGCGAGGGACGTATATAACCAGGCCTGGAGTGAGAATACAGGGTTTGTCCCGATGACGGAGAAAGAATTCCATCATATGGCGAAAGATCTTAAGATGATATTGAATCCTGACTTTTGTCTGATCGCTGAGCAGGAAGGTAAATTTATCGGTTTTGCTCTCGGGATACCAGATCTTAACCAAATTCTCATTAAAATCAGGAGAGGAAGACTGTTGCCATTTGGGTTGTTCAAGCTTCTTACCGGGATGAAGAAAATAGACAGGCTGCGTGTATTGATCCTTGGCGTAGTAGAGGGACATCGTAAATCCGGGATAGAGGCTTGTCTTTATGGAAGGATTATCAAGAACGCGAGACGCCATAACATTAAAGGGGCCGAATGTTCTTGGATGCTTGAGGATAATTACCTGATGAATAATGCTATAGAACAAATAAACGGTGTCGTTTATAAGAAGTACCGGATACTGGAAAAATCAATCTGACGGGTATGGGGCTGGTCAGGTGATTGAGGTGGAATAGGGAATTTACAAGCTATTTGTAATCCGGACTAACGCATCAAGATATACAACAATAATTGAACACTAAAAAAAAACAAAAATGAAAGAATATGTAGAACCCGCAGAAGGAAAGTTGGGTATTTTAATCCCCGGCTTAGGTGCTGTTGCCACTACTTTAATTGCAGGGGTAGAAGCTGTAAAAAAAGGGTTGGCTAAGCCAATAGGTTCTCTTACACAAATGGGAAGTATTCGTCTTGGCAAAAGAACAGAGAGCAGATATCCGAAAATCAAGGATTTTGTGCCTCTTGCTGAGCTTAACGACATTGTTTTCGGTGGATGGGATGTCTATGAAGACAATGTTTTTGATGCTGCGATGAAAGCAAAGGTTCTTGACGCTGAGCTTTTAAGGGCTATTCAGCCGGAACTGGAAGCGCTTGTTCCGATGAAAGCTGCTTTTGACAAGCGGTATGTGAAAAACCTTGACGGAACTAACGTTAAATCTTTTACAACTAAAAAAGATCTGGCTGATCAGGTTCGTGAAGATATCCGGAACTTCAAAGAAAAGAACGGTTGTACCAGAATGGTGATGGTATGGTGTGGTTCGACCGAAATATATCAGAAGGAAGGTTCTGTTCATCATTCTATCGCAGCGTTTGAAGCTGGTTTGGAAAACAATGATGAGCACATTTCTCCAAGTATGATCTATGCTTATGCTGCTTTGAAAGAAGGTGTGCCTTATGTTAACGGAGCTCCAAATCTGACAGTTGATACTCCTGCACTAGTTGAACTTGCAAAAGAAACAGGGAATCCAATTGCCGGAAAAGACTTTAAGACAGGTCAGACCCTGATGAAAACGATCATCGCTCCTGGTTTAAGTGCAAGGGCTCTTGGTGTTCGCGGTTGGTTCTCTACGAATATATTAGGTAACAGGGATGGTTTGGTACTGGACGATCCTGATAACTTCAAGACGAAGGAAGTATCGAAACTAAGTGTTCTTGACGAGATCTTCCGTCCTGAGGCAAATCCTGATCTGTACAGCGAGCTTTATCACAAAGTGAGGATTAACTATTATCCTCCTCACGGTGATAACAAGGAAAGCTGGGATAACATCGACATTTTTGGATGGTTGGGTTATCCAATGCAGATAAAGATTAACTTCCTTTGCCGGGATTCAATTCTCGCGGCTCCGGTAGCGCTTGATCTTGCATTGTTTACGGACCTTGCGAAGAGAGCAGGAATGAGTGGTATTCAGGAGTGGTTGTCATTCTACCTGAAGTCTCCTCAAACTGCGGAAGGCTTACATCCGGAGCATGACATCTTCAAGCAGCTGATGAAGTTGCAGAACACTCTTCGTCACATGATGGGAGAAGATTTAATTACTCATTTGGGTTTGGATTATTACCAGGACCTGGTTGAGTCGATGCATTAAAATGTATAAATTAATTTCCACCGGACTGGGTATCGGGTATATTCCAAAGGGAGGGGGGACGGTTGCTTCCGTTGCCTGTTGTCTTTGCATTTATTTCTTCCGGCCCGGTGGAGATTATTATGATATTTCTATATCTGCTGTTGTCACTGTTATACTGATAGCAGTTGGGATTCTGACTTCCTATAAGGTAGAATCTGAGTGGGGAAAAGATAATTACCGGGTGGTAATTGATGAAATTGCGGGGATGTGGATTAGTTTGCTGTTTATACCGGTAAAATTAAGTTATATCATCGCCGGATTGATTTTGTTTAGAATATTTGACATTGGAAAACCTTTCTTCATCCGAAAGATGGAGAACCTTCCCGGAGGTATTGGAGTCATGGCAGATGACGTTCTGGCAGGAATATATTCAAATATTCTTTTACAAATTGCAGTTGCATACAATTTGCTGTAAAAAAACATGCTAAAATTCCTAAAAGCACAAGTGGCATCGTTTTCTGGTACGGTTGTTGACTTTTTAACTACATTAGTCAGTGTTGAGATTTTTAATGTATGGTATGTAGCAGGAAATATAACGGGGAACATTTGCGGGGGAATAACAAATTTTTACCTGGGGCGGAATTGGGTATTTAATTCGCGGGACAGGAAAGTATATATACAAGGAATCAAATATGTCATTGTCTGGGCAGGAAGTATAGCCCTTAATACCTCGGGGGTTTTTGTTCTGACTCATTTTTATGGCATAAATTATATAATAAGCAAGGTAGTGGTATCCTTGCTGGTGGGATTTACTTATAACTACCTTTTACAGAATTATTTTGTGTTTAAGCAGTCGTGAAAGAATATAACAAATATCAATATATCAGAAATGTGCTGGTCCTGGCGCTGACTTTTTTATCATTTTTGTCAGTTGCCCAAACCGTTGTCAGGGGCGTTGTAACGGATGCAAAGACCAGGGAAACACTGCCCTATGTAAGTATTATTATACCGGGTACATCTTTAGGCACGCGCACAGATGCTGATGGAAGGTATTCAATGAAGATAAGCGGAGATTACAGCAAGATCTCCTTCACTTATGTTGGCTATAATCAGTTGGTCAGATCTGTTGTTCCGGGAAAGGAGCAGACTTTAAACGTCCAGTTGCAGGCATCTGCCAAAATGTTGAATGAAGTAGTGGTGAAGTCGGGGAGACGGAAAAAATATCGTAATAAAGGAAATCCAGCGGTTGAACTGATCGAAAAAGTGATTGAGAATAAACCGAAGAACAGGCTCGAAGGTTATGCTTTTACTGAATATGAAAAATACGAGAAGCTATCTTTTGCTTTAAGTCATATCTCACAGGACTTCCGTGATAAACGGGTATTTAAAAATTACCAGTTTCTCTTTAAGCAACAGGACTCTACAGCAGTCGGTGGAGAAACTATTATGCCTTTATACATGGAGGAAACTCTTTCCAAGAATTATTTCAGGAAGAATCCCAGCAAAAATAAATCAATTGTTCTGGGAAAAAAGAAGGTTGACTTTGATCCTAAGTATATAGATCAGCAGGGGGTAAGTGCATATATGAACCGCATGTATCAGGACATTGATATCTATGATAACAATATTGCTGTGGTTAGTAACCAGTTTTTAAGCCCGATAGCGAACAGCGCGCCTCTTTTTTACCTGTATTTTATAACGGATACTATATCAAGAGGGGACACGAAGCTGGTAGAACTAAGCTTTGCGCCCCGGAATAAGGGTGATATGTTGTTTCAGGGCAAATTGTATGTTACGCTCGACGGCAACTATGCGGTTGAGGGAGCGTATCTGACGGTTCATAAAAACATTAACCTGAATTTTGTGCGGCAGTTTGAAAGCCAGCTGGAGTTTTCTAAGAATATGGCTGACGGGCATTACCTGCTAAGCAAAAGTACTCTTTCTATTGACTTCGGGATCAGTAAGAATAAAGGCACCGGGGTAGTCGGAGAAAGAACGGTTTCTTTCAAGGATTATAAGATAAATCAACCGGCTCCTGACAGTGTTTATGAAGGGCCTCCTGTGGTTATTGCAAAGACAACAGACGATAAAAAGGCAGTGGTGCTGGAACAGAACAGGCACGAGGTGCTTACGCAGGCTGAAGCCAGCATTTACAAAGATATTGACAGTCTTCAGAACATGAAGTCTTTTAAGAGGACTGCTGAACTGGTTACATTTTTATTTGCCGGGTACAAAGGGTTTGGCCCGTTCGAAATTGGACCGGCGAATACCTTTTACAGCTTTAACCCGGTTGAGGGACTGAGATTGAGGTTGGGTGGACGGACAACTCCGGAGCTCAGTAAGAGATATTACTTTGAAACTTACGCGGCTTACGGTACCCGGGACGAGAAATGGAAGTATTTCGGCAGTGCCACTTATTCTATCAATAATAAGTCGATCTATGCTTTTCCCCAGCATTACCTTCGCACAAGCTATCAAAGAGACACCAAGATACCGGGGCAGGAACTACAGTTTGTTCAGGAAGATAATTTTCTTCTTTCGTTTAAGAGGGGAGAGAATGATAAATGGCTGTATAATGATCTGTGGAGAATCGATTATGTGCATGAATATGAAAATCACTTCTCGTATAGTATAGGGTTTAAAAATTGGCGGCAAACTCCTGCCGGCGGTCTCAGATATAACAGGTTGGTAAACAATGACCTTGTTCCTATTGATCGTATCACAACCTCTGAGGTGAGCATGGAATTGCGTTATGCGCCCAACGAAAAGTTTTACCAGGGCAAAATATACAGAGTACCGGTCTTCGGTCCGGATCCCATCTTTACTTTGCGTTATACGCAGGGAATAAAAGGGATCCTTGGCAGTTCTTACAATTATCAGAATGTTACGGGTAATGTGCAAAAGAGATTTTACCTCTCCCAACTGGGCTATAGTGACGTGACTGTAGAGGGCGGGTATATTTTTGGAAACGCACCTTTTGCTCTTTTGGGGATCCATCGCGCGAACCAGACCTATGCATACCAGCTTAATTCATATAATCTTATGAATTTCCTGGAGTTTGTAAGTGATCACTATGCCAGTTTGAATATAGATCATAGTTTTAACGGGTTCTTCCTCAATAAAATGCCTCTGATAAGGAGGCTTAAGCTAAGAGAAGTTGTCAGTTTTAAAGGCCTGTACGGTGGGTTAAGGCAGGAGAATGATCCTTTGAGTCATCCCTCTTCACTACAATTTCCTGTTAATGATGAGGGAATCCGGACGACCTATACCCTGGAAAAGCAGCCATACATAGAGGGTAGTGTCGGGCTGGCAAATATTTTCAAGTTATTGCGGGTAGATTTAGTAAAGCGTTTTACCTACCTTGACCATCCGGATGTTGCAGAATGGGGAGTACGGGCACGCGTAAAATTCGATTTCTAACATTACCTTTGCAAAAGGATTAGGTTAATTTAATATTGAACAGAATATGTCAGACGTGTCTTTAAGGACCAGCCTTCAACAGGGCATTTATAAAATCATAAACCCATTCGTGAGGTTCCTGATCCGCATGGGATTAACTCCTAATGCGGTTACCACAATAGGACTTCTTCTTAATATCGGTGTAGCTGTCATATTTATAGCAGGTGCGGAGAAGGGAAACCGGGGAGATCTTAGTTTTGTTGGCTGGGCCGGTGCGCTCATTTTATTTGCAGGATTGTTTGACATGCTGGATGGCCAGGTTGCGCGCCTTGGAAATATGAAATCGACTTTTGGAGCATTGTATGATTCTGTACTCGACCGTTACAGTGAACTGGTGATGTTTCTTGGAGTTTGTTATTACCTCGTGTCTCACCATTATTTCCTGAGTTCGCTGTTTGCTTTTATAGCCCTGATCGGATCCATGATGGTAAGCTATACCCGGGCCAGAGCGGAAGGCCTTGGCATTGAATGTAAAGGAGGCTTTATGCAAAGACCGGAGCGTGTGGTGCTGATCAGCGTGAGTGCTATTGTATGCGGAATTACTGCAGGCATTATCGGCGGAGATTATAAGGTGTATGTTCCGGGAATCCCTTTCCACGTGTTCGAGACGATGTCGATCTTCACTATTCCGATTACTATAATGGCTATTCTGACGAACATAACGGCAGTAAAACGTCTTCTAGATTCCAAGAAAGGGCTGGAAGCTAAAGACAGGGAAGATGCTTTATTGTCATTAGGAAAAAAAGCATCTGTTGTGTTGTTTGTATTGCTGTCGGCAATGAGCATGCAAAAAGTTGCTGCAGAAGATAGGAGTCCCGAATCTCAGAGTATATCTTTTCCAACCCCTAAAGGGATCAGCCGTCAGTTATTCTATTTGCAAAGGGATCCGAATACCAATACGATCATTTGTCAGCTTAACACCGACGAGAAGGGTGCAGTTGACAAAGAGAATCCGGTGAATGTGTTTTGGATGAGGTATGCGGATAAAGGGCAAAAGGCTGATTTGAACTATATTCAGCGTAAGTTTGCTTACGGGATAAACAGCAGGCCTCTTGGTAATGAGAAGTATGAGCTTAAGTTTGTTTCGTACGGGAAATTTCCGTTATATCTGATGAAAGATAAATCTGACCAGTATCGTGTTTATGCAACGATAAACAAGAGGCAGATTATATTAAACCGGATTTATGTTCATATAGAGGGAGGTACCTTATTTGTCCCTAATGTAAAGTACGTTGAGTTGAGAGGGCTTGATGCCAGCACTGGAGAAGAGGTGACTGAACGTATGAAAGTGTAAACTCCTAATCTGTTTTACGATGAAAAAGAATTTTGTATCTAATTCGCCTGAATCGCAAAGAATGTTCAGGAGCGATTTACTTGAAAACCTTTCAAAGGTGCCGTTTTATGTGCCTTTAATAGTATATATTCCTGTGATTGGATATATGATCTGGATGGCTTTGGCAGAGGAAAAAATGGAAATCCTGCATTTTGCAGTGGCTTTAGCATTAGGAATCCTGGTTTGGAGTATTGTGGAATACGTTCTTCACCGGTTTGTTTTTCATTTCCATCCTGAAGCTCCATGGGCAAAACGCATTCATTTCATTTTTCATGGTGTACATCATGATTATCCGAATGACCTGAAGCGGCTTGTAATGCCTCCGTCTGCGAGCATCCCCTTAGCAACACTGTTTTTTTTATTGTTTAAGGCGCTTCTTACTGCGTATTATTTGTATGCTTTTTTCGCGGGATTTATAGCTGGCTACCTGATATATGATATGACGCATTATGCTTTGCACCATTATAATTTTAAGAATGAATTCTGGAAAAAGTTGAAAAAACATCATATGCTTCATCATTATTCTGATGAAACTAAGGGGTATGGGGTGAGTTCGGCACTTTGGGATGATGTGTTCAGAACTAATTTCTTGAAAAAATAAAATGTCTGTTACCACGAAAACAAAATCTATTTCCCTTCCGGGCAGAAATACGTACATAGTAGCCCTGGTATCTGTAATGTATCTCCTGCTGTCGTGGTTCCTGATTGGCTACAAACAGGAACAGCTTGTGCTGGTGGGGCTTTTCAATACATTGTACTTTGCCTCCGGCGATACACGCAGGCTTATACTGGGATTCTCGATCTTTATTGTATACTGGATAATATTTGATTATATGAAGGCGTTCCCGAATTACCAGTATCACACGGTGGATATTGAAGGAATCTATTATTTTGAAAAAGATATCTTTGGTATAAAACTCGGTAATACTACCTTAACGCCTAATGAATATCTTAAGTTTTTTGCCTCTCCTTTTCTGGATATCCTGAGTGGTATATTCTATCTTACATGGGTTCCGGTGCCTCTTATTTTCGCCGTTTTTCTTTTTTTTAAGAAGCGTCTGTATTTTTTCTATTTTTCTTTGACCTTTCTTCTGGTAAACCTTATAGGTTTTGTTATTTATTATCTTCATCCCGCTGCTCCGCCATGGTATATCCAAAGCTATGGTTATGATTTCAATCCTCATACTCCGGGTAATACAGCCGGTTTATCCAGGTTTGACAGTTTACTTGGCATGCCGGTATTTAAGTCGATCTATGCGAAGAGTTCAAATGTATTTGCGGCTATGCCGTCATTGCATTCGTCTTATCCTGTTATTGTTCTTTATTATGGTTTAAAGAGCAAGCTTAAGTATGTTAATGTGCTTTTTGCGATCATCATGGGGGGAATCTGGTTCGCGGCAGTATATTCAAGTCATCATTACGTAGTTGACGTACTTGCGGGGATCCTGTGCGCAATATCAGGGATTATATTATTCCGGTATCTTCTTAAGACAAGAGTGCTGAGCCGCTTTATTGAAAGCCTCATGAAGGCAACAGCATGATCCGGCGCTCATATTAATGTTGCTCTAAAAGCCATTTAATATTTTCCTTCGTTAATGGTTTGTTCAGAAAACCAACTACATTATTATATTCTGATGCTTTTTGCTTGTCGAGGGGATTTATTGAAGATGAGAGAATGATCACCTGATTGTTTATTTCATTTTCCCGCATGAAATCCAGGCATGCCCATGCGTCCATTACCGGCATATTTATGTCGAGGAGAAGGAGAGCGTCTATCTCGCAACCTTTGATAAAGTGCATTCCCTGGCTGGGATCAGTAAAAGCAGTAACGTGAAGCTGTGGATTCATAGATCCTATAAGCCTTGTGTGGATCCTGTTGGCCAGGGGCTCATCGTCGATTAAAATGAGTTCTTTCACTTTTTTTAAAAGCTTTGTTTTGAAAGTGCTTTGGTTCGTGTGTGAAACCAATTTATTTAATTTTTGAACGGCGTCGTCCAAATGTTTTGCCTGTTCTCCTATCACCAAAAGTAACTCTTTAATTCTGTCGGCGCCAACTAAATCATCAGACATATTTTTAAGCATGTCGGATAGGGCAAGTATATTAGTGAGGGGAGCCCTTAGCTTGTGAGAAGTAATGAAAGCTAATTCGCCCTCATCTTCCGGAAATTGCGAGCCGGGCTGATAGTTGGTGATATCACTACAGATACACAGCATCTTGGAGGCTATACCTGTCTGCCTGTCGAATATCAATTCTCCTCTCTGATATATAAGACGTTCAGTCTGTCCCTGGATTATACGGTGTTTTACGCTGTATACTGAATTGTTTTCGAGGGCGACACTGAAACTGTTTTGCATCTGTATCTGGTCCTCATAAGGAATAACAGATGCAAAAAAAGCCACAGGATCCTGTATTCTCGTGTATCCTGTTATTAATTGTGCCTCTTCTGACAAATTGGATATATCGAGCGGATTGCCCTTGTTATTTCTTATTTGTATCTCCCATGTCCCGGTAAGAGTGAGCCGGCATACAGCAGATAAGAGAGATAAGGCTTCAATTAATTTAGTTTCATATATTTCTGCAGTGCTCAGATTGTTCATACTGGTTCAATGTCTTTTATTCATTGATATACACTGATTCCGGGGCTTCAAACCGCTCTCAGCCGTTAATGGCATTGCTTTTGTAAAATTTATTAGCAATCCGGATGAGGAGGAAAAGATGATAAACGAAAGATGAATTGTAAACGAACCTGTAATGCCCATAATTCGTAAAAAGGGATTTAAGTGATAATTGAAAGACTCTAACACCCGCTCCGCTGATTTCGATTTTGGTATAAAGTCGTTGATGAAACAGAAAGCAGAGCTGACTTTTAAATTCATTTTGTTGACGCTTAACGATTATAAATTAAGAGAATCAAAAACTTACCCGCTCTTTTTTATAATATTAACCAATTCAAAAGTAAATAAATATTCCAAATGCAAGAAATACTGTCAAAAATCTCTATAGCTACGAGAATTAAAGATTTGAGGCATCATGCTGGGCTGTCGCAAGCGGAAGTTGCGCAACGCCTTAATATTTCAAGGAGCAATTACTCGCAGATAGAGTTGGGGAACCAATTCCCCACCTTTGAGGTATTATATAGACTTGCCAGTTTTTATAGCAAGTCTTATGAGTGGTTTTTACATGGAAGTGATGATATTGTGAAGGATGAGTTTTTTTTTGCGAACGAGCATCCGGGTTTTATAAAGCCGGATGCCGCTTCTGCTGCTAGCGGCATCCAGCTGATTTTATGCAGGAAGAGGGAGCATTATATCCGGATGGCCACAGATGGCAATCCTAAGGAATTTGAAGTTCTTCCGGATATTATGTGGAAACGGCCTGGCTTAATCAGGGCGTTTGAGGTTGAAGGGGACTCGATGCGGAACGCTCTTTTTAGTGGTGATATTGTGATCGCCCGTTTTATTTCTTCTCCTGCTGAAATCGAGGACCGGCATGTATATGTTTTGGTGACAGGGTCGGAGTTGCTGATAGAGCGTGTTCTGGTGTCGAACAAAACTTCGGGAGTTGTCATCTGTATTTCAGATGCGGATCCGCTGGCGCGGCGTATCCTTCTGTTTGATGATATAAAGGAAATTTGGAGAGCTGAAGGTAAATATTCCGAGGAGTTATCTTATGCGGTGGAAGATGTTAATAAATACATAAGTCATTTTGAGACTACGGTCGAGAAATTAAGGTTAGAGATTGAGAAAATAAGAACATGTATTGGAGAGAATGGGGGTGGCCTTGTCAAATGAGTTACTTGTTGTCAAACTGAAGCATTGAGTTCGATCATTTTTTGTGCGTTGTATACTGCAAAAGTTTGAATATCATTATTGAAAAAGACGTATGCCTCTCCCGGCAATTTGCTGTTCTTGATTTTTTCTGAAAGTGCAGATAGTTCGTTATCAGTGTAATTGGAGGCATAGAGTTTTTCTTTTCCATGAAGCCGGTAATATAAAAGTTCGGTATTGGCAACTACTGTATCTGGTAAAGTAGGGTGGCTCATTCCGCAAAACGTGATGTTTCTTTCTGCCAGGATATTGAATACTGTTTCAGACCACCATGTTGGATGCCGGAATTCGAGTACATTAAGGAATGAAGGATCGATGTTGTTTATTATCTTTTGAAGACGTTCTTCTGTGTAAGAGAATTTTGGTGGCATTTGAAACAGGACGCATCCCAATTTTTCTCTAAGGCCGCTTCTCACTGTTGTGTAAAAGTCGGAAAGCATATCGGTGGTACCTGAAAATTGTTTATAGTGCGTTATAGCCCGGGGCGCTTTAATAGCAAACCTAAACGTGTCAGGACTTTTTTTATACCAGTTTTGCAAAAAAGACAGTTGCGGAAATCTGTAGAATGTGACATTTAGTTCAAGGGTGTTAAAGGACTGGCAATAATAATCGAACCATTTAGTCTGTGGAAGCCCATCAGGGTAGAAAGAACCTTTCCAGTGCTTATAGTGAAATCCTGAGCATCCAATGTACCAATCCATCCGTCAGAGAATTTGCAAACGAATGGAGAACGTTTTCCGGAAAGAATGGTTTGCTATTATTACAACCAGTTTTTCTTTTTAAAGTACATTAGTGTTAAAGCCGATGAGAGAACCATGAGAAGAATTGCAAAGGCGTATCCCCAGCCCCAATCAAGTTCAGGCATAGCCTTAAAATTCATACCATAGACACTGGCTATAAGTGTGGGGGGCATAAAAGCAACGGTTGCCACAGTAAAGATCTTAATAATGTGGTTTTGCTCGATGTTTACGAATCCCATGAAAGTATCCTGAAGGTATTCCAGTCTTTCGAAAGCAAACTTGTTGTGTTCTAATATTGAGCTTATATCGCGGATCATAATCCTTAAGACAGCCATGTATTCTTCGGGGAAGCTGCTGCTTTTCATTAATGCAGATATCAGACGTTGTTTGTCGATAATGTTCTCCCTCAGAGACATTGTTTCATTCTGAAAGGATGAGATTTGAATAAGGATCTCTTCATCTGATCTTTTCTTTCTCAGGATGAGTTGCTGATTAAGTTCGGCAATATGCCGGGCGAGTCCTTCAATCAGATCTGCATCGTGGTCGATGGATGTTTCAAGCAGAGTGAGGAGGATCTGGTATCCGTTAATATATGATGCCGGGCTTGCTTTTATTCTTTTTACGGATTCGCTAAAAGTCTTGAGATCATCGTCCCGGTAGGTGAAAAGAATGCCTTTCTCCATAATGATAGACACCGGGCAGTAAACAAACCCTTTTTCTCTCATAGAAAGAAAATTGGAATTAATAACCAGTTCATCTTCCACTTCACTGAACCTCGAAGAGCTCTCAATTTCCTGAGATTCTTCTTCCGACGAGTACTTAATGTCGAAGTATGTTTCGATGGTAATCTTTTCCTCTACAGTAGGGTCCTGAAGGTCAACCCAAATCATGCTTTCCATTGGGATGTCTCTCAGTGCCTCCAGGTCACTTTCTTTGGCAAGTCTGCGGTCTTTTTTATAATAGATTCTAAGCATATTATAGTCTAAGCGAAGTGTGTCCCTAACATATTGTTGATTTGGTGCTGTAGTTTTGCGGTTTCTCCCTTTTCAATAGAAAAGGATACCTGCATGGATTAGCAGCTTCATCCGGAATTCAAAGTTACAACATAGCAAATAAGTGTGAAATCCTAAAAACTGTTTTATAATCGTATCTTTGTTCTTTGGTTTAATGCCTGTGAAGCTGGAATTGATCAGCAACTCTTCCTTAGTAAATGATATGAATGTTGATTTTGGGTTTAAGACGTATAATAACTACGGAGCTTATCTTAAGAATAAGTACGAGGGTAAACGAGTATTCAAAATAATCGTGGACGGAGGATTTACCTGTCCTAACCGAGACGGGAGTAAAGGATACGGTGGATGTTCTTATTGTAATGTTGATTCCTTTACTCCTGAATTATCAAGAAAGCTACCTACGGTGAGGGAACAGGTAGAAAAAGGGATGGATCGGGCGATAAACGGGTATGCAGCCGAGAAGTTTATCATTTATTTTCAACCCAATACGAATACTTATGCGCCGGCTCATTATTTGAAAATGATGTATGATGAGGCCTTAAGTATTGCTCCCGGGAATGTTGTGGGGCTGGCAGTTGGTACCCGGCCTGATTGTATTGATCAGGAGAAAGTGGCTCTGCTGGAAAGTTATGTGGAGAAAGGGCTTGATGTTGACCTTGAAATGGGAATGGAGTCTATATACAACGATACCCTTCAGAGGATTAACAGAGGATGTACCCACGAGGAACTAGAGTTAGCCTTAGGTTTGGTTAAGGATTCTTCACTGGATGTATGTGTTCATACAGTATTTGGTTTTCCCTGGGAAACGAAGGATATGATGCTGCGGTATGCGGAAGAGATAAATCGTTTTCCGCAGATCAAATTTGTAAAATTACATCAATTATATGTAGTAGAGGGTTCCATAATGGGTGTTCAATATAAAAGGAATCCTTTCAAGTTGTTTACGCTGGAGGAATATACGGATTTCCTTGCGGCCTTTATCCCGCTTCTGCGACCTGATATTATCTTACAAAGACTTTTCGGGATTTCAGATTATGATCTTCTCATTGCTCCCAACTGGGGATTGAAGAAGTCTGGTATTCAATCCTATATTGACAAGGAGCTTGAGAGAAGGGGTGTTTTTCAGGGGAGTGCCTTTGTTTCTGCGAACTACGGAAAATGACATCCGTGTTTAACTGTTCTTCTGGCCTTAACCTTATTATAGCTACGGCAGATCTTAGCAGCCGCCCCAGGTTGTAATTTTTGATCCTGTCGTTTTATGTGATTTGATTCTTTTTCCTTTCTTTTCGTTCGGTCTGTTTCTGGGTGTTTCCTCTTTTTGATGTCTTTTTTTTGGCAATAATTTCTATTTTGCTTAGTTGGTTGTTGTTTTATTTGAATTTTTAATGCTTTTTATTGATGATATTGTAATTTTATATGCAAAAAAATTGTTTTTTTGTTTTTATATTATTAGTTTTATGATATTAATCAGAATTTTTTAATTTTTTATTACTAATCTGTCTTTTTTGTTTTGTATGAAACAGTTTTACCTCGTTGTTTTATTTTGTTTTGAGTTTTTCTTGGGTTTTTTTTGGAATTTTTCCATTATTAGAAAGGGGGGTGTTCCTTAGTTTTTGTTTTTAACTAGCTTTAGCGGTGGTGGCAATGGTGTGATTCTTCAGGAGTATAATCAATGAAATAATTAATCAATCGACCTTATTTAATAACTAACGACCATGACAAAAATTTTAAAGAAATTCTGCGTACTGTTTTTGCTGTCTTTTTCTGCAAGTTATGTATCTGCTCAGGATACGACATCCAGTTCTCCTCTTCAGATTTCCGGATCCGCTGATGCTTATTATAAGTATGACTTTGCTGGGTTAAAAGGGGGAGTGGGGAATATTCCTACCTCTTTTGCGAGTGAAAATAATTCTGTATCGCTTGGGATGATAGATATTATGTTGAAAAAAGCGACCGGGAAGGCATCGTTTGTCGGTGAGGTTTCTTTTGGACCACGCGGGCAATATCAGTCGCTCCTGAACTCTAACGGGACTTATGACGAAAGTCCTGGGGAGGTGAGTAATAGTTTTCATATTCAGAATCTGTATATGACCTATGCGTTTACTGATAAGTTTTCTATGACGGCTGGGTATATGGGGACTTTTGTAGGGTATGAAGTTATATCTCCTGTTGGGAATTTTAATTATTCTACATCTTATTTGTTTACAAACGGGCCTTTTCAGAATGCTGGTATAAAGGCCAATTATGCTATATCTGACAAGGTTGGGGTTATGGTTGGGTTGTTCAATGACTGGAATCTTTATCAGGATTTTAATGGAGTTTCGGATTTTGGTGCGCAATTGTCCCTGAGCCCAGTGGAGGGTTGGAGTGCCTATCTGAATGTAATAACCGGGCCGACATCGGGAACTGAGTTTGATTTGACAACTGCTTATCAGCTTACGAAATCTTTTAAGCTTGGTCTTAATGCGGCGGATTATTCCAAGCCGAATGAGGATGATGGTGGTTTCTCCGGAGTGGCCTTGTATCCTCAGTATGCATTTTCTGATTCGTTTGCACTTGGTTTGCGTGGTGAGTATTTTAAGCGTAAAGATGTTGTTGTGGGGGGGGTGACGGAAGCTGGTACAAAAGTGACAGCTTTTACCTTGTCGGGGAATATAAAGGCTGGAGGTTTGACTGTTATTCCGGAGTTAAGGCTGGATCGGGATTCAGCTGAGGCGTTCCTTAAAAACAACAATGGAGATATGACGAAATCAGCTTCTCAGTTCTCTTTGGCATTGGTATATGCCTTTTAGTGTTTGTTGTAGTTTTGGTCATTTGTTAATGATTTTTTAAGATACTAATTAGGTTTAGTGTTGTTAAGAGGGTTTGAATTTGGTTTCAGCCCTCTTTTTTATTGCTATTGTTTTGTTTTTTTTGTTTTAATCGGCTATTTGATTGTTTTTTTTGAGATTTTTAATATTTTTCGTAAAATAAATTTCACTTTTACTTTAAAAATCGTTTATTTTTGTAATAACAGCATTTTAAACCAATAAAAAGTATTGATATGAGCAAAAGTTTAGTAAAGCAAACGGTTCCGTTCCTTCTTCTGCTGGCAGCGGCCTGTGTATCTATTTTCATTCCTTCTCTGCCTCACTTTGATGATGGCGGCAAAATCTACAATGGTGCAGATATCGCCTGGGTTCTTGTTTCCACCGCTCTTGTGTTTTTAATGACACCTGGCCTTGCATTTTTCTACGGAGGAATGGTGCATCGAAAAAACGTTTTGTCGACTATGATAAAAAGCGTTGTTGCTGCGGGGATTGTCACTGTTTTATGGATCGTTGTGGGCTTTAGTCTTGCCTTTGGAGATTCTATTGGCGGAATAATAGGAAATCCGGCGACTCACTTATTTTTTAAGGGAGTAAATTCTGGAAGTCCATGGCCTGGAGCTCCTACCATTCCATTTACGCTTTTTTCAGTATTTCAGCTGATGTTTGCGATCATTACTCCGGGCTTAGTGGTTGGTGCTGTTGCAGGCAGGATCCGCTTTACTTCTTATATTACGTTTATAGCGCTCTTCTGTTTATTTGTATATGCTCCGCTTGCTCATTGGAGCTGGCATCCGTCTGGTTTTCTTTTTAAAATGGGAGCGCTTGACTTTGCAGGGGGAACAGTTGTACATATATCAGCAGGATGTGCGGCTCTGGCAGGAGCGTTGGTTTTGAAGCAGAGGAGGGCTCATCTTGAAAAGAAAGAGGTTCCTCCAGCGAATATCCCGTATGTTCTTATTGGTACAGGATTGCTGTGGTTTGGATGGTTCGGGTTTAATGCAGGATCAGCATTGGGTGCGAATGCCCTGGCTGTTTCAGCTTTCGCTACTACAAATACTGCGGCGGGAGCTGCCGGACTTGCATGGATGTTCTTCGATGTAATTAAAGGGAAAAAGCCGTCGGTGCTTGGATTCTGTATCGGGGCTGTAGTCGGCCTCGTCGCAATAACTCCAGCTGCCGGATTTGTAGCAATTCCGCAAAGTATTTTCATTGGATTTATAGCTGCCATCATATCCAATGTAGTGGCGCATAAGATCACTAATTCGAAAATTGATGATACGCTGGATGTATTTGCCTGTCATGGTTTAGGTGGAATGGTTGGGATGCTTCTTACAGGGATCTTTGCAACTAAATCTGTCAACGGTGCTGGTGCAGATGGGTGGTTTTACGGAAATCCTGAATTCTTTTTTACCCAGCTTAAGGCAATGGCAATAGCTGTGGCATATAGCTTTACTGTTTCATATGTAATTTTTAAAGTGATAAACCTGATTCAGCCGCTCCGGGTTTCACAGGAAGAGGAAGAGCTTGGGCTTGACGCTACCCAACATAATGAAAAGTACATGCAGGGTACTTTGCTGGTTACAAAGAACGGCGTACTGGCTGAAGATGAGGAGATGATAAGAGACGGGGAAGAACTGTAACCGGTCGGGATATATTTACAAACAATAAGCTTTAGCCTGGGTTTTAGTAAACTAAGACACAAGCTAAAGCTTATTTGCTTTATAAATATCTTATCTTTGTGAAAGATTCAGTTTGTATTGTCTGGGCATAATAAATAATAAGTGGTTGTAATAGGGGGAGGTGCTCTATAATGGAGCTTTCTTTTGCCCGTACATTGTTTAGAGATAATGTTTTCATTCTTTTCACGAAAATCTGTAGTTAAAAACCTTGAATGGATGGGTGTAGACATGCATTCTCATCTTATTCCCGGTATAGACGACGGGTCGCCCGATGCTCCGACTTCTGCGGGATATATAAAAGAGCTTCATGAGCTTGGAATCGAAAAGTTTATTTGTACGCCCCATGTTTTTATGGAGGTTTATCCCAATAGTATTGAAACTATAAATCCTGCTCTTAATACTTTAAAAAACGAACTGAAGAGTCATCGCCTGAATGTGGAGGTATCGGCAGCAGCAGAATATATGCTGGACCCTGATTTTGATAAGCTGCTCGAGGAGAAAAAGCTACTTTGTTTAAAGGATAAATACGTGCTGGTAGAGATGTCTTATCAGGTTGAAACCCGGAATATTGAAAAGTATATTTTTGATCTGAATATAAACGGCTATAAGCCTGTTCTCGCTCATCCGGAAAGGTATATTTACTATCATAATAGCTATCAGCAATATCATAAGCTACGGGAGCGGGGTTGCCTTATGCAATTGAACCTCCTTTCATTGTCGGGTTATTATGGTAAATCAGTTCGCCAGGTTGCTCTTAGTCTTTTACAGGATAAGCTGATTGATTTGTGCGGAACGGACTTACATCACAGGCGTCATTTGGATATTTTAAAGAAGTTTGTTCAGAGTGGAACAGCCGGTAAGATTTTGAAAGATTATCCTATGAAAAACAGAGAATTATTATTTTGATTGTTCTGTATTCCGGAAATTATAAGTTTGAATTCTTTTTGTAATTTATGTTTATTATAATGTTTGTTTAATATGTAAATTTAGCATGTGGTATTAGGGGATAATTTATCCACAGCTGGTACAAGTAATTCCCCGATATGGTGTTTGACGGAAAAATCCATATCTATATAAGCAGCCCGCCGGTAAACAAATAAGAAATAATACTATAACCTTTATAATGGCACCGGCGTAAAACAAAATCTGAGGCAGCTTGTGTTTAATACTCATAATCATTCCGTATTTTTACTCGCTTTTTAAAGCTTCTTCTTTTAGTTATCAATAGTGCGGTTCCGGGGATAACGACGTTAATAGTAATTTTAAGTTCTGGCAGAATAAGAATATAGAATAAATGATAGTTGAAACGAATAAGGACGTGCAGCACGTAATTGCAATAAATGGAGAGCCTCATGTTGTTAATATAAAGGAGTTTGAGGCGTTTTTAAAGCAATGTGAGCAGTTTATGTCTGTAGACAGCAGTGGTATAGATACAATGGTTCAGATAATATCTGATAATTTACTGGACGGAGCACCTGCAGGGACAACAATAGAAGAGTTGCGTCCTCAGCTTAAATTTATCAGGGAAGTAGGCTTTCTGCTTAAGAATCTTGCTACTCCCCTGATAAATCAACTTTAATCCTGTACCTTCAGTTTTTACATATTTGTGGCGCTATTGCTTTCATCGGCTGATGGCCGGGAAGTAGTGGACTGCGACGAACTTTCAATGCAGTTTAGCAATAGTTTGTTATATCTTTCAAGGAGATCAATATACTTGTCTTTCCACATACAGGTGTTTTGGTTGTTTGAAGGTGTGCTTTCTGGTTTTCCGGGATTTTCAATAGATGATGAGATATTTGTTTGTTTTTCTTTGTTGAACAATTCGGGAAACTCGCCGGAAAAGTCGTAGTTCAATACGTGTCCAATGCGGTAGATAATCTCCGCCTTCAGATGTTTCTGATTGAACCAATTGTAAACAGAGCGTCTGTTTACCTTTGTCAGGCGGGCCAATTCGCTAATGCTATAGCCGTTTCGCCTTATTATCCGTTCAACTATTTGCCCATGGTGCTGATTCATAAAAAGTAAATGTACTTAGTCCGTTTCCGGAAATGCAGGTCAGTTATTGAATTGCTAGTGTTTGATAATTAGTTGAATTTCGCATTGTTATTGAACTGGGATCGGTTTTTATTTTAGCCATCAAAGCACAGTCAAGTTGTTTAATTACTATTAGAACCCTTTTCCCCTGAACCTCGAGCACTTCACCATGCTGGTCAAAAAAGATGCCATCATTAAAGGTTACCTGGTCGCCAATATTGAGATTCCTGAGACTCACTGATTCTATGTCGGAATATTGGGAAACGTACTTTTGGATTTTTTCAATGTCAGTTGACGGGACAACTGCAGGTTTATTTGAAAAATTTATAAAATTAATGACTCCTGTTGTTTGAAGTACTTTGGATTGCTCCTGGTTATTGATTTTAACAAAGACATAAGAGTTAAACAGGGGAAGCTCGACTTCTTTCATCCGATCTGCCCATTTTCTTCGTGTCCGGACTGATGGGCAATAACTTTCAATGTTTTGTTGTTTAAGTAGTTGATCTACTTTTTTCTCGTACTTTGACCTGGTATAAATAACCAGCCATTCCGAGCGTTCGGTTGGTAAAAATCTTTTATTCATATGAGAGCGATGAGTAACGTTAATCGAAAATAGAAAATAATATGGCACATCAAAGTGACGCTTACCAATATGTATATTACTATGTGAATTTATGTGAAATTTGTTCTGTCTGTGTGAAAACATGAATTAAAACTAGAGAAATGGGATAAAACCCCATGTTGTTGCTGAAATATCATACAACTTATAAATAGAGTATGCGAATTCCTCTTTTATTGAGTTGTTGTTTCTCAGTGTTGCACATTAGTTTACAGTTTTTTACCAATACATCTTTTCTGCTTCGGAAATTTGATTTCCTGCGCTATTTTTAGCAAAAAAATCCGGGGATCAGTGCCCGGGTTTGGGGTGAAAATAAGTTGGTTTATTTTTTATATAAAAGGGTGCCACTGTAAGTGGAGTGGCGAAGCTTTAGCAGTTCTAGTGCTGTTTATTACTGGTCTGCGCAATTACTTCTTGTAAGTTACCATCTGGGTCCTATTAATTACTATAAGTATAAGATCTATCAAACCTCACAGTCTGGTATAATATATCTGAATGTCCTTTCTATAATATTCTGATTGTATTTATAGCTTGTTTACAAATTGTTTAAGCAGAATACATAATAAATAATCCAAATCTTAAGAAAATGAAAGCAGTTATTCTTGCAGGGGGGTATGGAACCCGAATTAGTGAAGAAAGTGGAGTAAGGCCAAAACCAATGGTTGAAATTGGGGGGAAACCTATACTCTGGCATATCATGAAGATTTATTCATGTCATGGCATTAATGACTTTATTATTTGTTGTGGTTATAAAGGACATGTTATTAAAGAGTACTTCTCAAACTACTTCCTTAATAATTCTGATATCACCTTTGACATGAGAAACAATAACCTTACCGTCCACCGGACCAATTCAGAACCCTGGAATGTTACACTGGTCAATACAGGTTATAATACAATGACGGGCGGCCGGTTAAAAAGGGCAAAAGAATATATTGGTGATGAAACATTCTGTATGACTTATGGAGACGGACTAAGTGATATTGATATCAGTGAGCTCATTAGTTTTCACCATCTACAGGGAAATTTAGCAACGCTTACAGCGGTTCAGCAGCCTGGCCGTTTTGGAGCATTTAATCTTGGCGTTTCAGAAACAAAAATCGAGCATTTTCAGGAGAAGCCGGAAGGGACAGAAATGCCTTGGATAAACGGCGGTTTTTTCGTTTTAGAACCTTCCATTTTCGAATATATAGAAGGAGACCAAACCGTTTGGGAACATCAGCCTCTTGAAACCCTTGCCCGTATGGGACAATTATCAGCATTCAGGCATTCGGGCTTCTGGCAGCCCATGGATACATTGAGAGATAAGAATGTGCTGGAAGGCCTATGGAATGCTGGAACGGCGCCATGGCATGAAGAAGCAATTATGAGGAACCGTATCCGGTTAAATGAATTTTAAATATTTAAGGCTACAGCTAATAATCTATTTTTTTATTATGAAGATTTTGATCACTGGTAACATGGGCTATGTTGGGCCCGCTGTTGTGAGTCAGCTCAGGGCTACATTCCCGGAGGCAACCTTAATTGGATATGACATGGCTTATTTTGCTTCTTATCTTACCAATGCAACTGTATTTCCAGAGAGTAAGCTTGATATGCAGATCTTTGGAGATGTGAGGACAATTTCGGCTTCCGTGTTAAGAGGGGTTGATGCGATTGTTCACCTGGCTGCAATTTCCAATGATCCGATGGGGAACCAGTATGAAGATGTGACACTGGATGTCAATTACAGGTCGAGTGTGAGGATTGCAGAACTTGCAAAGAAAGAAGGTGTTGGGGCATTTGTTTTCGCTTCCAGTTGCAGTATGTATGGCGCAGCTGAAGATGAGGCCAAGACGGAAGCTTCTAAGCTTAATCCTCTTACTGCATATGCGCGATCAAAAGTGTTTACTGAGCAAGGTCTTAATCCTCTGGCAGATCAGGATTTTACTGTTACCTGCCTGCGCTTTGCAACAGCTTGTGGTATGAGCAGTCGCTTGAGACTCGATTTAGTCCTCAATGATTTTGTCGCAGGTGCCGTGGCTTCAGGAGAAATTAACATTCTGAGTGATGGCAGTCCGTGGAGACCTTTAATTCATGTAAGAGATATGGCGCGGGCTATCGAATGGGCTGTTGGCAGGGAGGCAGTGAACGGGGGGGAATTTCTGGCATTAAACACCGGCAGCAATCTTTGGAATTTTCAGGTTCTGGAGCTGGCTGAGGCGGTTTCTGCATGCATCCCGGGCACCCGCGTCAGTGTCAACAAAAACGCCGCTCCAGACAAAAGATCGTACAGAGTAGATTTTAGTTTATTCAACTCTCTTGCTCCAGATTATCAGCCTTTGTATACTTTAACTCAAGCAATTGAAGAGCTTTATCTGGGATTAAGCGAAATGGAATTTAAGGATCCCGAGTTTCGCAGCTCTCATTTGATGAGATTGAAAGCTCTTAGCCACTTGCTTAACACCAAGCAGGTTAACGGGGATCTGCAGTGGATCCCCTCCAACAGAATTAATTATAACGACAAACTCCAGACGGAAGTTATATAACCAACAGTATATGTTATTTACAAGGACCAAGTTAGAAGGCGCATTTATCATTGATATTAAAAAACTGGAAGACGACAGAGGGTTTTTTGCCCGGTCATTTTGCCAGAAAGAGTTTGAAGAATATGGCCTCAACGCAAATATTGTTCAGGCGAATCTCAGTTTCAATCAGGCTAAAGGGACTTTGCGGGGCATGCATATGCAATTGTCTCCCTTTTCAGAAGTTAAGTATGTGAGGTGTACAAGGGGGTCAATCTACGATGTTATTGTTGATCTTAGGGAAGGTTCTGATACTTTCAGACAGTGGATTGGCGTTGAACTGAGAGCAGAAGATTACCGCATGCTGTGTGTGCCGGAGGGTTTCGCCCATGGTTTTATCACACTTGAAGATAATACAGATGTGGCTTACAATGTAACACAGTTTTATACACCTTCAGCCGAAAGAGGGTATCGCTGGGATGATCCGGCGTTTGGTATTGTCTGGCCCTTTAATCCTGTTGTGGTTTCAGAAAAGGATCAGGCACATCCTCTGTTCAGTTTCCAGAATTCAAGCTTGATAACAGAATAATAAACACTTAGCAGATCAGGAATGATAATTTTAGACACAGCTTTACAAAAGCGCGCCAGCGAAGGCAATCCTGTCCGGGTTGGTTTGGTTGGTGCTGGATTTATGGGGAGAGGGATTGCTCTCCAGATATGCAGATTTGTTCCGGGAATGGAATTAGTGGCGATCTGTAACCGTAGTATTGAAAAGGCAAGACAGGCCTATGAGGATGCGGGAATAACCGATATCGAAGAGGTCTCATCTCTGAACAACCTGGAGGAAAATATCCAAACCGGGAAGTTTAGTATTTGCAAAGACCCGTTTTTGTTATGCCAGGCTGAGGGAATCGACGCGGTCATTGAGGTGACGGGAGCTGTTGAATATGCTGCCAGAGTGGCAATCAGCGCCATACAAAACAAGAAGCACCTGATTCTGATGGATGCGGAGCTGGATGGTACCGTGGGGCCGATATTAAAGGTATACGCCGACCGTCAGGGTGTGATATACACCAACAGCGATGGGGATCAGCCAGGGGTAATAATGAACCTGTATAGATTTGTAAAATCATTAGGTGTAAAACCTGTTCTATGCGGAAATATCAAGGGTCTTCACGACCCTTACCGTAATCCTACGACCCAGGAAGGTTTCGCAAAGAAATGGGGACAAAAGCCGGAGATGGTTTCCTCTTTTGCAGATGGTACCAAGATATCCTTTGAACAGGCGATTGTTGCAAACGGAACGGGAATGAAGGTTGCCAAAAGAGGAATGCATGGTTATTCCCTACCTTCAGGCACCCCACTGAGAGAAGCTATCGAACTTTTTTCTGCAGACGAACTACAGGAAGGGCCGGGAATAGTAGATTATGTTGTAGGAGCAGAACCAGGCCCCGGAGTCTTTGTACTTGGCACGCATGATCATCCTCTTCAGAAGCATTATCTGAATTTGTACAAACTAGGAGAAGGACCTTTATATCTATTCTATACTCCTTATCATCTTTGTCACTTTGAGGTGCCTCATACTGTTGCCAGGGCTGTATTGTTTAATGATGCGACGCTTGCTCCGGCAGGTCCGCCCATGGTAGAGGTAGTTGCCGCCGCTAAGATGCATTTAAAAGCGGGAGAAACGATAGACGGGTTGGGTCATTATATGACTTATGGCCTGGCAGAAAATGCCGATGCCGCAAGATCAGAGAATCTTTTGCCTATTGGAGTTGCCGAAGGATGCGTGTTAAAGAGAGATATTGAAAAAGATACTGTTCTTACATACGATGATATTATTCTGCCTAAAGGGCGGCTAATTGACCGGCTTCGGCAGGAGCAGAACGACTATTTTTACAAGTCGCAGGATTTATTTCCCTCTCTTTCTGAGATTACTGCCGGAGATCTGGTTGAATAAATAAGAATTGAACTTTTTGAACCTAAAAATTAGATCCTATGCATTGCAGATTTTGTCAATCAGAACTTAAAGACGTATTCATTGATCTGGTGAATTCTCCGGCGGCAAATTCTTTCCTTAGTGAGGAGCAATTGGAGGAACCGGAAGAGTTTTATCCGCTGAAGGTTTACACTTGCAGTAAGTGCTTTTTAGTGCAAATCGCAGAGTATAAGAAACATGATACAATCTTTGATGATCAGTATGTCTACTTTTCATCTTATTCTAAAAGTTGGTTAAAGCATGCCGAGGCCTATAGCCGCAAAATGTTGTCGAGGTTTGGTTTTCACTCGGGGTCGCAGATAATAGAGATTGCCTCTAATGATGGCTATTTACTCCAGTATTTTAAAGAGCAGGACATCCCGGTTTTGGGTATAGAGCCAACTACAAATACAGCAGAGGTTGCCAGATCTAAAGGAATAGAGACAATCACCGAATTTTTCGGAAGATCTTTAGCCGGAAAATTAGCAGAGGAAGGCAGAAAGGCTGACTTGCTTATCGGGAATAACGTGCTTGCGCATGTTCCGGATATAGTAGACTTTGTGGCCGGAATGAAGCTTATACTGAAGCAAAGCGGTGTTATAACTATGGAGTTTCCTCATATAGTACAGTTGATTGAAAATAATCAGTTCGATACTATTTATCATGAGCATTTCTCCTATTTATCATTCTTTACGGTTAAGAGAATTTTTGAATCACAGGGACTCGAGCTTTTTGATGTTGAGGAGATTCCTACGCACGGTGGATCGCTAAGGATTTATGCTAAGCATAAAGAAGACTTAAGTAAAGAAATAGCTCCGGCGGTTAACCAATTGCTGGCAAAAGAAATTTATAAAGGCATAGATTCTCTGGCTTACTACAGTGGCTTTCAACAAAGAGTACAAAAAGTAAAGTTTGAACTGAACACATTTATAATAAATGCGAAGCTTTCAGGCAAGAAGGTCGCCGGGTATGGCGCTGCTGCGAAAGGGAACACATTGTTGAATTATTGTGGGATTAAAGCAGATCTGGTAGATTTCGTGGTAGATGCAAACCCCTATAAACAGAATAAATGGCTTCCGGCAAGTCATATTCCTGTTGTGGGTGAAGATGTCCTGGAAAGTGAGAAACCGGATTATGTGATTATTTTGCCATGGAATCTCAAGAGCGAAATTGTAGATCAACTGAGTTATGTAAGGTCGTGGGGAGGTAAATTTGTAACGGCGATTCCTGTATTACAGATACTAGGGGAAGTGATTTCGACGGTGTTGTAAATTTCTTTTCATTAAAGAAAAAAAGGAAGTCAACGTTTCCGTTCAAGAGTTGGGTATATACTGTGAGGAAATATTTTATTAATACGGAATGATATTTATCAGGCTCGGAACTCTGAAGAGATATGTTTTTCGAAGCATTCAATTTGTACATTATTACACTGCTTTCACCTCACATAGAATTGAGATGAAATCCTTAATGATTCAGAAGAAGCCGGCGTATTAGTTTATTTAATCTGAAATGAGCGAAAGTAAATCCAAACAATATATCCTACCCTTGTGCCCGCAGTGCGGAATTCCCTTTAAAGCACGAATTCATAGAGAATGGTTTGTAAAACTATTTCTCTTCAAGAGGCCTATAAAGAGATATTTCTGTCCCTCCTGCCGTTGTAATTATTATATCATAAAGGAACCGCTGCAGTAGTGCAGAATCCGGATTCCAGACATGCTGGCCGGGGCAGGAGAGTGGGTAAACCCCATATACCTTTCCTTATCGCCCTTGCAATCCATTCTCTATGCCCCTGTGCCAGCGATTAAAGGTTATTATTGTAGGAAACAAATTATTATTTTAGCGGCATATTAATCACTTAATGAAAAAGAAGGCCCTCGTTACAGGTATTACAGGCCAGGATGGAGCTTACCTGGCTGAACTCCTGCTGTCAAAAGGTTATGAAGTACATGGTATAAAGCGGAGAAGCTCTCTGTTTAATACCGACAGGATTGATCATTTGTACCAGGATCCACACGAAACGGATGTACGTTTTACGATGCATTACGGCGATTTAACAGACTCAACAAACCTGATCCGTATTATTCAGCAGGTTCAACCTGACGAAATATATAACCTAGGGGCAATGAGCCATGTAAAGGTGAGTTTCGATACTCCCGAGTATACAGCTAATGCCGACGGCATAGGCACACTCAGAATACTGGAAGCTGTGCGCTTGCTTGGACTTACCAAGAAAACAAGAATATACCAGGCTTCAACTTCTGAGTTATACGGGCTTGTTCAGGAAGTCCCTCAATCAGAAAAAACCCCGTTTTATCCGCGGTCACCTTACGCTGTAGCCAAGCTGTACGGGTATTGGATTACGGTGAACTACAGGGAAGCTTATGATATGTATGCCTGCAATGGCATTCTTTTTAATCATGAGAGCCCCTTACGTGGAGAAACGTTCGTGACACGAAAAATTACAAGAGGAGTGTCAAAGATTGCATTGAAAATGCAATCATGTTTGTACCTTGGAAATCTTGATGCAAAGCGCGATTGGGGACATGCTAAGGATTATGTAGAAGCGATGTATCTTATCCTGCAGCAGGATACACCAGAGGATTTTGTTATCGCTACCGGTATTACAACGACTGTACGTGATTTTGTGAAAATGGCTTTCTCAGAAGCGGGCATTGAAGTGGAGTTTAAAGGAGAAGGCGTTGACGAAAAGGGATATGTTGTCAGCTGCAGTCATCGTGATTACCAGCTGGTGGCAGGCACAGAAGTTGTTTCTGTAGATCCGCGATATTTCAGGCCTACCGAAGTGGAACTCTTAATAGGAGATCCTTCTAAGTCTATGAGCAAGTTAGGATGGAAACCCAAATATGACCTCCCGATGCTTATAAAGGATATGATGACATCGGATCTTGAATTGTTTAGACGGGAGAAGACATTAAAAGATCTCGGATATTCGATAAAGAATCAATTTGAATAGAGAAAAGGGCTCCTGCAATTGGGGCCCTTTTCATTTTAAGCCTTTTGCCTTTGTCTTCTTCTAAATCCCGGGCAGGATATTCCTGATTACTAAATCTTTCCCGGCTACTCTCCTCCACAGACAGAGAATTTAATTTTCTGACTTCTTCTTTCGATCTGGATCACGTGATAATTAGAGCGGTAAGAAACCTCTTTGTTTGAGTAATTGCGACCAGCCTGCATTCGAAGATAGTTTCACCTTTCTTTATTCAAAAGAGGAGAGATCTGGTAAGTCGCGGGCGTTGTCTCAAGGTCAGGGTTTCAGATCCTGAAACAGGCAGGAGCTACAGGTGTTGAAAAGCAAAAGGTTACATGTAAAATACATCAGTGTAAATATTGATATTAAGTGACATAAATATTACATTTGAGAATATGATAAGTGTATGATTGAATTTTTCCTCTTTTCGGCCTGTGTAGTTTACTTCGTTTGGGAATATGAAAGCTAATATTCTCCTGTATTAATAGTTTTTTCCTGATATCTGCGTGCAGTAGGATCCAAGTGTCTTAACGCGTCCTTGCGGTTTCCGTTATTTGAGCAAATTAGCTCAACTTCGATTTCTTCTTTTTAAATTTCGTCATTTCTCCCTTACTTTACACTCATGGATCAGATGGGAATTATTCCTGCAATTGATAAGGTGAGGATCGCGGTAATAGGGTTAGGTTATGTTGGCTTACCGCTGGCAGTTGAGTTTAGTAAAAAGTATCAGGTGATAGGCTTTGATATAAAGAGAGACAGAGTTTGTGACCTGAACCAGGGCTTCGACCATACAGGAGAAGTAAGTGCGTCAGACCTGAAAGATTGTATCGTCGCCGGCGGGGGAGAGGGGGACTGCGGTCTCGTTCTTACATCAGACAAGGAGAAGTTAGGTGATTGTAATATGTTCATAGTTACTGTGCCAACTCCTGTAGACCAATTTAAAGCTCCCGATCTTAAACCCTTACTTGAAGCTACGGCCATGATCGGCGGAATATTAAAAAGGGGAGATCTTGTTGTTTATGAATCAACAGTTTATCCAGGATGCACGGAGGATGACTGTGTTCCTGTTCTGGAGGCGGCATCGGGGCTCAAATTCAATATTGATTTTTTTGCGGGTTATTCTCCTGAAAGAATCAATCCGGGCGATAAAATCAATACCTTGACGAAGATTGTGAAAGTAACAAGCGGTTCCACTCCAGGGGCTGCATTACGTGTTGACAATCTTTATCGTTCGATCATTCAAGCGGGGACTCATCTTGCTCCAAGCATAAAGGTAGCCGAGGCATCCAAGGCAATAGAAAATGCGCAGCGTGATCTTAATATCTCATTTGTCAATGAGTTGTCACTGATTTTTGACCGCATTGGGATTGATACAGCAGACGTAATAGAAGCTGCGGGGACAAAATGGAATTTTTTAAAATATAAGCCTGGTCTTGTCGGCGGCCATTGCATCGGGGTAGATCCCTATTACCTGGCACACAAAGCTCAATCTCTTGGCTATCATCCTCAGGTAATCCTTTCCGGTCGAAGGGTGAACGATATGATGGGGCAGTTCGTTGCAAATAAGGTAGTAAAGCTTATGATTGCCAAGGACCATAAGATTAAAGGAGCCAGGGCACTGATAATGGGCATTACATTTAAAGAGAATTGCTCAGATGTAAGGAATACTCGCGTAATAGATATTTTCAGGGAGTTGCGACAGTTTGGGCTGGAAGTTGATGTCTATGATCCTAAAGCAAACAAAGAGGAGGTAGGGAATGAATATGGGATACAAATTCTGAAAGAGCCAGATCCTTCTGTCGGATATCAGGCAGTGATTATAGCTGTCGCTCATGATGAGTTTCGCAACTTTGACTATGATCAGGTAAGACGTAAGAATGGAGTAATCTTTGATACGAAGGGGCTTCTTGCCCGGCAGCAGGTAGATGCAAGGCTATAAGAACTTGTTTTGATGTTTTTTTATCTCGCTTAAACTATTCTACTCCGAATCTTGTTTATATAGTATGCCATATCATAGAAAGTGCCCCCTGGCAAGGGCAAAGACGGTTAGCTCTTTTACAGCTAGCCTTTGTTTTTTATACACTTTAATAATAGAATTAAATCGGTCCAGTTTTTCTACAGTCAATCCACAGGGCTACCCGGCTAGTATTAATGCGTGTAGTCGTTGAACTTTTCTTTATCAGACGGCAGACTGAAAAAGAACGTTGAGCCTTTCTCTGCTGCGCTTTCTACCCAGATCTTTCCCTCGTGTCGTTTTATAATTTCAGAGCATAAATATAAACCAATACCAAATCCTGCGATGGTTTGAGTGCGGCTATTTTGGATCCGATAGAATCTTTCAAACAACTTCTCCGCGTCTTTCGGAGCAATTCCAATGCCCTGGTCCTTCACGCTAACCCGCGCATGGCAGGCTTCTGCCTTCTCTGCTCTTACTTCTATCTCCGTGTTGTTTGGAGAGTACTTAATTGCATTGTTGATCAGATTGGATATTACCTGCCCGATTTTGTCCCGGTCTGCATATACCGGTAAAGAACCATCGGGAATAAAATTGAGGATATGTGAGTGATTGATCAGCTTTGTCTCTTCAATGATCTCATTAACCAGCTTATTAAGGTCGAAATGCTGTTTGTTCAAATCCATCTTTCCAGCTTCCAGTCTCGAGACATTGAGAAAGCTGTTAATCATTGATGTCATTTTGTTGATCTGAATATGCACTTTTTCCAGTGAAACTGTAACGAAAGCATCATTTTGTTTCTTCGCCTTTCCCAGCAGCATTTGAACATAAGCTTTAAGCGAAGTCAAAGGTGTTTTAAGTTCATGGCTGACCATTCCGATAAAGTCGTTTTTTCGTTGTTCTTCCAGCTTTTGTTCGGTAATATCCATCGCCACACCCGCAAAATGAGTTGGTTTATGATCGGAATCAAAGTGCATTTTTCCTATAGCGCGTAACCAGTGACGTTTCTGTTCCCTATGATTATTTAAGGGATATTCAATACTGTAACTTTCTCCTTTCAATAATGTGGAGTTTATGGCAGCTTCCACTTTTGCGCGTTCCTCTGGCAAGATCTGATTAACCAGATCTTCATAAGTGACGTCCTCATCATTTGAAAAGCCAAACAGTTCTTTTAATTTTGCCGAAAATGTATAGACGTTATTGCCAAGGTCGAGATGCCAGGTGCCTAGTTTGGCAGCATCAATAGACAGTCTTAGCATTTCTTCCGCCTCCTGAAGTGCTTTAGTCGCGGACATCTGACTTGTGACATCCTGCACTGTACCAATAAAACGTGTTGCTTCGTCGTTTTCGTTGAAAAAGACCTTTCCTTTGGCCTTCACCCAGCGCAATAGCTTATCATCAGCACCGATAGTCCGGTAGACAGTATCATACCCTCCATTATTTATGCTTTTATTGTAGCTGATACTGATTGTTTCCAGTACTCTTTTCCGGTCTTCTTCATGCAGCCCGGCTACAAAGTCCTGCTCAAAGGAAACGGTACGTGTATCGTTTATGCCAAATAGCTTCCGGCAACGATCATCCCACTCAAGATTGCCTGTTTTTACGTTCAGGTCAAACATCCCAAGCTCCCCGGCCTCTTTTGCAAGCTGAATTTGTTCAAGAACCCGTTCGAGTTCCATTTTGGCCTTCAGAGGCTCTGTCACGTCTGTAACTACAGACATAATCCTTTGTACCGAGCCATACTCATCTGCTACAGGCTGAATAACAATGTCGAAGAATCTGTCCTGCAGTTTGCCATCGCGTATGACCACGCTTTTAATATCACGTCCGTGGTAGGTTTCGCCTGAAATGTATACGTCTTTAAGGACTTGTAAATATGGATGGTTAGATATTTCGGGTCTGGCCTGTACTAACGGTTTTCCAATGACTTCATTCGTGCGCCCCCATATATTGAGCATCTTATCGTTTGCGATCTCAATAATGAGATCCTGTCCGCTAAATACGCAAATAGCAACAGGTGCTTCCTTTACCAGTGTACGGAAGCGAATTTCACTCTGCGCAAGGCTTCTGTTCAGGACCTGTAAATGCTCGTACGAGTCTTGCAGCTCTTCATTTATAGCTGTCAGTTCTTCATTTATGGACGCTAGTTCATGATTGGACGCGGAAAGCTCGTCGTTTAAAGTTTGTTCTCTGAGAAGTCCCTCTTTGATCAGTTGCTTTTGCTGATTCCTTTCAGTAACGTCTGTTGTGGTGTGAAGTATACAGTAAACTTCGCCTTCAGGATTTTTAACAGGCTGAAAGGTGAAATCGAAATAGAAAGTCTGTATGTTTCCATTTGTCTTAAGTCTTGTAGGGGTGTTTTTGGACTGATAAATAGCCCCTGTTCTCCAAACATTACGAAGAATAGGAATGAACGCCTGGTCCTGGAGTTCCGGAACTGCTTCTTCCAGCATCTTTCCGATTATGCTGTGGTCTTTTCCCCAAAGGCGTATCATAGCATCGCTGGCAGCTTCGATGTACAATTTCTCTGTAGTGTATATAGCGGTTGCATTTTCAGACAGAGATAGAATTTTTAGTAACTGATCGCTGCTCAGACTCGCTCTATTATTCATGGGCCGGACAAAGTGAGTTTTTATAAATATATCTATATTTTAGAAAAGCAGATAATTAATTAGTCTTGTTATTTGATAATCTTCTCATTATATCGTTTTCGCCTGCCTGTTTGTTTGAGCTGAGCTGATAAACTGAATTTGAATTGATAAGACAAAAAAAGGCCCCCGAAACAACGGAGACCTTCTATGTATAGAGAATAAGAGTTTACTGTTTGGGAAGCAATACGTTGTTAATAACATGTGCTACCCCATTTGTGCCCTGCAGATCAAATACGGTGACAAGAGCGGTGTTGCCAGATGCGTCTGACAATTCCAGGTTCTTGCTTGCGTTCACTTTAAGGGTGAGCGTTCCCCCGTCAATTGTATTAAGGGTTGCGGTACCTTTACCATCAGTCAAAGCTTTGATTATATCGGCCTTTGTATATTTTCCATTCACAACATGGCCACGTAGTGCTGGGGTTAGCTTCTCCGGATCTTTCAGAAGGCTATCCATCTGTGTTACTCCGGAAAACGCCTGGTCAGACGGTGCAAAGATCGTATATGGCCCGCCTGTGTTCAATGTGCTCTCGAGGCCAGCTGTTTTAATGGCAGAAGTTAATACGCTATTATATCCCGACTGCGAAACTGCTTGTACTACGTCGCCTGTAGCAGCGGCAGTTTGTGAAGCAGCTGCATTGTCTGAAGCAGTGCTGTCCTGTGTTTGAGCTTTAATTGTTGTGATTCCCATAGTTGCGGCAAAGGCAACCGACAAGATTATTTTTTTCATAAATGATATATTTTAATTTAGTTATGTATGTCTATACAGTAAATTCGTGCCAAAAATAGATTTTTGAGTAATTTGTTGATAAATAGGTGTTTGTGCGGCTTGTTCTGATGGTCGGGTTATTCGTTGGTTAATTTCTATACAACATAATGTTGAGCATCTCAACAACTTTATCTATTGCGCCCGTCTCTATAGTGAAGAATCCCAGGGTTACTTTTATACTGTGTTTCACAACGATTTTATCTTAAGAAGCAAACTGGCTTTCTATATTGTGACAAGAATCACTTTTTTAATTCTTTGCAATTATTAAACTTGTTCTTAAGTAATGACCAGCGTTAAAATTAAAGACGAGAAAGAAATAGATCTGCCTGTATTGGAGGAAGATGAGCCTGCGGAAGATGCTTTTGAATTTGTTCCTCTTGACCGTGCAGAAAAGCTATTTATTTGGACGAGTGTCATTTGGGGAATAATCATATTAGGGCTCATTGTTTTTTGTTTACTTAGGAATTGTTGATGTATCGAGATGGGAAGTGTTTATGTGTTTGATAATTAGATGGTTTGTTTTGCATTCGAATTAAAAAAAAAGATCGGGAACTATGCACTTTTTTAGAACAATTTCTCTGTTTTTAGCATTTAATTAAGTAGAGATAATTTGTTTTCTAACTATTAATATAAACCATTATGTCATTCTACTATGTAAATAATAACCGGCAGTACGACGGAGCGTATGAAGTCCACAAAGAAGGGTGCTGTTTCATGCCGATGAGTAGAACTTTTTTAGGCTATTTTGATAATGTTGAGGATGCGGTGAAGGAAGCGCGGAGATACCATGGCCATTGCAGAACGTGTATTTACTGTTCAACTGAATATCATCAGGCCTTGTATACTTTTCATCGCCATTCAAAGCGCTCTTAATCAATTGATAAAGATCCGGAGTTTTCTGGTCCGGTAGGACGGATTCAGATACTGATGAGTTTTCCTGCGAAAACTATCACGTTTTTTATTATCTTGTCCTCCCCGCAGTTTGCTGCGGGAGTTCATTTATTTTAATAATACACGTTCAAAAGTTCAAAGTATATTTTCTATATGACATTCGCTCCGCTTTCTTTCCCGGATTTTATTAAGGATTTTGAGGAAACATTAAAACACTTGTTTCGGGAAAAAGAAGACATCAATAAGTTGAGTTTAGACCGGGGGTTGCCTTATCAGATTATGCATGAGATTATGCTGAAGAAGCCCTTGTCGGTAGCTGTACCTGCGCAATATGGTGGCCGGGGAAGCATCGTTAAGGAATGCCTGGGTCTTCTGTCCGCTGCTTCTTATGAATCACTCTCTCTTTCGTTGATCTTCGGAATTAACATAGCGCTTTTCCTTGAGCCTGTTGCAAAGTATGCCCAAAGCGAGGTAAAGGAAGGGATATTCCGCCGTTTCCTGGAAAGCCAGAATATGGGAGGACTCATGATAACGGAACCTGATTATGGAAGCGATGCTCTTAATATGAAAACCTTTAACAAGGAAATAGCAAACGGATTCTCGATAAAGGGTACCAAACACTGGCAAGGCTTGACCGGTATGGCAGATTATTGGCTGATTGCCTGCAGGAAGGAAAACGCGGATGGCGAACTAAGCCGTGATATTGACTTCTTTATTGCCGATAATGAGCAGCCTGGTCAGAAAGTAGTGGTAGAAGAATACTATGATAATCTGGGTCTGTATATGATTCCTTACGGGCTAAACAAGCTGGATCTGGAAGTGCCGGCCAATTATAAGCTTCAGCCGGAATCTACCGGTATTAAAATGATGCTTGATATCCTTCACCGAAGCCGGATGCAATTCCCGGGGATGGGGATGGGGTTCATTAAGCGTATGCTTGACGAGGCAACTACTCATTGTACTAACCGCGTAGTTGGCGCAGGTAACCTTCTTGCAATGGATCAGATTCAATTCCAGTTGTCGCGGATACAGTCTGCTTATACCATTTGTTCTGCTATGTGTGCGAGAAGTAGCCAAATAAGCGGAATCGAGCATAATTTAGCGACAGAGGGTGTTGAAGCGAATAGCATGAAGGCAGTTGTGACTGATCTGATGCAGGAATCGGCACAACTCAATGTTCAGCTTTCAGGTGCTAATGGATACAGGATCAGCCATATCGGAGGCAGAGGAATAATGGACAGCCGTCCGTTCCAGATCTTTGAAGGGTCTAATGAAATGTTATATTCGCAGATCGCGGAAACCGTTACACGATTGATGAAAAAGAAGAAGGAATCTAATCTGTATGAGTTTCTAAGTTCTCTCGAAATTACTGCTAAACCGGTATCGCATTTTAAACCGAGCCTGAATTTTGCACTTAATGCTTCCCTCTCTCAAAGGAAGCTTGTCGATCTTGGTAAAATTATAGCACGCGTTGTGTCTCTTGGATACGTTTTGGAGCTTGGTGAAAAGGGATTCCGTCAGGATTTAATCGATAACTGCATTGTGACCGTAAGACAGGAAGTTACAGCACTTGCCAGTTCCTTCCAATTCGATAATTCAGTTAAGATCATTGAAAACTATTCAGAGCAAAGCAATTGGTTGAACTTTGTATAGTCTTTTCTGTATAATTTGAACAGAGTTACATTTCCTGAAAGAATGCGGGTCTTAGTCAGCAGAATGCTCCATATAATAATAGCAATGGCAGCGATATTTACATGTAAAGGTCAGGATCGTCCCAATCCTTTTGCGCTGGACAGCTATACCATTCCGGTCAAAGGCAGAGAGATTGGTAAAGTTGTGTCAGTAGATAATGCAGAGGGTAGAGGCAGCATTGTGGAAGACACCTCCGGCCTGTTTATGCTAGACCGGAATAACGTGTTAAAGCTAAAGAAAAACAACCTGCCTCAGAATTCCGGTTATAAGTATGAGATAAGTGTGAGCCTGGGGCGCAGGCAGTGCGACTTTATTCTGGTAAGAGATCAGTTTTTACATAATAAAGTAATTGCGCACAGGGGAGCCTGGAAGAACACTGGGGAGGCTGAGAATTCGATCGGCGCCTTACGAAAGGCAATTGAAATGGGCTGTGAAGGGGCCGAGTTTGACGTTCATATGTCAGAGGACTCTGTTTTGTTCATTCATCATGATCCCGATCTGAACGGAGTTAGGATTGAGAAAACCAAATCTTCGGACCTGGCAAAATTAAGGCTATCAAATTCAGAATATCTGCCTACTCTTGCGGCCTATCTAAAAGAAGGAATGGCCCAAAATAAAACGAAACTGATCCTGGAAATTAAGCCTTCGGTTATCAGTCCGGAGAGGACACTGGCCCTTACTGACAAAGTGGTGGCAATGGTCCATGCTATGAAAGCACAGGCTTGGGTAGACTATATCAGTTTCAGCTATGATTGTCTAAAGAGGGTCAGGCAATTGGACCCAGCGGCAAAACTTGCCTTTCTGGCCGGAGGCAAAACACCTTTGGAGTTAAAGGCGGATAAAATTGATGGTCTGGATTATCATTTTAGCGCTTTTAAGAATAATCCGGGGATAGTAAAGGATGCCCGAGAAGCTGGTATATCAACTAACTTCTGGACAGTTAATGATATCGGAGATTTGAAAGCCTTGCTGGCGGCCGGGGCAGATGTGATTACAACGAATGAGCCGGAACTTCTCTTTGATCTTCAAAAGAACAAAAGATGACAGGCAGCGCCCGTGCTGAGCCGGCGTATCGGATGTACGCTATAATGATGTAATGAGGGGCTTTGTTTTCATACAGGCCCCTCATTATTCAATATTATTCTTGTATCATGTGGGCCTTTTGGGCATGGAACTCCCTTAGTCCGCTTATAGGAGACTGGAGAATCAGTCCCACTTCCATTCCAAATTCAGCCGCAACAGATGTTAATATATCCTTGAAGTAAAATCCAACTGAACCGATACAATTAAACCGGAGTTCCTGATAACCAGGGTAAAGAGCAACGAGTTCCTGAAAGAAATCCGTAAACGAAGACCGGATCAGGTTCCGGCAATATTCATTGTCCATGTTGTTGTCAAAGAATTTGACGAACCCTGCGCAGAAACGGTTTGCCAGCGGTTTTGTATAGATGTTGTCCATGATCTCATGGCTGCTGAGATGGTACATCTTATTAAATCTCTCTTTAATTTCAGGCGGAACAGTATCCCGGATAATATCCTTAAGAAGCCTTTTTCCCATATAACAGCCACTTCCTTCATCTCCAAGTATATAAGCAGCAGAGTCAATATTAAGAGCAATGTCTTTACCATTATAGAGGCAGGTATTGGTGCCTGTTCCCAGGATTGCAGCAAAGCCTGGATTATTGCCCAGAAGCGCACGGCATGCCGCCAGCAGATCATGATCAATTTCAATTTGTGCTTTACTGAAAATCTTTCTGAATGCATTTTTCAGAATTGCTGCTTTTTCTTCATTGTGCACCCCCGCACCATAGAAGTATAACTCCGTAACATCTTCCGGATTAAAGTTTTGTGGAAGGCTTTTACTAAGAGATGCGACAATATAGTCCTCATCCACATAATATGGATTATAGCCTTCAGAATGAAAATCAATACTTGAATCAGTAGTGATCCAATGTGTTTTGGTAGATCCTCCGTCTGCAATAAGTATCATAATTGTTTATTTTTATTTTTAAAGGTAAGAAAACATAGTGTAAAATCTACACTATGTTAAATGATTCTCATCACTGTTTTGCGTGAGGTATACACGGTTTTTATTTTCAGTTGAGGAGTTTTGTATTTAACTTGGTATCTTTATACCGGAGGGGGATCATGGAGCTTTTTATCACATCTTTAAACTCAGGCAGCAACGGAAATTGTTATTATGTAGGGAACAGGCAGGAGGCGATTCTAATTGATGCTGGTATATCCTGTCGTGAAACTGAAAGAAGAATGAAAAAGCTGGGGCTTTCTATGGATAAAGTCAGGGCTGTATTTGTATCGCATGAGCACTCCGATCATATAAAAGGGATTCCTGTTCTCTCAAAAAAATATAATCTGCCTGTTTATATTACCCAGCGAACCCTCCAGCGTGGTGGCCTGTCAATTCCCAACCACCTGATATTCTCATTCAGTCCGCATACGTATACCGAGATAGGTAAGCTCCGTATCCTGGCCTTTCCGAAGTATCATGATGCGTCAGAGCCTCATAGTTTTATAGTAAGCTATAACGACCTGAATGTGGGCATTTTTACTGATATCGGCAGACCATGTGAGCATGTTATAAAACAGTTCGGAAGATGTCATGCCGCTTTTCTGGAAGCTAATTACGATGAAGCGATGCTTGACCAAAGCAGTTATCCATATTTTCTGAAACAAAGAATAAGAGGAGGGATGGGGCATCTTTCCAACAAACAGGCGCTGGAGCTTTTTATTTCTTACCGGTCTCCCCAATTGCGTCACCTTCTGCTTTCTCATTTGTCCGAGAATAATAATTGTCCCGATTTAGTTCATTCAATGTTTACCGGCCATTCTGAAGACACAACTATTGTTGTTGCATCGCGCTATGCAGAGACCGCAGTTTACACAGTAAGCCCGGCTGAATCAGCCAGCCCCTTAACCTACCAGGAAGCGCTGTCTGGTCAACTGCAATGTTTTTGATGTTGTTCGTTTCCGAAGAATAAGATTTCGTATTTCAGATTAAGGCTAAAAGATCTTATTTTTGGACATTGCAAAAACCAATTATAATAGGGTGGATTCGATGTCAGGAGTTAAAGTAGAAAAGAAAGGTGATTCTCTGTTAATATGTCCATTTTGCGGACTTCCTTTAACAGCAAGAATTAAAAGGCAATGGTTCATTAAAATGATTTTGTTCCGAAAGCCGGTAAAGAGATATGCGTGTGGCTCATGCAGGCATAAGTTTTACATCATTAAAGAAAAGTTTTAGTCTTAAGCCATTATGTTCGGGGGAGTGTCATTTTCTCCGGTATTAATATCTTTAGCAATTATTCTGATGGCAGAATCAAGGTCTGTCGCACTTTGTTCAAGAAGATTATTCAATTCGGCAAGCTCATACGGGCTTTGCGATTCTTTGATCAGATAGGTAAGTCCCAGGATCGATGCCACAGATTTCCTGATAGCGTGAGAGTTGGCCCATGCGATTTTCCTGAGTATGTTGTTTTGCTCTTTTATTTTCTCTTCTCTTATTTTTTGCTCTGTGATGATATCATGAACTAAAATGAAACTCTCCACAGTGCTCTGAGAATTGTATACAGAAGTGACATTTATTTTAACCCAATATTCTTCCCCCTGTTTAGTATAGTGGAGGGCCTCCATGCTAAAAAAATCTTTATTATCCCATGGTTGTGAATTGTTCAGTTCTTCCATTCCGGAGCCAGTTCCATGAAGGAAGTCAGGTTTTTTTCCTCTGGCTTCTTCAAAAGAATACCCTGTGAATTTTTCAAATGCACGGTTCACCCAAGTTATCAATCCCTCGCTGTTGGTTATAATAACGATGTTATTAATGCGGTCTATTACATCGGCAAGCCTCTTGTTTTCCGCGAGAGATCTCTGTATAATTATAATTTTATTTTCGAGTTCCTGTTTCAGGCATTGGTCGCTTTCGTGTAATTCCTGTAAGGAGACATACTGTTTTTTTATAGTAACAAAAAGAAGCCAGCCCGTAAGAAGGATAAAAAAAATACCTTTTCCTGAATTTAGTGCCTGAAGTGAAATTCCCTTCTGTGCGAGGACGCTGACTAGCGGATCACTGGTTAAAATCCAGATTATGCTAACCGTAACATATAAAACGGTAATTTTTAATGGCCTTGATACTTTCAGAGTCAGAAAATTACTCTTCGCCGGCGAGTTATACTTTTTTCCTTTCATATGGGAGATACTCAATTCCCTTTTTCATACTTTGCTATCCAATCCTTTAGCTGTTCTGTCTGCTGACCGTGAGCAGTAAGCCAGGTTGCCGCATTTTTATCTGTCTTCTGCCTGATGTAGTACGAATAAGTAATGAGATCGGGAGACTGGCTGAGCTTATGGAAGAAGGGCACTATCTCTGTAGTGAAAAAAGAACTCTTTTGTTGCTTTTCAGAATATTCTCCCATCATAGAAAAAATTGACTGTAACTGTTCCGTAAACAGGTCTGGTTTTTTAACCGGTTTGTTAGCTGCAATCTGTACCGCAGACCGGATTATCTGGTTAAAAGCGATCGCTTCGGAATCCAGCTTTGGGAGCTTTATTCCCGGCTCTTGTTTCAAAGTCCCCCCTCTCAGGATGCTTTGAATGTTGTTGTATGCTTCTTCCGCGTGAGGCCCTCTGGGTTCGAGTAAGAGAAGCGTACAAAGACCAAGTAATGCCTGAGCCCGTTTATTCTGATGAAAAGAGACTAATGAATAAAGCCGTATAGTCGCCGCGTGTTCACGGTCCGATGCAAATGCTTTGACAGCTGCCTTTTCAGCTTCATCATACCGCCGGCTTCGAAAATAAACAAGCCCGAGCCCGTAAAGGAGATGATGGTCTGCCGGGGCAATCCTGAGACCATTTAAGTAGCTGTCAATTGATTGCCTGGTAAGCCCCTGCTGGTCGTAGATTCCCCCCAAAAGCTGGTATGAACTGGTAATAATTGTTTTCGATGCATCCGACCTTACCACATCTTCGAGATAAGGAATTGATTCCCTTCCCCGTCCCGCTGCTTCCAGCGAAAAAGCAAGATTGTATTTAACTGTAATATTGTTTGGTTCTATGGCTAAAGCCGATTCATATTGGTTTATAGCGCCCTTAAAGTCTCCGCTTGCATTCAATTGGTTCCCCTCTGTTATCAGGGATTTTATGTCCTGAGATTGACCCGTAAAAGAGAAAGTAAGCATTAAAATCAGGAGAATAATTCGTTTGCCGATCTGCATATTTAAAGATAGAAAACTTTGCAGACTGTAAAGGGTAAATGTTTTAGTGCATTTGAGTGGATAGGGGGACAGGAATATTCATTCATTCAAAACTATCCTTCTTGGTTGTTTGTTTTAAACATGATGTGGTTTAGGCGCTTATGATCGCGCTCATCGCAACGTGGCTTTTCGTGTCATCAGTGGCTCCTGAACCGGTTGTTTTAACATATATTACTATCTTGGCGTGTAAATATCGGGGTTACAAAAACATACGTACACGCTGCAAACGCACAAGTTTTCTCTTTTTATGGACCTGTTGTATAAAACAATTGTCGAAGATTCATTGGCCGGCTATTTCGATTGGGATCTCAGGAGTAACGTTATTTACATGACTCCTGCTTTTAAGGCAATGATGGGATATCAGGACTATGAAGTTGAAAATTCTCTTGACGCCTGGAAGAACCTGATACATCCTGATGATAAAGAAGGCGTAAATCTAGCTTTTAAAGAGCATGTACAATCCCGGGGAGAAATAAAGTTTACGGTGGAGGGCCGGTACCGTCACAAGAATGGATCATATATCTATCTTTTAACCTTGGGAAAGGTAGTAGAATGGGGTATTGAGGGTGAGCCGTTAAGAGCAGTTGGATGTCATGTTGATATTACAAAGCAAAAGGCAGCGGAGGCAAAAAGTTATGAAGCAGAATTAAGCATAAGACACAGCAGGGAACAACTCAGAAATTTTATAAGATATTGTCCTGTAGCAGTAGCTATGCTTGATCACAATATGAATTACATAGAGGCCAGCAATCTATGGATCTCTTTGTATGGAGCGCCAGACCGTGACGTTTCAGGAAAAAATCATTACGAATTGTTTAGTTGGATTCCACAGCGATGGAAAGACGCACACCGGAGGGGATTAAGCGGAGAAGTAGTAAAGTGTGATGAAGATGAATTTATGGGTTCCGGTAAGCGGGAGTGGATAAGATATGAGATAAGGCCCTGGTATAATGAGTCTGGCCAGATCGGGGGGATCATCATCTTTACCGAAATAATTACCGACTATGTGAAAACCAGGGAGGCTTTGATAAGAGCACGGGAGGAAGCCGAAAATGCTGCGAGAATGGAATCTCTTTTCCTTTCGACCATGAGCCATGAAATCAGGACCCCCCTGAATGCCGTGATTGGATTTACACATTTATTACTTAAAGATCCCCGGCCGGATCAGACTGAATCTCTTAACATACTTAAATTTTCAGCAGAGCATCTTCTCGTTCTCATTAACGATATTCTTGATTTTAATAAGATAGAAGCTGGCAAGCTTGAATTTGAAAACGTAGATTTTAGTATAGCAGGATTGATCAGTAATATTAAAGCAGCTTTTCAGGAGAAGGCTGCAGAAAAAGCGATTGGATTAAAACTGCTTCTTGACGATGACCTTCCTCCCATGGTAAAAGGGGATCCTGTTCGCCTCGGGCAGGTGTTAAACAATCTGATCAGTAACGCTGTTAAATTTACAAACCAGGGCAAGGTAACAATCGCAGCTCATCTTATCAGCCGGAATACTACAGATACTGTAGTTGAAATTGAAATTCGTGATACCGGTATCGGTATCCGCCCCGATAAACAAGAGAAGATTTTTGAATCATTTTCCCAGGCGAGTGTAGATATCACCCGTAATTATGGCGGCACCGGACTCGGTCTTGCAATAACAAAGCGGCTTCTGCAGCTGATGGGAAGTCAGATCTACCTGGAAAGCGAGGAAGGCAAAGGAGCCAGATTCTATTTTACCTTACGCCTGGACAGCAGTGATAAGCATCCGTTCGACGAGAAGATCCTTACGGAGCAGGTTGAGTTCAAATCATTCAAGGGTGTAAAAGTTCTTATTGCGGAGGATAACAAGATTAATGTGTTAGTCGCCCGGCAGTTTTTGAAGCACTGGGATGTAGAATGCGATGTAGTTGAAAATGGACTTCAGGCATTGAATATGGTACAGCAGCATCATTATTCTGTTATATTGATGGATCTTCAGATGCCTGTAATGGACGGATATGAGGCTACGAAAAAAATAAGGGAGCTCACTGATGAAAAATATCAGAAGCTGCCTATAATTGCCTTAACAGCATCAGTGATGGTGGATCACCGGGACAAAGCATTTTTTGTTGGATTTAACGACTATGTGGGCAAACCCTTTACCCCCAGGGAGCTTTATTCGAAGATTTCAAAGTATGTGAACCCCGTAGACTAGTACCAGCAGTTTTTGCATGGTCGCAGAATTAGCTGAATAAAGAATCCGGAAAAACATGTAAGAGACTGCTAAAATGCAGTCTCTTACATGTTTTAGTTGGTACTTACCGTAAGCTTAACCTCAATATTTCCCCTGGTGGCATTAGAGTACGGGCAAACCTGATGAGCCTTTTCTATTAATTCTTTTGCCTCCTGCTCAGATACTCCCGGGATATTAGCGTGGAGTTCGACTGCCAGACCATATCCGCCGTTGTCGAGCTGGCCGATACTTACCGTTGCTGTTACAGACGTTTCGCCGGCTTTTATCTTTTGATTTTTTATAACCAGGCTCAGTGCGCTGTCAAAGCAGGCGGAATAACCAGCTGCAAATAATTGCTCGGGGTTAGTATAGTCATCATTAGCTCCGCCCAGTGCTCTGGGTGCCCTCACTTGAAGGTCCAAAACCCCGTTATCAGATTTAACATGGCCGTTCCGGCCTCCATTTGCAGTTGCAACTGCTGAATACAACGTTTTCATATATGTCAATAATAAATTCCTTTGTTATGATTGCCGTGTCTGGCCCAGGATCTTGTTTACTATAAGGTGTAATTGAGAAAGTTCCTCTCTGGTAATATTCAAAGAAGCAAGAAGCTTTTGCGGGATAGCACATGCGAGGTGACGTAGCTGGCTGCCTTTTTCAGATAGAGATATTTCAACAACTCTTTCATCCCTGATACTTCTCTCTCTTTTAATCAGGCCCTTTTGTTCCAGCCTTTTTAGCATAGGAGTGAGAGTACCCGAATCAAGGTATAGCTTCTCTCCAAGCTGATTGACACTTTGCCTTTCCTTTTCCCATAAAACGAGCAAAGTGAGATATTGCGGATATGTAATATCCAGTTCATCCAAGATTGGCCTGTAATGCTGAGTAATTTGCCTTGAAAGAGCATATACAGAAAAACAGACCTGACTATCCAAACCCGGCAACTGATTCTCCATTCCTTTTCCTGTTCTCTTTTCCATCGGTCAAAGATAAATATTGTACGCAATTTAATTTTTTGCAATCTGTTTAAATTGTGTCATTTTAAAGCTGAAGAAACTAATTGCGTAATCCGTAGTGAACAGCGTTTTTACTAAATGGTGTCCTAAGTCTGTATTCGATATTCACTAATAAAAAAATCCCTGTCAGGCTGATAAAAAGATAACTATCTTTCAGGATCAGCCAGACAGGGAAATTGATTCCTCAGTCTTTGCAAAAGGCTTAGAACTTTAAAACGAAATATCCGGTATGCCTCTTTCTGTTTGCACCGTCTTTGTAATCTATTACGTAAAAATAGGTACCCTGCGGAAGGAAAGACTGTGAGGGTGCTGGTTTGCCCTTAAACTCATAACGGGCATCTCCAGCGCCTGAAAATATCAGTTCGCTGTTGTTGTAATTGCTAGCTTCATACACTTTTGTGCCATTCCGGTTCACAATCACAAGGTGATTGTCTGGGAAATTCTCTATACCTTTAATCACAAACTGATCATTAATTCCATCTCCGTTCGGGCTAACAACCAGTGGCACCGAAAGCTGGGCTCCTGAAGGGTCTATCACTCTTACGGTTTGCGAAACCAACGCCGGATAGTAATTCTTGTCGCCCGGATGCGAAGCTTCCATCGTTGCTGTACCGATATCTACCGGAGTTAATTCAGCACCGTTTAATTTTACAACAAACGGATTCTTATTCGTAAACTGAACGGGAAGTCCGCTTGTTGACGTGGCTTTTAGCGTTACGGGTGAGCCATTTTTCATCAATACGTCAATTACTTCGAAGGTGATTGTCTGCGTTGCTTTATCAACCGCTAGTATTTGTTTCTTCGAGATGTTGGTATTCTTTATCGTTGCTGTGATGGAAGTTGTTCCGGCTCCGACAATAACAACGGTATTGCCGTTGACGATCTTTGCGATGCTCTCGTCTTCACTTGTATAGACAAGATCAGTTCCATCACTTGCAATTCCGTGAAGCTCAAAATTTACGTCCCCATACGTTTTACCCGGAAGACTGTCAAATGTTAGCAGCAACTGGATCAGCGATGAGGCTGGCTGCAAAAATCCCTGAGTCAGATAATGACCGGAAGGAAGTTGAAACGAATCAGAGGATGCTGTTCCTCCCACTGACCAATCTGTTAAATATGTACCAATTCTTGTGCTTCCGCCTGCTGTTGTCAGGAGGTTCCCATCTGTGTTATTCTGGGCCCAAACTGATCCTGCTAAGATTAGCAAAGGAGCACAAAGTAGTATTTTCTTCATGTCGGATTTCCTTGGCGGTACCACTCCTTGCTGAGAGTACCGGTGTTTCTTTTTGTCCCTGTACTGGCAGGAGAATAAAACTCTCCTGTTTATCCAGGTTGTGTATAATCTGTTGAATTATTGAATCAGCAGTACTTTGTATTTTTTGCCGCTGATCGATACCGGAACAGGCTGATAGTTTGCGAACCTTACACTTACCTCATTCAAGGCGCTTACCCAGGAGGCTGCGACAGAAAAATCTCCGGAGTCTTCAAGTACTGTAATGAAGACAGGATCACCAGGCTTTGCACCAGGTACAGTGATTTTAGCAAGAGCAGAGGTATTGGCAGCAATGTCAGAGCTGTTGTCAACCAATTTGTCCAGCGTAATATTAGAAAGTGTGCCGGTTACCAGGTGAGCATCTGTTGCTTTTTGCCAGCTTACTTTGTTGTCATTATCAGTAACCAGTACGCTGCCTGCATTCCCGGGTTTTACATTAATGCTCAAATCTGTAAGAACCGCTCCTGTTGCATTTGTAAGTTGAATGATATCAGGATTTGATGTTGTTACATCCTTCCCTGCCAGATCTCCGAGCGTAAGTTTCACGGGAGTCCATGCGTTACCATCATATCTCAGGAATTCCCCTTCTGACGGAGCAGTACTGCTTACATCAATACCCCTGATCTTAGCAACCTGCGGGTTCGGATAGGAACCGGAAAGGTCACCGGAAGCTGTTCCGACAGGAGCAGCGGTACCAGCTTTTACAGAGTAAAGAGAGTAGGGTACACTCAAAAGCTGAGAAGTTCCTGCAGTGACGAAGTTTGTGCCGCCATCCAGATCCACTTCTACTTTCAGAAATTTAAGACCCGATGCCCAATTTACTGCTGCAATGCTTCCCTGGGTCGAGATTGCTCCCTGGCCGCCTATGGCAACCACATATAGTCCAAGTGGTGTTGTTGTTACCTGGCGTTCTTCTGTGTATTCGGAGGTGCCTGTTGCCGAACCGTCCAGTACAGACAGCCGTAATCTTATCATTTTATTGGCCACTACACTTCCATCGGGGTTTCTTAATACTCCCTGATAGTTGAATTGATATGGTGGTTGAGATTGTGTCTGGGCATTTAAGTATCCGCTTAGGAAACATATCAACGCTACTATTAAAAAAAATTGTTTTTTCATGATTTTTATTCTGATCATCTTAGATGCTGTCTTTATAGATTATCTTTTATCAGCGGGGTTATTGCATGTCTCCTGACGTAATGAAACTGGTAGCTGAAGTAGCAATGATTGTTGCTACAGCGTTTACGCCTGCGGTCTTTGTTAAATTTAAACGATTGTTGATCACTACACCCGAAGACGGGCTTGGCAGGATAGAAACCACTCCGTTTCCAGTTTGAATGATCATACAGTTAAAACCGGTTGCCAGGCTGGGTACATAGATAGTAACCGCTGCAGAATTATTTACGGTAATAATTTTACCATTATCAGTCAGATCCAATGTATAGGTGGCTGTCTTAGCATTGAACACAGCACTATAGTTGGAAATGGTGGACGTTCCGTTAGCCTTGCCGGTCAGGCTGCTTGGCAATAAGTCTGCTTTGTTAATCCAACCTACTGTTTGTGATGCATCAGCTGCGAGTACCACATCTCCGGTTGCCGGCGAGGCTATTGCAGAAGTAGTAACCGCACCGGAAGCTATTTTGTCCGATGTAATACTTCCCGAAGCTATATTGTTGGTTCCAACCTTTCCAGCCCCGATTGTTGTCGCACCAGCATTGCTGATGGTAACATCACCACTCATGGTAGCCGCAGCAGGAGTACCAGAGGCGTTAGCCACAATCACCTGTCCGCTGGTCATAGTTGGGAAGGTAAGCTGGGATTTGTCTGCCCAGGTATTGTTTCCGGAGGCATCGGTAACCAGCACTTTATTAACATAATCGGCTGATGCAGCCAGTTTTGCCGGTGTTATATTCGCATCAGCAATTTTATCTGTCGTTACATTTAAATCAAGAATCTTAGAAGTAGTGACAGCATCACTTGCCAACATTCCGTTCACTACCTTGCTTGCTCCAATAGTAGTAGCCCCGGCATTGCTGATGGTCACATCGCCACTCATGGTAGCCGCAGCAGGAGTACCCGAAGCATTTGCCACGATTACCTGTCCGCTGGTCATGGTAGGGAAAGTGAGCTGGGATTTATCTGCCCAGGTATTGTTTCCTAAACCATCAGTCACCAGGACTTTATTGATGTAATTGGCAGATGTAGCCAGCTTGGCAGGTGTTACATTCGCATTTGCGATTTTAACTGTCGTTATGTTGGCATCTGCGATTTTGTTAGTGGTAACATTCCCATCCGTGATTTTTACGGTCGTAACGGCATCTGCTGCTAACATTCCGTTCACTACCTTTCCGGCTCCGATGGTAGTAGCGCCGGCATTGCTGATGGTCACATCACCACTCATAGTAGCCGCAGCAGGAGTACCGGAGGCATTAGCCACGATCACCTGTCCGCTGGTCATAGTTGGAAAAGTTAACTGGGATTTGTCTGCCCATGTATTGTTTCCGGAGGCATCAGTAACCAGCACTTTATTCGCGTAATTAGCAGATGCAGCTAGTTTTGCCGGTGTTATATTCGCATCAGCAATTTTATCTGTGGTTACGTTTAAATCAAGAATCTTAGAAGTAGTGACAGCATCACTTGCAATCATTCCGTTCACTACCTTGCTTGCTCCAATAGTAGTAGCGCCTGCATTGCTGATGGTCACATCGCCACTCATGGTCGCCGCAGCAGGAGTACCGGAAGCATTCGCTACGATCACCTGTCCGCTGGTCATGGTTGGAAAAGTGAGTTGGGATTTATCTGCCCATGTATTATTTCCTAAGCCATCGGTCACCAGCACCTTGTTTACATAACTTCCGCTGGTTGCTAATTTCGCAGGAGTAACATTGGCATCCTTGATCTTCAAGGTAGTGACAGCATCAGTTGCAATCATCCCGTTAACCACTTTGCTTGCACCGATGGTGGTCGCACCGGCATTGCTGATGGTCACATCACCGCTCATGGTCGCCGCAGCGGGAGTACCAGAGGCATTCGCCACGATCACTTGCCCGTTGGTCATAGTTGGGAAAGTGAGCTGGGATTTATCCGCCCATGTATTGTTTCCTAAACCGTCAGTAACGAGGACCTTATTAACATAATTAGCCGATGCCGCCAGCTTTGCCGGTGTTACATTTGCATCAGCAATTTTCTCTGTCGTTACATTTAAATCAAGAATCTTAGAAGTAGTGACAGCATCACTTGCAATCATTCCGTTCACTACCTTGCTTGCTCCAATGGTAGTAGCGCCGGCATTGCTGATGGTTACATCACCGCTCATGGTAGCCGCAGCAGGCGTACCGGAGGCATTCGCCACGATCACCTGTCCGCTGGTCATAGTTGGGAAAGTGAGCTGGGATTTATCTGCCCATGTATTGTTTCCTAAACCATCGGTCACCAGCACCTTGTTTACATAACTTCCGCTGGTTGCTAATTTCGCAGGAGTAACATTGGCATCCTTGATCTTCAAGGTAGTGACAGCATCAGTTGCAATCATCCCGTTAGCCACTTTGCTTGCACCGATGGTGGTAGCGCCGGCATTGCTGATGGTTACATCACCGCTCATAGTCGCCGCAGCAGGGGTGCCGGAGGCATTAGCCACGATCACCTGTCCGCTGGTCATGGTAGGGAAAGTGAGCTGGGATTTATCCGCCCATGTATTGTTTCCTAAACCGTCAGTAACGAGGACCTTATTAACATAATTGGCCGATGTAGCCAGCTTAGAAGGCGTTACGTTCGCATCTGCGATTTTATTAGTGGTAATGTTAACATCAGCGATCTTAGCTGTCGTGATGCTGGCGTCTGCTATTTTTGTATTGGTTACGCTGTTGTCTGCGATTTTAGCATTTGTAACCGCATCTGCAGCAATCATTCCGTTCACTACTTTGCTTGCACCGATAGTAGTAGCCCCGGCATTGCTGATAGTCACATCACCGCTCATGGTAGCCGCAGCAGGAGTGCCGGAGGCATTAGCTACGATCACCTGTCCGCTGGTCATGGTCGGGAAAGTGAGCTGAGATTTATCCGCCCATGTATTGTTTCCTAAACCGTCAGTAACAAGGACCTTATTAACGTAATTGGCCGATGTAGCCAGTTTTGAAGGCGTTACGTTCGCATCTGCGATTTTATTAGTGGTAATGTTAACATCAGCGATCTTAGCTGTCGTGATGCTGGCATCTGTTATTTTTGTATTGGTTATACTATTGTCCGCGATTTTAGCAGTCGTAACCGCATCAGCTGCAATCATTCCGTTCACTACTTTGCTTGCTCCAATGGTAGTCGCACCCGCATTGCTGATGGTCACATCGCCACTCATGGTAGCCGCAGCAGGAGTGCCGGAGGAATTCGCCACGATCACTTGTCCGCTGGTCATAGTTGGGATTGTCAGAAGTGATTTATCCGCCCATGTATTATTTCCCAGGCCATCGGTCACCAGTACCTTGTTTACATAACTTCCACTGGTGGCTAATTTCGCTGGAATAACATTGGCATCCTTGATCTTCAAGGTAGTAACCGCATCAGTAGCGATCATTCCATTAACCACTTTGCTTGCTCCAATAGTAGTCGCACCAGCATTGCTGATGGTCACATCGCCACTCATGGTAGCCGCAGCAGGAGTACCGGAGGCATTTGCCACGATCACCTGTCCGCTGGTCATAGTCGGGAAAGTGAGCTGGGATTTATCCGCCCATGTATTGTTTCCTAAACCGTCTGTGACCAGCACTTTATTTGCATAATTTGCTGAGGCAGCCAGTTTAGCAGGCGTTACATTTGCGTCTGCAATTTTACTTGTTGTGATATTCTGGTCTGCGACTTTAGTTGTGATGATATTACCATCGGCGATCTTAACGGAAGTAACCGCGTCAGTTGCCAGCATTCCTGTGACTACTTTACCCGACCCAATAGCCGTCAAGCCTGTATTGTTGATGGTAATGTCGCCCGAAACAGCCACTGCTTGAGGAACATTAGCAGAATTTCCGATGAAAATCATTCCGTTAGGAAGGCTCATTGTTGCATATGTAACCCAGGCGCTGTTGTTCCTTATATAGAATTTACGCGTGGCTACGTCATATACCATCATCCCTTCAAGGGGATTCGCAATCGACGGAGACGTTGCATTAAAAAGATCTGTAACCCTGGGAAGGAGGATCGCCTTGTCCGTCCCGTTTACCTGCAGGGCTACCGATGTGTTATTTACGGCAGAAGCCGTACCAATCACTACTCCTTCTGCATTAACAACACTCGCTTTGTCGATACTGTTGCCATTCATATCAAGAGGTTTTACCGCCTGATGATTTCCCAGGTTATCCCCGAATTTCTGTTGCCCGAATACACTTACTCCTCCAAAGAGAAGTAATGCCGTGAAACTTATTTTGTAGAGCTTCCTACTTGCTGATTTGTTTTGTAGCATTGTCACTTGTTTTATTACCCCGATGAGATGTTTTGTTTTTTTCTAACTCCTTTTTACTGAGAAACAAATGAAAGGTTACAATAAAATCAGCAGATGTATTCTACGTATGGGCAGATGCCATCATTTTTTATCTTTGCAATCGAAAAATGAGAAAGCATATATACCGAAGATTTCATGTTGTAAAGAGGGTTGCATACCAGGAAACTCTTATTGACTATAAGGAGCATATCTGGACCTTTATCGGTTCTTTTTTAGGAATAGGCCTGATTGGTTTGTTAAACAGCAGATTTCTGGGATCGGAAGATAATCTCTTTTTAATTGGTTCATTTGGAGCTTCCTCTGTTCTCGTATATGGGATTATAAACAGTCCGCTTGCTCAGCCGAGAAATCTGATCGGTGGGCATCTGATCTGTGCTGTTACCGGGGTATTTATACACAAATTAATCCCATCAGAGCTTTGGCTTTCTTCGGCCTTGTCTGTTTCGGTCTCAATAGTATTGATGCAGATCACGAAGACCCTGCATCCTCCCGGTGGTGCTACAGCTCTCATCGCCAATATTGGATCACCTAAGATTCAGTCGCTTGGATTTCTTTTTGTATTAAACCCCGTCTTATCAGGTGTACTTATCCTTCTGTTAGTAGCAATCGTTTGTAATAATATGACACCCAGTAGGAGATATCCATTAAACAGGCATTGGTATAAAGTCTGGAAACGGAAATATTAATAGCTATTGTCCTTTCCTTATTGAAAAGTACTGCATTCCGGAATATGGTCGTTATAAACGTAACGAGGGCTGGTTGACGCGGATCAGTCGTATAAAGACTAAATGGTTTGAACGCCGGGGTTAGTCAGTTTAACTAAGCCAGGTGTAAATACCTTCAGACGAACCCGGATCCGGCTCGTCTGAAGGCATTTTTATATCTTGCAGATAACAGGCTTATTCTACTTCAAGCTTTCCTTCAATGGTATCGTCATACGTTTTGCCCGCTATGGCACCAACAGTTTGCTTGATTAAAGCGATTGCTTTCCCATGCTTATGATCCCAGTAATATCCTTCTGTCGGTTCTACTTTAATCACTGAAATACGCGGATCATCTTCTCCTTCTGTGAACCATGTTTTGAGTTCCGGTTTCCAGAGATCACGAATTTTTTCCTTATCCTTGCTCACTTCGGCTAATCCGTAGATGTTCAGGAAGTCACTGTAGGATGAGCCCTGAAATAACAGATGAACAAACGGGTCTTTACTCAATTCTTCGTTTTTAAAGCTGTCATCGGAGCTTAAAAACCAGAAATTGCCTTTGTTGTCAACTTCGAGTACCGTCATTGGCCTGGTTGAAAAAGGGATGCCGGTCTTGATGTTTGAGCAAAAGAAACAGCTCGCTGCATGGTCAGCCAGTGTCTTCATCTTTTCTATTGCTTCGGTCCCTTTCAAATCTTTGAAGTTATCTTCGGGTTGTTGTTGATTGATGCTATCCATATATAGAAGATTAAGTTTTATGGATAACCAGAATATCGCTTTTTTGTGTGACTTTGGGTTTAAGGATGTACTTTTAACTCTTACAGCCCGGCGTGTTAAAGCTTAATTGGGGTCATCCAGATCCACCAGATCACTTATTATAAGGATAATATAGTGCTGTCCTTCCTCAGAAAGGAAAGATAACCTAAGGTTGCTTATCTTTGTCTTCTAAGCTTATTATACATGAATGAAGTCTTGTTGTCTGTAAGAAAAAATCTTAAGGAGCAAAGTGATGAAGGAGTACGAAAAAGTGCGCAGCAATTTTTTAAGGAAGCGATAAAATCATACGGCGTAACGATGCCCAAAGTGCAGAAGATTGCGCAATCCTGTTTCAGAGAGATCAATACATTGCCTAAAAATGAAATTTTTAATCTGTGTACCCAGCTCTGGCAATCGGGCTATCAAGAAGAGGCAATAGTGGCCTGTCATTGGTCTTATTCTGTCAGAAAGCAGTACGAGCAAGATGATTTCGGCGTTTTTAAATCCTGGATAAACCAGTATGTCTCTAATTGGGCGTCATGCGATACGCTTTGTAATCATACGGTAGGTGCTTTTCTGGAAATGTTTCCTTCATATATCGGAGAATTAAAGTCTTTTGCAAGCAGCACAAACAGGTGGATGAAAAGAGCTTCAGCTGTAAGCCTGATCATACCGGCGAGAAAAGGGATGTTCCTTCAGGAGATATTCCAAATAGCAGATACTCTTTTGATCGACGAAGATGACCTGGTACAGAAGGGATATGGATGGATGCTAAAAGCAGCAAGTGAGGCGGATCAGCAAGCGGTTTTTGAGTTTGTACTCAGAAATAAGTCCCTGATGCCCCGTACGGCTTTAAGATATTCCATAGAGAAGATGTCCCCGGAAATGAGGAGGGAAGCGATGTCCCGGCAAAGTTAAAGAGGGAAATGACTGGCTGAAGGTTTTAGCGCTGCTGACATACCCTTGTTAAAGCCTTTTTTTAAGATTGTAAAACTAAATTAAGATATCATGTCTGTAAGTATATTTGACAATCCTCTTGTTGAACCGGACCGGGATATGTTCACTGCAGCGCTGGGTCACACAAAACCTTACTTCGATCAGGCCATTTCTTTAATAGAAGATCAATACGGCAAGACAACCACAGAATGGAAATTCTACGGAAAGAAATCCGGATGGATACTGAAGCTTTATTGTAAAAAAAGGAACGTTTTATTCCTGATACCATTGGCCGGGCATTTTCGAGCCTCCTTTACTTTTGGAGAACCGGCTTTTCAGAAGATTATGTTAGAGGAACTTCCCGGATTTAATAAACAGGAGTTGATCGATGCAAAAAAATATGCGGAGGGGAGAACCATTCAGTATAAGGTAGAAATGGATACTGAAGCATCGAATTTGTTGAAGTTTATCCGGATAAAGATGGAAGGCAGGCAGATGTGAGCAGCTTACTGAGGCAATTTGAAATGGATGTGCCGGTGGGCTATAATGGACTAGAATATGAGGTCTGACAGGATAAGAGGAATTCGGCTTGGGCGCTTATCTCAATGGAAATTCCGTCCTTTGTGGAACACCCTCTTCTGCCCTTTTCCTGGCACGTCCTGCACTTTAGTACCTGTATCATCATTCGTTAATCCATTTAAGGAACTCGCGGGATTTGTTAGTTTCTTAAGAAGTACGTTATAATTATAACACCTCTGCATCACCACATGAACCACCTCTCCCTCCACCTGCAAGCGCCCATCTATCAGGATTAATTGCGACTGAATGATCTCTTTCCTGTATTTACGAAAGAACTTTTCCCATACGACCACATTGGCAAATCCTGTTTCATCTTTAATCGTAATAAATACAATGCCTTTGGCTGTGCCGGGACGCTGACGTACGGTGATCATTCCCGCAATGCGCAGTGTATCTCCGTTGTTCATAGATCTTAGCTTCTCCAGGGGAATAGCCCCAGCTTGCTTAAGGTCTGATCGTAAAAAGCTAAGCGGGTGGGCTTTAACAGATAATCCGGTTGCTGCAAAATCCTGTACTACATGCTCACTTTCCGTTATCAGGGGTAATTCTATTTGTTCCCCCAGGCTGGCCGGTGGCAAGGTTTCCAGTAAAGCGCATGGACGGTCAGCCAGGGCTGCTATTTCCCAAAGTGCCTGTCTGCGGTCGAGGCCAATAGACCGGAAAGCATCCGCATCGGCCAGTTTCTCCAGTGCCGGTTGCGGGATGCCAGCTTTTGACAGATCGGTGATGTGCCGGTAAGGGGCATTAGCGGCCAATAAATTCATCTCATCTTCCCCCAGCCCTTTCACCAGGCGGAATCCCAGTCGCAAGGCATGATGATCACCTTGTTTCTCTTCCAGTTTATGATCCCATGCTGAATGATTAATATCAACAGGCCTGACAATAACACCATGGCTCCTGGCGTCGTCTACAATCTCAGCAGGCTGGTAAAATCCCATGGGCTGACTGTTAAGCAAGGATGCTGCAAATACATCAGGATAATGACACTTTAACCAGGAGGAAATATAAACCAGCAGGGCAAAAGAAGCTGCATGGCTTTCCGGGAAGCCATACCCCTCAAAACCTTGCAGTTGCTTGAAAACCCGGCGTGAAAAGTCTTCTTCATATCCCCTGGCCACCATCCCCTCCACCAGCTTTTTTTCGTAGAGATGGAGCTTGCCATTTGCTTTGAAAGTTGCCATGCTGCGGCGCAGTTGGTCGGCTTCTGCTGGTGTAAAGCCGGCAGCCACAATAGCGATCTCCATTGCCTGTTCCTGGAATAGCGGGACGCCTAAAGTCCGTCCCAGGATCTCTTTTAACTCTTCTGAAGGGAAGTCCGGGTCTTCCTCTTTTTTACGCCTGCGCAGGTAAGGGTGCACCATATCTCCCTGAATAGGGCCGGGCCTTACAATGGCGACCTCGATGACGAGATCGTAAAAACATTTTGGTTTCAGGCGGGGCAGCATGGCCATCTGAGCCCGGCTTTCGATTTGAAAGACTCCCAGAGTATCGGCATGACTGATCATTTCATAGACCTTTTCATCATCCTGAGGCACATTGGCGAGCGTTAGCTCTTTCCCATAATGGAGGTTTGCCAGATCAAAAGCTTTCCGTATCATGGTCAGCATACCCAGTCCCAGCACGTCGACCTTCAATATGCCGAGGGCCTCCAGGTCGTCTTTATTCCATTCCAGCTGGGTGCGGTTTTCCATGCGGGCATTCAGTACCGGACAAATGTCAGACAGCCTATTGTCGGTGATCACAAAACCTCCCGTATGCTGCCCCAGCTGGCGCGGAAAGCCCATCAGCAAGGCGGTTAACTCCAATACTTTTCTGATGTGCGGATCCTGCGGATTGAGGCCTTGTTCTCTTAAGCGCTTTTCATCAAAGCCCTCATCATGGAAATCCCATATGGTGGCTCCAATACTTTTAATCATATCTTCAGATAACCCCATCGCCTTGCCTGTATCGCGAATCGCGCCCTTATGTCTTTCCTGGGAGACGGTGGCAACAATTGCGGCGTGTTCTCGTCCATAATCTTCGTAGATGTACTGAATGATCTCTTCACGCCGTTCGTGTTCAAAATCAACATCAATATCCGGCCACTCTTCCCTGGCGTCCGACATAAAGCGGGAAAAGAGAAGCCTTGATTTCATAGGGTCTACTGCAGTGATGCCAAGACAATAACAGACGGTTGAATTGGCGGCAGAGCCGCGGCCCTGGTGAAGGATGCCCAGTTCTTCCGCTTTTTGTGTGTATTTATATACCCGCAGAAAATAAGGGGCAAGTTTACGCTTTTCAATAAAAGCCAGTTCAAAATCAATCTGCTTACCGATCTGGTCCGGGATATCTCTGCCATAGCGTTTGTGAGCTCCTTCCTCCGTGTGTTTCCTTAATCGCTCCTGAGGTGTAAGCCCGTCTATGATTTTTTCTTCAGGCTCAATGTACTGAAGTGTGTCCAGTGAAAAAGTGCAGGATTGCGCAATGGTCAGAGTGTTGTCTATCGCTGCAGAATAATCACGGAAGAGGCGATGTATCTCTTTTACAGGCTTAAGATAGCGTTCTGCATTCGGATGTAATCGATATCCTGCATGATAGATCGTGCATTTTTCCCGGATACAGGTGAGGATGTCCTGCAATTCCCGGCGGCTGGCTTCATGATAATATACATCTCCCGTGGCGGCCAGTGGTATGCCCATTTGTCTGAGACGGTGCATTCGTTTCGCATCGTCTCCGCTGTAAGAACGGTTTACCGCTATATATAAAGAAGTGCCGAAAACACTGAGGTATTCCTTTGCCGCCGCTTTAAACTCATCATCAAAATCGAAACGTGCATTCAGGTTAGCAGGCGGTACAATGATAAATCGAATACCTTCTCTGTGAGCAAATACATCTGATTTGTATAAATGGCATTCTCCTTTTTCGGCCCGCAGGTTACCTGTGGTCAGCAGAGCCGAAAGCCTGCTGTAAGCTTCCCGGTCTGTGGGATAGGCCAGGAGGCTGGGCCCGTCCAGCAGGTCGATGCGGCAGGCCGGAATAAATTGGATGGGAAGGTTCTTAGCCGCTATATGTGCCTTTACGATGCCTGCAAGACTATTCCGGTCGGTAATCGCAATAGCCGTATATCCCAATGCATGTGCTTGTTCCACCAATTCTTCCGGGTGCGATCCTCCCCGGAGGAAGCTGAAATTCGAGGTGACTTGTAGTTCAGCGTACTGCATGATTTTACGCAAAATATCCATGTAAATACCAATGACCATTCTCTCCGTCATAATGTCCTGAACGGAACAGCCAGTAACGCAGGCCTTCTTCATCTTCAACTGCATAGTAATCCCGGTGTTCCCCCTTACCCAGCCACCATTCCTGTTCAATGCGTTCCGGCCCGTCTGCCCTGGTAACGATGTGCCGTTTTCCTTTACAACTGAATACCCTGGGTGGATAATCCGGTAACAGCGACATTACTTCAATAGGTTCTGGTTGGGATAATAACCTGACCGGCCTGGGACCGGCCACGTACCAGGCAGTTTGTGGTTTATCGTTTAGCGAAGCCGCAAGCTGTACCGACCGTTCAGGCCAGTAATGCTCTGACGGCAGGTAGCGTTTTATCCGGTCAGGCCCGATCTTCCCGGCAATGCGGTCAAGCAATTCGGCTAAGGCATGATCTTGCAGTCCTGGTTTGCCGGCCCATAATTTCTCCTGGACGGGATCGATATCTTCAACTTTCTGTGCTTCGAGGAGGAAGAGCTCAATACCCATGGCGGGTTCTATTTTTTCGGTCTGTAAACAAAACAGTTTAAACAGATGAGATATGCTGTGCGAACCTCCGATCGTTGAAATACTTATCTGTACTTGTTTGTTGTCTGCCCTGAAGCATTTCAGTACTGCTTTGCGTACGCCCTTTCCCTCAGACTGCAAACGCGGGCATAAGCTTTCCAGTAATTTTTCAATAGCGGTTTCGATGGCTTCAGGCGTATATACAGGTTCGGGGCAGGGGAGCCGTTCCTCATAAGGAACGGGCGGAACAATAGCCGTCAGATGCTCATCTACGGAGCCTAATGCCCTTGCCAGCTGAAGTAAAAGGCTTTCGCCGAACCGCCTTCGCAATATGGTACGCTGAACGGACATGAAGCTGCCGATCGTATGGAACCCCAGCTTATGCAGTTTATCAGTTATTTCCTGATCCAGCCGCAAGGCTTCGGGAGGCAAGCTACTGATCGCACCGGCCTGTTCACCGCTGCTTACAATAGGAGAGATATTTCCGAACCGGGCGACAGCCCAGGCTGTTCCCACTGTATCGGCTATTGCACCTCTTGCATAATATCCCATCCCGCGTAACTTTAAGACCAGTTCTTTTAAATAGCCCCGTTCATCCCCCCATAAATGTGTGCATCCTGAAATATCGAGGATCAGGCCGTCGTGGAGATCAATAGCAACAAATGGAGTATACCGGATACACCATAAGCCAATGTTTCGCAAGATCCGTTCTTCTTTTTCGTGGGGATAGTCTAGTGTGTGTAAATCAGCCGTGACAGCCCGGGCATCTGTTGCCGTCATACCGCAACGAATACCTTGTTCTTCAGCCTGACGATTAGCCGCTTTGACAACAATGCGGTTACGCTCCGGTGTAACCAGAATCAAAGGACTCCCACTCAATTGAGGGTTCCCGAGAGTGGCCCGGTCTGTCATCAGATAGGGAAACCATATTGCCATATACCGCCTTTGCATCTCTCACCCTGCTTTTTGTTCCAATGAATGGATAGATTTTTGTTCTTCAATCAGTTTAAACTTATCCCCGGTCCATTCTATCATCCATTTACCCGGATTGCCGTTCCTGACTTTAAGAAGGGAGACCTGCCAGCGCGGAAAGCCCAATCCTGGCATGTCGTCTTCGAGCCTGCTTGGTAAATGCTTCACTATCCAGCGGGCGGCAGAAGCGGTAGGAGCCATTTTTGCAGGCATATTACGGAGAACAAAACCTGTTACATGGCTATACTCAACAGCAAGCTGCAGGCGGCGGGATTGTTTAAAATCAAGCTTCCTGACTTCTGTAACTACTGCTGCAAGCCCGGGATATTTCAGTGCTTCTTCCATTACCCATAATGCTTCCGGATCATTCATGACCCGGATGAAGATCAGCCGGTCGGGACTGATGCCAAAAGAACCTAATGCCGGAGGGAAAATATTATCTTTAAGGCTGATCCATAAGCACACACCGCCCTTTTGCATCATAACAGATAGCAACCCGCTGACTAGCCCGGCGCAAGCCGTGGCCTGCTCCGTATTTGCGCAAATCATTTCATGTATGCTTCCCAAAGGAAAAACCTGGTTAGGAAAAGCTGCTTCTATCGGTCCCAGTCCCATCCGTTCATGTGTTTCTGATGGTGCTTTATACCCTTCCCATTTCAAAATGCTCTTTTGCAGGTGATCTATCAGTGCTTTTTGGTTTTGTACGGTATGCATTGCCATTTTAGCTAATATCTCAGCAAAGATAATGCTAAAAATATTAGTATTTGTATTGCTCTTAAAAATCCCTGTCAAATAATGGGAGCAATGCGCTGAGGAGGTTTGCCCCGGCGGTGTAAAGAAAAACACTCATTTAGTTTGTTTGTAGAATAGTTACTTTAGTACTATATACATACCAGGTCATATGAGATATTTGAAACCCTTGCTGATCGTTCTATCTATATTTTTTCTTCCTCTGAAGAACTTTTGTCAGAAACCGTCAGCAGTCGGAGATTCTATAGCACTGATTGCCGGAGAACAATCCTCTATAGAGCTCCAAAGGCTTCATTTAGCTAAACTTCAGGACTCCTTGAGAAAGGCTGAACTGGAACAGCAGGTTCGTTTACTTAAATCTAACCAGGAGGAAGAAAAGTTAAGATTGCTTAAAGAGCTTGGCAAGCTGAAGAGCCGGGATTCACTCAGGCTGGAAAAACAGAAGAAGAAGATCGATTCTCTCCGGGTGTTTATGAAAGGATACCCCGTACATCCTTTCCGGGATACGCTTTTTTTTCTTTACAGCCACGCCGGAAGCTTTTCTCCTCTCGAGCGCGTTGCTGCAGTATCTTCCAGGATAAGGGTATTGAGTGAAAAATATAATTTCAATCCCGACTCTATTAAGGTAGTGACCGGCGATTTAACATTTGATATTATGTACGGCGATGCGATCCTGATGGGCGTATCAGATGAAGATGCTCTCTGGAATAATACATCCAGGGAGCTACTTTCCGTTTCGTATAAAAAGAAGATTGCGGAAGCGATTATCAGGCATCGTCAGGAGACAAGCTGGAAAATGATCATCAAAGAAGTGGTATTAGTCCTGCTGGTGGTTGGAGTAGTTGTTTTTATTATTAACAGGATAGGTAGGTTCTTCGGCTGGATCCGGGTAAAAGTCGAGGCCCAGGAGGGGAAAAGGATAAATGGGATAAAGATCCGGAATTATCAGCTTTTTACCACCCACAAGCAAACGGCATTCATTCTCTCCGTTTTGTCGTTTATAAAATTCCTGCTAATAATTCTCGTGATATATCTTGCTCTGCCGGTCCTGGTGACCATATTTCCGGGGACGGAAGGTTTGGCCGGACAATTACTGGCCTATGTGCTCAACCCTTTGAATAAGATATTACGATCGCTTTGGGCGTATGTTCCCAACCTGATCACGATCATTGTTATTGTTGTCGTTTTTCGCTATTTCTTAAAGCTTCTGAACTTTTTCAAGCTTGAAATAAAGAACGGGGCTTTGAAGATACATGGTTTTTATGCCGACTGGGCAGAGCCGACTTACCAGTTATTAAGGGTTTTGGTGCTGGCGTTTATGATGATCGTTGTCTTTCCTTATTTACCGGGTTCTGAGTCACCTGTATTCAAAGGCGTATCGGTCTTTTTAGGAGTTCTTTTTACATTCGGTTCGGCAGGAGCGTTGGGCAATGTAGTAGCCGGATTAGTACTTACCTATATGCGGGCATTTAAAGTTGGCGACCGCGTAAAGATAGGGGAGGTGACGGGAGATATTATTGAGAGATCGCTGCTTGTGACAAGGATCCGTACGATAAAGAACGAGATCATATCAGTCCCGAATTCAGCAGTTATGAATAGTCATACTATTAATTTTTCCAGCGATGCGGCAAGTAAAGGGCTGATCATTCATACAACCGTTACCGTAGGATATGATGTTCCCTGGCGTAAAGTGCACCAGGTATTGATAGATGCGGCTATGAATACAGATCTTGTAGAAAAGGATCCTCTTCCATTTGTTCTTCAAACAAGCCTTGAAGACTTCTATGCCGCTTACCAGATAAATGCATATACAAAATACTCAGGTAAACAGGCCGCGATCTATTCGCATCTTTATCAGAATATCCAGGATAAGTTTCACGAAGCTGGCATCGAAATCACCTCCCCGCATTACCATGCTGTCAGGGATGGCAATGCAGCTGCCATGCCTCCCGGTTATCTGCCGGGTGATTATTCAGCTCCCGCTTTTCGTGTAGTAAAAACAGAAGATAACCTTCCTGATAAACTGTAGGCCATGAATGAATAATCCGTGAGGCCGGAGAATCGATATGCCGGATTAGTCCAATTGCTTTAATAAGTTCATCAAATAGATATTTGACTCCTGGTCCTCCTTGCTATCGATTGAAGTAACACTGTTGCCAAAGATATCTTTAGATTGTTTGATGGATAGAATTTCTTGTCCTTTCTGATTGGTAACAGTTTTAATCCGGTTTCCAAAAATATCAGTGGAGCCCTTCAGTGTTAAGGTTGTTTGATTCCGGCTGTCTCTGACTTCAATAATATTGTTTCCGAAAATATCTTTAGATTTTTTAACAGATTTAATTGCTTCTCCCTTTGGTCCTGTCAGGCTCTGAATTTCATTCCCAAAAATATCAGTGGAAGTTTTGAGAGTTCTGTTCGTCTGACCAAAATTATCCTTGACTTCAATAATATCGTTCCCGAAAATATCTTTAGACTTTTTAACCGAATGAATCTCTTCTCCGTCGTCTCCCGTTACACTTGTGATTTTATTACCAAAGATATCAGTAGATGTTTTAGCAGTTCTTTTTATTAGCCCTGATGGATCTTTAAATTCTACTATCTCGTTACCAAAAATATCTTTGGAGGCTTTAACTGATTTAAGGATCTCTCCGTCAGGGCCGGTGATAGTAGTAATCTTATTCCCAAAAATGTCGGTCGAATGCTTTACCTCCGCAGTTTTATTCCCGCTTCTGTCTTTGTAAGTGACAATAGTATCACCAAAGATATTTACTGTTTTGGCAGAGGTGTAAGTCTGGGCTTTTACCGATAGCACTGCAACAAGAGCAGCCAGAGTGATCAAAAATACTTTTATCCGGATGTACATAAGGGTCATTGGTTCTTTATACTAAGATACAATTTTCGCTATAAGGTTTAATTTTTATTGTGATACGTCCTGGTTGTAAAGGTTTAGATTGTATCTGTTTTTACCGTATTTATCCCTCCGCTTAACAAGATCTACGGATCTGTTTATAGTGAGTTGCTGTCTGCACAGAAGACGGCAATTCAATTTTGTATAGGATGAGACTGTTTCAATATGCTGCATAGCGGCTAACGCCAATCGGCTGCTATGGCCTTGCATCTTTCTTTTATTCAGAAAATAAATGGGTTTAGCTTTTCTTGATAGCAAGCTGAATTTTAGTTAATTTAAGCATCGCTAACAATGCTTTAAAATAAGTCAATATGCTTGAAAAATGCCTTCCCTTTGTATATTCATTCGTTTCTGTACTGCTTTTATTCTCTCAGGAGAATGTTTTCTCCCAGCCAGTGCAACCTGTAAAAGTTGACAGACAATCGCTGGATTCGCTCTTCAATATCTACGAAAAGAACAGCTTGTACTTTGCAAGCGTTGAACTGGAGACAGACGGCAAATCGGTTTATCAGAGACAATCAGGGTTTCAGAACCTGGAAAGCAGGCAGAAGATCGATGGACATACTGTTTTTCTGATCGGATCGATTACAAAGACCTATACCGCGGTGATGATCATGCAGCTTATTGAAGAAGGCAGGCTCAAGCTTTCTGATAAGCTTTCCATGTTTTATCCTCAAATTCCAAATTCAGATGCAATAACTGTTGAAATGCTGTTAAGGCACCGTTCAGGACTTTTCAATTATACCTCTGCTGATGACTTTTTAAAAGAAGTGTCCAGCCCCATTTCTAAGAATGATCTCCTGGCCCGGTTTATAAAATATGGTATCCGTTCTGCTCCCGATGAAAAGTATGAATACTGCAATACGAATTATATGCTGCTGGGTTTTATTATAGAGGATATTACCCAAAAAGATTACGGTGATCAGCTCAGAAAAAGGATTTTAAGCAAACTGTCTTTAAAGTCTACTTATTACGGCCGCCCAAAAGATACCACACATCTCGGCCACTCCTATACACGGATGAATAATGAATGGAAACCGGTTACACCTGAGTGGGATGCCAGCTGGGTCGGAGGAGCGGGAGCAATTGCAGCTACTCTTAAGGATGTACAGGCGTTCTTTAAAGGCTTGTTTGGCGGTAAGCTGGTAGCCGATACAAGCCTTCGCAAAATGATGCAATTGAAGGATGGATACGGCCTGGGACTAGCCTATATTCCGTATGGCGAAAAGCGCTTTTATGGTCACGGTGGCAGAATAGAGGCTTTCAATACACTCTGCGCTTATCGTCCGGAGGACCATTTAATGATAGCAATGGCTTCAAATGGTGCTTTTAGTGATCCCAATGATATCTCTATTCAGCTTTTGAATGCCAGCTATGGTAATAAAATTCAGTATCCTGATCTAAACCGGAAAGGGGCTGTGAATGTATCTGCCGAAATACTCAAAAATTATGAGGGAGAATATTCAGCGGAGGGCTTTCCATTGGTGTTACGTGTTTTTACAGAGAATTCCCAGCTCTTCTGCCAGGCCACAGGCCAGGCTGCATTTCCTCTGACCGCACATTCAGATAAGCTTTTTGTTTTCGATCCTGCCGGAATAAGAATGGAATTCTATACCACCGAAGGACGGCAGGGCATACATTTTAAGCAGGCCACCCTAAGCATCGATTTTCACCGGAAATAGAGATCCGGGCATCGGCTTACTTCTTCTCGTCCTCTTCCATCTTCAGGATTAAGTCTTTGACTTTAATCAGCCTGTCATGGAATTTGTTGAATGTCGGCACATCACTGCGTGATTTCGCAATCATGAAATGGCTTTCAAGGAATTTAGGGACATCAGAGATAAATTCTGCATCATTAAGTTTCAGCTGCCGGGGGACAGGATGTTTTGAAAAGAATTCCTCAAGTTCTTCGATTGTCATAGCGCAAAGATACTATGATCCATCTTCCCTTCAAATACGAAACATTCGTTCCAGTACTTGAAACCGGTAATTAAAGATCTCCTCCAGTTTGCGTTTTATCAGTATCCGGTGCGCTATATCACCCAGAATCCCGAGGGGCAACTCGTAATCTACCTTGTCTTTCATCAGCACGCCCAGTGCATTAGGGATAAAGTCATGCTGATGATTCCATAATTTATAAGGGCCTTTTTCCTGAAAATCAGTAAAACTCCTCTGGAAATCAACCCTGGTGATGCGGGTTTTCCACTTCATCGGGATCCCCCATAACGGAGAAACCTTATAATCAATTTCCATGCCTTCGTAAATGTTCTCCTCTTTTATTTCACCAAGCACCACAAATCCCATATCTTCAGGCGTAATGTCCGACAGGTTGAGCGGATTAGAAAAAAAGCTCCATGCTGTAGCTAAATCACAATTCAACTGCTGTTCTCTGTATAACTGGTATGGCATGTCAGATTTTTGATTTACAAGTTATATTACAGGAGTGCGATCTTATACCGCACATACCCTCTCATCACAACAGCAAGTTTCTGAAAATCCGGAATGCGTGTGCGTTCGTTCAGAATATTTTCCGCCGGCGTATTTTTAATCTTTTTAAAAAGCGATAAATAAAATTTGTAAGCCAGGTATACACCCAACCTGGCTGAGGCGGGCAGCCGTCTTATGCCGGTTAGTGCTTCTTTAAATTCCAGTTCAATATCCTTTTCAATTTCCGTTTTAACATGATTATCAAAAATGCTCATATCGATACCGGGAAAATAAGTGCGCCCCAGAATCTTATAGTCATCTTTTAAATCTCTTAAGAAATTTACTTTCTGAAATGCCGATCCCAGCTTCATCGCAAAAGGCTTCAGGTCCCGGTATGTTTCTTTATCTCCATTAGTAAACACCTGCAGGCACATTAACCCTACCACCTCAGCCGAACCATATATGTATTCTTTATACAGGTCCGAATGGTAATCCAGTTTCTCAAGATCCATCTCCATACTGTGCAGAAACTGCCAGATCAAATCAGGGTCTATCTGGTAGTGGTGGACTGTTTTTTGAAACGAGTTTAAAACAGGATTAAGGGATATTTTATCTCTCAAAGCGGCTTCTGTATCTTGTTTTAGCCTTTGCAGCAGTGCTTTTTTATCATAATCATGAAAGCTATCCACTATTTCGTCAGCTAAACGAACGTAGCCGTATATCGCATATATTGCCGGACGGATAGAGGGACTCAATGCTAATATTCCAAGGGAAAAGCTGGTGCTGTATTTTTGTGTGATACATCTGCTTACATCGTACGATACTTCGTCAAATAGCTTTTTCATAAAATATGAAATTTTAGTTTTAATAGCCTCAGCTAAAATTTTTTGTTTTTAAATACTCAGCGTATGCCACTTCTTCCAGAACTGCAATATCCGGATTCTTTTCATATATGGGTTTATGAAAGTCTTCCAGCTTTTGAAGCAGAGAGATCAGCTGCATCTTCTCCTTTGTATCCAGATTCCCTGTGACAATTTTTGTGGCTCTGCGGATTTTGCCCATTTGTTTTTCCAGCGCAATCAGCCCTTTCTTCGTAATACTGATCACCTTACTGCGTTTGTCGCGTTCAGAGTCCTTTTGTTCCGCCCAGTTGTTAGCAACCAGCCTGTTGATCACTTTAATTCCGGCAGGCTTGTCATGGATATTCTTTTTGATGAGTTCCGTTTTGGTCATCGCCCCAAATGCCTTAAGTGTGATCAGGTAAATAAAATCATCCTGAGTCGAAAAACCGGATCCATAAATAGCAGCTCTCGAATAACTTTTCGCGTACCGGTTCATATGCACGATCAGCGTGTTTATCACACTGTCCGGACTTCTTCCCGACATCTTTCCTTCCCAGTGCGGCTCGTTTATAGTGTCATTAGAAAAAGAGCCATTTTGAATCCATTGCCTGAACCCATCGATGTCATTCGAAAAAGACTCCGTAGCGGTATTGTCAGCTTCAAAATCACGGATCAGATCAACCACCTCTTTAAGCAAATTATAATTCATTGGCGTTTTACGATTCTTGGTGTACTAATATACTATTTTTGAGCTGAATTATTGTTTTTATAGAGAAACAACTCCGATTATGTATAACTTTATACTATTTCGAATGTTTTCCTTATTTAATATGATACACCTGCAATTCTGAGACTTTTGTCAGCGCGCCCACACCTGACAATGCATAATATCCGGAAAACTGCCTGTAAGGAAAGCCCGTGTTAATTTAAATTCAAGGCGGGATTGTTTTTTTATAAAATTTGTAGGAAATTCGGTTGCTACAAATTTAGTATAGAGAAGACCGCCGACATGACGGTTTTAATTATTCCTGGGTGCAGTAAATGAAAGATGATTTAGAATTATGGGAAGAATTTCGCCTGGGAATCGAATCTTCTTTCAAAAGCCTGTTTGATAGTTATTATCAGCAGTTATTTAATTACGGACACAAATTTTGTGTTGAAGATGAAGTGCTTGAAGATTCAGTCCAGGAGTTATTCATCAAATTGTGGAAAAACCGTGAGCGCCTTAACAGTACTCCCTCTGTCAAAAATTATCTTTTTAAGGCATTCAGGAGAGTTTTATTCAGAAAGCTTGCAGAGCAGCACAGGTTTTCCGGAATAAAGGCCGAATTTCCATTTGAGATCGAGCTGGCCCACGACTACACGATGATCAGTGAAGAGAGAATGCGTTCTCTGAGGGCTCAGCTGGCCCGGGCGCTCGAAAAAATGTCTCCAAGACAACGGGAGATCATTCATCTTAAGTTTTTCGAAGATATGAGCTATGAAGAAATAGCCAGGGTGATGAATTTGTCGCCGAAAAGTACATATAAGCTTCTTTACAGGGCAATTGATAGCCTTAAAGAGCATATGTCTCCATTTAATTTACTTATACTCCTTTCTCTTTTAAAAAATATGTCAAATTAGCGTCATGTACGACGGCCCGCCCGGGCTTTTTTCTCTGCCTTATGCAG
>NZ_QEAS01000019.1:91073-95947 GCF_003130405.1 Pararcticibacter amylolyticus
TACTGGGATAAAATCTTCAAGCCTGGTGTAATAGAAGTATAATAAACATGAAAAGAACTCCGGAACAATACAGGGATTATAAAAAAATAGATTTCTTCTACGATGAATATTTTATTTCAAGTGTAAGAGAAGGAAACTATCACCTCAATATCTTCTGGATTCAGGTAGGGGAACAATTCCCTGAAACTAAACCTTATATGGAAGAAGCAGCAGCATGGATCATGCTGCTGATCAGTCAACCGGTATATCAGTCGAAGGGGCGTGAAGCGAGCTGGCAGAAGATACAAAGCCAGTTGCCCCGCATAGAACGTCGCCGCAATATTGTCAGAATATTTAAAACCTATACAAAGAGAGCAGGACAGGCAGCTGCCGTTATTATCCTGAGTTTGTCATTGTATGACTTAAGCCAGCAGGGGCAGAAAACCAGGAGTGCCGGGTTCGGGCAAAAGAACCATTTCGTCTTGCCCGACGAATCCGAGATCGACCTGAACAGTAACTCTAGCCTCAGGTATGTCAGAAACTGGAAAAGCGACAAGCCAAGAGAAGTGTGGCTAAAGGGGGAAGCATTGTTTCACGTAAAGCATGTCGCCATAAAGAACAGGATAAGAGAGTCTGATTATTTCAGGGTTCATGCCGGCGGGGTCGTATTGACTGTAACCGGTACGCGCTTCAATGTGAAAGACCGGCGTGGTGTGCTGGAGGTCGCCCTGCTCGAAGGAAGTCTTCGGGTCGAGGATGAAAGCACACATCAGGTGATCGCGAGCCTTAAACCCGGCCAGAGCTTTACCTATAAAGGAGCCGCGGAAATTCAGATCAGTGAGGAGAATGACTCCCGGAATATAACGGCATGGAAAGATAATGAGATCAGGCTCAATAACTCATCCGTCGCCGCAGTCATAGCCGGCATTGAAGATAATTTTGGATATAAGGTCGTCTTACTTGATTCATCACTGTTAAACAGGCATTTATCAGGAACCATTCCTGCCAAGAATCTCGAAGACATCCTGTTTGTCCTGAGGCAGACACTCCATGTGGAAACCCAGATCACCGGAAATCAAATCACAATTAAATAAGACAATATGAAGAGAAAACTACTTTTGCTGTGCTTTTTAGTGTTTTGTGTGGGATTAACTGAAAACTTCGCCCAACGAAGGATCCCGCTCAAAAATGCCCTTGAAAAAGTTACCCAGGTTTACGGAACGAAATTTTCCTATGAAGAGGAACTTTTAAGGGGGAAAACCGTGAACGAAAATGTACTCCCCGCCGATAAAAGCAAGTCGCTGGAGCTGGTACTGAAAGACATTCTGTATCCTAATAAGCTGGTCTTCCTGTATGTTCAGCCCAACTATTATACCGTCGTTGCTGATAATAGAAAAGATACCAATGCTCCTGTCAGTCAGAATCCCGACTCATTCAGGACGATCACCGGGTATGTGAAGGACTCCCAAGGTGATGCCGTCATCGGGGCAACAGTACTTCCGGTGGGTCAATCCACAAGGGCGGGTGTTTCAACAAACAGTGACGGTCAGTATGTGCTGCGGTTGAGAGAACCGGCAAGCGCACTGATCTTTTCATATATTGGCATGCAGTCGAAACAGGTGCCCATTGCCGGGTCCGACAGGATAGATGTGGTACTTCAGAACGATGTGCACATGCTCAGCGAAGTAACGGTGCTTCCTGTTTCAAACGGGTATACAGTACTGCCAAAGGAAAGGGTAACGGGTGCTGCTACCACAATGACTGCCCCTGACCTGGAGAAGGTTCCCGCCATTAATCTGATAGACCGCATCGAGGGAGTCATGCCGGGGGTAAAAGCGGATCCAACCACTAATAAAATTAGTATCAGGGGAGTGAATTCGTTTAGTGGCGTTGCTCCGGTAGAGCCTTTGATCGTAGTGGATGGTTTTCCTATGATGGATGTAAGTGACAGGCGGACGAACCTCTCTGAAAAGCTTGGGAATATGCAGGGAGGGGCCATTCTAAGTCGTTTTAACCCTAATGATATTGAAAGTATCACGGTGTTGAAAGATGCCGCCGCGTCTTCTATCTGGGGAGCCAGGGCAGCCAATGGAGTCATAGTCATTACGACCAAAAAAGGGAAAGAGGGCGCTCCCTCTATTAACTTCTCCACCAATTTAAGCTTTTCTGCACCTGCCAGCTTAAATAAGCTGAACAAGATGAGCTCTGCTGATTATGTTGATTTCGAAAAGGAACTTAAGGAAAAGGGTTTTGTTCGGGATACCTATAGCGGCCCGGTTACTTCTATAAGCAACCCTGTTACATTTATGAATAATTTCTCAGGTAAAACGCCTCTTAGTGAGGGGCTTGAATGGATGTTTGCGGTTGATCGCGGGACAGCAACGATAGCCCAGCGTGACTCGGCTCTTGCTGTGCTATCCGGCCTCGATAATCGTGGCCAGATAGAAAAATACCTGTTAAGAAGTGCGGTCTCTCAGCAATACAACCTTTCAGTAAGCGGCGGGGCTAACAAAACCAACTACTATGTCTCTACTAATTACAGCAAAGACTTGCCGGTGTTTAAAGGAAATAAGGGGGAAAGTATCTTTTTTACTTCAAATCTGAACAGTTCACTTTTCAATGATAAATTAAACTTCAGGGCCGGGTTCAATTATAATTACAATAATTCCGTCAATAATCCTGTAGCCGCAAATACTTTGGGTGGAGGCAGCTTTGCTTTGCGGCCATACGAAATGATTAAGGACGAAAGCGGCAATAACATTCAGCGGAATCTGCGTTTCAGGCCAGAAAATACAGCATACACAAATAGCCTGGGCTTTCTGCCCTGGACATACAATCCATTGGACGAGCTGGGAGCTACCGACTATAACTCCCAGGCGCATAAACTGATTTTTAATACTGCACTTGAAACCATGTTAGCAAAGTGGGCCAGTTTTGCGGTTTCTGGTTCCTTGCAACGAACTATTAGTGATCAGGAAAATATCGATTCCCGCGATTCCTATGCAGCCCGCGATATGATCAATTATGGCACAAGCTATAATTCAACTACAAAAAAACTGAGTTATGGAGTTCCTATGGGTGGAATTATTAACCTTAATAACCTCAATTCATGGCAGTATAATCTAAGAACGCAGCTTAATATCAATTATCAGTTTAATGAGCAGCACAGGGTGGACTTCCTGGCTGGCGCAGAGGTTGGGCAGTCTAAAACCAAGCTGTGGGTTTCGAAACGCTATGGTTTCGACGCTGATACCTATTCTTTCGCCTCAGTGAACCCGAACGTACCATACAACATCATTGAAGGATGGAGTCAGCAATTAGGCACGGGAGATTCACAGTCGAGGGGGCAAAACCGGTCTTTATCTTACTATTCGAATGCGGCGTTATCGTTATTTAATAACAAGTATGTTGTATCAGGAAGTGTCAGGTTTGACGATTTTACCCTTACAGGCGCCTCAAGATCACAAAGAGCAAAACCATTATGGTCGGTAGGTGGTAAATGGGACGCAAAAGCAGAGGAATTTCTGACCAATGTCGAATGGCTTACCAACGCTGCCGTTCGTCTTACTTACGGGATGAATGGTACAGCGCCAGCTAATGCAACGCCGCACACGGTCATCTATCTGGCAACCGATAACCAGAGCGGCCCATATGCATATATTAACCAGCCCGGCAACCCGCAGATATCATGGGAAAAGGTTAAAGCATGGAACCTGGGCCTGGATCTCAGCTTCCTTACCGGCCGCTTAGATATTACTTTTGACGTCTACGGTAAACGTACGAGTGATATAGTTTATAGTTTACCCTTCAACCCGACTTATGGCTGGACGAGTCTTCCTTTTAATGCCTCAAGCATGAAAGGACGTGGTTACGAATTTAGTGTGAAAACGGATTGGATAAGAGAAAAACTCTTTAAGTGGACGTCCGTTTTTAACTTATCCTATAACACAAATGAAGTGACCGACGCCAGGCTTGTAAAAAGCACCTCCTTTAATCTGGTCAACTCGGGTACTCCGATGGTTGGCCTGCCGCTTGACTATATGTACTCTTACCGGTGGGCAGGGCTGGATGATAAAGGTCAATCTCAGGTATACAATAAAAATGGAGAAATACTCACCATCGCTGATGGAAATAATAAACTGACAGCGGACGATCTTGTATATTCAGGAAGAAAGACAGCACCATATTTCGGAGGCTTTTTTAATAATTTCTCTTATGGAAATCTGACTTTGGGTGCAAGAATTAGCTATGAATTTGGAAATGTTCTGAGACGCCCGTCGACTGAAAATTATCCTACTTATCTTAACTATTATGGTGTGATCGGTGCGGAATCAGATGTTGCAAAACGATGGAAAAACCCGGGTGACGAACTGATTACCAATGTTCCGGGACTTACTGGTATCAGCGATAACAGTCTGAACAGGTACAGGAGTTCAGATCTGCTGACCATCAGTGGCAGTCATATCCGCCTGCAGCAAATATCTCTTGGCTACAATGTCCCTGTTGCTTTATTGCGCAAAACCTTCATGAAATCTCTGTCGGTGAACGGAAGTGTAAGGAATTTAGGCATCCTGTGGCGTAAGAATAAAGATCATGTAGATCCCAAATATATACGGACAAACAGCTATAACAATCTGCCGCCCACGAAAGCTTATTTTATCAGTCTGAATACATCTTTTTAATCTGAGTAACATGAAAAGAACTCTAATATATTATACCCTTTCTATCATTCTTACCGGTAGCATGGTGTCTTGCCGGGATTATGTAGAGATTGACAGTTATTCACAACGAACACTAAAATACACCAACGATTATCAACTGCTGATGAATGACAGGAACACGTTTGAAGTAAGTTTTCTTCTTCCTGTTATCACCTGTGATGATATTGAGACCCG
>NZ_QEAS01000019.1:95988-120072 GCF_003130405.1 Pararcticibacter amylolyticus
ATGCTTACGTCTGGGCTGAAACCTATTATGCGGAAACGCAGCAGGATTTAGGATGGAACAATTTGTACAAGCAGATCTATGTAAGCAATGATGTTATTGATGGAGTAATGGACAGCAGGAATGGCACTGATGCTGAAAAGAAATCGATCTCAGCAGAGGCTCTCGTTCAGCGTGCAGCTGCCTATCTTTCTCTGGTAAATCAATACGCACCCATTTATGACCCGGCTACAGCCGAAAGTAAAGACGGTGTTCCTTTACTGCTTGCTCCCGGTCTGTTCCAGGATCTAAAGAGGGCAAAGTTAAAGGCTGTATATGACCAGATCATCAAAGATGCAAATAATGCGATAGAGGCATTGCCGGAAACGCCTGCCTTTAACACCAAACCATCTAAAGCTGCGGCATATGCGCTGCTGGCAAGAACATACCTCATTACCCGGGACTTTGAAAAGGCGGCGGAAAATGCGGGTAAAGCACTGGCGATCCAGAGTACGCTGAATAACCTGGAGACTTATTCTACCAATGCGAGCTTGTATCCCAGAAAGCTGGCAGATCCGGAAACGATCCTCTCTAAAACGGTTGCAGGCTTCTTCGAAGCCAAATTAAATGATGAGTTGCTCGCTCTTTTTGATACAAGGGACCTTAGATACAGCATGTTCACAAGGGAGGATGCAAGTGTAGGAGGGCGCCGCTACAGCAAACATAACGTCACATTTGAAGGGAGATACGTTGGTTTATCTGTTCCTGAAATGATCCTCACGATGGCCGAATATTACGCACGCATCGGAAACGCTGATAAAGTAAACGAGTTGCTGAACCGCTTGCGGTCTAAACGTTTCAAAACCGCCGATTACACCCCGCTGGCATTAACCTCATCTTCCGACCTGCTTGGTGAAGTCATCAAAGAGCGCCGCCGCGAGCTGATGGGTACCGGCTTAAGGTGGTTTGATCAGAGGCGTCTGAGCCTGGATCCTGCATTTGCCAAAGATGTAGTAAGGGTATTTAACGGGCAGACTTACACCCTGTCTCCGGGAAGCAATCGGTTTGTTTACCCGATCAACGATGCCATTCTGAAGCTCAACCCTGAAATTGGCCAGAATCCAAGATAAATAAACACTTTTAGATAATGAGTACATTCAAAATAACAGCAATGTTATTCCTGCTGTCCGTAAGCACTTACGGACAGCAGTTAAAATCCAGGTTAAACTTTACTTCCGGGAAGATTACCCAGGGGAGTTCGGTCTCCCTTAGCTACGATGCAAAGGGCAGTGACCTTGAATACAGCGATGCTGTAAAAGCAGCGGTATATGTGTTCGACAACGAGAGCTGGCGTGTGGATACGTTAAACCTCAAGGGCATCAACGGTACCTGGAATGCCTCTTATGCCATCCCGGGCGACGCGCGCTTTGTGGCGTTCAAATTTTATCAGGGTCCCCTGGATAACCCCGAGGCCACAGACAATAATAATTTTAAAGGGTTTTACGCCGCTGTCAAGGATAAGACAGGAAAAAGTATCCCGGGCAATGCAGTGGGAGAAGCACAGTTGTTTCAGCCCTTGCAGGCAGCCAACAATATATACGGCTATTTCGGGAAAGACCTCGATGACCAGTTGAGCCGCGCCGATCAGTTACTGGAGCAGGAAAAGAAGATCAAAGGATCCAGTATCGGGGATTACCTGTTTTTTTACCTCAACATAAAGAAAAAAGTGCTGGGTGACGCAAAGGCAAAAATTCTGGGAACGCAGGTTATTAAAGCTCTTCTTGAAAAGCCCGGAACAGGAGAGCAGCAACTCGCAAAACTCAGTCGCCTTGCTGCATATAACCTCAAGGATGAGCAACTGGCAGATGATATTGCCAACCGGATCCTTCGCAACTATCCGGGGGGCTCTGAAGCCAGGTTTGTTGCTTTCAGCAGGATTAAGAAAAATTCACCGGATGCTAAAGTCAGGGAAGCTTCTTACGAAGAATTCCTGAAAGCTTACCCGGTATCCGAATGGCGGAAAAAGCGCGACGGAAAGGGTTTCATGTATTATGAACTGTACAGGAATCTTGGCAGCAGTTATTTTGAGTCCCGGCAGTACGATAAGTTTGTTGAGCTTTTCAAGCAAATGGATTTCCGGTCGGGCAATGAGGTATGGCGCTGGAATCTTACCCGTGGCCAAATGCTCGATGAACTGAAAAAGGGAAATGCAGCAGATACGCTGCTTTCCCTGGCTGAAGCCACTATACCGTATCTGCTAAAACTAAAGGACGATGGCTCATACTCCGAAGATTTCAATTCGGCGGAAGCGGCCCGCAGCAATGCATACAAACAGCTGGACGACCGTCTGTTTACCCTCATCTTTCTTCAGAACAAGACCAGGAATTATAAACGAGCCGCAGAAAGCTTTAAACATCTCTCGGAAGAAGGCCGGTACAGCAATGCCGATCTGAATGAGATCCATCTGAACGTGCTCGAAAACCTGGTCGATACCAAATCAATCCTTCCTTTGCTTGAAATGAGTGCGAAGGAAAACGCCCTTACGCCGCGAATGATGACCAAATTAAAGGAGATATACCTGGCCGGTAACAATAACGACGCATCAGGGTACGAACAATATTTTAATTCCCTGCGCTCGGGCGAAGAGAACAGGGAACTGGTAGCTCATGTAAAAGAAGGTTTGGTGAACTTTCCTTATAAGAGCTTCGAACTGGAAGATGCGGATGGTAAGATCGTAAAATCAGCCGACTGGAAAGACAAGATCGTGATCATCGATTTTTGGGCAACCTGGTGCCGGCCCTGCATTATGGCCTTCCCCGGAATGCAGCTCGTGGTGGATAAATATGCGAAAGACCCGGATGTACTGGTCTATTTCATCGGGACCATGCAGAATGGAGATTACAAAACCAAATCTGTTAATTATGTAAGAGAGTCGGGGTTCCGGTTTAATCTCCTGCATGATGCTGTAAACAGCACCAATGGCGAGCAGAATGTTGTCTTTAGAAGTATGGTGCCTTTGTTTAAATCTTCTGCAATCCCGCGTAAGATCATCGTGCAGAACGGCATTATTAAATATACATCAGAAGGTTACTCCGGTAGCCCCAGTAAATTACTCGACGAGCTGAGCATTGCCGTTGACCTGATCAAAAATCAAAAATAAGTATCGTGATTCGAAGAAGATATAGAATACTCGTTTGCGGAGCTCTGCTGGCGCTCGGTTCAAGCTCCCAGGCCCAGATGAACCCGAAATATAAACTGGAAGAAGCATTGAAGCTCATCCGGGAAAATTACGTTGACCAGGTGAACGAAGAGCATCTTGTTGATGAAGCCATCAGGGCGATGATTTCAAGCCTCGATCCGCACTCCCGTTACACCAGCCGTGAAGAAGCAGAAGCGATGCAGCAAAGTATGACCGGCAGCTTCACGGGCATTGGTATATCCTTTGCCATGATGAACGACAGTACGTTCGTTACCGGCGTCACCAATGACGGGCCTGCCATGAAATCCGGACTGCAGACGGGCGACCGCATTACGAAGGTGGATGGCAAACCGATCTATGGTGTGAACCTCAAAAATCAGGATGTGATGAAGATGCTTCGGGGACCATCGGGTTCCACCGTAGCGCTCGAAGTGGAAAGAAGAGGCCTCACGCAACCTCTGAACTTTAAGCTTACCCGGGCACGGATCCTCGACAAGAGCATAAAGGCCGCCTATATGGTCGACAAAGAGATCGGATACATCTCATTATCGGTCTTCGGCGAGTCAACGCGCCGGGAGATGGACGCCGCATTGAAATCGCTTATCGGCCAGGGCATGAAGAAGTTAATCCTCGACCTGCAGAGCAACGGGGGCGGATACGTTCAGTCGGCCATCGGCGTGGTAGACGAATTTTTACCAAAAGAGAAAATGGTTTTCTATTCCGTGCCCAATATCGGGGGGAAAGACTACTATTACACAGGTGGCTTCGGCCAGTTCTACAAGGGAGAAATGGTGGTGCTAATCGACGAATCGACCGCCTCTGCTGCGGAAATAACCACCGGTGCCCTGCAGGATTGGGACAGAGCTGTTATAGTGGGCCGCAGAAGCTTCGGCAAGGGCTTGATGCAAAAGCCCGTTCCGCTATCAGACGGTTCTGTGATGCAGCTCACCGGCGCCCGGTATTATACTCCTTCAGGCCGGTCTATCCAAAGGCCCTACACGAAAGGGAACTCAGAATATTTTGACGATTTCCAACGGCGTATGGCATCCCGCGAGCTTACAGAAGAAGGACACGTAAAATTTGCAGATTCCCTGAAGGTCTTCACACTTGAAACCAAAAGGCCTGTATACGGTGGGGGGGGTATTATGCCCGATAAGTTCGTACCCATAGACACCAACATGTACAGCAACTGGATGTCGCGACTTATGTTGTCGGGCATTATGACGAGGGTGGCATTTGATTATGTACAGAATAACCGGGCTGACATATTGAAGAATTATCCGCAATTCAACGATTTTCTTGGACACTTCCATATTTCTCAGCGGATGTATGACGATATCACGGCCCTTGCAGTAAAGCACCATGTAGAAATGCCGGCGGCATCCAACACCGCGGCATACGAAGCGATAGGTATCGAGCTTAAAGCGGAGATTGCATCGTCGATTTATAACGGGAGCGATTTTATTCTGCCGGTCCGCAACGCCGCCAATAAGAGTTATCTCACGGCTATAGACATACTTAGAAACAAGAAACTCTACGACAGCCTGCTGAACAGGACGGGCAAATCAAAAAAATAATATGAAAAATAGAATCATACTGGCGCTTTGCGCCGCGCTTCCAGCCTTTGTTTCGGCACAGGAAAGCTACACCATTACCGGTACCATTGGTAAAATTGATAAGCCGGCAAAGGCTTTTTTAAGAAAGAGGATCGACGGAAAGCTTTATGAAGACTCTGTTTACCTCAATAAGGGCCGCTTTTCTTTTAAAGGTTCTGTGCCCTACCCGATGGAGGCGCATATCAGGTTAAAGCACGACGATACACCTGATGACCCCAAAAAAGGAGTCAAATATGATGTACTGCCCTTTTTACTTAACAATACAACAATAACTATCAGTTCGAAAGATTCAGCTGCAAATGCGACAGTAGTCTCCCCGCTTAATCTTGAAAGCAAACGGGTAGACGCAATGCTCATGCCTATTTACGACAGGTATAAGGTGCTTGAAAAAGAGTACAAAGATCAGCCGGAGGAGAAAAAGCAGGATCGGGAATACATAAAAACACTTGATGACCGCGCTGCTCAGATACATGATGACATCATCGCAGCCAAGATGGATTATGTAAAGAAGAATCCGGATAGTTATATGGCGTTGATGGCCTTTAACTCAACCATTCCGCCCGACGATTTCGACGCCGTTGCAAAGGAGAAAGAATTTTTGGCAATGAGCGAAAGCATGAGGAACACCGGTTTAGGGAAACAGGTAGCTGAGAGGATTGCTAAAATGAAAAAGACGCAGGAGGGAGTAGAGGCAGCCGATTTTACGCAGCCCGATGTCAACGGCAAGCCGGTTAAGCTGTCTGACTTCAGGGGTAAATATGTTTTACTGGACTTCTGGGCATCCTGGTGCGCACCATGCAGGCGCGAAAATCCCAACCTGGTAAAAGCGTATGAAAAATACAAGCCCACCGGCAAATTCGAAATATTGGGAGTCTCATTAGATAAGCCGGCCGACAAAGCCAAATGGCTTAAAGCGATCGGCGATGATAAACTTACCTGGACTCAGGTCAGCGATCTCAAAGGCTGGGAGAATGAGGCAGGTGTTCTTTACGAAATAAAAGCCATCCCGATGAATTTCCTGATCGATCCCAGCGGAAAAATTATTGCAAAATACCTGCGTGGTGAAGCTCTTGACAAAAAGCTGCAGGAGCTCTTCGGCATGTAAAGATAAAATCAACCTCTCTAAATCTTATTTTTCTTTAATGATTAAAAATGAAGGGCCTTTCAAAGGGCCCTTTACTTTTTCTGAATAGCCGTTTGCCGGCATCGGTGGTAAATAAAGAAAATTTTAGTATACAACCGTTTCCTTTACGTGGCAGTGCTCTTTAACCCACGCAGGATCAAACTCACTAATCTCATGCCTCTCTCCTTTATAGATAAAATAGGAGTCAGGCTGTTCCTTTTTACCCACGCCCGGCATTTTGTTTATGATCTTTTCTTCCGGACAATCCCTGATCAGCTGGGAGTATTCCTGCTTTGTTTTGCAGCTGCTGAGAGCAAGCACTGCAGCCGTCATTATCATATAGCGTATCATATTCGTCAATTTAAAAGCCTGTACGGTAAAGACCCAGCTTCGTGTTACAGGTAATAGTTTGGATATTAAAGAAAAAATCCCCGCAGGAAGTGCGGGGAACAAAATCTATAAAACTATATCTGTAGAAATGTGATATATACCTGGATAAACACCCCGTATAAATACTTGTTTTTTTTTATTTGAAGATTTCAGCTGGTTTCCTATGCATAAATGCCTCCTTTCAGGTTGTATAACTCAGCATTCAGGAGAGGTTTGAGCATCTTGACCGCCATTTTGCTGCGCTGCCCGGTCTGACAGCAGAATACCAGCTTTTTGCTTTCCGGTATACTTTCGTACCGGGCGGCAAGCTCGTAAAGAGGAATGTTGATGCCTCCGATATTATACTCTTCAAATTCGTAAGATTCCCGCACATCCACCAGGGTAACCTCATCCTCACTGCTCCCCAGCCAGATCGCCAGCTGCACCGCATCAATCTCCTGGCTGGCGGCAATGCTGCACACCGGCTCCTCCTGCTTCGACGGCAGCTCCTCCCGTTTTGTTTTGGCAAATTTGAATACCCTCACCCCGCAGTCAAGCGCATCAATGGTTAACAATTTTCCGGATAATACTTCTCCCATACCGCAAATCACTTTAATGGCTTCATTGGCCATAAATGTGCCCACCATTCCCGGCAGTACTCCAATAACCCCGGTCTCTGCACAATTAGGTACTTCGCCCGGATCCGGCGCTTCCGGGTATAAGTCCCGGTAATCAGGCCCGCCCTGGTAATTAAACACCGAAACCTGGCCTTCGAACCTGAACACAGAACCGAAAACCAGTGGTTTGTTCAAAGCCACACAGGCGTCATTAACAAGATAACGGGTAGGGAAGTTGTCCGATCCGTCTATCACCACGTCATATTGCCGGATGATGTCGTGGATGTTGTGTTCAGTCAGGCGTTCGGGGAAGGACTTGATTTCCCCCCAGGGATTAAGCAATCCGAGCTTTTCTTTGGCCGCCAGCGATTTATTGATTCCGGTATCGTGTACAGTATATAATATCTGGCGGTGCAGGTTGCTGATATCCACCATGTCATCGTCAGCAATACCTACTGCACCTGCCCCCGCAGCCACAAGGTACTGCAGGACCGGGCATCCCAGTCCGCCGGCGCCCACCATCAGTACCCTGGCCTTCTTCAGCTTTTGCTGCCCCTCCATTCCCAGTTCCCGGAGGATAAGCTGACGGCTGTAACGTTTCAGTTCTTCTGTTTCAAACATCAGGATCTGCTCAATTGGTTAAACAATTATCCCAGTCTTTCCACACCGGCTCATAACCCTGTGCCCGGATCACACCTGCAATTTCTTCCGGACTGCGTTCATCAGATATTTCAAACTGCTCTAACGACGCCGGTTCAACGGAGTAGCCCCCCGGGTTGGTTTTCGATCCGGCACTCATGGTGGTAACACCCAGCCGGATAATGTTGTTTCGGAACTCAGGCGACTCACGGGTAGAGACCGACAATTCTGCCTCCTCGTTAAAAATCCGGTAAGCACAGATCAGCTGCACCAGTTCGCGGTCATTCATTTCCACCTTAGGTTCCAGCCCCCCGCTGAAAGGGCGCAAGCGCGGGAAAGAAAGGCTGTATCTGCTCTGCCAGTACCTCTTTTCCAGGTAATCCAGGTGGAGAGCAGTGAAGAACGAATCCGTGCGCCAGTCTTCCAGCCCGATAAGAACCCCTAACCCCATTTTATGTATGCCAGCCATACCCAGCCTGTCTGGAGTCTCCAGGCGGTAACGGAAGTTAGATTTTTTGCCTTTAGGATGATGTTTCCGGTAGTCATCCTCATGGTAAGTTTCCTGGTAAACAAGCACCGTATTCAGGCCATGCCCGATTAACTCAGCGTAGTCTTCTGTGCCGAGCGGCTGTACTTCCATAGAGATGTGCGAAAAATGAGGACGGAGCAGTCCGAGCACCTTCCTGAAATAGCCGACATGGACGGTTTGATTCGCTTCGCCGGTTACCAGCAGTACATGGTCATATCCCATCTGTTTAATAACAGCCACTTCCTGCATGATTTCTATGGGAGAAAGAGTTCTGCGTCTCATGTCATTATCGTAGCTGAAGCCGCAGTATGTACAGATATTGTTGCACTCGTTAGATAAATAGAGCGGTACATACATCTGGATCACATTTCCGAATCGTTTTCGCGTTAACTGCTGACTCAGCTGAGCCATCTGTTCCAGGTAAGGCGCGGCGGCGGGCGACACCAGCGCTTTGAAGTCCTCAAGAGTTCGCTTGCTTGCCGACAGAGCTTTCAAAACGTCATCCCCCGTTTTATTGTAAATGCTTAATCTGGTTTCATTCCAGTTGTAAGCTTTGAAAACATCGGTGAAATTACTCATCCAGGAAAGATGTTAGCGGGCTGCTGGCAACCGCATGTGAAACTTTCATGCCCAACCGTGCTTCATAAGCCATCCTTCCGGCTTCAACGGCCAGTTTGAAGGCCGCTGCCATTTGTGCCGGCTTTCCGGATACTGCTATGGCTGTATTCACCAAAACCGCATCAGCGCCAATCTCCATCGCTTTGGCAGCATCAGAAGGCGAACCAATGCCTGCATCAATGATCACCGGCACCCGGCTCTGGTCAATGATGATCTCCAGGAAATCAATTGTCTTCAGCCCCTTGTTGCTTCCTATAGGCGAACCCAGGGGCATCACCGCTGCGGTGCCTGCATCTTCAAGACGTTTGCACAATACCGGATCAGCATGAATGTAGGGCAGCACAATAAAGCCCATGCGGGCCAGCTCTTCCGTCGCTTTCAGCGTCTCAAGCGGGTCGGGCATCAGGTATTTCGGATCCGGATGTATTTCCAGCTTAATCCAGTTTGTTTCGAGTGCTTCGCGGGCCAGCTGAGCTGCAAACACAGCTTCGCGCGCATTGCGTACCCCCGACGTATTAGGCAGCAAACGGATATGCGGGTGATTGAGATGAGTTAAAATGTCATCAGTGTCATGGTTCTTCATATCCACCCGTTTGAGGGCCACGGTAACCAGCTCAGAACCCGAAGCCAAAAGCGCGTCTTCCATTATGGCGGATGAGCTGAATTTGCCGGTCCCCGTGAACAGCCGGGAATGAAAGGTAGTATCTGCTATCTGTAACATATTTCAGAAAATTAAATCATACATGCGCTTCACCGTCTGCAGACGGTCTGCGGCGTGAGTAATAGCGCCCGAAACAGCTATCCCATAAACGCCCGTTTTCATAATGAGGGGAACATCATCAACCTCTATTCCGCCAATGGCGATCACCGGCAAACCAATGCCCGATTGGCGTGCCTGCTGCATAACCGATTGGTATCCCTCAATACCCAAAACAGGGCTCAGCCGCTTTTTAGTGGTAGTAAAGCGGTAAGGCCCCAGGCCAATATAGTCAGCCCCTTCAGCCGCCCGCTGAAGCACGTGAGCAAAAGTGTTGGCTGTGCCGCCGATGATCAGCCGGGTTCCTGCAATAGCCCTGGCCTCCCTTACGGGCATGTCATCCAGTCCCAGGTGTACCCCGTCGGCACCGGCTTTCAGCGCGATCTCAGGATAATCGTTAATAATAAGCTTCGCCCCGAAGACTTTACACAGGGAAGCAGCCTCAGCAGCATAAGCCAGGATACTGGATTCCGGTTCATCCTTTACCCGCAGCTGTATCCATTTGCAGCCGGCTGCCAGCGCATTTTTTATCGCCGTAAGGTGCGAACCATCCGCCGCCGCCTGAGAGATATAGTGAAGTTTGTCAATCATAAGAGATCTTGTTGTACAGGCATATTTGCCTGTAGGAGTGTGAAAATTTCTATGGCTTTTTCCGGTTGCTGCCAGACAGTGCCCAGCACCGCAGCTCCGCCAAATCCCATTTCTTTTATCGCGGGCAAATGCCCGGCTTCTATGCCGCCCAAAGCGATAACCAGTGGCCTTCCCGGTGCAGGCTTGATCCTGAAGCCGGGCTTAACAGCACTTCTGTAACCCGGCTTTGATATACTGTTGAACACCGGCCCGAAAAAAACATACTCAAAAGGACCCGGTGAAGAAAGATGCTGTACCTCGTGCACCGATGTGCTCAGCAGGTATCCCCGTTGAACTTTAGATTCAATTACGTTTGCAGAAGCCTGCCTGCGCGCCTCTTCCGTATAATGCAGCCGGTTAATGCCGTAAGTCTGTGCCAGCCCGTGGTGCTGATGCAGAGCGATGCGGGGGTAAAAAGCAGGGTCGATGCGGTCGAGTAATGCACCAAACTCACCGGCGCTGCTTCCCGGCTTACGTAGATGAAAACGTAACATTCCAGCCCCGAACAGGTGGTTAATGACTGCCGCTTCACCGCTAAAGCCCTCCGGATTCGAAATCACGATCAGCTGCATCTGTCACAGGTATAATTCGCTCCCTTTCTCCGCAAACTCTTTCGATTTCGCTTCCATTCCCCTCTCCAGTGCCTCTTGCCCGTCCAGCCCATTCTCTTTGGCATAGTCGCGCACATCCTGCGTGATTTTCATGGAGCAGAAGTTTGGCCCGCACATCGAGCAGAAGTGCGCTACCTTCGCCCCGTCGGCCGGCAGGGTTTCGTCATGAAACTCGCGCGCAGTATCCGGATCGAGCGCCAGGTTAAACTGGTCTTCCCACCTGAATTCAAAGCGGGCTTTGCTTAAGGCATTGTCCCGGTATTGAGCCCCCGGATGGCCTTTCGCCAGATCTGCAGCATGGGCTGCGATTTTGTAGGTGATCACACCATCCTTCACGTCTTTCTTATTAGGCAGCCCCAGGTGTTCTTTAGGGGTAACGTAGCACAGCATGGCGGTACCAAACCACCCGATCATAGCGGCTCCGATAGCCGATGTAATATGGTCGTATCCCGGGGCGATGTCGGTAGTAAGAGGGCCTAAAGTATAGAAAGGCGCTTCCGCGCAATGCTTCAGCTGCTTGTCCATGTTTTCTTTGATCAGGTGCATGGGGACATGACCGGGACCCTCGATGATCGTTTGCACATCATGCTTCCAGGCAATTTTAGTAAGCTCACCCAGGGTTTCCAGTTCTGCAAACTGCGCTGCATCATTAGCGTCGGCAATACTGCCCGGACGCAGGCCGTCGCCCAGGGAGAAGGCTACATCGTAAGCCTTCATAATTTCACAGATCTCTTCGAAGTGGGTATACAAAAAGTTCTCCCGGTGATGGGCCAGGCACCATTTGGCCATAATGGACCCTCCGCGAGATACGATACCGGTCATCCGTTTTGCCGTTAAGGGAATGTAGCGCAGCAGTACCCCGGCATGGATGGTGAAATAGTCTACCCCCTGTTCTGCCTGCTCAATCAGGGTGTCCCTGAAAAGTTCCCATGTCAGGTCTTCCGCCTTGCCATTCACTTTTTCCAATGCCTGGTAAATTGGCACGGTACCAATTGGTACCGGCGAATTGCGGATGATCCATTCCCTTGTCTCGTGTATGTTTTTACCGGTAGACAGGTCCATAATAGTATCAGCCCCCCACCGGCAGGCCCAGACAGCTTTTTCCACCTCTTCTTCAATGCTGGAGGTGACCGCCGAATTGCCAATGTTCGCATTGATCTTTACCAGGAAATTGCGCCCGATGATCATCGGTTCACTCTCCGGGTGGTTGATATTCGACGGGATGACGGCGCGGCCCGCCGCTACTTCCTGGCGCACGAACTCAGCAGTAATAAATCCCTTCGGAGTATTGGCGCCGAAGTTTTGACCGGCATGCTGCCGGCCAAGTGCCTCGTACTGGCCGTTCAGCTGTTCTTTCAGTAAATCTATGCGCTGGTTTTCCCGGATGGCAATGTACTCCATTTCAGGAGTGATTATGCCTTTCTTAGCATAATGCAATTGCGATACATTCATACCTGCCCTGGCGCGCAAAGGCGCACTCCTGTAAGCAAACCGTAAATCATCCAGGCCGGTGTCAGCCAGGCGTCTGCGGCCGTAATCAGATGATATCAGGTCAAGCCTGTCAACATCGCCGCGTTCCAGTATCCAGCTTTCACGCAGCCTTGGCAGACCTTTCCTGACGTCTATCTCAACGTCCGGGTCAGTATAAGGTCCGCTGGTATCGTAAACGGTAACAGGCACGTTCGGCTCGGTTTCGCCGAAGCGGCCATGCAGTTTAGTATCGCCGAGCGCTATTTCGCGCATGGCAACACGGATCGGATGCAATTGCCCCTCAGCATAAATTTTGCGTGATGCCGGGAACGGCGTGGTCGTAATAACCTGTTCTGACGGAATTTTTTCAGTTTTCATAATGGCGCTATTTCGTGTAGTTTATCCTCCCTGGGTAGCTTTAATGATAATAATATTGTCGCCGGGGTTCAGAAGCAGGCCTTCCCACTGGCTTTTAGGAACAATGGCTTCGCCTATAGCAACAGCCAGTCCCTGTAAAGGCCGCTGCAGGACATCACTGAGCAGCATGCGCACAGTGCAGTCATCCGGGACAATATAATTTTGCTGATTAACGGTAACTTCCATTTTGCTGCGTTTTAAAAGCTAACTGTAGGAATGTCCCCGTATTAAGAAAAGAAGAAACAACGCGAATAGCATTGCCATCACTTTTCCCTTCGCCGGCATTACCCGGATCAGGTTCAAAGGGTATTATCTCAGTCCGTTAAAGGACACCCCTAAAGTCACCATAAAGGTAAAAGAATTTATTCGGTAATTGCAACCATACCCTGCAAACTAAATTCGTAACCTCTGCCCGGTCAGGTTTCAATTTCAAGAAAGGAGTACCAGTATCAGGGCAATAATAGCCGGTAAAGCCTGCGTGAAGAAAATTTTCCGGGAAGACACCAGGGCGCCGTAAATACCCGCAGTGATCACGCAGCCCAGAAAAAACAGTGCGATGTTCTTTTGCCACACCTCATCGGTGATCAGAAAGCTCCAGATCAGGCCGGCAGCCAGGAAACCATTGTATAAGCCCTGGTTTGCAGCCAGCCCCCTGGTCGGTTTAAACAAGTCCTCCGGCAAAGCCCCTTTAAAGACGCGTTTTCCGGTAGTTTCCCAGGCAAACATTTCCATCCATAAAATGAACAGGTGTTCAATTGCTACTATTGCCACAAAGATTTTTGCGATGACGAGAGTAAACTGGTCCATAAGATCTGAGTAAATTGATCATTGTTTTTGAACAGGAAATCTGTAACCCCGGGTTCCGTTTGTTCCCTCCCGGATGATAATAGCGTTCGCATTATCCGATATACGATGAACCAGCTGATCCAGTTCTTTGCACGAATAGATCATTGCCTTCATCAGTTCTGCCGTTTCGTCGCCGCTTAATTGCGGTCCCGTAATCAGGTCAAGAATTCCCATGATACGCGAAAGAGGTGCTCTGACGTGATGAGACTGAACATAGGCAATTTCCATCAGCAACTGGTTTTGCTTTTCTATTTCGTTGATATATTCTTTCTCCTTCGTCATGTCACGCGTCACCTTGGAAAAACCAATCACTTCTCCCGCGGAATCATGCAGCGCCGTGATCACCACAAAAGCCATAAAACGGCTTCCATCTTTCCTCACCCTCCAGCCGCTGTCAATTGCTTTTCCCGTTTCAGCGGCGATCCTTAACAAGGCTGCAGGTTTGTCTGCACTCCGGTCTTCTTCCGTATAAAACACCGCGTGATTCATCCCAATGATCTCGCCGGCCCGGTAACCTTTGATCTTTTCCGCTCCCAGGTTCCAGTTTTGAATATTCCCTTTAGCATCAAGCAGCAGGATCACATAATCCTCCACTTCATCTACCATCTTTTTATATTGCTCCCGGGTCCGGCGGAGTTTTTCCCGTCCCTGAATTTCTCTTTCCACCCAGTTTGAAACATCCTCCAGTGTTCCGCATAAGCTCGAAAGCCCCTGCTGAATCACCGGGTTGGCCCTTGCCAGGCACCAATGTCCGCTTTCTGTACGAAACACCGCGTCAAATTTTTTCCGCTCCCCGGTGGCCGCAATGAGTTGTTCCTCTACAATCTGCCGGTAGTCCGGATGAACAGCCTCAAAAAAATGACCGGTATCCATCCTGATCTTATCAGGGCTCATTTCGGTAAGCACACTGCTCAGGCTTTTGCTCAGGAAATCAAAGGAAATATTTCTTTGGTTATCAAGCGAGAGCTGGAATAAAGCGACAGGAGAGTGTTCACTGATATACTCCAGTTGCTGTTCTATCTGGTCCTTTTCCTGTTTAAGTTCCAGGGCGGCCTTCCTTGCTTCTATCACGTTCATTACCCTGGCTGCCAGCAGTGTCAGCATCTTCAGTTCGTATGGGTTTACCTCCCTGGGATTCCGGTCCACAACGCACAACGAACCCAGCAGGTAGCCATTCGCAGAAAGGAGAGGTACCCCGGCAAAAAACCGCAGGTGAGGCTCGTTGACTACCCAATAATTGTTTTTAAACTGTTCATCCGTGCTGGCATCGGTTACAATCAGCGGAGCAGCGGGATTATCCAGCATTTTGGTGCAGAAAGAATGTTCAGCTGGACTATGGCGCGCCTTCATGCCGTACCGGGCTTTAAACCACGTCCGGTCCGATCCTATAATCGTAATAAGGGCGATCGGAGTATCAAAGTATTTGGCGACCAGACCGACGATCCCGTCAAATTCCTTGTCCGGAGCCGTACCAAGAATGTGGTACGATTCCAGCTCTTTAAGTCTTAAGTTTTCTTCAGCCCTTTTCATACAATAACTCCTTATATCCCCGCCGGAAAGTGTATAAAGGTTACAAAAGATATCCTTCCGGCAATTGCGCGCAACCTGAAATTATAAGTAAATATAAAGAAGAAATAGATTCGGTTTCGCAAAATCTTCTTTTGTTTTTAGAAGATCCGGAAGGACCCCGCAACCATCATTACTCAATCTAAACATGCAATAAATCAACATACGTGCTAGTTTAGTCAACATCTGTATTACCTCAGATGCCCCCGGCAGCTTAAATTTGCCCTCAAAACAGATACTATATCATCTGATACCAAATAATAAACCAGGAATAACTTTAGTATGATGAGAAGTCTTAAACACACACTGGCACTGATCTTATTTTTTACAACCACCACGCAGGCACAAAACTACCAGAGAACACCTTTGGGGGCAAAGGTGCAGGCCGGATCAACAGATGTTGAAATCCAGTTCTTTGATCCCTCAACGGTAAGGGTGCTGAAGTCGCCCGCCGGGAAAACCTTCAAAAAAGAAAGCCTGTCGGTCATAAAAAAGCCGCAGGCCACAAAGCTGGCGATCAGCCGGAAGGCAGACATTCTTTCTTTAAAAAGCAACAGTCTGACAGTTAACGTGGATTTGAAATCAGGTGCAATAGCCTACTCAAGCCCCGCTGGGCAAGCTCTGCTGGCAGAAAAAGAGGAGGGCGCTTCCTTTGTCCCTTTTGATGATGCAGGATCGCAAGCCTATACCGTGACACAGTCTTTCAGGCTCGACAAAGATGAAGCAATATACGGCCTCGGCCAGCAGCAGCGGGGCAAATTATCCCTCCGCGGTGCAAAGATCAACATGGTTCAGGGCAACACCGATGACTTTGTGCCTTTCCTTGTTTCCACCAGGGGCTATGGCTTGTTCTGGGATAACTATTCGCCCACCCTGTTTGAAGACAAAGAAGAAAACACCTCTTTCAAATCAGACATCGGCGATTGTATCGACTATTATTTTATGCTCGGCGGAAGCCTTGACGGGTCCATCGCCCGCATGCGCAGCCTGACCGGCCAGGCCCCCATGTTTCCCCTGTGGACGTTTGGCTTCTGGCAAAGCAAAGAGCGTTACAAAACGCAGGATGAACTGGTAGGAGTAGTTCGCAAATACCGCGAACTGGGGGTTCCGCTCGACGGGATTATCCAGGACTGGCAATACTGGGGAAACAATTACCAGTGGAATGCAATGGAATTCCTCAATCCCGATTTCTACGATCCGAAGAAAATGATCAGCGACATTCATCAGATGAATGCCCGCATGGCAATTTCCATCTGGGCCTCGTTCGGTCCTAAAACCAAACAGTATCGTGAACTCGAAAAGATAAATGCCCTATATAATTTCTCGACCTGGCCCGAATCGGGAGTAGAAAAATGGCCGCCCAACAAAGATTATCCCTCAGGAGTAAGAGTGTATGATCCCTTCAATCCCGCCGCCAGGGAGATCTACTGGAAATATCTCAACAAAGGAATTTTTTCTCTTGGAATGGACGCCTGGTGGATGGATTCTACCGAACCCGACAATTTCGATAACAAGCCTTCGCACACCTATCTCGGCTCTTACCAAAAAGTAAGGAATGCGTTTCCCCTCATGTCAGTGGGCGGGGTATACGATAATCAAAGAGCTGTTTCTTCTGATAAGCGCGTATTCATTCTCACCCGCTCGGCCTTTGCCGGGCAGCAGCGCTATGGTGCAAACACCTGGTCGGGAGATGTGAACTCCTCCTGGCAAACGCTCAGGAACCAGATTCCTGCCGGTCTGAATTTCTCCCTGAGTGCCATTCCGTACTGGAACTCCGATATCGGGGGCTTTTTTGCAGGTTCCTACAATCAGACCTGGAATGACGGATCCGGCCCTCAGAATCCTGCCTTCCGCGAGCTGTATGTCCGCTGGCTCCAGTTTGCCGCCTTCACGCCCATGATGCGTTCACATGGCACAGACGTTCCCCGGGAAATTTACCAGTTCGGGAAAAAAGGAGAGCCCATTTATGATGCCATCGAAAAATCTATTCATTTACGTTACTCCCTGCTGCCCTATATCTATTCCGCTGCCTGGGATATCACCAGCAGCCAGTCGACCATGATGCGGGCGCTGGTAATGGACTTTAACGACAAGAAGGTCATCAACATGAACCACGAGTATATGTTTGGCAAATCCATATTAGTAGCGCCTGTAGTGAATGCACAATATACCCCCGAAACACTCGTGAAGTCAACCGCCGAAACAGGCTGGAATAAGAACGCCAACAGCAGCAGCAAAGCTGTCCCTGTAAATTTCACAGAACCCAAATCCACTACTGTGTATCTTCCCCGGGGAACTGCATGGTACGACTTCTGGACAAACGAAAAGATCGCGGGGGGGCAGGAAATAGAAAAGCGGACCACCATAGACGAGATTCCTCTCTACATTAAAGCCGGAAGTATCCTGCCCACCGGTCCGCAGGTGCAGTTCGCCACCGAAAAGAAATGGGATCATCTCGAAATCAGGGTGTATCCCGGCGCCAACGGGGAGTTCAGCCTCTACGAAGACGAGAACGACAATTACAACTACGAGAAAGGAGCCTTTTCCACCATCCTGTTTAAATGGGATGATAAAGGCAAAACACTCACCATCGGAGCCCGCAAAGGTTCGTTCCCCGGGATGTTAGCAACCCGCAGGTTCACCATAGTTTACATGGGAAATGACAGGAAAGTCTCCCGTGAAGTCACCTATGATGGTAAAATGCGAAAAGTTAGTTTATGATAATAGGGTAGAGGTACCAAAATTTCTTATTTTTATCCCCGGGGATCTTATTGAAATAGCTACCGGCTAATAAACAAGTACGGGGATAAAACAATGAATTGTAAAAACTGCAGCATAGAATTGACTTCAAAATATTGCCCGGAATGCGGCCAGCCTGCAACGGTTAAAAGGATTGACGGACATTACATTATACATGAAATAGAACACGTTCTTCATTTTGAAAAGGGAATTTTTTATACCATCAGAGAACTGCTGATAAGGCCTGGAGATAATATAAGACATTTTCTTACCGAAAACAGGAGCAGGCTCGTAAAACCTGTCATCTTCATCATTATTACCTCTCTGATCTATACGCTTTCCAGCCATTTCTTTCATGTTGACGATGGCTATGTGAAATTCGAAGGAGCAGGACACAGCACCAGTACTTTAATTTTTAAATGGGTGCAGGACCATTATGGATATTCAAATATCCTGATGGGAATTTTTATAGCCCTATGGGCAAAGGTCTTTTTCCGGAAATATGATTACAATTTATATGAGATCCTGATCCTTTTGTGCTTTGTAATGGGAATGGGGATGTTGTTTTTAGCTGTCTTCGCCATGGTCCAGGGACTCACACATTTTGATTTAATGCAAATCGCCAGTTTTATTTGTATTATTTATTGCTCGTGGGCTATTGGTCAGTTTTTTAACAAGAAAAAGCCGGTTAGCTATGCTAAAGCATTTGGTGCTTATGTGTTGGGAATGATTACTTTTTCGGTGACAGTTGTATTGTTGGGAGCATTAATAGATCTGGCAATACATTCCCAGGCCAAATAATTTTTTATTCATAATGTAACGTTTCGGAATGCCGCGGTACTTACCGGATAAAAATGAATAAAAAGGTTACACTGTAACTCCCGTTAAATAAAGAACCCGTGGACATAAGCGAAAAGCAATTTCTGACATTGGTAGCTGCCCACAAAGGCATTCTTCATAAAGTAGGAAGAATGTATATGGATACTGCCGAAGACCGGGAAGACCTGCATCAGGAAATTATTATCCAGCTCTGGAAGTCTTACGGGAACTTCAAAGGAGAGAGTGAATTTTCTTCCTGGATGTACCGGGTAGCCGTCAACACTGCTATCACCTATTTTAAGAAAGAAAAACGACGCAGTGACACATTCACTTACGAGGTCATCACAGAACCTGTAAGCGAACCTTACGATGATCAGAAGGATCAGCAATTGGAAGTATTCTACAAAGCAGTACAAAAACTGACTGCCGTAGAAAAAGCGGTTATCCTGTATTTTATGGAAGGCCTTTCCCACAAAGAAATAGGGGGGCAGCTCGGTATAAGCGAAGTGAACGCCCGCGTAAAGCTTAGCAGAACAAAAGAAAAATTGCAGAACATTATAAAAAACTCCGGCCATGAATCTTGATGAACTAAAATCAGCCTGGAATAAAGAAAATACAAGCGACGTAAGTGTTCCGGAAAGCGTACAGCGGCTAAAGAAAGCCCGGCATCCCCTCGACAAGCTGAAACGGAACATGAAAAACGAGTGGTTCATGCAGTTGGCGGCGATCATCGCTCTGGCCTTTATCCCTCAGATACAGCATATCCACGCCAGCCTGTATCCCTTTTACTATGCAACGTACAGTGTCCTGGTAATTGTCTCTGCATATTATTTAAGCAGGTTCCGGAACTTTTATACACATATCACGCACTATTCCGGTGATACAAAGGATAGCCTGACAGAAATATACTATGAATTCAGGCTGAACATCGAGCGTTATCACTCCTTCGGCTTCCTGTTGCTGCCCTTTTGCTTGGTCTGGCTGGCCATTTATATACACAGTGACCTTCTGAAACAAGGGAAAAGCCTGGCATCTCTCTCCGGAGATACCAGAATGCAGTTGCTGGGGCTGGTTATCTTCATCATTCTCCTGCTCGTTGCCGCCATCCTCGGCTGGACAAAATATTACTACGGAAAGTACCTGAAACAACTGAAAGCTGTTATCGATGAATTGAAGTCAAACTGATAGTTCCGGTTTCATTCCGTCATTTGCCCCTCAATTGTCGCGAATACCCCCTGTTACGTTTTAAATTAGCAACTCACAGAAATTAGAATATACCTGCCCGGTATTTTGCACAAACGGCTACAAATAATAGTGCCGTGAAGTCACCTGTGGTCGTAAAATGCAAAAACTTAATTTATGGTCTTACTGATCTTCCAATGTTCCTAAAAACGCAATAATTGCGGCCATTTCCTGCTTGGTTAGATTTAGTTTATCACCGGAAAGCGTTTGGTTATCGGTCTTAATGCCAATACCTGAGCCTCCGCCTTTGTTGTAAAAATCAAGGACTTCTTCCAATGTTTGGTAAACGCCGTTGTGCATATAAGGGGCGGTCTTCGTAATGTTCCTCACGGTTGGTGTCTTAAAAGCATGTTTGTATTGCGGATAATGATACAGGGAATATCTGCCCGCATCCCGGTCGATTTCGGGCATACCGGGATCGGGAGTAGCAGGAACGCCCAAAACCTCCGCTTCACTTTTATTGAATAGTGGGGGAGGGGTTCCGTTAAAAACCGGTGTAAAATGGCAGGTTGCACACTTTGCTTTACCCATGAACAGGTTAAACCCGCGCTTTTCTTCTGCATTAAGTTTGCTTTTATCGCTGCGCATGTACAGGTCAAACCTGGAATTGAAAGGCGCCAGCGAGCGGATATACGATGCCAGAGCATGCTGTATGCGCCAGGCATCAGCTTTCCCCTGACTGTCGTGAAAGGCCGCCATGAACAAAGCTCTGTACGTCCCCGCCGAATTGATGCGCCGTGAAGCCTGTTCCAGCGACCCGTTCATCTCCTCTTTGTGATGAACCACGTCGAGAGCCTGGTCTTCCAGGCTGCCAGCTTTCAGGTCATAGAAAAAAGCACGTTGTAACCCTGCGTAATTAAGCGTTGGCGTATTCCGAAGCAGCGACGTGCCTTTAGTAACTGCCGCCGCCTTAGTGAGTCCGTCAGAAAAGGCCTTTGATGGATGATGGCAGCTGGCACAGCTCCTGTCATGGCTGTTCGACAAAACCGGGTCGTGAAATAATGCCTTCCCAAGCACCACTTTTTCCCGGCTGATAAATTCAGTACTGTTGCTCACAAATTTATTGAGATTGAACGCATTCACCTGGAATAAACTTATTGTATTATCCCGCAGGGCAGAGCCGCTCGCCGTTGCAGAAATACGATGTTTCTTACGAGCCTGATCAATGTGCAAACTGACCGGATCCAGGTACTCTGTTATAAACTCCAGCCTGTCAAACCCATCAAAATCCGTATGCCTTTCAAGGTACGCAATAGCCTTGCTGACAGATGCCGGAACCTCGTCCTGCTCATAGGCGGCAAGCACTTTTGCAATCCCGCTAAGTGCCGCAGCCGCTTCCGGTAATGACTGCAGCGCCGAAGGGGTATCAAAACCGGTAATCCCAAGCCCTGTTATCCTGAATACCTCGAGTCTGATGGCGTCAAACAGCTGTGCATCCGTAATTTCGTATTGTTCATTGAACCTGACAATCCGCTTTAGGTTGAGCTGCATCTTCTTTACCTCATTAAGCAGATCGGTATAACCGGCAGCAGATGGATCCGAATACAGGATCTCCTCCATCACCTGGAATCCCGTAGGGTTCTCAACCATGTTTTCCCCCAGCTCAATCTCATCTACAGGTGCCCCGTTCAGCATCACCGCCGTAGCCGGGAAGAAATATTCGATATAGTATTCGATGGTCTTATATTGCTTCCTTGCTTCCAGGAAAGCGGTTTTGGCTGCTTTTTCATCTGAGTGCCTCACCGAAGGCAGCAGTTTCTTGTCGATGACAGACTGCAGCAAGGCAAGGTCCTCATCGAATGAACGCTTGACCTCGATGGCCGTAGGCCTGGTGCTTTTGCAATACATGCAAAATATAAAGACGTGGATGAGAATAAGGGATGTAATACAAATACGGTACCGCTCAAACATGCTGAAACAGAATTAGAATGACAATAAATCCCCCTGCGGCCATACCGAAGGGGGATTTATAAAAACGGCCTCGATTATTTAGATACTCCGCGAACGATGACCACCTGTCCGCCTTCACTGTTATTCGTCAGGCGCGTGGCACCCCCGTCAGCATTTTTATATTTCTCACTTGTCCAGGTGTGGGGGTGAATGTTCACTACAAAAGTATTTGGGATACCTGTCAGGTTCGACACGTCATACATAGCGCCGTATTCCCACGAACTCAGCTGAGAGTTGTTTGAAGGATTATATTTGCCGTTGAACGTAGCATCATTCCGGCGGTGGTTCATCTGCAGCATGGCTTTTAACGATTTGTTAGCCATAGAGAACTGCCAGATCGTCCCGTCGTGATTGTTGTTTTTATAAAAAGAATCCCCATCCTCCTGAATGTATACGTAATTTTCCGTTACACAAAGATTGTCAGGGTTCACAATGCTGTTGCCCGGATCATCTCCGCCGTCCACCGCCACTTCCAGTTTGCCCCTGAGCGGGTTTGAAGCATCCAGCACCAGTTTGTAAACGCGGCCCCACATGGTTTTGCCGCTTACCGGAGTCAGCTTATCTCCCTGGCTTACACCCGTTGCGGTAAAATAGATCTCACGGCCGTTCTCTGCACTACCCTTCCTGTAATCAATATCTTCCACCCGGGCAAGCATCAAGGCTTTTTTATCCACGGTCTGCTGCTGCAACTGTGCACCAGTGCTGCTTTTTACATTATCCAGCTCCACGAATTCAACATCATAAACCTGGCCTTTGGTCATATTGGTTTCAACCGGGTCATTATTCGTGCGTTTCATCACATACAGCTTCCCGTTCTGCAGGTCCCCCTGTGTATTCGACACATACATAGCCAGCTGGCCGTCACTTTCATCTTCCCCTATCAGGATAACGGTTTTGCCTGCAAAACTTCCCTTAGGCAGTGGCACCGCATTTTCTGCGCTCCAGCGTCCAAGAGCCGCTACCGTTCTCTGGTTGTTCTTCTTGTCGGCAGGCGCTAGCGGGTCAATAGCGTGGATCATAGATTCGGCACCGCTTTCCCCCGCAGTCAGAAAAACGGGTTTTGCAAAACCATGTTCTTCAGGGGTAGCCATAGTAGCCGAGCATAGACGCGTCATGCCACCCTCTGAATCCACGATATATTCCCCCTTTACCGGCTTGAAATTCTTGTCGAGATACACCCGTGAAACCGACTGTAGTATTTCATGATTGTTGATCATGATGAACCCTTCTCCATCAGTATTTTTAAGAATACCAGCTCCATCCGGCTGTGCCCCAAATATGAAACCCGGAGATTCGGGCAATACATCATCCGAACTGATCAGCGTTGTGATCTTAAGGCCCTCAAAGCCAGGCATCGTTTTGATCAGGGAGGGATTTACCGAATAATCATCGAGCTCGGCAGGAACCACGGTTTCAGGCTCATCCTTGTTCTTGTCTTTTTTACACGCGGTAAATATCGCGGCAGAGGTCACAAAAACCGCTACGGCAATACTTACTGCTTTTTGGCTGAATAGATGTTTGTTCATTTTGATTTCGTTTTCATCAAAGCTAGCGCGGCCATGTTGTAAAAAAGTAAAGTCCGTGTTAAGCTTACTTTCCACAAATACCCCTCATTTGTCGCGAATACCCCCTGCCAGGTTTTAAATTATGCCTTAATTTTGAGGTTATGAGAACCGTAACATTCACCATGAACATTAGCCTGGACGGCTATTGCGATCATACTATGGCTACTCCAAGTGAGGAACTGATGAACTATTTTACTGCTACGATGGATGATGTTGATCTGCTCTTTTACGGGCGCGTGATGTACCAGATGATGTATCCCTACTGGACCGATGTCGCAAGAGATCAGTCAGGTTCAGAAGCAGAAAACAAGTTTGCAGAACGGCTCTGTGCAATTGACCGCGTTGTGGTCTCAACCACCCTCGATGCAGAAGATGCGAAAACACGCATTATCCGCAGCAATCCGGCAGAAGAACTGCTGAAATTAAAACAACAGCCCGGTAAGAAAATATCTGTAGACAGTGTAAGTCTGTTGCCCGAATTGATAAAGGCAGGCTTGATAGATGAATTTTACTTCGTCATTCACCCGGTCATTGCAGGGCATGGACGGCCGCTTTTCCCCTCCGGAAGCCTCAATGAATTGCTGAGTCTGAGATTATTAAGTACCAGAACTTTCGAAAACGGATGCGTAGCGCATCATTATTTGAAGCCGTAAGCTAAAATGGTACCTTAGCAATAAAGTCGTCAAAACATAGCCGGACAATTACCAGCGGATAACAACCTTCCCATGACCGCCATCTGTTGCGCCGCCGCGGGTACTTGCTACAAGTGTACCGTTAATATACGAT
>NZ_QEAS01000019.1:120216-133249 GCF_003130405.1 Pararcticibacter amylolyticus
GCTGCTCCCGGATATTTATTTGCAAGGGTTGTTGGATCGTTATAAGAAATACCACCTCCGAACCAGCCGCCGCCGCCGCTGCCCCAGTAAGAAGCTCCTCCATAACCTCCGCTACCGCCGGATGAAATGGTTGAAACAGCTCCGGGAGCCAGGATCCCATCTCCTCCATTTTGCGTAATTTCTCCGGGGCCGCCTTCTGCATATTTGGGTGCTGACGTACTATTGGAGCAAAAAGCACCGCCGCCTCCGCCCGCAACCAGGATCGGATTGCCGCTCTTTATCACCCAGCTACCACCGCCACCACCTCCGCCGCATATAGCAGTAGGTGACGTCTGCCCTTGTCCTCCGGCAAGTATCGTTAAGACATCTCCCGGGGAGACCGTAAATGTACCTTTCATATAGGCTCCCTTTCCTCCCTTGATGTTATAAGAAATTGCCCCCGGAGCAGTACCTCCCTCTGCCCCATAGGCTTCAATTGTCAAACTAGTTACACCTGCAGGTACTGTAAATGTTTGAGTCCCTCCTGTATAAGCAAAGTTCATTATTGGCAAGGTTATTACGATCTGCTCATCACCATACGTAGTCACTCCGCCAGCAGTGGCGTAACCCCTTATGTAATAGGTGACACCCGGGTTCAAACTGGTTATGGTATAGGAAAAGGTTCCTGCACCTGAACCATTTGTCGACCTGCTATTTGCTATCGTCGGACCAGGACTGGTTGACCAGCACAGGCCTCTTGCTGTGATGGCCGCAGTAGGTCCCACAATAGTGGCTCCGCTTGTAACCGAGTATCCGGTGGTATTGTTGGTTACCGCTGTCGTCGTGACGGATATTCCGGACCGGTATTGGACACCCTGCATAGCGGGCAAAAAAATCTGGGCCTTTAAAGAAAAACCAATAAACAAAGAGAAAATAATCAGAAGGGCTCTTTTCATGTAAATGCGTTTTCAACCTTTGGACTTTATGTCTCATTGATCAGTGCTTTTACGGTTGCACGAAGAATAAGGTTACGGGATAATGCAGCTAAATCGCTGCAGGTCATCGTTTAATTTGCTGTGCCCGGAGGCGTTTTCCCGTTTGATACTAGCCGGTGAAGGAGCAGAGTGTAGGCATTTATTAGAAATTCTGATATATTTGTAATAGACTATATATTTGGAACGAATATGGAAGCTACCGGAAAACTTACCAACATACAATTGGAATTGCTGAAATTATTTCAATATCAGTTACCTGACAAACAACTCACGGAAATTAAGAACATACTTGCCCGGTATTTTGCACAAACAGCTACAGATGAGATGGATAAATTGTGGGACGAGAACGGATGGAATAATGACACCATGAAAGAATGGGCGAGTGAACATTTGAGAAAAAGTGATACATGAAAATTGTATTAGATATAAATGCTCTTTTGATCTCTATTCCTAAGAAGTCTGTCTACCGGCCAATCTTTGATGGTCTCATTAACGGGGTATATGAGCTAGTTCTTAGTAATGAGATCCTGTCAGAGTATCTCGAAATTATAGAACGTAAATCAAACTCTCTGGTAGCAAACAATATTGCCGAAATGCTGCTTAACCTGCAGAATTTAAAAAAAATTGAAGTTTTCTTTAATTGGAGATTAATGGCAAATGACAATGACGACAATAAATACGTTGACGCAGCTATTACAGGCGGTGCCGACTATATCGTTAGCAACGATCAGCATTTTAATATATTACGTAAAACAGAATTTCCCAAAATCACAGTCATAAGTATAGATAAATTTCTGAGCTTGATGAATCGTTGATTCGAGTTGTGTAGTTTGTGCAATTGTTTGTATTTTGACGGCTATCATCAGGCAGCCTAACCCTCTTACATCATTACAAACTTTGTTATGTTTGTAAAAACTGATGTGATATATAGCTAAATACTCTTTAATGAACTTTTTTGACTCTCCTTTCAAAGGGAAAATAATAAAAGACCATGTAACAAATCCTAATATTGTCGCGGGAAAATATTCTTATTATTCAGGTTATTATCATGGTCATTCCTTTGATGACTGTGCCCGGTATCTTATTCCGGATAGGGATGATGTAGACAAATTGATTATAGGTTCATTTTGTTCTATTGGTACTGGTGCCAGTTTTATAATGGCAGGTAACCAGGGACACCGGCACGATTGGATTTCAAGTTTTCCTTTTTATTATATGTCTGAAGTGGATGCTTTCAGCAAAAGCATAGACGCTTACGAAAGTGCCGGCGACACTGTAATCGGCAATGACGTGTGGATTGGCGCTGAGGCAATGATTATGCCGGGCGTTAAAATAGGTGACGGCGCAGTAGTTGGAAGCCGAAGCTTAGTGACCAGGGACGTAGAGCCCTACACAATTGTCGGAGGAAACCCTGCGAAAGCGATCAGGAAGCGTTTTAGTGATCATCATATTAACTTATTGCTGGAAATTAAATGGTGGGAATGGGATGAAACGATTTTATCTGAAGCTATTCCTATAATCTGTTCCGGGGACATAGAACGATTGTATGAATTTTACAAACACGGTAATCGATGAGACCGGCCCCATTACGATGCCTCAATAGCCTTTGTGCTGACGCTGGCCGGGAGGCGAAAAAATGAAATATTAGATGACAGGTCTTTCATTGGGAAGATGAAACCTGGTTTGGAGACTATCTCTTATTAGCGATCATATCAAATTCTAAATTCGCCTTGTCCCCGGAATTGAGAAGCCGGACCTTTTTGATAAAGAGCCATTTATTATTCCGTCGTTGATAAACAAATTCCCAGCACGGAAATTTGGGTTCTTTCATATCAGAACTACCTTGAACAAGATCTTTCGCTTCGACAAAGAAGGCGTAGATGTCATATTCAGAAGCAACCCTTGTGTCAGTCGCTATTTGACCTACGAATTTGTGTTCTGCTTCATAGTGGTTCTTGCCCGCCGATTTTCTAACGTTTTTTATGGTGGATTTCCAGGAGGCAAGCCCCTTTTTAGGATAGCAAAGAATCCGGCAATCACCAACAGGCTCATCATAGTAGGCCATAATAGGGAGTTCCATTATGGATTTCGTCATATTGAAATTGATAACCTGACCGCTCCAGCAAAACAACTTTTTCGGATCAGAAAAGAAATCAATTTTCGAATATGCAGCATCCTTCAGAACTTTCTGTTGGGTCAAAATCTGCTGTTGGCGGTCTTTACCCACAGCAAAAAAAGTCATCGGCTTTCCGCATAGAAAAGAAGCAACGACTAAAAAGGCAAAAGCTTTCATTTTAATATGTATAGTTATAATTACCGTCAGCTACCTAATTTATGGAATTTTCATAACAACCAGATTCTAACTGAAAATGTAATCTTGCTGCCTCTTGTGCAGATTTATTACAGTTCAGGCTGCATTCCATAAATCAGCTCATAAGAACCTGTGATGATGAGTTTTATTTCGTTTTATTTTTTTTCAGATAAAGGGTGTCTTGCGGAGTATAGGCGCGGACCAGCCCCTTGTTAAACAGCGGAGAGCTGATTGAAGAACCTGCAGTTGCTGAGATCTTCGCGTAGCCTGCTACCTTCTCGTTCCTGGTCAGGACAAGGAGATAGAAGTTATCCGAGACCGGTATCATAGATTTTTCAATAAGATCCCTGTTCTTCAGAAGGGTTTGATCGAGTTGCTTTTCATGCGTGTATGGTGCAATGACATAAATCTGATCCCAGCCATAGTCTGTAAGCTTATCTAGCAGAATATATTGCGCGCTTACATCTTTTTCAAAACGTTGACGAAGGTGTTCATCTTCTCCTTTACTACTGCAGCTTAATAGCAGTACGCCTATGAAAAGCAAAAAATAGCTGATCGTATATTTCATTTTTATATCAATTGCCTTGTGAGGAAACTACTTCCTCCCGTGCCTTCGGCAAGATAAATTAAGCACATTGGTTACAGGTATAAATTATTTAACATTTGAATATTTAAAAGAGCCCCAATTAAATCTTCCGGGGCATCCGGAACAACGCGAATAACAGTATTTCCTCTTTTTGTAAATGACGCATATCTCACAAGATCTCCTGTCGATAGTGTATCGTCTTGAATTGAGGATTCGCTATTAACAGCTGTTCTTATTGTAAAATCTATGGAGTCAACGCGTTTCCCTGTAAGATCCTGAAATCGAAATACCTTCCACGTCGAGTCCTGGTATGAATACTTAAAACCATACAGAACTCCATCTGTATTGAACTTAAGAAGAAGGTATTTTAAATTAGTTACCGAATAACACGATACGCAATGGTGCTCGATTAACACAACCTTTTCAGGCTGGCTGCTTCTAATAGTACTTAAAGTGTCGATGATCGCCTGGAATTCATTGTAATTGAGTGCCCTGCTAAGGGAGTCATTTCCAGGAGCTAATAAACTCACTGCCTTTACTACCGAGTCATTTGTCTTCATTTGCCCGCAACTCGTTAACACTAATAGCGAGAGCAAATAAAAGAGGTGCAAACTTTTCATATCTTACAACCCAATGTAGTGCAGACAACTCTATCTGAACCTGTTTCTTCTACAATACTGGACTTGCCGATCATGATACTTTACTAAACTTATCTTAACCCTTTAACATCCTTACAATGGAATGCTATTACAATGAAGATACCAACTTGAGATGAGCCCACTTTCTTAGGCTTTTACTATGCACAGCGGTTTTTTCAAAGGCGGAAAGTAAATCGTTTATTTTATCAATTTCCTCATTAGAAAGAATCTTGTTTTCTATGTATGAATTATACAAATCAATAATCGTATCATATTCGATGTTATTTCTGATTTTGCCTCTTTTAAGTATTCGCTCAAATTTGTTTATTCTTTTTATTCCAAGTTGCTGTTTGTTAATTTCCTCCCAAAAAGCGTTAACGGTTCTGCCAGACCCTTCCTGGAAGTACGTTAATATATCATTCTTTATGTAATTTAAGCTTGTCAGGTTTTTAAACCGGGGATCAGGATTTTCAATTTTACGCCTGTAATCTAAATAAATATTGATGAACTGCTTTATTTCGTTTTCCTTCCATCCCTCATGAGGAAGTTTCGTGAAGCACACTACTGCTATATCAATTACTTTCACAAGCAACTCTGCCTGTGAATTATAATCTCTCTTACTCATATTTGTAATCCGTCTATAACTGAATATTGAAATTTATAACCTGCCCGCTCCAGCAAAACAACTTTTTCGGATCAGAAAAGAAATCAATTTTCGAATATGCAGCATCCTTCAGAACTTTCTGTTGGTTTAAAACCTGCTGCTGGTGATTCTTACCCGCAGCAAAAAAAGTCATCGGCTTCCCGCATAGAAAAGACGCAACGACTAAAAAGGCAAAAGCTTTCATTTAAAAATGTATAATTATAATTGGTCTTTAGAATCCTGTAACGCCCCCCTTATCATTTGACAATAATAGTGAATTAGTTATGTAATAATTACTCCTTCTCTATAATTACTCCTTCTCTCTTTTTTTATGACTCCCCAATTTAATGGTTCTAAATCATTTGGGTAATGTTTTAACTATAGATAAATCTATATATCTGTACCTATTTTGATATTATTATAGATTTATCTATAAATACATCGCAGTTGGTGATGCTGTTTCTAAGTTTGAATCCCATGCAAGAGAATTAGGCATTGATGAACAACTAATCAAAACCATTCAGGCTGATTTCATAAAAGTATAATATCCCGGCTCTTATTATATATGTCTGAGAGTGGTAGCAAAGACCTTAACCTATACGCTTCATGTGCCGATTGTTTTGGCTGATGACCGTATATGGCAAAAAAGTTGTTAAATTGCATGTCATACCATTGGCTAAAATTGTGGACGAAACAAGAGATGAAAAAAATGTGGATATGGATCAGTATTATACTGATAATTGCTGTCGGACTGTATGTCTTTCTTTCGCCGGAGAAATTAATCATAGAACGCAATAATCAACCTTTGGATGCCAATTACGCTGCCTTCCAGGAAATTGACGGGGCTTACAATTCCAGTGTTTTTAAGGTAAGCTTGATTGCCCGGGTTGCGGTTACAAGTAGTGCCTCCCCAAATCCTATTCGTATCTTTCCCTCTGTTAATGATCAGCTTATCCTGGAATGCGATGCAAAGGTAGATGATGAAACAAGGTTTGATTACCGTTATTATAAAATAGATAAGGCCGGGGTGGTAACAGATTCGATTTATGCGTCTTACAGTGATTATTGGGCACAGTTCATTGATGACTTTATGGTGTATACAAGTGACAGGGATGCGTACTATACTACCTGGCCGCTTAATGGAGACACTGTAAAACACAGGCTGGTTGAGCTGAATGCCGATCTGAGCTGGGCGAATGAAAAGGTAGAATCCCGGATAAGTGAGATAAAGAAGAATGCGAAATACTGGTTTTTTAGCTCATTTGGAGATAATGGTGTTTGGTACAGAAAAGCCTATTTCTATGCCGATCGAAAATGGCAGTTGCTATGGCAAAAAATGCCCGGTTACACCGATGTTCCGGATGGCGAAAGTGGCAATCGGTATCGTAAAGATGTTTTTCGCAGTGGAGAGGCAGGTTTTGAAATGCCTGAAAATGTGAAGCTCCTGTATTTTTATCCGCAGGAGAAAATCAAATATTACCACATCATCGGCGGCGGAGATGGTGGCTTCAGTGTTTACAATTGGCGTGGCCAGGGTTTTTTTGAAACGACTGTCGCTGGTAAGAATTTCCGGTTTAAGGTTCCCAAATTAGTGGTGGAGAAAGAAAAGCATAATGGGTTTAAACCAAGCCTGTACATTGTCAGCGAAGCCGGAGGTTCAGCAGAGATCTATAATCCCGCCTTCTATCATTCGCCAAACGGTTTTTCTTTCTATTCCCCCAACTCACAACAGTTGTTTATGATCATTTCTCAACAATGATATGCAATGCATCAGATCGAACCTTTATCTTGTTTTTCGTCTCCAATGTTCCCTTTGGGGCTAAAAGGTCCTCCTTAAAGGCCTCCTTGTATGGATATACCTTATAATCGAACCGGCTGGGTGGCATAGTGAATTTACCCTCTTTCCTGGCGATCATCTTTATATCAAATATGCGCTGCTCAATGAGATCTTCCTTGTTTAATTTCACCATGCGCTCACCAACTTCATTCGCATTCCAGTCGAAGTTAATCACATTAAAATTTGAATCTATAAAGGCTTTGAAGCCAACTATCCCCACTTTATAATCGACATTTCCTTCAGCAATAACCGCAAATAGTGCCTCTGGTGCCCCGTTTTTAACCAGGTAAGCAGGTGTAAACCTTGCTTTGCCCGAAAACCTGGAATATTCAAGTAATGATACTCTGATGGTATCTTTCAGATGATACCGGTCCTTGTCGGCTATCAATGATAACCTGACAGAATTACTATCTACCTGTTGTTTTTTTACAACTTCAATAGATATTGGTGCGCTTTTGTAATTTACCCCATCTATGTCTGCTGATATGATCGGGAAGTCTGACTTTCCCAGCTTGCCAGCTTCAAAAAGCATATCGTAATGGTAGTTTGTTCCATCATGTTCCATGCCTTCCTCTATTTGGGCACCATTCAGTTCATGATTGCCTTCATTGCTAAATTGTTGCACCCGAACACTGCCAGAATCTGGTTTGTTTTTAAAGAAGATCTTAACCACAACAGACCTGTTTAATTCTATTTGGGGCTGTGCCACTATCCAGATTTTTTCTTCCTCTTTCTTTTGTTTTTTTTCCTGACAGGAGATTAGTGAAATAGATAGAATGATGAGCGACAGGATGAATGATCTTTTTTTCATTTATGGTCTTTTGTCTTTATGGAATACTATATCCTTCTATTAGGAAATGTAGGTTTATACCGGTACAAACTCAATACACGGCAAATTGTTTGGTGAGTTGACCGCCCCGGTTTTAAAATGTTATGGTAACAAAATGTAATTAATCAGCCAGCATCGGATTTCAACTCACTCATTAGATTGGTATGAAAACGTTAAGAGCGATCCTTTCTGATATTATTGTAACGCCCCCTTATCAATTGGACAATAATAGTAAAGCAGTTGTGTAATAATTACTCCTTCGCTCTTTTTTCATGGCTTCCCAATTTAATGGTCCCAAACTGTCTAAATTTAGTCCGTTCTTTCAGGGGCTGGCACACTCATTAAGCGGAACATGTGATCGGATTTTAACAACCTTCTGTTGTTTTATACCATGCCTCCGTCACCTTTTTTTGACACTGGCAGAGATGCGAAAAATTAAGATAACGGAACGCAGCCAATGGATTTCTTATAAAAACGGTTAACTGCGATTAAACTGCAGTGAACTATTTCATATTAGCGGCAAAATATTCCAGATGAAAATGAATAATAGCTTTAGTCTGATCGCAAAAACAAAGGGCATAGCCCTGGTTTTCTTAGTTGTAATTTGTGTTGCTAAAGTTCATGCCCAAACTTTGCAAACAGTAACTGATAATGGAAACGTTACCGGTAATTCGCTTTACATCCGAACTAATAATAAAGAAAATTCAAGTTATCAGTCTTTGGTAGTAGGACAAAGGCCTCTTAATGATGGGGTAGCCTCCATCTGGCTTACCGGGAATAATGGAAATCAGAACGGACAGTTTGCTGCTATTTCACATCATTCCCCAGATAACAGTCTTCGTCTTCACAATAACGGAGAAGACAAGCTGACAATCAACGCTGCCGGAAATATTGGCGTCGGTACAAATGTTCCGATAGCCCGACTGCATATTGTCAATAGCCCGCAAGATTCTGACGGTAATACATTAATCTTAGGAGTAACAGGAGGAAGTAATTTACGTCTGGGGTACAATACTGAATATAGTTGGATCCAGTCTCATGGATCCAAACCATTATTTATAAATGAGTATGGAAATAATACAGTTTTAAATAGATTGGACGGCAATGTTGGAATTGGAATATTGAACCCCACAGATAAACTTTCCGTCAACGGCAATATTCGGGCGAGGGAGATTAAGGTTGAAAATACAAATTGGCCTGATTACGTATTTACAGCTGGCCATAAACTCAGGTCCTTGCCTGAAGTGGAGCGTTTCATAAGCGACAACCAGCATCTTCCGGAAGTTCCGTCAGCAGAAGAGGTAAGAGAGAAAGGGATAAACCTCGGTGAAATTAATGCCGTTCTTTTAAAAAAGATCGAGGAATTGACGCTCTATCTGATTGAGAAAGATAAAGAAGATAAAGCCCTTAAAGAAAGAATCGAGCGACTGGAAACCGAAAAGGAATAGGACAAGCTGAGTATCTAATACTCATGGTCGAAATTTTAAGAGCCTGGAAACTTTCCCAGGCTCTTGATTTTGTATTATCTTTTCGGAGAAAGTAAAGCGCTTCCGTTCCTGATCTCACTTATTTCGGCTGTTAGCTTACCGATCTGCTTCTCCTGTTCCTGAACTTTCTTGTTCTGTTCAATAAGGTACAGAGTCAGCTCTTCAACCTTCTGAAGTAATTTTATATTCATGTCCCCGATGTCAATGCCCTCCTTTTTCATCTTATCGGCGGATGCTATACCAGGCAGATGTTCATTTTTCGTTACAAACGCTTCAATTTCTTCAAGCGGCTTCAAGGTATAATCTTCCCGGAATACAAAGTCTGCGCCCGCACTTACCGAAACCTTCACCTCCCGCGAATGAATATTCCCGGCCACCGTTAACTTTGCCTCCGGGGACAGAGTTCCGATACCGACATTCCCATTAGTATGATTGATGCTGAGCAAATCCCCAGCGGTAATTGACCAGAATTTAATGTTCCCCTTATCACCGTATAACGAAAGTACTATAGAAGAATCAGCCCTGTCTGTGAACGACAAAGTGCTTGACCCCCCATAAGAATATATGCCGCCAGATACTTTTAATCTTTCATATCGGGTAACTGCAGGATAATTGCCTATCCCTACATTCCCATCCTGGCCCCTCAGATAAAAGAGTGGCCTGGCCCCCCTGACAGCAATTCCAAAATCAGACGCCGGCGCATTTAAAGCATCGCTATTTCTTGCAAGATCAACGTGAAAGCCCCAGTTCTCTATATTAGATGTAATCACAGTTTTATTATAAATACCGCTCCCGCGACTGGTCAGCTCAATAGGCCTGGATGCAGAAAGCTGAATAATATTTGAGCTGGCAGCGCCTCTGTCTGTCACACTCTGTAAAGTTTCCTGCCCGTAAATGGTCATCCCTTTAGACAGCAGGCATAGTACAAAGATTATCTTTTTCATGTTAATTAATTTTAGGCATTTAGTGGGGAAAATGAGAATGAGTTTCTCATACATCCGCCTTCAAAACGGCTAGCCCGCTGTAAAACTAAGTTTTCGCTCTGATAAATGCATATTTTGTTCTGAAAAAATGAATGTTTACCTAAAACGCAAACTGCGGTCACACCGCAGTTTGCGTTTGTACATTGGCAGCGGAAATATCTTTGTTATGTATCACCGGCTTTATAGTTCAATATTAAGAACAAGTATTCTTGCATTCCTTTTAGTCGCAGGGCTTGCGGCGATGTCTCAAACAGAAGTGCCGGATGTAATAAGTGGAGGGCCTTTAAGCAAAGGCTCCTGGCTGTTATTTAATTCGGGCGGGTCTCTCACATCCATTCAGGAAAATTGGGGCTTGAATCTATGAGGAGACGCCACTCACCCCATAAAACTATATAATGCAAGCTTGCTTGTCGGCTATCAGTCAGACAATACAACAAGTGTGACGGCGCTTGGAAGAGACAATGCCTATATAAGTGGCAACCTTGGATTAGGGACATTAAACACGGGAGGTTATAAGTTAGCAGTTAGCGGGAAAGCCTGTTTCTCTCAGTTTCCATTTGTTGTAGGAGATCAGACTAACGACGAATATTCGGTGAGATTTTCAATATTTTATGATAACTCGATGAATAACACCATTAAGTATATCAATTTCGGAAAGGATAATTCACTATATAACTGTGGAGAAATCGGTTTTACTCATGTTTCCGATAATGCATCATCGAACTTTGTCACACTCGGTATGTATGGACAACTGGAAAATCAAAGGCTTTATCTATTTGGAGACGGCAACCTGGGAGTCGGTACAAAATCTCCAAAAGGATATAAGCTTGCAGTGGCAGGCCCCATGATTGCAGAGTCTGTAAAGGTTCAATTACAGTCAACATGGCCCGACTATGTTTTTTCTCCGGAACATAAGCTTCCCGCATTACAAGAGCTTGAACACTATATACAGGAAAACCAACATTTGCCCGGGATGCCTTCTGCTTCAGAAGTTAAAAACGATGGAATAGACCTTGGCAGAATGAATGCAGCTCTGTTGAAGAAGGTAGAGGAACTGACACTTTATATCATTGAGCAAAACAAGGAGCTTAAAGAGGAGAAGCAGAAAAATCATGAGCAGCAGAAGCGTCTGCAGAAACTGGAAGACAGGCTGAATGATGCGAAGTAATGTCAGACTAAAAATTTTTCAAATTGTCAGACTGAATTCTGGCTGCAGTTTGAAAATTTATTTTTGGCAATCGCTCAAGCGATCGTTCTGGTCCGGGGAGATTGAATTAAAAAAATATATGAAAAGAAAGTCTTTAATATTCATTGCGTTACTTTCAGCTATCGCTGTGCAGGCGCAGGAAACTTTACAAACGGTAACTGACAGGGGAGCCTCTACAAGCAATGGAAAGGAACTGGCACTTAATTGGCCGAATGGCTCAGGATACACATTCCTCGGAGGAACTTCAAATGGGAGCTACGGAAGAATCGGAGCATGGTCTCCTGTAAACGGATATAGTGACCTGGCAATAAATGAGGGCGGTGGAAGAGTAGGCATTGCAACAAATAATCCAACCTCTGTGCTGTATGTGAATGATTATAACCCTTATATCTCTGGTTTTACCGTCCAGTCAGGTAATGCAGGTTTTCACTGGAAAAATCACACGCTTAGTCTGATCTCAACCCCATCCTGGGATCATGTTCCCTACATTGAATGGATCGCGCCAAATGGAAAACGCCAGGCTTATCAGGGATGGGAGCAGTCTTTTTTTAGCTTAACGCTTGAAAACGGTTACAATTATTCCATCAATGGCGGCAATGTAGGTATTGGTACCTCTACTCCCGATTCAAAGCTAACCGTCGCCGGGAAGATCCATTCCCAGGAAGTTAAAGTAAGTATTGATGCCGGCGCGGACTTTGTATTTCACGAAGCTTACAACCTAAGGCCCTTAAGTGAAATAGAAAAATTCATTGCGCAAAATCGTCACCTGCCGGAAATTGTTCCGGCTAAGGAAATGGAGAAAAATGGACTTGAGTTGGGAACGATGAATGTGAAACTCCTCCAGAAGATAGAAGAACTGACTCTTTATCTTATTGATGTAAATAAAAAGCTTGAGACTGTCGAAAAGAACAATAAACAGTTAATGGAGGAGGTTGAGCACTTGAAAAATCCCCTATATAGCAATTGACTCTTTTTTACCCTAATAGTTGTTCAACTATTAGGGGTAGTTCGTCGGATGAAAATACATCAATCTGCCCTAGACGCTAACAACACAGGTCGATTTACAATCCTGGTGCTCGTCCCAATAGTCACCTTCTATGAGATTCAAAAGCCTTGATCAGGCTCGCCTGTTGCTGCTTTAGCTGATCAATCTGCTGTTGCTGGATTTGCAGTTGTTCCTGTTGGCTCTGAATTCTGGCATCCTTCTCTTTATCGCGTTTGTCTTTCTCAATAAGATACAGCGTTAGTTCTTCTATTTTTTTAGTTTGCAATTTCACTATCTCTCCCAGGTTAACACCGTTTTGCCGCACATCAGCTTCCGATGGCATGCCGGGAAGATGCTGATTCTTTTCAATGTACGCTTTCAGCTCGTCCAATGTTGCTAAAGGATAGTTTTTCTTAAAAACATAGTCCGGCCAACCGTTCAGATCAACTTTTACTTCCCTGGCATGTATATTCCCATTTACCGAAAGTTTTGCATCAGGCGTTGTAGTGCCGATGCCCATATTTCCATTGGGCAGAATATTAAAGTAATCCTC
>NZ_QEAS01000020.1:89-19819 GCF_003130405.1 Pararcticibacter amylolyticus
TTATAAAGTTCACGATAAGGGAGTTAATTGGGAAGCAAAAAAAATAATTTGTAAAGGATATAAATAGCAGAAAAAGAGGATGGTAGAGGAAAACTGGCATGGTGGCGGGAAGGAGGAAGAGGAAGTGTTGCTTCACTAAAGGAGCAGAAATGGAATGGAAATGCCGCAATTTGAATAATAAACGTGGACTTTGAGAGGGATTGTTGTTGGAGTTGGATGGGATTATAGATGACAGCGGTGCAATGCCTGCGGCATACCGACATACCACCATTTAACTTGTTCAGAGACGTTAATAAAAGATAAATCAGACTGCCCGTTGGAATTACATCAGCAAAGGTGAGAGAAAAGCCAGCTTTAGGTTAAAGATAAAATAACTTATTATTGCTTTAGGTAAGACAAGCAGTCTGCCGCCTATGCAAGGTCAACGGCTGCTTATAACTTGATAGAAGCCCGCTGCAGTGCTGCTTTTTATTGAATCGGATGTATGAGTAAAGAGCTTAGAGAACATATTGAGGCAATTACCCGGTTGACTGATGATGAATTTGAATATATAATTTCTCATTTTACGGTGAAGAAGCTTAAAAAGCACCGCTTCCTCGTGCAGGCAGATGAGCCTGTTACAAACGATTTTTGGGTGAGAAAAGGGTTACTGATAGCATACTACAGCAATGACCAGGGCAAAGAGCACATTATGCAATTTGCGATGGAGGACTGGTGGATAACCGATTATCAGGCGTACTTTAACCAAAGTAAAGCTACGCTGAACGTAGTTTGCCTGGAGGATACGGAAGTGCTTTGTTTATCTCTTCACAACCGGGAAAAGATCTGTAGGGAGCTACACAAGATCGAACATTTTTTTAGAAGGAAGTCGAATGCGGGTTATATAGCTTTGCAGAAAAGGATATTGACCTTCCTTGACAGCAGTGCGAAAGAGCGTTATGAACAATTTCTGATGCAATATCCAAGTTTATTGCAGCGAATCCCCAAAACACTGATTGCCTCTTACCTGGGTGTTTCCCGCGAAACGCTTAGCCGTCTCTCATCCTGATAGCGTGATATAAGTCACAGCAAATTTGTGATCTGCTTCCTTCGCCTTCCGGGACTTTAGCAGGAACTTTGTATTGTTTGATTGAAAAGGACAATGAAGAAAATCATGAAATCAATAAAGATATCCGTTCTGTCTGTCATTTGCGCACTATCGTTTAGCAATCAGGCAGAGGCGCATATGAAAACAAAGATTCTTTTTGTCGTAACAAGCCACGACAAAAAGGGAAGCACCGGGGAACCTACAGGCTTCTATCTTGGAGAAGTTTCCCACCCCTGGGAGGTGCTTCATGAAGCGGGTTACGAGATTGATTTTGTAAGTCCGGAAGGAGGAAAGGCTCCTGTGGATGGATTTGATCTGAGCGATCCCGTGAATAAGAAATTCTGGGAAAACGAAACGTATCATCGTAAAATAGAGAATACTTTACAGCCGGAAGATGTAAATCCTGACGATTATACTGCCATCTTTTATGCAGGAGGACACGGTGCTATGTGGGATTTTGCCGGCAACGAAAAGCTTGCAGTAATTGCAGCGAAGATTTACGAAAAAGGGGGGATCGTCAGTGCCGTTTGTCATGGCCCGGCCGGCCTGGTCAATATTAAGCTGGGCGACGGAAAGTTCCTGGTTGAAGGCAAAAAGATTAACGCCTTCACGAATGAAGAAGAGACTGCTGTTAAGTTAGACAAAGTGGTACCTTTTCTCCTGGAGAGTAAGCTAATAGAACGGGGTGCTAAATTTGAAAAGTCAGGGCTCTGGCAGCCGCATGTTACAATTGATCAGCGGGTGATAACCGGGCAAAACCCGCAGTCGGCAAAAGGAGTGGGAGAAGCTATCCTCCGGGAATTGAAAAAATAAAAGAAGAAAAACATTTTTATCTTAGCTCTGTGCTAAATTATTGATTGTTTAGTACAGAGCTTTTGTCATGAAGATCGCAACCTATAATGTGAATGGAGTTAACGGCAGATTGCCGGTTTTGTTAAGGTGGCTGGAAGAGTCGGCACCGGATATTGTTTGTTTGCAGGAACTGAAGGCTCCCCAGGAAAAGTTTCCGGAGAAGGCGATTGAAGATGCAGGCTATCATGCTATCTGGCATGGCCAGAAAAGCTGGAATGGAGTGGCTATTTTAAGTAAGGGACTGGATATTACAGAGAAAAGCCGGGTGTTGCCGGGTGATCCGGAAGACAGCCACAGCAGGTACATAGAGGCTGCTGTAAACGGTATTCATATCGGCTGCCTTTATCTTCCTAACGGGAATCCGGCTCCGGGGCCTAAGTTTGACTATAAGCTGCGCTGGTTTGAGCGCCTCACCCGTCATGCGGCCGGACTTCTGGCTTCTGATTCCCCGGTAATCCTCACGGGTGACTTCAATGTCATGCCAACTGAACTGGATGTTTATAAGCCGGAAAGGTGGGTAGACGACGCTCTGTTCAGACCTGAAACAAGGGCTGCCTTTAAAGAACTGGTGGAGCAGGGATGGACGGATGCCATCCGGAAACTGTATCCTGATGAAAAGATCTATACCTTCTGGGATTACTTCCGTAACGCTTATGGCCGTGATGCAGGACTCCGCATCGATCATTTCCTGCTGAGCCCTCATCTCGACAAAAGGCTGATTGCCGCAGGTGTCGACCGTCATGTAAGAGGATGGGAAAAGACAAGCGACCACGCCCCGGTGTGGATTGAGCTGGCAGATTAGTTACCTGATATTATACATGTTCAGATAGTGATGGAGAACCGGTCTGCCAGGCGGGCTACCGTGTCGTTTTGAGTATGAGAAATACTATAGAACTCTCCTGATAAAACGAGACCTGTATCCTGTCTTTCAATACTAATCTTTAAAAAGCCGTGCTGGTCGTCGCAATAATTTTGAAGACGTACCTGGTCGAACAGCGGGGATTCGCCTGTATAGTTGTGATCGTCTCTGTGGGCGAGGGAATGCAGCTCATCGTATCCTCCTCCTCCTGCTACAATGAATGGTATGGAGGTGCCGTCCGGGTAGCGTTTTTCAAATCTTTGATAATTGTGCACGTGTCCGCTAAACACGATATCTGGCCTGGCTCCGGCTTCATTAAAGGCATCCTCAAGGAATTCTATCATTGCTTTGCTTGAACCATGATTAACATCCGCTGAGAACGGTGCATGGTGGAGGCAAAGAATGAGAGCTTTGTCCGGACTTCCAACCCTGGCGCTATGAAGTTCGCGGATCAGCCAGTCCCTTTGTTCTGCGGTGATCACCCCGTATTTAGGAACATTGCTGTATAAGCCTATGATCGTTGCAAGCGGCGTTTCGAGAGTCCAGTAAACGTTGGGCTGAATCATACTGAGCCTTTCTGAACCTCCGCTGAAGGGGATCGGTTGTTGTGTTGAGCTGCAAAAGGCTGCAATAAAGGGATCCAGGCTGTTATATGCTTGTTCAGTTTCGGGGTTTACGTCAGCATCGTGATTCCCAGGGATGGCGAAAATATGTCCGGGATAATTATGATAGGGTTCAAAGAACTGTTGCGGGTATTTTGCTGCCTCTCCATAGGTGTATACGATATCGCCCAGGTGATATAAAAACAGGGGGCTGTCTTCTTTGGAATTTGCACGCTCATATTGCCTGGTCATCTCTTCGGCTACTTCGTACTGAAAGTCCGGGTTGCGGATACTTCCCGTGTCTCCCACCATGTGAAAGACAATCTTACGGTCGCTTATCTCCGGTTCCAGTTCTTTTAGCGCCAGGTGATAGGGATATGAACCGGCAGGTGAGGGGAGTGGCCTGAATTTCCAGGAATCGTCAGGCTGGTCTTTCTTAAAGACCGGGGTATTATGTTTTAAGGAGGCTTTTGAATTCATAGAATGGTAAAGGTAATTAACATGAATTAAACGTGTGTTAAATTTCTTCTTAAGCTTGTTATTTGATGAATGAGAAGGGTTTTTGAAGTGTTATGTAAAACTTATGTTAGGGATGTTAAGTTTATAAATTTAACATTAGCGCAATATGAGGTGCCTTACTTTTGTTCAGGCAATCAGATATTGCTGATCGTAGAGAGCTGAAACGGCAGCATGATGAAGGTTCGACCCCTTCCTCTACAACCACGCTTTTAAATTAATGATTCAGGCTCCCTCCTCATGCGGGGGCTTTTGTTTTTTGTATAAGGCCGGGCTTTTGGAGGACGCCCGGAGCGGTAGGCTTTTAACACCGTTTCAGCCCAGTCCTGAGGAAGGGCCGAAACGGTGCTGTTGTATGAATTCGAGGGGTCAGCGAACCAGGTTATCGTTTGGTTGGCTGCCCATTTTTAACTTGAGTGTGCCTCCGCCGACTACATCAGCAAACGGAACAGACAGTGAGTTTTGATTTTTGTCATTGAGCTGAACGGATTGGATATAGATATTTTCAGCTGAGTTGTTTTCTGTTTCAATGACGAATTTGTCTCCTTTATGATACTTCCTGTTCAGCGTGATCTCGATGCGTTTAAACAGCGGGCTTCCTGTCTGGAATTCGGGGTTGATCTCTGTCAGTCCTTTTACGTCGAACAGCCCGATCGCCGACATTACATACCATGCACCCAACTGTCCCTGATCTTCGTCCTGGCCGTATCCATATCCGTGAAGGCCTTCTGTGCCGTAGAATTCATTGCATATAGTGCGCACCCACTTCTGTGTTAAATAAGGTTTTCCGGAGAAATTGAACAGCCATGATATGTGCAGGTTTGGCTGGTTGCCGTGATTGTAAAGTGCATGGATCCCGGCAAAGGCGTTGACGGTTTTACCACCTCCGAAGGTGTCGTTCCGGGAGAGGACGAATATGCTGTCGAGGCGATTGTTAAAGGCGTCCCGTCCAATTTTACTGATCAGCTTTTCCGGCTCGTGGGGAACATAGAAAGTATACTGAATCGCATTTCCCTCCTGGAAGCCTTCCCACGGAGCCAGGGGCTTAAAGTCTCCGAGGAATTTTCCGTCGACTGTCCGGGGCCGCATCAGCCTGGTTTCCGGATCAAATATATTTTGCCAGTTGGACGCCATGCCGGAAAGCAATTGATAATCCTTCTCTTTGCCGAGGCTTTTTGCAAATTGTGCTACTGCAAAGCTGCTGAATGAATATTCCAGTGTGTGGGAAGCTCCGAATACAGAACCTTCTTCCTGCTTGGTTATAAAGTAGTCCTTGCTCGGGATGTAGGGGCAATATCCGCGTTTTACAAATGCTCCGACATCTAATTTACCTGCTCCGGCGGGGCGATTCCTGCCTTCCGTTTCATTCTTGAATGCTGCCTGATATCCTAAGTTATAATCAAAGTCGCGGATGCCGCAGTTGTAGGCAGCAGCGATAGCGAGGCCCGTGAAGTTGGTTCCCACACCTGATACATATTTGTTGTTGGCGATGCCGTCGCCCAGCCATCCTGTTTCCTGATAAACAGATAACTGGCTTTTTACCCAGTCAGAGTAATACTCAGGATAAGCAAGCGCCCATAGCTGTGTAAGATTCCAGTAACCTCCCCAGATAGCATCGGAATTGTAATGCCTGTAGACCGGTTGTTTCTTCTGGTCGAGAGGGATGTAACCGGTTGTTCCGTCATTTTTGGGGTAAGCGCCATTGACGTCGTTCACCAGGCCCCGTCCCAGTAAGGCATGATATAGTCCTGTATAGAACTTTATTTTGTCGTCATTTGTTCCTCCTTCAGTTTTTATACGGCCCAGGGCTTCATTCCACCGGTTGAGTGCATTTCGTTTAGCAGTATCAAAATCGAGGTTGCGGGCTTCGGCTTCGTAATTTAGCCTGGCATTTTCAACGGAAGTGTAGGACTGACCTATCCTGACTGTAATTTGTTCGTTTCCGGATGTTTTGTATGCTATTGCCATACAGGCGCCTGGTCCGCTGATCTGATTTTGAGATACAGGCTCTTCGCCTCTTTTAAATACTTTTACACCGGCTGCCGGTTTGCTGAGTTTAGCATAGAAGTACATGCTGATTTTGGCATCGGGCTGATATTTCTTTACATATTCGGGTTTTGTAATGACGTACCCCTCAACTGTGGTCTCGTCAACCTGTTTAATGTAGGCGTCGGTTACGGCACCGCTTTCACCAAGTTTGTTCCCGATGTCAAACAGGATATACGACTCATCTGACTTTGGGAAGGTATAGCGCTGAAAGCCCACGCGGTCAGTGGCTGTTAATTCCACTTTCGTATTGTACTTGTCCAGAATAACGGAATAAAAACCAGATGTGGCGTGTTCGTTTTCTTTTTTGAAAGGAGAGCGGTATCCGTTCTCCGGCTGCTCCAGTGTGCCGGGGGTAGTTTTCAGCGGACCGGTAATACCCATGAGCATTACTCCTCCAATCTGAAATTCGTGAAAACACGGAAATCCCTCGATGGAAGAGTGGTTGTCTTCGTACCCTACAGCCTCCCAGCCCTGTTCATTGCCGTAAGATCCGTTTGTTGAAGCTCCCAGCTTGGCCAGTCCGAACGGCACCGCTGCCGGCGTGTAAAAGAACCAGCGGCTATGTACTGAACCTATGTTCGGGTTTACATAATCTGACCACTTTTCGGATGAAGAATACCTGGCCGTAGTGCATGAGAGCAGCTGTGCAAGCAGGGGCAGCAGCAAAAAGAGGCTGAATTTGTTTTTTGACATGCTTTTTAATTTATGTTCCAGCTCCGGTTAATTTTATCGCCGGGGCAGGATGGTATTTATGTTAGTTCGCTGTTTCCTTTTTATATATCGCCAAAGCTCCGTATGACTCTACCACTGCCCCCTGCATGAGCAGAGAGTAATATCGTCCCTGGGTGGCGCCTGTCCAGTCCTCGAAAAAGAAGCCCTGAGTTGTCCGGGCCTTATTATACCCGTTATTGATGAAATTATAATATGTTTCTACATATTTTTTTGCGTTTTCATCATAGGGTAGCAGGTCGATATAGGCACGTAACAGTTTCGTATTGAACCAGGGATCTGTATCTGTGTACGCTAGTATTCCGTTCCGGACCTTTACGAAATAGTCCCATGCTCCCTGTGCGGTTGTCCTGGCTTCTTCGAGATACTGGTTATTGCCAGTAATTTCGCTTAAACGGATTCCATTCTGGATCATGACGGCAGAGTTGTAGGTCCACAGCCGGGTGTTGACAGCTCCGCTGGCATTACGGTCGTTCCAGTAACATTTTGTGGCTTCGTCGTAAAGATTGGTTCTCAGCCAGCTGTATAATTCTTTGGCGAGAGTCAGCACCTGCGGTTTTTCGGATTCGGCACATACCTTATAATACTTAAGCAGGAACAGGGTCGCGTAACCGTTGGCGCAAGTTGGTTTGTTGGCGTCGGCGGACGACTGGTTGTATTTAAAATCTTCGTTCCACCACAGTGCTCCGCCTAATTTTGAGTCGATTCCGCTCCTGAGAAAGGGGACGATCCTGGCGGCGCGCTCCAGGTAAGTGACGTCCTGTGTTCTTTCGTATGCTTCGAGCAAACTGATCCCGACAATGGAATTGTCGTCGTAAAAGCGGGTGCTGCCACCCGTAGTCCCGTTTGTGGAAGATCCGTAACCGCCTATGTTGTTGCCATGGGCAGTTGGCATATAATATCTCTCGAAGCCGTTTACCAGGTCGCTGTACCGGACATCATATCCTAAAGAGTGCAACTGCGCCGCACCGCTTACTACGGCGTCATAGGGCCAGAGGAATGAATAGGTGGCGTCGCCCGCCTGTGCCGGATAGTTTTCTTTAAACAGGCTTCCGGCTTTATAATACTGGTTGATCAGATCAAATAGTTCTTTGGCCCTTACATGGGAATATACCGTTTCGGATGGGGACTGATTTCCTTCGGCTGGTTTTATATAGGCTTCTGACCCGTCGTCACACGAACTTGCCATCAGCGCAATAAATAGTATATATATCATCTTTTTCATATTATCGGTTTTTTAATGATCATCCTGTACACGATCATTCGGAGCGTGTACAGGATGTGATCAGAGATTTGTCACACTTGAAAACTGGTGAACCATCAGGTTGTCTTTATTGGTGTCGATTGTTATGGTCGCTTTTTTCAGGTCAAGGCTTCCGCTCATCTTCCAGAGATGGTCCCACTGGCTCCAGGAGAATTCCCCGAGCCGGTAAAATGAAAGGGGTTCGTTTCCGGTTGGCCTTTCGGCGCTCACTCCATCCATGCGTCCCCAGCACTTATCACTTCCGTCGATATTCGCTATAAAATAGTACCGTTCTTCGACCCAGCTCAACCATCCGGGAGGGTTTGTATCGGGACGGTCGGGGGCAATGAATTTGATGGTACAATTCTTTGCTTCAAATTTGCCGTTTCCAATATATGCCAGGTTGCCGATTGGATTGTACGTGGCGCCCCAGATGCATTTAACGCTGGAAATTACTTCTGTTTTAATGGATAGAGTATTGAAATTTACAGTAATCCTGTAAGGATTCGTATTGGGAGTGATCCTGATACTGCCTGTACCTTCCTTCAGCTTTGCTCCGTCGAGGAAGTAGTGGAATTCATTTTCCTGTACAGATCCTTTCAATTCTAGGTTGCCCGTACCGGAAACCTTTGAATAAATCACATATACACCGTCTGATTCTTTCCGGAAAGGCAAACCTGCTGCTCCGTTATTTTCACTGCCTTCGCCGAGGAGGTATAATTGTTCAGGCATATTGTCAATTCCTTCCCCCCTGGTAACTTCAATTGAATTAACCACTCCGGCCTTTTTAATAGATCCTCCCCTGGACGCGAGTACCGTCCATGCCAGCTTCCCGGTTTCACCGGGCCTGATCCCGCCTTTACGGGCAATAACATTCAATTGATCCTGGGTTAATGTTAGTTTGGGAGAGGTGCCCCTGTCGCCCGGGATCTTCTCAATGGGGTTTGTGAAATCTCCCCCTTCTTTATCGAAAATAACATCATATAAAACATACGAACCGTCAGCCGCCCCGCCGCCGCTCCACGAAAAGGGGATAGTAGCCGATGACGACACGTCGAGGGTCACTTTCTGGGGTGACGACAAACTGGTTGGCTCTGTAAATTCGTCTGACAACTGGTACTCATCCTTACAGCCAAAGAATGCCAGTAGAATAATTGCAATAACTGATACATGTAGCTTTTTCATAATATGCCATTAAAGGATTACCATTTCGGATTCTGTGTAAGATTGCTGTTGAGATCCCTGTCTTTCTGTGGAATTGGCCATAAGTAATCTTTGGCGGGATCGAATTTCCTGTTTTCCACCCTGACATACCCGTTGTCTGTACCTACGGCATCTCCTGTATAGAGGCCATGTACCCAGCCGTTCATGACGTTTTCTGCAATTTTCCAGCGGATGATGTCTTTGTGCCGGAGGCCTTCCATTGCTAATTCGCAGCGGCGTTCGCGCCGTACAATGCTGACCAGGTTATCGGAGCCGGGAAAACTAAGCGCGCGGCTGTCTGAAAACCCTGCCCGTTGCCGGATCAGGCGGATTGTACGATCCCATTCGGCTGCATCTAAACGTCCCTGTTCTGCCAGCGCTTCGGCGTGCATCAGAAGGATGTCCGCATAGCGCATTAAAATTATATTCAGTCCCGACATCAGGTTTGCGCGATAGGAGTTGTCCCAGTATTTTTTCAGGTAATAGCCGGTTGCAGAAGCATCTGAGGAAAAGCCGAAACCATCGGGTGAGGCATTCTTACTGGTATTGACTACATGATCAGTTCCGTCTGCCATTTTATAAGAGTTGCCGTTATAAATAATGGTGGCTGCCAGACGCGGATCACGGTTGTTGAAAGGATTGCTTGGGTTATAACTTCCTGCAGGGGCATTCTTTACAGGGTATCCATCCAGGGTAATGTAATCATCCACGAGTTCCTGTAAGGGTGATAATTGAGAATAACCGCCTAAAGAAGGAGGCAGGAAGTTGTACTGGATGTTATGCTCGCGGTCGACTGCCAGATACTGGATGTCCAGTAAAACTTCCGGATTGTTTTCATTCTGCACCAGGAATAGTCCTTCGTAACTGTTGAAAAGGGAAAAGCCTCCGTTTGTCATGATGGCATTTGTGATGGGAGATACTTCCGCATACCTGCCTTCGAACATCAGGATGCGGGCTTTAAGTCCCATTGCAGCCCAGCGGGTTATCCGGCCTGTGTTCTGACTATCATAAGAGGGCGGGAGATAATTGTTGTCAATGATCCCGGAGAGGTCTGCCAGGAGCTTATTCACAACTTCTGCCTTAGGCATCCGGGCAATTGATTTCGATTCGTTCATAGAAAGAACGTTTGTGAAGTAAGGGATGTCACCGAACCGGGAGTAAAGCTCAAAATAATGGTAAACCCTTATAAACGTGGCCTCTCCTGTATAACGGTTGCGGAGTTCGTCTGATAAGCCGGGCACCTGCTGAATGTTGTTTAACAGGAGGTTGCACTGACGGATCCCGGCATAGCGGTAATCCCATACAGAGGCTATATATGAATCGGCGGTTGAGAATGATCCGTTACCTACAGCCTGATTGTGGGTGTTCGGCACTTTTGTATAGGCGTTGTCGGTCATTGCATCGGCATACAAGACTTCATCCGCATTATTCATACCCTGGTAACACTTGTTTACACTATAGAGGGCGGATTCCGGTTTTTTCCAGTAGTTCAGGTCGGTATCCCTGTCGTAAGGGGCAAGGTCGAGCTTTTGACAGGATGTTACCAGCAAAAGTGCTGCTACTAGTGCAATATTATATTTTAATAAATGGTTGACTCTTTTCATGGCTGTCTCTTTAAAAATTGAGGTTTAATCCCAGTGAGTAGGTCCTGTTTACAGGATAAATACGTCCGCTGCCATCGGAGGCCTCGGGGTCCCATCCGCCTTTCATATTCGTGAGTGTAAGGGCATTCTGGATGGTGGCGTAGATCCGTAGCCGGCTGCCCGGCAGTTTATTTGTCCAGCGTGTGGGAATTGTGTAGCCCACCTGTATATTCTTGAGCCGCAGATAGGCAGCATTCTCAATCCAGAAATCTGATTTGACTGCATTGTTGGCAGACTCGGATCCTACTGTTAAGCGGGGGTAAGAAGCATCGGGATGATTAGGTGTCCAGCGGTCAATATGAAAATTAAATACCGGGCCTTCATTGTTGTTGTGGAATGCTTCCACGGCTTCGCCTCTCAGCCATACATTGCGTTGTCCCACTCCCTGCCAGAACATGGAAAAGTCGAGTCCTTTCCATTCTGCGCGGTAGTTAAATCCGTATAACAAACGAGGATCCCTGTTGCCCAATACGAAACGGTCGTCGTCATCCCTGATCACGCCATCGCCGTTCTTGTCCAGGTAGCGTAAATCACCTGGTTTTGGTGTAATGCTTACTAAATGCGGACCTCTGGCTACTTCATCCATGTTCTGGAAAAAGCCGTCTGATCTGTAAGCATAGTACGCGTTGATTGGATATCCTTCTTTGACAATAGTGGTGATGTCTGTTCCGTTTATAAAATAAGCACCCCCGAGATCGGCCACCTTGTTTTTGCTGTCGGAAAGACTTGCTGATATCCAGTGCCGGACGCCGCCGGTTTTCAGGTTATACCTGGCAGACAGTTCCCATCCCCGGGTATGTACTTCCCCGCCATTTTGAATGGGAGCCGCAGATCCGTATAATCCAGGAAGGGGAAGGCCGACGAGGATATCGTATGTGTTGTTCATAAAATAGTCTGCCGAGAGGGAGAGGGTGTTGTTTTTAAAGAAATCGAGATCGGCCCCTATATTGAACATTCTTGTGGTTTCCCATTTTATGTCCGCATTGTAAGGATCGAACGTTGTGACCGGAACAACTTTGCTTCCAAAATTATATCCCTGGCTGGCGTTGACATTTGCCTGATACTGGTAATCGTCGATGCGGTTGTTTCCTACCAGCCCGATGGAACTGCGTATTTTAGCAGATGTAAGAATGTTCTTCAGCTGTTCGGGATAGAAATGCTCTTCTGATATACGCCATGCCGCTGATGCCGAGGGGAACCATGCCGAGCGGTTCCCTTTTCTGAACTTTGAAGATGCATCGTCGCGCAGATTGAATTCAAAGAGATACCTTTCTCTGAAGTTATAGTTCAGGCGGAAAAATGCCGAATAGATTGACCATTCTGTCTGCCATTCCTGGTTGCCCGTATTTGAGGTTTGTTCTCCTCCCATAATATCATAGGGAGTTCCGTTTGCCACTCTGAATGTACTGAAGCGATTATCGGTACTTCCTTCATAAGAGTATCCGGCCATTGCGCTAACGGCATGATTGCCAAATGTTTTGTCGTAAGAGAGGATGGTATTGGCCGTGATCTCCTGAATGCGCTGTGAGCTGTTGGTCATCCGGTTTTCCTGGTCGCCTGAACCGGGTATGGCTTTGCGGTTTTCATTCAGGCGGTTGTTGTAAAGTTTTGCACCAACCATTGCACGCAGCTTAAGCCCGTCCACGATCTTAAGTTCTCCATTGATAATTCCGGACAGATCATCGTTCTGGCTTTTGCGAATCCCGCCGGTCTCCAGGCGGGCGAGAGCATTTGAATTACTTCCGCTTGGATAAGTGTATTCGCCGTTTTCGTCTTTTATCGAATAGATCGGGGGCATACGCGTCGCCTGCTCAATCAGCCATTCAGTCCAGTAAGCATGGTCTTTCAGCCCATTGCGGGTGTAAGCTGCCAGGATATTAAATTTCAACCGTTCTGATACGTTTGTTTCCATGTTGACGCGGAAATTGCTGCGTTGAAGGCCATATTCCGGACCTTCAAACAGGCTTTCCTGATCCAGGTAAGCTCCGGAAACCAGGTAAGTTGTTTTGTCATTTCCCCCGGCAACAGAGAAGTTATGGGACTGCTGGGGGGCTGACGACTGGTAAATATCCTTCATCCAGTTAGAATTAGGGCCGTTTTGCCTGAAGCCGGCGATCTGCTCTGCGTTAAATTGCGCCGGCCGGCCGGAGTTTACCAGTGCTTCGTTCCTGAGCTCTGCATATACCCACGATTCGACAATATCGGGCAGGAAGGTTGGAGTCTGGACGGCATAAGAATAGTCGTATGCTATCCTGGGCTTTCCTTTGGTCCCCTTTTTCGTGGTTATAAGAATTACACCGTTAGAAGCACGAGAACCGTAAATAGCGGTAGAGGAGGCATCTTTTAGAACCGAGATATTCTCAATGTCGGTCATGTTTACGTTTTGGATGTCTCCCTGGATTCCATCGATGATGACCAGCGGGTCGTTATTGTTCAATGTATTTATGCCGCGGATATTGATGGAAGGGCGGCTCCCCGGCTGTGAGTTGCTTTGCTGAATAGTGAGGCCGGGAGTAGTTCCCTGTAACGCTTCCACGACGTTCACTACCGGCCTGTTCTCCAGCTCTTTCATGTTTACAGACGCAACGGCACCGCTCAGGTTCACTTTCTTTTGTGTGCCATATCCGACCACGACGATCTCATTTAATGCAACCTTATTTTCCTGCAGAATGATTTTCAGGCTTTTGTTGCCGCCGACAGGAATGTTTCTGGTCAGATAGCCGATATAGGAGATCGTCAGCGTGGCATTGGGTGAAGATGTTTTCAATGTAAAACGGCCGTTCGCATCCGTCACGGCGCCGTTTGTCGTGCCGTTCTCCTTCACGGAGGCTCCGATAATGGCTTCGTTCTTTGTATCCGTTACCGTTCCCGTGACGACATTTCTGCTGTCCTGCGCGTATGTCCCGGTGCTGCATAAGTAAAGACATGCAGGCAGAAGGAAAGTCAGGACTACTTTAAAAAGTAAGTGCTTTTTCATACAATCTGATTTAAATTGGTTTTGTATTCGCGTTTGTTTTTAGTTACCGAGCATGCTCAGTGCGTATGAGTACGCACCCAGCGATATCGCTCTGCTGGTTCCGAGGGTACTTTTCATAATGGCTGTTTTTTTAGTGGGATTAAAACTTACTGTTTTGCCGGAGAGGGGTATGGGAAGCTGTATGTTCTGATCCGTAAGGAGCCCTTCCATCTCAGTATCCTGGTCTGTGTCGATCACTTCCATTTGTAAGCGGGGGAAGGTATCACCGCCGAAGGTGCCAAGGCTGGAACGCATTTCGTTTACCAGGGATGGCATGATATATTTAGCGGCTCCCATAATGCCTCCGCCGAGCACTACGATGCCGTCGGTAAACGTCAGCATATGGGCGATCGCATCGCCCGCAACTTCGCCAAACCGGGCAAAGCTTTCAACTGCAGCCTGTTTGTCGCCTTCCTTCCGGCCTTCGGCTATATAGAATATGTCACGCGGGGTGAGGGTGTGATCATTGACTTCTGTGAATTCGTTGTATACACGGATAATAGCCCGGATACTCACGCTTTCTTCTGCTATTTTTCCGGGATAGAGTTTATTGCGAAAGACCCAGATGTCTCCGGCGCAATCGTTGTCGCCGGTAAGCAAACGTTTATTAATCACTACCCCGGAGCCGAACCCGGTACCGAAGGTGATTCCAACCAGGTTGCGGTAGACCCTGTCGCTGCCCAAAGCCTCTAAACGGCCATTCAATGCGGGTAATGCTCCGGCTAAAGCTTCGCCATAGGCAAACAGGTTTCCGTCGTTGTTGATAAAAACAGGTATCCGGAAATACTCCTGTAAAAAAGGACCGAGCGGAACACCGCCTCTGAAGGATGGAAAATTGGGAAGATTCCCGATTATTCCTTTTTGGTAGTCTGCAGGTCCGGGGAATGCAAAGCTAATGGCTACGGGTGGCGCCGGCAGCTGGTCTTTTATGTGTGTGAATCCTTTAATCAGGGTTTGCAGGCATTGCTGCAGGTTATCGGGACTGGCTGGCAAAGAAACGGGGGACACTATTTCGTTGTTGGCCTGAATGGCTGAAAAAACAAAATTGGTTCCTCCTGCATCCAGCGTCAGCACAATACGGTTATCATCACTATAAACAGACATCACGGCTTGAATTTGAAGGAGATGAAACTTGCGGTAATTAAACTCAGGAGAATAACGGCCATTCCGGATGTGAAGCCCCACTGATCTGTGATGATTCCCTGGAGTGGGATCACCAATGCCCCTCCGGAAACACCCATGACCATCAAGGCTGATATTTCATTTGAATGGCTCATATCATGGCGGAGGGCCAGAGAGAAAATAATTGAAAATACGTTTGCACAGGCTAATCCTATAAGGGCAATGAGAACGAGCAGGAGCCAAAAGGATGACGAGAGCATCATGCCTGCAAATGCCAGTACAGCCAGTAGCAGTGTTGTGCGTAAGAACCTCACGGGCGACAATTTCATTAAGAGGAGTGCCCCGACAAAAGTCCCGATGGTACGCGCAGCAAAGTATAAGCTTGTTCCTAAGGCGGCATTTTCAAGTTTTAAATCTGTCCTTTCCATCAGCAGACGGGGGATGCTGGTATTCAGGCCGACATCTATTCCCACAATCAGAATAATGACCGCCATACAGCAGAGCAGCCAGGGATCTTTAAGGAGGGAAATAATCTGGCTGAAGGATGAATGTCCGCCTGCTTCTTCTTTTGATGCCTCTTTTATCTGAACAGATAAAAGAATTGCAATTGAAACAATGGTGACGATACCATAAAGCAGGAAGGCCAGATGCCAGTTATGCAGCCATCTTGCTGAAAATGCTACTATTACAGGACCAAGGAAAGACGATATGGCTTTGATGAACTGCCCGAGAGAGAGGGTGCCGGCGAGTTGTTCCTGACTGACGATCGCTGCGGCCAATGGGTTAAGTGATACTTGCAGTACCGTATTCCCGATCCCTAAAAGTGCAAACGAGAACAGTATCACGGGATAGCTGTAGAAGCCCAAAGGGAGCAGCATCGCGGCAGTTGTAATAAGCAATGACGTCAGAACTGTTTTTTTCCGGCCCAGTCTGCTCATCAGGAGGCCTGTCGGAATAGAAAATACTGCAAACCATATAAATACCATCATGGGAATGAGGCCGGCCATGGAGTCGGACAAGCTGAAGTCGTTTTTTATGTAGTTGGTTGCCACTCCCACGATATCTACGAATCCCATGACAAAGAAGCTGAAGAACACCGGGATGAAAACCCTGGTATTGTTTTGCGTTTGTATCTTATCCATCGTTTTAAGAATTAAATCAGACCCTTACGGAAGCCTTTATGGTCATACATTCTTTGCCTTCCGACTGTCCGTAAGGCCGGATAGTATATATTTTCACAGATGCCGGGATAATGAATGTTTCGGCATAGTGGATCACCATGGGCTCGAAAGCATTTTCGGTGCTTTCGACTAAAATTTCGGCGCCATCGACCAGATTGAGCACGTTGACGCTTTCGTTAGTGTAGTGGGTCACCGGTTTTGTGAAGGTATGACGGCGGGTTTCGATGAACTGGGTGCGGTGCAGTCCTGTTTTTTCTTCTGTCCATCCATCACCGCGGGCAACAATTTCAAACCGGTTTACCAGGTTATCCGCTATGTAGGAGGTATCCCGCTGCCAGTCGATCACCTCCTTTCCCCGTTGTACGTTAATCGGCCGTGGCTTGCCATCGAGTCCAAGGCGCTCCCAGTCCCACAGTTTGAATGTGAACAGATTGGGCGTTGCGCTGATTTCGAGTACCACGGAGTTTATGCCGGAGCAGTGTATGGTTCCCGCCGGAATGAGATAATGATCATGCTTCCGAACCGGGAGTTTGTTGACGTATTGATCCGCATCAAAGATAAAACCGCCTTCTTCTGCCTTCTCCAGGTCCCGGATCATATCGTCTTTGTTAATTCCCGTCTTTAGTCCGAGATAGACATGCGCATCCTGGCCGGCTTCCATCATATAGTAGCTTTCGTCCTGTGTGTAATGCAGTCCGAAATTATCTTGTACATATTGAGTGGTGGGATGTACCTGTAAGCTGAGATTTCCTCCTTTCACCGTATCCAGGAAATCGAACCGGATTGGAAATTCTTTTCCGAACCGGGATTCGACAGGCTCTCCTAAAAGCTGGCGGCTCCTGGTGTATACCAGATTTACAGATGGCATTTCAAAGACGGTCTGATCAACTTCAAGTAAAAGACTGTTTTCTTCGGGAACGCAGTCGAAGCACCAGCCATAGTTGGGTTTGGAGGGGTCAAGATCGCACACCTCTTTCATCCACTGACCTCCCCATGGAGCGGGATCGAAGAAAGGGACTACGCGGAATGGTGTTGTGGCGGCTTTATCCATTCCTGCGTAAAACGTCTCTTTATCGATCAATTTAGGCTGGCCGGGAATGACGGTATCAAGCCAATAATCCACTTTCTGACAGATAGATCTTTTATGCTTGTCGAGTACCCGCCAGTCGTTGAAGAGCCCGCGCTTATATTGAAAAGAGAACGGCTCTTTGCTATTGTTTGTGCCTAATCCTTCAGCTTCCCCGCGCCGCATGCGTTGAATGATCTCCCAGCGGGGCATGTCTGCATAGAGAAGCATGCCTGCTTCCGTAACAAGCTGTGCACCCGGGCCAAAGATGATGATTCTGCCGTCTGTGCCCCTGACCGTTTCGCGGATGGTATTTACCTTCCGGGGATCGAAATATTCCGTCAGTGAGATGTTCGACATATAGCCAAACAGGACATCACCGGTCATGAACCGTTTAGTTAATGCTTCTGCGTCGGCCTGTGGGATAAACAAGTCCTTTGTATCAACAAACAGGGTGTGCTCCAACTGGGAAAACTGATGTTTTAATTCACTGTGATGAATCCCGGAGTAACAATCGATCGCAATTATGTTTCTGCCGGTGCTCTTTTGAGTTATAAGCGTTCTGATAGCGTTCCAGCCGGCCACAATCATGCCGTTTACCTGGATAGATGGAGTCTTTTTGTATGAACTTGTCATTAATTGGTTTATTAAATGTATGGTCATTTGTATTAGTATGTATATACATACTTGGTTGAGGCAAATATAGATGAAGGATTGAAAAAAACAAACGATAGTTCAGTTTTTTTATACATTTGTAGCAGGATATTATGAAACTTGAGATTGACCACCGAAGCCAAACCCCTCTGCATAAACAAGCTGAGTCGTTAATCAGGGAGCTTATTAATCATCCCGACTATAAGAGCGGGAAGCTTCTGCCCCGGGAAATTGAATTGTCTGAACAATTGAAGATATCGCGGAATACATTACGGCAAGCGATTAATACATTGGTCACTGAAGGTTTACTGGTAAGGAAAAAGGGAGTGGGTACGCGGGTAGAAAATAAGAGGATCTTTACAGGTGCGGGTAACTGGCTGAGTTTTTCGGAAGAGATGAGGATCCTGGGAATAGAGATCCACAATTTTGAACTACAGATCTTCCGGCAGGAGGTATCTGCCGAGGCAGCTGCTTTCTTTGACATTGAGCAGGGCACAAAGGTGATGAGGCTGGAGCGCTTAAGGGGAAAAAAGGAATATCCTTTTGTCTATTTTACATCGGAGTTTAATCCTGAGATACCTCTGTCGGCTTCTGAAAACTATAATCGTCCGCTTTATGAGATCCTCGAATCCGACTATGGTATCATCGCCCACACTTCGAAGGAAGAAATAAGCGCTACCGCTGCGGATCATTTCATTGCTTCCAAGCTGGATGTGAAGCCGGGTGTTCCCATTTTAGTGAGGAAGAGATTTGTATACGATGTTTATAACAATCCGATTGAGTATAACATTGGGTGTTACAGGGCTGATTCCTTTACCTATACTATTGAGAGTAAGAGAAATTCTTAAAAGGCCGGGTGCTGATCCGGCTTAGATGAAATGGGGGTATAATGCTGTGGATGCTCATGAGGGCTGCCGGAGACAGGAAAAATAAGGAGATCTGTAAAGCGAATTCTGAATAAGCCGGAATCGTTTCCGTAAATAATTCCTCCTGTTTGACTGGGCGACCTGCTTTTTTTTTGTCAATTTTACCTGATCAAAGATCTTTTATAAATAAATTAAACGTATGTCTTCATTTTCAGGAAAAGTAGCCGTTATTACGGGAGGGGGAGGTGTTCTTTGCAGCACGATGGCAAAAGCCCTTTCTGAGCAAGGTGCAAAAATTGCTATATTGGATTTAAAAGCAGAAACAGCAGAAAAAGTAGCTGCAGAGATCAGTGAACAGGGTGGAAATGCAATCGGCGTGGCCTGTAATGTTCTTGATATAGACAGTTTGAAAGCTGCTCATGAGAAGGTGCTTGAGCTCCTGGGCCCTTGTGATATCCTGATCAATGGTGCAGGGGGTAACCACCCTAAGGGCACTACATCGAAGAATCACCTGTTCCCGGAGGATCTGAACGCTACTGAAGAAGGGTTAAAGACTTTCTTCGACCTGGATCCGGAGGGGATTAAGTTTGTGTTCGATCTGAATTTTATCGGGACTTTACTTCCGACACAGGTTTTCGCGAAGGACATGGTTGGAAGAGAAGGATCATCGATCATTAATGTATCTTCCATGAACGCCTTCAGGCCACTGACCAAGATCCCTGCATATAGTGGAGCGAAAGCAGCGATCTCTAATTTCACGCAATGGCTGGCTGTTCATTTTTCGAAAGTGGGAATCAGGGTAAATGCGCTTGCTCCTGGTTTCTTCCTTACTGAACAGAACCGCACGCTGCTGACTAATACAGATGGTAGTCTGACAGATCGTGGTAATACCATCCTTTCTCATACTCCAATGGGGCGTTTCGGAACTCCTGATGACCTGACCGGAACTTTACTCTGGTTGTGCGGAGAAGGATCGGCTTTCGTGACTGGTGTGGTGATCCCTATCGACGGCGGATTCAGCGCGTTTAGCGGAGTGTAAGGG
>NZ_QEAS01000020.1:19881-19976 GCF_003130405.1 Pararcticibacter amylolyticus
GGATTGCGGGTTTGGGGTAAGTGTTGGGAGTGGAGCAATAAGTGCTGGAATTTATAGGATTAAAATAATAAGTAACAGATAATGAGTTTTATGGG
>NZ_QEAS01000020.1:20013-21226 GCF_003130405.1 Pararcticibacter amylolyticus
GGTTCCCTTTAATTTACAATTTAAATATGGCATTAGAACAAACCTGGAGATGGTACGGGCCGAAGGATCCCGTTTCTCTCGCTGATATTAAACAAGCTGGTGCTACCGGTATTGTCACTGCGCTTCACCATGTGCCGAATGGCGAGGTGTGGACTGTGGAAGAGATTAACAAAAGAAAGACGGAGGTTGAGAACGCCGGCTTAACATGGTCGGTGGTAGAAAGTGTGCCGGTGCATGAAGATATTAAAAAGCGTACTGGTAATTTTCAACAGTATATTGATAACTATAAGCAATCGCTGAAGAACCTGGGTTCATGCGGGATTGATATCGTTTGCTACAACTTTATGCCGGTACTTGACTGGACCCGCACGAACCTTGATTATCCAATGCCTGACGGGTCAACGGCGCTGCGTTTTGAGGCTGCTGCATTTGCTGCGTTTGAGCTTTACATATTGAAAAGACCGGGCGCTGAAGAGTCTTATTCTGATGAGCAGAAGCAAAAGGCTAAGGCTTACCTGGAAAGCATCAGTGAAGAGGAGAAACAAAAACTTGTAAAGAATATTATTGCAGGACTGCCCGGCTCAGAAGAAGGATACACCCTGGAAGAATTCCTGAAAGTACTGGCAGGGTACAATGAAATAGGTCCTAAGGAGTTGAAAGAAAACTTGTATTCGTTTCTTTCCCAGATTATTCCTGCTGCCGAAGAGGCCGGCGTGCTGATGTGTATCCACCCTGACGATCCTCCGTTCCCTATTTTAGGCCTGCCGCGTGTGGTAAGTACTGAAGCTGACATTAAAGAGCTTTACGAAGCTGTTGATAGTGTTCATAACGGGCTTACTTATTGTACTGGTTCTTTTGGTGTCCGCGCTGATAATGATCTTGCGGGTATGGTAGAAAGGCTTGGTGAAAGAATCCATTTCATTCACCTCCGTGCTACAAAAAGGGATGCTGAGGGTAACTTCCATGAGGCTGATCACCTTACAGGTGATGTTGATATGTATGCAGTAATGAAAGCGTTGCTTGCCGAGCAAAGCAAACGTGAGGCTGCAGGAAGAAAAGATACAAGAATGCCTTTCCGTCCTGATCATGGTCACAAGATGCTGGATGACCTTCAAAAGAAGACTAATCCGGGCTATTCAGCTATCGGCAGGCTAAGAGGCCTGGCTGAGCTGAGAGGGCTGGAACTGGGGATATTGAGAAGTCTGTAAGGGCT
>NZ_QEAS01000020.1:21430-21515 GCF_003130405.1 Pararcticibacter amylolyticus
TTTAGACAGCCGGCTGCCAAAAGCTAAAGGCCCAAAGCCAACAGCTAATAACAGCATTGGATGCTTAATTGGCGAGTGACCAGTT
>NZ_QEAS01000020.1:21599-29795 GCF_003130405.1 Pararcticibacter amylolyticus
AGGCTTTCAGCCTTCAATCGCTGTGGATTCTCTCTCGATGAGGGACGAGGTCAGCATGATCTTTTGATCGCTTAGTTTGATTGCTTTTTTGCCGAGTGCCTGGAAGAGGGCTGACGCGGCTTGTTTTCCGATGTCGAAAGCTGGCTGGGTGATGGTTGTCAAAGGAGGAGCGAGCAGGGAGGCGGTACGGAGATTGGAGAAGCTGATCACTTTTACCTGCCGGGGGATTTGGAGATCCAGCTCTTTACATACCTCATAACACTGAATGGCCAGAAGTTCTACGGATGCGAAAATGCCGTCCGGCGGCACTTCAGATGAAAGAAGATTCCTCATTTTCTTCTTATTTTCCTTGTCGTCATTACTGCAAAGAAGGATACTGCTTTCTTTTACGGGGATATGGTGGTCTTCGAGGGCATCCAGATAGCCCTGTTTGCGGTTCTGATCGATCGAGAGGTTTCCTGAGAAAGCCAGATAGCTGATATTCGTGCATCCCCTTTCAATCAGGTGTTTTGTGGCAAGATAACCACTCTCGTAGTCGTTTGTTGTGACTTTTACAGTATCTATATCGTCACAGACGCGGTCGAAGAATACGACCGGGATATTCTGTTCTGTGAGTTCGTAAAGATGGCTCATGTCATCTGTTTCACTGGCAAGAGACATCAGCACTCCATCTACGCGTCCGCTCATCAGGTGCCTGACGAAAGCGGCTTCTTTTACGTGATTTTCATGGGTGAGATAGATCAGTACATGATAATCATTTGCCTGTGCCACCTCCTCGATTCCATCTATCACCAGTGAGAAAAAGTTGTTAGCGATCTCGGGAATGATAACGGCAATGGTATGGCTGCTTCTTTTCCTCAGGCTTCTTGCATACGGGTTGGGATGGTAATTAAGCTTTTTGGCAAGTGCATTTACTTTCTCCTTTGTTTCGATACTGATGTCGTAGCTGTCGCTTAGAGCTCTGGATACAGTCGAAACAGCCAGGTTAAGTTCTTTTGCCAGTCTTTTTAGATTTACCTGATCCATTTATACCACGAATATATTAAAAAATTAATACGGCGGGGCTGTCCGGTTGCTTATGCCATTGCGGAGTTCCCATCTTAATAAACTACTGGTTTTTGAAATTATTGCCGGTTTATACAATTCCGGGAGGCTGCGCTGAAATGAGAGGAGCTGATTCCTGGAGGGATGGAGGGGGCAGGACAGTATATTTAACAAACGACAAAAGCTCCTTAGAGGAGCTTCTGCCGTTTGTTAATCGTTATTTTTAAATGTTATCAGAGATTTCCTTCGTCTCCGTCTTCGCTCGTATGCAAAGTGTCCTGGTGTTCTTCCGGGTGATAGTTTGCCTGAAGTTCGGCGAGTTTCTCTTTCCCGTAAGCGAAGCGTGTAATGAGCACAAACAATACCGGAACGATGAAGATGGCAAGCAGTGTAGCTGCAAGCATCCCTCCGAAAACTGTCCAGCCGATAGTCTTACGTGCTATCGCGCCCGCTCCTGATGAAAGCATTAGCGGGATAATACCGAGGATAAAGGCAAGGGACGTCATGATGATTGGTCTTAGCCTGAGCTTCACGGCTTCTATTGTTGCAGCCACGAGCTCCATACCCCAATCCACACGCTCTTTCGCAAACTCCACGATCAGGATAGCGTTTTTCGCTGCCAGACCGATCAGCGTTACCAACCCGATCTGAGCATAGATATTATTATCCAGCTTAGGAAGGAAGATCAGGGCGAGGATAGCCCCGAATACCCCCAGGGGCACGGATAATAAGATAGAGAAAGGAACCGACCAGCTTTCGTAAAGCGCTGCCAGAAGCAGGAATACGAAAACGATACAAAGAGCAAAGATCATAAGTGTCTTGTTCCCTGCCTGCTTTTCCTGTAAACTCAGTCCTGAGAAGCTATATGTATAACCTGCCGGAAGGGTTTGAGCCGCCACTTCTTCAAGAGCATTCAGTGCGTCACCACTACTATACCCGGGTTTCGAACTACCGCTGATCTCAATCGAGCGGAAGAGATTATAGTGGTTGACGATAGAAGGATTTTCAACCATTTTATAGGAAACCAATGCGCTCAGCGGAACGTTTGCCCCGGAGACATTCCTGACATACAGTTTATTGATATCTTCAATATGACTTCTGTAGGTTGTGTCGGCCTGGGTTACTACGCGGAAATTTCTTCCGTACCGGGTGAAGTCATTGATGTAACTGCTTCCCAGGTAGCTGGAGATGGTGCTGTATATGCTTCCAACGGATACTCCCATTTTCTTAGCCTGATCACGGTTTACCGAGAGCTGATAGTTGGGGGTGTTGGCGTTAAAGAGGGTGTATGCCATTCCTATTTCGGGGCGCTGGTTGGCAGCTCCAAGGAATTTATAGGCTGCTCCCATAAAGCTCCTGATATCTCCGCCTGAGCCCTGTTCTTCCAGTTGTAAGCTGAAACCACCGCTTATACCGAGGCCGGGAATTGCGGGAGGAGAAACCGCCATAATATTTCCTTCTTTATTTCCTGCCAGCATTCCCTGTACCTGTCCGATAATTTCGGAGACCGTACGGGTTCTTTCCTCCCATGGCACAAGCTGAATGAAGAACGTACCTGCATTGGATTTAAAGGCCCTGTTCAGGATGTTGATCCCCGCAATAGAGGTGATGTTTTTAACTTCTGGTACTTGCTTCTGAACGGTTTCAGTGATGTTTGTAAGGAATGCATCGGTGCGGGCTCCGGAAGCACCTTCAGGGAGACTTGCCCCGATCAGGAATATACCGGCGTCTTCAGTGGGGATAAATCCTGCTGATTTTGCCCTGAAAAGCCCGAAAGCACCTACATAGATACAAAGGAGGATGATCATCACCAAAGGAGCTTTCCTGATTGCCCATTTCACTCCATCCGAGTACTTATTGGTCGTACGGTGGAACCATACGTTGAACTTAAAGAAGAAGCGGTTGATCCCTTTGGACTCCTTGTTGAGGTTCATAGGAACCAGAAGGAGGGAACATAATGCAGGCGTAAGAGACAGTGCGACAAAAGCAGAGAGCACTACCGATACTGCAATGGTGATGGCGAATTGCTGGTACAACTGTCCCACCATTCCCGGGATAAAGCCTACCGGTACGAACACCGCAGCCAGGATGAGTGCGATTGCAATAACCGGAGCTGTAATGTCTTTCATCGCTCTCCTTGTAGCTTCTTTCGCTGAGAGCTTTTCGTGATCTATATAGTGCTGCACGGCTTCTACCACCACAATCGCATCGTCCACCACAATCCCGATCGCCAGTACGAATGCCAGCATGGTAAGAGTATTGATGGAGAAACCGAACAGGGTGAAGAAGATGAAGGTTCCGATGATCGATACCGGGATAGCCAGGATCGGGATCAGGGTAGCCCTCCAGCTCTGCAGGAAGAAGAATACCACAATTGTCACGAGGATCAGGGCTTCAACGAGCGTATGAATTACTTCGCTGATGGAGGCTTCGATTACAGAGACCGTTTCGTAACTGACCACGTAGTCAAGATCCTTTGGAAAGGATTTTTTAAGTTCTTCGAGGGTTTTGTAGATACCCTTAGCTGTTTCAACTGCATTCCCGCCCGGCATCTGGTTAACGGCCATCATGGATGCTACCTTTCCGTTTACCTTGGACCTGGTGGCATAGGAGAACTCTCCCATTTCTACCCGGGCAACGTCCTTCAGATATACGATGGACCCGTTGGCGCCTGTTTTGACGATGATATTCTTGAATTGTTCTTCGGTGTCAAGGTCTCCATCTAATACTACGGAGAATTCGAAGGACTGATTAGACTGCTGGGGAGGGCCGCCGACCGTACCTCCGGGGACCCTGACGTTTTGTTCCTGTATGGCACTTGATACGTCGGCGGGTGTAAGACCCAGCTGCGCAAGTTTATTGGCGTCGAGCCATACACGCATACTGAAGGGCTGACCGAAGGCCTGCACATCTCCCACCCCCTGAACACGCAGGATAGCGTCCCTGATATAAAGGTTCACATAGTTGGACATGAACTTCTGATCGTAAGTTCCCTTGGGCGAGTAAAGCCCCAGTACCATCAGGATGTCGTTATTTGCTTTACGGGTAGTAACACCGAGGCGTCTTACGGCTTCCGGTAATGCAGGTTCGGCAATGCCCACGCGGTTCTGAACGTCGAGGGTAGCGATGTCGATATCGGTACCTACCTCGAAAGTCACCGTAATGGCAGAACGGCCGTCTGATGTACTGTTGGACGACATATAGATCATGCCGGGAGTTCCGTTGATCTGGCTTTCGATAGGGGTTGTTACCGTTTTTTCAACAGTTTGTGCGTCTGCTCCTGTGTAAGTGGAGGTCACCGTAACAGTAGGAGGCGATATATTGGGATACTGGCTGATCGGTAAAGTAGTGATAACTATGGCTCCTACCAGGACGATCAGTATAGATATGACGATGGCAGTTACCGGGCGTCTTATAAATACTTCTGATATCATGAGATTTCTGTTTCTGTGCTAAATTATTTCTTGGGTTGAGTGGGTGCCTGACCAGCGGCAGAAGGAGCACCAGTTTGCACGACAGCGCCTTCTTTCAGGTTCATGGTACCTTCACTGACGATTGTCTCTCCTTCTTTGAGGCCGTCCTGGATCACTACTTTGTCCTGAGTTTTGATGCCCAGTGTAACCGGACGCTGCGATACTTTGCTGCTGTCTCCAACGACGAATACCGAGAATTGCCCTAACTGCTCTGTGACGGCAGAGTAAGGAATGACGATCTGTTCACCGGATTGTTTATTTGGTACCTCAACAGTAACGGTCATCCCTGCTGTAAGATTGCCTGATGCATTGGGGAAGCTTCCCCTGACACGGATCGTACCGGTTTGAGGGTCTACTTCGCGGTCAACAGCCAGGATCTTTCCGCTGGCGTTATATTTCGTTTGATCCGCAAGAATGATATTGAAAGAAGAAGAAGCTCCTTTTTGCAGACGGGTAAAGTAAGGAATGTCTTTTTGGTTCACGAAGATATCCACTCCAATCGGGTTAGGAGAAGAGATGGTGTTGATGAGGGTTGAACCAGCCGATACGAGGCTTCCTTGTTTTACCAGAGAAATCCCCACTTTTCCGGATACCGGTGCAACAATGACAGAACGTTTCAGGTCGGTAGCGGCAGTTGTTAATGCTGCTTCAGCGGAAGTTACCTGTGATTGTGCAGTCTGCAGGTCAGCCTGTGCATAATCCACACGCTGTTTGGCGATCGCGTCCTGCTGTGCGAGCCGGGTATATCTCTCGAAGTCTTTTTTGGTTCGCTCAAGTGCAGCCTTAGCGCTTTGCACCTGTGCCTGTGCCGAGCGGTAAGCGGCAGCATACCGGCTTCTGTCGATTTCATAAAGCTTCTGGCCTTTGGAAACTACCTGGCCATCGCGGACAAAGATGCCGGTGATATAGCCATTAACTTCTGCCCTCAGTTCTACTTCGTTCAGAGCGACAACGGTTCCGGGATAGGTGTCAACCCCATTTACCTCTTCCTTTGCCACAGTGTATACCGATACGGGGACTGCCTGTGCCGGGGGAGGGCCCTGTTGTTTATTCTTGTCACCGCCTCCGCAGGCTATGATGAATGCAGATCCGAAAAGGACAGAGGCGAATGTTAAATTTTTATTCATGATCGTTTTCATTGTTGAAAGGTAATGGTTCCTAATGCTTGTTGTAAATCCAGTTTGCTTGATAATAAACTATAAAGGGCATTTAAATATGTTACCTGGCTTGTTCTCAGGTCGGTCTCTGCCGTCATGAGTTCGAGATAGGTCTTAATGCCTTCATTATATTGCAGTTTGATCGTATTATAGACCTCACTTGAAAGTTCCACGTTCTGCTGCGCTGTTCTCCAGTCGTTGAGGTTCGCTTTATATGTAGCGAGAGCAGCTTCGTACTGGGAGTAGATCTGGTTCTTGGTATTAAGAAGATCGAGATCCAGGCGGCGTTCCTGCAGCTGTGACTTTCTTATCTGCTGCGTTCTGTATGTTCCCTGGAAAATCGGGATGCTGAGTGTTAATCCGGCAACCGAGCTCGGGAAGTGATCGTTATACAGGTCGGAAAAATTGTTGTTTAAATAGTTCCAGTTGTAGTTGATGTTTGCTGAAAGAGAGGGCAGGTAAGCCAGCTTATTGTAGCTGGTATTGATGCCCTGCAGCCTTCTCTGTGTTTCAACCTGCCTGAATTCAACCCGGTTCTGATAGTTTAACTGCTGGGTGGTATCAATAGACGCTTCAGACTCCATATTCGTATTGCTGAAGGTAAGAGAGATGTCTTTCTCGGCTGGATAACCCATCAGTTGTTTCAGATAGGAGTATTTGTATTTTAACAACTCAGTTATCCTTTTCTTATCGGCCAGCGAGTTGCTCAGGCTGATCTGAGCCCTTTTATAGTCAGTCTTATCCACCAGTCCGCCTTCGTACTGTGCGTAAGCATCTTTTAGCTGCTTTTGAAGACGGGAGATGTTTTCGTCGGTAATCTTAAGCTGTTCCTGGCTTGTCAGGATATCATAAAAGGCCTTGCTTACTTCCACGACAGCTGAAATGCGATTGTTTTCCGTATTCTGTTTGTACTGAAGCCGGTACCATTTAGCTGTTTTTGAAGCCTGAATCAACCCTGCGTTCACGATCTGCTGGTTGGCTTGTGCTCCCAGTACAGAGGTGTATTTACTTCCAACGGTAACTGTTTCGCCTCCAAAGAACATTACCTGACGCTTGATATTGCTATTAAGGGATCCTGTTCCGGTGATCTGGGGAAGCCAGCCGGAAAGGGCTGAATTGATATCGCGTTCACCGATTTCTTCATCGATAAGCGACTGCCTGACCTGCGGCTGGTTCTTCAGTGCATAGTCTATGCATTGCTGAAGCGTGGCACCCTGGAGGGTGGAGTCCTGCTGCGTTTGGGCTTTGATTATACCCGGGGTCAGCAGGGGTATACTTACCAGAAAGGGTAAGACTAATCTGTTATATTTCATATTTATTTGAAGGGTTTTAGTAATGAGTATGAAGCGGATGTAATATTTTTATTCATAACAATGTCTTAATAAGAAATGTTGCAGTCCTTATGACTGTGTCTTAATGCCATCCCATATCACCTGAGCCATTCCGTATAATCTTTCCCTTGTGAAATCGTGATGCCCTGAAAGATGGAGCTTTGCCGCAGCTACGATACTTCCGTGGATAATAGGTCCGAGAAGTTCATAGTCCATTTTCCGGATGAGCCCGTTTTCAATTCCATAGGTAAAGATTGGTTTGATCTTCTCTTTAAAAAGTTCGCTATCGGCACCATGGAACTGTTTAGCGTACGGAGAATTGATGTATTGTTCCAGGAAGTACAAATAAGCCGGATGCTCGATGAAAAAAGTGCACTGGCTTACCCAGAAATCCAGAAAACCCCTGTCGTAAGGCTTTTCCGGATCATGGTTACGGAGTATTGCTTCGGCAAGTGTGTTCTTTACATAGATATATAGTTCTTTGATGAGGGTATCCTTGCTGTCGAAGTAATGATAGATGGTTCCGGCGGCCACTCCTGCATTCTTTGCTATCCGGCTCATGGGGGTGCCATGGAAGCCGTGTTCTTTTACGAGAAGCAGAGTGCTTTCGAAAATAGCAATCTTTTTTACTCCGGAAGTTTCCAATTGAACGTTCATTCGGGTGCAAATGTAGGGCTTAATTGACTTTAGAAGCGAATTTGTCAGGATTTTGACATTTTAATGATAAGGTAGTGCGTTTTTTGTTTTTTCTAAAAAAGATGGTTAAACATTGAAAAAAATGCAGAGGCTCTTAATCAGGCTTGTAAGTATGTGTTGACAATCAAGGTATAAAGTGATCTATATCAATCCGGATTAGAAGCAGAGCCGGTACTTTTGTAATATAAATTCAACCGCTATGACAGACGTTCATGAATACATTTCGAGAGTTAGCCATTCAGTGTTCACTTGCCCTTGCTGCAACGCCCCTCTGGATTACGTGCAGCTATTAAATGATGAAAAGAGGATTCAGGAAGATTTTTTTGTGTGTGAGGAGTGCGGGTCACGGATAGAAAGTGTTTTTGTTGAGGATGAGGATGTTCCTGCATTCTACGACTAATTTTCGGGCACTCATTTTTTATTTACTATATATACTGATAAGCGGGAAATTGTTAATCATTTCCTGCTTTTCTTTTTTAGGGCTGGGCTGTTGCG
>NZ_QEAS01000020.1:29890-41748 GCF_003130405.1 Pararcticibacter amylolyticus
CTCACTTTCCACTCATCACTCATAATAATTCATTATCCGCAACTCCTTTAGCTATCAGTATTCAGATTCTGCTGTTATGAACCAAATAGTAAAAGAGGGATCAGGGGATTTGCCTATTCTTACAATGCTTCTGGATTATTAAAAGAAATAAACGCAGCCGGAGATATAATATTAACTCCGGGAAAAGGATGTAATGTTAGCTCAACAGTATCTGCATGATATACCACCAGAAGGCTGTTGTTAAAAAAGAAAGCAGGATACCTAAACCGACCAGAAGATTTGACAGCTGTGAATTTAGTTTGTACTGATCTGCGATCAGGCTTCCTGTTACGAGGGTTGGCATGGCGGCCTCGAAGAGACTGATCTGGGGGACGATCCCTTTTGTTTTGAAAATGAAGGCGGCTAAAAGGACGAGGGCCGGGGCGATCATGAGTTTATAGACGAGGCCGAAGGTGATGTTTTTAATCTCAGTGCGCCATTTGGAGAACTTCAGCTGAAGGCCGATTGAAAAAAGAGCAAGGGGGCCTACAGTGGCTATTATTTTATCAAGAAGCGGGTTAACCGGCGAGAGATCCATGAATTTTGGAAGAATGAGCGCGGCAATGAACGCAATGAAGGGGGGGAACTTTATTACCTTCTTTAGAAGCACGCCGCCAGAAAGTTCTTCTTTTTCGGATGCTCTTATGGCGGAGATGATGCCGACGGTTGACAGGAGAATAAAGTTTACCTGATCGTAAACGATGGCGATGCTCAATTCTTTTTCACTGTAGTAGGCTATGATCAGGGGGAAGCCGAGGAAGGAGGTGTTTGATAGGCCTAATGCTAATTTGAGACAGCCCCTGGTAGCGTTGCTGATATTGTTGAAGCGTGAGTACAGCTGGATGGAAAGCCAGCCTCCTACCCATACAATGACCGGAGCGATTGCCGGGAAAAGCATTTCTTTGCTCCAGGTGATTGCGGGAATATATTTCAGAGACAGGGCGGGCATTGCTATATAGAGTACCCATGCATTGATGCTTTTGTATGAACCTTTGGGAAGGCTTTTCGAAAAATTAAAAATTAATCCGGCAAGTAACGAACCTGCGATTAGAATGAAAGTTGTCATGTTACGTGTAGCAAGCCGGCTCAGCAGTTAGGATATGGTGTGAATGTACCGGCTCTTATAATTGGACAATAATAATGAATTAGTTGTGTAATAGTTGTTGTTATCATCCGATATTTCGGTTGTGGCTTGAAAATCTTTTGTACCGGGTCATGCCAATACCAGGGTGTCTATGGCGCTAATCTTAAAAGCAGAAAGTTATAGGGGAATTCTTAAGAGATAAGTGATCTAGAAAAAAATGGCAAAATCAGTATAGCCGTCTTTTGCTGTTTTTAACGAAAACCTGAAGCTATGATTGATCAGGATCTCCCTGATCAGTGTCAGCCCTACGCCCTGCCCTTCTTTCTTCGTTGAGTAAAAAGGAGTAAATAGTTTGTTTTCAGCATCCGGAGATATGCCACAACCGGTGTCGCGGACGACCAGCTTTGCCGGATCAGCTGTGAGCATTATTTTGATTTCTTTTCCCGGAGATCCTTCAAGTGCTTCAAATGAATTTTTAATAATATTGATGATGACTTGTTCCATCTGCTGAACATCGAGATCTGCAGTTACGGTTTGGGGAGGAAGAACTAATTCCAGATGTATGTTTTCTTCCTTCGCTTTCAATTCGAATAGCCGGGAAGCAGAAATAAGCATTTCGGACAGATTAGCCGGTTGTTTATTTGGAAGAGGAAGCCTGACAACTTTAGCGAAGTTGCGCATAAACGTATTTAAATTGTTATTTCGGCTGATGGCCACTTCAAGGGCGTTTATCAGATCGCTGTTCGGATGTGTTGATCTTGCATCAGTATCACGGGCAAAAGAGAGGATGGAGTTAACAGGCCCGACTGTGTTGTTCACCTCGTGGGCCATCATTCTGATCACTTTCCCATAAGCTTTCTTTTCGGTTTGCAATATCTCGATACTGAGTTCTGAAAGCATCACAAAATATCGCTGGAAGCCGCGGTCTATAAAAAAGGACTTCTGGCATTTATAGGTTTCAACTCCACTGATACTGACAATTCTTGATTCTCCTGCTTTAAGCTCTTTTATTTCTTTGATAAGAATATGATTGCCTTTCTCAATCTGTTTCTGAAGGCCTTCATTTTCAGTAATACCTAAAAGCTCCATTGCTTTCGGATTGAGATGTTCTATATTATGATCGAAATCCATAATAATGACCCCCGTTGGAGAAGTGCTGATCAGTTTCTCGAGGAATGAATGCTGCTCTTCCTGAAGAGTTCTTTCGGAGCGCAGGCTGTCAATCATATGATTGTAAACACCAATGAGCTGATCTACTTCAAGCTTTCCTGTAGCCCGGAATTTGACATTGAAATCCTGGTCTTTTATGGCGTTGATGCCCTGAAGCAACGTTTTCAGCGGCTGAATCAATTGTTGGTACAGCAACCAGGAAAGCCATAGGGAAATGAGTACAAAAACTTCTGAAATTATGAACAGAACCTTGTTGTCCCTGAAAATAATGAAAGTCAGGGAGATGGTTATCAAATGGAGGATTCCAACAAACAGAAGGTATTTAGTTCTCAGTTTCATCAAAAGGTATGTTATACTTTTCAAGTCTCCTGTAAAGAGCGTTCCTGGTTATTCCCAATGCGGCAGCTGCCCTGGAGATCCGGTTTTTGTGAAACTGCATTGCCTTCTGAATCATCATAATTTCAACCTGTTCGAGCGTAAGAGTACCAACGTCGGGAAGCTGGATAGTCCCTTTTTTTGCAATCGACATATCGTATTGTGACTGAAAGTCTTTAATCTGAAGATCATCCTTTTTACATACCAGAACGGTTCTTTCTACCAGATTTCTTAGCTGGCGGATATTTCCGGGGAGAGACTGCTGCTGCAGCCATTTCAGGGCGTCAGCACTCACTTGCAGGTTGGGTCTGTTATAGATCTCCTTCATGGTGTTGACATAGAAGTTCACAAGCAAAGGAATGTCACCGGGGCGGTCGCGCAAGGCGGGAAGGTTTACAGTGATCAGATTTATGCGGTAAAAGAGGTCTTCGCGGAAGGTTCCTTTACTTACCATTTCTTCAAGGTTCCGGTTTGTGGCACAAACCACCCGCACATCAATAGTCTTTGTGCGGCTGCTGCCCAGGACCTCAAATGTCCGGTCCTGAAGTACCCTGAGCAGTTTGACCTGGCTCCCCTGATCAAGATCTCCGATTTCGTCTAAAAAGATAGTCCCCTTATTCGCCATTTCAAAGCGGCCCGTCCTGTCGGTCCGGGCATCAGTGAACGCCCCTCTGACATGTCCGAACATTTCACTCTCAAACAGCGAGCTGGATATGCCGCCAAGATTTACCTTAACAAATGGTTTACTATTTCTTTTGCTGTTGCGGTGAATGGCTTCTGCAATCAATTCTTTTCCTGTACCGCTTTCACCCATGATCAAAACTGACGCATCTGTTGATGCCACATGTCCGATTGTATCCAGCAATTCAAGCATCCGGACATCTTCGCCAATGATGTTTTCAAAATGATAAAGCTTATCAAGCTGTCTCCGGCCAACATGAAAACTCTTTTTATTATTGAGGTCTAAAAGAGTTTTGACTGACTGCAGAAGCTGTTCGTTAGTCCAGGGCTTGTTAATAAAATCTTTCGCTCCCAGTTTCATCCCCTCTACCGCCAGTCCGATAGTAGCCCATCCTGTTATCAGAATAACCGGGGCTGAGGCGTTTGTTTGCCTGATAGCCTTCAGAAGCTCTATTCCTTCAATACCGGAAGTATCGGCGGAGAAATTAAGGTCCATAATAATCAGCGAGATATTTTTACTGACTATCGCGTTCATCGCTTCGGCTGCAGAGGCCGCTAATTCAATTGCAAAGCCTTCTGCTTTGAGCAGAAGACTTAACGACGTCCTTACAGCTATATCATCGTCAACAACAAGTATCATAATAGAAAGTAAAATACACTTAATCCTCCTGCAAAGCGGTGGATGGATAAATATAAGCCGCTTGCCTGGCGGGATATAAGGAACAAATAACCACCAAAACATAAATAAAAACAACTGAAAAAGCAATGGCTTTCAGATACACCTCTGAAGCAATATCATCTACATTCAGTAAAGGGAACTGAATAGCAAAAAAGGTTCCGGCAATCAGGGATATCGTTGATAACACAAGACCTTCTGTTATAACCTGCCTGGAGATTTCACTGCCACTCGCTCCTACAGCCCTTCGCAGCCCGATTTCCGACTTCCTGCGATTAATATTATACCATAATACCCCGAAGATACCGAGAGCCACATTGATAATAAGAAAACCTACTACTAAGAAGATGATACTGAATGGAATGATCATGAAATTATTCTTCGTTATTCTCTTTTTCTCCAAATGCTCTATTTCGATATTCGCATTCTTGCTAAAATTAGACATTGTCTTGTACAGGCGCGCTTCGAAAGCGGCATCTGCTGATGGACGCACTTTAATTAGCATATAATTCTCATCGCGGTCCAAACTGTCAAGTATTTTAAATACAATGCTTCCTAAAGATCGGTAATCGCCAGTCAGCTTGGCGTTTTCAGCCACACCATTGACTATCAGCTTGTCTGAGCCCATGGTTATGACCTGCCCAATCGGATTCTGCGTGCCGAATAATTTCTCTTTCAGCATTTTATTAATTACCACCCCGGAGTAGCCCTTTCTATGAGCAGGAGCCCAGTTCCCGGAAAGCATCTGCATGTTCAATACTCTTGAATACTCCTTATCGGTGAGATATAAGGTGGCGCTTTGGTCTTTTCCTTTATAACTCACTGCATTACTGATTTCGTTATTGGAGTAAGGGATATTATTTGATGAAAAACAAACATTCTCAACCTGAGGCATGGAAAGGATCATCTTTTTTAAAATATCCACCTGGCCGGCAATTGAATCACGACTGTTGAGCCCCGATGGCAATCCATAATTTACAGACCAGACATTTTTATAATCGAAACCTCTGGGCGTTGTATAAAGGTTATAAAAACCTATGATATTAAAGAATGTGACAAACAGGACAAGAAAGGAAATAAAAATCTCGAGCAGGAGCAGGAAATTCTGCTTCTTTTTATTCCAAATGAGTTTATAGATATGAGTAATCATGTTTTTTGAATTAAGCTAACGGACCTTCAGTGCATTTACAACTTCCATTCGCGACATTCTCCAGGCGGGATAAACGCCGGAGAGGAAACCGAAAATCAAACACGCTATAATTGCATACAGCAGAACGGTGAAATTAATGGTGAGCGTGAGATTAGGAATGAGGGCACTGTTATTGACAGCAGAGAGGATTAAAAAGGAAAAAATCAGACCGATAATTCCCCCTCCAAGGGTAAGAATAATATTCTCAATAATAAACTGCACGGCAAGAGTGCCGGATGAAGCGCCGAAGGCCTTTCTGACACCTATCTCTGAAGACCGCTCCATGATTCTGCTGATATTGATATTCATGAGATTGATCGTCGGAAGCAGCATTAATAGAAGAATTACAATCACCGCTCCGGTAATTACAATCGCAAGACCCGAACTGTCTGATTTTCGTGAAAACATGCGGGTAAAACTTTCGATATAGGAATCAGCATGACTTGATATTTTGGTATAGTCCTTATTTTGGGGAGGGACTTTTAATACTACCTGCTGGTATTCACTCCTGATTTTGTCGAGTTCATCGCTGTTATGAGCAAGCAGAATTGCCGAATACATCCCGTTTATTGATTTATCGCGATAGTCATTTTTTGAGAGCGTATAGGGCAGATACATATCGGCATAGATGAGAGGCGCCGTAATTGGAACACTCTTTACGACACCTGCAACCCGGTATTGTATGTTATCCGTTTCAATATACCGGCCAACACATTTTTCATTTTCTCCAAAATATTGATTCCTTGTATCTTCCGAAATGACAGCTATACGTTCGCCGCTTCTTATTTGCTGAAGGGTATAAGGCTTCCCCTCTAAAAACTTAAATTCAAGCACGTCCCACCATTGGTCATTGGTGAATTTCATATTGATAAGCAGCTTCTTATTTCTGACGTAAGTATTCGTAGCAGTAAAGATTGACGAAATCGCCACTTTTTCAGGGGTTTTCATTGAACGAACATAGTGATCCATATAGTAGAAACTTGCCGGTCCTTTCATCATCCCGTTTTGCTTTGGGTTTTCCTGCATCACAAAGTTGATGTACAGACTCCGGTCGCGGTTTGTATCGGGATAACCTGCACTGGTTATGTTCTCCCAGAATGCGGCAATTACAATAATAATGGTCAGTGTGAAACTAATGCCGAAAAGACTGATAAAGGTGAAGAACTTCCTTCTTCGAAGAACTGCCAGGGCTATTTTAAAATAGTTTTTAAGCATTATCTTAATTTTAAAAGCGTCTATTGAACCTGAGAACCATCGAAAAGACGAACGAGTCTGTGTGTTTTCTTTGCCATCGTCTCATCATGAGTAACCATTACAATGGTGCTCTTTTCAGAACTGTTGAGAGTAAGGAGAATATTCATTATTTCATTCCCCATCGTGCTGTCGAGGTTACCTGTAGGTTCGTCGGCAAGAATGATTTCGGGACTGCCTGCAATAGCTCTTGCTATTGCAACCCGCTGTTTTTGCCCCCCTGATAATTGAGAGGGGAAATGTTTGATCCGGTTGCTTAATCCAACTTTTTCTAAAGCCTCTGAAGCCAGTCTTCTTCTTTCCCTTGCTGTAGAATTGCGATAAAGCAGCGGAAGTTCTACATTATCCATGACAGGAAGATCATTTATCAGGTGAAAGCTTTGAAATATGAAGCCGATCTTCTGGTTCCGGAAACGTGCAAGTTTCTTATCAGGCATATTACCAAGTATCTGGTTATCTATTTTTACCTGGCCTCTTGTCGGAACATCGAGCAGTCCTATTATATTCAGGAGGGTGCTCTTCCCGCATCCCGACGGCCCCATTACAGATAAAAACTCTCCCTTATCAATGTGAAGGCTGATGTTATGAAGAGCAACGGTTTCAATTGTATCGGTGCGGTAAAGTTTTTCAATGTTTTCTAAATGAATCATAACGAATGGTTTATTGATATGTAATTTTCTGGTCTTTATCAAAATCGTATAATGAAAGATACCTTAGGTCATAGTAGGAGCCCCAAAAATCCCTTAATGCAGAGATGTAATCCCTTTTGGCCTGATCTTTCTCCTGAAATGCAATACTCAGATCTGTTATGCCTAAATTGCCTAAAAGATATCGTTCCTTTGCAATAAGAAACTTTTCAGATGCAATGCTGTCGGCCCGGGAGGTTAAAGTTACCTGATCTTTCATCATATCAAATAAGGTTACCTGGGTAAGGATCTCCTGTGAAAAGTTTTGTTTATCCTGTTCTACCGAATACTCAGCGAACTGAAGGTTGGCTTTTGCCGTCTTACTTCTCGACTGAGAGCGGCCCCAGTCGAGAATAGGAATATCCAATTCTATCTGAAGCAGCTGCTGATCCTGGGGGGAGCTCAAAACACCTGCCAGCTGTTTTGAGCTTTTAGAAAAACCCAGACGGGCGGTTAAGGTAGCATTGATCCCGTTATCGCCCTTTGCCTTCGCTACATCGCGTCTTGCTTCGGCTATACGTCTTACAAAGGCGATCGCATCGGCCCTGTTGGCATAAGCTTCCGAGAGCGCCCTGGTTGCGACGATCTGTACCCGGCTGGTTTGCCGGGGCGGTTCGAGAACAATAGCTGCGGCATTTAATCCTGTAAATGACCGAAGGTTAAGCGTGGCTATTTCCATATCGCGCCGGGCTACTCCCACAGCTTTCTGCGATTTTAACTTTTCAAGCTGGAGCTGAAGAATTTCATTCCTCGTGATCTTACCAAGTTCGTATTTTAATCCGGCTACTTTAAGAATATTCTCCGTATTGCTAAAGTTTGTTTCGGCGATCTGAAGATTCACCTGGGCAAGTAAAAGATCGAAAAAAAAGGTGGTTGCATTTACGGCAATCTTCTCCATCGATTCAATGTAAGCTTGTTTACTCTCCCTGAACTTCATAGGCTCCACCCTTTGATCCCATTTCAGCTTGTTGTACTGGAACAGCGGCTGAGAGTATCCCAACGCGTAGGGTGTGCCCCGGTACAGGACGCTGTTCCTGTCGAAATCGTCAAAACGCTGCAACTCTGTAGTCCCGAAGACAGATCCGCCGGTCATCGTGATGCTCTGGCTGAAAGACATATTTATGGATGAATTATTATTCCTGACTGGCTGAAAATCGATGGTTCCATTGGGCTGTAAAACTTCTGCAAAGGTCTTGCTATAACCTGGCAGGATACCCGAAAGTCTTAACTGTGGCTGATAATTGGATTTAAAAGTACGCCATTCCCAGTAACGTGTTTCCCGGGTAGTGGAAGCCTGTTTTGCTGATATCGACTTTTCTTTTGCCATCTGAACAATATCGGTAAGCGATAACTTAAGCGTATCGGAAGTTTGTGCCAGACCCCGGGCGAGATTGAACATTAAGAAAATCAGTATGAGTGTCAAAACTTTCATAGCCTAATCTGTGATATTAATCTCCTTTGTGTTCTTGAAATCGCTCATATCGGAGGTGATTACCGCTTCTCCTCTTTGAATATTGTCTTTAAGTTCGACATAATCGAAATTAGACATCCCGACATGAACCGTCCTTCGAACAGCTTTCCCATCTTTTACTATAAATATATCCTGAGGACCGGCACCCTTAAAGGCAGGACCATTTGCCACCCGGACGACGTGATCATGAAGTTCAGTCACGAGAAATACGTCCGCCTTAAGATTCGGTCGTAGTAATTTGTGATTCTTCTCTTCTAACTGAATTTCAAAGGAGATGAGGCCATTCTGAACTGATGGAGATATGCTTGCTACAGATCCGCGAAGCAGGCTGTCATTTATCCGCACAATAGCGGGCATGCCCCTTCGGAGCTGATCGAGATAGCTGTCGGACAGGGTCGCCGCTACTTTGAACGTGCGCAGGTCAGCAATCCTGGCCAGCACTTCTCCTTCGCGTACAGAAGCACCAATGTTGCCGTTTACCCAGGTTAATACCCCAGAGCGGGTAGTCAGAATATTTGCCTGGTGTAATTTCCGGCCTAGTTCCGACAGGTCCTTTTCCTGAATAGAAGCATCGAGTTCAGACTCGCGCATTTCGGACTTCATTGTTTCCACTTTACTCCTGATCTCGTTTTCAAGTTGTTTTTTTTCGAGCCTGGCTACTTTGAGTTCCAGCTCAGCTTTTGCTACATCCTCCTTTGTGGCTCCTCCCGCCCTGAATAATCGTTTATAGTCTTCGAGAGTTGCTTCCAGACTATTGATCTTTAATTGTTTGATCTCATTACTGGATTTCAGATCATAAAGGATCTTGTTCAGGTCGAGACCGAGTTTGTGGATCGTATTCCGCTTTGATTCAAGTTGAAATTTCTGCTTTTCAAATTCTGCCTGAGAGGAAGCTTTGTCCAGAATGAGTATTGCCTGTTCGGGTTTGACTGAAGTGCCTGCCTGAATCAGCACACTTTGGATAGATGAGTTGATCGGGCTCGTTATTACCTGCTCAAACTCCGGCAGTATCTCGCCTGCGGCAGTGATGGTATTTTCAACTGGTCCTACGTCTGCTATAAAAACCGCAATTTGCGATTTGGAAACAGAAGGTTTAATGATGATCCTGAAGATTACGATTGTGCAAAGGAATAAGATGACACCCGCTATGATGACGTAAATTAATCTTCTTTTCCTTTGCTGTAAAACTTCCCTGGATATGAGCTTGTCCATAGTAACCGGTATGCTAATAGAATGCCAGGTGTAAATATCAGTAAAACAGTAAGTTGGGTTGTTTTGTATTTGTGAAAACGTTCGAAACCGAACAAAATGTTCTATACCGGGTATATTCAGATCAGGCTCTCTGGAAGAGGGATCAAAAATCAGGTATCCACGGCGAGGTTTTGCGCAGCTTGTTTATCCGGGGCATATGGTAGTCTTCACCGAGCCCACATCTAAAGGGCGAAAGCAGTCAACTTAGAGAAATTTTTAGTATGTTTCCGCCCTTTTTGATGTACATATGGTCACATTTTTTGAAGCTTCGCTGGGTAAGCTTTCTATACACAGGGTTGGTAATAAATCACAGGAAGAGTTTTATGTATTGTCGGAAGAACCTTTAAATATTGAAGATGAGGTTCTGAGCAATTTATTACTGCAGTATTTTTTGAAGCCGTTCGAGAAGGTGAACGAGGTGTATCATTTTATGCATTCAAGTGATAACCTGGGGCTGAATGAGGTGTATCATTTTGCTACATCTATTTTTGAAGATCTGGCACCTTTTCATGAGAATACGGAGCATCTTGCCAAATACCTGTACGAGATATCTTCGCATCCCAAGATCAAGGCGGGCGAACTGTATGTAGTGATGTTTCATAATGTGCAGATTGAGGGGGAACTTCTGGACGCGATCGGGATCTTTAAATCTGAAACAAAGGAGACCTTTCTTAAAGTCTACCCGGGAGACAAGGGTTTCAGAATGGAGTATGAGCAGGAAGCGATCAATATTCAAAAGCTGGATAAGGGCTGCCTGATATTCAGGACGGAGAAAGAGGCGGGATATAAAGTGGTAGTTACGGATCAGACCAACCGGAACAGTGAAGCGGTTTACTGGAAAGATGAGTTTCTGAAATTGCAGATAAGGAACGATAGTTTTAATCAGACAAACAATACTCTTGGGATTTATAAGAATTTTGTGAGTACAAAGCTCGATGAGGAGTTTGATTTAACGAAAGCGGATAAGATTGACCTTCTGAATAAGTCCATGAAGTATTTCAAGGAGAAGGAGACTTTTGATATGGATGAGTTCTCAAATGAAGTGATCGGGAATCCTCAGGCGATCGAGTCTTTCAAAAACTTTAAAAACAGCTATGAGCAGGAGTTTGATACGGAGATCCCGGAGTCTTTTGAAATTTCTGTACCGGCAGTGAAGAAGCAGGCCCGGGTGTATAAGAGTGTCCTGAAGCTTGACCGGAACTTCCACATTTATATTCACGGAGACCGGGAACTGATTGAGAAAGGATTTGATGATGGAAAAAATCTGAATTACTATAAAGTATATTTTAAAGAAGAGGAATAATGTATGGAATTTTAACTAAGGCTGCATCTATTTAATGTACCTAAAGTTAAAAATCATGGCAGAACTAAACAACACCCCGACATCTAAAAAAGCAGGAAGATCAACTAGAGCGTTTGCTCCCCGTATCGATTTTACTCCAATGGTAGATCTGATGTTTCTGCTGATTACTTTTTTTATGCTGACCACTACACTTGCGAAGCCTTCGGCAATGAGCCTGGCTATGCCGGATGACGGAGGGGATACTATGCCCATTGCGGATGCCAGGACTATGAGTGTCTGCATCGGCAAGAACAATATGATGGAGTGGTATATGGGGGCTCCGGAATCACCTCTTACTAAACCTGCAGTGGTTGGTGCGGGCAAGACGCAATTGCGGAGAGTGATAACGGAACAGGGGAGAAAAGTAGTTGAAAAAACAGGGAATCCGCGAAAGGGAATTATTGTGCTGGTTAAACCCAGTGATAAATCGGTCTTCAGAGATGTGGTCGATATTCTTGATGAGCTCCAGATCACCGGAGTGCAGGCATATACTTTGGCTGATATCAGCCAGATAGAAATAGAGCGCCTTAAAAAAGATGGTATTTATTGATGTCATCTTTGTACTTTCGTAGCCTGGCGGAAGCGGGGGATTTGGGGTAGGTGAGCGGTGATCCGTCAGGTTAAATAATTTGAGGATGCGCAA
>NZ_QEAS01000020.1:41783-48759 GCF_003130405.1 Pararcticibacter amylolyticus
CCTGTTCGTCTCCAAAAGCAGAGGATTTTTATGGTTCCTGGAAATATGTCCGGGTAGAAAACCCCGAGCAGGTACCACCACGCATTGCTTCTGAAGAGGAATTAAAAGAAAATTCCCCTTCTATCGTTTTTCACCCGGACGGGAAGCTTGAAATGATCTGGGGAGCTAAGGTTTTGTCGCACGGAACTTTTAAGCTGGAATATCCGAACATTGTTTATAAGGAAGAGCTTGATGGCGGAAAGTCGAGAGATATCCGCTTCCTGATCAAAAAATTTGAGAAGGATAGCCTGGTGTTTCAGACACAGGAGGCAGATCCTGTAAGAGTAACAGCAAGAAAGGCAAAATAAGTGGAAATATTCCAATACCTTTGCAGTAAGGATTTTTGATACGGATGCGAGTGAAAAATTACGTACTGTTTCTGGTGCTGTTTTTAATTCAGTTTACTGCTTTCAGCCAGACTGATTCTGCATCAGGCGGTCCTCTTCCGGAGTATCGTCAAAATCCTGATTCGGTATCTCTTGCCCGATGGGAACTTCGCAGGGATTCTATCCGGCATGTGAGGGATTCTGTCAGGATTGTGTCGGATTCGCTGCTGATGGCATGGGTGAAGTGGCCTGATCCAAACAGGCCGAACCGTTTCAGGGATAGTCTGGTGCAGTACTATATGGTGAATGGAGTGGATTTTAAGTCCTGGGCATCCAGATTCCAAAAGTTGTCGAGATATGAAGAAGGCAGGCCGCGGCCTAAGGGAGAACTTTGGATCATTGCTGTCGTTTTTGTTTTCCTGTTCCTGTTTGCGATCCTGAGGAATGTTTTTTATAAGGAGCTGAGTGCAATGATGCAGGCGTTCTTTAGTAACAGGGTATTAGGCCAGATTAACAAGGAGGAGAACTTTTTTAACTCCTGGCCTTTCGTGTTCCTGTATTTATTGTTCGGCTTCAGCCTGGGTATGCTGTTCTACCAATGCAGTAAATATTTTCAATTGTCGTACGGCTACAGCGGCTTTAATCTCTTTTTAAGGCTTTCTTTCATTATTATCGGGCTCTACACGTTTAAGGTTTTCTTAGTGAAGGCGCTTGGTTATTTATTCGACGCTGGTAAGATGGTGAAGGAATATATCTCCATTTTATTTATGAGCTATTTTAATGCGGCTCTGTTTTTCTTACCGGTTGTCATTGCTTTTAGTTTAACTCCGGGGCGTTTTGCGCCTTATTATATTTATCTCTCATTTGCCTTGATGGGCTGTATTTTCTTTTTCCAGTTCCTTAGAGCGATAACGAATATTTTATCGGGATACAGGTTTCCGAAATTTTATTTAATTATCTATCTTTGTGCCCTCGAAATTTGCCCATTATTAATATTAATCAAGGCGCTGAGATTCTAAAGGAAGATATGCAATCAGAAGCAAGAAAGAAAAAGGTTAAAAGTATCCTGGTGACCTTACCGAAGCCGGAAACAGAGAAATCACCTTATTATGATTTGGCAAAAAAGTATAACGTAAAAGTTGACTTTCGTTCGTTTATACATGTAGAGGGGGTTCCCGCTAAAGAATTCCGTAAGGAAAAAATTAGCCTTCCCGATTATACTGCCGTAATTTTCACGAGCCGGAATGCTGCTGACCATTTCTTCAGGATCTGTGAGGAAATGCGGTTTGAGGTTCCTGCAGATATGAAGTACTTCTGCCTGTCGGAAAATATTGCTCTTTATCTTCAGAAATATATACAATACAGAAAAAGGAAGATCTTTTTTGGGAAGCAAACGGCAGCTGACCTGGCTGAAGTACTCAAAAAGAATGCTTCTGAGAAATTCCTTTATCCCTGTTCGGACGTAGCAACGGAGGAGACCCAAAAGTTCCTTCAGGAGAACGGCTACAATTTTACGCCTGCGGTTCTTTTCAGAACAGTGTGCAGTGACTTGTCGGACCTTGCGGATGTCTTTTATGATATCATCGTGTTCTTCAGTCCCTCAAGCATCCAGTCGCTTTATAAGAATTTTCCTGGTTTTGAGCAAAATAATACAAGAATAGCGGCTTTTGGTGCAAGCACTCAAAAGTCAATACAGGAGCGGGAACTTATCGTTGACATCCCTGCCCCAACACCAAATGCTCCAAGTATGACTATGGCAATTGAACAGTATATTAAGATGGTAAATAAGTAGTTACTTTTACCTTTAATATTTTTGCCTTGTATTTTTGCAACCTTCATCAAAACTTTTCGTAGAAACCTGCATAACGATCATTAAGTAACAGAAAACCAATCAGGTGTTTTTAGGTTTACATGGTTAGGAGTTGTATATTAGTCAGGTTTTTTTAAACAAGGGATTAAAACATCAATGAGAAAAATTTATATTATCGCTCTCGCAGTCATCTCGGCTTTCTCTAGTGGATGTGGAAAGGGTGGCGCTGGTGGAGAACTGGTTGGCGTGAAGACCAAGAAAGTAAGCAGCAGCAGAGTCCCTTACGGTATGGTATATGTACCAGCGGGCACATTCGTGATGGGGCAAACAGATCAGGATATAACCTATGCTCAGATTGCCCAAAACAAACAGGTTACCGTTCAGGCATTCTACATGGACGAAACTGAAATTACTAACAGCGAGTACAAGCAGTTTGTACATTGGGTCAGGGACTCAATTGCGATTACTGATTATTTACAGGATCCCAAGTTTTATATTCAACCAAAAGGTAAAGGTGCAAGTGCGGATGCCGGTGGGCAGAAGTATATTGACTGGAGAAAAGTAGGCGATGGCGCTGCTATCTGGGCCGACAAAAAGAATGCAGGCAGTGCGAATAAGCTACAGGCTATGTATTACCAGGGAGAGGACCGGGTATTTGACCGGAATGAAATTGATGTCCGTCTTCTCAAATATAACTTTGCGATCCTTAACTTAAGGGAAGCTGCCAATAACCGGGGTAATAAGAACAAAAGGCGGTCGGACTTTATCTTCCGTGATACGGTGGCGATATATCCCGATACACTGGTTTGGCTTGCGGATTTTGCTTATGCGGGGAACGACCCGATGACAGAGGGGTATTTTTCTCACCCGTCTTATGCCAACTATCCTGTGGTAGGAGTTACCTGGAGGCAGGCAAGAGCTTTTACTGTGTGGCGCACACGCCTTTATGAAGGCAGTGCTCAGGGACAGAGGAATCCCCGTTTGCCTTTTGAGCTACCGACGGAAGCAGAATTTGAGTATGCAGCCAGGGGCGGGAGAATCGGAACGGATTATCCGTGGGGCGGCCCTTACATCCGGAATGCGAAAGGTTGCTTAATGGCGAACTTTAAACCGGGACGGGGAAATTATAACGACGACGGCGGGGCGGTTACAGTGAATGTACGCTCATATTATCCTAACGACTTCGGTTTATATAACATGGCGGGAAATGTTGCCGAGTGGACTTCTTCTGCTTATGACGAATCGGCATCCACTTTTGTTCATGACCTGAATCCAACTTTCAGTTATGAAGCGAAGGGCACTGATGCGGAAGTGATGAAAAGAAAAGTTGTCCGCGGCGGTTCATGGAAAGATATCGGTTATTTCCTTCAAAACTCGACACGTGCTTTCGAATACCAGGACACTGCAAAATCTTATATAGGGTTCAGGTGTGTTACCCGCTTCCCGGGCAGGGATATCAGAGACAGAAATTCATTTTAATACATAACAATCTTTAAAAAAAAGTAACATCTTCAATATTTTTACTATGGCTAACAAGAAAAAATTTCAATTATTCTCATTGCATACAGCAATTTCGTGGGGTGCAAGTGTGGTAATCATTGGTGCGCTATTCAAGATCCTTCATATTGGTGGTATTTTAGGAAATTATATGATCGGGGTAGGGCTCGGAGTAGAAGCATTCCTCTTCTTCCTTACGGGATTCGTACAGCCACCCAAAGATCCGGAATGGAGCAGGGTGTATCCTGAGCTGGCTGATGATTTTGACGGAGAACTTCCTAAGGTATCTGCCCGGCCGAGTGTTGCAGCTCCTTCTTCGAGTGCAGCTCTTGATAAAATGATGGCTGATGCTAAGATCGGACCGGAGCTTATTGAAAGCCTGGGTACGGGCTTGAGAACTTTCAGTGACAAGGTGGGAGCGATCTCCAAAGTGGCGGATGCCACGGTAGCGACTAACGAGTTCACCGGTAAACTTAAGAGTGCCTCTGCCAGCTTTGACAACCTGAGTGCTGCCTTTGAAAAAGCTTCGGCCGGGTTAGTGGAAATGGGTAATACGAGTGTTGATTCGAAGCACTACCATGAGCAGGTAAATGCACTGGCAAAGAACCTTTCCGCGCTGAACGCGGTGTATGAACTGGAACTACAGGATTCGAGTGCACATCTGAAGTCGATGAATAAATTCTATCAGAACCTTTCGTTGACGATGCAGAACTTTAATGAGTCGCTGGAAGATTCAAAACAGTTTAAGGATGAGGTTGGCAAGCTTGCCAGGAACCTGGGTTCTCTGAACGCTGTTTACGGAAATATGCTTTCTGCAATGAATCAACCGCGGGTTTAAATACTGTTTTTCATTTATCTTTTAAAAACAGAAAATCTAATTAAACATGGCCGGAGGAAAAGAAACAACAAGACAGCGGATGATCAATATCATGTATCTGGTATTGCTCGCTATGCTGGCCTTGAATGTCTCAGATACAATTTTAAATGCGTTTAAGAATATCAACGATAGTCTTGAGCTGTCGAAGACAAACGTAAATACAGGTGTTGAACAACTATTTGCTGCTTTTGAAAGCACAAAGTTGAAGGACGAACCTGTGAGAGCAAAACCTGTGTATGAAAAAGCGAAAGAAGCACAGAAGATTGCCGGGGAGTTAAACGATTACATAGAATCGATTAAGAAGGAGTTCGTTACACAAGGACAGGGAATAGATCCTGAAACTGGTGACCTTAAAGCCAGGGACAATCTTGACATTGCGCCCGGGATCATGGTTAATCAGAAACAGGGTGAAAAATTGAAGAGCCGGATCAATGAGACGAGAGAAAAGCTGATGGCTTTGCTTGAAGAGAAGGACCGTGCAACTGTTTCACTTGCCCTTTCTGCTGAGGATCCTAAGCAATCTCTTGGAGGAAAGAAAACCTGGGAAGAAGTAAATTTTGGTGAGGGTACTCCCCTGACGGCAGCAATGACTATCTTAACTAAAATTCAGACTGACGTGAAGAACGCGGAAGCGGATGTGGTGAAGCGCATTCTTGGTAAGATGGATCAGGCTGTTGTGAATCTTGATAAATTTGCGGCAGTGGCTGTAGCACCGACGTCCTATCTTATTCAGGGACAGCCTTATACCGCTGAAGTGTTTTTAACTGCATATGACTCAAGATCAAACCCGACTATCTCGGTAGGAGGTTCTTCTTTGCCGGTAAGAGATGGAAAAGGAGTTTATACGATCGCTACAAACCGTGAAGGGATGTTCTCCTGGACCGGAAAGGTGAGGGTGATGCAAACTGACGGGACTGTAAAAGAATATACAACTCCTGAGCAGAAATACCAGGTAGCCCGTCCATCTGCGGTGGTATCGCCGGATAAGATGAATGTTTTCTATATCGGAGTTGATAACCCTGTTTCGGTATCCGCTCCCGGGATCCCTAAGGAAAACCTGCGGGTGACGATGAACGGCGGAAGCATCGGCGGATCGAATGGTAAATATACTGTAAAGGTAAGTTCTCCCGGGCAGGCTACTGTGAATGTAGCGGCGGAAATTGCTCCCGGAAAGGTACAGACCATAGGAACGACTCAATTCAGGGTGAAACGTATTCCTGACCCGGTTGCCCGTTTCGGCGGAAAGACAGGCGGAACATTGAGTTCTGTAGCCATTAAAGCGCAAAACAATGTGTTCGCAGTGCTTGAGGGGTTTGATTTTGATGCGAAGTTTTCGGTAACGCGGTTCAGCGTGATCATTGCTAAGCCGAGGGCTGATGCAATCGTACTTCAGACATCAGGAAACTCGCTCAGTGGTGCTATGAAATCTGCGCTTGCGGGTATAGGGCCCGGCACGCGTGTAATTTTTGATAATATTATTGCAGTTGGACCTGATGGCTCGCAGAGAGCATTAAATTCGATTGCATTAACAGCGAATTAATAAGAATATGAAAAGGATTTGCATAACAGGTTTATTCAGTTTGATGGTCACCATGCTTTTTGCTCAAAAGCCGGATCTGAATAATTCAACCAATCCTGTAGCTGTTGATTCAGTGCAGGAGAGACCGGTGGATGGTTATTTTAAGAAAAATAATATTGAGGAGGCGAAGCCTGCACCATTTGCCAACATTCGTGAAGCGGATGTGATGTTCTCAAAGCGTGTGTGGAGGGAAATCGATCTGAGAGAGAAAATGAACGCTGTTTATGCTTCTCCTAAGTCACGGTTGATCGATATCATCATGAATGCGATAGCTTCCGGAGAGCTTACTGCCTATGATGCGGTCAGTACAAAGGAGGATCCCAATGGTGATTCGTTTGCTACTGTTCTTAAGCCGGAGCAGGTAATGGGAAAATTTGCGGACAGTGTGCTGATCCCTGATTTCAATGAGTCGACCGGCGAACAGATTGGATCTCATATGGCGGTAGGTGAATTTAACCCTGACAGTGTGATTAAGTTCCAGATCAAAGAAGACTGGATCTTTGATAAGAACCGTTCAGTCTTTGAACCAAGGATCGTAGGAATTGCGCCGATGGTAAAAATTAAGGCTGCAGGACAGGATTTGGGTGAGCAGCCTGCTTTCTGGATCTATTTTCCCGCGGCGCGTCATATCTTCGCTACTAAAGCGGTTACTACCCGGAATAATGATGCCACCGGCCTGAGTTATGACGATATATTTCTTAAACGCCTCTTTGCGAGCTATATCGTGAAGGAATCGAATCCTGAGGATCTGAGAATTAAAGATTATGCTCAGGGAATAGATAAACTGTATGAGTCGGAGAGGGTTAAAAAGGAGTTGCTCGATTATGAGCATGATCTCTGGTCTTATT
>NZ_QEAS01000020.1:48796-58989 GCF_003130405.1 Pararcticibacter amylolyticus
GAGGAGTTGCCTGAAGCCCCATGGAGGTACAGGTGAGAATTTAAAGACTATTACTTAAATAAGTATATCCGGGGAATTGAGGTTCTCCGGATTTTTTCTTTTAAAGGGGATGTGATTGATTGTTTTACATTCCGCTGCTATCGTTCTTAGTGCTTCCTTTGAAGTACTGGAGGAGTGCGCCGGTTTGTTTGGTATTTAGTATCTGACGAAGCTCATCGGCGGTAGCCTCCCTGATCTTCTTCACTGATTTAAAGTGCTGGAGAAGCCTTTCTGCGGTCGTCTTCCCTATGCCAGGGATATTGCTCAGTTCGGTTGCAAGTGTGGCCTTGTTTCGTTTCTGGCGGTGAAAGGTGATACCGAACCTGTGGGCTTCGTCACGGAGCTGTTGTATGATCTTTAGTGTTTCTGATTTTTTGTCTAGATATAGAGGGTACTGGTCTCCGGGATAGAAGAGCTCCTCAAGCTTCTTGGCTATGCCGATCACTGTTAACTTGTTGTCTATTCCCAGGAGCTTAAGACTTTTCAGGGCAGAAGACAGCTGCCCTTTACCTCCATCGATGATCACCAGCTGGGGAAGGGGGGTGTTTTCTTCCAACATTCTCCGGTACCTGCGGTAAACAGCTTCCTCCATAGTTGCAAAGTCGTTGGGGCCTTCAACTGTTTTGACATTGAAATGCCTGTAATCTTTTTTTGAGGGCTTAGCGTCTTTGAATACGACGATGGCAGATACCGGGTATTTTCCCTGGAAGTTGGAATTATCAAAACATTCGATATGTCTGGGCAGCTGATTTAACCTCAGATCTTTCATCATCTGGGTTAACAAGCGTTCTGTTCTTACTTCCGGGTTAAGCTTTTCGTATTGTTCAATCCTTTCCCGTTTGAAGAAGCTTACGTTCTTCTGGGATAGTTCCAGCAATTTCTTCTTTTCTCCCAGTTTAGGCACAGTAAAACGTATACCGGGATCCTCTATTTCCAACTCAAAAGGCACGATGATCTCTTTTGAACTGCTGCTGAACCGTGTCCGGAACTCGGAGATCGCAAAGCTAAGCAATTCTTCATCTGTTTCGTCAAGCCGTTTCTTCATCTCAAGGGTTTGGGTCTGGATGACCGTTCCGTTCATGACCTTAAGGAAGTTTACAAAGGCGTGTTTTTCATCGGAGGCGATACTGAATACGTCAACGTCGGAAATAGATGAATTAACGATGGTTGATTTGCTTTGGTAACGTTCGAGCAAGTCAAGCTGATGCTTCAACCTATGCGCCTGCTCAAAGTTGAGACCGGCAACAGCGGCGTCGAGTTCTGCCTTTACGTTTCTGATGACACTCCCGGTTTTTCCGTTGAGGATATCCTTGATGTTCTCTATATTCTGATTATAGTCGTCTTCTGACTGGTAAGCCTGGCAGGGGCCTTTGCAGTTGCCGATCTGGTATTCAAGGCATACTTTAAACTTGCCGGCTGCTATATTTTGTTTGATGAGGGGCAGATTGCATGTACGCAGTGGATAAATTTCCTTTACGAGGTCGAGTATGGTGTGCATCATACTTACAGATGCATAGGGGCCAAGATATTTGGAGCCGTCTTTTACAATGCGGCGGGTCCAGTAAATCCGCGGGAACGGCTCATTTTTGATGACAATCCATGGATAGGTCTTATCATCTTTGAGCATGATGTTATATCTGGGCTGGTGTTTCTTTATAAGGCTGTTTTCAAGCAGCCAGGCATCGATTTCGGTATCTACGATAGTGAACGTGATATCAGCTATTTTGCTTACCAGTACCCTGGTTTTTGCATTAATCCGATAGCTGTCTTTATTGAAGTAAGAGCTTACCCTGTTTTTGAGGCTCTTAGCCTTCCCGATATAGATTAGTTCTCCGGCGGCATCCCAGAATTGATAAACACCCGGTTTAGCCGGGATTTTTTTTAATGCCTCCCTGTAGTTGAAATCCATCAGCACTCCTGTTTATAAACAACGACACTTTAATTCTACCCGGCCATTTCCGGGCATCCTTTCTTTTAAGCAAAGATCCGGTACTATTGAACCGGCTTTGCTGGCGCTGGCTGAGGCGAGCTACCAGCAGCTGCAGAATCAGCAGTGGCCGGTTTTGCTCCATACGCATCACAATTTATAGTAATTGTTGCTCCGCCCGGGGGAGGAGGGAAGTCTCCTTTTGTATATTTCAGAGCCGGATCGGCGTATACTTTTTTCATGTATAACGCAAATACAGGAAGAGCTGAATTAGCGCCCTCTCCCTGGTTGGTTGAAAGAAAGTGAATAGCCCTGTCTTCCGCTCCGGTCCAGACTCCCGTGACCAACTGAGGCGTGATTCCAATGAACCAGCCGTCTGAGTTGCGTTGAGTTGTACCTGTCTTACCGCCTATTGGATTGGTCAACTTGTATTTATAGCGCAGACGTACCCCTGTGCCCTGATTGACTACACCCTTCAGCATATCAGTCATGACATAGGCAGTCTGTTCATCCAGAGCAACCACAACTTTAGGTTTGGGTTCATACAGCACGTTTCCATTTTTATCTTCAACGCGTAACAGGTAAACAGGTTCGTTCCATACACCATGATTTACAAAGACAGAATATGCTCCTACCATATCGTAAAGAGTGGCATCGAAGGTACCCAGGCAAATGGAAGGATATGCAGGAACATTCGGAACGCCAAGCTTCTTGGTTAAAGTAGCAACAGCTGTTGGGCCGAGTTCGCTCATCAGCCTGGCCGTTATCCAGTTCTGAGAATGCGCAAGGCCTTTTTTCAGAGTAATATAGCCGGGAATAGTATGATCTGATCTTGGGCTCCATCCATCAATTGTTACCGGTTCATTCGGCAACTGATAGCATGGGGAATAACCGTTGGTAACAGCGGCGGCATAGGTGAAGGGCTTTGCTGTCGATCCAACCTGTCTGGCTCCCATCTTTACCTGGTCGTATTTAAAATGCTCAAAATTGATTCCGCCTACCCAGGCCCGTACATATCCGGTACCAGGGCCTTCGCCTGCTTCAACAGAAAGGAGTGCATTCCGCAGCAATAATTTGTAATATTTGATGGAGTCCATCGGCGTCATGACGGTATCAATATCACCGCGCCAGCTGAATATGCTCATTTTGACAGGAGTGCTGAAGTTTTTCAGGATATCGCCTTCCGTTAAACCTTCTTCCCTGAGTACCTTATATCTGTCTGAACGTTTCATTCCCTGCTCAAGCAGGATCTCAGCCTCTCCCTTAAACGGATTCCTTCCTTTCCAGACCTTAGTGAACTGTACCTGTAAGGTTTTTATATATTCCCGCTGGGCATCTTCCGCGTATTTCTGCATACGGGAATTAATTGTCGTGTAAATTTTCAGTCCATCGCGGTCCAGATCATAGGGAGTATCATCGGCTTTTCTGATATTCCGTTCTTCGAAGATCTTTTGAATGTCTTTTTTTAGAACTGCCCTGAAATAAGCGGCATACCCATCATTATGGTTAATTGGTCTGAAATTAAGACCGAGTGGCTTTTCTTTCATTTCCTCTGCTTCGGGGTCTGAGAGATAGCCTGCGTTGTGCATATTGTCAAGGACAGTATTTCGCCGTGCCAGAGCCCTGTCAGGGTTTCTTATGGGGGAATAGTAAGAAGGGCCTTTCAGCATTCCCACCAACAGCGCTGCCTGGTCCTGGCTTAATTTGTCGGGAGTAGTGTTGAAGTATGTCTGGGCTGCTGATTTGATACCAAAGCTGTTGTAGGATCCAAAATCGACAGTATTTAAATACATCGTAATAATCTCTTCCTTGGTATAGTTCCTTTCAAGCTTAATGGCAATAATCCATTCCTGAAGCTTTTGAATAAACCTTTTAAATACATTGTGTGCCCGTCCCTCTTCCTGGAACAAGTTGAGGGCGAGCTGTTGTGTAATGGTACTGGCTCCCTGCTTTTTGCCCACCAGGTTGTAAAAGATTATGGTAAATGTACGTTTGAAGTCAATGCCGGAATGGCTGTAAAACCTTACATCTTCTGTAGCTATCAGTGCATTAATGACATTAGGCGAAATCTGATCGTATCTTACATTCGACCGGTTCTGGACGAAATAAGAGCCAAGAACGACGCCGTCGTCGGAAATGACATCAGAGGCCAGGTTGCTTTTGGGGTTTTCCAAATCCCGGAAGGATGGCAGTTTGCCGAACAGGCCCAGTCCGACACTGAAGATCAGTATGATCCCGAAGGCTATACATCCTAAGATTATTTTCCAGAAATTTATTGTATAACGTCGTGTTTCTTCTTTTGTTAACTGCGCTTTTTTTCGTTGCATACTTATTTGTAGTTCTTAAAGAATTCAGCGTACGAATCTATCAGTGCACGCGAATTTAACTTATCCAGTTCATCTTTACTAACTACAAAAGTATTATATCTTTCGGAAGCTATCTTCATTATGTCTTTTATTAACGGAAGAATGCTTTTTTCGTAGTTTACTGCAGCTGTCAGGCTGTTGAACGGACCTACAAATATCAGTTGATTTTCGTTATTTACAGATTTTAATTGATGTTTTATTCTTAAAGCAGAATACTTTGAGCGGTTAAACTGACCGATACCGAACCTGGAAGGGCTGAGATCGGCAACTGCCGAATTTACATTTACCACAAAGTAGTACTCTCCTGCTTCCGGCAGACTGAAGTTTGCAGCAGGCTTTGGCGCCTGTGGTTTTACATCAGAGGTCTGTTTAGCTTCTTTTACAGGAGGCGCTACTTCCGGCAGAACCTCTGCCGGTTTTTCCGCCGCTGCTGCAGGGATTTCCACTTTCACTTCTTCCGGCTTCTTTACCTCTTCGGGTTTCGTTACTTCTTCTGTCTTTTTCTCAGGAGTGACAGTTTTCTCCGGGATGGCAGCTGGCTCGGCAACCGGAGTTTTCTCAGGCGCAGCAGCAATCACCGGTTTCGGCTCTTCTTTTACCGGAGGAGGAGTTACGGCTGCCTTTTCAACAGGAGGAGTTACTAACGGCTTTGCAGGCTGTACTGCAGGTTTGTTCTGAGCGATAACGGGCTTCAGGGGAACAACCGGAGCGGGTTCCATAAATATGTTATTGTCAGGATCGTAATCAAGCAGCGCTGTTGGCCGGCTTAAAAACTCATTCCTGTTTTCTGTAATATACCGGAGATGCTGACGTACAAGAGGAGTAACAAGTTCATCTGTTGAGAAAGTATCGGCTATCGCCATCAGCTGATTTTCAAAAGGGAGTAATTTTTGAGTATGGCCTATTGCCAGAGCCTTAAGATAAGCGAGCTGAGGAGAAAGCTTGTTGTTCCCGAACGAGTTTTCCGCGCCGGAAACCCGGTCAATCACATCTGTATATTTTCGATGCGTATACAGCTCATAGACGGAAGTATACACTTCGTTAAGCGCTTCTTCAGCTGCATTCGCTTCTGATCCATAACGCGGGTTAAGGATCGCTTTCGCGTACTGAGATCCAGCGTAATTTTTCAGCAGTTTATCACGGTATTCCTCTGACTTTTGCCTGTCGACCTGAGAGTAGAGCAGATACAGGTTATAATAAGCGGCGGGCGTATAAGTGCTTTCGGGGACTTTAGCGAGTAATTCCTCAAGCGTTTTCCGTGCTTCTTTCTCATCTTTAAGCTCTTCCCTGTAGAAGCCGGCTATTTCATAGTATGCTGCCGCCACTCTTTCATTAGAACGTTTAAATGCATCAGGTGTCAGCGGAAGATCTTTCAGTATATTCTGCTTTATCCGTTCTTCCGGTGATGTAGCAGAACCGTCCTGTGATTTTGCTATAAGCGGCTGACTGGAAGGGTTTTCTGTTACATCGGAGGCTGTTTTGCGGCCGCGCCTCCAGTCGTCCGTTGCCGGCCTGTTGCCCCAGCGTCTTTTGAAATCCGAAAATCCCTGACTAACCGCTGCTGCATTATTGAAATAAAACTTTCCTTCCAGCTGATTAGAACCGGGCCGGTCTATTGCTGCAGTGAAGGTATCTGAAGGTATATCCGCTTTTACATTCCCCGGCTCCAGTGTTTTTTGAGCCTGTTCTCTGACCAGTTGTGAGATGCGGTCCTGTCTTTCTGCGTCTGTCATACGTGCCAGAGTCCGTAATGTATCTTCTTTTGCGATCACCCGGTAGCGATCAGCAAGTAATTCGAGATGAGAACTTTTCAGTTTGATCTGCTCATATCCTGCAAATCCCGGAGGAAGGGTAGTGAGTGTTGTGTCGTAATATGCTTTTGCTTTGGTGTAGTTGCCGCTCCTGAAATGGATATCTGCCAACTTGAGATACGCCAGACCTTTGTGAACCGGGTTTTTGGCAGATAGCTGTTTGGTAGCTTTCAGGTAGCTTGCGACTGCTTCTGCTATCTGTTGCCGTTCCGTGTAAATATCACCGATCCTGTAATAAATCTGATCGGCAAAGTCTTCATTTTTATGGCTTTTAAGCATGGCCCGTAAGGCTGCCACGCGATCGATCCTTTTTGAACCTTCCTCGTCGCTCATTCTTATACGGTTCAGTGCTGCATTGAATGCCATCTCAAATGATACATTACTTTTCGCTACTGTTGTATAATTCAGGAATGCTTCCTGGCGCTGATTGTTATTTTCCTGCAGCTGAGCCAGAATATAGGTCCATCTTAATTTGTATTTTTTCGACTGCACCAGCTCCAGTGCTTTGATGAGGCTTTCTACGGCCTTTTCTTCCCGGCCGGTATTGATGAGTAACTGAGTATACGCGGCATATACTTCAGGTATAGCCCCGGAAGATGTATTGAGATATTTGAACGCAGTATCGATAGTAGCGGATGCTTCCTGGGTATTATTTAAATGCAGAAGTGCCCTGGTTTTCCAGGCGAGTGAAGAAAGTCTTAAGTCCGTTTCTTTGGGATAGGTCCGGAAAACATATGTAAAGAATTCGACTGCATCGTAGTAGTTGCCTTTTAAATAGTTTGCCTTTGCTATGGTAAAATAAGCATCGTCTATGTAATTGCTTTGATTCTTTTCATTTACTATGACGTAGGCCTTCCGGATGACAGAATCAAGTAAAGGCGAAGGAGAGCCGTCCTGGTTTGATGCCTCCTTATAGAGCGGTAAAATCTGGCTGAAATCGTCGTAGTATGAATCTTCAACATTCCTCTCGTTTTCTTCAAGCAGAAGCTTTGCGTTATAAAGGATATTATATCGTGTGGTCAGATTCTGCAAACCCCTGTTAACGGTTGTCTCCTTTTGCATTCCACAACTTCCTGCAATAATGCAAAGCGTTACGAGGGCAAAAAAATATTTTAAAGACGAGATGAGTTTCATTAGATCAAATGTAATCAGTACTTAAAAATTACCTGGCAAAAGTATATTTAAAAAAAGCACTTCTGCCGCCGGTTTTCTCTTCTACGTAAAATTACCGGAATGTTTACGATTTTGTTAAAATTTTTATTTGCGGACTTTCGTCTTACCCCTGTTACCCGGATCTGAGGGTTGTACCTGCCTTATAAAGTTACGGCAGTGTCCGGGATAAATCAACCTTTTGCCTTTAAATCAGCAGGTTCTTTGTTTTAATTTCTAACTTTGCCGCTCGAGCTAGTTGAACGGTATGTCTGAAAATAAGGGAACGGATAAAGAAGAAGAGCTGAAGCGCGGAAAGAGGGCTATGAACAGCTATGCCTATTATACCGGTATGGGCTTCCAAATGATTGCGGTAATAGGCATTTTTGCGTTTATCGGGTATAAGATTGACGCTTCTCAGGATACCAGTACTCCCCTGTATACCGCGTTCTTTAGCCTTGCGGGTGTTTTAGCATCATTATATCTTGTTATCCGGTCTATTAAAAAAAATCAGCCTTGACTCCTCTTCGGTTTACTATTTTCTTCAGTATCTATGCGGCCTGCCTTGGCACGCTGGCCTTTGTTCTAAATGGTGTATCAGGCGGTACGATCCTGATACCAAAATTCTGGGTAGTTTTCGGCGTACTGGCCGTGCTTACGTATAGTGCTTTTATCGTTTCATGGATCGGGATCAGGAAAGGCGGGGAGTTTTCAGTGTACACCATACTGGGTTCGCTCGTTGTAAAACTACTGATGAGTATGGCGTTTGCATTGATTTATCTCACTAAAATAAATGTGGATAAAGTGATCTTCGTCATTGATTTTATTTCTATATATTTCTTTTTTAGTGCCTTTGAAATATGGGCATTGTTAACTAACTTGCGCCACCCAAATAAATCGGAATAATCACGCATTAAATGGATTTTAGCGATACTTTAAAACTAAGAAAAACAGGGATAAGTGCGGTTCTCGCTCTTTTTTTTATTCTGCTTAATGTTACAGTTATAAAAGCTCAGCATCATGCTGGTGATACCACTCTTTCGTCGACGTTAAAAAGCGATGCCCAGATACCCGGGGCTGAACATGCTGAAGGTAATCATGGTGAAGAGAAATTCGACCCGACTTCAGCGATCATGGAGCATATTGCTGATTCTCATTACTGGCATTTGTGGGGGCATACCTCTCTTCCTTTGCCAATCATTCTTATTACGGACAAAGGGCTTGAATGTTTTTCGGCATCAGAATTTCATCACGGAGAAGAGGCTTATCAGGGTAAATACTATACGTATAAGCTGATCGAGGATAAAATCTTTGCTGTAGATGCTTCAGGAAACGTAGACAAGGCCGCTTCTTCTCATGTTTATGATTTCTCGGTTACAAAGAACGTTGCGGCATTGTGGATAGCTGTGATCATTTTGATCCTGGTCTTTACATCCGTTTCTTCAGCTTATAAGAAGAGGGAAGGAAAAGCGCCGAGGGGTTTCCAGTCGTTTATTGAGCCGGTCATCTTATTTGTCCGTGATGATATCGCTATTCCTAATATAGGGTATAAGTATGGTAAATACATGCCGTTACTTCTTACATTGTTCTTCTTTATTTTTATTAATAATCTTCTTGGGCTGCTGCCGATATTCCCGGGAGGAGCAAACGTTACGGGGAATATATTTATGACTTTTCTGCTGGCGTTTATCGTTCTGCTTGTGGTTAATTTTAGCGGCAATAAATACTACTGGAAACACATTCTTTTGCCAGATGTGCCTCTTTGGCTTTATCCAATCATGATCCCGGTTGAAATAATCGGTGTTATTTCAAAGCCGTTTGCGTTAATGATTCGTTTGTATGCGAATATTTCTGCCGGCCATATCATTGTTCTGAGTTTGATCTCTCTGATCTTCATCTTTAAATCCCTGGCTATTGCCCCGGTTTCTGTAGCTTTCGTTCTTTTTATGGATGTTCTGGAATTGCTGGTAGCATTTCTGCAGGCATTTATCTTTACGATGCTTACAGCTTTGTTTATAGGGACAGCGGTGGATGAGCATCATCATTAATAATACAATTTTAACTATATAAATAATAATCATTATGGTAGGTTCAATAGCTGCATTAGGTGCAGGTTTAGCAGTAATCGGTGCTGGTATTGGTATCGGTCAGGTTGGTGGTAAGGCAATGGAAGGTATTGCACGTCAGCCAGAGGCTGCTTCAAAAATTCAAACAGCTATGATCATCGCAGCAGCGCTTGTAGAAGGTGTTGCCCTGTTCGGTGTGGTAGTTGCCTTATTGGGTAACAATCCTCAGTAAGGGAAGGACTTCGGTCTGAAAATGGGCCGGACAATTAACGATTGGTTATTTTTCCGGCCCCTTATTTTGAACGAAAAGACAAAAATCAAATAGAAAAATGGGAGAATTATTTGAGGGTATACTTAATCACCACCTCGGTTTCGTAGTTTGGTCGGCGCTGGCTTTTATCCTGCTTTTGGTTGTTCTGGCGAAGTTTGCCTGGAAGCCGATTTTAAGCTCTATCCATGAGCGTGAGCAGTCTATAGAAAATGCGCTTGCTTCAGCAGAAAAAGCAAAAGAAGAGATGGCGCGTCTGACGAGCCAGAATGAAGCGCTGTTGAAAGAAGCACGGGCAGAGCGTGATCAGATCCTGAAGGAAGCGAAAGAACTTAAGGATAAAATTGTTGCTGAAGCAAGAACAAGTGCTCAGGCTGAAGGAGCAAAGATGATTGAGAAAGCTAAGCAGGAAATTGACAGCCAAAAGGCTGCGGCTCTTTACGAAGTGAAAAGCCAGGTAGCCAACCTTTCACTGGAAATAGCGGAAAAGGTGTTGCGCCGTCAGTTTGAAGATCAGGCTAAACAGGAAGCTTTGGTTGCTGACCTGCTAAAAGAAGTAAAGCTAAG
>NZ_QEAS01000020.1:59026-107255 GCF_003130405.1 Pararcticibacter amylolyticus
GTATGCCAGGCCTTACAACTTACAATTTACAACTTACAACACATAGAGATGTCTGAAATACAAGTAGCATCACGGTACGCAAAATCATTAATAGACCTGGCTGAAGAGCAAAATGCGCTTGAGCCTATCAAGTCTGATATAGAGTCGTTTCTGAAGGTTCTGAAGTCGAATCCGCAGTTAGCTGCGATTCTCAGGAATCCCATTATACATATGGACAAGAAACTCGCTATTCTTAAAGGTCTGTTTGGAGCCGGGTTTCATAAAATAGTGATGTCCTTTTTCACAATTGTTGTAAATAAGGGACGTGCTGAGATCCTTTATTCCACCGCGAAGGAATTTATCAACGAGTATAACAAACGGAAAGGGATTATAAGGGCAATTGTTACTTCTGCCGCGCCTTTAAGTGAGGATAACAGGAAGCAGATTGAGCAACTTGTGACTGAAGCTACGAAGAACCAGGTTGTTCTTGAAACTAAAATAGATACCGGCCTGATCGGAGGGTTTATTTTAAAAGTAGGGGACAGGCAGTTTGATGCCAGTATTGTAAGCAACCTGAACAAGTTAAAGAAAGAGTTTGCACAGAAAGCGTCTGTTTAAAGAAGGCGGACTTATTGCATAAATAATCAATCATTAAAGAAAAAAAATTAAGATAAAAAACTATGGTAGAGGTAAGACCAGATGAAGTTTCGGCGATACTGCGTCAGCAGTTGTCGGGCTTTAAATCAGAGGCCGAGCTTGAAGAAGTAGGTACCGTGTTGCAGGTAGGCGATGGGATCGCCCGGGTATACGGCCTCACCAAAGTTCAATCAGGTGAGCTGGTTGAATTTGACAACGGACTACAGGGGGTTGTATTAAACCTGGAAGAAGACAACGTAGGGGTCGTATTATTAGGCCCTACAGAAGGTGTTAAAGAAGGTGATACCATAAAGCGTACAAAGAGAATCGCTTCTATACGTGTTGGAGACGGCATGCTTGGCCGGGTTGTGAACACCATAGGAGAGCCAATAGACGGAAAAGGACCTATTGCCGGTGAGACTTATGAAATGCCGATTGAGCGTAAAGCTCCGGGAGTAATTTATCGTCAGCCGGTGAATGAGCCTTTGCAGACAGGTATCAAAGCTATCGATGCTATGATTCCTATCGGCCGCGGACAGCGTGAGCTTGTAATCGGCGATCGTCAGACTGGTAAGACTGCTGTTTGTATCGATACCATCATCAATCAGAAGGAGTTTTATGCGGCGGGCAAACCCGTATATTGTATTTACGTTGCGATTGGTCAGAAGAATTCTACAGTAGCTAATATTGTACGTACGCTTGAAGAAAATGGTGCTATGCCGTATTCTATAGTTGTAGCTGCATCCGCTTCTGAGCCTGCACCGATGCAATTCTTTGCACCATTTGCAGGTGCTGCAATCGGAGAGTTTTTCCGTGATACCGGTCGTCCGGCGCTGATTATCTACGATGACCTTTCAAAGCAGGCTGTAGCTTACCGTGAGGTGTCTCTGCTGCTTCGTCGTCCTCCAGGCCGTGAAGCTTATCCAGGCGATGTATTTTATCTGCACAGCCGTTTGCTGGAAAGAGCTGCAAAGATTAACAGTTCTGATGAGATTGCGCAGCAGATGAATGACCTCCCTGAGTCAATCAGGCCTCTTGTTAAGGGTGGTGGTTCGCTGACAGCTCTTCCTATCATTGAAACACAGGCTGGTGACGTATCTGCATATATTCCGACAAATGTAATTTCTATTACTGACGGGCAGATCTTCCTCGAGTCTAACTTGTTCAATGCCGGTGTACGTCCTGCAATCAACGTTGGTATCTCGGTATCGCGTGTGGGAGGTAATGCACAGATCAAGTCGATGAAGAAGGTTGCCGGTACATTGAAGCTTGACCAGGCGCAGTACCGCGAACTGGAAGCGTTTGCAAAGTTCGGTTCTGACCTTGATGCGGCTACCAAGTCTGTACTCGACAAGGGTGCAAGAAATGTGGAGATCCTTAAGCAGGGACAGTTCTCTCCGGTTACAGTAGAAAAACAGGTTGCTATTATCTATGCGGGTACTAAGGGATTGCTTCGTCAGGTACCTGTGAACAAGGTAAAGCAATTTGAAGCAGAATATACCCAGCAGCTTGAAGTTCGCCATCCGGAAGTCCTGGAGGCACTAAAGGCTGGAAAATTTGATGACAGCATTACGGAAGTGCTTGAGAAAGTAGCTAAAGAACTGGCAGCAAATTATTAATTGAGATATTAGATGTGAGATCTGAGGCGGAGATGAGGGGACCGGCAGGTAACCTGATCTTAAGTCTTAAATCTCATATCTTATTAAGAGAAAAATGGCGAATTTAAAAGAAGTTAGAAACAGGATTACGTCGGTAGGTTCAACGCAGCAGATCACAAAAGCTATGAAAATGGTTTCGGCTGCAAAACTTAAGAGAGCTACGAATGCTATTGTTCAGCTACGTCCATATGCTAATAAGCTTAAGGATATTCTGGGCAACCTTTCCGCAAGCCTTGAAAGTTCTACTTCTCCATATATTCAGGAGCGTGAACCTGTAAGAGTTTTAATCGTAGCAGTTTCCTCGAACAGGGGATTGGCCGGAGCTTTTAATGCCAATGTTATTAAGACGGTAAATCAATTAATAGCAGAGAAGTACAGCGAACAGTTCAGAAAGGGGAATGTAAGCATAGTTGCGATCGGAAAGAAGACCCAGGACTTTTTCGAAAGACGTAAATTCAATGTAATAGGGAATAACAATGAAGTTTATTCCAATTTGACTTTTGAGAACGTTTCTGCTATTACAGAGTCTATCATGCAGGGCTTTGTTAATGGGAACTATGATCGTGTGGAAGTAGTTTACAACCATTTCAGAAATGCTGCCGTTCAATACCTGCTTACCGAGCAGCTTCTTCCTCTTCCAAGGAATACAGAGGATGCAAAGGCCGGGAATGCATCTAAAGTTGACTATATTCTTGAGCCTTCCCAGGAAGAGATCGTTAATGAACTCATTCCGAAGTCGATCAAGATTCAGCTATATAAAGCGGTGCTTGATTCTCATGCTTCAGAGCATGGAGCCCGGATGACCGCAATGGACAAGGCTACTGAAAATGCAGGAGAACTGTTGCGTTCCCTTCGCTTATCATATAACCAGGCCAGACAAGCCGCAATCACTACAGAGCTTACTGAAATTGTAAGTGGTGCTGCTGCATTGTCGAACGGATAAAGAATATAAATAACATAATTGAAGTCAGACATTGGAAATCGGATCCGGTGTCTGATTTTTTTTGTCGTCTGCATTGCAGCGGGACCAGGTTCCTAAAAACTTATCATTCTTCTTTCTTGTTAGGAAAATAAACAATTTATGGAATACAGAAAAATAGGTAATTCAGATCTTGAGTTATCAATAGTGACGTTTGGGTCCTGGGCTGCCGGCGGATGGATGTGGGGAGGCACGGAACGTAAAGATGCCGTAGAGGCTATCCGGGCCTCGTATGATCTCGGAGTAACATCTATTGATACAGCACCTGTCTATGGACAAGGGTTGAGTGAAGAAATCGTGGGAGAAGCAATTAAAGGGCTGCCAAGAGATAAGGTCCAGATCCTGACGAAGTACGGAATGAGGTGGGATCTGGCAAAAGGCTCATTTGCCATGAAAAGCAAGAACAATGCCGGGCAGGAGATTGAAATTTATAAATATGCCGGGAGGGAAAGTATTATAAAAGAATGTGAGGATAGTCTCAGACGCCTGGGGACAGACTATATTGATCTTTACCAGATACACTGGCCTGACGAAACCACTCCGGTAACCGAGAGTATGGAGGCTGTACAACGGCTGATTAAAGACGGAAAGGTGCGGCATGCCGGTGTGTGCAATTACAATGAGGACCAGATGAAGGAAGCAGAGTCTTCGATAGATCTGGTATCTAACCAGGTGCCTTACAGTATGGTAAACAGGCATATCGAGGAGGTAGTTATTCCTTATTGTCTGGCAAATAATAAATCAATCCTTGCCTACAGCCCATTGGAAAGAGGCCTGCTTACCGGGAAGATGAAACCAGGATATCAGTTTTCAGAAGGAGATCACAGGGCTGCTCACAGATATTTCAATGGAAACAGTATGCAGCGTGTGAATGCTTTTCTTGACAAAGTAAAGCCTCTTGCAGACGAGAAGGGCGTTACACTGAGCCAGCTGGTGCTTCGCTGGACAGTTGAGAAGCCAGGGATTACGATAGCGCTTGTGGGTGCACGTAATGCAGAACAGGCCGTGCAAAATGCAAGAGCTGCCAGTGTGAAACTGTCAGCGGACGAATTAAGCTTTATCAGCAGGGAGCTGGAGGATCTGAAGATTTAAGGAATCAGCAATTAGTCTGTTAGCTGTCAGATTTCGCGAAATGGCTGATCGGCCAGCTAACAAACTAATTTTCGGTCTTTGTTTTTATTTTTTCTTTTTCGGTACCTTCGCACCTTCCTCCCTGGCTTCTGACAGTCCAATAGCTACAGCCTGTTTGGGGTTGGTGACTTTTTTACCGGTACCGCTTTTTAGTTTCCCTTCTTTCATCTCGTGCATAGCTTCATGCACTTTCTCCTGAGATTTTTCTGAATACTTTGCCATAGGTTTATTGTTTCCTTAAGAACCCGTGCCCGACTTAATTGTTTTACAGTCGGATAGTGCGCCCTGAAGATGGCTTGATTCCCGGATTTTTTATAAATTAGCAGCAGTATAATAGAAAATGGAAAACGTAAAACAAACTTACAACACTAGCAACGGAAGCGATAACGCTAATAATCCTGCTCATTACAGTTTAATGACTATTGGTATCGTTGTCATTATGATTGGTGTAGTCCTTCGCTTCCTCGGGGAATGGACAATGATAGACCTTGTTTCCAATCTGATAACATTAGCAGGTATCGCGATTGCGCTGAAGTCAGTTTATAACATACTACGCTAATTTCTTCCGGAATTTTTTCCAGGATTTATGGAGAACCGAGACTAAGTGCATCTCTTTATCGTTAATATGAATGTAATGATAAAGAGACTGATTTTTTGCGCATTAGCATTTATCTCCTTGCTGGGCCCTGCTTTTGCCCAGGCCGGTAGTGAGCCTGTTAGAATTGGTAAGCTGGAGCTTAAAAAACGGCAGGAATACAGAATTAGCGGGAGAGACTCCCTCACTTCTATCGTGATAGATACTTTAATTATGGGAGACAAGTCTTCTATTGATTTTCTAAATAAGAAAAAGGTTAACCTGCTTATAAAATATGCAGTTATCGGCAGGGAATGTATTATCAGAGGAAGTGACGGCAGGAATAACGGGACCGACATCGTTCTTTCTGTAAATTTTGCAGCGCTCAATGGTCTTGTTATTCAAGTTCCCGGGCTGGATGCCAAGATGTCTAACCGCAAGCACGACAACGGTAACGGGGGAAAAGTGCTTATAAATTATCTTTCTTCAGGGGTGAAGCCACAGATGTCAGATCCCCGGCAGACGGCATTTATCGGTATCAACAACAGGGCGGGAGGTTATCTTACAAATGCTCAAACCGACTTGTATACGATTTATTCCCAGCTTAACAGCGGGGTGCCGGGCAGGCCCCTGAGCCAGCTTCCGCAAGGCCGTGTTTATTCGGGAGGTACCGGGCGTGCGGGTAAATCAGATATCAGGGGTGTTAATGAACTTGCTGTTTCCCCCGCAGATCAGAAGTCCTCTCCGGAGAACTTTTGATTATTTGGGCTTATAGTGAGACCGGTTGAGGATCTCCTGGTATTTTGTATCCTGCATTAGTTGCAGAGGGGTAATCCCTGGATTTTCTGACATGTATTTCTTTACGATCTGCCAGCCAATATAAATACCAAGCTTCGGTGCTGAGTTGTTTCCTTCTCCAATACCCGGAGTAAACGGAGCTTCCGAAAGGAACTTCTGTGTTTTTATATAGTCTGTTTCATACAGTAAATTTTCCTGCAGGAAATAAGCCCATATATCTGCCTCATAGGTCTCACACCATTTTTGTTGTTTTCCGGTATAGCCGATGACTACGGAGTCGGGCACATCAGGCAATACCGAATTCATCAGATACATGATCTTGCCATTATAAATCATCCTTTCCAGAAATGAATTCAGGTGGTCGGGTTCGGGAAACATATCTTCCCTGATGAATGATTCCGTTACCCTGGGGGTGATATTGGAAGGGGTAAATCTCCTGGAGATATATACAGGTATGCTTTGTCTGAGAGCCGGGTAGAATTTTGAGTCGGCTCCGAGAAACATATCGAGACCAATCCCCACATAGTTATCTCCTACGGGAACCTGGACTGCGAAGCCGGAAAGGAATGTGATGATCCTGGGAGCTTGCTGATCAGGGAAATAGTATTTAATATGCTTAAATGCATCCGTTAGTTCTTTCTGCCAGGGACTCATGTCTCGGAACTTTTGCTGAACCGCCTGGTGGAGGGCCTTATAGTCCTGATTAGTCAGTATCGTTCGCAGATTTTGATAATAGGAAGTGTCGGTGGTGCTTCCGGCATTGAGCATTCCTTCTACATAGTCCTTATAAAAGCTACCGTATCTTTTCTGCAGGGCGGGTATTTGCCGGCCGAAGTTACCGGGGGCAAGTTTCCCGAAATCCTGATCAAACCGTTCGATTTGAATGTCCAGTTTTATATTGCTAATGTCTGCACGCTTCTTATTCTTGCATGAGACCAACAATGCAATTAAAAAAAACAAGTAGATTTGAAAACTTCTTTTACGTATCATGTTTATATCAGAAGCGAAAATATGAAAAAACTAATTGGTGTTCTTGCGATACTTTTCCTGGCTTTACAGTCGGGCGCTCAAACAATAACAGATAATTTGCAGCTTGGGTTTACGGCTTCGCCAAATATTGCCTGGCTCTCCGTGGATGAGGGTAATGGTATTCCCGAGAATGATGGTGTAAGGACCGGCTTTTCTTATGGTGTACTGGCCGACATCGGTTTTGCCCGTAATTATTACTTTTCTACCGCTTTCACCCTTACAACAATCAACGGGAAGACAACAGAAGGTATACAGAGTAACTCTTCTACTTATTATAATGATGTTTATAAGATCCGGTACATTGAAGTACCTTTTACTTTAAAACTCAAGAGCAATCCTGTTCAGGCGGGAAGGTTCTACGGGCAATTCGGACTCGGGACGGGGGTAAAGATAGGAGCTAAGGGAACACGGGCTGAAAAAGTTATAGGGGAGCAGGCTGCGGATCAACGTAATCCGAATATTTCGGATGTTAAAACTTTCCGTCTGAGCATGATAATTGGCGGAGGTGCGGAATGGAACATAAATGATAACTTTAATATTGTTACAGGCTTAACCTACAATAATGGTTTTACAAAGGTGATAAGCGGAAGTCCTGATATGAAGAATTCATATCTCGCATTGACTGTGGGTGTTTTCTTTTAAACGTTATCATCAAAAATCCTTTTATCATATAAATTATTCTACCAATAACGTTGAAGCTTTTATTATGAAGATTGCTCTTGCACAACTAAATTATCACATAGGAAATTTTGAATCAAATACTCAAAAGATCATTGACGCTATTAACAGAGCAAGAACACAGGGTGCAGATCTTGTGGTGTTTGCCGAACTGGCTGTATGCGGATATCCCCCCAGGGATTTTCTTGAGTTTACAGAGTTTCTTGAGTTGTGTGAGAGTTCTGTGCAAGATATTGCTGCGGCCTGTCATGGGATCGCCTGTATTTTAGGTACCCCTACCCGAAATCCAAAAACAGAGGGTAAAGATCTGTTTAACTCTGCCTGCTTCATTGAAGATGGCGAAATTAAATCGATAGTAAACAAAGCGTTGCTGCCGACGTATGATGTGTTTGATGAATACCGGTATTTTGAGCCGTCTGCAGAGTTTAATTGTGTTGATTTTAAGGGCTGCAAGATCGCTTTGACGATTTGTGAAGATCTGTGGAACATCAATGACAATCCCCTCTATATTGCAGCTCCGATGGATCAGCTGATAGAAGAGAAGCCAGACCTCATGATCAATATTGCGGCGTCGCCTTTTGCTTATAATCATGATGATAATCGGGTGAAGGTGTTGAGTGATAACAGCAGGAAGTACAGTCTTCCTCTGTTGTATGTTAATCAGGTGGGGGCTCAGACTGAAATTATATTTGACGGGGGATCGTTTGTGTTTAATGAGGAGGGAGAGATCCTTGACCAGCTTAAGTACTTTGAAGAAGATCTCCGGATTTATGAATTTGCAGGGGGGAAGATCCAGGATCTGACTCCTGTGCCCTATAATCCGTTGCCGGATATTGATCAGATCCATCAGGGATTATTGCTTGGGATAAGAGATTATTTTACGAAATCAGGGTTTACGCAAGCTGTTCTTGGATTATCCGGAGGGATTGATTCAGCCATCGTATGTGCGCTGGCTGCAGAAGCTCTGGGTCCGGAAAACGTGACAGCGGTACTGATGCCTTCTAAATTTTCGACGGATCATTCTATTAAAGATGCAATGGATCTGGTCAATAACTTAGGGTGTAAGCATTATGTTGTTCCGATTAAAGAAGCTGCTGATGCATTTGAACGCATGCTGGAGCCTGCATTTAAAGGCCTTCCGTTCAATATCACCGAAGAAAACATTCAGGCCCGCTGCCGTGCGGTCATTGTGATGGCTTTCTCTAATAAATTTGGGTACATTCTGTTGAATACCTCCAATAAAAGTGAGTGTGCTGTGGGATATGGTACACTTTACGGGGATATGGCGGGCGCTATTTCTGTGCTGGGAGATGTTTATAAGACCCAGGTTTATGAACTTGCTAACCATATCAACAGGGAACGTGAAATCATTCCGCAGAACAGTATTGTGAAACCTCCGTCTGCAGAACTTCGTCCCGGGCAGAAAGACAGCGACTCTCTGCCGGATTATGATATCCTTGACCGGCTTCTCTATCAGTATGTAGAGCTTAAGAAAAGCTCGAGGGATATAATTGCCCAGGGATTTGACGAGGAACTTGTGAGGAAAGTTATTAAAATGGTTAATAAGGCCGAGTTTAAGCGTTATCAAACACCCCCTATTCTACGGGTATCGCCAAAAGCGTTCGGTATGGGCAGGAGAATGCCGATAGTGGGCAAATATCTTTCTTAGCAGCTGCGTAATCTTTGTATATCATGCTTGTGTAAATCTGGTGTAACAAACTTATAACCAGATAGTAAAGTTGTGTTTTGCGCGTTTGTAATATATAAGGAACGCACATGGAGGAGCCAATAATATTATTGGCCTGATAGATTATAGCATCAAAAGTTATCGAAAAGCAGTGAGAGATTCAAAAAGATTGCAGAAAAGCTTTTTGACGAGTTTCCGGCATAAAGGCTTGGTTTAGTAATGTTTAGTGAGTTAGGTTAGCCGCTCCCGGAGATTATCCGGAGCGGCTTTTTTGTACTGCTGCGGAAAGGATTAAAAATTTACGTTGAGGCTACTTTTCTTTCGTATATATAGCTGGACGTGTACAAATATATTTTCTAAGTTTGTTTTATATACCGAGAAATTATGAAATTTGCAGCAATTATTCTGTTATCTCTTTTAACTTTCCCGCCTAAAGGCATCCACGGCTTTAAATTCACGTCTATAGACGGAGAAACGGTTAGCCTGTCGAAGTTTAAAGGCAAGAAGATCCTGATCGTTAATACGGCTTCCAAATGCGGTTTTACGCCTCAGTATGCTGAGCTTGAAAAGCTTTCGCAGGAATACAAGGATAAGCTGGTAATTATTGGGTTTCCTGCAAATAACTTCGGAGGGCAGGAGCCCGGATCGAATGAAGATATCCAGGAATTTTGTCAGAAGAATTATGGGGTGAGTTTTCTGATGGCTGAAAAAGTAAGCGTGAAAGGGGAGGATATCAATTCTCTTTTCAAATATCTGACCACGGAGGACAATCCAGATTTTACCGGTGACATTAAATGGAATTTTGAGAAATTTCTTATAGATGAAAACGGGAAGCTTATTCACCGGTTCCGGTCGGCTGTGAAACCTGATTCTCCCGAACTCACAAAATATCTGTAATCCTTTTACAGGAAATTTTAAAATATATTTTGCAGAGTTCATCAACGATTCTATATTTGCAGTCCCAAACGGGATAGCCCGTATGACAGGGAGGGAGGCTTAGCTCAGCTGGTTCAGAGCATCTGCCTTACAAGCAGAGGGTCACTGGTTCGAATCCAGTAGCCTCCACCAAAGTTCTTCGGGTAGTACTCAGACGGACTTGTTTTTGAAATATATCCTGTAATGGAGGCTTAGCTCAGCTGGTTCAGAGCATCTGCCTTACAAGCAGAGGGTCACTGGTTCGAATCCAGTAGCCTCCACCAAAGAAACCCCTCGGAAGAAGCTCTGAGGGGTTTTGTTTTTTATTGGCTTGCCCTGTTGCCCCGATTTGTTGCCGCAGGCTTTACTTTTATTGATAGCAAACAGTATGAAAGTCTCAAAATCTGCATTGACTCCGGAAGCTAAATCGTTCACACAGCAGACTGTCTATTCTATATTATTTGCGATCAGTTTTACGCACCTGCTTAATGATATGATGCAGTCTGTGATTCCTGCTGTCTATCCATTGATAAAGGAAAAATATCATCTGTCATTCACCCAGATCGGGTTGATTACTTTTACGTTTCAACTCACTGCCTCGCTTCTGCAGCCCTTTGTTGGCCATTATACCGACCGAACACCCCGGCCTTATTCCCTGGCTGCAGGAATGGCATTTACTTTTTTAGGACTTATTTCCGTTTCTTTTGCTTCAAGTTTTATCACTATACTCATTTCAGTAAGCCTGATCGGGATAGGATCCTCGGTCTTCCATCCTGAATCTTCGCGTGTCGCACATTTAGCGTCGGGCGGGAAGAAAGGGCTGGCTCAGTCGATTTTTCAACTGGGCGGAAATGCCGGCAGTGCTACTGGTCCTTTGCTCGCAGCCCTGGTGGTTGTGCCCTACGGGCAATTTAATATTATCTGGTTTGCACTTGCAGCTATCCTTGCGATAATCGTGTTGTCGAGAGTCGGTACTTGGTATAAGGAGCATCTGATTCTCAGATCGAAGGGTAAAGGTGCGAATGCAGCAGACGCCGGTCCGGGAATTTCGAAAACGAGGGTAACGATTTCGCTGGCAATATTACTGGTCCTGATCTTTTCGAAATATTTCTACATGGCCAGTATGACCAGTTATTTTACCTTCTACCTGATCGATAAGTTTGGGGTATCAGTGCAGCTGTCGCAAATCTATTTGTTTGTATTTCTTGCCTCGGTTGCGGCGGGTACTTTGATCGGAGGGCCGCTCGGTGACCGGTTTGGAAGGAAGTACATTATATGGGTGTCTATTCTGGGAGTGGCTCCGTTTACTTTGCTTCTCCCTCATGTAAACTTGTTCTGGACGGGGATCCTGTCTGTTATTATTGGAGTTATCATATCCTCGGCCTTTTCAGCTATCCTGGTTTATGCAACGGAACTGGTTCCGGGAAAAGTAGGAATGATTGCGGGCTTGTTCTTTGGTTTCGCATTCGGAATGGGAGGACTGGGTTCAGCATTGCTGGGAAAACTTGCAGATATGACGAGTGTCGGGTATGTTTTTAGCGTTTGTGCTTACCTTCCGCTTATTGGCATTATAACGGGACTTTTACCCAATATAGAAGGCCGGCGAAAGGGGATTAAAGCATAAGATATTTGCCGTGATATAGCTGTTCAAATGGAAAATATAATACTTTCTTTCAAAGATGTAACAGTGCGCGGAGCTACACAAACAATATTTGGTGGGCTCGACTTCGAAATTAAGAAAGGCGAACACTGGGCGCTTGTGGGAGCAAGCGGATCTGGTAAGAGCAGTCTTCTGGATACTATTGCCGGAAAGTATCCTATTTCAGGAGGCCATGTGGTTCATCCTTTACCAGAGGGCGGGCAGGAAGCAGAAAGAGTGCGCGATCCTTTGTTCACCTGGCACAAGCTTGTTGCGCTGGTAGGTACACGACATGGTTTTCGCAATCTTTCTAATGTCAGCAATTTTTATTACCAGCAGCGCTTTAATTCATCTGATTCTGAGGACTCAGAATTGGTAGAAGAGTATCTGCTTAGGGTTCAGCATACCGGAAGGGGCGGGATCTGGGATTTCGGCAGGGTAACAGAGAAACTGAAACTTACGCCTCTTCTTAATAAGCAGCTGATTAAACTTTCGAACGGTGAGACCAAACGCTTACTGATAGCGTCTGCACTGATTAAGAATCCGGTTTTATTATTACTTGATAATCCTTTAACCGGGCTTGACACAGGTACGAGAAAGGAGTTTAATGATCTGTTATCAGAAATTTCGGCCACTGGAATCAGTGTGATAATGTCTACAGCTCCAACTGAGATCCCCGATTCGATTACCCATGTAGCAGTACTTGAGAAGGGAAAGATTGTGGCCTCTATGGACAAAAGCGGGTTTGATGCCGCAATGCTTAATTTTTCAAGTTTGCCGGTAATTAATACCGAAGAACTCGGTACCCTGATTTCTGAAGGCCAAGGGCAGGCTTATTCAAGTATTGTTGAAATGAAAGATATCGTGATACAATATGGAGAGAAGGTGATTCTTGATCATGTCAACTGGACGATAAAGCAGGGAGAGCGATGGGCGTTAGTTGGACACAACGGGGCGGGAAAATCGACCTTATTGAGTCTTATAAATGCAGATAACCCCCAGGCATATGCTAATCATATCATTTTGTTCGACAGGAAAAGAGGAAGCGGGGAAAGTATCTGGGATATTAAGAGGAAAACTGGTTTTGTATCACCGGAGCTCTTTCAATACTTTCCGGCAGGTACTTCCTGTCTGCAGGTTATTGAATCGGGCTATTATGATACACTTGGGCTTTTTCGTCCTTCCAATCCCCAAAAGGCTGAAGTTGCCAAGCGATGGATGCGGTTGCTCGAAATAGAATGCTTTGCTGCCAGGTTATTTAAGAATGTACCGGCAAGTACACAGCGTCTTTGCCTGCTTGCGCGTGCTCTGATTAAGAATCCGCCTTTATTAATATTCGATGAACCTTGCCAGGGCCTGGACAGACATCAGCAGGACCACTTTAAACATGTTGTTGATGCCATCTGCAGTCGTTCCAATGTATCGCTGATTTATGTCAGCCATTATGAGCATGAGATACCGGCAAGTGTCGATAAGATATTGAAGTTAGAGAATGGTAAGGTGGTAATTGATTAGTTTTTTGATATTAAGTGTAATAATGCTTTGAAATGCGGGGGCTAAGAGTTATCTTTAGCCTCATATTCAAACTACTGCTACACATCAGCAATCTAAAAGTTTTCCCGAGCTCAGACAAACCATAGGAAAGGTATGGCCAAGTTCATGCCTTTCTTTTCTATAAAGATAAATACCCAACAAGTTAATCTTTATTTTTAAGCTCTTTTGTTGTTCTTATTGTATATTCAATAGTTTTTTGTGAAAAAAAGATCATAACTAGGTTGTATGAAGTTTTTTCAATATTAAAGTCAGTGATAGAAGCCTTTTTTGATGAGGTGAGATAGGCATTCTGTCAGATCATAAGGTGATATGAAGTAAATTCGTTTTGGAGGTGATTGATATTTGAGTGGTCTGGGTCATAAAAATAAATGATCTTAATCATAATTTAATTTAAATGCTTTATAACTCTATTTTTGAAGTTGTTTACTGTAACCTAATAATATTAGTGAGGTATAAGATGAAAAGATTATCAAGAAGTTTAATCTTAAAATCAATATCGAAAATATTATTAGTTATTATGAAAGCATTTATTTTTCCTCTTTTAGTTGTTACTTCGTTTCTGGTTTGTTGTAAGGCTGAGGAAACCGAAATCGTACCAGAAGAAATTACATCAGTTGAGCAGAACCTGACATTGACAGATGTAACAAAATCAGGAATTAGCAGCAATGGACTCTCCGATGAAAGTCAAAAAATTCAATCACTTATTGCAAGTAACAAAAAACTCTTTTTTCCAAAAGGAACATATAGAATAAGTAAACCAATCACACTTAGTAAAGTAAATAATCTTCAAATTTTAGGAGAGGAGGGTACTGTTTTTACTACAGATCAGAATAAAATGTTTGTAGTTTCAGGAAGTATTAAAACCCTGGATATTCAACGGATTTCTTTCATTTCTACTAAGAACAGTACAGCTGAAGACGCCGAGGGTCTGATCTTTATTGCTAATTATGGCGCAAGTGATGTTATGGATGGGATTAATATTAATCAATGTACATTTTCTATTCCAAACTCGAAGGTTAATGCTATTAAAATGGTAAGCGAAGGGGCAAATTCATTGGTGAAGAATGTTAATATAACTTATAATAAGTTCTTAAGTATTGGAAGGATGGGTGTTGAGTTTCAGAATCACAATTCTTCTCCAAAGATAGCCCGGTTCCGCGACTATACCATTAATAATAATTATTTCAATGATATCGGTACGGTTCAAACAGGCTCAGCTCCCTCCTGTATATCGGTTAGCGGATATTCTCTGAATGGTAAGATCAATTATAATAAAATCTATGACATGAGAATGAATACAACGTCTAGTGTTTATTATGGAATTGAGAACGCCGGCACAGATGGACTTGAAACCGTTGGAAATGAAATGTACTCTACTACATATGGTTTTACTGGGATATTAGGTTCGTCTACATATGCTAAGGCTAAATGGATTATTAAAGATAATATTATTAATCTTACCGGTAGCTCCAGCAATACTAAAATAAGAGGACTTGAACTTAATAATATAGAAGGAGTTGTTGTCGCAAACAATAAAATACAGGTTGATGGATATGGTATGAAGTTAGATAACTGCAAGAAGGGAAAGATAACCGGTAATAATGTAGTGGTTACAAAGGCGGGAAATGTACTCTACCTTCAATCAGGCAGTGCAACTAATGAGATCAGCAGCAATACGCTTGACGCGAGCCGAGGTTTAGATCATGGAGTAGTGATATTTAATGGTTCAGCAACAAGTGGGAACAATGCTTTCCAGAATACATTGATTAAACCAGGTAATAAAAAAGGCGATTATGTAAACTTAAATGGCGCAGTTAATAGCGTAAAGTAAGAATTTAATATAAGTTGTTGAATGCAGACAAAAGATGTAAGGTCGAACTTACTCTTTTGTCTGCATATTTGCTTTCATAGCCAGATATATAAATTGTTTTGATTCCGAGTTCTTTTGCCGGAATCAAATCGGATTCAGAATCTCCTACAAGTACGGAATTACTAAAGTCAATATTATAAATATCCCCAGCCTTGCGGAAAAGTCCATCTTTGGGTTTTCGACACTCGCACATATCGTTATTCAGGTGCGGACAAACGAGGAAATGGTCTATATGAGAACCTGTTAATTGGTTTAAGGTCCGATTGATCATTTCCAGGCGGTCCATCGTCAGCATTCCTCTCCCTACACATCGCTGGTTCGTAACAACAATGATCTGATTAAATAGATTACGAACCCGGGATAAGAAGTAGACTACACCCGGAAGAACTTCAATGTCGCAGATATCGAGTACATAGCCAGCTTCAATCTTTTTGTTAAGTACCCCGTCCCTGTCTAAAAAAAGCGTATCATACTTTTTCATTTCAGATAATATTCTTAAGGATCGTCTGAGCTGCCGCATAGTCAGAAGGAATTCCTATGTCGATAAAAGTATTATGATAAATCTTTCCGAACATCGCCAAATCGTTTACCTTATCCTCAAAAAGGTCTTTTTCGAGAGAAAACTTTTTTGGCATATTAAATTGATCTATCAGGGCTTTTTTCATGTAATAAATTCCCCCATTGATTATTGTATTTCCTTCTGGAGATAGCCCCTTTTCCTTAAAGCCTATTATTTTGCCGTTTTCTGTAATTGATACACTGCCGTAGCGTTGTGAATTCTGTATTTTTTTTAAGGCCATGGCCACGCTGGCGGAACTGGATTGTGCAAATTTCTCGAGATCACTCAGGTCTGGATCAAAATAGGTGTCTCCGTTAATGATGAAAGCGCTTTCTCCTGCTATCTGTTCAAAACCCTTATATACAGCGCCTCCTGTACCAAGCAGATCTTCCTCAATGCTATAGCAGATTTCCAATCCGTAATTATTGTGAGGGTTTTCGAGGAAATTTCTGATGATTTCATGTTTGTATCCGACAGCAAGAATTACCCTGGAAATTTTATTTGCCCGAAGATAGTTTAATGTATATTTCAGGAATGGGACTCCGGCGACCTCAGCCATCGGCTTTGGAATGTCTTTTATTACAGACCTCAGTCTGGTGCCGAGTCCTCCTGCTAAGATAATCGCTTCGCGTATCATTCAATTCATAGTTTATGCGTCGGTTTTCCATGTCATGACTCCTTTATCGTAGAAATTAACTCTTTCTACTTGTCCCCCCATCTCATGAAGTACATTTCCGAGATGATAGACATAGCAATTCTTTACGTAAAACATCATATACCCACCTCCCCCCGCGCCAGAAATCTTTCCACCCAAAGCTCCGTTCTTCAATGCGACTTCATAGATTTCATCGACCACAGGGTTGGAGATTTCGTCTGCTGTCTCTTTTTTTGAGAACCAGCTTTCATTTAATAAATTTCCTATATCCGTCAATCTTCCCCTGAGAAGAGATTCCTTCATGTTGTATGCTAAGTCTTTGAGAGAATGCATGGCTTCAATTGACTTAGAGGCATTTTCGCTTACATTTCTTACCTGGGCATCAATAATCTTAGAAGAAAGCCTGGATGTTCCTGTATAATATTGGATAAGGGAAAACTCAAGCTCATAAATATATTTTTGCTTGATGCGCAATGGATTGACCACAACCCGGTCGGCATAAAACTCCATAAAATTAAATCCGCCGAATGTGGCAGCATATTGATCCTGTTTACCGCCACTTAGTCCTAAATCTTCCCGCTCTATGCTGTATGCCAAATGTGCAATATCATAGTCGCCTAAGGGGAGTCCGAGCCATTCTGAAAATGCGGCGACAATGGCTACAACGAGTGTGGACGATGAACCGAGTCCTGATCCGGGAGGGGCATCAACGTAAGTTTCCAGCTGATAAAACATTGGTTCTTTAATTCTGAACTCTTTTTTTATCCTGTTGTGGATGCATTTGATTAACGCAAGTTTTGAATCTGTAAGATCAAATTCATCAATATTATTGAATATGTGGTGCTCGTTAATGTCATGACATTTTATTACAATTTGAGGTAAATCCAGAGGGATTAAAGTTGCATACGCAAACTTTGTAATCGTGGCGTTCAATATGGCTCCTCCAAACTGATCGCTATAAGGGCTTACATCGGTTCCTCCTCCTGCGAGGCCTAGCCTAAGAGGTGCTCTGGATCGTATTATCATAAGAAAGTCGGGTCTAATTTGTGATAATGGAAATGCTTAAGGAATAAGCATCAGACAAGAATACAGAAAACGTAAGGATGACGAGCATTCAATGGAATGAAATGACCTGGCAGGAATGTTAAAGAATGCCCCTGTAGTAGCTGGGTAAGTAGTTCCATCAATGTGAAAAGTTCCTTCGCCTTCCAGTACATAATAGCATTCGTCCATATCTGGGTGCGAATGCGGGGGAATTACTTCGCCTTTCTGCAATATTCCGACGGCTATTTGTTTCACCTGCATTTTTTCGTTGAAGCCTTTGCAAAGTATTTGTTTTAAGCCGCTAGTATGGGAAGTGGGAATTGGAACTATACTGCTTATGTTCGTATAGATCAATCTTTTTTGTTCATCTTGCATGATTTTGCGTTCTGAGAATAAAGGACCGGGGAAGTGAAACTTCCCCGGAAGGAAGCCCATTGTAAAGAGGTAGAGAATTATAGGGTCATTTCTTCGGTGGCAGATACCTTCTCTTTGGTTGCTAACACCTGTTCTTCTATCCATTTGTAAGTCTTGGAGATTCCAACTCTTAAGGGTACAGAGGGTTCCCAGTCGAGCTTTTGCATAATGAGCTTATTATCAGAATTCCGGCCTCTTACTCCGATAGGGCCTGTAATATGCTTTATTGTTATTTCCTTTCCAGCAATTTCAGCTACCATTTTAACCAGGTCATTTATTGGGAGCATCTCTTCAGAGCCGATATTGACAGGCCCCGAAAAGTCGCTGTTCATGAGCCTTCTAACAGCCTCTACACATTCGTCGATAAACAGAAAAGAGCGGGTTTGCTTTCCGTCTCCCCAAATTTCTATTTCTCCTCCATTTTCTGCCATGGCAACCTTTCTGCATACAGCAGCCGGAACTTTTTCTTTTCCCCCATCCCAGGTGCCCTGAGGCCCGAAGATGTTATGGAAACGGCCGACTTTAACAGAGATATTACAGTTTTTCTGATAGGTGAGGTAAAGTCTTTCGCTAAAGAGCTTTTCCCAGCCATATTCGCTGTCAGGCGCAGCGGGATAAACAGTATCTTCTGAGCATTTTGGATTATCGGGATCCATTTGATTATATTCCGGATAAACACATGCGGAAGAGGAATAGAATATTTTTTTTACATTATTCAAACGGCTAACTTCAAGCATATTCAGGTTGATTAAGGCCGAATTATGCATTACTGCCGCATCATTTTCTCCTGTAAATAGATAACCAGCACCACCCATGTCGGCTGCCAACTGATAGACTTCATCAATTTCCCGATCAAACAAAGATTTACAGATGTTAAAATCGCGTAAATCTCCCAGAACGAAATCGTCTGAATTGTTGTTGTTGTATTCGTTAGCTTTGATGTCTACTCCTCTAACCCAGTATCCTTCACTCTTCAATCTGTTAACAAGATGGCCGCCAATAAATCCTCCGGCGCCACAAACAATAGCACTTTTGTTTCTGTTCATAAATCTGTTTGTTATAATTAATTGATTTCTAAAAAATATTTAAGACAAGCATTGAGATCAGCAGTCATAGGCTGATAGCTGATTCCGGCTTTTTAAATTCGACAGGTAATATACTTTTGGTAACTAAGGTTATAGAGAAAGGGCAAGCTCCTGCTTTTTGCCTGCAGTTTCATTGAACATTGTTTGGTATGATTTTACCAGCTTCTCCATTGAGTAATTGCTGTTAACATATTCTTTCTGTCTTTTCCTGAGCTCGAGGTAGTCATCTTCTGTACGTTCTATGGCTTCTGCCAATACCCGATCAATGTCATTGGGTATCTCTAGGTCAAACATATAACCAGATGTCTGCTCCTCAAAGAACTCTCTAAAACCAACAGCATTGCTTGCTATTACAGGTGTATTGTAATGATATGCAATCATCAGTGGTCCGCTTTGCGTTGTGTCCCGATATGGAAGAATGAGATAATCGGAACTTAAGAAGTACCGAGGAATATCTTCGTTCTTAATGAATCCGATATTAACAGAAACTAATTCTTTGTTTAAAACAAGAGGAGCGTACAGTTCTTCCCAGTCTGTACATCTTCCGGCGATCAGCAGTCTGAAATTAGAATATCGCTTTGAGAGCCTGTTGACAGCTTTAAGCAAAATATCAAGGCCTTTATAATGCTGGATGTTTCCGAAAAATAAGAATGTCACATTCTTGTTTTTGCGTGGAGTAAGTATCTCCGGTTTACCAAAACCAATTAAAGGAAGAGGGATTGTATAGATTTTTTTTCCGGGATACCTCTCATTAAGTAAACGCGATTGTGATTTTGAGTAAGTTAAAAAACGGTTGAAATTTTTGAATAAAATTGTTTTACTAAGGCTTACTAGTTTGTCAAAAGCTGTTTTACTATGATTACTTACATCATGCATTGCAATAATTGTATTTTTGGGATTCAGTAACAATAGCATTAAGTTAAGATAGAGCTGATCGAAATTGGCAAAGAGAACCACGTCGGGCTTTGTAGACTTAATTGTTTTAATTATTCTGTAATAACTGAGAAACAGAAGCGGATTTCTGAAGCGATATTTTAGTTTAAAGGGCAAGAATCTGATATTATGCTGCTCGCAATATGATGAAAGCTCTTCTTCCGTATAGTTGGAGTTTTTTGAAGGAATAATTACTCCGTAGGTTAACTCATATTCCTCCGGAAAATGGTGGATCAGATTTATCTGATTGTCTGAGTATGCTGAACTTGTTAAATAGAAAACTTTCATAATGAGCTGGATATGAGATTGGTTTCGTCTTTCTCTTCGTGCAAATCGATTAATTCATTAATATATAGCTTGACCTTTTCTTCGTTGTTGCTGGTGTAACGCTGTACTATTTCATGAAGATTCTCTGCGCGGGTAAAAAATTGAAAACTGTCTGTTAAGTCATCCGGCATGGGAATAAGACGGACGAGGCGATCGCCGGAATTTTTGAGTCCTCTTTCAATGAATGAATTGGATACAATTTCGGCGAGGGACTTATGTGAAATGGGATTTCCGGAGCCAAGGTTATAGATTCCGTTTGGTAAAGAGGAATTGTACAATATATCCAAAATGACATTTGCAACATCTTCTACCCAAACATAATCTCTTTGGATTTCTTTATTAAAAAGATCTATATAGCCATTATTCTGAATAAATGAAAAGAAACGATGGGGCAGGCTGGCATTTTTGCCTTTATGAGATTCTCCGTGGCCAAAGATATTGAAGAATCTCAATCCAATTACCCTGTTTGTGAATGTGTCGATATTATTCAGAACTAATTTGTCAAACATCCATTTTGACCAGGAATATACATTGTGAGGGTGTTCGAAATTATCCCCGACTACACAGTTATATGAATTTCCGTATACGGCAGAGCTTGAGGCATATAGAAGCGGGATATTTCTCCTGATGCAGAAGTTTAAGTAGAATTTAGAGTGTTCGTAATTTGAGGCCATCATCAGATTTGCGTCTTTAATTAATACGTCCGCATTGGCCCCGATGTGAAGAATGGCTTCAATTTCATATTTGTCCAGCTGTTGTTCAATTTCTTTTAATTCATTTTTATAGGATATATAATCTACGAATGAGCAGTTTTTTATATTCCAGAATTTCTGTTCGTCGTAGTTGTCTATAATGATAATATTTGTTACTCCCCGTTGATTGAGCTTTTTTATAAGATTTGATCCTACGAATCCTGATCCTCCTGTTACAACAATTGTCTTTTGTTTCATGACTTCAATCGTGATGTTTTAGATTTACTTAATGTTTTATCGGGCGGTTAGCGAATAACCTGGTCCATCATAATGTTGTGTTTGGCACGGCCATAGTTGTTGATAACGGTCTCATGCGCATTTTTTCCAATAAGTTCTTTGTCAAATAAGTCTGATTCGAGGTTTTTGATGATTTGAGGGATTTCCTTTTCTGCATTGTGTACGACAAAGCCATTAGCTTCATTGCTGATCATTTCTTTCAGAATGCTGGAAGAAGATGAAATTACGATACGTTTATGATACATTGCTTCAAGTGTAAAAAGCTGTCCGGCTGCACCTGAGTCATCTTTGATCAGGATAACACATCCTTCGGATCTTTTGATGAGCTCACTGAAGTCTTCCTTCTGAACGTCATTCAGGATAATGACATTGTTAGGGAGTTTTGCTCCTTTTACGTCATCATTTAATGTTGAGGAACAGATTATCAGGGGATGAGAAATGTTTTCAAATACCTTAATAAGTGTTGCATAGTCGCGGTGACTGTAGCCACCGGAGAAATAATATTTTTCCGGAAGTTGTTCCCATTCAACTCTTTTTGTATAATCCGTGTAAATTGATTTTCCGGGATTAAATACCAGAGGTACATAGTAGAGTGCGCCGGGGCTTAAACCGAGTTCTTCAGAGTACAGTTTACGCTCATATTCTGAATATACAATCAACTTATCTTTATGAGTGAAAAGCAGGGTGAAGATTTTTTTGAATATGCTGAAATACTTCTTGTTGTGGAGGAAAAAGCCGGCCCAGATAATTGTAGTGTTCTTATTTATAAGACCAAGCTTACGGAAAATAAGAATCGGTACAGAAATAAAGAATACACATATAATCTGATCTGCTTTTCTTATCTCTTTCAAATGACCTAAACACTTCAATGTATCTTTGATCATTTTTAGAATCAATATAAACTTAGGGAATATGGATTTAATATCATTATTTAATCTTATAACCTGTAAGGAATTTTCTTTGCAGTAGTTTTCCAGGTTACCGGGTAGAAATGCAGATGTTATAACAATCGTTTTCATCATACGAAATCTGTTTTATAAAACGTTTGATCCAAATTGTTTTCTTATATGTACAAAGGGTTTTTCGACCAGATAGTAAGAGGTCAGAGAAAATATTATCGTCAAAGAAATAGTGGCTGCCATCCATTTGGCTGAATGGACCCCCTCGAAAAAGTTTTCCTGAAAGTATTCATTCATCATCATAATGCACAGTCCGTTAAAAAGATAAAGAGAGTAGCTGAGTTTTCCGATGAAGATCAGTGCGGGACTTTCAATAAGTTTTTTTAACAGGGAATCAGATGGATAGAACATTGGACCAGGGAGGAGCAGCATTAAAGCCAAACCCTGAATAGAGTATCGAATTGATTCTCTGAAGAGCGGGTCGCGGTATAAGAGCGAAATGAGAATTAAAGCAACTCCTATAAATACGGTCAATTTATTGTTCAAAATACCCATGTAGGTTTTGCTATTTTGTTTATAGATCAGAATAGCAGATAAACAGCCGTAGATGATCGAATCCACTCTTGTATGAGTTGAATGGTAAATGATTAAGCTCGATTGGTTAAAATCATTATTGAACATGAGTATAAACAGTCGTATGAGTAAAGAGAGGATTGCTATCAGTATTAGTATGGATATAAGGTGCCGGGTGTTTTTATTAAAGAACAAAAAGATAAAAGGGAAGAAAAGATAGAAGTGCTCTTCAACTGCCAGTGACCATAGAGCATCAAATACACGCTCACAATCTAACGGAGCCGCAGATCTGAAGAAGCTGATGTAATAATTTGTATAGTAAAAAATGCCTGAGAAGATGTAGGGTTTAACGGATGCATTGCTGCAGGTAAGAAATATAAGAGCTGAAGTAACAGCTATCATCGTAAGTAATGCGGGGTAAAGTCTGAGTAATCTTCTTACATAGAATTTCTTGATATCAATTGTTTGGTTTTTGTGATATTCGAAGATTAAGAGTCTTGTAATTAGAAATCCACTTATGAAGAAGAACAGTGTGACCCCAAAGCCACCGGGGATAAAGTTGCCAAAACCGAGATGTCCTAAGATCACTAACATTATTGCAATTCCCCGGAACCCATCGAAGTATGGAAGATATGTATTGTTCATTTCGTAGTACTATAGCGTGTGTATATAAAAGCTTTTCTTACGTTTAACTATCTGATGAGCCATTGTTTGCAGTACCTCCAGCAGATGCCTCTGAAATTGTAATAGAAATTACTTATAAAAAATATTATAAATTGAAGTGGTGACCTTGTGGCTATCAGGGAATAGTGATAAATGAACCCTATGTTATTCGAAGACCTGAAGTCAGTTAAAGAACGGTAGATATCTTTTAGTGTTAAATGCTCTTGTGAGTCGAGTGAGAATGAATGCTGAGGTAGTTCGTAGACAATTGCATCGTAAGACACCAGCAGATGATATCCTTCTTTTTTTGCGCGGAGAGGTATATCAAGATCTCCGCGGTGTTTGAAGCGTTTTTGATCGAAGAGTCCCGTTTTATGGAAGACTTCAACGGGAATGTATAGTCCCCGTCCGTATAAATCAAACGAGTCGGTTACATACCCTTTTTGGAAATTGAGGCGTGGAACTTTATAATTTATTCTTTTCTCCTTTGCGAACCATGCATTTATGTCTCTTCCTCCATAATTGATCAGGTCCCTGGAATCGGGAACCGATGTCGCGCAGCCTATTAAGCATCCGGGGTGTTTAGAGGCTGTTTTAATCAAAACATGTAACCAGTCTTCTTCTAACATTACATCATCATTCTGAAGGATTACTGCTTTGAGATTTTCAAAGTGCTGCAGGCTATAGTTTATACCCAGGTTTACTGCTCCTGTCCACCAGAGATCACCTTCGCTTTCCACAACATGGATGTATGGATAGGCCTTTTTGATCAATTCCGCTGTCCCATCGGTCGATCCGTCGTCAACCATCACAATTTGGATGTTGTATTCAGGAGAGGATGCTTGTTTGTTATAATAATCAACAGATCTGGAGATGTATGTGAGACCTTGCTTGGTTACTTCGATTCGGTTATAAACCGGTATTATAATAGTAATAGTATCCATGGGTGGGTTAGTACGTTTTAAGCGGTTGTAAGTGAGCATTCTGATGCTTTGCTTTGTCTGGAATTGCTTTCTCCGAGTATTTCGCGGTATGTGTTAACGACGGTGCGGACAATTTCTTTCGGATTGTGTCTTGTTTGTGCTAACATGCGTGCATTTTTACCATATGCAATTAGTTCAGACGGAGAATCATAGAATTCCAGAATTCTTCCGGCAAGCTCGTATGGGTCATGTGAATTGTATAAAATACCTGTTTTCTCATGTTGTATTATAGTAGAGATCCCACCAACATTTCCTGCTATAATGGGCATTCCAAGCAGCATCGCCTCACATATGCTGTTAGGGCTATTTTCAATGTGAGAAGGATGTATATAAATATTTGATGATAGCAGCTCCTGTATTAATGACTCTTCATCTTTTGCACCAGCCAGGATTATTCCGTTGTGGGAGAAACGTGTTTTTACCAATTTTTCAACAAGCCTGACCAGTTCGTGATCCTGATTGATTCCGAGGATGGTCCATTTGAAGTTGAAATTGAGTTTCTCTTTAAGAATCTTTGCTGTCTCAAGAATGATCTCTAAACCTTTGAATAGGTAGGGGTTGATCGTTGTGACAATCTTCAGTTCTGTGTCAGGATGATTATTCCAATGTCTGTTATAAAACGAAGGCCTAAGCATTTCCTCACATTTTATATAGCGGAACTGATCTTTATACAGACGGATGTAATTCTTGTCCCAATGGGTCCGTCCGAAGAATAACTGACAGTTTGAAATGATTTTCTTTTCCCTGATCCCCCGCTTTTTGAAGAACTTATGTTCGAAATAGTATCCTGTTCTAAAAATAATTGATTTTATAGGCGAATTAAACAGTACCTGCCATTTTGAAACTCCTTTTGGCAGCCATGCATATGTACAAGGATTAATGAGCCCCTGTAAGTGTATAACAACCGGGATTTTTGTTAATTCAAGGATTTCCCCCATTCCCGTTTCTGTTCCAAAGAGATGAATAATGTCTGGTTTAAAATCGTCAAGAACTTTTTGTAAGCCTTCTGTATTTACATCATATAGAGCGGAAGAGAATTTTTGATATATTTTCCCGGTTAGGGAGGTGTATTTTTGCTTTAGGGGGTAGTATGTGACATTTTTATATTCGATCTTAAACTGATCATGCCTAAGAAAAAAGCACAGACCTAATGTAATGCTTTTTTCATCCATGAGATAGTTTTGTAACGAACTGATCCACCCGCATCCGGGATTATTATAATTTAATAATTCACTCGCATTGGCGGGTGTTTGAGTTAACCAGAGAATCCGCATAATTGTGTTTTTTGAGAAAGTAAGAATGTTTAAAGATTGTTATTGGCTATTTTTAATCCGGTATGGAGATGGCTGGGAGTGATCCGATTGGGCGAATCAATAGTTTTGTCAATAATAATCCGTACTCTTTTTCTGTTTGGCAATGGGGCCATGTATAATAGTGTCAGACATTTAAAAACGAGAAAAATAAAATATACTTCACTGAATGAGAGAATCAGAACAACAAACAGAGAAAGATAAGCGAGGCTAGAAGGGATGTTTCCAATCTTCGTGAGCTGCTTAAAAGACAGGGCGATTGAAATAATGGAAAAAATGAAAAAGAATAAACCATATCTTGTCAGTAGATCTGTTATTCCATTATTGCGTAATACCTCTTTATCGTCTCCGGCTACGCGAGTATCCTGGTGAGAACCGCGGCCAAAAAAAATAAAAAATGCATTTTCTCTTATCTCTGCTAAATCCAGGAGAGCACTGGCTACCCGGCCGTCTCCGCCTTTTGTAAATGCATAGTATTCAGCATCATCTATTTCTTCCTGTATTTTCTTTCCCAGAAATTCAATCTTAAAAAACGATATAGCAGAAACGGCGAGAAGAATAATCATTAGTCCCCATTTTACTCCCGGGCTTTTTATTTTAAAGAATGCATATCCGCATAGGAAAACGGCAAAAGCAAGGTAAGTTGTAGTTGAGAATGTAGTAATGATTGCGACAACAAGTATTATATTATCTTTTTTTAACCACGTTTTGGTGGTCAACATATCGAAAATTAATGCAATTAAAAGATAGCCGCCAAAAGCTCCAGGTTCCCAGAATGGTCCGCTATTCCTTACCAGTCCTTCGAAAAAGTCGGGAGGAAAGTTCATTATAAAGATGTTATGGGAAGTGCTTTCCCATCCATATGCTTCTGCTGTTTTTGAGATATGAATAGGAGAGGCTGAGATTAAAGTATCACTAAAACCCGGTATTATTAGCATTGGGATAAAAAGCAATGAAGCGATAGCGGCAATAATAACGAGGGTCTTTTTATATAAATAGATAAAATTTGTCCCGAGTATTGCTATACTAAAACAAGCAGTAGTAAATAGCAGTATCTGATTTATAGCTGTTGTAATATAAAATGCTCCCCAAAAAGCCGTTTGGAATAGCATGAGCAATATAAAGAACGAGCTGTATTTGAAAACCCATCTTAAATCAGGTTTATACATGATAACTCCTGCAAGGCTATAGAGAAATGTAGTGATGTAAACTAACTTATCGTTTACAAACATCGGAAAACCCGAAGAAATTATTAAGATCAGAACAAGCCCGGTCTGGTAAACTTTATCTCTGAACGGCAGATTTTTATATTTTAGCGCGATGTTCATCATACTGGATATTGTCTTTAGATATCTGCCCCGCGGCTATACTGTCTGCCAGACTGCTTGTAAAGAGTTAATGTTAACGTCTATAAATTTCTTCCAGAATGACGGATCGTATTTTTCCCAGGCATGACAGCCAAACGGCAATTCATTATTGTTGAGCTTTAGAAGTTCCTCCGGCAATACTTCAAAACTAAATCTTAAAGCTTCTTCCGGCCTGGCAACATTAAACCATTTGAAATATCTGGGCACAATAAGCCCCCAGAATTCATCTTCATAGCCCATGTGAGGTTTAATTATCTTCATTAAATAATTTATACCAAGCGTTTTTCTTAGGAGATTATAATTATTCCCCTGAAGAAACTGGTATAAGGTATACATAAACAGGTAATTCCGGATAATTCGCTTGTTGCCTGAAATTTCTATAAAAGAGCTAAGTTTTCTTAATGAGAAACCGCCATTTCCTACACCCTTAAATTGGAGTGGTTTAGCGGGTTCGCTATTTCCAACAAACCACGGCGCGCCTATATAGTCGAAATTTAAACTGCACCAATAGTCCAGCTGATCAGAAAAAACATACGCATCAGTATGATATATCAGCATGAAATCGTAATCCGAAAATTTTGAATAGAATTTGTATTGAACAAAAAGCCGATTGCCCCGCACCGGGTTACCAAAGTATTTATCATCAATGAGAATTGATCTGACGTTTAATGGTTGGAACAGTTCGATGTATTCTGTGACATTAACGTAAGAAGGATGAATAAAAAAGATGTCCCTGTTACCTAATATGGTTTTTAGCTGTAAAAGAGATTGTATCTCGCCAGGGAGCTGCTGATTGAAGGCTTTGTAAACAGGCGTTACTATTGCTACGTTGGCCATTTTTAATGTTTCAGGTTTGTTCATACACAACTTCAGTTAATAGTTGGTAAAAGAGGATGACATCAGCTTAAAGTTCGTTGTCGTGCCCTGACCTGGCACTTAGAATTTTGCGGGTTTGAATAGAAACTACAATAGAACTGGGTATCAGGCTGATGATGTTGGCGAGGCAAATGGATGTTAATCCTAATTCCGTATAACGTGCCAATAGAATCGTAATTGGGATGTTAATAATTGCTCCGCTTATACCACACCATAATTGGGACTTGAGTCTGCCAATACCATTTAGAAACAGTACGAATACGTTATTGAAAATCATTTGTGTGTTATAGATAATGAGGCTAAGCGCAAGGTGATTGTGTATATGAAAGGATCTTCCAAGCCATAGTTTTACTAAGGGTTCAAATGCGAAGAATAAACATATGTTGACAGCCAGAAACAAAAGGTTCATGAAGTGCATTCTTTTAACCATTTTTATGATCCAACTGATATCACCCTGATACCATGCATTGGTAAAGGCGCTCCACAAGGGAGCCATTACCATATTCGATAGCAGGAAGACAATCCCGTAGTAACGGGAAGCTATATTAAATGTAGTTACTGATTGCATATCGAATAAATTGGCAACAAGAAATTCGGATGTGGAAAATATGATTATCACACAGATCTGAAGTAAGAAAAATTGATATCCTAACGTCAACAGACTCTTTCTTAAAGAGTGATCTATGAATTTAATAGATGGTCTCAGAAATTTATAGCTGCCATTAAAAAAGAAGAAGTTATATCCTATCAGCACTATTATCGGCGTTATGCTCATTGACAACATCAGGTTGTAAAAGTTGGCGTGCCCGCTTTTATAGAGTATGAATATTAGCAGGATTGTTATCACATTGGCTATAGGCATGATGGCGTCACTCAAATAACCTTTCTGATCTGCTAACAGAATCATGCTTATCAGCTGCAAGATGAACCTTACAATAAATATTGCTATTACAATGTAAATACAGAGGGAAAGTTCCGGTACCTCGGAAGAAGAAATGTGCAGTAGTCCGTGCCAGTTTATGAGAGGATGTACAATTGTATAAAGTACGAGGATGGATAAGAAGATAATTGTTACATAATAAAATGCGGTACTGACATATCTTCTGCCTAGCTCCGGATTATTTTCAGCAATTGCCTGACTTAGTTTGTTCCGTAAACCATTTCCGATGCCGATATCAAAGAATGAAATCCAATTGACGATTGATGTAATGGTTAGAACAAGTCCATATTCTTTTTCTGTTATAGCATTTAAACACAGAGGTACTAATATGAAGTTAATAAGAATGGATATCCCTTTGAGAAATAGCGATGAGAGGGTGTTTATTAATACCGTATTGGTCCTGTCGTTTGAAGTTCTAAGTCCTCTTACAGCCCCATACAGGCGAAGTAGTAGTTGCATATTGCTTTTTCTGGTATTGTGTTTTTGCTTATGATTTGATTTTTAATATCAAAAGCGCTTAAAGAAATCTCTTACCCCGGCTTCCATTAACTCTTTCTTAGTTATGTCTTTATTATCATAATATCCATAATGATAATTAGAGCTTTGCTCGGAGGAATTTATTCCATTAAACACAATATTCAGATTTCTTAACTTTTGTTCTCTGAAGAGTTGTTTTATAAAATCGAGATGTGATTTATAGGTATATCCATGTCTGACAACAAAGAGATTTACATCGCTATATTTCGAAAGGATCATAGCATCGGCTACAAGGCGGATTGGAGGGGTATCAATGAGTATTTCGTCAAAGTTGATACTTAACCAGTCTATTAACTCCTGCATCTGTGGTTTAATGAGCAATTCAGTCGGAAATTCAGGCAGGCTTCCTGCACTTGCTATATATAGGTTCTCATTGATATCAGATCGTTTTACTATTTTTTCTTTATAAGCTTTGTCGTTTAAATAATCACTAATACCGACATCGTTACTTAACTGGAGGTAATTTGATATCATAGGGCTCCGTAGATCTAATTCCAGGATTACGGTTTTTCTTCCTGTCGCGGCTAACGCTGCCCCCAGATTACAACTGACGAAGCTTTTGCCTTCACCCGACATTCCTGAAGTTAACAAAGTAACCCTTCCTTCCTTTTTTTGTGCGTAAATGTACTCGAGGTTTGTTCTAAGAGACCGGAATTGCTCAGCGATCATTCTCCTGCTTTTATCTTTTATCACAACCGGAGAATTTGACTTTTGATAGGCCAGTTCTGCAAGCACCGGAACAGATGTTGCTTCCTGGATTTCTTTTGAAGTTAGAATACGATTGTTGAGCAGACCTCTTCCATATATTATACCAGTGGGAAATAGCAGGCCTATTATTGCAGCAATCCCCAATATTAATGTTTTGTCAGGACTATCCGGACTTCCATAAAAAGCCTGATCTACTGTTCTGCTGTCGGCAATAGTGGATGCGTAGCTAACAGCGGCCTCTTCCCGTTTTTGCAACAGATATACATAAAGTTCTTCCTTTATGCTCTGTTGTCTCTTTATTGTAATGAATTCTCTTTCCTGACCAGGTAGTTTTTTTATAGAAGCTTCAAAATTAGAGTTGAAATTCTGAAGTTGTTTCCGTGATGTTACAAGGGCGTTCTTAATGCCTTTGATGTTTTCTCTGATCGAGTGTTTTATACCGCTGATCTGTCTGTTTAGTGCTTCAAATACCGGACTTCCTTCAGGTGCTGTTTCCAGAAGTTGTTCTTTTTTTAATTCGAGGTTAATTAACTGATTAATTAATGCCACGAGTCCAGGATCACTAATTCCGGTTGTGGCGGGTGCATGCCCAGTATTTTGAGAAGAATTGATATAGGCTTCGATTCCATTTACTACTTCAAGCTGTACATTAACCTCGTTTAATTTAGAGTCAATATCTTTTACGTTTTCCAGAAAGAATTTTGACTCAGAGGAGATATCAATCAAGCCCCTGCTGCTTTTAAAGTCCTCAACGTTTTTTTCGACAGAGGTTAACTCACCAGTAAGGGAAGACAATCGTTTGTCTATGAAATTCAAGGTGCTCTGCCTGACCCGATTTTTGTCATTGATAGCAGCGCTGTTATAGGCTTCTATTAGCTTATTTAATACATCCTTGCCTCTTTGAGGTGTTGTTTCTCTTATGCTAAGTTCGACTACTGTTGCCTTCTTGTTTGTTAGTACAACGTTTAGTGACTTTTCGTACTGATCTGTTATCTTATCAGGAGGGTTTATTGAAATTTTTATCTTTTTGCCTTCATACAATGGCAAATGTTCGCTTGGGTCAAGCTTCCAGGTTCCAAACCTGCTTCTTAGTTTAGAATTAAAGGAAACCAGGCTTTCAGAATTTTTATGTTTTAAGATAAACGATTTCTTATCCTTAATGGTTATTTCAATGCTGGCACTCTCCAGATCTTTCAATGGTGTCAGAAGAGTAAGCCTGACGGGACTTTTGTCATAAAGATCCTTGTATTTCAAATTATCCTGGCCCTGGTATTGAACCCAGAGCTTCAGGTCCTGGACCACATTATTCAGTAAAGAGCGCGATTTCAATACTTCCAGTTCATTTTCAACTACGGTGTTGGATTTAAAAAGATTTAGCTCCTTCAGGGCGGTTTCTGCTCCGATTCCTTTCTCGCTGTCTTTTATCAAAAGCCTAGCCCTGACAGTATAGGCAGGTGTTGCATAGTGCAGATAAATCAGAGCACCTGTAACGCTTATAAGCAGAAATAAGACAAATAAAGGCCAATGGTATAAGTATTCTCCTATTATATTGCGGAAGCTTCCTGACTGTTGCGGTCCTGCGTTTTCTTCATAATAGAAGTATGCATTCTTTTCTGTATTCATATTGATGCTTTATGTGATAGACAATGGAGAGAATTAGATCCGGACAGATTTATTGTAGGGTATTTATGCCGGAACATGTTCCTCAAGAAGGAAATCGTTATGTTTACTATCGATGAGATGGTATTTCGCTATGCCGGTTTTTTGAAGGAAAAAGTGGTACATAAACAGGAAGTACATAACAGTGTATCTCTTCCATAATCTCTTAAAATCCTTCCCTAAAAGGCGATATAGCCATTCAAAACCCGATCTGCGGATAAAGGTCGGAGCCATTTTAATCCGTCCGCCAAAGAAATCAAATGTGGCTCCGGAAGCGATAAGTACAGATCCTCTGATTTTATGGAGATGATCTGCTATCCAGTAGTCCTGTTTGGGCGTACCGAGACCTACGCATACGATATCGGGGGCGAGACTGTTTATTTCATCTACAATAGCCTGGTCTTCCTCTTCGGTCAATTCACGAAAAGGGGGAGAATAATGGCCTACAATATTTATATGCGGAAATTTCTCTTCCAGGAATTCTTTCATCTTGACACAGACGTCTGGTGCTCCACCATATAGATAAAAGGTATAATTTGTCATTTTCGCATGTTCTGCGAGCTGTAGGATCGTATCAGGAGCGGCGATGCGATCACAGGACTGTTTGTTTATTGACCGGATCCATCTCACGAAAGGCATTCCATCTGCACCTACTACATCAGCTGCGTTGTAAATTTTTCTGAGTTTTTCATTTTTAAGTGACAGAGAGATGTTGTACGCATTTACACATGCAATATGATGTGACCGGTTGCTCTTATCGGAGATCCAAACATCAATTTTCTTAAACAATTCACTGTATGTGATGGGGTTCAGCCCGATGCCTAAAAAGTTTATCTGATTCATGACTGTTGATTTTTTGATATAATTCGTTTAAACTGGTTAAGTAATTTTTAAGGTCGTATCGTGATACGATAGTATTACGCGCGTTCTTGCTTAATTCTGTAAGTCTTTCTCTGTAAGTTAAAGCTTTAATCAGGTTGGCTTTTAATCCTTCTGCATTGCCTTTAGTGCTTATGTAACCATTATGATTATTAGAGATTACTGTTGATATAGAAGCATCGTCGGATACAATTGGTACACAGCCGTAGCTCATGCTTTCGAGCATAGCTATAGGTAAGCCTTCACCAAAACGGGAGGGGAGGAGAAAAACATGAGCATTTCTTAAAACTTCTTCCTTGTAATTGCCTCTTACTACCCCATGATAACTATAGTTAAGTCCATTTATTGAAGATAATTTGCTGAGAAGTTCTTCCTTGTCAGGGCCAGTACCATAGATATGCAGGCTGAATTGAGAGAAGAATGAAGCCAACTCTTTCAAACATTCACATATCAGAAAGATACCCTTGGCTTCAACTATTCTTCCCATAAAGAAAAATGTGAGTTTTCCGGAGAAATCCTTGTCACTTCTATAATTATTGCTTTTTACCGCATTTGGTAAAACCGAGCAGTCAAGAATATAGGACCGGGCTATGGCTGTTCTCTCTGTTTCACTTAATACTACTGTTGTATCTGCATTTTTAAGCATGGTTTTTATCAGAAAGAAGAATATAGAGCGGCTGGGTGGCGGCTTCATAAGAAAACGTCCGCCATGAAGGTGAAGCAGTATTTTTTTCCTTAATATGAATTTCCCGGTAATTAGAAGTGGAAAATCTCTTATCAAAGACAATGGAGTTAAATCTGTATTCAGATGAATTAGTGTGATGTTGTTTTTTAATGTAAACAGAAGAAAGCCAGGAATAATCAATAATTGGTTAAATAACCATTTAAGTCCTTTGCCTTCTGAATCTTTTTTTCCCAGCCGAAAATGAAAATACGAGTGTTGTTCTGAGTTGTTGTTAATAATTGTTTTAGCAAGGCTTGAAATTCCACTGATATTAATGTTCTCATCAAGAGATGGAGCTGTTATTAAGATGTTCGCCATGGTTTACTCTCCTGGATTGAGCCTCTTTGTTATTTTAAAGCAGTAACCATCACAGCGAGAAAAGATAGTGCAGAAATGATAAGAGAGGTAGTTCTATAGCCGCGTTCTACCGTGGCATATTTTGTTTTATCTGGCTGTACATATATTTCATCGTTGTTTTTCAAATAGAAATAGGGCGAATTAAATAGTTCTTTTGATGTTAAGTCTATTCGAATAAATTTTCTTTTGCCGTCTTCATTCCTAATAAGGAGAACGTTTTTTCTTTTTGCCGTAATGTTTAAATCTCCGGCGAGGCTTAATGCCTGAGTTATGGACGTATGCTCGTTTTGTAATGAATATATATCAGGACGAAGAACGTCTCCATAAATAGCGACTTTGAAGTTTATTACACGTAAATTTACAACCGGATCTTTGTAAATTGCTTCCAGTTTGTCGTTAAGTTGCTGTCTGGCCTGAGCTGTTGTTAACCCAGCGACCTTCAGTGCACCTATATAGGGCAGATGAATATTGCCATTCTCGTCAACCAGATAACCTATAACAGGATTGTCGGGCGAGGCTTGAGAAGTCCCTTTGATATTTCCTAAGTTATAATTGAATATTACCGACGACTCAGGGTTTCGGCTTGTAACACTTATTGCCAGTATATCTGCCTCTTTTATAATTAGAGGCGAATAGTTGGTCATAGCTTCGTTTGTGCTGTTCTGACTAAGGTCCTGAAAGTATTGGACGTGTTTATAAGAGCTACATGAGCTTATAATGCCTGCAAGAAGCAAAAGTGAAATACCAATGATATTACGCATAGATTAATAGAATATGATGGAATAATGAATAATTGAGCGAGAGAAGTATTCCTCCGTAATTCTTTTGTTTAGGCTGCTGAGTTTTTAGTTGTGCAATTAAATTTTCTAAATCAAAACGTTAGTTGAAGATTAACAATAGCTTCGCCATTCCGCTTACACAGATATTTTATTTAAAAAATAGTTAAATGTTTCTTTAGCCCGATCTTAGCTGTGTTTTCAAAGCTTCGCCATTCCACTTACGCGGATGATCTAGTTTAAAAATTTTTATTTTGCTATCTGTTTATTTCGCTTATTAAGCTTTTTATACAGATGTTTTTTTAAAAATTTTTAAGTGTCAATTTTCATTGAAGAAAACCAAGCTTTAAAATTTAAATTATACCCCACAGGAACTGTTAATCATAGACAATTCGAAGGTAAAAGTTTTATTTTAACTTGGATTTGATTTTTGTACGATGTGTATTAGAATGTGGTAAGTTGTGAAAGTATATGTGAATTTTAACCACAATGTATCACTGTCTGAATTGGATAACTTTCTATTGTCTATATTATTCATTGTAAGGTTAGGTAAACTAAAGCCGGCTTGTTTAGGAGCCGGCTTTTTAATGCAAAACAATAAATAGTTTATTACCAGATCTTTACTCTTTTTTGAGGCGGCAGCCACATAGGATCACCTTCTTTTACATTAAAGGCTTTGTAGAATTCGGGAATATCGGAGAATGGACCATTCACCCTTAAAAAGGCGGGAGAGTGGACATCTGTCATAATCTGATTGGCGAGATTTTCATCTCGGGTGTGGTAAAGCCATCCCAATGCATACCCAAGAAAGAATCGCTGAAGAGGGGTAAATCCATTGATCTTTTCGTTCTTTTTATACTGCTCAGTCTTCTTAAATGCATCGAGTCCGAGTGCAATGCCTCCCAGGTCGGCTATGTTCTCGCCGAGCGTAGCGTTGCCGTTAACGTGCAGACTGTCGAGCACTAGGTAGCTGTTGAATTGATTCGCCAGCATGTTCGCCTTGAAGGTGAATTTTACAGAATCTTCTTTCGTCCACCAGGATCTCAGGTTCCCTTTTTCATCGTATTGCCTTCCCTGGTCATCGAAACCATGAGTTATTTCATGCCCTATGGTAGAAGCTGCTGCATAGCCATATACCACAGCGTCGTCTACGTTCTCGTCTTTTACATCGGGAATCAGAAAAATGGCAGCGGGCAGAGTGATTTCGTTGTTTGAAGGACTGTAGTTAGCGTTATATGTTTGAGGGGACATATTCCACTCAGAATGATCGACAGGTTTTCCGATCTTATGAATACTGTGCCTGTATTGCCATTGATTAGCTTTCATGACATTACCGGCATAACTTTTCCGGTCAATGGCGAGTTGGCTGTAGTCTTTCCACTTATCGGGGTAGCCCACGCGGGCTTTCATTTTATCAAGTTTCAACAGGGCCTTTTTCTTTGTTTCCTGCCCCATCCAGTCGAGCTTATTGATATGCTCCTTATAGGAATCACGTACTGCTTCTACGAGTTGTTGATATCGTTCTTTGGCTTTTTCGGGGAAATAATCCTTCACGAAAATCTGACCCAGAAGTTCGTCAAGCAGATCGTTTTCTGTTGTGAGAACTCTTTTCCAACGAGGAAGTTGCTGGGGAACACCCCTGAGCGTTGTTTGATAAAAGCGGAAATCTTCTTTTTCTACTTCCTTGTTAAGAAAAGCGGCAAATGAAGAAATGAGATGCCAGCGTAAATAAGCCTTCCACTGGGCGACCGGAAATTTCTTTAACGCAGTACCTACGGCTTTGTAATATTCGGGTTGACCGATAATAACCGAATCCGCGTTTTGAACTTCCAGGCTCTTAAGTATTGCAGTCCAGTTTAAACCGGGAATGGCGTTGTCAAGGTCTTTAACAGCATATTTGTTGTAGTTTTTATATGGGTCGCGGAGGTCTTCCAGTCTTCTGGAATTTGAAGCAAGGAAAAGCTCTATCGCATATACTTTTTCAGCGAGCTGACCGGCATCAGATGCCTTAATGCCCGAAAGTGTCAGCATGTATGGTAAATGTTTTTCTTTATAGTCTTTGCGAACGGCAGTTGTCCGTTTATCTGTGTTGAAATAATAGTCGCGGTCAGGCAGCCCCAGTCCTCCCTGATAGAACTGCAACAGCATTTTTTCACTGTTCTTATCATCCTGGCTTACATAGGGGCTGAAGAGACTGCCGGCTCCCAGGGTATTCAACCAGGCTGCGGTCTGTATGATGTCCTGAGGTGTCCCTGCCTGGTCGATTTTCCTGAGCTGTTCCTGAATAGGGCTTAGTTTCTGACGTTCTATATTTAGGGAATCCATACCTGAAAAATAGAAGTCGCCAATTTTTTGTTGGTCGGTTCCGCTGGCAGCCCCGGCATTCATGGCTTCAGTGCAGATTTTCAAGAGCCTATCCCGAATTTCTTCAACAATGAGGTTTCCAATTCCCCATGAAGAGTATGCCGGTGGAATTGGGTTTTTCTTTATCCATGTTCCGTTGGCATATTTGAAGAAATCGCGGCCCGGACTCACAGTGGAGTCTATATTCTTTGCGACGGGATCATGCTGAGCATAGTTCTTCGTCTCATTCCGGCATGAAGACAGTCCCAGGTAAAACAATACAAAGCAACCAATAATAAAGTGGGATCGATTGAACATATATGTGAAGTTTAATAGCAGGGACAAAAGTACCGTTTAACTTCTTGTTATTATAGCGGGCTGCTAAGATTTGGGAACCAGCACGCTGAAACATCGGAGAACCGATATAAGGGCATTCCGGTACTAACGGGAGCCTGATTTGGTTCCCGGGACACTTAACTGGTTTGCCTCAGTTTTGATTCTGCTGCTTCGTGTTAAAGTTTAATGGATTAAAGCCTATAAAAATCGTAATTTTGCAGCCTCAAATCAGGAATTATGGAAAGAGGACCTATTTCTCAGTTTATAGAAAAACATTATCGTCACTTCAATGCTGCGGCTTTGATAGACGCTGCGAAAGGATATGAAACGCATCTTGAAGAAGGCGGAAAGATGATGATCACCCTTGCGGGGGCAATGAGTACAGCAGAGCTTGGTATTTCACTGGCTGAAATGATCAGACAGGATAAGGTAGCCATTATTTCGTGTACAGGAGCGAACCTGGAAGAGGATGTTATGAACCTGGTGGCCCATTCGCATTATAAAAGAGTTCCGAATTACCGGGATTTGAGTCCGCAGGAAGAATGGGATTTGCTTGAGAATGGATTTAACCGGGTTACAGACACCTGTATTCCTGAGGAAGAGGCTTTCAGAAGAATTCAAAAACATATCTTTAAGATCTGGAAAGATGCTGAGGACGCCGGTGAGCGTTATTTTCCTCACGAATTCATGTATAAGCTTCTTTTGAGCGGCGTGATGCAGGAGCACTATGAAATTCCAGTTGAGCATAGCTGGATGATTGCTGCTGCTGAGAAGAACCTGCCAATCATTGTGCCGGGATGGGAAGACAGTACGATGGGGAATATTTTTGCTTCATATGTAATTAAGGGTGAACTGAAGGCCTCTACTATGAAAAGTGGTATAGAGTATATGGCCTGGCTTGCAGACTGGTACCGTGCAAACAGCAGCGGAAAGGGAATCGGTTTCTTCCAGATCGGCGGGGGAATTGCTGGTGATTTCCCTATATGTGTTGTGCCTATGCTTTACCAGGACCTGGAAATGCATGATGTGCCTTTCTGGAGTTATTTCTGCCAGATATCAGATTCGACTACTTCCTACGGTTCTTATTCCGGGGCGGTTCCAAATGAAAAGATCACCTGGGGGAAACTGGATATTCATACGCCGAAATTTATTGTTGAGTCAGATGCAACCATTGTCGCTCCTCTTATTTTCGCATGGGTGTTAAAGCAGTAATAAAAATCGTATTATCTCCAAACGACGAACTAATCGAAATGGTTTAAATAGACCTCAAAAAGGCGCTTCATTATATGGTGAAGCGCCTTTTTGAGTATAATTTAGAATGAATATAAATTATTTTTACCCGTCATTATAATGTCACAGATCATTTAATTAATTATACTTTTGTCATCCGAAATTGTGACTTCGAGCACAATTTTGATTTGACATTCAAAAATTATCGTAAAATAGTAATATGAGTAGCATCTCATTGGTTTTTAGAAGAGTTGTAAAATCATTAATCTTAGTTTCCGTCCTAAGTATTGGTATTCATGTTAAAGCTCAAAATGCTCCTGACGCAAATGCGGCTGCCGAACAAAGTGCTGCCGGTGCAGCCACCGGAGCTTCCGCAGCTCAGGCTGTAAAGGGTGATGCCAATGCAGGAGGGGCTATTTTCAAACAGAAGTGTACAGCCTGTCATGCAATGGACAGAACCGTTGTTGGTCCTGCCTTAAAGGGTGTACACGAACGGCATGATGAAGCATGGCTGATCAAATGGATCAAAAATTCCCAGGCACTTGTTGCTGCCGGAGATCCGGCAGCGGTTAAGGTATTCAATGAATACAACAAGACAGTTATGACTCCGTTCCCGGAATTGAGTGATGATGATGTCCGAAACATCCTTGCTTATATTCAGGTTGAAGGAGACAAGCCAGCTGCTCCTGCGGGCGGCGCTCAGGGAGCGGAGGGCAGTACAGGCGCTGGTCAGGGTTCCGGTGAAGTCAGTAACTTCATGCTGGGCGGTTTGATTGTGGTTGTCATCGTCGCATTGCTTGTCATTCTGGTTTTAAACCGGGTGATCAAGACTCTTGAAAGATTGCTTTTGCAGAAACAGGGTATAGTGATTGAAGAGGAAGCAGATGAAGAAGGAGAAAGTGCTGCTGCGAAAATAAGAAGGCTTTCAAAGAATAAGAAACTCGTATTTTTTATAACGATTCTTCTCATTATCTTCTTCGGTACATGGGGATGGATAGCCATGTGGAACACTGGTGTTCACCAGGGATATCAGCCTACACAACCGATCAAGTATTCTCACCAGCTTCATGCGGGAACGTTGAAGATCGATTGTCAATACTGTCACTCTGGTGCGTACAAATCTAAAAATGCATCTATTCCATCTCTGAACGTTTGTATGAACTGTCACAACTATGTACAGGCAACAGAGAAATATAACGGGGAAATCTCACCGGAGATCATGAAGATCTATAAAGCTCTTGATTATGATCCGCAAACAAAGCAATACGGCTCTAATCCAAAGCCAATCCAGTGGGTAAGGATCCACAATCTTCCTGATTTTGCTTACTTCAATCACTCTCAGCACGTATCGGTGGGTGGTCTGGCCTGTCAAAAGTGCCACGGACCAATTCAGACAATGTCGGAGGTTTATCAATACTCGCCTTTGACCATGAAATGGTGTATTAACTGCCACCGTGAGAACAATGTGAACTATAAGGGTAATGCTTATTACGATAAGGTTATTGCGGTTCACGATCAGCTAAAGAAAGGCGAAAAGGTAACTCCGGCAGTCTTAGGTGGTCTTGAGTGCGGAAAGTGTCATTATTAATCATTTGTAAGAATACGATACAGTTTATATAGCTTAAATGGAAAGCAATAAAAAATACTGGAAAGGTTTAGATGAACTGCAAAGAACTCCAGAATTTGCAGAAAAAAATAAAAACGAATTTGCAGAAGAACTTCCTCTCGAGGAGGTTCTTAGCGAATCTGGTCTGAATACAGTAACACCCCGCCGCGACTTTCTAAAGACTCTGGGCTTTGGATTAGGGGCGGTATCACTGGCTGCTTGTCAGACTGCTCCCGTACACAAGTCAATCCCTTATTTAATAAAGCCGGAGGAGGTCACTCCAGGTGTGCCAAACTATTATGTTTCGAGTTACAATGGTCAGAGTATCCTGGTAAAGACAAGGGAAGGGCGGCCTATTAAAGTTGAAGGTAACGGCACAGGTCTTTTTGGCAACCATGGTACCGATGCTACAGCCCAGGCTTCAGTGCTTGATCTTTATGACGTTTCAAAGTTAAAAAGCCCGAAATTAAACGGAGCAGAAACCTCATGGAAGGAACTGGATGCCTTCGTTAAAGGAGAGCTTAACAAAGTTCAGGCTTCGGGAAAGAAGATCCGTATCGTTTCTTCAACCGTAACAAGTCCATCAGCCAAATCGGTTATTGCCGAGTTTATTTCTCAGTACCCTAATACTACACATGTTCAGGCAGATGCCGTGTCTTACAGCGGCATCATACAGGCGAATGGAAGCAGCTTTGGTAAAGCGGTTCTTCCGCGTTACCGTTTTGACCGGGCTGATGTCATCGTAAGCTTCGGTGCCGATTTTCTTGGTACCTGGATCGCGGGCGAGGAATTCACCAAACAATATGTGAGCAACCGGAACGCTCAGTCCCTGAAGAAGGGAAAGATGTCAAGGCATATACAGTTTGAAGCCGGAATGAGTATGACCGGTACTAATGCAGATTCCAGGATTGCGGTGAAGCCATCGGAAATGGGACTGGCAGTTCTAGCATTGTACAATGCGGTAACAGGAAGCCAGACAGGCGGCGCCCAGATTGGAAATAACACCGCAGCAGATAAGGCTGTGAAGCTGGCTGCGAAGGAACTGCAGAATGCGAGGGGCCGAGCACTGGTTGTAGCCGGCTCGAACGATGTTGCAATACAGACAGTTGTTAACGCCATCAATGCTGCTCTAGGAAGCTACGGAGCAACAATAGATCTTGATAATCCTTTTTATACATACTCAGGAAATGATGCATCATTTAATGCATTCGTTGACGAGATGGGCAGGGGAGAAGTAGGAGCTGTATTTTTCCTGAATACTAATCCGGCTTATACTTACTTTAACAGTAAGGCATTCTCTGATGCACTTGCAAAGGTGCCTTTGAAGGTTTCTTTTGCTGACCGTGAAGACGAGACTGCGTCTCTATGTAATGTGATTGCCACTAACGCTAATTACCTTGAGTCATGGGGTGATGAAAACGCGTTTGAAGGATATTATACTCTCATACAACCTGCCATTAACCCGGTATTTTCTACCCGCCAGGCTGAGCAGAGTTTATTGATCTGGTCTGATAACGCCCAGAAGAATTATTATCAGTACGTTAAAGCGTACTGGGAGAAGAACCTGTTGCCAGCTGCGGGAAAGACCTGGAAGCAATTATTGCAGGAGGGTTTTGTTTATACAGGCGAGAAGCCGGCAACGGCATACACGTTTGGAGGTAACGTAGCTGCAGCTTCACAAGCTATAGCAACTCAAAGCAAGGCACTTGCAAAAGATATTGAAGTTCAGCTTTACGAGAGCGTTGCAATAAGGGACGGAAGGCACGCTAATAACGCCTTTTTACAAGAGCTTCCTGATCCGGTATCCAAGGTTACCTGGGACAATTATGCTGCTGTTGCTCCAAAGTTCGCTGAAGAGCAGGGAATCGAAGAGTTTGACCTGATAGAGATCAAAGGAGCTAATGGTTATACTGTTGTCCTGCCGGTACTTTTACAGCCCGGACAGGCTAAGGGAACCATTTCTATCGCTGTTGGTTACGGCCGAACCAAGACTGGTAAGGCTGGAAACGGTGTAGGAAAGAATGCATATCCATTTGCATCGGTCGTGAATGGCACTGTGCAATTCCTGACTACTGCTACTATCAGCAAGACCGGCGGTAAGATGGAGCTTGCGCAAACGCAGACGCACCATTCTTATGAAGGCCGTACTGTGATACGCGAGGCATCATTCAAGAACTATCTTAAGGATCCTCATACCGGAAATGATAAACACCAGGGTGAGCATAAAACCTATGATTTATGGCCAGAGCACAAGCAGATCGGTCATAGCTGGGTAATGGCGATCGACCTGAATGCATGTACCGGCTGCGGCTCCTGTGTGGTAGCGTGTAATGTTGAGAATAACATTCCGGTTGTGGGTAAAGATGAAGTGCGCAGAAGACGGGAAATGCACTGGATCCGGATAGACCGCTATTACAGTTTCAATGAAGGTGGTAAGTCTGTGACGGAAGAGAAGGAGATTGAGAAGCTTGATAACTTTGATGACGTTTCGGTTGTTCACCAGCCAATGCTTTGTCAGCATTGCGATCATGCACCATGTGAAACTGTTTGTCCGGTTATTGCGACCATGCACTCGTCTGACGGCTTAAATCATATGGCTTATAACCGTTGTGTGGGTACCCGTTATTGCGCAAACAACTGTCCATATAAAGTACGCCGGTTCAACTGGTTCAATTACTGGAACGATTCCCGGTTTGACAACTATCTGAACAATGAATTTTCTCAGTTGTTGCTAAATCCGGATGTTACAACCCGTTCACGTGGTGTAATGGAAAAATGTACCATGTGCATTCAGCGTATTCAGGGTGGCCGTTTACAGGCTAAACTTGAAAAACGCCCGTTGAAAGACGGAGAAATACAGATGGCCTGCCAGCAGGCATGTACTGCAGGGGCCATTATTTTCGGGGACTTTAATGATCCGAACTCTGAAGTAAGGAAAGCTCTGGGAGATGAACGTACCTATTATGTGCTTCAGGAATTAAATGTGCAGCCGGGCATAGGCTACCAGACAAAAGTTAGAAATACAGTAGAAGCTTAACAGATTTCATTAAGAGATTTAAATATATTATGTCAGCTCATAACGAATCAATATTAAGGGAACCATTAATCACTGGTGAGAATATAACCTATTCAAAGATTACCAATGATGTATTGGTACCCGTGGAAAATAAGCCCAATAAGGCTTGGTGGATCGGCTTCGGAATAGCAGTTGCATTCGCACTTACCTGGGTGGTTACAATCAGTTATACTTTCTGGGTAGGACTGGGTACCTGGGGATTAAATAAAACAGTTGGATGGGCCTGGGATATTACCGGCTTCGTATGGTGGGTAGGTATTGGTCACGCGGGTACGCTGATCTCGGCGGTGTTGTTACTGTTCAGACAAAACTGGCGTAACTCCATTAACCGGTCGGCAGAGGCGATGACGATCTTTGCGGTTATCTGTGCTGCCACTTACATTTTTGCACACATGGGACGTCCGTGGTTAGCCTACTGGGTGTTCCCTCTTCCAAATCAATTCGGTTCTTTATGGGTAAACTTTAATTCTCCGCTGGTTTGGGACGTATTCGCGATTTCGACTTACTTCTCTGTATCGCTGGTTTTCTGGTATACCGGATTATTACCTGATATCGCCACTATCCGCGACCGTGCTACCGGTGCACGCCGCAGAATCTATTCCATCCTGTCTTTCGGATGGGCCGGATCAGTAAAGAACTGGCAGAGATTTGAAGCGGTGTCGCTGATCCTTGCAGGTGTATCCACACCGCTTGTACTTTCTGTACACACCATTGTATCCTTCGACTTTGCTACTTCTCTTGAGCCGGGCTGGCATACTACTATCTTCCCTCCATATTTCGTTGCCGGAGCTATTTTCTCTGGCTTTGCGATGGTTCAGACTCTTCTTCTAATTGCAAGAAAAGTAATGAAGTGGGAAAATTACATCACCATGTTTCATATTGAATCCATGAATAAGGTGATCATCGTTACCGGATCTATCGTTGGGGTTGCTTATTTAACAGAGCTCTTCATCGCATGGTATTCGGGAGTTGAGTATGAACAGTATGCGTTCCTTAACCGTATCAGCGGTCCTTACTGGTGGGCATACTGGAGTATGATGACCTGTAACGTAATCTCTCCGCAGTTGTTCTGGTTTAAGAAGATCCGGACAAGTATCTGGGCATCCTGGGTTCTTTCTATCGTTGTAAATATCGGGATGTGGTTTGAACGTTTCGTGATCATCGTAACTTCGCTGCACCGTGACTTTATACCATCAAGCTGGGTGATGTTCTATCCTACCGTTGTAGACGTTCTGCTCTTTGTAGGATCAATCGGGGTATTTTTTACATTATTCCTGTTGTTCCTGAGGGTTCTTCCTGGTATTGCGATGGCTGAGGTTAAACTGATCCTGAAAAGTTCAAGCGATCAGGCTAAGCAGAAACTGATCAGAGAGGGAAAAGTAGACCCTGAACAGGCAGAGTTCTATAAGAACTCTTTGGAGAAATATGATAGTGTGTCAAAAACTGAATACGCGAATATTTAAAAATGAGCAACGTCAAATATATATTAGGCCATTTTGAAGATCCTGATGATCTGATGCACGGGATCGAGAAACTTCAGGAAAATAACGTAGGCATTTATGATGTTTATACCCCTATGCCTATTCACGGAATTGAGGAAAAGCTGGGATATAAGCGGTCCAGGCTTCCTATTGCAGCGTTTTGTTTCGGTCTTACCGGTACAATTACTGCGTTCTCCATGATTTATTATATGCTGGTATACGACTGGCCGATGAACATTGGTGGTAAACCTGCGTTTGCTATGCCCAATTTCGTTCCGATTACCTTTGAGCTTACCGTTCTGTTTGCTGCATACGGAATGATGTTTACATTCTTTTATGCCAATCATTTCTTCCCGGGAAGAGCGCCGAGGGTAATGGATTTGCGGGCGACAGATGATCGTTTTATAATCGCGGTAGACGCTAAGGCGAATCCTTATCCGGATAAAATTGAAAATCTTTTAAAAGATGCTGGAGCTGTAGAAGTAAAGCATAATGAAAGGAAGTATGTTAGTTATGAATAAGCTCAGGATAGTAAGTGCAGCAGTCATTACGGTTGCTGTTGCCGCCGGCCTTTCATCCTGTGGCAATAAGAAGAACCCTGGGCTGGAGTTTGCCCGGAATATGTACGATCCGATTGCATTTAACCCGGATCAGCCGAATGATAATTTTGCGAACGGACAAACCGCTCAGTTACCACCGGAAGGAACGATGCCTGTAGGATATGATCCTGTTGCGGATGCTTATCCGAATACACCGGAAGGATATCAGGCAGCAAGTGCTAATTTGAAAAATCCACTTCCTGCAACTCAGCAGAATTTATCACAGGGAAGGACCCTATATCTTCATATGTGTTCACATTGTCACGGAACCCAGGGGCACGGGGACGGGCAAATTATTAAGTTGGAAAAGTTCCCTCCTCCTCCCTCATATTCAACGGGAAACTCCTCAAGAGGAGGAGCTATGAAGGATTTAACCGATGGAAAGATTTTTCATACGATCACATACGGTTTAAATCTTATGGGGCCGCACCGTACGCAGCTTAATCCCACCGAAAGATGGAAGATCGTTATGTACGTTCATGAATTGCAAAAACTTCAATAGTTAATGTTTAAGCCAAATGGGAACTCACAGTCATCATACACATAATTTTACTCAACAATACGAATTCTCTGGAAAAGCAAAAACCTGGAGTTTAATTGCTATTGTGATCGGAATACTCGCCGTCTTATATGGTTTTCTAATGGATCCGGCAGAGAATCACGCGGAGCGGACTTTCGCAAATCTTTTATTAATGGGCTATTACTTTACATCTGTATGTGCAGCGGGGGCTTTCTTTCTTGCACTTCAGTTTGTTACCCAGGCTGGCTGGTCTGCAGCTCTCCTCAGAATACCTCAGGCTTTTGCAAAAGTGCTTCCTATTGCCTCGATTATCTTAATTGCGATCTGTGTTGCGGGATTATTTACTCATAATCTTTATCATCACTGGAATCACGAAGGGATTACGATCCCCGGGCATAAGAATTATGATCCGATTATTGCAAACAAAGCCAGTTATCTTAATGTTCCTTTCTTCATTATAAGGCAGGTAATCTTTTTGGGAATATACAGTATTTTTGCTCTCTCTCTGACACGGTTTTCCAGGAACGAAGATCTGGAAGGCGGACTGAAAAGCTATAAGAAGAGTTTTAAGATTTCCGCAATTTTCCTTGTGATCTTTGGTTTTACTACTCCTATATGGTCTTTTGATACCATCATGTCTCTTGAAGCTCATTGGTTTTCAACGATGTTTGGCTGGTATAATTTCGCGGCTATGTGGGTAAGTGGTCTTTGTGTTATTTCGATAACGGCTATACTGCTAAAAAGAGCGGGATATATGAACTGGCTTAATGATAGCCATTTCCATGATCTTGGTAAGCTTGTATTTGCGTTTTCTATCTTCTGGACCTATGTATGGTTTGCACAATTCCTTCTTACGTGGTATGCTAATATTCCGGAGGAGACAGTATACTTTTACAAAAGATGGGAAGACAATTACAAGCCATGGTTCTGGTTGAATATTGTGATTAATTTTGTAGCACCTGTTTTAATTCTGATGACGAGAGATGCAAAGAGAAGGACTAATACCCTTTTATTTGTATGCATTCTTCTGCTGATGGGACACTGGCTGGATTATTATATCATGATCATGCCCGGAACTGTAGAGGAGCATCCTGGTTTCGGAATCATTGAGATCGGTACAGCCATAGGCTTTGCAGGATTATTCACCTTCCTGATGCTTAATCAGCTGAGCAAGCACGCTTTAATTCCGAAGAACCATCCTTTCCTTGAAGAAAGTTTACATCACTCTATATAATAATACTTTACAGACGGATTTAAGTCAAGAATTGTTAGAAAGAAATGCAGTTTAATAGAATTTTTAATATCAGGAGCTTTTTTGCAGTACTTGTTGTATGCTTACTTATCAGTAGCATACAAGTATTAGCCCGCCAGGCCTCACCGGCGACAGAGGGCGATATGGTTGCTGCTGACACCGCTCAGCAAATCAACTCAACAACGGGGTCTATTGGGGAGACCCCCACTGCTGTTTCGGAGTCGGAAACAGATGACGGAACAACATTGGCTTCAGCCGAAGAGGTGGTGCAAAATACAGCAATGTATAAATCTGCTGCATTTTATGTCATTCTTTTTATTCTCGTTTGCATATTTCTCGGTGTCATCGGAAAGGTGCTGAAAGTATACGAGCTAACAAGAGAGATACAAGGGAAACAGGCACCTCTTAACAGAAATACTGTTCAGGCTTTTCTGTTCATCATTACGCTTGCTATCCTGTTTTTTGGTACTTACTGGTCGTATCATACCTGGGGCAATGTAGCCACAGGCCCATCAGGATCTGTACACGGAGAGCGTATTGATAATATGATGATGGTGACAATCACTATTACAACCATCGTTTTTGTCATTACTCAATTCCTGCTGTTCGGTTTTTCATTCCGTTATAAAGGGTCTGAGAAAAGAAAGGCTTATTATTATCCGCACAATAATGCAATCGAGCGTTTGTGGACTATTATTCCTGCACTAGTTTTGACGGCTTTGGTTGTATTCGGGTTTTTCACATGGAGAAGTATTACGAATCCTCCTGAAGAAGAGATAAAGCGGGCTTTATCTGTAGAGGTAACGGGTGAACAGTTTAAATGGAATGTTCGTTATGCCGGAGAAGACAATCAATTGGGTGTGAGAAATTACAAACTTACCACCCCGCTAAATACACTTGGTATTGATTTTACTGATAAGAAAAGCTGGGATGATAAGTTAGGGGGCGAGATCGTTCTTCCCAAAGGGAGGCCTGTACGGTTCACTATCAACTCAAAGGATATTCTTCACAGTTTCTATATTCCTGATTTCAGGGTACAGATGAATGCTGTTCCCGGTATGCCTACTTATTTTCAGTTTACTCCCCGTTTTACTACTGATGAAATGCGTGAGAAAACAGGAAATGCTGCCTTTGATTATGTTTTATTGTGTAACAAGATCTGTGGAACCGGACATTACAATATGCAATATAAGGTAAGGGTTGTAGACGAAAAAGAGTATAACGAGTGGATAGCCAAGCAACCGCTATATTACAATGACGATGTGAAGAAGGAAACTGAGCAGAGAATGGTTAAATCGGAGGCGGCAAAGGCAGATAACAAATTAGCGATTAATAATCAGTAAACAGATAGGTCGAGAATATGTCAAGTACAGCAATTCATCATACATTAGAGCATTCAGGG
>NZ_QEAS01000020.1:107292-131773 GCF_003130405.1 Pararcticibacter amylolyticus
TTGTGTCCAAATATATATTCAGCCTGGATCATAAAGTGATTGCTAAACAGTTCCTTATCACCGGTATTATTATGGCGGTGATCGGGATGCTTTTATCAATCCTCTTTCGTATCCAGCTCGGCTGGCCGGATCAAAGCTTCCCTCTTCTTGAGACTTTTCTCGGAAAATGGGCAGAAGGAGGCAGAATAAAGCCTGACTTCTATCTGGCACTTGTTACGATCCATGGAACCATCATGGTGTTTTTCGTGCTCACTGCCGGCTTAAGTGGTACTTTTAGTAACCTGCTTATTCCATTACAGATTGGCGCGCGGGATATGGCATCGCCTCTGGTGAACGCATTGTCTTACTGGTTATTTTTCCTTGCGTCGGTGATAATGATCGCTTCGTTCTTTGTGGAGAGCGGGCCAGCGAGTGCAGGATGGACTATTTATCCTCCTTTATCTGCTTTACCGAAGGCTATATCGGGGTCTGGTACAGGGCAAACATTGTGGCTGGCTAGTATGGTATTGTTCATCGCATCTTCACTGATGGGATCTCTGAACTATATCAGTACCATCCTGAACATGCGTACCAAGGGTATGGATCTCTGGAAAATGCCTCTTACTATCTGGGCTTTGTTCCTGACTGCAGTCCTTGGTGTACTTTCATTTCCTGTTTTGGTAGCAGGAGTAGTATTACTTATTTTTGACCGCAGCGCGGGTACGAGTTTCTATCTTTCTGACCTTGTTATCCAGGGACAGATCTTACCACAGCAGGGAGGAAGCCCTATTTTATTTCAGCACCTTTTCTGGTTCCTGGGACACCCTGAGGTTTATATCGTCATCATGCCGGCAATGGGTATTGCTTCAGAAGTGATGTCTGTTAACGCCCGTAAGCCGATCTTCGGTTATCATGCAATGGTGTATTCACTGATCGGGATAACCGTTCTGTCGTTTATCGTTTGGGGGCACCACATGTTCGTAACAGGTATGAATCCATTCCTTGGTGGTGTTTTTATGATCACGACTCTGATTATTGCTGTTCCTTCGGCTGTGAAGACATTTAACTGGCTTGCAACCCTATGGAGAGGTAATATCAGGTTTACTCCGGCAATGATGTTTGCAATAGGACTGGTTTCCTTTTTTATCTCAGGTGGTTTAACCGGTATTTTCCTCGGAAATGCTTCATTGGATATTAATCTTCACGATACTTATTTTGTTGTTGCGCACTTCCACCTTGTAATGGGATCAGCGGCAATATTCGGAATGCTGTGTGGTGTTTACCACTGGTTTCCAAAAATGTTCGGCAGAATGATGGATGAGAAGCTTGGTTATTTGCATTTCTGGCTGACATTCTTTGGTGCTTACCTGGTGTTCTTCCCAATGCACTTTATGGGATTGGACGGCGTTCCCCGCCGTTACTATGCCTTCACTGAGTTTGAGTTTATGAAAGAATGGCTCACCGTTAATAAATTTGTTTCATGGGCGGCTATTATTGCTGCGCTTGGACAGGTGGCATTCTTATGGAATTTCTTCCATTCAATCTTTTACGGAAAGAAGGCAACACAGAATCCATGGGAAGCCAATACGCTGGAATGGACTACTCCGGTGGAAGGTATTCACGGTAACTGGCCGGGCGAAATCCCCAGCGTATACAGATGGCCATATGACTACAGTAAGCCAGGCCATGATAAGGATTTTATTCCACAGAACACCCCTTTCTCTGAAACTATGAGTTCCAACCTGCCTCACGATTTCGAAGGTAATCCTGAAGCTGAAAGGATTCAGGTGGAATGGCAGAAAAGCCACCAGTCCGGTAAACAAACAGAGGCTAATATTTAATCAGCCTGAAGAGTAAATGAGGAATCTGTAACCGGTTAAGGGTACAGATTCCTATTATAATTTTGACGTTTCTAAAGGTCTTTGCAGATCAAAATCAGAAAGAATTATGAGAGAAGTTGTCTCAGATTTAAATATAAGTGTGAATAAGGCGGAGGAGGGTACGTTTATATCTGACTTTAAGAAGCTTATAAAGCTTCGTTTAACTTTTCTGGTAGTTTTTTCGGCTTCAGTATCTTTTCTTATTGCAAGCCGTGAGCTGGGCTCTGTCAACTGGCTCAGCTGGTTTATGCTGACAGTAGGAGGTTTCCTGGTAACAGGCGCTGCAAACGGTTTTAATGAGATCATTGAGAAAGATCTTGATAAGCTGATGAGCCGTACAATGGACAGGCCTATTCCGTCCGGACGAATGACCACAGGGCAAGCCCTGGTATTGAGCCTTTTAATGGGAATAATGGGGACTATGATCCTGATGCGGTTAAATCTACTTACAGGGGTGCTCGCACTTTTTTCCATTCTCCTGTATGCGTTTGTTTATACTCCTTCCAAGAGGAAGTCGCCAATAGCGGTGTTCATTGGGGCCTTTCCCGGTGCATTGCCCCCTCTTATAGGCTATTTTGCCGCTTTTGACAGTCCCCAGATCTCCTGGGTTCCCATTATATTATTCCTCATACAGTTTGTGTGGCAATTTCCTCATTTCTGGGCAATTGCATGGGTATTAGATGAGGACTATAAGAAAGCAGGTTTCAGGCTGCTGCCGAGTACAAGAAGAGACCGGATCAGTGCGTTATTTACGTCGGTTTCCACGTTGCTTCTAATTCCCGTGGGCCTTCTGCCAACTATAATGGGGTTCGGAGGTTATTATATTGCGGTGGTTTCTGTTATATTGGGAATAATGTTTTGCTGGTATAGTTTTAATCTGTCCAGAAAACTCGACGTTGCTTCCGCCAGGCAGGTAATGTTTTGTTCATTTATCTATCTGCCTTTAGTGCAATTGGTTTTGTTGTTTGATTTTATTGCGTAATTATGATGACGAGAGCGGAAATTCTTATGGAACAGGATAAATTGAATTTGAGGCCAAAAAAATTCCTGATGTGGTTGTTTGTCATCACTTCATTTATGCTTTTTGCGGCTTTAACGAGCGGATATATCGTTTATACGGCTGGCGATCCTGCGCGGGGACTGAAGATGGTACTTCCCCGGATATTTATGTACAGCACGGCTGTAATTATCTTAAGCAGTGTTACTCTTTATCAGGCATCAGTTGCGGCAAAGATGCTTCAATTTGCCAGACAGCAGCTGTTTCTGACTATTACACTTCTTCTCGGTATCCTGTTTTGTGTGATGCAGATCTTCTCGTGGAAGATGTTTGTGGGGCAGGGGATTTATTTTATTAATCCAAATGCATCGCAGTCCTTTCTTTATGTTTTTACCGGAGCACATATGCTGCACATATTTGGCGGCCTAATGATGATTATACATGCCTTGTGGTCGAAGCAGAAGAACGTGCCGCAGGTTAAAAATCTTTTTAACCTCGAGCTCACTTCCATCTTCTGGCACTTTCTTGGCTTACTGTGGATATACCTATACGTTTTTTTACTTTTGAATCAATAAATTAAAAATGAGTACTACTGTTTCACAATTAGATGAAATTAAAGCAGGTCCCTGGAGCGGCGGTAAATCACCTGTAAATGCTGAATACGGGAAGCTGATGATGTGGTTCTTCCTCTTGTCGGATGCATTTACATTTTCTGCTTTATTGATTTATTACGGGGCTCAACGTTTCAGCAAGCTTAGCTGGCCTGATCCCGATGAGGTTTTTCAATCAATTCCCGGAGTAGCAGATCACGGGTATCCGCTGGTCTTTGTGGGGATTATGACTTTTATTTTAATTGTCAGTTCTGTTACGATGGTTTTGGCTGTAGAAGCAGGTCACAGAGGGGCAAAGAATGAGGTTGTGAAATGGATGATCCTTACGATTATCGGAGGGCTTGTGTTCCTTGGCTGTCAGGCTGGCGAATGGAGCCATCTTCATCATGAAGGTTACTGGTGGGGCAGTATCCCTGAAGGAGTTAAAGACGCTGATGTGGTTGGCGCAACTCAATTTGCTAACCTGTTCTTTACGATAACGGGTTTTCACGGATTCCACGTATTTAGCGGGGTGGTGCTTAACGTTATTATCCTGCTCATGACAATGGGTAACGTCTTCGAGAAAAGAGGCACGTACCTGATGGTTGAGAAGGTTGGTTTGTACTGGCACTTTGTAGACCTCGTATGGGTATTCGTATTTACATTTTTCTATCTGGTTTAATTAATTGTAAAAAATAATGGCTTCAGAACATCATACACCGGATCATGAGCATGCAGAGCATGCCAGCATGTCTAAGAAAAAGATATGGCAGGTGTTTTTTTACCTGTTAGGAATCACCGCACTCGAGTTTTTTATCGCACTTGTACTGGTACAGAAAGGAATGATTCCACACGGAATAGCTAACTTTACGTATATCGTGCTTACTCTGCTTAAGGCGTACTACATTGTTGCATATTTCATGCATCTGAAATTTGAAAACATGACGCTGATAACCAGTATTGTCGTTTCACTGATATTTATTGTCTACCTCATTATTCTTGTCTTAAATGAAGGGTCATACCTGAATGTTCATATGAACCAATGAACGGGAAGTCCTTTAAACAAATATTAATCCTGGTCGCGCTTCTTGCCGTACCAGGATTTTTGTATTATTTACTCCAGGATAAAGGTAAAAACCGATATCGTCCTCTTAATATTTTTGGTCCAAAACAAGTTGCTGCTACTTTTCACTATAAAAGAGGTAAGAAGATTGCAGATACAGTTTACCATAAGATTTCCCGGTTTGAGCTGACAGATCTATCGGGTAATCACATCACCTTTCCTCACGACAGCACTCATATATCCGTTTTTGATTTCTATTATACCCGTTGCTATTCATGCGGTGTGCAAAATCGTTATATGGAATCGGTGGTAAGTGAATATGCCGATAATAAAAGGCTGCAATTTTACTCAGTCAATATTGATCCGGAGTATGATTCACCTTCAAAACTCAGTGCTTATACGAAGGATTACAAGTATCCGCCAGGTAAATGGATATTTCTTACCGGAGATGAGGAATCTATATACAAACTGGCGCGCGGGCAGTTTCTCACAGATGTTTACAGGGATAGTAAGTATCCCGACAGCGTCATTCACCGGCATTTACTGATACTGGTGGATACTCAGAACCGCATACGGGGTTTTTATGATGCTTTAAACAAGGAGCAGATTGATAAGTTAAAGGACGAGATTAAAGTATTGATTGCCGAAGAACTGAGGAAAGTTACCGATCTTTAGGCCTTAATTTTATTGTACTTATATGAATGATAAAGTCATTTTAAGAATAGTTACCGGAATATCAATCTTTGTGTTTGCGGTAGTGCTGATATTGCAGAGTAAGGTAATCACGATCTTTCCGCCAGATGCTGTTGTTCCTTCCTGGGTGTTCTTTCTGCCACGCTTAAATGCTATTATAAACGGCATTTGCAGTTTGTTGCTGATTATATCCTTGTTTCAAATCAAGAACAGAAATATAAGAACACATAAAGTCTTGAACATTATAACTTTTGTGTTGTCTTCTTTATTCCTGGTGTCGTATATCATCTTTCATGCTACTGGTATACAAACCAGCTACGGCGGAGAAGGGACTATCAGGTATATATATTATTTCATTCTTATTACACACATTATACTTGCTGCAATTGTTTTACCGTTAGTTTTATTAAGTTTCTACAGCGGTTTACAAATGAACGTGAAACGGCACAGGCGCCTTGTCCGCTGGAGTTTCCCGGTATGGTTGTATGTTACGATAACCGGAGTACTGGTATATCTTATGATATCACCCTACTATACGTTTTAACAACAAATCAGAATGTTATGAGAGCTATAAGAAATTGTATTAGTTTAGTTTGCCTTGTGGGAATGCTCACTATTCATAACGATGTTTCCGCTCAATGTGCAATGTGTACACTGAATGCCGAAAATTCGGTAAAAAATGGGAATACCCAGGGAAAAGGCCTGAATGACGGGATCCTTTATCTGTTAGCTGCACCTTACCTGGCTGTAGCAGGTATCGGATTGTTGTGGTATAAAAAATACCGGAAAAAGAATGTTAACCTGAATGTCAGGAACGAAAGGATTAATCTGAACTAATGATCTGATGTCAAAAACTCCACAGTTACAGGCTATTATTCAAGCTAAATGTCCTAAGTGCCGGCGCGGAAATATTTATGCCGGTCCGATGTATACATTCGGAGCTCAAAAGATGAATGAGCACTGTCCGCACTGCGGTTTTAAGTATGAGATAGAGCCAGGTTATTTCTATGCTGCCATGTATGTCAGTTACGCTTTTAATGTTGCCGAAATTGTAACGGCGGGGATTCTGACATTTTACTTAAGCGGAGGGAGTGATTCTCCCTGGCTGTATCTGGGTGTGTTATTCGGCATAATCTTTATTTTGGCTCCTTTTAATTTCAGATATTCAAGGGTTATTCTTCTGCATTGGTTGTCGCCTAAAGTGAAGTATCACTCCGAGCTGGATAATTAATATCACCTGATGCCGGATTGAGAGAGGGTTATTTGCAACCTTGATCTTAAATGCTATATTAGATCATCTATTTTGTCTTATCTGTATATTTCAGACACACCATATGATTTCAACTCAGACATTTGCGTTTCTCAAATCGGTCTCCGAAAATAATAACCGGGAATGGTTTCAGGAGCATAAATCAGAATATGAAGAGGCGAGGGAAAATGTCCTGTTTTTTACGGAGAAAGTGATAAAGGGGCTTTCTGCCTTTGACCCTACTATACCGGCAGATCTTAACCCGAAGGACTGCGTGATGAGAATTTACAGGGACATCCGGTTCAGTAAAGATAAAGCTCCATTTAAAACAAACTTTGGCATAGCGATTTCGTCGAACGGAAAGAATTTTAAGGGCCCCGGTTATTATATTCATCTCCAGCCAGACAAGAGCTTTGTTGCGGGAGGTTCCTGGTACCCGGAGAAGGATGAGCTTAAAGCTATACGCCAGGAAATCGATTATAACCTGGGCGACTGGACATCAATCGTAGAGCATCCTGCGTTTACGGATGTTTTTGGAGAGCTGGATACCGAAGGGAAATTGCGTACAGCGCCTAAAGGTTATCCGGCAGATCACCCGGGCATTGAATATCTTAAGCTAAAGAGCTTTACTGCTGTTTGTAGGGTCTCTGATAAAGACCTGGTTAACCGTGACTCTGTTAAGATTGTAACCGGATTGTTTGAAAAAATATACCCCCTGATGGTTTTTTTGCGGAATGCTATTGCTTAATATTGCAGAATGCTCCACTATCTGATAGATTTAAAGAAGGATAGTAAAGATCAGCAGACAGGAGATATCGTTGTGCAGAAATATTTTAGTTAAATGAAAAAATTACTGATTCTTTTTTTCGGGACAGTTTGTCTCAGTTCGTGTATCGTATTGTCCCCCAAGAAGTATAAGAATTTACTTGCGACCAGGGATTCTTTATCCACCGCCTTAAACAGTGCAAATACCAGGATAGAATCGCTGGAAGACGAGATTTTACGGCTTAAATCTGATACCACATTATTGCATAGTCAGATAGCTGATTTAAATTCAAAGGTTTCCGGATTAAACTCCAACAATGCTAATCTTCGGGCAGCAAGTGATAAGCTTTCTGGTGACCTGAAAAAAAGAGAGGCACGTTTGAAAGAGGTCGAAGAGATCTTACGCAGACGGGATGCTGCTACCATGGAATTGAAGGATAAGCTGCAAAAGGCTTTATTGGGCTTCCAGCAAAGTGGTTTGACTGTAGAGATCAGGAACGGAAAGGTTTATGTATCCCTTACAGATAAGCTTCTCTTTAGTTCAGGGAGTATTGTCATTGATGAAAAAGGAAAGCAAGCGCTTGCAGGACTTGCAACGGTTTTAAAAACTCAGCCTGAAATTAACGTTTCGGTTGAGGGGCATACAGACAATCAAAAAGTGGTGAACCTTGGACAGATAAAAGACAACTGGGACCTCAGCGTGTTAAGAGCGACATCTGTAGTCAGGTACCTGACGGAAGTTCAAAAGATTGAAAACAACCGGATTACTGCTACAGGAAAAGGACAGTATCAGCCCATTGAAGACGCGAATACCCCTGAGGCCCGAAGCCGTAACAGACGTATAGAAATTGTTCTCTCGCCCAAGCTTGATGAACTTTATGATCTGATAAAATAAATACAAACATAAAAGTTACTGAAAGGCGCTATATCTATTTATAGCGCCTTTTTTATGAGGGCTTGCATCCCCCTTTAATAATTAATCCCCGTTTTTTTCTAAAAAAATCTAAAATTGTATCTAAGGTCATTTTTTTTACCTGGCCCGGGGTCTAATTTTACTGCAACGTTTAAAAGCGCGGAAATATCATAGAACGTTTCTGTGCATAATCATGCAGAAGATGAAGATAGCGATTGTATACTGGTCGAAAAATGGTACGACAGAGAAAGCTGCTAATATAATAGGAGAGAAGCTTAGTGAGAATGAAGTAGATCTCTTTGATCTTCAGATAGACCCCGATCCCAATGTGAGCGGGCATGATATGGTGATCATCGGAGGGCCGATTTATTTTGGCATGATGCAGAATCCTGTGAAGATGTTCTGTAAGCATAATGAAAAGCTGCTTCTTGAGAAGGAGATCGGGTTGTTTATTTGCAGTATATCCCGTGAGCAGGATGAAGCACAATTCGAAAATGCATTTTCTGTAAAAATCAGGAACCACAGCCGTGCCAACGCTTGTCTGGGCGGGGAGCTAATATTTGAAAAGCTCAATTTTTTTGAGAAGCTGATGGTTTGGAAAGTGGCGGAAAGCCACCTGGAATTTCACATCGACCAACTCGAAACGGATACTTTTGTAGAGAAATTGTATGCAGTAATTGCAAACTACTGCACGGCCTGACTTTTAAAGTCCGGCTAAAGTCACTTATTTTAAAAGGGACTCTCAAAATCTCTAAAGAGGGGAAGCACAGCGTCCTTTTGAGATAGTATGACTTCGCTCTGTTTCAGCGTCCAGTCAATACTGAAATCGGGATCATTCCACCTGACACCTATTTCAGACTCTTTGTTATAAAGCTTGTCGACTTTATAGGTAAAAATTGTGTTATCTTCAAGCGTTACAAAGCCATGAAGGAAACCTGCAGGAATCCACAGCATTTTGAAATTTTCGCCACTTAATTCTACGCGGATATGTTTTCCATATGTTGGCGAGCCTTTGCGGATGTCAACTGCCACATCCATTACTTTACCCTGTATTACGCGTACAAGTTTCCCTTGCGCAAACGGATTTGACTGGCCGTGTAAACCCCTTAGTGCTCCTTTATGTGAAAACGACTGATTATCCTGGACAAAATCAGTATCAATTCCTGCGTCCCTGAAAAGTTCCCTGTTGTAACTTTCATAGAAATATCCGCGTTCATCTTTCCAGATCTTTGGCTCTATAACAATAACCCCTGGCAGATCCGTCTGTATAAATTCCATATGTTAATCTACAAATTCCATTAATGAATTAAAAGATACAAACCGGTTAGCAAACTGCGATGTGAGGTCTTTTATGATATCAGGTTCAAAGCTTTCCTTAAAATGTCTGTAATTATCGGCATTGTCAGATACAAACTGGAGACAATAGGTAATGCCTTCGTTGGGCGATTCGAGCACCCGCAGTAAACGATTGGATGTAAAGGAACCTGAACTCATGGCACGGGGGATAAATTCCTCATTTATCCATTTCAGCCACTCGTCGTTGATCGGTTTCTCAATTATAGCCGTGATATTGTATAAAACCATCCGCGAAGATAAATTCAAGGATTCATCTATCCAAGATTATCTCCTCTTAAGTTTCTGAAACGGTTTCTTGCTTCATTTACATGAAGGCTTCCGGGAAAATCTGTTATAAGCTTCTGATAATAAGTCATGGCTTTTTCTGTATCATGCAGTTTGTTCTGGTAAATGTCGCCTAACATAAAGAGAGCGTCATCTCCCCATATATCAAAATGATATTTCACGGTGATCTGTACAAGCGATTCGATGGCTTTGGTGATATTGTTTTGTTTAAGGAGGATACGCGCTTTTGCCATCAGGACATCGTCCTCCAGTGAGTTTCCGGGATACATAACGCCAATGCTGTCCAGTACTTTCAGGGCCTGATCGTAATTCCGGGAAAAAGTTAGCCGTTCCGCATAGGCGTATTTTACAAGAGCGTTCGTGTCGGCCGGAGAATCAGTGTTCTCGGCAATTAAAAGACTTAAATTAAGAGCGTCATTCGCAATTAGCTGTGATGTTGAACTTTTTAAGACGTCGAGTTGCGTTTTAGCCCATTCAAAGTCAGATTGAAAATAAGACAAGCGGGCATTTCTGTATTTGGCCTCCTGGCCGGCAGGTTCGTTCGCAAATTCTTTTTCAGCTTGTCCGTATATCAGGGCAGCTTCCCAAAGTTCTCCCGAAAGGATATATACATCTCCTAATTCAAGCTTGGTCTGGCTAACAACCGAAAGCGGCAGCTGGGGGATCTTAAGGACTTCTTCCAGGAGTTTTTCCGCCTCCGGAGGTTTTTTCAGATAGAATGCTTTCAGGTCGGCTAACTGGCGCATGGCAAAAACCGTGTTCTTTGTGGCTCCAAACTCATTCAGTAAACTCTGGTAATCATTTTCCAATTTTAAAAGGTCAGCCTGCCCGACGGGAGTATCGGTTAACATCTGGTAACGGATACGAAGGGCTTCAGCTTTAGATGAAACGTAGTATGGTGATTGCGGCCCTTTACCGGTAAGATAGTCAAGCGCCTTAATAGCAGTTGCGTATTCTTTATTGGATATCAGGGCCTCGGCTATTCCATACACACGGTAGCCGTCTTCCTTCAACCTTTTGTCTGTTGCAATATTTAGCTTTAAGGCCTGGTCGAAGTCGCGCTGTTGTAAATACACCCACGAAAGGAGGTCTGACCAGGCCGGATGATCCTGTCTTTTCTGGAGTTTTCGGAGCAAGGCATTCTTTAAGACCGCATAATCTTCCACTGACTCAAATACGGAAGCAAAAGTGCTCTTTGCCTGATTCAGCAAAGATGGGTTCGGTTCTTCCGCAAGAACATTCAGATATTCTTCAGAGAGCATTTCCTTGTTCTTTTGAAAGCGATAAAGAGACAGCAGATCAAATGTAAACGCGTCTTCTTTCTTTAGAAGTTTCCTGCCGTTTTGAAGAGCCTTTACCGCATAATCGTATGCATTTGCCCTGTAAAATGTAACAGCTAATTCACGAATTGCATATTCATTGGCCGGAAGATCCCTTATGAGGCCTTTGTACCAGTTATCTGCTTTCTCCTGGCTGCCTTCCTCTTGCAGGATCCGGCCGTAGTCCACTTTGTAGATATATGAATCGTTGTCGCTGTTCATCATATTCTTCACCACCAGTTTTGCCTCCTCATATTTTTTTAGCTTTAATAGAACAGCAATGTATTGGTCGTAATGCTGAGGATTCCTTCCCTGGTTGAACAAATTCCTGTATGCCGTCAAGGCTTTTTCCCAGTCGCCGCTTTGCAGATACTGTGAAGCCAGATGGCCAGCCGGGTCGGTCTGGGCTGAAAGGGTTGCTAAATTCAGGGCAAGAAGTAAAAACAGCAATATTCTCTTCATCGTATTACAAACACAAAACCAATTGTGAATATAACGAGTTAAATGTTTTTCCTGATGTGGAGTAGTATATTTATTTCTGACAGAGGGCTGTTTCCAAAGAGAGGATAGCTGTATTTTAATTGTTACGTGGTTGACTGAGTAAAAGCTTTAATTTAGTGTTTTGGAATAATAAGTCCGCTGCGGGGCCGATAATTTGTGATGTAGTAACATATGATAATAAAGTTCAAAACGTATTTCCTGATAGTGATCCTGTTTTTACTGGCGTCGTGTAGTCAGGAAAAACGGGCAGAACTTATCCCAGCCGGTGATTTTTTCCGTAACCCCAGGAAAACCGGATTTCAGGTATCACCCGATGGAAATTATATATCATTTCTGCAGCCTTATAAAAACCGGATGAACATCTTCGTTCAGAAGATCAATGGCAATGATGCAGTAAGGGTGAGTGACGAATCCCCGTTTAATATCTCCGTGTACTTCTGGGCGAACAACAACGAGATCGTCTATATGAAGGATAGCGGGAAGGGGAAAGATCCCGACCTGTTTGCTGTTCAAAAGGATGGCAGGAATTTAAGGCATCTTTTATCCGAGAGAAATGTCAGGTTGAAATTTATCAGTCAGAACAGGGTCCCATATAACGAGCTTCTTATAGCGATAAATAAGAGAGATTCAACGATTTTTGATGCTTATCGGCTGAACATCAGTAACGGCAAGCTCAGAATTGCGGAAAGAAATCCCGGCAACATCCTTCAATGGATTTCAGATGAAGCCGGCAAGCTCAAGCTTGCCATGGCTAGTGATGGAGTCAATGAAACACTTCTTTTCCGGCCAAATGAAAATGAATTGTTCCGGCCGGTGATCACCAGTAATTTTAAAAATAAGATTACGTTTGTTGCATTCAATAAGGCCAGACCGCATTGTATTTATGCTTTATCCAACCAGAACAGGGATAAGATGGCCCTTGTTGAGATTGATTGTATTTCGGGTAAAGAGCTGCGCACGATCTTTGGTCACGATTCAGTCGACGTTGCCGAGGCCGGTTACTCCCGCCTGCACCAAAGACTGCTTTATGCTGGATTCGAAACATGGAAAAGCAAGCGGCATTATCTCCACGACTCTGCCAAGAAAGTATACAACAGGTTAGAATCCCTTCTGCCCGACACGGAGATCAGAATTACAGGCAAGGATAGCGCTGAGCAAAAGTTTATTGTCAGGACCTTTACGGATAGATCTCCGGGTGCGTTCTTTCTGTATAACCGGATGTCGGATAAGCTTACCAAGTTAAGCGATATTAACCCCTCACTGCCGGTCGATCAGATGTGCAGTATGCGCCCTGTATCTTTTAAAAGCAAAGGCGGTTTCCTGATAAATGGTTATTTAACATTACCCCGGGGCTATAAACCTGAGGGGCTGCCGGTTGTTGTGATCCCGCATGGGGGGCCCTCAAGCAGGAACTCATGGGGCTTCAATTCCGAAGTCCAGTTTCTGGCAAACAGGGGATATGCTGTTTTACAGATCAATTTCCGCGGGTCGAAAGGATATGGAAAAGAATTTTGGATTGCAGGATTCAAAAAGTGGGGCAGCGATATTCAGGAGGATATTACTGCCGGTGTAAAATGGTTGATCAGGGAAGGAATCGCCGATAAGGACCGGATAGCTATTTACGGGACGGGTTTTGGAGGATATAGTGCATTGTATGGGATGTGCTTTCATCCTGAGTTATACAGATGTGGTGCATCACAGTCAGGCTTTGTAAACTTGTTTACCTACATAAAAGCTGTTCCGCCCTATTTTAAACCCATGTTGCAGATGTACTACGAAATGGTAGGAAATCCCGAGAGGGAAATAGATTATTTCAGGTCTGTATCTCCCGTATTCCATACTGACAAGATCAGGGCTCCGGTGCTGGTTTCTCAATATATCAAAGACCCGAGGGTAAACGTAAACGAGACAAACCAGTTTGTCAAGGAATTAAAAAGCCGTAAGATCCCGATCACCTATCTATTGAACAAGGATAATATTGAGCAAGCCAGTCCCGCGGGGCAAGTGGCCTTTTATCAGGAACTTGAGGTATTCCTGAATAACAATCTAAAGAAATAGCCGGAATGGGTAAATCCAGATTTCAATACCGGAAGAACTTTTGGTTGAATGCGAGCTTCCTGGTCTTAACAGGTTTAAGTCTCGTGGTTGCCCTTGTCCTGGCACACAGGCTCACTGTTAAATATATAGAGAACGAGTTTAATAACCGGAAGATAGACGTTCTGGAAGAAACCCTTAAACCTTATAATGATTTCTTTCAAAACCGTGTTCCCGAGATATCGTTCTACCAGGGCTATCTGGATTCTGCTTCTGCTGTCAAATATGCCGATACCATTTTAAGGAAGTTCGCTTTCGTTCACAGGCTCATCTTTTATAATACAGAAATAAGCAATCATCCGATAAAGAATACGTACCGGTTTTATAACTTGTCGATCACTCCACGTGCCATCTATCAATTCGGGCGAAGATTAAGCCCCGATTCAATTGTCCTGTTTGAAAATAGTGCAGGGAGCACAGGGAGAGTAAGAGAGATGGATGAATTTAACCGGATGGCAGCAAAGTTTTCGGGATACATCAGTTCTGCTGATACTACCAGGTTTCCTGTGTCTGCCGATTATATCGGCACTTTTTATAACGTGACTCATAACCGCGTTACCTTTATGAATATTCCGCGGGAGGAGGATCTTCATACGTTCAAGGATTTGATGTTCAGAGATCTGCGTCCATCACCGGTCTTTGAGCAGGATATTGTATCGTTTCTTTTAAATCCGGCCCGGCTACAGGTGAGGAATAATCATAAAGAGCTCTATCAGCAGATCAGTATTAAGCCTATTGTATACGAATCGATGGATACTGATCCGGGGTTGCTTTCCATTGACCTTCCGCTTTCCGGCGCCTTTGCGGATTATAAGCTGTATTTTACATCTTCTCAGGCTTACCTGGAAAAGGAGATCTATCGCCGCTTTATCCCGGTTGCGCTTATCATACTGCTTATATATGGAACACTAATACTGCTTGCATATCTTATTTACAGGAACCTGAATATCAACAGCCGGATGTTTAAGCTCCAGTATGATTTTATTAATAATCTCACGCATGAATTTAAAACGCCTGTCAGTGTAATTAAAATAGCAGGAAACAACATCAGGAGCGCAACCAGATTGTCGGATGCCGAACGGTCACATTATGGAAAGATCCTCGATGAGGAAGCTGATAAGCTGAATGACCTGATGAATAAATTGCTGTCTTTTACGCAGATTGAAAACCAGTCGATCAGGATCAAAAAAGAGAAAATAAATCTGGACCAGTTGATCAGGAATTTAAAAGATGCCTATCAGATCAAATATCCTGACTTTTCTATTGAATACTCTATAGAAGGCATCGAATGGTTCTATTCAGACCCAGTCCTGCTGACGAGTATCTTTCGAAACCTGATGGATAACGCCTATAAATATTCTCTTCCGGGACGGAAATCAGTTTCAATCCGGGTATTTACCGAGAAAGGACGCCTGGTCATGAGCTTTAAAGATCAGGGCATCGGAATTCCGAAAAGCGAAACAGAAAACGTATTTAAAAAGTTCTACAGAATCCAGAACCAGTATAACCAGCAGGGTAGCGTTGGATTGGGATTGGCGTTTTGTAAAGAACTCATTAATTTTATGAACGGACAAATAATGCTGAAGAGCAAGGTGGGAGTAGGGTCCGAGTTTATAGTTATTTTACCAATAAGTTAATATGGAAAAAGAAACAAAGATTGCAATTATTGAAGATGATGAAAACCTGAGATTTCTGGTAAGTCATCGTTTGCAAAACGAAGGATATATCGTTGTGGAAACAGGAAACGGCGATGACGCAGAATCGTTAATTCTTGGAGAACAGCCCGATATCGTTCTTCTCGATTGGATGCTCCCCGGGAAGCAGGGATCTGATGTTTGCCGTAATGTCAGGGAGAAGGGGTTTGAAAAGATCATCATCATGATGACCGCAAAGGCCCAGGATGTTGACAAGATAGATGCTTATCATTTCGGTGTATCCGACTATGTCACCAAGCCGTTCAATATGGATGTATTAGTAGCCATGATTGAAAATAAGGTGAAATATATCGTCAAACAAGACCGGTCGGAGATAAGCAGGTTCGGTGATATTGAACATCACCCCAATACTCATTCTCTTTTGAAGGCAGGACAAAGAATAGAACTGACTATTCTTGAGAACAGGATCCTCCTTTACTTTCTAAAGAACATCAATAAGGTAATTAACCGCGAAGACCTGATGATGGTGGTATGGGGATATAACTCCGATGTTAACACCAGGACACTCGATATGCATATTGTCAGGCTCCGGAAGAAGATCGAAGATAATCCTGATACCCCGCGCTATCTCCAGACAGTCAGAGGAGTAGGGTATAAGTTTGTCATATAAACCTGAACAACCAGCTGCAAAGAGCGACTGCTAAGAACTGAAGGATCATCGTTCCGTCAAGATAGAAGAAATAGTAATATTCATTCTTCCTGATGGAGGATTTAAGGATTAGCCAGCCGCTCAGGATGATGGTGAGGGTAAGCCCCCAGAAATTTCCGTCAAACTCACGGGTAAACAGGAACAGCAGGACGATGTATGCTGCAAGAAGTAACTGGCAGAAGAGATAAGCCTTTTTTTCTCCAAGCATAACCGGTATGGTTTTAAGGTTGTGGTACCGGTCCTGAAAAAGGTCTCTTATATCAAAAGGAACGGTGATTGCTGCAATGAACAGGAATCTCTTCCCTACCAGGAGTATTGTGTCTGCTGCCGAGACGTTGATAACATGCTGTGCTGTGGTTTCAACTATCGGAACAAGAACACAGCTTAGCGACCAGATCAGGGCAATGAGAAATAACTTGAGGCCCGGTATATTTCTCAATCCAAATCTTTTCTCATTTATGGAGAAAAGAGGAAGATTATAAGCGATGGCAACTACGGCAAGAAAAGACAAAAGGATAAGAGAGGATACGGAAAGGAACAGCGTGAGTGGAACGAGGGATATGACCGCAATAATCGTTAACGTAACCATCACCCTGTAATGACCGAATATCCAACGAACCCTCCTGAACGGAGATTTCTTTGGTGCTGTCGGCTTTGACAGCAGCATACTGAAGTTGTAAAGGGCGAGAGTAGAACAGAATAGTAGTGCCAGCACGTGCTGTGCGGGTTTTACTCCCAGCAAGCGGTAAGTTACCAGTGCTTGTGCAACGGCACACAATGCTATAAAAATATTACTGAATAGAAGAAAGTCTGCACACTGTCTGATTATCCTGCTTAAAAATATAGACTTGGGGTCGGGCATCTAATTGCTTCTGATTAAAAAACTTACGCGCGCTTTAGTTCAAATATCGTAATTTCAGGTAAAATTCCAACTCTTCCCGGATATCCCAGAAATCCATATCCCACATTCACATATAATTGCTGGTGGTTTTCTGTGTATAAACCCGCCCATTCCTTGTAAATATATTGTACCGGGCTCCATTGATATTCCTTAGTCCGCACCCCGAACTGCATACCGTGTGTGTGGCCACTGAAAGTTGCATCTATGTTCGTATGCTTCAATACCTGCGCCCGCCAATGAGAAGGATCGTGTGAAAGAAGAAGCTTAACAGCTGCATCTTCAGTGCCTTTCATTGCAAGATCAAGTCGCCCGTGGCGGACAAATCTTCCTGCACCCCAGTTTTCGACACCCAAAATAGCTATTTCTTCGCCATCCACCTTTAGTCTTCTGTTTTCGTTCAGGAGCAGATCGTAACCCATAATCCGGTGAATATCCTTGATGTCCTGCAGGTTTTTAGCCTTTGCAGGAGAAGGGTTTCTGCCAAAATAATAGTCGCCGTAGTCATGGTTGCCCAGCGATGAAAATACACCGAGAGGAGCCTTCACTTTACTGAAGATATCCTGATAATCTTTCATCTCACTGGCGATATTATTAACGAGGTCGCCGGTGAAAAAGATGAAGTCCGGTTTTTCTTTCAGCAGCATCTCAACCCCTCCTAACACCGCTTTCCTGTTATAAAAGCTTCCTGAGTGAATATCAGATATTTGTCCCAGTTTTATTCCGTCAAAAGCTTTTGGAAGATTTGGGAAATAGAGGGTCTGGCGCTTTATACGGTAGTCGTAAGCCCCTTTGATAATTCCCCAGCTAAGTGACGCAAAAGGAATTGCAGCAACGGCTATACCCGCTTTAACAAGGAACTCAGACCGGCTGATCGTTTCGCTGTTTTCCGCAGGCAAGGAAACAGTACTTTCTTTCTCCCTGACTTTTTTTCTTTTTATCCAGACAATACCCCTCCTTATATCATCTATAAAAAGAAACGGAAGGAAAAATATCTTGGTAACAAACGTTATAAAAAAGGCTACAAGTATTACTGCCCGTAAAGACAGAATGAGGTTAAGAAAGATACTGGCAAAAACGCCCGCTATAAGGAGGGCGGAATACCCCCACCAAATAGCCTGAAACGCTTTGTACAGCTTTTGCGATTTATTCTTCCTGACAGATTTAAGCGCTTTGAAAATATACCAGTCAATCAGCAGCAGAAGAAGGCTGATGACAAGCAAAGGGATAATTCGATCTGACATATGCTAACAAATAAGTCCTCCTGCGGAGGAGCAGGAGGCAAAGGTGTAATTATTCTTCGTAGTTTTCGTCATCCTCTTCAAATTTCGAATTAAACAGGCTCTCAAACATATCTTTAAAAGCATATCCATTGTCCAGATAGGATTTACTTATCTGGGAGAACTCTGAAAGGCCGTGCAGCAAAAACTCCATAAGAAGTAATTTCTGATTTTCACTTAGACGCGGATGAAGTTCCTTTATTACATCTTTAAGCCCAGGGATCGCATTCAATGTCTTTTTATAATCTGTGAAAGACTGATTGTCGTCAATAGCGATCGAGTTTCCACTTCCAAACCAGTTAATGATTTTCGAGTAAGGATTCTGCCCTTTACCTCTTTTGAGCTTTTCAGGATCCGGGAAATACTGCAGCATCAGCGTTTTGATAGCCTTACCAACCAGGATATTTGCCACTTTTGCCGAGCCCTCCTGCTCCCCTTCATATACCAGTTCAATTTTCCCGGTAATCGCAGGAATCACGCCTGCAAAGTCACAGATCCGGGCAAAGGTATTCTCTTCTCCGTTTATCAGCATCCTTCTTTCAGCGTTGCTAATGAGGTTTTCATACGCAGAGATGGTAAGCCGGGCCGAAACTCCCGATTTTTTATCGATGTATTCGGAGTTTCTTGCCTCAAAGGCTATTTGCTCTATCAGATCTTTTACAAGCCCGTCTGCTTCAATATTTTCTTTCTGCTCTTTTGTGAGAGAAGCTTCCTGCTGTGTTATTCTTCTTGAGATATCAATACTGCGGGGATAATGGGTAAGGATCTGGCTTTCTATCCGGTCCTTTAAAGGAGTGACGATAGATCCGCGGTTTGTATAATCCTCCGGATTGGCAGTGAATACAAATTGGACGTCGAGAGGCAGCCGTAGCTTAAATCCCCGTATCTGAATGTCTTTTTCCTGAAGAATATTGAATAATGCAACCTGGATACGCGCCTGAAGATCCGGAAGTTCATTTATGACAAAGATCCCCCTGTGAGCACGTGGGATCAGTCCGAAGTGAATGACCCGCTCATCAGAATATGTTAACTTTGATGTTGCCGCCTTAATGGGATCCACATCTCCGATAAGATCGGCCACCGTCACGTCGGGGGTCGCCAGTTTTTCTGTATAACGCTCAGACCGGTGGAGCCACGCAATAGGAGTGTTATCGCCCAGTTCGTCTAATGTTGTCCTGGCAAACCATGAAATGGGTGCAAATGGATCGTCAAATAATTCAGAGCCTGCAACATAAGGCACGTATTCATCAAGGAGGCTTACCATCAGCCGGGCGATCCTTGTTTTAGCTTGTCCTCTTAGGCCAAGCAGCAGAATATTGTGCCGTGAAAGGATCGCTGTTTGCAGATCCGGAATCACTGTATCTTCATATCCGATGATCCCCTCAAATCCAGCGTCCTTTTTTCTAAGCTGTTCTATGAGGTTATCACGAAGCTCCTGTTTTATTCCGCGGGGCTTATATCCCGACTTTTTTAATTCTCCAAATGTTTTTATGTCTGGTTGTTTAGTCATTTCTTCTTGTAATAGAATTCAGCAATGAGAAGTTAAGTGCAAATCCGCCGTCCCTCAGTTTACCTGATCGTCCTTCTTCTGTTTCTGATGTAGTCCTCAAAAATATATTCACCAAGTCCCTTGAGGGAGCTGTAAAAAGCTTTGCCGCCGTTGATTTCAGTAAACTTGCGGACAAACTGCTGCAGGTAGGGGTCTCTTGCAATCATAAACGTAGTGATTGGAATATTGAGACGTTTACACTGAGCCGCCATATTAAGCGTCTTATTTACAACCTTCCGGTCAAGGCCGATACTGTTCTTGTAATACCTGGCACCTTCCTTCAGGCAGGTCGGCTTACCATCAGTAATCATAAATATCTGCTTGTTGGTAGTTTTCCTCCTGCGCAAAATGTCGGTAGCTAATTCAAGCCCTGCATACGTATTTGTATGATAGGGGCCAACCTGAAGGTAGGGCAGGTCCTTCAGAGCGATCGGCCAGGCATCGTTCCCGAAAACAACAATATCAAGCGTATCCTTAGGGTATTTGGTCCTGATCAGTTCCGCCAGGGCCATTGCTACTTTTTTCGCAGGAGTGATCCTGTCCTCCCCGTAAAGGATCATAGAGTGCGAAATATCGATCATAAGAACAGTAGACGTGAGTGTCTTATAATCCTTTTCCTCTACTTCCAGATCCCGTTCTGTCATAGTGAAGTCACCAATGCCATGGTTGATCTGAGCGTTGTGAATAGAGGCTGTCATATCTATCTGATCAGAGCCGTCGCCAAACTGAAATTCGCGCCGGTCAGCATTTTTTTCTTCTCCCTGACCAGAGCGGCTGGTCTGATGATTCCCTTTTCCTGACTTTTTAAGTTTTCCGAAAATCTCTTCCAGCGCAGATTTCCTTATGCTCTGTTCCGTTTTTGCGGTGATTGCAAAACCACCTTTGTTGCCGTCATCATCAATGTAGCCCCTTTGCTTCAGATCCTCGATAAAATCGCCCATCCCATATTCGTCATTGGTAATGTTGTATTGTTTATCAAGCTCATTCATCCAGGCCAGCGCTTCGTTCGCATCGCCGGAAGTGTAGTTCAGAAGCTCCAGAAATAATTTCAATAAATCATCAAATCCTCCCTTAGGCAGCTCGTCTGGGGCGAATTTGGAAAAAGAGTATCCCCGCATAAATTCCTTGTCTTTCCGGTTAATAATAACGGAGAATCTAAGTTAATAGTTTACAAAGCGGAAGATGTTTGTATTATGTAAAAATGCAAGGAGGGGGCCTCTTCGCTCTGACGTATTGGAAAGCGATTAGCTAATCCTGCCTGTTTATTTCGTAACGGTGGTTCTGAATATCTTCATAGGAATATTCAGGGTTTGCGCCCGGCCGCGAGGCAACGAGGGCTCCCGCCGCACATGCCAGTTCCAACGTTTTTTCAGGAGAAAGCTTCTGCAGGTAACAATTGATATAAGTAGCTAAAAATGCATCCCCTGCTCCCACAGTATCCGCTACTTTTACAGTAAAACCAGGGTGCGTATACACTTTATTTTCACAGGCCACAATTGCGCCCTTGCCTCCCAGCGTCAGACAAATAGAGTCTACGCCTAAAAGTTTACTTAGATTCAGCAGGTTCGTGGCGTATTCCGAAGATGGAAGCTCATACAGATCCTCCAGGAATTTCAACTCGTCTTCGTTGATCTTTAACAGATCACAATGTTTTATCAGGCGGAGGAGTGTGTCAGCTGTAAAGTGAGGAGGGCGCAGGTTCATATCAAAAACACGGAAACTGGCATGTTGTATGAGATCAAGGAGCGTATTCCTGCTTATCTCATTGCGGCTTGCCAGGCTTCCATATACCAAAGCATCTGCTTTTTGGGCAAGCTCTTTTACCTGGGTGCTTGGCCCGATTCCATCCCAGGCTACGGGCTGAACAATCGTATAGGTTGCCTGATGATTTTCATCGAGATGAACTTCTACAATGCCTGTTGACAGGGAAGGGTGCTGCTGGATATACTCAGTGCCAAGCCCCTGGTGTCTCATGAAATCCAGAAGTTCCGCTCCATCCCGGTCTTTCCCTACACTGCTGATCATAACGCTGTTCATGCCCTGTTTATGAAGATGCAGTGCTACGTTCATCGGCGCCCCGCCGGCCTTTTTCCCTTCCTTAAAGTTGTCCCAAAGAACTTCTCCATAACAAATTATATTGAACATATTCTCAGCTGTCTGTTATTTATTATCTGTCTGCTGCCACTGGCTGGAGCAGGCCGGATTCTTATTTATATCGTTATTTTCTCTTCTATACCCCGGAACCTCTACAGGGGCTTGCCTTCTGCAAGTGCCCTCTCCGCACGTTTAACAGCCAGTTCCTCTTTCCAGTTCATATATTTTACACTGAAATTCTTTTTCATGATATCATCAAGCTTACGCTGGACAGTGAGGTTGTAAAGACTTTTAGCTTTTACCGCAAGCGATTTATCCCAGGCCCGTAGTGATATAGAGAAAGATCCGTCGAGATACTTCATCCAGTGCCACATACCGGTAGGCATAAAAAGCGTATCACCATGTTCCAGGAAAGTTTCATACCCTTCAATCCCCTTTAATGCAGGGAACTTTTCGAAATCAGGATTGGTGATATCGTAGTCTTCCAGGGCATAAGTGGAGAAAGGGATACAGTAAAGGCGTTCTTTCCACTTATAATCAAACAAGATAATATGTTTCCTGCCATGGAAATGAGTATGAAAGATATGGGCAAGATCAATATCGTAATGCAGGAAGGTGACCGATCCCTGCCCTCCGAAGAACATATTGGGATAACTGTCCAGAAAGCCGCCCATCAGTTCTTTTGGTGCCCGGTAATCTTCAAGCAGCCTGGGAGCGTGTTTGATAGGATCAAATAAAAAGATCCGGAGATCTGTAGGTTCCTTCCTGATCAGGTCAATATAGTCGCCAAATTTCATTTCGGCTGCAGACGCATTGATGGGTTTAGACGGGTCTGCTTTCGAACTGTCATATAACGGTACGATTTTGTCTCCAACCACATCCTTTAAATATTCAAATGTCCATTTTTCAAAGGCTGGCCATTTTTTTGCCATATTCCTGATTACAAGTGCACGTCGGGGGATGAGATAATTTCTGATAAAATCTTCTTTGCTTATTTCATCCACTACATCAATCGGACTGAGCTTAATTCCCATTGGTCTATGTAAAGTTTGAATTTCAAAAGTAAGGAGAGGGTGTGGAGGAAACAAGAGCAGGCGGATGAAAGTTACAAAGCCGGCGTCTGCTATACAAATAACGAAGCTGCTATATGATCGGCGAATAGTTTGCCTTCTGTTGTAAGCAAGACGACTCCTTCTTTTTCCCCGATCCATCCCTTTCGCAGGAATTCTTCCAGCGATTTCCCCACTTCCTTCCTGTAGTCTGAGCCAAAGTCTGCTTCAATTTTATTAAGGTCCATCCCCCATATAGTTCGTAAGGAAGTCATGATATACTCGTTTAGCCGGTTCTCCGTACTGAGAACCTCCGCTTCTGCCGGTATCTCCTTTTTTAAAAGGCTGTCGATATATTTGGCATTATTGGCAATGTTCCATTGACGCCGGTTGCCGTCGAAGCTATGCGCAGATGGACCGATCCCTGCATAGGGAATTCCTTTCCAGTAGCTGGTGTTATGACGCGAGTGAAATCCCTGCTTCGCAAAATTGGAAATTTCATAGTGTTCAAAGCCGGCCTGTGATAAACTTTCGATCAGAAGGAGAAATTGTTCTGCACTCTGCGAATCGTTCATGGGAGGCTGTTTGCCTTTTTTGATAAAATGGGCCAGGGCAGTGCGTTGCTCGACCGTCATGGAGTAGGCTGAAACATGCGGGACCTGAAGATCTATCACCTTTTGTATGTTAGATTTCCACTTCATGTCTGATAGTAAAGGATACCCGTAGATAAGATCAAGGGTGATGTTTTCAAAACCGGCGTCCTGCACACGTTTAACGGCACTATCGGCTTCTGATGCGGTATGTGCCCTGTTCATCCATTTCAGATCTTCATCGTAAAACGATTGGGTTCCGATGCTGAACCGGTTGATTTGCGTTCTTCGGAGGTCCCGCACATGGGCCGTTTCAAGGTCGTCGGGATTTGCCTCTATTGTAATCTCTGCTTCGTTTGTAACTGTATGTAATTTGCTGACATGGTCTATGAACCCCTGCAACTCACCTGCAGTTAATACTGACGGGGTTCCCCCACCAAAATAGATGGTTTCCACCGGGTGCGTCCCAATGAATTCTTTTTGTAAATCAAGCTCAGTGTGCATTGCCTGCAGCATTTCGTCTTTATACTTCAAAGAAGTGGAAAAATGAAAGTCGCAATAGTAGCACGCCTTTTTACAAAACGGTATATGAAAATAAATGCCAGCCATATCAGTAGAAACAGGTGATCACGCCGGTTTCTCTGCAAAGGTAAGAGCAAACAGGGCTTTTCAAGCCAAGTGACCCAATGAAAGTTAAACTGGTAATTAACTTTCCAATTAACGTAGAAAGAGTTCTCGTTAAGGGTACCCGTATTTAAAAGATCAGGAACTAGTTCTCCGTAGATGTCATCATGGCAGATGACGAATGTTCCATTTGCTTGTTCCCCCCGGGAAACCAGCATAATTGATTTTACATGTCCATTCCTAAAAAAGCTATACACAAATTAAAAAGTGTATGGAAAGTAAAAGAAGGAAAGCGAAGTCAGAGAGAGAGGGAAAGCATACGCCCTTTGACAAGCGGGAAATTAAGAAA
>NZ_QEAS01000003.1:0-598 GCF_003130405.1 Pararcticibacter amylolyticus
GGTTTGCTTTTTCTTTCGTTTGGGAAGGCCCTGCACCACCGTACTGTTGCGGAACCTGCGGAACACCACAGTTCCCGCCGTTCCGTGCAGGGCACCATTTCTTTCTAATATTGCCATATTGTATGTCTTTTGTGGCTGCAGAAGCGTCGGAGGCCCGGGAGGATCATATTCTCTGATGGAGGTTCCTGGAGGGTCAGGGGCGCCGGTGCTGCCGGCTATGAGAGTAAAGTTGGGATATTACAGGACAGGGATCAAGTGCTGATTGTTATTTAGATGAATTCTAAATAAACCCATATATTTACAGGCTAAGAGCCATACAGAACCCGCCTTTTTCATAAGAAAGGCGGGTTCTATGCGGTACATAAGAGGGAGATGAGCGGCAACATTCATAATGCAATCAGGAAGTGGTCAGGGGATGATCTGAGCCTGGTTGGAGAGGATCTAAGCCCGGCCGGGGAAGATGCCAGCCTGTTCCGTCGCCAGTCTGATCCGAAAAAATCTCCGTCTTTTATTTACCATATAGGCCAGAGATATGTAATCATATTCATTTGTTATTATTAAATAACGAACCGCTATCTGACCATCCGCCCATCAAGCT
>NZ_QEAS01000003.1:662-16155 GCF_003130405.1 Pararcticibacter amylolyticus
CCTCTCACGCCCCCTGCCCGATATTCAAGGAAAGCCCTCCATCCATAAAATAGCTCGAACCTGTAACATAATCACTGTCAGACGAGGCCAGGAACAAGGCTAATTTGGCCACTTCTTCCGGTTGAGCAGCTCTTTTGGCCGGAATGTTCTGAGTCTGCTTATCGCGGAGTTCTTTATCATCCATCGCCTCCTGGTTCATGGGCGTCAGGATCATTCCCGGAGCGATGTTATTGACATTTATGCCGGATTCAGCCAGTTCGAGGGACATTGTCCGCATCAGGTTCCGGATACCCGCTTTGGAGGCATTGTAATCAGCATTGCCTGGCTGAACAATTTCTTCGTGAACAGAACTCACGTTAATGATCTTTCCTTTCCCTCCCTGTTCAAGCCGATGCCTGACGAAGCGGCGCGAACAGAAAAAGGTACCATACAAATTGGTCCTGATGGTTTTATCAAATACATCCGTATCCATGTCGGCTACTTTTATGCCCGAGCCGTTCACACCGGCATTATTCACCAGGATATCTATCCGCCCAAACGCTGAAAGTGCTTCGCCGAAGGCCTTTTCCACTTGCTGCTCTTCACTGATATCCAGCTGAACGGACAGGCCATCACGGCCATATTCTCTCACTTTATGAAGGGTTTCTTCTGCACCTTCTTTATCACTGTGGTAGCATATCACAATGTCAGCACCTTCTCTGGCGAACTCAATAGCTGTCGCCTGACCGATGCCTGAATCAGCACCGGTAATTAATGCAATTTTATGCTCTAACTTTTTCATAGGAATGGTATGTTTCAGGGATCCCGGCACTGTTATAAACATGCAGTTCAGTTATCCCAACAGGTAACAACGAGCTGGAACTTATGTTGAATCCTTTTTTAGATTTAAAATGTAGATTTGTGCGGTGGACGTATTCGGACAGGCACTATCAGATTTTTATTACGGGAGGCCGGGCGAGATACTCTGGCTTCATAACTCATACGGCGAAACAGAAGAAATGCCGGTCGACGTTTTTTTCAGAACAGAGGAGGAAATGCCCGAACTCGAATTACTGGCTCTGGATTACTGCAAGGGGAAGATACTGGACATTGGTGCGGGAGCCGGCAGCCATGCTTTGCTGCTCCAGGAAAGGAACGCCAGGGTCACAGCTCTCGAACTTTCGCCCGGCGCATGTGACGTAATGAAAGAGAGAGGGGTCAGGAATATCCTTCAGAAAGATATCTTCGATTTCAGGGAAGGTAGCTTCGATACTCTCCTGATGCTCATGAACGGCATCGGCCTGTCGGGAACAAGTGCCGGACTTCGTCACTTTTTAAAACACATCAAAAAGCTTCTCGCTCCCGGAGGCCGGCTTCTGTGCGATTCTTCAGATATTTCCTATCTCTACGAGGATTCCCCGATGCCGGAAGATAAGTATTTCGGAGAAGTACAGTATCAGTATGAATTTAAGAACATAAAGGGCCCGGTATTTAAGTGGCTGTATGTCGACTGGCGTACATTTGCGGAGATCGCAGAAGAAGAGGGATACTTCTTTCGTCTTCTGCACGAGGACGGGCAGGACCAGTATCTGGCGATGCTGGAACTTAAGTAAGATTGATTTTAAAAAAAATATACCGCGTAAGACTGAATTTACGTTAATGAAACTATGAAGAGGACTCTATTATTTCTATCCTCCATCCTGCTGACGGTAGCAGGCTGCGGGATTAACAAACAAGTAGAAAGAGCAAAAGCATTTGAAAAATGCAAGTACGAAATTACTTCTGCGGATAGTGTGAGCATCGCTGGAGTAAACGTCCTTCAGCTTATAAAATCGGGCTCTATGGATATAACAAGAGCTCCGCGCCTGGCGCTGGCCTTTCTCAGGAAGGACATCCCGTTTGAAGGAAAAATTAACCTGCAGATCCGAAATCCATCGGAAGCCCTGGCTGCTATCAACCAGTTTGAGTACAAGATCCTGATAAAAGATCATGAACTTTCTTCGGGAATCATAGACCAGCCGATAGAAGTAAAACCAAAGGGAGGTGTTACAAATGTCCCGGTCCGCTTAAGCTCCAATATTTATCCTTTGCTGTCTGACAGCAAAGCACAAAAAGACCTGACAGATTTCTTCAGCGTCATCACAGATGAAAAAAGCAATCAGAAAAGTATCCTGACAATTAAGATTAAACCAACCATTGGTGTGGGAAATAAATTGATCAAGTATCCGGGATACATCACGATAGACAAAGAAATAACTAAAAAAATCCTGCTTTGAAAACTGCCCTGATACTCGATCTCGACAATACGATATATCCGGTTACCTCGATTGGGGATAAGCTGTTTGCCCCGGTCCTCGAACTAATGAGTGAGCACCGGCAGAGCCTCAGCGATGCTGATTACGAAACAGCAAAAAAAGAAATACTGAGGAAGCCGTTCCAAAAGGTAGCGGAGATGTGCCATTTCAGTGAAGAACTCACGGAAAAGGGACTCGCGCTGCTCCGGAACGCAAGCTATGAAGGCCCTATGCAACCTTTTGAAGACTACCAGTCCGTAAGGGAGCTGGACATCATCAAATTCCTGGTTACTACCGGTTTTACTAAGCTACAGAACAGTAAAATCAGACAGCTGGGTATTGCCGGTGATTTCAGGAAGATCTATATCGTCGACCCCGAAACTACGGAGCAGACGAAAAAAGATATCTTCCAATTTATCGTGAAAGACTTTGGACTGAAAAAAGAAGACCTGCTGGTGATCGGTGATGATCCTGACTCTGAAATTCAGGCAGCGGTATCCCTCGGAATAGACTGTTTTTTATTCGACCCGGAAGGCAGGTACGATGAAACGGCTGCGACTTTTAGGGGGACCAGTCTCACTCAGGTAAAAGAACTGCTATTCTGAAAGCGGCTTTCCTATTAAATTATTACGGGACAGTTGTTCTTTTACTTTTGCTTCCGTTTCGGGCTTGAAGCTGAAACGAAGAACATTGCCGGTCTTCTTCAAAGACGCATAACGTTTGGGAGCATCATTGATACTGAAGTTTTCAATATTGCTGATCGCATTTATATCAATGGAATCGATCGAATAAAGGGGGTATTCTTTACCAAGCAGGCGAACGGAATACTGCAGATCCGGAACTGTTGTTCGTCCTCCCCTCAGCTGCAGCTTCTCAGTGATGGGTTTTACCCCTCCCTGCCCGGATACCTGACTGCCTTTTTCAGCATACAGATTCGGAATCGGAACGCAGAAATCATCGCTTTTTAGAACAGGCATGCGGCTGGGAACCTCATTCGGCTTAAATACAAATTTTTCATCACCCGGAATATCTTTCATTACAGGCTTGAAACTTTTTCGAACAACTTCTGACGAGTCGCTGCCCTGAGCCATCACATTCACACCATTGGCAAGAAGAGCAGCAATGAAAACAAATCTGAAAACGGCACTCATAAAAGGGGTATTAATGGTTTGTTTGTCCGGTATAAAGCTAAATATTTCACTGGAAATGAACAAATTGCCTGTAACAAAAAAAGCGAAACCAGAGGAATCGCTTTTTTTGTTATGCTAAGAGCATTTTCTATGCCGGCAGCATTTACCATACCGGCAGCATTTGTTTTTAATGACCAGAGTGACCATCCGCGCCATGCGCATGACCATGAGCAAGTTCTTCAGCAGTTGCCTCGCGCACGTTCAGGATGTTTCCTTTGAAATGCAGATCCTGACCAGCCATCGGATGGTTTAAGTCTACGTTCACTGCACTGTCAGAGATATTTGTCACACGTGCACGAAACTGGTTGCCATGATTATCCTGTAATGGAAGAACAGATCCAACTTCCGGAAGATCCATTCCCTTAAACATTTCAACAGATAGTTCAGCAAAAGCGTTTTCGTCTTTTTCGCCGTATGCATCAGCTGCGTGCAGATGAAAATCATAGCTGTCTCCCGCAGAAAGACCGCTCAGGTTTTCTTCAAATTTGGGGAGCATCATGCCTACACCGTAAAGAAACACCAATGGTTGCTCTTCAGTTGCTTTTTCCACAAATACTTCCTGTCCATTGTCAGTGGTGTACAAATCATATGTAAGCGCCACCACGCTTTGAGGTTGAATTTTCATAATTGTTCTTTAAAATGAAATAAGGGATTCAATTCCTATTTCATTGATTATCTATTATTTGTTTAAGTGCATCAGCTACTTCTCTAACGGGCAGGCGACAAGTTCTGTTTTTACAAACATAAATTTTGGTCTCATCTGTCCATTTATCCTGCAACAAAGGTAAACTTCCTTGCTTACCTCCCAAGATAATTTTACCAGGAATGAAATATTTTTCCAGTTCCTGTCTTTTCTGTTCAGCTTCAGGCCCTGTAATGGCAATTTCAAAGATGCCGTAGATCTCATACATCAGCAGGATCGCCCAATTGGAATAACCTGAACCATAATTTTTTATCTCGCTAAAAACATTTCTCAGCATCACGCGTGATTGTTCCAGGTAGCCCTCTTCCTGGAAATAATGCCCCAGTCTGAACAGGTTCAACGCCATAACGGAATTAGACGCAGGAATAACATTATCACTGATCTCATGCTTTCTTGCTATAAGCTCTTTACTGTTGTCGGAGGTGAAGTAAAGCATCCCCGTGCCAGCATCATAAAAATGCTGTAAAACATAATCCGTGATCTTCCGTGCTTCATGCAGCCATTTTTCATCAAATGTCACTTCATATAAGCCTATGAAAGCTTCACATACAAAAGCATAGTCATCAAGGAATGCGCTTTCACTCAATCCGCCCTGCGAATTCAGGGGTTTGAAGACTCTCTTCAGTTCCCCGCTGCTGCTTAAAAGATGAGACTGAATAAAGCCGGCATTTTTCAAAGCAAGCTCCAGGAAACCAGGTTCATTAAATGCACGATAGGCATCAGTGAGGCCTTTCAGCATCATTCCGTTCCACGATGCCAGGATCTTATTGTCCAGTCCCGGTCGGACCCTCCCTTCACGGTACGTAAAAACTTTCTGCCTTATAGCGTCAATCTCATCCGCTGCGATATTATAATGCGCTTCGCTTGTGCGGATCAGAACATTCGTATGTTCTTCCGGCCAGTTGCCGCTGTCGGTGATCTGAAACCAGGCACAAAACGCTGTCAACTCTTCTTCAGAAAGAAAACTGCTCAGCTCTTTTTTGGTGAACGTATAAAACTTCCCCTCTACCCCCTCGCTGTCAGCATCAAGAGCAGAGTAAAAACCACCTTCGCCCGACATCATTTCCCGCTGCACCCAGCCAATCGTCTCATACACGACCCGCCGCCAGGTCTCATCCTTCTGATCCTGCCATGCTTCCGAATACAGGCTTACAAGCTGGGCATTATCATACAGCATCTTCTCGAAGTGAGGAACATGCCAGTAGCCATCCACAGAATACCGGGCGAATCCTCCGCCAATATGATCATAAATCCCTCCGTATGCCATTTTCCTAAGGGTCTGTATGCTAGCTTGTTTTGCCGTTTCATCTCCCGAAAAATGACTATACCGAAGCATAAACGCCCAGTTATTGGGCAGCGGAAATTTTGGAGCCCTGCGATAACCTCCTTCTTCCAGGTCAAATATTTTCGCCCAGGGCCTGACAATATCTTCCAGATCCTTTACAGAATACTCCAGTTCCTCTTCCGAAAGGTTCAGTTTCTCTGTCTGACGGATACCCTGGGTAAGCCTCTCTGCATATCCGATGGCTTCTTCAGGCTTGTTTTCCCAAAAGTCTGCTAGCTGCAGAAGCAGGTTTTTCCAGTCATTTTTTCTAAAATATGTTCCCCCGTAAACCGGGCGCTGATCGGGAAGACAGATACAATTGAGCGGCCAGCCGCCCTGCCCGGTCATTAACTGAACAGCCAGGATGTAGATCTGATCAATATCCGGCCGTTCCTCGCGGTCCACCTTGATACAGACAAAATGCTCATTCATGATGGCTGCGACCTCTTCATCCTCGAAACTCTCATGCTCCATAACATGGCACCAGTGACAGGCAGAATAGCCTATACTGACCAGGATCAGCTTATTTTCCAGCCGGGCTTTCTGAAGCGCTTCGTCTCCCCATGGATACCAGTCTACCGGGTTTTCAGCATGCTGTAATAAATACGGGGATGTTTCCATCCTTAAGCGGTTAGCCATAAAATTAAATTCGTTTATTATAAAAGTAAAGCAGCTGTCCCGCCAAAAGTTTTATAAGATTACATAAATGGCATAAGCAGTGCAAGTGTTTTATCTGCTTCGCTGCCCTCTTCTGCCCCGGCTGTAATAGTAAGTAACCGTCAGCGCAATCAGCAGCAGGATACCCACAAACTGGTGCAGGATACTATACAGCAGCTTTGTTTCAAGAGGACTATGCAGCAGGGCAATGACTCCCAGCACCACCTGTACCACCACCAATACCAGGGGGATATAGCGCATATTATGAAGAGGTTCACCGGCCGGCAACTTTGAGGCCTTCCAGGTCCACCAGGCAAGCATTATGGTGATAAGATAAGCCAGATTGCGGTGAATGAACTGGATACTGATAAGATTGTGGGTGATATCGGAAATAAAACTCCCCTGGTTGAACATATACTGTCCCGGCCACCACATCCCGTTTATGGTTGGCCAGGTGGGTGCCGCAAGTGCCGCGTGCGTACCCGCCATAAATGCTCCATAAATTAATTGAATGGTAATGAGAACGAGCAGCCAGACATTTAGGCTGCGAACAGATGCATTACTGCTCAGAACCTGCGGGGGAACTGTGATCTTCATAGCAAACCAGACTACATAACAAAGCAGCACCAAGGCGGCCATAAAGTGAATAGCCAGGCGGATATGGCTCACATACACGAGGTCGGTACCAATCCCGCTTTTAACCATTACCCATCCTATAATGCCCTGTAATCCACCTAGCAGGAAAAGGATGATCATGGGATGAATCATACTGCGGTTGATCTTTTTCTTCACCAGGAAATAAATAAAAGGGAAAATAAACACCAATCCCATCAGCCGGCCCCAGTCGCGGTGAAACCATTCCCAAAAATAGATGCTCTTGAAATCCTCAAGCGTAAAGTGGCTGTTGATATATTTATACTGCGCTATTTGCTGATATTTTTCGAAAGCTTCAAGCCAGGCCTTCTCGTTCATGGGAGGAAGGGCGCCCAGTATGGGTTGCCATTCTGTAATAGACAATCCGGAGCCCGTCAGACGGGTAATCCCCCCCAAGAGTACCTGTACAATGATCATCACCGCACCGATCAGCAGCCAAATGGCAACAGGCCTGTTCTGCTTCAAAGAAATAGAGTCCATAAAAAGAGTAAAATTATATAATTACGTAATAAGCAGCCAGCGGCAGAAGGTATCAAAACAGTGACAAAATTTGATCCTGCGGTGCGGCCGCCTAAACTTTGATTATTTTCTGTTGTTAAGCCCAATATTGAAATGAATCTTATGCTCAGGAAACGCAGCAAATATAGAATTAAAAATGCCAGCTTCTAAATTACCGATATATAGTGCACTTGCGGCCAACCTCCTCATTGCGATCACCAAATTTATAGCGGCTGCATTCACCGGGAGTTCGGCAATGATTTCGGAGGGGATCCATTCTCTTGTTGATACGAGCAATGAAGTGCTCCTGCTTTGGGGAATAAGGCAGAGTAAGCGGCCGGCAGATGAAAAAAGACCTTTCGGATATGGAAAAGAGCTTTACTTCTGGTCATTTATAGTCTCCATAATGATCTTCGGAATCGGAGGCGGGATTTCTTTTTATGAAGGGATCACTCATATCCGGCATCCGGAAATCATCAAAAATCCTGTCTGGAATTACGCCGTACTGGGATTTGCCATCGTGTTCGACGGCATTTCATTTATTACAGCACTGCGGGAATTTAACCGGCAGAGGGGCACCACCCCGTTCTGGAAAGCCGTACGGAAAAGTAAAGATCCGTCTACATTCGTGGTCCTATTTGAAGATGCAGCCGACGTTCTGGGCTTATTTGTAGCCTTCCTGGGTGTATTTCTGGGCCATCAATTGAACAACCCGTATTTCGATGGGATAGCATCGATTGTGATAGGCCTGATCTTAACCGGAATATCCGTATTGCTCGCAACCGAAAGCAGAAGTCTCCTGATGGGAGAAAGTGCAGATGCAGGGATACTCAATGCAGTAAAAGAGCTTGCTGAAGCAGATGCCGTCATTACAAAAGTTTCGAGATCTCTTTCGATGTACCTGGCACCCGAAGAGATCATTCTGCTGCTCGACGTTAGCTTTAATGAAAACAGCAGCGGGAAGGAAATCACCGCTGCTGTTACGCGCATAAAGGACAAAATTCACTCCGAATATCCCTCTATAAAACAAATATTTGTAGAACCCGTCTGAGATGCTGCCCCTTACAGTTCTTCATCATGCTGTGATGCATCAAGACCGAGGGCTTCATCTTCGGGACTTACTCTCAAAGGAGAGATCATATTGGTTACAAGCAATAAAATATAAGATCCGACAAAGGCGAATACTGATACCGCAACTAGCGTGACCAGGTGGATTATAAACAATCCTGATTCTCCGTAGTAAAGACCGTTCCCGGTGGTATTTCCAGCGTTTACAGTCTGACTGGCGAATACCCCTGTCAGCAGCATACCCACCATACCTCCTACTCCGTGACATGGGAAAACGTCGAGGGTGTCGTCGAGGTTTGTACGTGTTCTCCATATCACAACAAGGTTGCTCACTACCGCAGCTACAGTGCCGATAACAAGCGAATGAGGTACCGTTACGAAACCAGCGGCAGGTGTTATGGCGACTAATCCGACTACCGCGCCGATACAAGCTCCAACCGCTGAGGGTTTCTTGCCTCTGAACATATCAAAGAACACCCAGGCCATTGCAGCGGCAGCAGACGCAGTAGTAGTGGTCGCCAGGGCTGTTGCAGCAAGGGGGCCGGCACCACCAGCAGAACCTGCGTTAAAACCAAACCATCCGAACCACAGAAGGCCGGTACCGAGGATCACGTAACTGATCCGGGCAGGAGTATGTTCAGGAGCTGTACGGCTCTTCAGGAAAATAGCGGAGGCCAGAGCAGCCCATCCGGCAGACATATGGACCACTGTACCACCTGCAAAATCAAGCACTCCTTTTTTAAAGAAAATGCCGTCAGGATGCCAGGTAGCGTGAGCAAGAGGTACATAAATAAAAATCATAAACAGACACAGAAAAAGTAAATAAGAGTTAAACCTGATCCTTTCTGCAAATGCTCCGGTGATCAGGGCGGGCGTAATTACCGCAAATTTCAACTGGAACATCGCAAACAGAACAAGAGGAACAGTCGGCATAAGCGACCAGGAGGCATTCCCCACCATACCTTTCATCATAAAAAAGGTTGAAGGATTTCCGATGATTCCCATACCGCCCACATCTTCTCCAAAAGCCAGGCTAAACCCGAACACTACCCATAAGACCGTGATGAGCCCCATACAAATAAAGCTCTGGAGCATCGTTGAGATCACGTTTTTCTTACGAACCATCCCCCCATAAAAGAAAGCAAGACCTGGTGTCATTAATAATACGAGTGCCGTAGACACCAGAAGCCAGGCAGTGTCGCCTGTATCCAGTTTACTTTCGGTCACAGCGGAGGGTTCTACTGAGGGGAAGGCCAGTCCGAGCACCACCGCAACAATTAGCAAAAGAAATGGTAATACTTTTTTCATGTTTTTGTCCTATAACTGTTTTAATTGATAATTATTTAGGGAAATTAAAACATTTATTTTACAAAAACAATAATAAAATGATAATTAATTTACATTATTCACATTTTTATCTTTTATTAAAACAAAAACACCTTTAATAACCAATAAAATCCGGAACAAATAAGAAAATCACCGTATTTAAGAAGAGAGTTTTCAAAAAAAACACAACAAGACAACTCAGCTCACTATTAACAAGAAGAAAAAAACGAACTTTACAGAGAAGAAACTAAAAAAAACAAATCAAAACCCATAAAACAAGCGGAATGCACGGTTTACGGGCTGCCCCTTTGTCCAGGAAAGCCCGAAGTCTATTCTGAACATAAGGCGTTGAAAGCCGAAATAAGCCTCCCGGTAGGTATTTCTCGGTTGGCCCAGATATGCCCCTCCCACAATTTCCTCGAGTTTGAGTTTCCTGAAAAGCGGAACCTTTCTGATAAACCGGCCGGAAAAATTATGTTCATAGTGTGCCTCCAGGAACCTGTCATCCGTAGCGAATGCATAATAATCAAGAAAGTGAAAGTTAGGGAACAGGGGGTTATATATCGCTGTCTGATTTCCCGTAAAGTGGCGCCAGTCGGGGAAGTACAAAGATTTGGTTTGAAGAAACTTACCTGCTGAAATATAAAAGGAGCTGTATCCCCATAACCCGGCCCTTATCTTATCCTGGTAAAGATCCGCTGATATAAAGTCATAATCCACTGCGGATTTGAAGACATGAGGAATTCCTTTGCGGTAGTTAAATATGATTGTAGGATACCTTGCCGGCTCGTAAATCTTCGTATCAGGCCTCCGGGTATATTCCTGCCCGAATGTATATGAAATCTTCGTTTCGATGCTCAGGGCGTTATTAACCGGAAAAACTTCCGCCTCCAGTCCGGGGCTCTGGGGGTTATTTGAAGTGATATTTTTAGAAGTGCTCTCGAATATCGGTTTGGAAGAAGCGTTCTGAAGTGGAAAGCGTTTGGCTATTTCGGCACCGCCGGTGATCATCAGTCCATCCATAAGCTCTCTCTGGGCACTGAATGAGAAGAATTTAGAACGATAAAGCTTCAGATAGTTTTTACCCTCGAAAAGGGTTGTAAGTGTATTATAAAAAAGATTGAGAGTTCCGCGGTTATTGAGATCCAGAAAGTCGCTTCCGCCCCTGACAGTAAAACTAGTATGCCTTAAGGAGTCTATCCTATAAGTAAACTCTGCGTTTGCATTTAATACTTTACTTGCAAAACCGTACCGGATATTAGGTTCGGCTTCCAGGGACCTTTTCGGACTGAAGCGCTTGAAATACCTCCCCCGTAGCCGGAAACCCCAACCCTCCACTGTATTATAGAATACCGTTTTGTGCAGGGGATAAATGTACCAGAAACTATTATCGGCCACATTATCAAACCTTTGTCCCGCGAGAACATACCGAAGCGGTTTAAATTTGTTCGATTCCTTTTCCAGGCCCCTGGCGTAGGCCTTGTCATCCTGGTTATCGTTGACAGTCTCCTGAGTTGCATAATTATTCTCTTCCTCCTGCGTCAGGGGAACAGGGCGATTCCTGGCCCACCAGTCATCGTCAAATTTATTGACATCAGCGCCGATGTGAAGGATCTCATCATTGAAGAAACCTTTAGGAAAGGGCGGATCTGCTTTATAGTTACTGTACAAAGCAGTGTAATACCCTGCAAAATCAAATCCGAGCACCTTTCCCCGAAACTTAATTGTAATGTCGGAAGGAAGCCAGTGTGTATTACCCAGATCAATAAAATGCTGGCTTATATGTAGGGTATCCACAAAATTGATCCTGGCATTCTCTGTTAGAGTCAGATCGACGCCATAGAGGCGCCAGTCGTCTTCCAGTACATAAATAAGCCCGGAAAAGGTGGGAGAAAACCTGCTTTTAGGGATTACCATGATCTTCTGTATCCTTTTCCCGTTTTCTTCGAACGCCCCCAGCAGTTTAAAACGGTAATAACTGAAGGCATTATCGGCAACAGGCGACACAAAGCTCTGGTTTCCGAGTGCATCCCAATGAAGGGTATTGTTGTAAAAGTTCACCTGAAGGTCAAGCGCCCTGTTGAAGCTGAAACCCTGGTTATCTCCGGCAACTTTCGACGCTTCCATTACCTCTTTCTTATCGGGATAGCGGAAAAACAGTTTCGATTTCGTCTCAGATAAATAAAGAATGCCCTGCCGGTTAGAATCGAGATTCAGGGTTTTGGCTACCCGGGCACCAAGGATCCGTTTTGGAGCATCCAATAGTTTTTGAACACCCTTGGTATACACATCACATTCATAAGAAGGGACAGCACGCAGATATTTCCTTCTTCCAATTACGTTCTTGACGATCCTGTTGGCAGGATCATTTTTTGAGGCCGTTATGTTTACTTCCCTTAACTGGAAAACATCTTCTTCAAGTCTGACGTCCAGGACTAAATCAGCCTGCAGTTCCATTTCTTTTTCCACCCTTTTAAAGCCGACATATCTGAAGATCAGGGTATATTTTCCAGGCCGCAGCACCAGCCGGTAGTTGCCGGTCTCGTTTGCCATCGTACTGATATTCGTATCCTTGACATATACCGACACAAACGGAACCGCCCCAGCCCCGCTGTTCATAATTTTACCCGAAACTTCATATGATTCCTGTGCATATGAAGATGAAAAAGAAATAAAAAAAATAATCAAAAGCAATCTAAGCATCCTGCACCAAATTTCTTTATAAAGGTAATAGTGATCTTCTTCATACTTGCATGTTCAGGTATTTTATATTTTGCAAACCAGTATAAAATTATTTAGCAAATTTTATTACAAAGACGAATATAATTGTCCTTATTGCAATAACGAACGGAACAGCTAATCTGTTTTTCGCCTTTCCCCGCCTTCTTTTTCATAAAAAAACAAAGTGATTATGAAGCCATTATGCTTTAAATCACTTTATTCTACAGTCCCAGTCATTTTATGTGTGTAACCTTTAATTCACATTTGCGTATAAACACACAACATTAAAAAATTAAGGTTATGGGACTTATATTATTATTCGCTTCAGTTATCTCTTATATCCAGTACGAATTAAGCAATGCTGTTGTTATTGATGCTAACGACGAAAGTTTTTAGAGCACAGGTTCTCCTTCATTCAGTTTGTCGAGCAATTGCCGCGACAACTTATTGAAATACCGTTTGCTGTTAAAACCCATCACCCATTGTATTCCACGGGTGGCATTAGTTAGAAACACTTCATCGGCTACATTTAAAATATCGGGGTTTATCTGAGCCTCAATAACCGGGATATTACCAGCTTCAGCAATTTTCGTAACTGCCGTCCTCATGATGCCCGCAATACATCCTTCTGTCAGTGCAGGGGTATACAATTGTTTATCAAAAAGAATAAACACATTAGAACTCATGGTTTCGCAGAGGAACCCGTTTTGGTTGAGGATAAAAAGATCATCCAGGGAATGCCGTTTCCTGTAAATGCCGGCCATTACATAGAGGAGTGAATTGCAGGTTTTATAGTTAGAAAGAAAGCCAACAGGCTTGGTAAGCTCTTCGTACACATCCACAATGAGCCCTTTTGCGTTGCCGGTATAATGAGTTTCAGCAACCGGGGTCATCTCAATACAATATCCAAAGCGGTTTCCGGACGGGCTATACAAGCCATCCGCATCCCTGAAGACGGTCAGCCTGACACGTGCATTTTCGATTGTATTCCTGATGGCAAGTTCTACAACTTTCTCACGCAGCAGTTCAGTGCTCATGCTTTCGTACCCCTCAAGGCCGAGCGCCTTCATCCCTTCCTGTAACCTGGCAGCATGAAGGCCGGCAAACCGGAGCTCCCCCTTTATCATTCTCATTGATTCGAAAAGGCCGTCGCCATATTTAAAACCGCGGTTAGCTACTGTAAGCACAGGCTGATTAGCAGGATATATCTCTCCGTTGTAGTTAATAAAATTCATAAATTACGATCTCACTTTAGTATAACCCCAAAATCATTATTGTGATTGACCGGCTTCAGTATAATTCCGCCATTTGACAAGTACCTGCTGAAAATCATCAGGCAGCTCCGACTCGAAGTGTATATTTTTCCGGGTTGATGGATGCAGAAAGCCGAGAGAAAGCGCGTGCAAAGCCTGTCTTGGCATCAGTTCAAAACAATTGACAACAAACTGCCGGTATTTGCTGAAAACAGTACCCGACACAATCCGGTCTCCTCCGTATGTGGCATCATTGAAAAGGGGATGTCCGATATGTTTCATATGGGCCCGGATCTGATGTGTCCGCCCCGTCTCCAGCTGGCATTCTATCAGCGTGACATAGTTGAACCGCTCCAGTACTTTGTAATGAGTGACAGACCATTTCCCTTTTGATTCATCGTCATATATATCCATTACCCGCCTGTCCCTGACACTTCTGCCAATATAACCAGTTACGGTGCCATCTTCTTCCAGATTACCCCAGACAAGCGCAATATATTTCCTGGTGATGGTGTGATCAAAGAATTGCTTTGCAAGCCAGGCCATTGACCTCTCATTTTTACTGATCACCAGCAAGCCCGAGGTATCTTTATCGATCCGGTGAACGAGGCCCGGACGGCCATCGTTACCCGGCAGCTGAGGCAGCTGCTGAAAATGAAACACAAGGCCGTTGACCAGGGTACCTGTATAGTTATTATACCCGGGATGTACCACCATCCCCGCCGGCTTATTTACGATCAGCAGGTCTGAATCCTCGTATACAATATTAAGAGGAATATCCTCAGGATAAACCTCTGTGTCGCGTGGCGGATGGGGCAATACTACCGAGATGACATCCCCGGGCTTCACTTTGTAGCTCGACTTTATTGTCTTCTCATTTACCAGCACCGTCCCCGCCTCTATTGCGCCCTGAATCCGGTTCCGTGAGGCATTTTCCATACGGTGCATCAGGAACTTATCGATCCTGATCAATGATTGCCCTTTGTCGACCACCACCCGCAGATGTTCATATAAATCCTGCTCTTCTGCCTCGCGAAATTCTTCTTCTTCCACCATCCGGCAAAAGTAGTATTTTTAGGCGTGTTTTAAATCGCACCGTTTTCATCACAGCATATGCCTTCATTCCCTATTTACAGCCCCGAAGAAGAACTTCATCATGAGCTTTTTAAAAGCAAGCAGGTCAGGGTATTCATAAAAAGAGACGACATGATCCACCCGTTTATTTCAGGAAATAAGTGGCGGAAACTTAAATATAACCTCATAAGGGCAAAAAGCGAAAACAAAAACCACCTCGTTACTTTCGGAGGAGTATGGTCGAATCACCTCCTGGCAACAGCCTGCGCATCGGCGATGTTCGGGCTTAAAGCTACAGCCTTCGTGAGAGGTGAAGATGTTGAAAGCGATACGATATTCCTGTGCAGGATGTTCGGCATGCGGCTCATATTTACTGACCGGGAAACATACCGCGACAAAAGAACGCTGTTTGAAACGACCTTTGCAAATGATCCTGCTGCTTATTTTGTGGATGAAGGAGGAGCAGGTGAAGAAGCAGTCCGGGGCTGCGCCGAACTGGTTGATGAGCTGCGGGGGGATTATCAGCATATCTTTTGCGCGGCAGGTACCGGGGCCACGGTTGCGGGGATCCTGAGGGGATTACATCAGCACGGCTCTCCTGCTTCGCTGCATGTAGTACCTGTGCTTAAAGGCGCAGGTTTTCTGAAAGTAGAGATCAGCAGGATGCTGAAAGAACAACGGGAATTCATTTTCCATGAGGATTATCATTTCGGCGGGTATGCTAAGGCTACTCCCCCGTTATTGCAGTTTAT
>NZ_QEAS01000003.1:16174-17837 GCF_003130405.1 Pararcticibacter amylolyticus
ACGGGGATTCTCCTTGACCAGGTGTATACCGGAAAAATGATGTATGCGCTCTTTGATCTTATCGAAAGAGACTACTTCGCACCGCAGAGCAAAATACTGGCTGTGCATACCGGGGGACTGTTCGGTTTACTGGGACTGAAGAGGGACTCTTTTACAATGCCCCAGGCGGAAATTTCGTAATGCAGGAAAAGAGCGGCTCTTTTTTTAATTTCCTCTATAAAATATTTTCAATGACTGAGGAGAGATTGATAAATTCATTGTATATGCACCGGCAATTATATTGCATATAAAATGAATTTATCTAAGTTTGTTTTCGGAGGAAATGTAATGTATAACTTATCAGTTTCATCAGAAAACGTTCACAAAGCTCTCGGTAAGCATATCCTGGCAGACGGATATGACCTTGTTTTTGACATGGAAAAAAGTAGCGGGGTCTACATGTACGACTCAAAGTACAAGAGAAAAATGCTTGACTTTTTTACCTGCTTCGCATCTGTCCCTATTGGCTATAATCACCCGAAAATGCTGGAGGATGAGGAGTTTAAGAAAAACCTGATGCTGGCGGCTTTAAGCAATCCATCTAATTCAGACATATACACCCAACAATACGCTGAATTTGTAGAAACCTTTGCCCGCATAGGCATACCGGATTACCTGCCCCATGCTTTCTTTATTGCAGGCGGCGGGCTGGGAATTGAGAATGCCCTGAAGACCGCGATGGACTGGAAAGTTCAGAAAAACTTCAGGAAAGGTCATTCTGAAGAGAAAGGGTTTAAGGTAATCCACTTCGAACATGCTTTTCATGGCCGAACCGGATACACGATGAGTCTTACTAATACACACCCGGATAAAACGAAATGGTACGCGAAGTTTAACTGGCCGCGGATCTCCACTCCTTTTGTCCACTTCCCGCTCACCCAGGAAAAACTCGATGACCTGATCCTGCGCGAAAGCCGCGCAATTGATCAGATCAAGCAGGCCTTTGCGGAGAATAAGGACGACATCTGCGCAATTATCATTGAGCCGGTACAGGCAGAAGGCGGCGATAATCATGTCAGACCTGAATTTCTTGAACAGCTGCGGACACTCGCCGATGAAAATGAGTGTTTTCTGATATACGATGAGGTGCAAACAGGAGTTGGCCTGTCAGGCAAGTTCTGGTGCTACGAACACTTTGGTGAGAAAGCACGGCCCGACGCGATCGCTTTTGGAAAAAAAATGCAGGTCTGCGGGATGCTTGTCGGAAACAAGGTTGATGAAATAGAACATAATGTGTTCAACGTCTCCTCCCGCCTCAACTCGACATGGGGAGGCAACCTGGTTGATATGGTGCGTGCTTCGAAGATCCTCCAGATCATCGAAGAAGACAAACTGGTTGAGAATGCAGCCAGCACCGGCCTTTATCTTCAGAATTGCCTTAAAGAGCTTTCCCAGAATTTCCCGGTCATATCCAACGTACGCGGCCGGGGTTTACTTACAGCGTTTGACTTTCCCGATACGCTTACAAGGGATAAATTTATCAGAAAAGGGATTGAAAAAAATGCCATGTTCATCGGCTGCGGCACCCATTCCATCAGGTTCAGGCCAGCCCTCATCATAGAAAACGAACATATTGACCAGGGGATGGAGATTATGGAGGCGGCGCTTAATGAGTTACGTTAGA
>NZ_QEAS01000003.1:17972-18076 GCF_003130405.1 Pararcticibacter amylolyticus
CGTATGAGGTGCCTGAATGATGAGGATAAAATTTGTTACCATACCTCAAATAATTCACTTTGAAATTTGATGCTTCTAAAATTCAATGGAACGGAATATCTTTC
>NZ_QEAS01000003.1:18179-18916 GCF_003130405.1 Pararcticibacter amylolyticus
GTAATTCAAATAAATTCTCCACTCCAAGCAACTTGCTGCTGGTGAAGCCTTCGGCAAAGGTTGTATTGATGTTTTTGCCGAGTTCCCTTGCTTTGGCTTCTATGAAGTCGGCGAAATCGGGGGTGGATATGAACGTTTGATTTTCGTCCTGGTAATCAGGGTTGTAAAATTGTGTTTTGTATGCTGCTATCGAGGCGATTTTCTGGTCCCAGTAGGGTGTAATGTCGACAAGAATATCGGGAACGATATAGGTATTCTGAATAAAATGCAGCAGCAGCCGCGGGCGCCACGCTTCCTGCTCTGAACCTTCGAGCTGGGTTTTGATCTTAATCAATCCGGAAAGGAATACGGCGTCGTTAACAAGAGATGCAGCCCGGGCATGATCCGGATGACGGTCGGTGACGGCATTCGCGATAATGATTTCCGGCTGATACTGCCTGATCTTCTGAACCACCTGTAGCTGATGTTCTTCATCGTTGCGGAAGAAACCGTCTCTCATCCGAAGGTTTTCCCTGATTTCCAGGCCCAGTATTTCAGCGGCAGCAGCAGCTTCGCCGTCCCTGGTTTCGGCTGTACCGCGGGTGCCCAGCTCCCCTCTTGTGAGATCTATGATCCCCGTCTTTTTTCCTAAAGCCTTATGTTTTAACAAAGTACCGGAACAACTGAGTTCTGCATCATCCGGGTGCGCAGCTATAACAAGAATGTCTAATTTCATATCTATACAACCTTTCAGCCTG
>NZ_QEAS01000003.1:18950-40067 GCF_003130405.1 Pararcticibacter amylolyticus
GCAGCGGCAAGGCTTTGAGCAGGCCATGACAAGGTAAATCAGCCTAATAATGACTTAAATTAAACAGAAATAAAAGAAGGGTGAACAGTATTAATTGAAGCGGTATGGAGAATCGGCGTAATATCCGTACTGCTGAATAATGTTCTCAATATCCCTTTCCTGCTGTGGATCGTACTTTTGCTTGAGGTTATGACCAAACAGGCGGGCCACTGACTGATAGCAGAATGCAGTAAAGCCGCCTTTCAACTGACGAACAAGTTCATAGCTGCTGTTGCCCGTCTCTCTGTCAACCAGTTTAATAAGGATCTCTCCCTGTGAGATCGTCATATTCTTCACCTCACGGTTAAACATATCCTTAATTTCCCTTTCGCAGGCTTTTACCAATACCTTCTGTTGTTTCTTATTCTGGGTTAACGCGAGGTCGTCATGCAGCCTGCTATAGCGGTTGCGGGCATATTTCGCATAAGGCAATACTTTCAGTACGTTATATCTCAGCCTCAGATAGCGGCTTCTGTCTTCCGCAGATGCAAAGATCCTGGTATTATTAATATTTACGTCGGCCAGGGGTATCCAGGGAATAAACTCTCCGGCATCATCCTTTGTGACAGCCACGCGAATGGTATCATTTTTGCCCTTCGCATGAGGGTCAAATTTATCCTGTGCATACGCAAAACTCACGAAATTCAGACCCAATACAAGGAAAAAAGGAAAAATTTTCATATCTTAGTTAGTACAAAAATAATGTTATTTCGCACAAATATTAATTACATATAGTACGAAATTGTAACCCAATATGTTATAAGTTACAACGTTATTTTTTTTGAAAGGGGTTAGAACTGACGATGAACGAATTAGTGATCGATCTTGAAGCTGAGAAAAAAGAAATATTAAAGCGGTACAGAGCGCTTTTAAAAGCCTGTAAGCCTACCATGCAAAAGGGAGACAAGCGCATGATCAGGCAGGCTTTTGAACTCGCACTGGAAAGCCATAAGGATATGCGCCGTAAATCAGGCGAACCTTACATTTACCACCCTATTGCTGTTGCTCAAATTGCTGCGGAGGAAATTGGACTGGGCACCACTTCTATTGTGTGCGCCCTTTTGCATGATGTTGTAGAGGACACCGCTGTTACACTGGAGGAAATAGAACGTGAATTCGGAAAGAAGGTCGCGAAGATTATCGACGGGTTAACAAAGATCTCCGGTGTGTTCGATTATAACAGTTCCCTGCAAGCCGAAAACTTCAGAAAGATGCTGCTTACCCTCGCTGATGACGTGAGGGTGATCCTGATCAAGCTGGCGGACCGGCTTCATAACATGCGGACGATGGATCACATGCCGCGGGACAAGCAGCTGAAGATATCTTCTGAAACCATTTACCTGTATGCTCCGCTGGCGCACAGGCTGGGGCTTTATGCCATGAAATCAGAGCTCGAAGATCTTTCGATGAAATATACAGAATCAGAAACGTATAAGTTCATTGCAAGGAAGCTTAACGAGAAAAAGGCAGAGAGGGAGCTTTACATACAGGCTTTTGTAGGCCCGATACGCGAGATACTGATAGAACAGGGATTGCATGCCAACGTTTATGGCAGGCCGAAGTCTATCCATTCCATCTGGAATAAGATGAGAAAAAAGGGGATCCCTTTCGAAGAAGTGTACGATCTTTTTGCAATCCGTATTATCCTGGACAGCAAGCCTGAGCACGAAAAGGCCGACTGCTGGAAAGCGTACTCAATTGTTACGGATCTTTACAGGCCCAATCCCGACCGCCTGCGCGACTGGGTTTCATCACCCAAAGCCAACGGATATGAATCACTGCATACCACGGTGATGGGTCCGAAAGGACAATGGGTAGAAGTTCAGATCAGAACCCAGAGGATGAATGAAATTGCGGAAAAGGGGTTTGCAGCTCACTGGAAATACAAGGAATCCTCGTCAGACAGCGGCCTTGACCAATGGATACAAAAGGTAAGAGAACTACTTAAGAATCCGGAATCGAATGCCCTGGACTTCCTGGATGATTTCAAAATGAACCTGTTCTCCGACGAGATCTTCATCTTTACTCCCAAGGGGGCACTGATGCAGCTGCCGCTTGGAGCAACAGCGCTCGACTTTGCCTTCGAGATCCACTCAGACCTTGGCGCAAAATGTATCGGTGCCAAGGTTAATCATAAGCTTGTTCCGCTTTCGCATCAGCTTCAGAACGGAGACCAGGTGGAGATCATTACATCCTCGAAACAAAGTCCGAAAGAAGACTGGCTGAACTTTGTAGTCACCGCCAAAGCAAAGGCAAAGATCAAATCCTCTCTTAAGGAGGAAAAACGGCGGGTTGCGGAGGAAGGAAAAGAAATCCTGGAGCGAAAGCTTAAATCACTCAAAATCACTTACAATACCGAGAACATCCATAAAATCGCCAATTATTTCAAGTTCGGATCAACTCTCGACCTCTTCTACAATATTGCAAAAGGGTCGTTTGACCTGAAAACCCTCAAAGAGTTCCAGGCATCAGAGAAGACCGTCGAAAACCGTACTCCTGAGCGGATTGATTCGAGCCAGATAGAGGGCATTATCAATAAAGTAAAAACGAAGGACAGCGATACTTTATTGATAGGGGAAGATATGCAGGTGATCGACTACAAGCTCTCGTCCTGTTGTAATCCGATCCCCGGCGATGACGTTTTCGGTTTTATAACCGTTAATGACGGAATTAAGATCCATCGTACAAACTGCCCGAATGCGACAAAATTAATGGCGAACTACGGTTACCGGGTGGTAAAAGCGAAATGGACATCTCAAAAAGAACTGGCATTCCTCACCGGCCTGCGCATTACAGGAATTGACGAGGTGGGGCTCATCAATAAGCTCACTACGGTGATATCAAATGACTTCAAAGTAAATATGCGTTCGATAACGGTTGACAGTAATGAAGGAATTTTTGAAGGTTCGATCATGGTTTACGTAAACGACACCATTCACCTGGAAAACCTGATAAAGAAATTAAGGCAGGTTAAAGGAGTCACGTCGGTTACCCGCTTTGATTCTGAGCCTCAGAAAATATTCAAAGCTTCCTGACATCATTATTATTGCACGAAATTTAAGAATTCTTAAATTTTTAAATAACTTTGAACGCTGACTCAGGGGAATAGACATGCCTTTACAAGAAACTATAGCAATGGTAAAGAAAATTTTCGAGGCTTATCTCGAAAATAAAAATCTGAGAAAAACGCCTGAACGTTTTGCCATTCTCGAAGAAATATATTCAAGAAACGATCACTTTGACGTTGAATCTCTATATATCCACATGAAAAATAAGAAATACAGGGTAAGCCGTGCAACGGTTTACAATACCCTGGAACTTCTTGTTTCCTGTGATTTGGTCACCAAACATCAGTTTGGAAAAAACATGGCCCAGTTTGAAAAGTCCTACGGATACAAACAGCATGACCATATCATATGTATCGACTGCGGGAAGGTAGTTGAATTCTGCGATCCCCGTGTTGGACAGATTCAAAGCATGATGGGGGATCTTCTGAAATTTGAGATTAAACACCATTCTCTGAATCTTTACGGTAACTGTTCCAAGTTAAAGGAAGGTCACTGTGAATCCTATTTAAAAAATTAAAACATTCCAAATTATTCATGGCTGTTGATGTATTGTTAGGCCTTCAGTGGGGCGACGAAGGTAAAGGAAAAATTGTTGATGTTCTTAGCCCCAAGTACGATTTAATTGCACGTTTTCAGGGTGGCCCCAATGCCGGACATACCCTTGAGTTTGATAATCAGAAATATGTTCTGAACACCATTCCTTCGGGTATTTTTAACGATAAAAATATGAACCTGATCGGGAACGGAGTCGTGATAGACCCCATTATCCTGAAACGGGAACTCGACGGACTGAAAAAAAACGGATTTGATCCCGTGGCAGCCGGAAAGCTTGTTATTGCGCGTAAGGCACATCTTATTCTTCCAACTCACCAGCTTCTCGACGCTGCGTCTGAAAGTAAGATGGGTGAAGGAAAGATTGGTTCTACCCTTAAAGGGATCGGGCCTACCTACATGGATAAAACAGGACGTAACGGACTGCGCGTTGGAGACACACTTCTTGCGGACTTCCAGGACCGTTATGAAAAGCTTGTAGGCAAGCATAAGTCAATTCTTGCTCACTATGGTGAAATTCCTGACTTTTCAGAAAAAGAAAAGGCATTTTTTGAAGCGATTGAATTTCTCAAGACGATCCCTCAGGTTGACAGTGAGCATTTCGTAAATAAGTATTTAAGTGAAGGCAAAACAGTTCTTGCAGAAGGCGCTCAGGGTACTCTTCTGGATGTAGATTTCGGATCTTATCCTTTTGTTACCTCGTCTAATACGACCACAGCAGGTGCCTGTACCGGATTAGGAGTAGCTCCAAATAAAATAGGATCTGTCATTGGTATCTTTAAGGCATACTGTACCCGCGTGGGAGGCGGTCCTTTCCCCACCGAGCTGTTTGATGAAACCGGAGAAGAACTTCGTCGTGTAGGCCACGAGTTCGGAGCCACAACCGGCCGTCCGCGCCGTTGCGGATGGATCGATATCCCGGCCCTCAGGTATGCTGTCATGCTGAACGGTGTGACAGAACTGGTGATGACAAAGGCTGACGTGATGAGCGGTTTTGAAAAGATCTACGCCTGTACCCACTACAAATATAATGGCGAAGAGATCGACTATATGCCATATGACATCTGTACGGTGAAAGCTGAACCTGTTTTCGAAGAAATTGACGGCTGGCATGAAGACCTGACAGGGATCAAAACACTGGAGGAAGTTCCTGATAAGCTGATGGCTTATGTGAAATATATCGAAAAACAACTCGGCGTTCCGGTGAAATATCTTTCTGTAGGACCAGACCGCGTTCAGACTCTTGTATTGAGTTAATCCATATACTCCGGAGATGAATGCATCATACCATTATCCGGATGATATAGCTGTTTTCAAGGAAAAAGCACTACAATGGGCCACTTCTCACGAAGTGGCCTGTTATTTTGATTCAAACGGATATAAAGACGGCTGCACCTCTTTTGATGTGCTGATAGCCGCAGGCCTGAACGCTGAAGTTAAAGGCGCCGGCGGCAACCAGGTACTGGAAAAACTGAAGGGCTTCCTGCATGAGCATAGTGGCTGGATTCCCGGTTTCCTCGCTTATGATCTGAAAAATGAACTTGAAGAACTTCATTCAGACAGACAGGACCATCTCGGCTTCGATGATCTCTTCTTTTTTATTCCAAGCCATATCCTGATCATCAGGGGGCAACAGGTAGAAATTTTATCCGCCACATCAGGCTTAGCTTCACAGATCGAAGCTGAAATAGCCGCCCACCCTGCTCCCCCCGCGCTTAAAAAGCCTATAAGAAAGCGTTTTAAACGCGGCGAATATGTCAGCACTGTCAACCGGATAAAAGATCATATAGCGAGAGGAGACATTTACGAGCTCAATTTCTGCCAGGAGTTCTATGCCGAAGATGTATCCATAGATCCAATGAGCGCCTTTAAAATGCTCAACAATCTTTCCGCTGCTCCATTTTCAGTATTCTTTAAATATCACAGCAAGTTTATCATTTCTGCAAGCCCCGAAAGATTCCTTTGCAGAAGGGGAAATAAGATCATCTCCCAGCCGATCAAAGGTACGGCACGGCGCAGTGACGATTTACAGGAAGATCTCCGTCTGAAGGAAGAGCTAAGAAACAATCCGAAAGAGCAATCTGAAAATGTCATGATCGTTGATCTGGTGAGAAACGACCTCACCAGGTGTGCTCTCCCCGGAACGGTGAAAGTAGACGAGTTGTTTGGTATTTATTCTTTCAGGCAGGTTCATCAAATGATTTCGACAGTTACGTGCGAGGTTTCAGAAGATACTGACAATACAGAAATTATAAGCTGTGCTTTCCCCATGGGGTCGATGACAGGCGCGCCGAAAGTAAGGGCTATGGAGCTCATAGAGGAATTTGAACGGACCAGGAGAGGAATATTCTCGGGGGCAGTGGGATATTTCACTCCGGAAGGGGATTTCGATATGAATGTCGTTATCAGGACACTGCTATATGATTCAGAATCCGGATATCTTTCATTCCAAACCGGCAGTGCGATCACATTTGCATCAGAGCCGGAAAAAGAATATGAAGAATGCCTGCTCAAAGCGAAGGCAATACTGGAGACATTGGGAACTTCTTTTGAAGAAGAGGAGGAGAACTGAGCGCGGGAAGACTTGCTATAAATAAAAAGAGGATGTGATGACACACCCTCTTTTTATTTATCTACGAATGAAATCTTTGAAATACCCCGGACAGGTATTTATAAGACTTCTGATACTATTTTTTGTAATATTTTAAAGCTTCCGGCAGACGCTTTTGGATGTCTGCAATCCTTGTTGCATCACTTGGGTGCGTACTAAGAAATTCAGGAGGAGCTCCGTTGCCTTGTTTAGAAGACGCCATTCTCTGCCAGAAAGAAACAGCTGCATTAGGATTGTATCCTGCCATTGCCATGAATATCAAACCCAGTCTGTCTGCTTCAGATTCCTGGCTGCGGCCATATTTAAGAAGAGCAAGCTGACCACCGAGGCCGTAGAGCTGGTTGATAGCTTCGGATCCGGCAGCGGCTCCTACCACTCCTCCGAGCGCCTGGGCTCCCATAGTCTGAGAATAACGTTCTTCCGTATGGCGTGCGATAGCATGTGCTATTTCATGTCCCATAACTGTAGCTAATCCGTCATCCGTCTTAGCTACAGGCATAATTCCTGTATAAACGGCAACTTTACCTCCCGGCATACACCATGCGTTAATATCCGTACTCTGAACAAGATTAAACTCCCAGCTAAAACTATACTGGTTGGCATAGCCGTTCTCCCTTAAATATTTCTCAATTGCACTGGCGATACGGGTACCGACAGCTTTAACCCGCTGAGCATCTGTACCGGAAGATACTACTTTCGTCTTTGGGTCTTTCAGAAATTCTTTATAAGAAGCAACTGCCTGCTGTTGAATTTCCTGTGAGTTTGCCACATTAAACTGTCTCCTTCCCGTGAGGGGCACTGTTGAACATGCGGCGGTAAAAGCAATAGCTATAACTGTACTAAATGTTTTAATTCGTTTCATTGATCAATCTATTTTGTACCTTAACAGACAACAGGCTCAAGCTGTTTTTTTCCTGAAAACATTCACCTTTGATTCCTTGCCGCGAAGCAGGCGTTCTATATTTTTCTGGTGTGTTACCAGTATCAGAACACAAATACACATTCCATAAAGTACCACCGAACGTAAGGGGGAATGAAAAACAAATATGATGCTCAGCGGAAAAGAAAAACCTGCTATAATCGAGCTAAGCGAGACGTACTTTGAGATCAGCAGCACGATCAAAAATACGGATACACAGAATAAGGCTGCATCAAAGTGTACTGCCAGAACCATCCCAAACAAAGTGGCAATTCCCTTCCCTCCCCTGAAGCCGGCGAATACGGGAAATAAATGTCCCATAACTGCCGTAATACCCAGGGCTAGCTGGTAGTTGACGAACTGGATGGAATTCTGAGGCCCGGTGACTGAAAGACCTATGAAATAAGCAAGATTTGTAGCGGTAAATCCCTTTAATATATCAATAATCATGACGGCAATACCCGCCTTTTTACCGAGCACCCGAAAGGTATTGGTCGCTCCAGCGTTGCCACTGCCATATTCGCGGACATCGATTCCGTAAAAGGCCTGACCAATCCATACAGCACTGGGAATTGATCCAAACAAATAAGCAGCAATGAGCGCCGAAACAGAATATATGGATATCATTCAGCCTGCAATTATACTAAAAAAGAAAAGTCAAAATAATGCAATCTATCATTTATAACAAATTAAAAAGCCTTAAGGCTGATGTCCAGACTCTTAACAGAATGCGTTAAAGCGCCCATCGATATGTAATCCACACCGCAGCGGGCATATTCGGCAACATTATCCTCTGTTATCCCGCCCGAAGCCTCTGTTGCAAACCTCCCTGCTATAAGCCTGACAGCTTCCCTCAGCTGATCATAATTAAAATTATCAAGTAAGATCCTGTCTACTCCACCCAGTTCTGTCACCTCCATCAGCTCATCTATATTCCTAACCTCAATTTCGACGGGAATGTTCAGTTTTTTCTCTTCGAGGTATTTCTTTGTTGCCCGGAGCGCTGGTTTAATTCCCCCCGCGTAGTCAACATGATTATCCTTGATCAGGATCATGTCGTACAAGCCGGTCCGGTGATTTACCCCGCCGCCTATCCTGACAGCCATCTTCTCCAGAAAACGCATATTAGGAGTGGTCTTTCTGGTATCGAGCACTTTGGTGCCGGTGCCTTCCAGGGATCTGACAATCCTGTTAGTCACGCTTGCTATCCCGCTCATTCTCTGCATGATGTTCAGAACCAGGCGTTCCGCCTTCAGTATCGAATGAACATCCCCGGCCACCACCAGCACAACATCGCCGGGGTTTACTTCCGCACCATCCCTGATAAAAACCTCCGCTTTTAATCCCGGATCAACCACCCTGAAGATTTCAAGAGCCACATCAACCCCCGCAAGAATACCCTTTTCCTTAATCAGGAGTTTAGCCTTCCCATTCACTTCGAGGGGAATAGTAGCAAGTGAGGTATGATCACCATCCCCCACATCCTCACTTAATGCATCCTTTATAAATTTAAAAAGTAAGTCTCTTTCTTCTTTCATGGGCGCTAAATTAATAAATACATTTATTCTACATCATTTGTTCGTGCCCTAAAGGCATCAAATATGACACAAGTCACTTTGTATCCGAATAATTCAAATGTATATTTGCCTTGTGGAAACAAAAAGATTAGCACTTATTATACTGGACGGCTGGGGCTACGGCAAGGCCGATAAATCAAATGCTATATTAGCATCACATACACCCTTTTTTAATCATCTGGTGGCTACTTATCCTAATTCAAAGCTTGAGGCTTCGGGTATGGCTGTGGGGCTTCCAGAGGGACAAATGGGTAATTCGGAAGTGGGACACATGAACCTTGGAGCAGGCCGCGTGGTTTACCAGGAACTCGGACGGATCCATAAGGCTGTGGATGATGGCGAGCTCCTTAGCAACCCGGTTCTTCAAAATGCATTTTCCAATGCGAAGGCAGAGAATAAGAAAGTTCACTTTATCGGACTTCTGTCTGATGGTGGGGTTCACTCCCACATTAAGCACGTATTTGGTTTATGTGATGCAGCTAAAGCTGCGGGACTGACAGACGTGTTTGTTCACGCTTTCCTGGATGGCCGTGATACAGATCCGAACGGAGGCGCCGGCTACGTTGAAAAACTCGAGAAACACCTCGAAAATTCTCCTGTTCAGATAGCTTCCCTCATTGGAAGATATTATGCAATGGACAGAGATAACCGCTGGGAAAGAGTAAAGCAAGCATATGATCTGCTTGTGCATGGAATCGGAAAACCCAGTACGAATCTAAAAACAACAATAGAAGAATCTTATAAAGACGGAGTAACAGATGAGTTCCTGAAACCCGTAGTGAAAGTAACTGACGGGGGCAGCCCTGTGGCAACAATTCAGGAAGGTGACGTTGTGATCTGTTTCAATTTCAGAACCGACCGTGGCCGTGAAATCACCGTTGCCCTGACACAAAAGGCATTTCCGGAGTATCATCTTGAACCCCTTAAGCTGCGTTATATCACCATGACCAGTTATGATGAGACTTTTAAAAACGTGGAAGTGGTGTTTAGAAAAGAAGATCTGACCGATACACTGGGTGAGGTTCTTGGAAGAAACGGAAAGACACAGGTCAGAATCGCAGAAACTGAAAAATATCCTCACGTAACGTTCTTCTTTTCAGGAGGCCGTGAAAAAGAATTTGAAGGAGAAAAAAGAATTCTTATTCCGTCGCCTAAAGTAGCAACTTACGATCTGAAACCGGAAATGAGTGCTGAAGGAATCAGGGATGCGATCTGTGAGGAATTACCGGAAAACAAACCAGACTTCGTTTGTCTGAATTTCGCAAACCCCGATATGGTTGGGCATACAGGAGTTTTTGAAGCGGTAGTAAAAGCAGTAGAAACGGTTGACGGCTGTCTGAGACAGGTGGTAGAGACCGGACTTGAATCGGGGTACTCCTTTATCATCCTGGCAGATCACGGGAACGCTGATTTTATGATCAACGCAGATGGTTCTCCCAATACTGCACATACAACGAATCTTGTGCCCTGTATCCTCATTGATAAAGACCACAAGCAAATCAAAGACGGTAAACTGGGCGATATTGCTCCTACAGTATTGCAGATCCTGGGAGTTGCAATTCCGGAGAAAATGACGGGGAATGTCTTGGTTTAAAAAAACTCATTCAATCCTTATACTTATAGCTGCCCTTACCGCGTGTAAGTCAGCTGACCAGGCTCCTGATATCAAAAATACATATTTTGATATCAGGGGCTTTTTCAATTCAGAAGCATCCAGGCTGTCTGCCTCAAAGCCTATGGTCGCCAAAATGATCACGGATGACTCGACATCTGAAAAGAAAAACATCCGGATTGCTAACTGGGAAAATGAACTCGCGCTCTTTTCAGCATCCGACATCAACAAACCCTCCTGGAGGGACAGCTATGAGGTAACACAAAAAGCAGATATAACAACCTATACAGCTGTAGAGGAAGGGCTCCGGACACGATTGATAAGCATTAAAAAAAACGCGTCAGGAAAAACCGTCCTGATCGGCATTCATAACAAAACGAGTAATCTTCTCTATTCTTCAGAAGAATCACTGGAGTACTTTCCCGACTCACTTTACCGGATTGAGAAGCATCAGGATATAAAACTATTAGGCGCTCACCGCTATGTCATTGAGGGTAAGCTCCGGTAGGATTTCCCGCTTCCTGTAGTTTTCATTTTTCCGGAAGATCTGCGATAAAAAAAACACTCAATAATTCCGGGGGTTTTGCGTTAGTAAATTGTTCTTATATAAAGCAAGAACGGTTTTTTTCTGTTTTTCATTCTGTTTTTAAATTAATATACCGGAAGCAGATCAGAGAAGAGTTGAGGAGATATGAAATTATTAGCAACAGGATTCTTTTTATTGATATTATTAAATTCATGCGGCATCCCATTCCCGACAGCGGGGACGCAGGCAAGACAAAATACACAAAGTACTACTCAGCCGGGAAATGCATTCCAGCAGGAATTCCTTCAAAGAATAAATACTATAAGAAGCAAAGGATGTAATTGCGGAAATACCTTTATGCCCCCGGTGCCATCCCTGACATGGAACACACAACTGGAAACCGCCGCTTTTCTGCATGCCAGGGATATGAACCGGCAGAAATATTTCAGCCACGTCAGTAAATCAGGAAGGACCAGCAAAGACCGGATCATGAACGCAGGGTACACCATAAAGGGATTCAGCCATTATGCAGTGGGCGAGAATATTGCATGGGGGCAAAGATCTATAAAGGAAGTAATGGAAGGCTGGCTTAAAAGTGAAGGCCATTGCCGGAACCTGATGAACGCTTCATTCAGAGAAGTGGGCATTTCAATGGAGAATTATTACTGGGTACAGGATTTCGGAGGGAGGAGATAAGAGGGGTGAGTTGTCTGAAGACGGGAGTATGAATAAAAAAGATAAGCTGTTATAACAGAAAAGGGGCTGTGTCGACCGACACAGCCCCTTTTCTGTTATAATGCAAAAATTAACGATCCAGGTTGGCCATATACACCTTGGCTTTCTTCATCTCGTCTGTGATATCCTTTCTGCCCGGAGTAGCATCCAGTAAATGCTGAAGATCATCCAGGCAAGCTTTAAAAGCACCTTCTGCTGCGTTTTTGTCATACAATTTAGCAACCTTCTGTCCTTTCAGAATACCATAATCGCGGTAAGCAAGGGCTCTGTTCTGAAACAACTTCAAATCTTCGCCATTTAATTCAATGGCTTTACTGAAATCACGGATTGAAGCCTGAAGCAACTTATCACGCTCGGCATTTGACGCTGAAACCTGGTTTCCCATAATGTTCCGCGCTTTTCCGCGGTAATAGTAGGCAGAAACGTTATTAGGTTTAAGCGAAATCACCTGACCAAAAGTGCTTACCGCTTTGGGATAGTCACCGGTATGGTAGTAAGAATACCCGAGCATATATAAAACCTCGGCATTGTTTGCTTCTGCCGGCATTGCTTTCTCAAGATGTGTAACTGCTTCCTTAAATTTACCATCGATGACGGCTTTTTGCCCCAGTTTTACATAATTATTCTTAATGTCCTGATTTTGTTGTGCTTTGGAAACTCCATTTACCAGAAGTACAAGAGTTAAAATCGATGCAATTACTTTCATTGAAAATTAGCTTTAACTTATAACGAATGAACAGGTAATATTATTTCTATTTTTTCTTATTTACAAACTATAGTTCGTTTCTTTTACCTGTTGTAACAATGTCGTAATAAAGAACAAACATAGCTCTTTTGTTTTAAGTAATCCCGAACAAGCTCAATATCAAATCAAAATCAGTTTCAGAGATACCGGATTCATGTCAGGCCGGCACCAATTCGATGCAGGTCTGCCTCTATGCCGCCCATCTCCCCTGTTCAGGGTGTGCCTGGTTTGGATTAAGAGGGATATTGATTAAGTTTAATACGTCTCCGGACGGATGAACTTGTGAATAGACAGCAAGTACAGGCGCCGGGGAATTCAATGAGTCATGACGTTTTTACAGGTTAATTTTCTTACTTTTACCACCTGATCATAATTAAGCTTCCAGTATCTAAATTAAACTGATTGGCATAGCCCTTGCAGCATAGTTCTCATTAGTAGTTTACAATAAATTTTAAATTTAACACTGTCATATTGACGGCGAAAAATGAATTGAATGGATTTTAATCAGTCGTTACCCATTATCAATGAAGATACAGAATTCTTTCCCCTGATGTCCCAGGAAGACGAAGAGGAAATGAATAATGAACAAACGCCCGAAGTTTTGTCGATATTGCCGCTCCGCAATACCGTTTTATTTCCAGGCGTTGTTATTCCGATCACGGTTGGAAGAGACAAGTCAATTAAGCTTATTAAGGACGCATATAAAGGTGACCGTACCATTGGTGTAGTATCCCAAAGGGATGTAGCAATAGAAGATCCCTCTTTCGACCAGCTCAACACCGTAGGAACAGTTGCTCTCATTATAAAAATGCTGCAAATGCCTGATGGCAGTACCACGGTTATCATACAGGGAAAGCAGCGCTTCCGGTTAGGAGAAGAAGTTCAGAATGAACCCTATATTAAGGCTACTGTCGATAAATTTGAAGAAATAAGGCCAAAGGCAGATAAGGAGTTTAAGGCCATGGTTGCTTCGATAAAGGAAATGGCGATGCAGATCATCCAGATGTCGCCTAACCTGCCCAGTGAAGCCAGTATTGCTATCAAAAATATTGAGAGCACCTCGTTTCTGATAAACTTCATTTCGTCTAATATGAACGCCGACGTTCCGGTGAAGCAGCAGATGCTCGAACTGGCTAATCTCCGTGACAGGGCTAAAATGGTGCTGGAACAGCTCACAGCTGAACTCCAGATGCTGGAGCTCAAAAACCAGATCCAGTCTAAAGTGAGGACGGACCTCGATAAACAACAGAGAGAATATTTCCTTAACCAGCAGCTTAAGACCATCCAGGAGGAACTTGGAGGAAATTCACCCGATCTTGAGCTGGAGAACCTGCGCGAACGTGCAGCAAAAAAGAAATGGAGTAAGGAAATTAAAGGGCACTTCAGCAAAGAGCTGGATAAACTCGGGCGTATGAACCCGGCTGCTGCCGATTATTCCGTTCAGGTGAATTACCTGGAGCTGGTATTGGATCTGCCCTGGTCAGAGTTCTCTAAAGACAACTTCGACCTGAAGCGGGCGGAAAAAATCCTGAATAAAGATCATTATGGTCTTGAGAAAGTAAAACGCAGGATCATTGAATATCTTGCGGTTCTGAAGCTCAGGAACAACATGAAGGCCCCGATCCTCTGCCTGGCAGGCCCTCCGGGAGTTGGAAAAACCTCTCTCGGCAAATCAATTGCCCGGGCACTGGGAAGAAAATATGTCCGTGTAGCTTTAGGCGGCATCCGTGATGAGGCAGAAATACGCGGACACAGGAAAACTTACATCGGAGCGATGCCTGGCAGGATTATCCAGTCCATTAAAAAGGCGGGGACATCGAATCCGGTCTTCGTGCTTGATGAAATAGACAAGGTGGGCAATGATTTTCGTGGCGACCCGTCTTCTGCCCTGCTGGAGGTTTTAGATCCGGAGCAGAACAATGCATTTTATGATCACTATGTTGAACTCGACTATGATCTTTCAAATGTCATGTTTATTGCCACGGCCAACTCTCTCAGTTCCATCCAGCCTGCTTTGCTCGACAGGATGGAGATCATTGAAGTTAACGGCTACACGATCGAGGAAAAAATTGAAATTGCCAAGCAGCATTTACTTCCCAAACAACTGGAACAGCACGGGCTCAGCAAAAAAGACGTCACGCTGAAACCGGCGGTTATAGAAAAGATCATTGAAGACTACACCAGGGAATCGGGTGTCAGGGGACTTGAAAAGAAAATCGGCTCGGTGGTAAGAGGAGTGGCCACAAAGATCGCGATGGAGCAGGAATATAACTCTTTATTAAACAAAGGAGATGTAGAATCCATTTTAGGAGCTCCTTTTTTTGATAAAGACCTGTATGAAGGAAACGAAGTAGCCGGTGTAGTTACCGGGCTTGCCTGGACTCAGGTGGGCGGAGATATTCTGTTCATTGAAGCGAGCCTTAGCCCGGGCAAAGGAAAACTTTCCCTTACAGGCAACCTGGGAGATGTGATGAAGGAATCCGCTGCTATAGCAATGGCTTACCTGAAGGCACATTCCCGGAAGTTTAATATCGACAACCGGCTTTTCGATCTGTGGGATGTTCATGTGCATGTACCGGCAGGGGCAACTCCTAAAGATGGCCCATCTGCCGGAATTACGATGCTGACGGCTTTAACGTCGGCATTTACACAGCGAAGGGTTAAAACCCACCTGGCGATGACGGGAGAAATTACATTAAGGGGAAAAGTGTTGCCTGTCGGCGGTATAAAAGAAAAGATCCTGGCAGCTAAAAGAGCGAATATCAAAGAGATCATCCTTTCAAAATCCAACCGTAAAGATATCCTGGAGATAAAAGAGGATTACATCAAAGACCTCGTTTTTCATTATGTGAATGAGATGAAGGAGGTTATTGATCTAGCCCTCACCAATGAAAAAGTAAAAGACCCTATTGATTTAACCCTCATGGAGAAGGTCACTCTTCCATAGGGAAGTCTGCGGGTTAAAAGACCGCCGGTATTTAGTGGGCAAAATGCAAATTCAAACCTTGCATTTTGCCCATTTTTATTACCTTCATGCCCGGTATGATCCATGTGCCAGACCAGACAGAATCACTTTATGAAATTAGTTTATATAGCCAGCTTGCTCCTGCTGTTTGTTTGCCCGTCATTTTCCCAGACCAGAAACTTTGCAAATGAATTCGGGTTCCGCAGTGATAATGATGCCTACCTGGCATACGGACAGGACAGGTATTACACGAACGGACTTTTTATCACCTTCAGACACGCCATGAAAGCTCCTGCTGCCGGATCGGCTGTTGTGAAGAAGGTCTGGGAAGCTGAAGCGGGACAATACATGTATAATGCGCAATCTGGTTACATTCCTGACATCTCTTTTGTCGACCGGCCCTTTGCAGCATACCTCTATGGCGGCTTCAAATTCAACTGGTTCCTTCAGAATGAGCAGATTTTCCAGGTTTCTCTGAATGCGGGAACAATTGGCCCGGCAGCTTTAGGGAAAGATGCGCAAAAGCTCCTGCATAGTGTAGTAGGGTTTTACGAAGTGAATGGATGGCAGTACCAGGTAAAAAACGAAGCAGGACTGAATGCCGGGTTTGACTATACCCGCCTGTTGTTCCGGCCCTCTTCTTCAGACATTGATCTTAGCTTCAGCGGTTATGCAACGGCAGGAAATACATTTTCGGGAGCGGGAGCAGGAATAGTATTCCGTGCAGGCAAGATCAATCAGCTGTTTCAGTCAGTGATGACCAACAGCAGAATTTCCGGTAATACCCGGGACAGCATCCCTCAGAAAGAACTTTTCTTCTTTGCAAAGCCCTCGATCCATTTTATTGCGTATGACGCCACCATCCAGGGAGGGATGTTCAGGGATGATAAAGGCCCCGTTACTTTTACTCCTAACAGGCTGGCATTTTCTCAGGAACTTGGGGTTAAATATGCCGTTCAGCGATGGACATTAAATTTCTCCGTTATCTTCAGGACTAAAGAAATTAAGACCCAGGTACATGCTCACCAATATGGCTCAGCCGCTATATTTTACAGGTTTGGCGCTAAATGATAATGATCAGCCTTCGTAAATAACTCCTGTTGAAGGCGTTTCACTGAGTTCAATACGGGAGAGCGAAGGAATTTCCGGTTTTATTTTATTCCAGAACCATGAAGCCATCACCTCGCTTGTAGGATTTTCGAGGCCGGGAATATCGTTAAGCAATTTGTGATCAACAGAATCGATCAGGGGACTGATGATTTTCTTTATATCATTGAAATCTATAACCCAGCCCTGAACCGGGTCCAGATCACCTTCGAAAAAAACCGTCAGTTTATAGGTATGTCCGTGCATACTTCCGCACCTGTGCCCCGCAGGAACATTCGGCAAAAAATGGGCAGAGTCGAAAGTGAATTGTTTATATATTACCATAATGAATCAAAGTGACTTAACAAGCAGTTTAAAATAAATAACGGGCGTCAGGGATTGATATCTGACGCCCGGATGGCCTGCTGTTATACAGAACAGGTATTGTGAAAATCTTACGAGGCTAATAATCTCTCTGCATTCTCAAAAGCCAGAGCATGACAATCTGCAACAGCCTTATAGGTTACATATCCACCAAGGGTATTGATTCCTTTCAGTAATGCAGAATTCTCAAGACAGGCCTTTTTAAAGCCTTTATTAGCAATTTGTACGGCATATGGAACTGTTACGTTCGTCAATGCAATAGTTGAAGTTCTTGGAACAGCGCCGGGCATGTTAGCTACAGCATAATGAACCACTCCATGTTTTACATAAGTTGGGTTGTCATGAGTAGTAATCCGGTCGGTAGTTTCAAAAATACCACCCTGATCGATGGCGATGTCAACGATGACAGACCCTGCTTCCATCGACTCTACCATCTCCCTGTTAACCAGTTTCGGAGCTTTTGCCCCGGGGATCAATACTGCACCGATCACCAGATCAGATTCTTTCACGGCCTGGGCAATATTGTAAGGATTTGACATTAAGGTAGTGACCTGATATCCGAAGACATCGTCAAGCTGGCGGAGACGATCAGGATTTAAATCAATGATTGTAACGTCTGCACCCAGCCCCACTGCTATTTTCGCAGCATTGGTACCAGCTACTCCGCCGCCAATAATGGCAACTTTGGAGCGCTTAACACCGGGAACACCAGCCAGAAGCACACCTTTGCCGCCCTGTGATTTCTCCAGGAACTGTGCTCCGATCTGAGCAGACATCCGGCCGGCAACTTCGCTCATAGGAGTTAATAAAGGAAGCGAGCCGTTATTCAACTGTACAGTTTCGTAGGCGATACCTACAACTTTGTTTTCGACCAGTGCTTTGGTCAGTTCGGGCTCAGGAGCGAGGTGAAGGTAGGTAAAGAGAATTAATCCCTCACGGAAGTATTTGTATTCGGACGGGACTGGTTCTTTCACTTTCATGACCATGTCCATTGACCAGGCTTCTTCGGCCGTGTCAACAATTACAGCCCCTGCCTGCTGATACTCCTCATCAGTAAAGCCAGAGCCGTTACCCGCACCTTTTTGAATAAACACTTCATGTCCGAAACGGACTAAATGAACGACACCGGCAGGAGTCATAGCCACCCGGTTCTCGTTGTTTTTAATTTCTGCAGGAACTGCAATACGCATAAAACCTAAATTTGAATTTTTACATAAAATACTACCGCAAATAGTATCAGAAAAGTGATGCAAAGATAACATTCTCATAATTTCCCATGCAAGAAATACTGAAGGTATTTGCGATTAAAATATTAAGGATGCAGGTTTATGCATTTTAGTATAGGAAAAGGTATTTATGCGACGATCTAAAGGCTGAAACTTGTCTGCCAGCCCTGATCATTATCGACATAATTCAATTCGGTAATTTCTTTAGGGGAGCGATAGTCTGCCAATCCAAGCTCTGCAACAGTCTTACAGTTTCCGGGATGGTCGGGTGCGATAAAAACCGGCATATCAAATCCCAGCTTAATATAATACTGAGAGATAAAACCCGAAGCGGGCAGGTTGTTGGCTGTGGCCATTATATCTTCTGTTAAACGGCTTAGCGGATGGAGCAGCAATTTATAGCGGTAAGTATCCCGGTGTTCTCCTGTGAGCAGCATCCACCTTGAACCAAATGAGAAGGCGATCAGTAAGGCATCTTCCTTTATCCCCTTCAGCAATCCGCACTGATGTACTAATTCATTATTCTGAGTTAAGCCCTGAAGGTTCTCAATCCAAACATGTTTACCAATGTACCTGGCAAAAACTTCGAGCTTTTCCTTTACGCTTAAATCCATAATGCAAAATTACAAATATGCTGTTATAAATTTACTAAATCCATTAGCATACACCTTTTTATGTCCGAAACTTATTAATATTCAGAACGTAATTTTTTTTCTATCTTTATTCTGCGGAGGCCAGACGTTTGTTCATTTCCCAACAAATCCCTCCATTTTTTAACCAATTAATACCTGTTGAATATGAAGATTTTCATTTTGCCAATAAAGCGTCGTCCGGGACCTTTTAAAGAATGACAAAATACACCACAAATAATGACAACCATCATATACAAAATAAACTGTTCTCCGTAACTATGTACCGGAATTCAAGGCAAAGAGACCGCTCCGGCAACGATTGCAGAGATAACAGAAAACGCAGCCAAACGAGAGATTTCCAGCCTGAATTTATTAGTTTACGATTACCATAATAGATCGAGTAACATGAACGACGTATTATTTAAACCAACAAACATGACCGAGGTACTAGACAAACTTCAACACCAGGAACTCAAAAACTGGATTGCGGAAATTATCGAACAAACAGAACCAGAACAAGTATATCTCTGCGACGGCTCTAAAAGAGAATATGATGAACTATGCGGGAAAATGGTTGAGAAAGGAACTTTCATTAAGTTAAATGAAAGCAAATGGCCCAACAGCTACGCTTGTTTTTCTGATCCGAGTGACGTTGCCCGCGTTGAAGACAAAACTTTTATCTGTTGCAGAACAAAAGAAGATGCAGGACCAACCAATAACTGGATGGATCCCAAGGAGATGAAGAAAACGCTTGATGGCCTTATGAAAGGCTGTATGAGAGGCCGTACTCTTTATATCGTTCCTTTCTGCATGGGCCCTATCGGTTCCCCTATTTCTAAAATCGGTATAGAAATTTCAGACTCTGAATATGTAGTGGTAAACATGCATATCATGACCAGGGTTGGAACTAAAGTTTTAGAACAATTAGGTACTGAAGGTGAATTTGTAAAATGTGTACACACAGTAGGAGCTCCTTTGGAACCAGGCGAAGAAGACAAAAAATGGCCTTGTAACCCTACTACAAAGTATATTGTTCACTATCCTGAAGAAAGATCTATCGTTTCTTACGGTTCTGGTTACGGTGGTAATGCATTACTTGGAAAGAAATGTCTCGCTCTTCGTATTGCATCTGTAATGGGTAAAGAAGAAGGCTGGTTAGCTGAACACATGCTTATTTTAGGAGTTGAAAGCCCTGAAAAAGAAAAAACTTATATTGCAGCAGCATTCCCAAGTGCTTGTGGTAAAACAAACTTTGCCATGCTTATCCCTCCTCCGGCTCTGAACGACTGGAAGATCACTACTATCGGTGATGATATTGCATGGATCAAACCTGGTGCTGATGGCAAACTATATGCTATCAACCCTGAAAATGGCTATTTCGGTGTTGCTCCTGGCACAAACGAAAAAACCAATCCTAACGCGATGGCGACTATCCGCGAGAACGTTATCTTCACTAACGTAGGTGTTACTCCTGACGGAGATGTATGGTGGGAAGGATTAACTGAAGAAGCTCCTGCTGATATCACTAACTGGCAAGGTCAAAAGCACGATCCTGCAAGCGGAAAGCCTGTTGCTCACCCCAACTCCCGTTTCACCGCTCCTGCATACCAGTGCCCTTCTATCGATCCTAAATGGGAAGATCCTCAGGGAGTTCCTGTTGAAGCGTTCGTATTTGGCGGCCGTCGTGCTACTACAGTTCCTCTGGTTTACCAGGCATTTAACTGGAATTTCGGAGTCTATCTTGCTTCAACCATTGGTTCAGAAATGACAGCTGCTGCATTTGGTGAAATCGGAAAAGTTCGCCGTGACCCATTCGCAATGCTTCCATTCTGCGGTTACCATATGGCTGACTACTTTAACCATTGGTTACAGTTCGGACGCAGCCTTCCTAAAGCTCCACGTATCTTCTGTGTTAACTGGTTCAGAAAAGATGAAAATGGCAAGTTCCTGTGGCCAGGATACGGTGACAACATGCGTGCCCTTAAATGGATCGTTCAAAGGGTTACCGGTAAAACCAGTGCTGTTGAAAGCCCGATCGGTTATATGCCTCGTTTCGAAGATATGGACTGGAGAGGCCTTGACTTCTGTAGACAAGACTTTGAAAAGATCATGGAAGTTGATCGTGAAGCATGGAAAAAAGAAATCCAAAGCCACGACGAATTATTCCAGAGAATGTATGACAAACTTCCGAAAGAATTCTTCTACATGCGTGAATTATTATTATCAGCATTATGGCGCTCTCCTGCACATTGGGGATTGCAGCCTGATGAAGCATAATTGAAAATAAAAAAGCGGCCCCGGGTGTTCCCGGGGCCGCTTTTTTATTTGGCTGTCGGCTGTCAGCAATGAGCTGTCAGCTTCTGGTATGGAGCAGAAAGAAAACGGTGGAGGGGTTGGATGGTAGCGGTTAGCTCTCAGCCTGGTTTATGGCGATATGCTG
>NZ_QEAS01000003.1:40105-95964 GCF_003130405.1 Pararcticibacter amylolyticus
GCTGCTCAAGATCCCGTCTGCTTTCATCTTTTCGGCTATTGCCTTTACGTAGTCTTCGATAAAGCTGTTCAGGCTGGATGGGCTCGGAGTTTTGGATTGGGCAGACCAGATAAGTTTGTCAGTTTTCGCGTCGAATACATTGGTTTCGAGATAGTATACGCGCTCAAGGGTATAATAACCTGGATCATAGAAGCGGCCATAGTATCCGCGGTAGTATCCCCAAAAGTTCCCCGCCCACCCCCAGGGGGCATAAGACATACCGACGTAACGTTCCTGGGTTTGTTTGTCGATGACCGCATTCGTAACGATCAGATCAGCATCATAATCTTTGATCTTTTTCAGCAACGCTTCCTTATCCCGGTTATTTTTGCTCTCAATGTCGGGAGGAAAGGCGTCAAGGCTTTTCGTTACGGTTGCTCCTGCCCCGGAAAACAACGCAGCCAGTTCGTTTTCGACCTTCTGCTTTGCCTGTAAGTTATTTGTAAGAGCAGCGACAAATACTTTCTTATAAGCCAGTGAATCCGAAAGCCCTTCTTTTTTCCAGGAACCAACAATCTGGGTTGATGTTCCGCAGGAGGTTAATATGAGGCACCATGCAAGGCCCGTCAGCAGTGATGAATATATTCTCATTTGTACTATCATTTATTTGGTTAGATAACGAATTTTAACGGGCTGTTATTTCACGCCGAAAGTCATTTTACAATCACAGGAAAGGAGTTCTTTTGCCTGTACGTTTTTTGCACGCGGTATCCCTGTATTCACTATTTACATTCCTGATAGCAACACACTTAAAAGGAAAAATGTTTAAAAAGAAAGAGGCTGAATCATGTTGATCCAGCCTCCCAGTACTATTTGCATTGATTACAGATCAGAGTTTTCCCCTGTTTCTCTCCTCTGCTCTTCCGCTTTCTTAAGCTGTTCCTCAGCTTTCTTCTGCATTTTTATGGATTTATCCTGCAGTTCAGCTACTTTTTTCTTCCATTCCGGAGAATCAAACTGCTTGCTTATTTCTTCGGCATGCTGCTTCATCGACTCAACCTGCTGTTTCCACTGCGGACTGTCGTAATACTTTTTCATTGCCTCTGCATCGACTTTTATCTTAGCAACCTGCTGTTTCCATTCGGGGCTGCTAAAATATTTCTGCAGTTCCAGCGATTGCTTTTTTACATCTTCCATCTGCTGTTTCCACTGCGGGCCGTTAATGTATTTCTTTATTTCCTCGCTTTGTTTCTTTATGGCATCCACCTGTTGCTTCCATTCAGGGCTTTTAAAATAACGACTAACGCTTTCAGCAATGGAGTCGGGCGCAACAGGAGCCACCGGTTCGACAGGCAGCACAGGCGCCACCGGAGCAACAGGCGTCACCGGAGCAACAGGGGCGACTGGATTTACCGGCGCAACAGGTAAGCTCGTATCAGCTAAGTGGGACAAATAACAATCGTTGCCTTTTTTTGAGGAAGACGTTACCGCGCTGATGCGGGGGCTTCCTGCAGGATTATCTGAAGCAGTATTTACACGTATCTCCTGCGTCTTTATTAAAGTTTTCTTAGTATCTTCTGATGGTTTAACCCATCCTACGAAGAGAACTGCTACCATTAGTCCCGTAAATACGACAGCTTTAGGCAGTCCTGTTGATTTTGAAGTTTCCATATCTGTTAATCTTTTGATCCGTTCGAGTAATGAATTTTTCTGCCCCCCTGATGCCTGCATGAGCAGATTATATCCGGCCCTTTCTCTCTCAAGAAGGAAGAGTGCCCGTGCATACGAAACCGTTACCTGGTTTTGCTTCAACACCACATCGTCACAGCAATATTCTCTTTCCTTCTTTATTTCGGAAGCAAGCACCCATGCTACCGGATTAAAGAACATAAACATTTCCATGACCCGCTGCAACAGGTTCCAGAGATAGTCGTTTCGCTTGATGTGAGCAAGCTCATGAACCAGTATCGCTTCTATTTGTTCAGTACTGAGGCTGGTAAGCGCGGCTACAGGAAAAAACACTACCGGTTTGAGCCAGCCAATGGTAAATGGCCCGCTCACTCTCTCGCCGAAAAACAATCTCACCTTGCGTGTTATTCCAAGGGTTTGCATAAGCGCTTCCAGCTTCATTTGCCAGAGTTCGTTATGATGAAGGTAACGGCGATTCTTATACCATTGTATTTTGAAGAAAGAGGTGACAAACAAAATGAGCTGAAGGATGACTCCCAGAACATAAACCGCGCCTATCTCAAAAGCATAGCGGTGAACAGTACTCTTAAAGTCAAAGATCCTGGCCTGTGGTTCCTGAAGCGGCACTGCATTGCCGGAAGCAGCTAAATGTGAACTATCTGAATACAGCAGGTACAGCCGTCCGGCAAACAGCAAAAAAGACATCGTCAAAGAGAAATACAGTACCCGGTACCTGAATACCGAATCCATCCAGGGCAATAAAAAAATAATTAATCTGGCTAGTAAATAAATTATAAGAGCCTGCCCCAGCGACTCGTACATGGCTTCAGTGAGCCCATGAACTAATTTAATAGTCTCCATCGTGATTCTATTTTTTATCCAGTTGATCCAAATATTTCTTTATCTGTTCAATTTCCTCTTTCGACGATTTTCTGTTACTCAGAGCCTGCATCACTAATTGTGTAGCTGAACCGTTGAAAACTGTGTCAATTACTTTGTTTAAAATAGTCCGCTTCGTGTGATCGGGATTCATTAAAGCATGGTATACGTGAGTCCGCGAACTCGTATCCCTGTCTACCATCCCCTTCTCATGCATAATCTGCATCAGTTTAAGAGTTGTTGTATACCCAACATCCTCTCCTCTCTCCTCAGAAAGCATTTCGTTCACGTCTCTTACCGTACAGCTCCCCTTTTTCCAAAGAACCTGTAAAATTTCTAACTCGCTGTCTGTTGGTTTTAGATTCATCATTCTACGAATATTTTCGTAATACAATTATACGAACACTTTCGTAATTAAAAAACAATTTTAACTTTTTTTAACTATCTGTTCCATAAACAACTGATTATCAATTCAAAAATTCAACAAAAAGAATATGAAGCATATAAAGGAGAGATAAAGAATGCAGAAGAAACAGCAGTCAAACAGCTGAATGATAGATAAAGCTTTGTAAGAATTCAGGTAAACTACAGGTGTTTGGCGATCTGTTGCCCGATAAAATTCACTTCAGCATCTTCCCTGAACAATGGCAGCTCTGTTTCTTCATCCAGTTTCAGCCATTGACTTTCATCGTCTTTCTGAATCTTCATATACTCCTTTCCATCTTTGAAAATTGTATAAATCCCTTCTTCTTCAGGAAATACAGAATAAGTAACGTCTTCCAGCTCTATATCGAATGGTTCTTGCATGACGCAAACTTATAGAAATTTATCCTATCGTTTGCAAATCTTTCATTATTTAAGGGAGTCAGGAAGAATTGATTAGTTTTAAGATAAATATACCTGTATGAACAAGCGTTGAGGTGTTCTGCAAGACATCCTGATCTGGAAAATTGATCAGATTCCGGCAGAGTATCAGGAGTATTTAGAATGAACCACCCCCTGCATCAGTAAGAAAACTTTTGCCGGGGCAACAGGTTATAAAGGCGTATGCAGGGAATTAATTATGATGAATTCGCCCGGACAGAACTATTGCACTGGCAGGAAAAAATGCAAAAGGAGCCGGATTTGTTCGACAAGATTTCCAAAGGAGCTCAAACAAGGATTAATAAACTTATCCCGGAGAAAGCTCACCGGATGATCACATCCACTATCCAAAAGATGGTAGAGGCAGTCTTGTTTGGTGCAAAATATACGACAGCGACGCCACTTGCTGATGTTCCTCTTCTTTTCAGGGATAACCAGATGCAGGAGCGCATCCTCTTCTACCGGCATTCGGCAGTAGCTGAAGGAGCTATCACAGGCGCCGGGGGAATCCTGCTTGGACTGGCGGACTTTCCCCTTCTGCTGGGCATTAAAATCAAGCTCCTGTTTGATGCAGCTGCTATCTATGGATTCGATGTCAAAGAGTACAAGGAGCGCCTGTATATCCTATATATTTTCCAGCTGACTTTTTCGAGCCGCAGCAAAAGAAAAGAAACATTCAGTATTCTCAGAAACTGGGATGAATATTCCCGCACCCTCCCCTCCTCTCCCGAAGAATTTGACTGGAGAAGCTTTCAGCAGGAATACCGCGATTATATCGACCTGGCTAAGATGGCGCAGCTGCTACCATTCGTAGGTGCAGCAGTAGGTGCTGTTGCAAATTATAAGCTTATTAATCAGCTCGGAGAAAGCGCTAAGAATGCCTACCGGATGAGGATCTTGTGATACCAGTCCTTTTTTACTAACTTTGTTAGCAATGAAACGATCCGGCAGTGCTGATTTACCTCTTCATTATGGCTATGTTCCCCGGTGGCTCGCTGAACGGATGGCAAAATTGGGTCTGGCCATTACCGAGTCCATTATCTGTGAATATGGAAAGCACGAAATTTTGAGACGCCTCAGCGATCCCTTCTGGTTTCAAAGCCTCGGCGCCGTGATGGGAATGGACTGGCACTCTTCAGGCATCACCACCTCCGTTATGGGGGCGCTTAAGAGGGCTGTTAATCCCCATTCCAGAGAACTGGGCATCTATATCTGCGGAGGTAAGGGAAAATACTCCAGGGAAGCACCCCGGGAACTGATGGCAGTGGGCGAACGGACCGGAATAAACGGCGACCACCTCGTAAGGTGCAGTAAACTAAGCGCAAAGGTGGATAATACAGCCGTTCAGGATGGATTCCAATTATATACGCACAACTTCATTGTCAGCGACGAAGGCGACTGGACAGTCGTACAACAGGGAATGCAAACCCATGGTTCCTCAGCCAGGCGTTATCACTGGCATTCTTCTTCTCTGAGATCCTTCGTTGACGAACCGCATACTGCCATCTGCGGGGCCAACCAGGGAAATATCCTTAACATGGTTGCCAGGGAGGCGGGCCAGTCAAGAAACGCGGTTATGACCATGACTGCGGAGAAGCCCAACCTGATGCTGGCAGAAGCACAGAAACTGGTAATGCCATCGCACCATGAAGTCCGAGCCAAAGATGTAGACCTGAAGAGACTCGGGAGCGTGTTATGGCTTGCACACGAAAAGAGGCCGGCTGATTTTGAAGAACTGCTCCTTCTCGAAGGAGTAGGGCCACGTACCCTGCAATCACTGGCGCTTGTCAGTGAGGTTATCTACGGAACACCTTCAAGGTTCAAAGATCCTGCCCGCTTCGCTTTTGCTCACGGAGGTAAGGATGGTCATCCCTTTCCTGTGCCCATAAAGGTTTATGACGAAACGATCAGCACTCTTCAAACAGCAGTACATAAAGCGAAGATGGGGAATTCCGATAAACAGGAAGCCATAAAGAAACTGAGCGAAATTGCCCGGCAGGCTGAAGCTGGTTTTCAGCCAAATGCCAATTTCGACAAGCTAATCGAAGAAGAACGTGCCGCCTCGTGGCGTTATGGAGGCCGCACGGTATTTGGTAAAGAAAAGCCTCCTGAAGGAGGCCAGCTGAAATTATTCTAAACCCGACGTAGGGTCTTTAATTTACCTCCAGGCTTTCACCATCCTGTCTTTTCCCCGCAGATCTTTCCTCAGCTCAGTTCTGAATCCCTTCTCCTCCAGCAGGGAACAGGTAGCAGGACCAAAATTCTCGTTGATCTCCAGGAATAGAGAGCCATCGCCGGCCAGGTGTTTTAACGAGAAATCCGCTATGTGGCGGTAGAATAACAGAGGATCATCATCGGGCACAAACAGGGCTGTGTGGGGCTCAAACTCAAGCACATTCTTTTGCATGCTGTTTCTTTCTGAGTCCGTAACATAAGGAGGATTGCTTGTTATGAGGTTAAATTGCGAGGAAAGGCTAAATCCATCATCCAGGATATCGCCCCGGATAAACCGGACCTCCACACCATTCATCACTGAATTCTTCAAAGCGGTTTCCAGTGCGCCATGAGAAATGTCAATTGCGGACACCTCTGCCTCCGGAACATTTTTCTTCAGCGCCACGGGAATACAACCACTGCCGGTACCGATATCCAGGATAGAAATATGTTCCGTATCCAGGTTCTGTTTTTTTCGTTCATTCACCGAAGTAAGCACCCAGTGGACCAGTTCCTCTGTTTCAGGCCTGGGAATAAGTACTGACGAATTTACCTTAAAGCGCAAGCCGAAGAAATCGGCTTCCTCCAGTACGTACTGCAACGGACGACCCAGACGCAGTTCATCGAGTATCCGGATCAGCGATGTTTCCTGCGCTAATGTTAATGTCTCACTTTTATGAAGCATATAGTAGCTTCTGGTAATGTTACATACATGCTCGGCAGCTATTGCGGCAATATTCCTGGATTCATCCTTTTCGTAAAAGGCTGGCAGCTGGCTCACGTAAATCGTTTCGATATCCCCTAGTGTCATATTCCTGCAAAGTAAAACAATGTATCCGGCTTGTCTATTTTTTCCTCTGTAAATTCAGGTACATTTGGACAGCAAAGACAAGTAATTCTCTCTTAAAGAAAATAAAACAAAGGAAATTGTTTTGATACAGGCAGAAGAAAAATACATGAAGAGGGCCATCGAACTTGCACAACTGGGTGCAGGGTCGGTAAGTCCTAACCCGATGGTAGGGGCGGTTATTGTTCACCGGGGCAAAATCATCGGAGAAGGATATCACCAGAAATACGGGGAGCCGCATGCCGAGGTAAATGCCATTAACTCGGTGCTATTCAAATATCCCCTGGCAGAAGAGATACTGAGAGAGTCTGAGATATATGTCACCCTCGAACCCTGTGCGCACCACGGGAAAACTCCTCCCTGTGCCGATCTGATTATACGTTATGGCATTCCGCACGTTATAACCGGCAGTCCTGATCCCTTCAGCCTTGTAAACGGAAAAGGAATAGAGAAACTCAGGGAGGCGGGGATATACGTAACGGAGAATATACTCCGCAGAGAATGTGATATGATGAACAGGCGTTTCCTTACCCGTATCTGGGAACACAGGCCGTACATAATACTGAAATGGGCACGGACAGCCGACCATTTCTTTGCGCCGGCCGGCGGGGCTCAAAAATGGATAACATCGCCGACATCCCGCATGCTCGTTCATCGCTGGCGGTCTGAAGAAGACGCTGTGCTGGTAGGCAAAAATACTGCACTGACAGATAACCCTGGATTGAATGTCAGGGACTGGACAGGCCGGAATCCGAAAAGGATCGTTATTGACCGTCACCTTGAGTTGCCGGCAGATCTCTACCTGTTCGACCAAAGCCAGGAAACAATGGTTTTCAACTCACAAAAAACAGAAACCCACGGAACTGTGAAATATCTCTGGCTGGAAGATTTTGATCACTACCTGCCTCAGATGCTTACCTATCAGCTTTATTTAATGGATATACAGTCGGTCATTATTGAGGGAGGGGCTAAAGTCCTCGATCTTTTTATTAAAGCCGGCCTTTGGGATGAAGCAAGGATCTTCACTTCGCAGCAACACTGGGGCGAGGGGATAAAATCACCTGAGATCCGCGGACTTTCTGCTGATAGAACAGACAGCGGCCCAGATACTCTGGAAATACTGATAAACCCTAAAAGTAAACTGATGACTGAACTCTTCTCCGCAGCAGAGACAACAAGCATTTAATCACAGATCAAATACTATCATAATCATATGCCAGTACAGCGTTACCATGAAGCACAGGTTCAAACACCCGCCCCGGGAGTTGAACGACGGATTGTCCACACCGATAAACTCCTGACCGCAGTTCTTGATTTCAGCAACGGCCCTCAGGAAGAACCGGACCCGATGCATTCGCATCCCCATGAACAGACCTGCTATATCGCAGAGGGTGAGTTAATTTTCTTTATGGAAGATGAAGAACCGCAGCACTTAAGTGCCGGGGATATGTTTTTCGTACCTTCAGGAAAGAAACATTCCATTCAGCTTTTAAGTGCTGCCGCGCGGCTTATCGACAGCTTTTCTCCTGTCAGGGAAGATTTTTTGTAAACTATTCCGGCGGTCCGTTTGTCTATTGAGAAAAAAAAAGATATGCCTTCATTCAGAACTCATTTCCCTGTAAAGAACATCCGCACGGATGTTGTGGTGACCCCGGTAGAAGAGAATACATTTGCCATAGAACTGGAAAGTACTGATCCGTTTGATGAAGAGAAGGACCCGAAAAACGAGACTGTTTCGAGTATGCGCCCCCCGAATCTGATCGTTCAAAAGACCAAAACACAGGGCTGGGTGATTCTGCAGGAAGGAACCTTCGACTTAACCAACGACGAAGTACAAGCGCTCGGCATGGCTATTGAAAATGATTATCACCGGGCTATATAATACCGGCGGGACTACCGGATAAAGAAGGTGCCCTCCTTATTCAGGGCATCTTTTATCCAGTTCGGATCCATCTTCAGCATTTCGTCCGGAAGCTTCGTAACTTCAAAAAATTTCAGCTCACAGGTTTCGTTACAGGTGAACAGTAAGTCAGGCTCATTTAAAAGTGACACCTCAAAGTAAAGCGTGACATATTGCACAATACCGTCCTCTCTTTCATATTGTTGTGATTTTGGCGACGAGTACACGCCAATGCATCTGAGCACCTCAGACCGGCAGCCTGTCTCTTCGAATACTTCTCTCAGCATAGCCTCTTCAACTGTTTCCCCGAACTCTACATGCCCGCCGATAAGGCCCCAGCGATTGCTGTCTTTTCTTCTCTGCAATAACACGTTACCATCATCGCTCTGAATCAGAGCAGCAACCGCGGGGAGGATCTTTCTCATTTCCATTAAAATAAAGGTTATCTATCCATCATATTATCCCAGGTTTCGAGTCTCCAGGCGCTGTCCCAGAACAACCATTCCAGGCGCGAAGCTGTTAAGAAAGCCCTGGTCATTTCTTCACGACGGGAGGCGGTACACTCCTCGGCCACCTGGTCGCAGATGTGAATTGCTTTCTCCACCAGTATACCAAACTCCTCGCCTGCGTAGGTATTGATCCACGTGTGATAAGGATTATCTTCGTTATCACTTAAAGAATAAATATAGTCGCCCACTTTCTTATAAATCCAGAAACAAGGCAGCAGAGCCGCCATTGCTGTCTCCACGGGAGCAAGTGAAGCGTTACTTAATAAAAATGATGTATAATACTGACAAGCAGGAGATATTGCAACTGAAGAAACCATCCCGTATTGTTCAAAGTATCCTGAATGTAGTGCATTTTCCACCACGATAGCCCCCTCGCTAAACCGAATGTAGTCCAGCATGTAGGGGGCTGGGACTCTTGATGCAATCAGGGATAATGCACGTCCAAAGTGCTCCAGGTAATTAGAATCCTGCCCGATGTAAAACTTAAACTTCTCCGGCGGAAGCGTTCCGTCAATAAGTCCCCTGATAAAGGGCATTGAAATAATCCTGATATAAACGGGTTCCGACTCCTTCCATGTAATTTCACTCCATTTCATATTTTTATCTGGCTTTGAGGGTCAAAAAAATGGTTAAGAGGTCCGTTTCCTTCCCCTGTTTTCACGTCACTGCCTTCCGCTATCGCCTGATGTACATATTTACCGGCTTCCAGTACAGCTTCAGCCAGAGGAAGACCACGCGCCACAAACGATGCTATTGCGGAAGAGAGTGTACACCCGGTTCCATGCGTGTTATTCGTATCTATGTAAGCAGAACTGATTGTAGTGGCAGTACCCATTCTGTCAAGATATATATCCTGCAACGTATCCCGCTTCAGATGCCCGCCTTTCACCAAAACGGCGTTACATCCGGTTTGCAGGATAAGGTGAGCAGCTTCTTCCATGGTTTCCGGCGACCTTACCTCCATGCCGGAAAGGATTTCAGCTTCATCAAGATTTGGGGTCACCAGTGTGGCAAGCGGAAACAGTTCTTTTTTCAGCACTTCAACGGTTTCTTTTTGAATAAGCCGGTCGCCGCTGGTTGCAACCATAACCGGATCAAGGATGACGGGCACGTCGCGGTAATCTTTTAATGTATTTGCTATAGCCGAAGCAAGTTCAGCACTATGTACCATCCCTATCTTTATTGCGGAAGGCTTCAGGTCGTCCATCACAGCCCTGATCTGCCCTGCAACAATATTAACCGGGATGCTATGTATATCCTTTACACCCACGGTATTCTGCACCGTAATGGCCGTAATGGCAGAAGTTCCAAAGCAGCCCAGGGATGCGAAGGTTTTAAGATCAGCCTGGATTCCTGCGCCGCCGCCGCTATCGGAGCCGGCAATAGTGAGAACGGTCACATATTGATATTTCTTCATAAAACAGGTCAATGAGATGATTGTAAACCTTTTTCAATTTCATTCCTCAACTGTGCTGCGGCATACTCAGGACTGTCAGCAGAACAAATGGCAGATACTACCGCAAGGCAATCTGCCCCGGCATTGATCACCTGTGCTGCATTTAACTGGCTGATGCCGCCGATTGCTACCAGAGGCTTATCTGTCATCCCCCGCATTCTCTGCACCCCTTCTAACTGCCATTCAGTAACGGTATCGGTCTTAGTAGCTGTCAGGAAAACCGGGCTTAAGGCCAGGTAATCTGCAAGCCGCGCATCTTCTGTATCTAACTGCTGCTCATACTCGATTGAAAGGCCCAGCAGGGAGCATTCAGGCCATTCCTGCTTCACCGCGGCAGGCGGGACATCTGAATTTCCCACATGTATTCCTGCCGCCCCGCATTGTTCGGCCACCCACAGGTTGTCATTAATAATCAAGGGGACATTATATTTATCCAGGATTGCCTTCAACCGTTTTGCCCGTAACAAAAAAGCGTCACCTGCAAGCCTTTTCTCTCTTAGCTGCACGAGATCCACACCTCCCTTTACCGCTTCTTCAACAACCCATAACAGATCCCTGCCTGCCATTGAGCCTTCATCTGTTACCAAATACAGACGATATGGAAACTGTTTATTCGCCATCACGTTCACTTACTTTCACAATCCGCATAAAATCCTCTTCTTTGAGCCCGTAAAGCTCATCCAGCAGGTATAACTGCAAAGTTCCCGGTCCCTGCGCTTTAGAAGCGGCAAATTCTCCGGCCACTCCAAGTAAAGCCATTGCCGAAACACAGGCAAGAAAAAGACCGGATGGGTTTACAGCAGCAAATGCACCTGTAAGAGCGGAAGCCGTACAGCCCAGCCCGGTAACACGGGACATCATCGGATGGCCGTTGTCGAGCGCTGCCGTGCGTGATCCGGAAATAATAAAGTCTGTTGCACCCGACACACATACCACAGCCCCGGAAGTCTTATTTAACTGCCTGGATACATTCACAGCATCGCTGCTTCCGTGAACACTATCCACTCCTTTTGTCGTTCCGGTCTGTGCTCCTGCTATAGAAATAATTTCAGAGGCATTGCCCCTGATTATTGAAGGTTTATGAGCCATCAGCTGTTTTATGACCTGGTTCCTGTATGGGGTGGCCCCGGCTCCAACCGGATCCAGTACCCAGGGTTTGTTCAGGCGCACAGCCTGTGACGACGCCGTCTCCATGCTCTCCACCCAGTACTCGTCCAATGTACCTATATTCACTACCAGCGCACCTGCGATTGCTACCATATCATCCATTTCAGGATAAGCGTGCGCCATCACGGGAGACGCGCCACAAGCCAGCAGTGCGTTTGCCGTGTTATTCATTACCACATAGTTCGTGATATTGTGCACAAGGGGTGCATTCTCTCTTACCTTTAAAATTTGTTGCCAGATTAACTCCTTCATTGCCTTAATACTAGATGATCGTGGCTGTGGAGTACGCTTCAACAGAGCAAGCAAGGAATACTTTTCCCTTCGCCGGAATTACCCGGATCAGGTTCAAAGGGTATTATCTCAGCTCATTTAAGAGCACCCCTAAAGCCGCGCCTAAGTTAGGAATTAAAAAATAAGGATCAAATGAATTTTAAGAGAGCTGCCTGTTTATGGATTCATTAAAAAGCTCTCCAGCGCAAGCCTGTAGCTTTCCAGACCGAATCCGGCAATGACTCCCCGGCAGTTTCCGGCCATTCTTGAAACATGCCTGAACTCTTCGCGGGCATGAACATTGGAGATATGCACTTCCACAACAGGGGTAATGATCGCAGCAATTGCATCAGCTATCGCTATCGAAGTGTGCGTGTAGCCTCCTGCGTTAAAAATAATACCATCGTAACTAAACCCCACCTCATGTAGTTTATCAATCAGCGCTCCTTCCGAATTGCTCTGGAAGTAATCGATATGGAGATCTTCATAATCTGACCGGAGCTTTTCCAGGAAAGGCTCAAAACCGCTTTCACCGTAGATGGATTTCTCTCTGACCCCCAAAAGATTCAGATTTGGCCCGTTGATTATTTGTATCTTCATCTTTCGAAATTAAAAGAAAAAAAAACACTTTCCTAATTTGTATTTTTATCGCGGTCAGACGATCTGCAATGGAACCTGATAAAGGGATAAAATAAAAAACACCCGACACGGTATGCACTGGGAAGAAGCAATCAGAGGTTTCTCAACTTTTCTTAAACTTGAGCGTTCGCTGGCTGGCAACAGTGTAGAAGCCTATATCGGGGATATTGGCAAATTGCGGCAGTTTTCGGAATCGGGGAACCAAAAAGCTCCGGGACAGCTTACGACCAGCGATCTTAAGGATTTCCTGAAATGGGTGAACGAACTCGGGATGCTAGCACCGACACAGGCACGGGTACTCTCAGGGATTAAAGCCTTTTTCAGGTTTCTCCAGTTGGAGCACGTACGGGATGACGATCCGGCCCACTTAATAGAGAGCCCAAGGATCCAGCGTAAATTGCCGGATATCCTCAGTATCCAGGATATTCAAAATCTCATCACAGCAATTGATCTTTCCACGGCCGAGGGTATGCGCAACAAAGCGATACTGGAAGTTCTGTATGGCTGCGGACTTCGCGTATCAGAACTTACCAGCCTGAAGCTTTCTAATCTGTTCCTCGACATTGAGTTTATTAAGGTTACAGGAAAAGGCAGCAAGGAACGACTGATACCTATAGGTACAGAGGCCATTAAATTTCTCAGGATATATCTGAATGAAACACGGGTTCACATCAATATAAAGCCAGGAAAAGAAGATTTCGTTTTTTTGAACAGACGGGGTTCGCCCCTCAGCAGGGTGATGGTTTTCCTGATCATTAAAGGCCTGGCCGAAAAGACAGGACTGAAAAAGCACATCAGCCCGCATACCTTCCGCCATTCCTTTGCTACCCATCTTATAGAAGGGGGAGCTGACCTTCGGGCCGTACAGGAGATGCTGGGCCACGAAAGTATCACCACCACAGAGATCTACACGCATCTCGACAGAAGCTATCTCCGGGATGTCATCACACAATATCATCCCCGCAGTTAGCACGTTCTGTATCACCTCAGGGAAGATATAAAAACAGGCGAAGACTGTGAAACTTAAAGTCTGCTGTGCTATATTCGCCGTTAATACGTTTAAGAAATTTACAGAAAACTAAAAATTGCCCGAATGACTCTCAAGCGTCAGCATAAAATACTCATGTTCCTCCTCCTTTCGGTGGTTTTCATCGCACTCGACAGGTATACAAAAGGCCTGGCAAAAGAACATTTAATGTTTAATCCTCCTCACTCCTATTTTAATGACACTGTCAGGCTGCTTTATATCGAAAACACGGGGGCCTTCTTTGGAATGGGCGCAGGGATCCCGCAGCCATTTAATTTCATCCTGCTGAGTTTACTTCCCCTGATCATGCTTACCGTATTGTTTATCTACGTGGCAGCAAGAACAAAAGAGATCAAAAAGGGAGAGTTAATTGCATTTGCTCTTATTTTTTCCGGCGGACTGGGAAATATCATTGACAGGATAATGTTCGAAAGCCGGGTAACTGATTTTCTTAATGTGGGGATCGGAAGCCTCAGAACGGGTATCTTTAATGTGGCTGATATGTGTGTCACCACCGGTGTGATCATGATGCTGTTTCTGAGCCGCGACAGGAAGAAAGCAGAGGACATAGAAAAGGAAATTTAAATGGATGCAGTAGCGGGAAAGGAAAAGAAGAAGGTGGTACCCTCTCCGTGACGGCTGGTAAACCAGATATTTCCGCCATTTACTTCTACGAATTCTTTACACAAAATCAAGCCCAGCCCCGTGCCTTTTTCATTTGCGGTGCCAATTGTCGATTGGGTACTGTCGATCTTCAGCAGGTCCTTTGCCTGGTGATTCTCAATGCCGACACCGGAATCAGACACTGAAAACACGACAGCCTGCTCCTGGTCTTCAGCCTTCACAGAAATCAGGCTCCCCGGAAAACTGAACTTCACTGCATTGCTGACCAGGTTCCGGAGCACGGTATTAATCATCTGCCGGTCGACAAACACTGCCCTGGCCGTGTTGCATATCACCTTTATTTCAATTCCTTTAGCCCTCGCACTGGTATCAGAGATCCTGCTGGCTTCATCCAGAAGTTCCGCAGGTGAAAGATGATGCTGTACAGGGGAAAGGTTTCCGGTTTGTATCCGCGCCCAATGGAGCAGATTCTCAAGAAGAGCATAGGTCTGTCTCGACGATTCATGCAGCCTTTCAGCTACCTGCTGAACTCTTTCAGCAGGTAATTTCGAAACATTTGAGGCCAGAAGCTGGCTATACCCAAGCAAAGAAGTAAAAGGGTTCTTCAGGTCATGTGCTATAATAGAAAAGAACTTATCTTTCGTTGCGTTCAGTTCGCGCAGCTCTTTTTCGGCTAGCTTAAGTGTCGTGATATCAAAACATATCATCAGATAAGTTTCCTCACCCTTCAGAGATGTAAATTCGGGGACTACCTGCAAAGAGAAAAAATGCTCCGTCCCGTCCAGATAAGAATTAAAATCAACAATTTGATTCTTCTGTGTTTCGCGGGCCTTTTGCAAGACGGAACTCAGCACTTTCTCTACGTCTTCTTTCAGCCCGATCTCAGAATATTCCAGGCCCGTAATCTCTTTCTGTACTCCCGGCAGGAATCTTCTTACCGCATTGTTCGAATACACACAACGAAGATCAGTATCAAATCTCATGATCATTTCGGGGAGATTCTCAGCCAGCGTGCGGTACTCTTCCTCTTTATCCTTTAAACCTTTGAAAATAATAGCCGAAGGATTGGTAAACCCGGTTTCTATGTTGGCTTTATAGATCAGGTAAAAGGAGATCAGTTTTGCATAGTGTCCGATCTGATTGGAGATACTATAATTGGAGATATAAAGAGTAAAACAGAACTCACCGGCAATGGTAAAAATGAGCGAGATCAGAAGGAACCTGAAAACTGATTCCGTAAAAAACCTCCTGCGTTTTAAGAGTAACCATAAAGCTCCTGTTAAGATCAGGATAATGAAATACTCCGTATAGATTTTGAACGTGGTTTGTCCCTGCCCTTCAATATAACAGACCGGAAAGATCTTCCAGCTGAGGATACTCAGTGAGATCAATACCGAAATAATGAAATAAACGACAAAGACGGTTTCGGCATTTATCTTCTTTTTGTTATCAAGCGAATAGAAGCCAATGAAGAGCGTCACAGCCTCCAGAAACCTGGTTGCCACCCAAAACTGGTTAGCGTAAAACTCATTTGTCCGGATAACCTGCATTCCCGTATAGGTGAGCGTGTGCAACAGATCAAGACAGCCTATAAAGAAATAAGAAATACCAACAAGAAACAGATAATTATTGTCGAGGATGCGACGCGAGTTCCATGTAATGATGAAAACGGCAAAAGCCACAATAATAGACAGGAGCTCAACAATAGTATGGAATAAGAGGTAACTCTCACGAAGGCTCAGGAAAAATATCAGTGACAGTGCACCGGTTGCAAACAAAGCACGATACCAGCCGGAAGTAAAATTTCTTAACCCAAATTTCAATGCTTATACACTAGATGACAAACTTATGTAAAATCACAACATATCCTGAGAAAAACTTAAAAACTTCTTAGCCCTCCGGCAATGCTTAATCATGATTCTTGTTCCATTTGAATTTGAGCTTGCCATCTTCTTCATCCGTTGCCAGTATATGCAGCACAATCCCCTTCATCCTTCTTTCTTCAATTTGTTTTTTATCTGTAATCTTCTCGTCCTTTCCCGGATTACGGAGAGGGACATCGAGTGCTATATTGGTCCCTCTGTTCAGTGCATAAGTTCCGGCAACATTCATATTTAAAACGCTTGAGCTGATCTTCATCGGGTTGATCCGTATCTTATCTCCCAGAAGATCAAATTTACCGTTCAGATTTGAGAATGTAATACTATCCAGGTTTCTGAACGGGAAAGCAAATTTCGCCACGCCCTGCAGGGGCGGAAACTTAATGAGTTCTCCCCTCTTAAGATCAAAGATGACAGAGCCCCGGAAAGAACGGGGCACAATTTTACCTTTATCAGAAATCGCACCTGATACATTCGTTTTTGAAAACAGGTAGCCCTTCAGGTTTTCATGAGTAAGAGTTTGCATGCCAAAGTTATCGAATGCATAAAAGAACTGACGGATATTTACATTCGAAACGCGGGCATTTATTGCAAACCTGTTCAACGAAGCACTTTGATTAACAGTCCCGCTTAACCGCAGAAAGCCTCCGGCATGTCGTACCTGGATATCCTCTATATGGATCCCCCCTTCCGACATGGTCAGATTAGCCCTGGCATCCGAGGCGGTGAACTTATTAAAGATGAGTTTGTCAACGCGGAGGTTCATCCCGATCCGGCTTCGGTCGAGGACATTATTCAGTTGTTCGATAAAATCATTCCGCCCTCTTTTTTTCTTTATATGGACAACGCGCTGCCTGGCGGCAAGCAGTCCCAGAAATTCACCGAGATTGACGCGGGGGCTGGTTATATTACAGTTAAACAGCATCTTTTCCGGCGCCGTATAATAAAGGTTCATGAAATTACGCACAGTTCCGTTAATACGTAAAATGCTGCTGCCGCTCTGCACCCTGATATCTTTCAGCTGGAGATCGTTGGATGTAAAGTGTAAAAGAACATCACTGTTTTTAAAATTCAGTTTCCTGGGGATATAATCTGCATCCGCACCACGAATGGCTATGGTACCTGTAAAAATAGGCTTACTCAATTCAAAGTCGGCAATGCTTGCCTTGTAACGGACGTTAATATCCGCCGACCCCGAATTAAACTTCAGCAGTTCCTCTCCGAACACCGCATTGAGCTTCTGCAAGTTAAACCGGCTTTTAAAAGTCCCTCCGGCCTGGGGCTTTACCAGGTTATTAATGTAAAGAGTATCCATCTCCACCGGGATTCCCTCGTACGTTCCCGTCATCTGAAAAAGCCTGATGATGGAATTTTCATCTGTATTTCCCTTCCCGTTTATGTAATGATTTGAGTAAATCCCGCTGAAACTGCAATTATCCATGATCCCTCCGGGCGAGCTGAGCACATTATTCTTCACCTTGCATGATACATCTATTGATGGCTGGGATCCCGGCCCCATATTTCCGGCGATCACTGCATTTACAGCAAAGGGGGCTGTAAGATCGAACATATTTAGCTTTTTGGAAATATTAGGAGCCAGAAGCGACGCAGCCCGTTTCCATATCAGTTTGTCTGAATCAAGGGTGATAACGAACTCCACCGGCTTTTTGGAAGTACTGAAATGGCCACCTAATACATAAGTATCTCCGCCTATTTCCACATTCTTTTTCTCTGCTTCTATCACACCGGTTTTGGCGCTATAGGTAAGTAAGAATCCGCCTTTGAGGCGCTTATCTTTAAGGAAGCTTCCTTTCTGAGTGTTAAAGGCAAGGTCTCTTACAAGAATGTCAGCATCAGCTTTGGCTTTCCATCCGGAACCACGATGGTTTACATTCGCCGTAAGGCGGGGGACTACAAATCTGAACATCTTCTTTCCCGCCCTATTGTCAAGCGTAAAATTAACGTTAACAAAAGCAAACCGGTTAATTTCAGCCGAAAGACTTCCTCCCTTCTCTTTTGTTTTTTGCTGTTCACCAGTTTTGAAAACGGATGTATTACTGTATCCAGTGTTGTTGGTAAAAAGATAAATATCAGCGCCTTTTACCGTCATTCTGTTGATCCTCACGGTGCCAGTGAGCAAAGCCAGCACGTTCAGGGAGACATCCATTTCTTTCGCATTCAGAAGTGTATGCCTGTGCAAGTGCCAGAGGCTATCCCTTACCGTTACATTCTTCAAATTAACCGAGACTCCGGGAAAGCCCTGGAGAAGTGACGGTTCTATACTTCCGATTTTTACTGTACCATTTACATTATCGTTTAACGATTTATTAACCGCTACGATAAGACTCTCCTTATTCTGATTTACATAAACAGCAACTCCTACATAAAGCAAAAAGATCAGGGCTAGTAAGATGGCAAATATTTTAAGTGTGATTTTCGGCCACCGGTGCATTCTCAACATTTATTAGCAAAAGAGCACTTGCGCTTCTTTTGTTTGATCAGTTGAGAAAAAAGCAACAGAAAAGGGCTCCTTTTCGGGAGCCCTGCTTCTGAGATACGTAGATATAAAAAGTATGTCGTTATTTCGTATACAGATTCTTTGTTGTTCTGTAGCCTGAATGATCAGAATACCAGTCTGCATATTGCTTTCCGCCAGAAGCCGCCCATTCATCAAAGTGCGTGTACCCTTCCTGTATAGCTTTTTTCTCTACCGGATATATAAACGGGCCAAAGAAATCAAGAGCGAAAGGTCTGTTCGTTGCTGTTATATAATATCTGCCCTTTGACGGGTCTGAATCGTCAGCAATAGTTTTTAACAGTTTAAGATCAGCCAGGTCTGTTGGGACATGATTAACCAGGTGAATTTCCCTTCCTCTTGTTAAATCACTGATCATAAAAGGGTTAAAAGGAGCAGCCGCAGTAAACTCATCAGGCAGTACCGAAGTGAAGGCGACTTCCAGTTTAAACACATCACTACTGAGCTTCGGCTTGTCTGAATAAGTATTCACATACGAAGACGAAGCTCCGAAAGCAGCCCTGTAAGTATCAAAAGGAATCAATACAGCTTTAGACTGACCTGCCTCTGTCCCGTTCGAAGCCATTTGAATATAGTTCCCGGCATGTTTGTAACCGGTGACAGAACTAACCTGTCCGGGTGCCAGAGGTAATTGTACCCCGAAGCCATTCTGGAAGGAAGCACCGGCAGCCAGCGGCTTAAACTCACCGTCCATATTGACGACCTTATTATTCGAGTTTATCGCAAACTTATACCGGTAAGAGACCACCAGGTCGTTCAGATCATAATCCCCTTCCGCAGGCCACTGATCTTCAAAAGCTGTAGTTCCCCATACCAGCTTACTTGGGTAATACCTGTCGTATGCCCGTGTCGGATCGTTGGGATATTCATCCGTAAAATCAGGAACGCCGTCTTTGTCGGTATCTTTTACGTTTTCTTCCAGATATGGGATATCTACAGGAGAGATCGCTTCTACAGGATTAGACTGAGCATAAAAAACCAGATCATTAAAATCGTTATCACTCGAATTACCCTCTCTGAACTGATCTTCAAAGCCGATGATGAACGTATGTTTCTCTGCATTATGCAACAAAACATTATGACGTTTTTTACCATTATTCTCCTCGGGGTTCAGCTCTTCGTTAGTGTAAAAGCGGCGGGCGTTTAAGTTAACAGACTTGTCACTATTGTAAGCATCCTGCAGCAATACAAAACCGATCGTTGTTCCGGCTTCAAACCTTCCGATCTTCACTTTATCGCCCGACACCATTCCTCCTTTACTGTTTCGGTAAGAGGCATTCAGTAAAATAACATTAATCTTGCTTATTTCAGCAGGCGTTTTGGGGTCCTGGCCTGTCGGATACGTATAATATCCCAGAACGTTCCTGTAATCCGCTCCTTCGTGCAAAAAAGAAATCCATACGTCAGCGAGCTGTGTGATCTTGAGATTTGCAGGTGCCTGGCTGTTCAGGTATTTCGCCGGAACAGAATTCTTCTTCTCCGGCAGCACAGCAGTTACCTGATCCAGGAGTCCCGACACATCGTCAGGGGTTACCAGGGCCAGGGGCCTTCCATCTTTATCAAAATCTGCCGTATTATAAATTACGTTGGGTCCAACACTTGAAGTAACAGCCGAAACTTTGAAAGAAGCAGATGCTTTAGCTTCATAACTGCCGTCGATATTTCCGCTGGAACCATTTTCGCCTCCGATAACCGCACTGATAGCATTCGCACTGATGTAGGCTTTCGCATTCCGGAGTAAACCAATATATGCCGGATCGATTATAAGTGTATCTGTGACCGAAGGTACTGTAAGAGTGGTACGGACATAGCCGTTGTTGTCACTCAAAACCTTAGTCAGCTCAGCTCCTTCACTTACATTTCCCGGATTATAGATAGAGACCAGCACGCCGCTTATAGGCTTTTCGTTCCTTGAAAGAAGCCTGACCGTAACATCAACACTTTTCGTTGTACTGTAATCAAACCCATCAGGAGCAGCTTTTTCACCTGCGTCAACAGGATCTGTTCCAGATGACATTTCTTTCCTGCATGAACTAACTGTTAGTCCGGCAAGCGTCATCGCTAATAGTAGTAATTTTATTTTCATATATGTATTTTAAAGCATAATGGCAGTTTGCCAGGTCACACCCTCCCCACGGCCTCTTTAAAAGAAAGAATGATACCAGAAAGAAAAACATAAAATAACTAACTAAAAAACAACTACTTACACATAAACAAAATCAAAACAATGTCCCTTCGGCTCCACGGTTTGGGGAATTTTGCACTCAGTCCCGTCGTACTTGTCCGTATACTTAAAGACATATAAAGAACCCAGTATAAAAAATCTGGCAGACCCGGCGGGAATGAAATATCAGGATGGAGAAAACTATATTTGAACATATAGTCTTTTATTAAAGCTACCGCCAGAAAGATCTTGTATGAGAGTTGTGACCATTACATCGCCAGGAGGGCCTGAAGTACTGCGGATTGCAGAAAGGCCTGTCCCCGCACCCAGGGAAAATGAAGTCCTGATAAGAATAAAAGCCGCAGGAATAAACAGGCCGGATCTCTTTCAGCGGAAAGGGAACTACCCTGCGCCCAAAGGGGTGCCGCAGGACATCCCCGGTCTTGAAGTGGCCGGTATTATCGAGGAATGCGGACTGGGAACAGAACGCTGGCGGCCGGGCGACAGCGTCTGCGCCCTGCTCGGCGGTGCGGGATATGCCGAATATGCCGTAGTTCATGAAGGGCACTGTCTCCCTCTTCCCGGAAACAGTTTTACAGAAGCCGCCGCCTTACCCGAAACCATCTTTACTGTATGGCATAATGTATTTCAATCCGGCCGCCTTAAGCAGGATGAGAACTTCCTGATACACGGCGGGGCCGGCGGAATCGGCAGTACCGCCATCCAGCTTGCCCGGTGCTTCGGAGCACAGGTCTTCGCCACTGCAGGTTCCGACGAAAAATGCCGCTTATGTGAAGATCTTGGCGCCTCGCGTGCTATTAATTATAAAAAGGAAGATTTTGAAGAAATACTGAGAGAGGAAGGAATAGATGTCATTCTTGATGCGATAGGAGGCGACTACATCACAAAAAACATCAGAATACTTCATCCCGGCGGGAGGCTTGTATTTATAAATGCAGTAAAGGGCGGGCGGGGAGAATTTGACGTCTTCGACATCATGAACAGACGCCTCGTGATCACCGGCAGTACCTTGCGGCCGCGCGACGCAGCGTTTAAAAAGTCGCTGGCAGAAGAAGTGGAAAAACATGTATGGCCTCTGATCCGCAGCGGCCAGTTCCGTCCGGAAGTAACCGCCACTTTTCCGCTCGAAGCAGCGTCAGAGGCGCACCGCCTGATGGAAGACAACAGCCATGTCGGCAAAATAGTTCTGCTTGTGTAATTTTGTGATCAGTACCCGGCAGCAAATTGCTCCGCTCTTCCCGGATAACAGCTTACCCGGTTAAGTTAATTAACTGAAATACAATATTCTCTTAATACAGCACCCGTATCTTTGTTGTGGCATTGATTGTGCTTGAATATGCAAACAAAAAGGATCATGATAATGTTGTACTATTAGTAAATCACTAGCCAGATAACCATACCAAATAATCTTAAAGAAAATACTTATGAATTTAAATGAATATACATTGGAGCGTTTTGCCAATCAGCATAAGACGATCAAGAACTATATAGATGATCTTCCCCCGGAGGCGATTTACAACCGGTTGAATCCCGACAAGTTTTCGATCCATGAAACGATTGCTTACCTGACAAGATACCAGCACATTTTTATAGACAGGCTTAACAGGATTACGAATGAGGTTAACCCTTATTTTGAGATCTATAAGCCCGAAACCGATCCTGACTTTGCCTTTACCTGCGCAAAGACGACTGGTTCCCTTCTCCATGAAATGTACAGGCTCAGAGGAAATCTTTGCCTGATGCTGGAGGAGATGCCTTCAGAACATTATGCGCGGGTAGCTACCCACGCCGTACTGGGACGGATGGCTGTTAATCAATGGACTGAATTTTTCCTGCTTCATGAGTCAAGTCAGCAGTTCAAGATCTTCAAACTGGCCGGAAGCTTTTGGTCTATGCAGGTTGAAAAACACCCTGATATCATCTATTTGCCGCGCCTGACTAATTATATCGACGAACTCGCTGTTTAGTAACAATTTTTCTTTTCCACGGAACCCCTGGCCTGCCTCTTTCGTATACAGATCTTTCTAACTGTATATAAATGTGGCAGATCAGGGTTTCCATGAAAAAGTTCCTTTTAACTTTTTCAGTATTTTTCGTTTTCATCCTGAAAGGCTATAGTCAGGATATCGGGATTCAGCTTGCAGAGAATGGCATCTATGGACGGGGTTCATCTATTGCAGTAAAACTGACACTGGATGAAACAGCTGACTATTTTAAAACAAACAACGAATTTACACTATACCTTTCCGACGCCACCGGAAATTTTGCTAATGAAACGGAGATCGGGAGGTATGCCGGATTCTATAGTACTTTTCTGAACGGAAGAATTCCGACAACTGCCTTAGCCGGCAACTATAAACTGCGTGTAAAAGCCAGCAATCCCGCTGTCATAAGTTTGCCAACTGCGTCATTTGAAATAAAAACCGATATAGGAGTTCTTGCTGAAATAAATGCACCAGCTCTGCAGACGATAGAGAATGCCGGAACAAAAGCATTCGGTTCCTGTACGCCCGGAAAAAATGATCAGCGATTCAATTTCACCAACGGCTCTTCGTATGGCGCAGAGGTCAGCGCTGTTTTTGTTAACGAAAGCAATGGAACTTCCACTACTTTAGACTTTAACACTTCTCCCCAGACATTTACTGCCAAGATCACTCATTACACGGTTTTTGTGAGGGCAACGTTAAACGGCATTACCGGCACAAAGGCATTCTTTCTGATCAATAATATGATCAATACGCCCTTTAACCCACCAGGGAGCAGTACTGTTTGTCTGCCTCTCGGAGCATTGGAATATAACGTTGAAACGACCTCGACAAATGGGATTCAAATGAATTTCCCGGGTAACACGTATCAGGTAACCTGGGGAGACGGCATCGTGGAAAGTTACAACCTGAGACGGATAAAAGCATCAAATGGCAAGATCAGCCATGTATATACAAAATCCTCCTGCGGGAGCCAGATTAATATAGGAAGCATCCGTTACTATAATGTTTTCGGGATCGTGGTTCAATCCATGAGCCCGTATTGCGGGAACATCGGCGTGCCGGTATCAAGCCAGGCGAAGGTAATCGTACAACCAGAAAATCGTTTTTTCCTCCCAACTGTTGCCTGTATAAACACATCTCTTGCCATTCCTAACAGTTCTATTGCAGGGGAAGACCCGAGTTCCACTTCACCATCATGTCAGAACAATAATGTCGTATACTACTGGTATGTAAACAATACACCCATTACACCTCAGGGTGTTCCGTTATCCTGGCAGCTGAACATCACGTTCAAAGACGCCGGTTACTATAAGATCAGACTTGAATCGCAAAGCACGTCTGAATGCCAGGCTGATCCGGTGGAAAAAACAATTTATGTGCAGAAAGCACCTGTTCCTGACTTTAAATTAAACGGTTCGATATTTTGCAGCGGGGCAACGGTTAAGCCCGAAAATAAATCGGTGATTGACACCAGTATCCTGGCTGTAAGTTCATATAAATGGGCAGTTTCAGGCCCTGCCCCTGCTGTGTTTCTTTCCAACACTAAAGACACCAGTCCCAATCCTGAAATCGGCATTACCAAAGCCGGTATCTATACCATTAAGCTAAGTATCATTTCGGCCTGCAAAACGGTAACAACCGGCGAGCAGACATTTATTTTTAACGAGAGCCCCGGTGTCAACGCTAACTGGGCGACAAATCTATGCGGAAAAGGGCATCTCCTGACATTCAGTAATACAAGCGGTAATCCTGTGCAAACTACCTTTACGGGGACTTACTATGAACAGGCCGCAAACTATAAATGGGAAGTTTCCGGGGGAGCCTATTCATTCGGGAACGGGACCACATCGGCTTCCAAAGAGCCTTCGATTCTTTTTAAGGATTATGGAGTATATACCGTATCTGTTACTTACAGCAATAATTGCGGAACCATTACCACAACCAGGAAGATTACATTCAACGAATCACCAACCGTCAGTGCCGGAAATGATCTGACGATATGTCCGGATGAGCAGGTTCATCTTAATGGGTCTATAACCGGACCGCCGGTTTTATCTTTTGAATGGAAAGGCGGCACCGGTACTTTTATGCCCGGCAGGAATGTTCTCAACCCTCAGTATATTCCTTCTTCTGATGAAATTGCAGCCGGAAAGGTTGATCTGGTCCTGTCGGCAATCACCATGAACCCGGCACCGTGTAATATTGTGGAAGATGTGATCTCCATTTCCATTAATCCCCTCAACAAAATAACCACTGCAAAGGAAATAACCATTTGTACCGGATCTGCGGTCAATTACAATCCTGTTTCTTCAGTAACAGGCAGTACCTTCAAATGGACAGCATCCGGAACGGCAAATGCAAGCGGGTATCACAGTTCCGGCACCGGCCCGGTTAACGATGTTATTATCAATACAGATGCCAGCAATGACGCCATAGTCACTTATACGATCATACCGGAAAGTAACGGATGCCAGGGCGAATCTTTTACGCTGAAAGTAAAGGTCTCCCCCCTGCCGGTCATTTCTTTCAGCACAGGAGGCAACTCGGTTTGTACAGGGCTCCCTGCGGGAATTACCCTTTCTTCAAACCTCGCGAATACATTATACCGGTGGACAAGCAGCGTAACGGGCAATCTTAGCGGCAATTCAACGCAAAATACTCCGGTCAGCATTAACACCATCAGCGACATCCTGCAAAATTCAGGGAATACCTCCGGCACAGTCACCTATACAGTTGTTCCTGTAACATCTTCAGGATGTGAAGGCACTCCTGCTACCATTACGATCACGGTATCAGCGCCCCCTGTTATAGCAAACGCGGGCACAGACCAGAAGCTTTGTAACGTAACAATGGTTAAACTGGATGCAAATCATCCGGGAGAGGGCAACGGTAAATGGACACTCCAGTCGGGCCAGAAGGGAGTAAGTTTTGACAACGATACCCATTTTGATGCCGTAGTCTCCGGGCTGGTTGCCGGCGAAACTTACAGGTTCCTCTGGACCATTACAGGCCCCTTCAATTGCCAGGGCAGCAGTGATGAAGTGCTGATCCGGGTGCTTCCACCCATCACTTTAAACGATATATCAACGCCTTTGACTACAGTATGCGAAGGTTCGGATTTTATGATCTATGGCACCTTGCCTACAGGCGGAGACGGAAATTACAGTTTCCGCTGGGAAACAAGTGAAGACGGCTCTTCCTGGTCTGCTCTTAACACGCTTCCAACTCAGAACATTAAGGTAACGGCAAGTGACACGACCTGGTTCAGAAGGATCGTGACATCCGGTGATTGCAGCAGTTACAGCAACGAGATCAAAGTAAATGTACAGGAGGGGATCAGGAACAATACCCTATCAGGAGACCAGTATATCTGTTCCAATATAATTCCTTCTATAATCAGCGGAAGTGCTCCCGGAGGGGCTGACGGCATATTTAGTTACCAGTGGGAAAAACGGACCAGCGGCAATAGTAAATGGACAACCATCCTCACAGCTGTAGATATAAATTACCAGCCAGAGGCGCTTACCGAAACTACTATGTTCCGCAGAATTGTTACTACCGCACTGTGCAACGGGCTTCAGCAGAACGTAAGCAATGTGATCACTATAAAAGTCTCTCCCGGCCCGCGCGCACATTTCAACTGGAAAAGCGATGCATCCTGCGCTCCTTTCTCGCTGAGCAGCGATGTGCTGAAAGCAGAAGACTCAGAGCCAGGCGACGTATATACCTGGTATGTAAATGATAAAAAAGCCGGAACCGGACAAACTTTTCCCGGTCTGACCCTTCCAAACCCGGGCGATTCGGCAATAGTAAAGCTGGAAGTAGCAAGCGCCCTTGGCTGCGGATCTTCGTTCTATTCTCACACCTTCCGTACCAGTAACGCACTTGAGGCCAGTTTTACAGCAGATAAAATCAAAGGATGCGGCCCTCTCAATGTCAAATTCACCAATACTACGTCGAATACACAGGATGTAAATTTCACGTGGGACTTTGGCAACGGAAAATCATCAGGGCTTCAGGATCCTTCAGCAGTAGTATTTGAAGGCAGGAAAGACGGAAGAGACACTATCTACACCGTCACCCTCACCGCTACATCCAAATGCTCCACATCGTCAAGAACGATCCAGGTTAAGGTAATCGGGCAGGCAATCGCTTCATTTGTTCCTACCAGGACCACAGGCTGTTCACCTTTAACCGTTACCTTCAGGAATACAACAAAGGGAGAGTCAAACACCTATATCTGGGACTTTGGGGACGGATCGGATGTAGTGAGAACAGACAGCAAAGAATCTGTCACCCATACCTATAAATCCAGCAAACCCAGGATGTATACAACCACCCTGACGGTGGTAAATGAATGCGGCAGCAATGAGCAGCCCTTTGTCATCAGCATATCTCCAAATACAATAGCACCCGAGCTCTTGGTGAACGGAAATGAATTCGAGGGTTGCGCCCCTCACAAAGTAAGGTTCATAAACGGTTCAGCAGGAGCCAGTATCTATACTTACGATTTTGGCGACAACACTCCTCTCTACACAACTAACAGTTCTGACCCGGTAGTCCACTCCTTTGCAAAAGGCGGTGTCTTCACTGTTAAAATGACGGCTTCAAACGGATGTTCTGACACCACTGTTTCTAAAACAATCACGGTATATCCCCAGGCAGTGACAGATTTCGCAGCAGATCAGACAACAGGATGTACCTCTCTTGCTGTCAACTTCCTCAACCGGTCCACCGGCGCTGCATTCTTTAAATGGGAGTTCGGAGATGGATCGGTGTCCGATGAGGCCAGTCCTTCACACACTTATGAAGGGCGATCCAGGCCCTATACCGTAAAACTGATCTCTGTCACCTCATTTGGGTGCACAGACACCCTTATACTCAAAGATTACATTACAGTATATCCTCCGCCCGTGGCTGCCATGGAGGTACTTCCCGGCGAAACAATCAGCCATCCTCAGTACGGTTTCCAGTTCAAAGATGCCAGTACAGGAAATATCAGTTCACGGCTCTGGGATTTCGGGGACAAGAGTGACGGATCTTCCGCACGCGATCCGGAACATACCTATCCGGACACCGGTGCTTACGAAGTGAAATTAATGGTCACCTCGGCCGAAGGATGTGTATCTACTATCACAAAAACGGTTAGAATAACCGGAGTACCCGGCCAGCTTTTTATCCCCAATGCATTTATGCCAAACAGCGTAACAGAAGAGCTCAGGACATTTAAAGTGAAAGGTTCGGGAATAAAGAAGTGGCAGATGAGGATCTTCAACAAATGGGGTGAGCAGATCTGGCAGACGCGTTTGCTCACAGAAAAAGGCATTCCTGCTGAACACTGGGATGGAACCAGCAATGGAAGTCCTGTCCCTCAGGGGGTATATTTCTGGGAGATATCTGCAGAATTTAAAAATGGAACCCAATGGGCCGGAATGACGTATAACCATTCAGAGCCTAAAAGAACGGGCGCTATCCATTTGATAAGATAATGAAACGCTTTTTTCCATCCATACTAGATAAAATTATAATAGCGATGCTTTTTATGATCTCCGGCGGTGTTAAAGCCCAGGATCATATCTATTCACAATTTTTCAATGCCCCAGCTTATCTCAATCCCGCTTTAAGCGGAGAGTTCCGGGGCTCATTCAGGGCTAATATGATCTATCGCAATCAATGGAGTTCCATTGCCGGAGATCTGAACTACATGACAACTTCTGTTGATTACAAGCTGCCGAGCTTCGGAGGCGCTGTTGGCCTTATGTTTAACAGTTCATCAGAAGGAACGGCATATCTTAAGAAAAATAATATTGCAGGAATTTACTCATACAGTGTCGGTACGGATGGCTTCACCGCTTCATTCGGATTGCAGGCGGGCATCACAAACAGGAAGCTGGATTTCAGCAGGCTGGTATTTTCAGATCAGCTTGATGCACGCCTGGGTTTTGAGGGAGGAGCTTCCGCTGCGGAGTCCCCTTTTAATGATAACAAATATTATTTCGATGCCGGTACGGGTGTGAACCTTGTATTCGGAACAGCCATGCTCGGAGGCTCGCTGATGCACATCAACAAACCAGATGAATCATTTACCGGCAGCAGGGTATATACGCCTATGCGCCTGGCTGTCCATGCCAGCTACCGCCATGCCCTCGACCGCGCAGACCCGTATGATGATGACGGCACCTACCTGATTCCATCTGTGGTCTACTACAGACAGGCTGAAGCTGCTTCCCTGAGTGCAGGCGTACAATTCAAATACAGGGGCGTAAACGCCGGTGCGTGGTACAGGTCAAACGGAAAAGGCCAGAGCGACTCGTTCGTAGTATCTCTGATATTCGACATCTTTACCAGCGGCTATAAAAATCAAAAGGTACGTTTAGGAGTCAGCCATGATGCTACTGCCAATAAGCTGAACTATTCCAATACCAGTGGTACGTCGGAACTCAGCGTAGGATTTGAAACCGGAGAGGCACATGACAGAGGATACCAGGGCCTGAAATGCTACGATTTCTATTAACAGGATTACTTTAATATTCTCCGGTCTTATATATGCCGGAGAATCTGATTCTTTTTGAACCTCCTGAATTTCTCCCCCGGCGGCAAACCTTTTTACCATTCATATTGAAAAAAATTAAAACAAGCAGAAAAGCAGGAGGTTATATTTAACAAACAATACCTTACTCCTATGAAACGAATATTCTTTACATTAACCGCTGCCACTTTTTTCCTTGCTTTTTCAGGAGGGAATGCTATCGCACAGACTGCTGCAAAAGCAAACAGCAGCACAAAAGTAAATACCAGTACAAAAAGCACAGCCAAACCCCGGATCAGCAGAACCAACGACACTTCCATGTTTGCAAGGTACAGGCAACGGTCTTTACTGAGAATCACAGACACAACAGGGATTGGCCTGGGCTTGCGGTCTGATTCCCTGAGAAGGCTGAACTTCAAGCCGGGGAGGCCTGCTCTGCCTGTACAGAATAACCCCAACCCGTATTCTAATTCGCCGGTTGTACATCCGGACAGACCAGCTTTGAAAACACCGGCGATAGCACCAAAAACGAAAACAAAAGATTAATAAATAGAAAAGGACGAGATTATCACGATAGTCTGTGCTTGCATTTTAAGCCCGGATTATCTGAATTATCCTGGTATTTCACCGATCCTGGGAAGGAGTTGTCTTACCAAAGAGATGAGTTAAACTATCTAAGCGTTATATATAAAAAAACAAGCTTAAACAGAATGAGCCCGATGGATATCGGGCTCATTCTGTTAAGCTTGTCTGGTATCAGATATAAACTAATCTGCTACCGGGTAACAATATTGTAAAACAGGCATTTCATACCATTTGAGCGAAGTGTTACCGCCGTTCTGAGCCCAGTCTGTGATTGATGGATATGCACGCACGATATTAGTCTTCTCCTTCGGATATTTAAAATTCGAAACAGGGATATTCAATGCCCATGGAAGATTGCCGCGTGTTACATATGTCATAGTGGTGGAATTATCACCGCTGCCTAACACATTATTTGCAAGGCTCGTTCCGCTGAATCCTGGCAGGTGAACTTCATTACGTTTACCTCCTGTGCTCTTCTGGAATATAAAAGGATTCAGGGTAAATGCTTCGCTTGACAGCTCAACCGGAGTGTTAAACGTCACAGTAAACGTATAGGTCACTGTAGGCGATTTTGATCCGTCTGCAATTGTATTCCAGTTTTGCTGAACTGCCCTTGCGTTGTCGAACAGCACTACAACAGCTTTAGTCTGTCCCTGCTCTTTTTTAATACTTTCCTTATTAGTAGCAGAAAGTGTGATATTGCTTGAAGCCGTTGGGAATTCTATACCAAATCCGTTTTCATAATCTCCTCCGGAAGCAAGCAGGGTATAAGTTCCTTCAAGTTTAGTAGCCTTATTGCCGTCTTTATATAACCTGTAAGAATAAGCTACAACGATATCATTCAAGTCGAAGTCACCTTTTGATGGCCAGTTATCTTCAAATATCAATGTATAGTTTCCTGAGTTAGTAACAGGCGCTTCGCCGTTTCCGGGATTACATCCTGTTGCCGGCATGTAATAGTCGCTTTTGTTGGTCTTTACAGCACCATCATTGAACTTATTCGAGGCTATAGTATTTTGTGCATCATTCTTATGGTATACAACAAGATTTCCGGAAAATGAACCATTTAAATTATTGTAAGAATCAAACTTCAACAAAGATGTGTTGCCGGTTGCTAAAGCCTTACCGTTCAAATAGTCAATCTTAATGGTTTGGAATATTGCGCCGTTCCTTAAGACTATGTCCCTGTTACATTTTGTCACTCCGCTTCCATTGATATGGGTTGCAGGGTTGCTAGCATCCAAAACATATCCAACATTTGTAAAACCAGAGTTTTCAAATTTACCGTCTATGCCAAATTCATTCTTCACATACAGGGCGCACTCATTGTACAAGCCTCCGTTTCCGTTTACCATCAGGTCATTAGCGAAGATCTTATCATGGTTAACGCCGGTTACCGTTGCGTTGATAATGAATTTACCATTGACGCGGAAAGGCCCGTAGTTTTCAAACCCAAGATCAGAGGAATTTAATGTAAAATCCCCGTTGGCTACGATCGAACCGTAATTTAAAAACTGAGATGCAGTAATGGACTTATTAGATGCATTAACAGTTAAAGAGCCATAGTTGATTATAGAAGCACCATTGTTTATCTGGGCATTGCCTTCCATTGAAAGAGAAGCCCCTCTTGTGAGGATTAGCTTCGACTTATCTTTGAGATTGCCGCTGAAGCGTACATTCTGAGCACATACTTTTATTGTTACAGATCCTGAGTTATCATTAAAACTCAGTTCAACACCATTCGTTGTAACGCAAAAAGTTTTTCCGTTATCGGATGACTCTAAATTATTGCTTCTGTTCGTTTTGATCTGGTTGGCATCATCACAATCACAAACAGGCTCAACTGCACTAACCCTGGCTGAAGAGATTGAAGTACTGCCCTTTTGCTCCCCAAACGCAACAGAAACGTTCGCTCCGGATATCTTAACTTTTTCAGTAACAGAAGATCCGTCAGGTGACGTTTTAACAACGTAGACTTCCTCCAGCGCAGAAGTTAAATTTATCTTCTCTATAAAAGGAGCCACAAGTGTAGCATTTCCGCTTGAAATAAGGCTACCACCATTTGATGGATTTGCATCATAAATAGCAACTGAGTGTACAGCATTTCCAAAACGGGAGTCGGTTACACTTATGTTAAATTTAACTGCCTTTGTAGTAGCCCAGTTAAATCCCTCAGGGACTGTTATATCCTCAAGTGACGTTTCAGCAGAAGGCCCTGATCCCTCCTTCTTACAGGAACTTGTTGCAATAATACCGGCTATACCGGCTAATAGTAGTAATCTTTTCATTCTAAATCTCCTTCTCCATTTAACACCAAACAAGTGCCAAAAAGGAAATTCCCCCTGTCAACGCGGGAAACCGGGAAATTGGGAAACGGCCCAAAAAAAAACGGGGAATTCTTTACACAACTGGCTGTGGAAAGATTCCCCGTTTAAACATCTAATTTTAAAACCCTATTTATAAATGAAGCTGTTTTGACGATATCCGGAAGCAGTATTACTATACCAGTCAGTATAGTTAGCTCCTCCCGATGCAGCCCATCTTGCAAAGTAAAGATAGGTCTTCGAGATATCTTTAGATTCCGCAGGATAGCTGAATGAAGATTGGGGAACATCTATTGCCCATGGCAGACCTGTTGCCGTTACATAGTATTTTCCTGAGCCTGTCCTGTCATCCTGGGTTCCGAAAAGCGAAGTATTGGCAAGGGCAGTAGAAGATTTGCCCGCCAGGTGTGTTTCCACACCTCTGCTTAATGAATGATTCCAGATAAACGGATTATAGGCCCCAAGTCCGAATGAATTGATCTGGGGCTTGCTTGTTACGTTAAAACTTATATTGTAAGTCTTAACAGGAGCGGAAGGCTCTCCGGGGATCGTGTTCCAGGCACTCTGCTCATTCCTCGAATCAGAGAACACCAGAATGACTGCTTTGTCCTGCCCTGTTTCCAGCGTTCCTCCCGTTACATCTGCAACTTCCGACCGCTTAACCGGAAACTCTATCCCAAATCCATTATGGTTCGTTCCTCCGCTTGCAATTAAATTATATGTTGCATTGACCTGGACAACCTTATTGTTAGCATCTGTGACGATCATGTAACGGTATCCTATCACCACGTCATTCAGATCATAATCTCCTTTTGAAGGCCATGTATCTTCGAACGCCAGAGTAGACTGGGCGTCAGGTGAATTAGAGGGATAATAGTTATTAAACGCTTTAGTTGGATCATCAGGGTACTGATCTATAGCATCAGCCACCTTATCGCCATCCCGGTCTGCTATGGGAGCTGTTCCATTCCCTTCCGTGTTACAGGAGGAAACCGGAATATACAGGTCGCACCCGGTTTTAGCACCTCCGGAGAAAGTACCGTAATTGGTCTCTATACCATTTTGATCGCAATAAACCACGTTGCCTGAAACAGCCCCGCTGTTAATCGTCGATACGCCGGATACCTTTACCAGAGAAGCAGTTCCGTATCCTCTTATCCCGGTATTCATGGTCAGGTTTGCAGAACTGAACATAGCCGTATTGTATAAGCCCAGTTCCCCGCTATTTAAATAAGATATCCTGTCAACTCTTACGTATCCATAGTTCCTCATGGTTCCATTGTTATGGTATTCGTTTTTTGCGTAGAGGAAACAGTTATTAATGAATGTACCGGAATTTAACCTGAAACTATCATTGGTAGTGATTTTTCCGCCATTTAAAGCGGTATTATTGGAACTGCTCTGAAAACTCGAACTGACAGTGATGGTGCCGTTATTCGTAAAAGTACCGGAAGAGTTGAGATCCAGGTTACCGTTAACTGCAAAATTTCCATTATTGGTTAAAATACCATTTAGTGAAAACCCGCCGTCGAAAGTAACAGTACCATTGTTCTCAAAATAAGTAGATGCACTGTTCAGATTTATGGAACCTGCTGATACCGTAACTCCGGAAGAGATAATAAGCTTCGAATTATTATTGAGATTCGCATAATTTATCCTTACGTTATTACCGGTGATCCTTACAGTTGAGCTTGCATTAAAATTAAACCCTACCGTTATATTACTTGCCGATACACATATCACCTCGTTATCAGTACCCAGATTATAGTCCCCCGAAACTGTGATAGATCTTGTACATGGTGTCTCAGTTGCCGAAGTTGCAGCACTGCTTTTAGCCTGCATAACGGCTTTCCCGGAAGCTTCTGAGCTGATAGATAAAGAAACAAGAGCTCCGTTTACCGCCACCTTTTCAGTCACGGATGTCCCGTCGGGAGCTGTCTTCACTATATATACAGCATTCAGCGATGTGCGGAGCGCCAGCTTAACATTGAAGGAATTAATAAGAGAAGCCGCCCCTCTGGCAATTAGTGAACCTCCCGCCAGCGGATCTGCATCGTAAATTGAAATCACATGAATTGCTTCTTCAAAGCGCGCATCCGAAACACCTATCGTAAAAGATACTTCCCGCGAATTCTCCCAATTGAAACCCTCGGGGATGCTTATGCTTTCCAAATCTTCAGAAACTGTATCTCCTGTATCCTTCGTACAGGAGGATACCATAAAAAATAGTAATGAGGCTGTAATAAGTAAATACCTGGTCATGCGCGTTAATCTAAAATTGTGTTGAGGGCTAATCTAAAACCTTTGCTCTTTATTTCTCACTTTTACGGCAAATAAAATACAAGGTTTCCTTTAATTTTATTTGCCTGCTTTCGTTTCCCCGTTAACTGGCCGGATCGACAATTTGTTTTGTCTATTAAAAAATTACATTCCTGTAGACTTTAACAGACAAAATTGACCACCAAACAAATCATTTAACACAAGTGCCAAAAAGTTTCGGATTATGCAAAAGCCTCTTTTTTAAGCGATTCCTGAATTTTTGATTTTTTGGTGCGCATCTTGAACATTCCCGGTACACACTTAACAATAACAGTTAAATAAAAAGTGAAAAAAAAATGAAAAAAATAGTTTTACTTGCAGCAGGCTTTCTGATGGGAGGCGCTGCTTTTGCTCAGACAACAACGACTCCGGGTACAACAAAATGGGGATTAAAGGTGGGGGTAAACTTACCTAAATACCACGTAAAGAATGATAACGGCGATGACCCGGAATCTGAGAGTACCGTAAATTTTCATGTAACAGGTTATGCTGATGTTCCACTTAGCAATTACTTCTATGTTCAACCGGGCTTAAGCCTCCAGGGAAAAGGAGGAAAGGTTAGTAGCGAAGCTCTGAATACTAAAGTTGAATATAATACCATGGAACTTGGCGTACCTATCAATTTTGTTTGTAAAATGCCACTCGGGCCAATGGCAAATCTTTATTTAGGTGCAGGCCCTTATGTGTCATTCGCATTGAGCGGTGAACGGAAATTTACAGCAGGTAACAGTGAAACCAAGGAAGATTTAGAATTTGGTAGTGATTCTGGTGACGATCTGAAACGCACAGACGCAGGTTTGAACATCCTTGCTGGTGTTGAACTTGGAGGCGGATTCAATATTGGCGCCAACTACGGCCTCGGACTTACTGACCTGAGACCAAAAGGTGACGGCGATAACGGAAAGTTAACCAACCGTGTATGGTCTTTCTCAGTAGGTTATTCTTTCTAACATCATCACATTTCTTTCTAAATTAACGCTCTTAATTAAAAGTTCCGTTCCCATTCGGGGGCGGAACTTTTTTATTGGTACTTTTACAGCGTGAAAACTTTCTGTCTCCTGCAGATCTTTTTTTCGCTGCTCCTCTTATCGATCCCTGGCAAAGCCCAGAAAGTTGGGTTGGTGTTCAGCGGCGGAGGCGCTAAAGGGCTTGCCCATATAGGGGTTTTAAAGGCGCTCGAGGAAAACAATATTCCCGTCGACTACATTACCGGAACTTCAATGGGAGGAGTAGTGGGAAGCATGTATGCGGCTGGATTTACACCTGCTGAGATAGAATACATAGCTAAAAGCACTGGCTTCCAAAACTGGGTGAACGGAAGATTTGAGAGTGACTATAAACATTACTTTAAAAAAAAGCCTGAAAACCCCTCCGTGCTTTCCCTAAAGCTCAGGATACAAAAAGGCCTGCATCCAAAACTCAGATCAGGTTTGATCAGCGACATTCCCCTGAACTTTGCGCTGATAGAACTTTTATCACAAGCTTCAGCCAATGCAAAGAATAATTTCGACAGCCTTTTCGTTCCCTTTCGTTGTGTCGTTTCAGATGTTCTGTCGGAGAAGATGATCGCTGCGGATACCGGAAGTCTCGTGGAAGCAGTAAGAGGAACGATGACCGTTCCCCTTGTGTACAGGCCGGTAAAAGTCAACGGTAAATATGTATTTGACGGCGGTCTGTATAACAATTTCCCCATTGATGTAATGAAAAAGGACTTCAAGCCCGACTTCATACTTGGGATCAATGTTTCATCCAAAACATTTAATGAATACCCCAAAGATATCGATGAACAGCTGATAGACAGGTTTCTTCTATACATGTTTCTTTCCAAAACAGATTCTACCTCCATAGGCAGGGACGGTATTTACATCCAGCCCGATATTGCCGGGTATACAAGTTCCAATTTTTCTCCCGTTGAAGCCCTTATCCGGAAAGGCTATGATGCTACCATGGCTGAAATGCCTGCCATTAAAGCTGCCATTTCTCGCCGGACGAATGAAAGGGAACTCGCGCAAAGACGCGATGAATTTATCCATAAGAAAGAACGCCTTCAGTTCCGCAACCTCAGGGTAACGGGCATAAATTCCAAACAAAAGCGATATGTTACCCAGCTCTTCCGGCAAAGGGAAAAGGAATTGAACCTCCATGACATCAAAGATGGATACTACCGGGTGGTGGCCGACGAAAGCTTTGAAACGGTTTATCCCCGAATACTTCGTAACTCACAAAATGAAACGTACGACTTTGAAATGCAAGTGAGACCGGAGAGCAATTTCAAAATTGATATTGGCGGATTTATCTCCACCCGCCCCATCAGTAATACCTATCTCGGATTACAGTACAATTACCTCAGGCGTAAATCATATACTCTTGGAACGAACTTTTATCTCGGCCGATTTTATGAGTCAGCCCAGGCGACGTCCCGGATTGACTTTCCGGCCTCTCTCCCTTTCTTTGTGGAAGCTGAATTCACCTATAACCACTGGAACTACTTAAACTCCAGCAAAATCTTTATATCAAGTCTCAACTCCCTCTATATAGAACAATCAGACAGGAGGATTATCTTTAAGAGCGGAATCCCTTTGTCGCATAACGGCAAATTTGAAATCTATTCCGGATACATCAACACGGAAGATAATTACAGTCCGGATAACAGCTATAGAAGCGGGGACACGTTTGACGAAACCACTTTCGATGCTTTCACCAGCGGCTTCAGTCTTGAAAAAAACACGCTTAACAGAAGACAATACGCCACCAAAGGACTTTCATTCACACTTAACGGCGCTTTCTACTCGGGAGTGGAAAACTATGTTCCGGGCAATATATTAAGGGACGAGCCCGGATTTGAAAACATAGCAGAGGAAAAACATCATCACAACTGGTTCCGCTTTAAGGTGAACCACGAGCAATATGTTCTCTCAAATAAGACCTATTCACTCGGCTACCTGTACGAAGGTGTGCTGAGTAATAAATCCTTTTTCAGCAACTACAAATCAACCATCCTGAGCGCACCGGCATTCTATCCTCTTCAGGATTCGAAATCACTCTACCTGGAAAGCTTCAGGGCACATTCTTATGCGGCAATGGGATTGAAAAACGTCTTCAGTCTCCGCAGGAATGTCGATCTCAGGATCGAGGGATACATCTTCCAGCCGGTGGAGCCTTTTGGGAAAAAAAATCTTCAGTCGACCGCCTACAAAGGTATATTTGCGGATCGTTCGTACGCGGCAACTGCCGGATTGGTTTTCCATTCACCGGCAGGTCCCATTGGTTTAAGTTTCAATCATTACGACGATGCACAAAAGCGGTATGGTATTATGTTCCATATTGGCTATGTACTGTATAATAAAAGAAGTTTAGAATAATGAAAACGCTCATAAGAATTTTACTGTTAGCTACTGTAATATCATCCCATTCGGCATTAGCCGGAACGAAAACCGATTCTCTTAATAATTTCATCGTAAAGGAAAACCTTCTTAAAAACGATAAGTTGGCAGTAATAGCAGCCGACGAAAACGAAAGACCACTGGAAAGCGTAAGCGGAACCTACCTGTTCAGCATAAATGGATTCAAACAGGAACTCCGGTTTAACGACGGAGTGGCTGTAGCCCCTCAGCAAATAGACAAATCGACATTTGTATATCTGAAACATAAAAACGACGCAGGTACACATGCCAAGCTCTATTATGTTATTAAAAAAGAAAGCGGACTAAATCCTTTCAAAATAAACTGGATGATACTGGTACTGGTACCTCTGGCTCTTATTGTTCTCGCAAGCATGTTCCGCAAATTCATTGTGTTTGCTGTCATCATTCTGATTGCGATGGCCCTGTTTAATTCTAATAAAGGATTGGGGTTGCCAACTGTGTTTGAGACGATTATCGACGGAATAAAGTCAGCTGTTTTTTAATGCTCTTACAATGTTAGGGTAATAGTTGCAACATAAAGTCCCTCCTGCATCAGAGCCGCATGCTGTTGAGGCTTTTCTAGAACGGCAGACCGATTCCGAAATTATACTGCAAAAACCGGTAGCGGTCGGGGGCATTTGTTCTTAAATACTCAGCTTTAAAGTCGCTCCGCTCACTTCTGCTGAACAAGTGTTTTACAACCCATTGATCTGAACCTGTAAATTGAGGATCTTTGATTTTAGCTCCTACATCAAGACGAAAAACGAAATACTGAACATCAATCCTTAACCCCGCTCCTGCACCAAGCGCAAGCTGATCAAGGAATTTATCAAACCTGAACTCCCCTCCCCTGAAATCCTTTGTCCGGTGCAGCCTCCATACGTTCCCAAAGTCTGTAAACGTTGCTCCTTTCAGCTTGGCTCCCAGGAAATTGTTCATGATCTTAAAACGGTATTCAATATTACCTTCCAGCTTTATTTCGCCATACTGATCAAGGTAAGTCAGGTTCTTTCTCGCCTCTTCTGATTGTATATCCCGCCGGTTGTAATTACCCGGCCCTAGCGTTCTCGCCTGCCATGCCCGAACACCGGAAAAGCCGCCTGCATAAAAATTCCTCTCATAAGGAAGACCTACTGAATCAGTACTTCCGTACGTATTCCCATAGGCATAAACTACACCTGGATTTATCCTGGCAACAAGCTGCCTCTCGCCTCCCATGTGCTTGTAGAAGCGGAAGTCTATTTCCGTCTTTGCATATTGCAGATATTTCAATCCTGCCAGCGTCCTGAAACCCGCGGTATCCTTCTTAAGTTTCAGAACATTAGCCAATATTCCCAATGTATTACCTCCAAGGTCGGCGAGCCCGCGGAAATAGAAGAAGTTATCATACGAATTTAACTTGTTGGCATTATAAGTAAAACTATAAATGCTTCCAAGGTTAAAGTAGCGGCGGTCGTTAGTCCTGATATAAGCCTCATACCCCAACTGCCTTATCGAATCACGAAACTCAGGATCTAAGCGCCCGTCGCGATACTCAATATTAACCGGCGTTAAACTATGAAGCTTATTCCTGTCCTGCATCCAGTCGTATGTTATCGAGTTAATAAACAACCGGTTACGAAAGGCCCCAGGCTGATCAAAAACCTGCATACTGCTTGAAAAAGTAGTATGGGGGATCGCTGTACTGATTTTTGAAGGGATTCCAAAAGGCACAAGAAGCCTTGGGATAATCAGATTAGCCCCGATCTGGAACTCCCTGTTAAAAACGTTGCCCCAGATTTTCCTTCCCCCCTGGGTGTCAAAAAGTATCCCGTAGCGAAATTTGATGTCCAGCTGCTCCGCCCCTCCAAACAGGTTGCGGTTCGTATAAGTATTTCCAAGGTTGAAGCCGTTACGTCCTGAATTGAACGTATACTCCCCTTCCACCCGGTTACTCATTCGCTTTAAAGGCGTTGTCTCGATACGGACATTCAGGCTGGAACTGTCGGGATCTTTTTCATACTCGATCTTCAAAGATCTGAATACATTTAACTCATACAGGCGGTCGTATGTCAGGTTTTCCTTTTTCACACTATAGGGAGCCCCATAGTCCATAAACATGTAGCGGGAAAGAGGCTTAAAGCGAAACCGGTGAGAATAATCCCTGAAAAAAAACTTATCGCCGACCCATCCGCTGTCCGGCACAACACCTCTCACCCTGCCGCTGCTGTTGCGGATTTCCATCACCGTTTTTTTGTTAAAGTAATATTTAGGATGAGCCGCCTTGCCGGGAGGATTATATATATTCATCTTCACATCTACCCTTCCGGATGACAGGTTGCTGTCTACGTTTACATGTATATACTGCTTTACGAAGTCATAATATCCGTTATCCTTCAGGATATCGTATGTGCCGTTAATTTCATACATCACAGAGTCGGCATCATAACGATTTCCGCTTCTGATCCTGGTAAAACCAGCACGGTTCTTCTCGTAAAGAGCGCGCACGGATGTATCAGGAATATCATAAGTAAAGTTCCTGATATTAAAGGCCGGTCCCTGTTCGGCCGTGAAGCTGATATAAGCTTTTTTATTCTTTACTTCTATTTCGCTTTTCACCCTGGCGTTGAAATACCCCTTATATACCAGGAACTTCTGGATCTCACGTGTGGAGATATCAACCAGAGAACTATCAAGTAAATGCGGTGCTTCTCCAACGTTCCTCACCCTCCCCGTACGGTATTTCCCGTCCTTCGTGTTAAACATATTGTAAAGAGCAAGGTTAAACCGCGAATTAGGCTGGATATCCTTTTGAATATAAAGGGAAGCAGCCTCTTTAAGCTCTTTATCTACCCCCTCCAGTTTTACGTTTTTTACAAGCGCCTGATCTTCGTTAAGGTAACGGGTAGCGGAACATCCTCCTAATATAACTGTTAAAAACAGTATACTTGCAGCAAAGAAAATACGAAAGGTACTATATGCTTTCAAAATCCCAAGTCAGTTTTGTAAATGCATTACATCAAAAAAAACACAGAAAAGAACATCTTCTTTTCATTGCAGAAGGGTATAAATCAATAACTGAATTTCTTCAGTCAGATTATTCAGTCGACACAATTTTTTATACCCCTTCAGCCGCGCCAAAGTTGGGTAAATTCTCCCAAAAAGTAAAGCTGGTTGAAATCAGCGCAAATGAATTAAAAAAAATCAGTACTCTTACCACCCCGCAAGACTGTCTGGCTCTCATCCATACACCCCAAAAAACTATCTTAAGCACCGAAAGTTTTAAGAACAAGTTCACTATTGTGCTCGACGGCGTTCAGGACCCAGGCAACCTGGGCACCATTATACGAACTGCTGACTGGTTTGGGTTTTCTGAAATTGTGTGTTCCGAGGATACGGTAGAGGCATATAATCCCAAGGTGGTACAGGCCACAATGGGATCTCTGGCCCGTTTAAAGGTACATTACGGGGATCTGACAAGCCTTTTAAAGCAGACAAAGCTTCCCGTATTCGGAGCGCTGCTGAACGGAACGCCTGTTTATGAAACTGATTTTGGCAGAGAAGGATTTTTAATACTGGGTAATGAAGGAAATGGAATTTCTGAAAGCGTGATCACAACGATCACCAATAAAGTTACCATCCCCCGCTTCGGAAATGCGGAATCATTGAATGTTGCCATTTCTGCCGGAATTTTCTGTTCTGAGCTAAGAAGATCGAAGTAAATTCAAAAACTGATTTTTAATTTCAAAATAATTATTATTTTTGCACTCCCTCAAACAGGGTCGGATGGCCGAGTGGCTAGGCAGAGGTCTGCAAAACCTCCTACAGCGGTTCGAATCCGCTTCCGACCTCACAGGAGAAAACATTAAAAAGAAAACCATGGGAGTTACACGTTTAAAAAGAAAAGACAGAAGAAACAAAACGGTTTCACGCCTGGAAGTTCAATTCCTGAAGCTTGGCCGCAACATCGAACAGGGCAGCCGCTCAAAGGAATCTGCTAACAGCCAGCTGGCAAAGAACAACGAAGTTCTTGCTAAGATCGAAGCTGAAGCAAAATAAGGAAGATCCTGTCTTTTACAGGCAGAAAAGATATTGTGAGAGGATACTTTTAAAAAGTATCCTCTTTTTTTGTGGCATCTGCAGCCTATGCTATCTATGTGCTTTGATTTATATGCGCACTATCATCTCCAGTCCACTTGGCTATCCCTCCACTTTATTACCATATAAAAAAATCAACCCTCACTCTATTACAAATTTCCAATAATTTTACCCTCACTTTATTACAATATGGAAAAATTTAATTTAACTTTAGCTGTATGTTTAATAGATCAATTCTCTCCGAATTAGCATTATGGTCAACTAAATCACGCAGAAAGCCTTTGGTTATCAGGGGAGCAAGGCAAGTCGGCAAAACAACTGCAGTCAACCAATTTGCCCAACAATTCGAACAATATATTTACCTGAACCTGGAAGTGCAAAGTGATCGGCAGCCATTTGATCAGTTTAAAACTATTGAAACACTGGTACAGACATTATTCTTTCTAAAGAATTTATCGCTTACAAAAAAGGATAATACACTTCTGTTTATCGATGAAATACAGGAAGTGCCTGAAGCTCTCAATATCTTGCGATATTTCTATGAAACAGAACCGGGAATAGCTGTTATTGCCGCTGGAAGCTTGCTTGAAACGTTATTCGATAAAAACATCAGTTTTCCGGTGGGGCGCGTTGAATACAAAATATTGAGACCTGTATCTTTTCCAGAATTTCTTGCAGCAATAGGAGAAAAAGAGGCACTACAATATTTGGAACAAATCCCTATCCCGGCGTTTACACACGAAAAAATGTTAACACTCTTTCATACTTACGCACTTATAGGCGGTATGCCAGAGGTGATAGCAGACTATAGTCAAAATAAAGATTTAAACGCATTATCGACTATTTACGATTCACTTATAACGGCATACATTGATGACGTCGAAAAATATACTTCCAGTGCATCACAGGTTCAGCATATCCGCCATGCTATCCGTGCTTCGTTCTCCCAGGCAGGGAAAAGAATCAAATTTGAAGGCTTTGGGAACTCCCCATATCGCTCCCGTGATATGGGTGAAGCTTTACGAACATTAGAAAAAGCCTTACTAATTCAATTGACATACCCCTGCACACAAGCACAATTGCCTCTCTTGCCTGACTATAAAAGATCGCCGCGATTACAGGTCTTAGACACTGGTATGCTTAATTATTTTGTAGGCATACAAAAGGAAATATTGGGGACTCCCGACTTAAACAACGTTTATCAGGGAACGTTGATTGAGCATTTAGTTGGTCAGGAATTACTCGCCACTCAATTTAATGCTTTAAGTGCATTGAATTTTTGGGTGAGAGAAAAAAAAGAATCCACCGCGGAAGTAGATTATATATGGGTATTCGAGGGTAAGCTTATCCCTATTGAAGTAAAATCAGGAACTGAGGGAAAACTAAAATCACTGCATCTTTATATGGATATGGCCACCCATGCAATGGCCGTACGTTTTTATGCAGGCGAAATCAGTATAACTAAAGCGTATACCCTTGCCGGGAAAATCTATTATCTGCTCAACTTACCTTATTACCTGGTGTCTTGTATAGAGCTCTATCTGCAATGGTTCCAAAAGCAAATACAAAAATAGCCGGGAAACATCCTCCTCTTTCCGACGGTTTCTCAGACCGGAATTGCAACTATTTACGCGAAGTTTACTTATTTCTTCTTAGCAGTGCTTTATTTATCCGTTTAATGAGCGTAGGTCCCTGATATATGAAACCCGTATAGATCTGCACAAGAGATGCACCAGCCTCAAGCTTTTCAATCGCGTCTGAAGGAGAATGTATTCCTCCCACTCCTATTATGGGGAACGCTTTGCCCGATTTCTCAGAGAGATATTTAATCACCTCGGTGGATCTCTTAGTCAGCGGCTTGCCGCTCAGCCCTCCCGTTTCGGAAGTCACGCTTGACGGGGAAGTTAGTCCCTGTCTCGATAATGTGGTATTGGTCGCGATAATCCCGGCAATTCCGGTCTCTTTCACGATATCCACAATGTCGTCAAGCTGGCTGTCAGTAAGATCAGGCGCAATTTTCAACAGGATAGGACGGGATATACCGTTCTTGCTATTCCGCTGCTGCAATGTGTTGAGGATATTTTTCAGAGGTTCCTTTTCCTGTAATTCCCGGAGCCCGGGTGTATTGGGAGAACTTACATTTACGACAAAATAATCAACAACGTCAAACAGGACATCGAAACACTTTACATAATCCTCTACTGCTTTTTCATTCGGAGTGACTTTGTTCTTCCCGATATTTCCGCCGATAATCAGTCCGTCGCGCTTTAAATGACGAAGGTGACCGGCTGCCACTTCGGCTCCCTGGTTATTGAATCCCATTCTGTTGATCAGGCCTTCATCAGCAGGCAGCCTGAACATCCGGGGCTTATCGTTGCCGGGCTGTGGCAATGGAGTAACAGTACCAATTTCAATGAAGCCGAACCCAAGATTCGCAATTTCCTTTACATGGGAGGCATTTTTATCAAAACCAGCACCCAGGCCCACTGGATTCTTAAACTTCAATCCAAATACTTCCCTTTCCAGACGCGGGTCATTCACATGCAACATCTTCCTCTGCAATGCAGAGACACCGGGAATACGGTTCACCGTTTTTAGCATTGCGGTAACAAAATGATGGATTCCTTCAGGCTCAAAGCGAAAAAACAGGGGTCTTATGAGATGGTACATGGCGCGAAATTAAAGAGTTTTATGATTTCTTCTCAGCTTTTTTATTTATTCTGCCAATATTTGCGACTTAGTCCCGCCTAAAGGAATGAATACTAAAATGAATGATCTTTCTATCGTTGCTACAGCAGACGGCTCAAAAACCATCTTTAATCCGGACGTAGGAGAACACTATCACTCCAAACATGGTGCATTGCAGGAAAGCAAACATGTCTTCCTGGAATCAGGATTAAACTTCTTCCTTCAGCAACATCCTGTCCGCCAGGTGAGTGTTCTGGAAGTAGGCTTTGGCACCGGCTTAAATTTCCTGCTGAGCGCAGATCATTGTTCCCGCATGTACATCAGGCTTCAATATACAGGAATAGAGGCTTTCCCTTTATATGAGAATACGATCTTTCAAACAGGATACGAACAATATGTACAGGCAGAACTATGGAACAGTTTCCAAAACTGCTACCGGCAGTCTTTTGCTGCCCCGGCGGATCTGAATGAATTCTGTAATTTTCGCATTGACCAATGTAAACTTTTGGAATTTCATTCAGACCAATCCTATGATGTGCTTTATTTCGATGCGTTCGCAGCGGTACACCAGCCTGAGATGTGGAGTGCGGAATCGCTCGAAAAGTGTACCCGTTATCTGAAGCCCGGTGGTGTGTTTGTGACGTATGCTATAACGGGAAACCTGAAAAGAACAATGAAGTCCCTGAACTTCGAAATAGAGAAAGCTCCCGGTGCTCCGGGGAAAAGAGAAATGCTGAGGGCCGTAAAGAAACTTTAGAGCCGGTGACAGAGCAGCAGCCCGGAAGACGTCCGGGAGATCCCCGGACCAAGAGGACTGTACGTTTAAATGTTACAGGCGATCACGAATCCCGATGCCCATGCCCATTGAAAGTTGTAGCCCCCCAGCCAGCCTGTTACGTCAACGCATTCGCCGCCGAAGAAAAGCCCCGGAACTTTCCTGGCTTCGAGTGTCTTGGATGAAAGTTCTTCTGTAGCGACACCTCCCCTCATTACTTCTGCACGGTCGTATCCCTTGTCACCCGCCGGTTTAATCCTGAAATGATGGATCTGCGTTTCTATTTGGGCAAGATCCGACTTGTTCAGAGATGCAAGGTTCTTGTCAACAGGCAGATACTTCCCGAGTGCTTCTGCAAATTTACGAGGGAAAACTGACGACAATAACGTCAAAAACATTTTCTTCCCGTTTTGATTCCGCTCAGTTTCTATCAGGCTGGAAATCTTTCTATCAGGTAGCAGATCGATATCTATCCATTCCCCCGGCTTCCAGTAAGAAGATATTTGCAGGATAGCAGGTCCGCTAAGTCCCCAGTGCGTAAAAAGGATATTTTCCTCAAAGCTGATCTGTTCATTGCTGACCCGGCAGAAGATACTGTTTCCCGACAAATGCGCGAACCATTCGGCATCTTTACCCGTAACCGTCAGCGGCACCAGCGCAGGTGCGGTCTTTGCAATCCGGAGACCAAACTGCTGTGCTGTTTTTAAAGCGAAATCTGAAGCTCCCAGCTTCCGGACAGGTAATCCCCCCGTAGTAAGCACAAGCCTGGGTGCCCGGACGCTCACGATCCTGCCCTCACTTTGATAAGAGACAACGAAACTGTCATCCTCTTTTTTTACTTCCATTACATCCGCATTGCAACGAATTTCCTGTCCGAAATCTGTACATAAACTGATAAAAACGTTAACAATATCTTTCGCCTTGTCCGTCGCGGGGAATAATTGGCCCAGTGTTTTTTCCTTGCCGTAGATACCATAGGTTTCAAAAAAAGTAATGGTGTCGTTTACGGTCCATTGAGAAAAAGCCGATTTGCAGAAATGCTCATTCCCTGAAATAAAATTCGCTGGGGAGGTGTTCAGGTTTGTGTAATTACACCTGCCGCCGCCCGATATAAGGATTTTGGCTCCCGGCTGAGCATTCTTTTCCAGAAGTAACACCCTTTTCCCGAGAAACCCGGCCTGGACTGCACACATCAGCCCACAGGCCCCGGCTCCTATTATCAGCGCGTCGTACATGAATCTTTAAAAAACGCAAAGGTAATTAATAATCCTAAACATTAGTTTCTCCGGACGAACCGTTAGCGGGCATTTCTTTGTCGTACAATCGCATTTAAAATTTTGTTATTAATGATGGATTTGTATATTTGCGCTCCCGGTTTTAATCAGGAGTTACAATAAATGCAAATATTTTTCACATATCACCGTCATTTCCATCATCGCCCCTGAGGCGATATGATGAACTTGTACGGTTTCTACGTGAAACTGATTTTATTGAACTTATTTCTTGTACTGATTAAATAATAACGAATTGAAAACACTCAAAATCGCTATCCAGAAATCGGGTAGACTAAATGAAAAATCTGTTGAGCTTCTTAAAAACTGTGGCTTAAGCTTCGAGAATTATAAGAGTTCCCTTATATCCCCCGTTTCAAACTTCCCATTAGAAATCCTTTTTTTAAGAGACGATGATATTCCGGAATATGTGCAGGACGGTATTGCCGACCTGGGCATTGTTGGAGAAAACGTCATTAATGAAACAGAAGTCGACGTCGCCTATCTTCAAATGCTGGGATTCGGAAAATGCTCGCTTAAGCTGGCTATCCCTAACCAGTGTTCTATTAAAACACTTTCTGATCTCAATGGAAAGTCTATCGCTACGTCTTACCCTGTTATATTGAGAAAATTTCTTGAGAAAAATTTCGTACAGGCAGATATCCGTACTATCTCCGGATCCGTAGAGATATCCCCCGGACTCGGCCTGAGCGATGCTATCTGCGATCTTGTATCAACAGGAGGTACGCTGAAAAGTAACGGTCTTACTCCTTTTGCAGATGTATTACATTCTGAGGCGGTAATGATCGGACGTAAAGGAATCGAGAATGACCCATTAATTATTGAGCTCATCCAGAGGGTTCAATCCGTATTGCGTGCGAAAGAAACAAAATACGTAGTTCTTAATATTGAAGAAAAGAACCTTGATGCCATCAAAGCTCTTCTGCCGGGCATCAAAAGTCCTACTGTAGTGCCACTTGCAGAAAAAGGCTGGGCGGCAGTTCATACCGTTATACCGGAGAAAGATTTCTGGAGCAAAATCAACGAATTAAAAGCTGCGGGAGCTCAGGGAATTGTGGTAATGCCCATAGAAAAAATAATTCTTTAGATCCTGGATACCAGCTTACATCTTACCACGAGACCACGGTTTTGGGGTAATAATATGAGAGAACAATGAAAGTCATAAGCTTTAATCCTGATGATAAGGAAACTGGTTTTACAGCGATGCCGGATATCGAAACCCTTATTGCGAGAAATATTGATCCTGATAAAACAATAACAGAGCGTGTTGAGGCCATAATATCCGATGTAAAAACGAATGGAGACAAAGCTTTATTTGATTTCGCTGAACGTTTTGATGGCGTAAAACTTGAGAAACTGTTTATCGGCGCCGGGGAAATAAGAGAACTGGCATCTGCTATAGGAGAAGAACAGAAATCGGCTATAGATACCGCCTATCACAATATCCGGCTGTTTCACGAAAGCCAGTATAAAAAGGAAGACAAGATAGAAACCATGCCTGGCGTAACTTGCTGGCGCGATTCGCGACCGATTGAGAAAGTCGGCCTTTATATTCCCGGCGGATCCGCGGTTTTGCCGAGCACCTTCCTGATGCTGGGCATACCGGCCAGAATTGCCGGTTGCAGGGAGATTATTGTTTGCTCCCCGCCTCAGAAGGATGGCGGGATAAATTGCTTCCTTGCCTATGTAGCAACCTTGCTGGATATAGACCGCATTTATTTATGCGGTGGTGCCCAGGCCGTAGCAGCTATGGCGTTCGGGACAGAAAGCATTGCTAAAGCAGATAAGATATTTGGCCCCGGGAACCAGTATGTAACCCGGGCAAAAACAATTATCCAATCTACCTCTCAAACCGCAATTGATATGCCGGCAGGGCCATCGGAGGTTCTCGTCATTGCCGACGAAAGTTCAGTACCGGCCTTTGTTGCTGCCGACCTTCTTGCACAGGCCGAGCATGGCCCCGATTCGCAGGCAGTCCTTGTTTCAAACGCAGAAGAGGTTATTAACGAGATCATAGAAAAATTAAAGCAGCAGCTCGAATTACTTCCCAGAAAAGATATTGCCGCTAAGGCTTTAGCCAATTCTTATGCAGTACTGACAGATGATCTTCGCGAAGCAATGGATTTCAGTAACAGATATGCTCCTGAACATCTCATCCTGGCAACAGATCAATGGCGGGACCTGATTTCATCGATCAGTAATGCAGGTTCTGTATTCCTGGGGAATCTTACTCCGGAAAGTGCTGGTGACTATGCATCGGGAACAAATCATACTCTACCGACCAGCGCGTATGCACGCTCTTATTCGGGCGTATCGCTCGATTCGTTCCTTAAAAAGATCACCTTCCAGCATATCACAGCGGAAGGTGTCAGAAATATCGCTCCCACGGTGGAAGTGCTCGCTGAACTCGAAGGCTTACAGGCTCACAAAAACGCCATGGCGGTGAGAAGAACCATGAGCTATGAGGACAATTACTAAAACAGCTTAAAAAGATGGACTTAAAAAAGATATTAAGAACGAACATACAAAACCTGGTACCCTACTCGTCCGCACGGGACGAGTTTCAGGGAGAGGCCTCCGTTTTCCTGGATGCTAACGAAAACAGCTTCGGTTCACCGCTTGCGACTGCATATAACCGCTATCCTGACCCGCTTCAGCTGGCAGTAAAAAAGAAGATAAGCGAAATAAAGGGCGTGCCTCCTCAGAATATTTTCCTGGGGAACGGAAGTGACGAGGCCATCGATATCCTTATCCGAGCTTTCTGCCGGCCGGGTATCGATAATATTATCCTGCTTCCTCCCACCTATGGGATGTATGAAGTATCAGCCAATATTAATGATGTCGCTGTAAAGAAAGTGCCGCTGACTGCAGGGTACCAGCTTAATCTTGAGGGCATAGCAGAAGCCATTGATGAGAATACCAAACTGATCTTTATCTGCTCCCCTAACAATCCTACTGCTAATTCCATTTACAGAGAGGATATTGAGACCGTATTAGCCAACTTTCCCGGATTAGTGATAATCGACGAGGCATATATTAATTACTCGCGGCAGAAAACATTTATCCGCGAATTAACAGAGTATAACAACCTGGTTATTCTTCAGACACTTTCCAAAGCATGGGGACTTGCCGGGCTGCGAGTGGGAATGGCATTTGCAAGTGAAGAAATTATCGAAGTGTTCAATAAGGTGAAGCCTCCCTATAACATCAATGAGGCTTCTCAGCAATTAGCCTTAAATGCGCTTCAGAACGTTGACCAGGTAAACGAATGGATCAGGGAAACAGTGGCTGAAAGAGACCGGTTGGGTACGGCGCTTCTTGATTTACACTGCGTGCGGGAAATATTTCCGTCTGATGCAAATTTCCTTTTGGTAAAAACCACCGATGCAAAAGGCATATATCAGTTTCTGGTAGAACGGGGCATCATTGTACGCGATCGCTCTAATGTCATCCTGTGCGAAGATAGTCTTCGTATCACAATAGGAACACCAAACGAAAACACTCTTTTACTCGGGGCTCTGAAGTCTTTCCCTCACTAAGAATTATATGGATACTTTTGAAAATAATGCTGCGTCGCCCAAAAAGAAAATTCTGTTTCTTGACAGGGACGGCACAATGGTACTGGAACCTGAAGACTACCAGGTAGACTCCTTCAGTAAACTCGAGTTTTATCCAGGTGCATTTAAATACCTGAATAAAATAGCAGAAGAACTTGATTTTGATTTGGTTATGGTAACCAATCAGGATGGGCTCGGCACAGATTCCCATCCCGAAGAAAACTTCTGGCCGGTGCACAACTTCATTCTTAAGTCCTTTGAAAACGAAGGCGTTAGCTTCAAAGAAGTCATTATTGACAAGACGTTTGCCCATGAGAATGCCCCTACCCGCAAACCGGGCACGGAGCTGCTCTTACATTATTTTGACGGGGATAAATACGACCTCGCCAATTCTTACGTTATAGGAGACCGGGTTACAGATGTAGTATTAGCAAAGAACCTGGGATCCAGGGCAATATGGTTAAAGCTGGATGACTCGCTCGGAGCTGACGAAATAAAAGAAAAGGCCGGTGAATTGAAGGATTGTCTGGCACTTGAAACAACTTCATGGAAAGAAGTATATGAATTTCTAAAAGCCGGAAAAAGAGAGGTAGAACACAGAAGGACTACTAAAGAGACAGATATCAGCATCAGGATCAACCTCGACGGCAAAGGCAATGCAAAGATTTCAACCGGCTTGCATTTCTTTGATCATATGCTCGATCAGATTGCCCGTCACGGGGGAATGGATCTTGAGATAGAAGCAAAAGGAGATTTACATATAGACGAACATCACACTATTGAAGACACTGGAATTACACTTGGAGAAGCAATTGCCAAAGCTCTGGGTGATAAAAGAGGAATCGAGAGATATGGTTTCTGTCTTCCGATGGACGATTGCCTGGCCCAGGTTGCCATAGATTTTGGAGGACGCAACTGGATTGTCTGGGATGCTGAGTTTAAGCGTGAAAAGGTCGGAGAAATGCCTACCGAGATGTTTTTCCATTTTTTCAAGTCATTCAGTGACGCGGCAAAATGCAACCTGAATATTAAAGCAGAGGGGGCCAATGAGCATCATAAAATTGAGGCTATTTTTAAGGCTTTTGCAAAAGCGATCAAAATGGCAGCTAAAAGGGATGTTAATAATATGTGGCTGCCCAGTACAAAAGGATTGATCTGACACAACAATATACAGTAAAAAGCTATGGCGGAAGAGAGCAATTTACAGTACCAGAATTCTGTTCAAACAGATGAAGGGAAGAAGACCGGGATCATTTCATACGGTGCCGGCAATATTTTTTCACTCACAGCAGCACTCGAACGTCAGAATATCCCATTCGGGATGATCTATTCACCTGAAGAGTTCGATCAGTACGACCGGTATATCATTCCCGGTGTCGGCCATGCCGGTGCTGCCATGCAGAAACTGGAAGAAAGCCGGATGATAGAAAAAATAAAATCGACCTCAAAACCGGTCCTGGGGATATGCGTGGGAATGCAATTATTAACCGATTTTTCTGAGGAAGGAAATGCACATCTGCTGTCTATTGCCCCGCTGAGAACCAGGCATTTTGATGAAACGCTTCAGATTAAAGTGCCTCACACAGGCTGGAACAAAGTTTGCTCTCAGTTTGAAAATGAATTATTTAATGATATAAAGGATGGCACTTACTTTTATTTTGTTCATTCCTATTTTATCGAATTTAATCCTACTTTTACACTCGCTTTTGCTGATTACGGGGTTAAATTTTCAGCGGCGTTGAAAAAAAACAATTTTTACGGAGTCCAGTTTCATCCTGAGAAATCCGGTGAAGCAGGAGAAAAAATACTCAAAAACTTTTCAGAATTATAGAAACATATGTACATCATCCCTGCAATTGACATTCTGGACAAGAAAGTTGTCCGCTTGCGAGAAGGAAACTACGATCAGGCTACATTTTACGATGTAACATTGGAAGAGATGATCGAAAAGTACCAGTCGAATGGTACAGAATTCGTTCATGTTATTGATCTGAACGGAGCTAAAGGAGACTTCAGCAATCAGGAATATCTCTTCGATATCATCCACAAAACCGAAATGAAAGTTCAGTACGGTGGGGGTGTGCGCAGTATTGAGAAAGTTAAAGAACTGATCGACGCAGGAGTGCACCGGGTAATCGTGGGCACACAGGCTATCACCAACCCTGAATTTTTAACAGAGCTGAGCAAAGCAATCTGCGGAAAACAACAGTGCTCCGACCAGGTAGTAGTTGCGATAGACGTGCTTGATGAAGTGATCAAATACTCTGGCTGGATGGAAAGCTCTCCGATAAAGCTCATGGATTATGTAGACCGTTGCTTAAATCTTGGCTTTTTCCGGTTCCTCTGCACAGACATCAATAAAGATGGAAAGCTGGGGGGAGCAGGCGTTGACCTGTATAAGAAATTACTGGAACACTCTCCTTTTATCAAGCTTATCGCTTCAGGCGGCATCAGTTCTATGGAGGACATCAAGATATTGCATGATATTAAAGTGGAATCATGTGTCGTGGGCAAAGCGATTTACGAAGGCATGATCTCGATAGAAGAAATCCAGGATTGGAATCTGAAATCCCTGATTTCATTTTAAACCGCCGGACACCCATGTGTGTCCCGGCCCCCTACTTCGTTCACTATGACGAATCACAGTTACAATTATAATCAGTCTGCTGCACCGCAAGCTTCTGAAAGAGAAAATGACCTGCCGCAGGCAGATCATTTTCCTGCTATAAGCGGAGGCCTCGCCAAGCGCATCATCCCATGTCTGGATGTCAAAGACGGACGCACGGTGAAAGGTGTTAACTTTGTTGACCTTCGTGATGCCGGTGATCCGGTCGAACTGGCCTGGCAGTATTCGCAGCAAGGCGCAGACGAGCTGGTCTTTCTCGACATTACAGCGACTCATGAGAGACGCAAAACCATGGTCGAACTTGTTAAGGCAGTTGCACGGCAGGTAAACATCCCGTTTACTATAGGCGGGGGAATAAACGAAATAGCAGACGCCGACATTCTGCTTAACGCAGGGGCAGACAAGATATCCATCAATTCGGCGGCAGTCCGCAGCCCTGAACTGGTAAATGAGTTAGCAAATGCGTTTGGAAAACAGTTCGTGGTGGTCGCGGTAGATACCAAGAATATAAATGGCAAAAATCTCGTCCACCTGAATGGAGGACGGATTCCGACTGATATTGAAACGAAAAAATGGATTAAAGAGGTGGAAGAACGTGGTGCGGGAGAGATCCTGCTTACTTCCATGGATCATGACGGTACTAAAGGCGGATTCGACAATACGCTCCTGAAGAAGATCAATGACTCCATATCCATCCCCCTGATCGCTTCAGGAGGTGCCGGATCAGAACAGCACTTTATCGACGTTTTTAAGCTGACGAACGTGGATGCTGCCCTGGCAGCATCGGTGTTTCACTACGGCGAAATTCTGATTCCCGACCTCAAAGCGAAACTGAAGAAAGAAAACATTGAAGTAAGATTCTAGCTATGTCTCTACAGTTGGAAACCGAAAGATTGATAATGAGGTGTATGCAACCAGAGGATGCAGAGTACATGTTTGATCTTAACAGTGACCCTGATGTGATCCGCTATACCGGTGATAAGCCCTTCAACAACATTGAAGAAGCCCTGAATCTGATCCTGAATTATGACCAGTATTCAAAATACCGGATGGGAAGGCTCAACATGTTCCTTAAATCAACAGGAGAATATATTGGTTGGTGCGGATTAAAATACCACCAGGATTCAGGAGAAACTGACATCGGATACCGGCTGAAAAAAAGTTGCTGGGGATATGGGTACGCTACCGAGTCGGGCAAGGCTAGTCTTGCCTATGGGTTTTCTGATCTTGGCCTGCCCTCTATCGTAGGGCATGCTCTGAAAGAAAATACCGCATCGATCAGGGTGCTGGAAAAACTAGGATTGAAATATATGCAGGACACGGAGTTCGATGATGAACCCGGAGTCTTATATAAAATAACACAAACGGAATGGAAATAGACTTTAATAAGGGTGATGGCCTCGTACCTGTTATCGTGCAGGACGAACAAACCCTGGAGGTTTTAATGCTCGGTTACATGAACGATGAAGCCTTCAAAAAAACATCAGAAGAAGGAAAAGTAACTTTCTTTTCCCGCTCTAAAAACAGGCTTTGGACCAAAGGAGAAGAAAGCGGAAACTATCTTTACGTCAAAAGCATCCATGATGACTGCGATCATGATACTCTGCTCATCAAGGCAAGCCCGGTTGGACCGACCTGTCATACAGGATCGAGAAGCTGCTTTTCTACCGGCTTCAATCAGAATTTCCTGTTCGAACTGGAACATATCATTGCCGACCGTTACGAGAATCCCCGCGAAGGTTCTTACGTCAATAGCCTTCAGAAAAAAGGCATCAACAGGATTGCGCAGAAAGTAGGCGAAGAAGGCGTGGAGACGGTAGTAGCAGCGCTCAACCAAACTGAGGATGATCTCATAAACGAAGCTTCAGACCTCATGTTTCACCTGCTGGTACTCCTTAAAGAAAAGAATATCAGCCTGAAGACAATTGCTGAGAACCTTGAGAAAAGACACAAGTAAGCGGACTCCCCTTCCTCGTAGTTCGTAACCTCAGTCAATGACTGATTAGCAGGAGTTGACAGGGACCACCGATAACAGAGACACCATGGAAATAAAACGTAAAGCGGCGCTTGCCGGACATCAGAACCCCATTTACACAATCGGGGCGCCGACTGATTCCGCTTTCTTTTATACTGCAGGAAATGATAAAGGGGTTGTTGAATGGGATTTTGAGAAACTCAGCCCTCTTAGAGTTCTCATACCTGTTAAGACATCGGTATATGGTCTTTACTTATCGCCCGACCGTTCTTTACTGGCTGCGGGTGAAAGAAGCGGCCAGGTAACGATCTTTGACTTCAACCAGCAAAAGATAGCAGCTAGGCTACAACCACATAGCCTTCCGGTGTTCTCACTTGGAGCAATCGTGAATAAACAGGAACTCGTTACGGCATCGGAAGATGGGACGGTTTCGGTAATCGACCTCAAAACATATTCAACAGTTTACCACTTCCGGGTGTCAGAGGAAACAGTACGATGTATGACGGTTAGTCCCGATGAATCGCTCATCGCATTTGGTTGTAAAGACAACGGCATCAGGATTTATAATTCTTCTGATTACAGCCTGCTGAAAGTTCTGACTGCACACACGATGCCTGTAACAGCCCTCTGCTTCTCCCCTGACGGCCAATTTCTATTGTCAGGAGGCCGTGATGCAAAACTTAACATATGGCGACTGCCCTCTTATGAATTACAGGAGAGCATCACCGCCCACATGTTCGCAATCTACGATATCGTATTTCATCCCTCTCTCCCGCTCTTCGCTACTGCGAGTCAGGATAAGAGCATCAAAATCTGGAGCAGCAACACTTTTAAATTGCTTAAAATATTGAGCAGGGAAAAAGGAATCGAATCGCATACCCACTCCGTCAATAAGCTCAACTGGAATACTCCCGACGGTACCCTTCTTTCCGTAAGCGATGATAAGATGATCATTGCCTGGGAAATAGAGAGGAGTTAAAAGTAGAAAGTTGAAAGTAGAAAGTTGAACTTGTGATTGGAAACTGTTGGCTGACTGCGGATAGACGACTACTGAG
>NZ_QEAS01000003.1:96100-103254 GCF_003130405.1 Pararcticibacter amylolyticus
CCCCCTACACAAACCTTTTAATAATCCTCAGCTTGTGCGTATGGCGTTTGAGGTCGGTACTATAGATCCCCTGATCATCAATAGGGTCGATCTTTACACGGCCTGAGGCGTGAATGATCTGCTGTTCACCGAGCATAATACCGACATGAACGATACGGCCTTCGTCGTTATCAAAAAAAGCAAGGTCACCGGCTTTAGCCTCCTGCAAAAAGTTGACGAGCGTGCCCTGCTCGGCCTGCTGCCATGCGTCACGCCGTAATTTGATACCAAGCATTTTAAACACCACCTGCGTAAAGCCAGAACAGTCTATCCCGAACAGCGACCGGCCGCCCCACAAATAGGGAGCGTGCAGGAACATCCGGGCATAGGGAACCAGGTTTTCTGCAAAATTAGCTCCCGCTGCCAGTAAAGGCTGGGCAGGAAATTTATATTCATTAGCTCCGAAAGAAAAGCTATTTTCAGTCATAAACGGAATGCTGCTCCCGGCAAGCAGATAAAGCAATTCTCCGGTATCCATTTTAACCAGGGGCTGATAGATGGCAGGACCTAATGTTAACGAGCGCTCCGAGTGCTCTTCAAACTGCTGCGCACTTATACCAGCATATTGCTTGATGTCTATCCAACCTGCATATTTGTCAAACGACGTCATAATCAATACCCATTTATCTGTTTGCTCCAAAACTTCAAAACAATCTCCAAACAGGAGAAAAGACAAAATTTCGCTTTTGTCTGAAGCTTCAGCCCGTATGGGAACTAAGGATAAGTGGCAGATACCAAACTGGGAGTCTATCATAACGGCTAAAATATTAAATATTTTTGCTATTAAAACTTAACCATACTATTAAGTGTTTTAACTATATAAAAAATATCAATATGAAAACCCTGAATCAATTGCATAAGATTCTAATTGCTATAGAAGACAGCCAGTACTCTGACTCTGTAGCGGGGTATGGTTACGAACTGGCCCGCAAACTTGACGCTACCGTAGCATTGCTGCATGTAAACGACATTCCTGTTTCAACGCCATACGTCACTGATCCCATGCTTAATGAGACCCCGATCGTCATGCCGGAAGTTATTCAGGCTCAGGATGAATCAGGAAAGAAACTCTTGAACCGGGTGGCGGAGGACTTCGGCGAAGGGGTGACAACGTATACGTTTCATAAACTTGGCAACCCGAGAGATGAAATTCTTTCAACAGCGGAAGAGTGGGAAGCAGATCTGATCATTGTTGGCACACACGGACGCACAGGCTTTGATCATTTTATTTCAGGCAGCGTTGCTGAACGGGTAGTGCGCAAAGCAAAATGTCCTGTACTAATTATTCCCAATAAGGAAGATGATACAAAAAAGGCGGAATAAATCCGCCTTTTTTCAATACCGGTATGAGGAAATTACTCCTCCATATGAAGCCATGCTTTTTTAGCGAGCAGTTCCTCCTCTGTCTCCCTGACATCTTCGTCGTCAATACAACAGTCAACGGGACATACGGCAGCACATTGCGGTTCATCATGAAACCCTTTACACTCCGTACACTTATCAGAAACTATATAATAAAATTCGTCTGAAATAGGAGTTTGAACCTCCTCTGCATCTAACGTTGTTCCGTCGCCAAAATCTATAATCCCGCGAAGAGCTGTCCCATCAGAAAAACGCCATGCCGCACCTGCATCGTAAATTGCATTGTTGGGGCATTCCGGCTCACAAGCTCCGCAGTTTATGCATTCGTCTGTTATTTTAATCGCCATGTCTAAAAAGTCTTTTCCTTAACTTAACTTTGCTACATATCAGCAAAACAGTGCAAATATAAGATAATCTATTTTATTTACTTGATGACTACCACCTTGCTTCCTCAAATAAAAGCAGCTTTTACAAAGCTGGGACAGTATTTACAGGCCTATAACGACGAAAATCTGATACAGCTTGTCAAATCTGCCAGGCATTATAATGCCTGGTTCACGCCTGAAGAAACTGAAAAAGCTGTTAAAGCTATAGGATTTATGCTCAGCGAAAAGGAGGTTGATGCCTGGCTCGAAAAAGAATACAGCCATAAACAACAAGCGGGGGAACGCAAAACGGTAGGCCTTGTGCTTGCCGGTAATATTCCGCTGGTTGGCTTTCACGATATCCTTTGTGTTCTTGCAAGCGGAAATACAGCGCTCATCAAGCTTTCATCCCAGGACAAACAACTCACTCCCTACCTGCTCAATAAGCTTACAGAAATAGAGCCTGCCTTCTCTGAGCATATCCGGTACACGGAAAGGCTTGAAAGCTTTGATGCGGTTATCGCGACAGGCAGCAACAACACATCGCGATATTTTGAATACTATTTCAGAAACGTGCCCCATATCATCAGGAAGAACCGCAACAGTATAGCAGTATTAAAAGGTGATGAAGATGAATCACAGCTGAAGGCACTGGGAAACGATATTTTTTCGTACTTCGGACTTGGATGCCGTAACGTATCAAAAATATATGTACCTGAAAACTACGACTTCATCCGTTTCTTTGAATCCATTGAATCGTTTAAAGAGGTTGCAAACCATCACAAATACAACAACAACTACGATTACAACAAATCGATTCTCCTGGTAAACCGGGAAGATCATCTGGATAATGGCTTCCTGCTTCTGAAAAAATCGGATGACAGCTTAAGTTCGCCTCTGGCAACTTTATACTATGAAAAATATGCAGACCTGCCATCGCTCGAAAACTCGCTGAGAGCAAGGTCAGAAGAGATACAGTGCGTGGTGTCGAACCTGAAAATGGATCTTCCCTGTCAGCAGGTGCCGTTTGGAGACAGTCAGAAACCCCGCTTATGGGATTATGCAGACGGAATTAATACCATGCAGTTTCTTCTCACTTTATAACTTAACATCCCCTCAATTCTTGGGAAAAGCTTAACTTTGGACCATGTACATCATTAAAGTAAAAGGCGTTGCTAAAATACCCGACTACATCCAGTTGCGTGACGAGAAATTTACTTTACTGGCTTACTTCAGGGTCGACAGGCCCGATAAGACCTTGACAAAGATCGGTCTCGGCGACAAAATAGATGAAATTATGAAGCTGGCCAACGATCTTCCGTTTGGCAAAATTGTAAAATTAGAACTTTGATATGATTGGTAATTCCATTATAAAACTCAGCAATGTAGACATTTATCAGCAGAATCATCTCGTCCTATCGGACGTAAGCCTGCATATTGATAAAGGGGAGTTTGTTTTTCTGATCGGCCAGACGGGTTCGGGAAAAAGCAGCCTGATGAAGGTCATCTACGGAGAAATCAATATTAAAAATGGAGGAGGTCATGCAGGAGGTTTCGATCTTCAGAAGCTGACTGACAAGGATATCCCATTCCTGAGGAGAAAGCTTGGAATTGTATTTCAGGATTTTCAGCTTCTGACAGACAGAACAATTGAAGAAAACCTGATCTTTGTCATGAAAGCAACAGGCTGGAAAGACAAAAAACTGATAGACGAACGAATCCGCGATGTACTTGAAAAGGTAGGCCTTCGTTCGAAAATAAAGAAAATGCCGCATGAGATTTCGGGCGGAGAACAGCAGAGAGTAGTGATAGCAAGGGCATTATTAAACGATCCCGAAATTCTCCTCGCCGATGAACCCACCGGTCACCTTGATCCTGAAACTTCAGAGGAAGTCATGCTCCTTCTGAAAGACATCAGCCGGTCCGGAACTGCGGTCCTCATGGCAACCCACAATTATCATCTCATCCGTACCTTCCCTTCACGAATTATCAAATGTGAGAACGGAAGGGTACTTGAAGATGTAAAGATCGTGTAACAAGCTATTTCCCCTGCTACTGACTTTACCAGTTAAGCAGTCTATGCATAAATGCCAGTATCCGGATGAACGGATATGACAGCTTGACCGCTTTTTATATAATGGCAAAAGATTTGCCCAATTAGTAACAATGAAATTTTCAGATATGTTGAAAAACAGAAAGAAGGACAATCCGGAAGAACCATTATCGGAAAATATTGCTCAAAACGAAACTGAGCAGGTACAGGAACAGGCAGAATCTACAGAAAACCCACAGGCAGAAGCTGAAGATACAGCTCCTTCGGCCGAAGAAAAGGTTGAACAAGGTCCGTCTGAAGAACAGAAGTTACGTGCAGATTTGGCAGAAGCAAACGATAAGTATCTCCGTTTGTATGCTGAGTTTGACAATTATAAAAGACGTACAACAAAAGAACGGATCGATCTTTTGCAAACAGCAGGAAGAGAAGTATTACAAAGCCTGCTGCCGGTGCTCGACGATTTTGAACGGGCGATGAAGTCTATGGAAACTGCCGCAGATACTGCATCTGTAAAGGAAGGGATCTCATTGGTTCACAGCAAATTTAAGAATATCCTTACACAAAAAGGGTTGAAAGAAATGGAATCTATCGGGACCGCGTTCGACGCAGATCTCCATGAGGCTATCACGAACATTCCTGCTCCTTCTGATGATCTCAAAGGAAAAGTAATTGACGAAGTCGAAAAGGGATATTTCCTGAACGATAAGGTAATCCGGTTCGCAAAAGTTGTGGTAGGAAGTTAGAAAATGGCAAAAAGAGATTATTACGACATTTTAGGGGTCTCCAGAAGCTCCTCACCGGATGAAATAAAGAAAGCGTACCGCAAGCTTGCTATTAAATACCATCCGGACAAGAACCCTGGTGACAAAGAAGCAGAAGAGAAGTTCAAAGAAGCTGCAGAAGCTTACGAGGTGCTTAGCAATCCTGAGAAAAAGCAACGTTACGATCAGTTCGGACATGCCGGAACATCAGGAGCAGGCAGTTATGGCGGCGGCCATATGAATATGGAAGATATCTTCAGCCAGTTTGGCGACATATTCGGTGGCGGCAGTCCTTTTGAAAGCTTTTTCGGAGGCGGACATTCCGGCGGCAGCCGTCGTGCCGCGCGCGGCACCAATCTCCGCATCAAGGTAAAGTTAAATCTTGAGGAGATTGCTAAAGGCGCAGAGAAGAAGATTAAGGTGAACAAGCTCGTCGTTTGCAGTACATGTGACGGTACAGGTGCAAAAGACAAATCTTCGTTCCATACCTGTAATACCTGTGGAGGTGCAGGAAGTGTGAGGAGAGTAACCAATACGATCCTGGGACAGATGCAAACCACCAGTACCTGCCCTACCTGTAACGGTACCGGAACGCAGATAACCTCAAAGTGTAATGTATGTCATGGTGATGGTGTAGTCCGCGGAGAAGAAACTATTTCTATCAATATACCGGCGGGAGTAAGTGAAGGGATGCAGCTGTCTATGAGCGGAAGAGGAAATGCGGCCCCTAATGGCGGCATCCCCGGCGACCTGATCATACTGATAGAGGAAGTTCCTCACGAAACCCTGAAACGGGAAGGTAATAACGTAGTATATGATCTTCATATCAGTTTCCTTGATGCTGTGCTTGGATCAAGCGTAGAGGTACCTACAATTGATGGCAAAGCCAAGATAAAGATTGAACCAGGGACGCAGGGAGGGAAGATCTTACGTCTTAAAGGAAAAGGTATTCCGGAGGTAAACTCCTATCACCGCGGTGATCAGCTTGTGTATGTCAATATCTGGACACCTAAAGCTGTTTCCCGTGAAGAAAGAGACCTTTTGGAGAAGTTACAAAACTCTCCCAATTTCAAGCCCCAACCGGGAAAGAACGAGAAAAGTTTCTTTGAACGGATGAGAGAATATTTTGAATAACAGACAATCACATAAGTATTAAAAAGCCACCTTAAGGGTGGCTTTTTAATACCTCTTATAAAAATCACGACATGACATCAGTATATCTTGCAGGTCCCCTGTTTACAGCTGCCGAGATGAAGTTTAATAAGGAATTATCTGAAGTTCTGAATAAGAATGGATATCAGGTATTCCTTCCACAGGAAGAATGCCTGGATAAGAATACAGAAGAAATATTTTATCTCTGCAAAGCGGGGGTTGAATCAGCATCTGCGGTTGTTGCAATTATGGACGGAGCAGATGCCGATAGCGGTACCTGCTGGGAGTGCGGATATGCGGCAGCTAAGAACATTCCTGTCATTATCGTAAGAACGGATATCCGCGACAGCGGCGATACCAGGGGATTTAATGCCATGCTTTACTATAGCGCTGCCGCAGTAATAGAAGATCGCATTAACTATACAGAAAAGATCCTCGAAGCCCTGAAAAATGTGCACGCTTAATGACCGGCTGCACCGGATCTTAATGTTCGCCCCTATTTGACATGAAAAAACGCATTGCAGTTCTTGACCTCGGAACCAATACATTCCATTTACTGATAGCTGATGCAGAAAACGGCAAAATTGCAGCTCAGCTGGTTGCCGAAACCCGCGCCGTAAAACTTGGAGAAGGCGGAATTAGTAAAGGATATATCACTGAAGCGGCTTTCAGCAGAGGCATCGAAACGCTGCGGTTTTTCAAATCACTTATTGACCAGTATGCTGCTGAAGAGATTCATGCGGCAGGAACTTCCGCCCTGAGAAGCGCTTCGAACGGGCAGGATTTTATCAGGGAAACAGAACTGCAAACAGGAATAAAAATCTCTCTTATCGATGGCGTTCGTGAAGCTGAGCTGATTTACAAAGGGGTATGCCAGGCAGTAGAGCTGACAAAACCAGCTTTAATTATGGATATTGGCGGGGGAAGCGTTGAATTCATTTTTTGCGATGAACATGAAGTGTTTCACAAAAAGAGTTACCCGATAGGGGCAGCAAGGCTGATGGATAAATTCCACCACTCAGATCCTGTTTCGGAGGAAGACGTTCAGGCCATCTTTCACTACCTGGATGAACAACTCGGAGATCTTAAAGAAAATGCCCGCAAATTTCAACCCGCGATACTTATAGGTTCAGCAGGTGCTTTTGAAACCTTCACAGAACTTACCACCAAAATGTCCGGCACTTCACCCATAACCGGCAGCACCAGCTTCTTCTTCACTCAGGATCAGCTCCTGTCTGTTCTTCTTGGTATCATTCTGTCAACACATGAAGAACGTGCTGCAAATGAATCCATTACACCTGTAAGGGTTGATATGATTGTAGTCGCCTCAATTCTCACTTCCTATATCATCCGGGAACTTCAGATAAAGGAAATCGCTATGTCGGCGTATTCTCTGAAGGAAGGACTGCTTTATGAAAGAGC
>NZ_QEAS01000003.1:103329-103441 GCF_003130405.1 Pararcticibacter amylolyticus
TCATTCGGGAAGATTATAGCCGGCATAATAGGTCCAAACCAAAATTCTCTCATTATCAAGAACAAACCAAACCCAAAATCCACAACATACAACGGACTATAAATCATACTGT
>NZ_QEAS01000003.1:103502-104672 GCF_003130405.1 Pararcticibacter amylolyticus
AATCGTCTCAGCTCCCTGTACAGCTTTTCCGTAGGAAGGCCCACGACGTTACTGTATGAGCCAGAAATCTTTTCAATGCCCGCAAGTCCTATCCAGTCCTGAATTCCGTACGAGCCTGCTTTGTCTAGAGGCTTGTAACGTTCAATATAGTAGCGGATCTCTTCCTGACTTAGCTCACTGAAAAAAACCTCAGTAACATCATAAAAAGATGTCATGCCGTTTTTGTTCAGCAATGTAACACCGGTAATTACCTCATGTTTCTTCCCCGATAAAAGTGAGACCATCTCAATCGCATGATCCTCATTTTCCGGCTTTCCGAGGATCTGACCTTCAATACTAACAATGGTATCTGCTGTTAAAACCAGGTCGTTACCTTCAATTGATTCATCAAAAGCTCTGGCTTTTTTCTCGGCAATGTAAACAGCAATTTCCGAGGGACTTAATCCTTCAGGATAATTTTCATCAACCTCTTTTAAAACTATACGGAAATCTATGTCCATCAGCCGCAGCAGTTCCTGCCTCCTCGGCGATTTCGAGGCAAGGATGACAGGGGGAAATCTTTTAATCATTTTTTATTTTCTATACTGAAGTTATAGTATCATCCTGGGCACTCGGATCCGGATCATACCAGTTACCCTGAATTTTTAGCACTTTTTCAATCACATCTCTTACACAGCCAGTTCCGCCCGCCTTACCCGAAATATAGATGCTGACGGCTTTCACTTCTTCAACAGCGTCTCCTGGGCACACGGGGACGCCCGAAAGTTTCATAGGGGGGATATCAGGAATGTCGTCTCCCATATAAAGTACCTGCGTGGGTTCCAGGGAATGCGCCTGTAAAAACTCCTGATAAACGTCGAGCTTTTTATCAATACCAAGATGGATTTCGGTTATTCCCAGCCCGTTCAGACGGATCAAAACACTCGCAGACTTTCCACCTGAAATCACACATATGCGATAACCCTTCTTTACAGCTCTCTGCATAGCGTAGCCGTCACGTACATGAAAACGTCGTAATTGTTCTCCTGTTTCGGTGACATGAACCGTTCCATCGGTAAGCACGCCGTCAATATCCAAAACAAAGGCTTTAACTTCTTTTAACTTATCTAAAAACATACACTTACTTTACAGAGGATCTACCACCCTCCTATCTTTTACAAAGCCCCGCCG
>NZ_QEAS01000003.1:104717-127063 GCF_003130405.1 Pararcticibacter amylolyticus
CCCCTAAGTATATCCTCAGACAATAACCTGTAAATCTGATACAAGTTCTCATCTTTTTCAAGTAAGGAAAGATGCGTACGGATTGTATTCATATCTTTCCTCCTGGCCGGTCCGGTCTGGACCTCCGCAGGAGAGAACAGCATCGCTTTATCTGCAGTCTCCCTGATAAGGGGACGGATCAGGTTAAAATCAAGTTGCTCTTCCTGCAATATCTTTTCGGCCAGTGCATAAAGGTGGTTGCTGAAATTACATGCAATAACAGCAGCAAGATGCAGCACTTTTCTTTTTTCAGAATCCACTGCATATACTGTTCCTGAAATAGATTCAGCAAAGGCTAAAAGTGTTTCAGTAAGTTCGTCAGAACTTCCTTCCACCACTACCGGGATCTCCCGGAAGTTTACACCTTTCTGTTTAGAGAAAGTCTGAAGCGGGTAAAATACACCGCTCATTGACGACACTCCCTCTAATATTTCAAGACCGGTAGTCCCCGAGGTATGAACGATCAGCTTATCCCTGAAAGGGAACGCCGCCGCAACATCCCTGATGGCGTCATCGGGAACTGATAAAATATAAATATCACCAATCGGACTTAGTTCGTTCATACTGTCTGTCACTGCAGCAGATAACACCGAAGCCAGATCCAGGGCATGCTCCAGTGTCCGGCTCCATACCTGTATCACGTCATGCCCGGCAGCTGCCAGCGCATATCCCAGATGGGTAGCAACGTTTCCGCTTCCGATCAATACAACTTTCATTCTCTAATGATTTTTATGAGGAGCATCGTTAACAAAAAACGCCCCTCACAGAAGGGCGTTCTCTTTTTGATCTCATCATCATTACGGCCAGATTCCCATGTTCATATATGAAACGGCAACTTTCTCTATAGCTCCCACAAAAGCAGCCGTCCGCAAATCAACAATCTTTGGATTATTCATCTTAATTTCCCTGATCTCGTGGTAAGACCTGACCATCGTATCTTCCAGCCCCGAATTTACCAGCTCAAGCTCAGAAGCACCCTTTACCACAAGGCTTCTTTGCTCCTGCGAAAGGCTTACTCCAGTCATCTTTTCTACCATTGTCACCAGGTTGAGGTTGGCGTTCTCTTCATAGCGCTTATCCATACGTCCGAACGCTACGTGCGAAAGGTTCTTCAGCCATTCGAAATAAGAAACAGTTACCCCACCTGCGTTACAGTACATGTCGGGGATGATAATTCCTCCCCTTTCGGTGAAGGCAGCTGCGGCTTCGGGCGAGGTAGGGCCATTGGCTGCTTCCGCAATGATTTTGGCTTTTATATGCCCGATATTCGCCGAAGTGATCTGGTTCTCAAGCGCTGCAGGAACCAGAATGTCGCACTCCTGCTCAAGTCCCATAGAAGAGTTCTTAAACTCTTTTTCAGCCCCCTTAAAACCGAGGATCGAACCTGTATCCTTACGATGTGATACAACCTCTTCCAGATTGAGTCCATTGCTGTTGTAAATTGCACCTTCATACTCGCAGAGCCCCACTATAACGGCTCCAAGCTCCGACAGGAATTTCGTAGTATGATATCCCACGTTCCCCAGGCCCTGAACAATCACCCTCTTGCCTTCAATTCCGGGAGTAAGACCCAGTTCTTTCATATCTTCAGCAACTCCGACACATTCCCTTATCGCGATAGCCACTCCCCTTCCGGTAGCTTCTCTCCGTCCCTGAATTCCATGCAGAGCTATTGGCTTGCCGGTTACACATCCCATTGCATCCAGCTGGCCGGGGTTCATCGTATAATAAGTATCGGCAATCCAGCTCATTTCACGTTCACCTGAACCGTAGTCGGGAGCAGGCACGTCAATAGCAGGTCCGATGAAATTCTTCTTAACCAGCTCTACTGTAAATCTGCGGGTGATATTCTCAAGCTCGCCGATATTATAATTCCGGGTGTTGATCTTTATACCACCCTTGGCGCCGCCGAATGGAACGTTGACAATGGCACATTTGTAGGTCATAAGTGCAGCAAGCGCCATCACCTCATCCTCATTCACCATTTCACTGTAGCGGATCCCACCCTTTGTAGGCGACATGTGGTGGGAGTGTTCTACCCTCCATGCATCAATCACCTCTACACTCCCATTGCCCCTCCTGATGGGAAAGCGGAAACGATATACACTGTTACAAGCTTTGATCTGATCGAGTAGTCCGGCCGGATGTTTAGTGAATTGAGCGGCATGATCAAAAAATGCACACACATCATTAAAGAAACTGGTATTTGCAATATCTGACATATAATTAGATTTTTAGTTTATGATGCTTCCTGTAAATAGCTGAATGCGGCATTCCTCCGCAGAGCCGGAGAATCCCACCAGCTTCTTCTCATAGAGTTACAATTAGACGCCAAAGGTATAAAAGTCAATCCGGCGTTCAAAATCATTTTGCTTCTGTTATTTCTGCGTATCCCCATAGCCGGTAAACAATTTTATTGTTCTTTTGTAATTGCTGTATGCAATCTCCCTCTGTCATTCAGTCGATAGGAGAAGAAATCGACAATGTCCTGTCTGAAGGAAAGTAGCAGCCAACAATAAAGGATGATAGGAATCTTAAAAAATCATGCATAAAAGAAGCGCCGGAATTCTCGTATACAGGGTTATTGACCAAAAGCCCCAGGTGTTACTGGTACATCCCGGCGGCCCCTTCTACGCGCGGAAAGACGCAGGGGTATGGTCTGTCCCGAAAGGGGAATATTCTGAAGAGGAAGACCCTCTGTCTGTCGCAAAAAGAGAATTTAATGAAGAAACAGGAAACACTCTCAGCCCATCCGCCAAAGTCGTTCCTCTTCAGCCTGTAACCATTAAAAGCGGAAAGCAGATTACCGTCTGGGCTGTAGAAACCGATTTTGAGTCCCCTTACCTCTTATCTAATACATTTGAAATTGAATGGCCTCCGCGGTCCGGTAAAACACAGGTATTTCCTGAAGCTGACAAGGCTGAATGGTTTCATCTCGACGAAGCAATGGAGAAGATTCACCCGGGACAGGCAGGGATTCTTCAGCAGCTGCAATCTCTGTTGTCTTAGAACAGGGCTCTTTTATAAAGCCACCCACTTTTTCGCTTCTGCAAGCTCCGCAAGAGCAAAGCCTTTAGCTTCTCCGGGAAGAGGAAAACTTACAGCGTCCGTGAACTTTCTTACTGCCGGCTGATCACTCACAATCGCCATCCGGTGCCACCTGGTGATGTTCTTTATTCCTAACCAAAGATCCTCAAAAAGGCTCCTCCCGTAAAGTTGCTCATATCAGTTTCGATAACGAGCAGGAAGTGGATTTTTTCTACCGATTCTGCCAGTTTTCCTATCGTCGGCACAATGACCAGTTCATAATCCTCTTTCGTAACAGAACCACTCACTCTGAAAGCAGCAACATGCGGCTCAACATCTGTTATTACCTCTACCATAATCTTTTGTTTTCAGTTTAACAGATGCCGTTGCATAAAGTTCGTTGCTTATCTTGAATTCTGTTCCATTTGCGAGATAATCTGGTTCACTTCCGACTCAGTAGACTTCAGTCTCTCCTGGCAAAAAGACACAAGCTCCGAAGCGCGTTTTACTTTTTGAGCAAGCACGTCCACAGATACTGCTTCCGATTCAATTTCCTTCGCTATCTGAGCAAGCTCCTGATAAGCCGCCTCATAAGTTAAATTCTGATCCTCCATATTCATTTTTTGATTCAACTTTTGCACGGATATCCGTCTTTCCTAACAAAACGGATATCTCGCTGCCCTCTTCTATTTCATCCGGTCCGGTTACAATTTTACCGCCGGCCCTGATTATTGCAAATCCTTTTTTCAGGATATTATCAGGCGACATCAGCCTGATCATCGAAGTATACCTTTCCAGATCAGAAAGCCTGTTCCTGAAATACATGCCATTAAAGATATTCAGGTTAGCCGATATATTCTTCAAACCAGTCCTGTTATTATTGATGGTTACTTTAGGTGACGATGCGAGAATTGAGGTAAAATACTGAAGATCTGACCGGTGGCGATATAGAGCCGATTTCGAATTGTCCGTAAGCATCTGCCTTGTAAAAGCAAGACTTTCCTTATAATAGCTCAGATACTCTCTGCCCGAATGAATGATGGTCGAGTTAAGTCCCGACAGTAGCCTCACCTGGGCAGAAAGCAACTGCTGGGATTTGATCACGATCCGCTTTTCAAATCCAGTCAGAGCATCTTCAAACTTCCTGTTATGGGCAATAATGAATTCTGCTGCCTGAGTGGGTGTTTTGGTGGATGAATGTGCCATTACATCGGCAATTGTTTCATTCCTTTGATGCCCGATGCCTGTTATAACGGGTATGGGAAAACGGGCGATAGCTTTACCGATAAAATAATCATTGAACAACAGCAGGTCAGACTGCGCACCTCCACCCCTTACAATAACGACGACATCATATCTTACATCAGACCGGTAAACCGTAACCAGCTTGTCTACCATCAGGCGGGCGTTATTTTCCCCCTGTACCAGTACCGGGTAATGGTCCGTCTGAAACCTGTAGCCATACCTGTTATTTTCGAGCGTATGCATAAAGTCCTGAAAACCGGCCGATGTGCTGGAAGAGAGAACTGCGATCCTCTGAACGACACAATTTAACCTGAAACTGCGGTTAAATGAATGATACTGAACACCATCGAACGAAACGTACCCGGGATTTTCTTTAACAAGCCTCGCAAGTGTCACAAGCCGCTGCTGCTCAAGTGCTCCCAGGGTATAATTCGGATCTATATCCGAGACACAAAGCTGTAACCCGTACCCCGCATGATATTCTATCGTTACGCTCACCAGTACCTGGATATCATTTCCGAAACGCTGGCCTGTTACCTGCTCAAATGCTGCGATCTTCTGAGAACCAGCCCCCCAGGCTCTCCCGGCAAATCTTGCCAATATCACATTAGAATGTGTGTCTTTTTCAACCAGTTCAAAGTAATGGTAATTGCTGTGTGCTTTATAGGTGTGACTGGAAACATCGGCCACTACCCAGAATGACTTATTTCCGAAAGCCTTTTCTATGACGGATACTACCAGCGACGATAGCTCGGAAAGCCTGAGAAAAGATGGACTGGTCATTGGATTAATTTAAAGGTTTCATCATACAGGCCGCTCAGGACACTATTCCCGTTCTCATCTACTCTTAGCCCTCCATACCTCGCAGCTGCATATCTCCCGCCTTTACCTTCTTCAAAGAAATATGACTCCGCCCCAAGGTTCATAAAAAAATTATTGTAGAAATACTTCACCGGATACTCCCCCTCATGCAACGGCTGTTTATCCGGCTGAAATCTTACTTTTTCCGCCACATAATGATCTTTAACCGTCACGATACAATATCCTCTTTTAGGGAGGCTATGAGGCGACTGACTCAGAGTGATCTTATAGCGCAACCGCATGTAATCCCCCTGCATCAGCGAGCGCGGATCAACCGGGGCCAGTTCAAAAAGGATCAGTTTCCCATCTGTGAGGACAGCTTCTTTCTTCACCACACTCAGATTAAACCAGATGAGCAGAACGACCAGATTCACCAGGATAACGACTACTTTGCCTTTCTTCATACAGCTTTTACTTGCTTTTTAAAAACAGTCCATATCAACAGGAAGAGCAGCCCTGAAACAAACAAAATAATCGATTTTACCAAAAGGGTATATTCCAGATTATAATAATACATGATGAGTACATATGCCAGAGCAAGCCCCCCCAGCACCGCCGAATTGCGATGACCGGTGTAAAAGCAGATCAATATAACCAAAACAGCCCCCGCAATAGCCGGGTAGAAAAGGGTTGGCAAAAGAGGGAGAACCACCAGCGCATATATCATAAACCTGTTTATCTTGCTGCGTATTCCGGTATATTTTATTGCTTTGTAAACTACGAACATACAGGAAAGAATCAGGATAACAGATGATAACATTGGAAAAGAAGAATGCCCATCAAACAGCCAATTCGTAGTCAGCGCTACAAGATATGCAATCACCGACAGCAAAAAGCCCGTCCTTACCGGATTGTACAATACATTAAATTTCCTGCTTTTTGCAATCCAGTAAGCCTCCTGCAAATGCAGCGATGTATATACGACAGCCAGGAAGCCGGTTAGCAAAAACATAAAATACGGTGCATCATTTATCGTGATAAAGGAGAACAGGCATCCGTTGAATACCAGTACTGCTATAAAATTCAGCATATACCCTTCTGAAACAACGAACGTGACCGTCGCTACAAACAACATAACCAGTGCTACCAAATTATCACTATGCGTCATTTTACTGATACCCATTCCCAGCAGTATATATCCGGTTATGTTGGCTGAGATCACAACGGTATCAAAAGTAAGGTTCTTAACAGCTTTGTTAAGAGCCAGTGATGCGGTGATCATGAAGACTCCTAAAAAGATCATGACAAAGCCGGATTGCAGAATTTCTGTAGAAAACAGGAATGCCATAAAAGAGACCACAGCCAGCAGTCCCCCTGTAACGGACAGTATCTTTATACCAATCCCCGAGTAAAGTGATGCTTTTAAGCTGATCTCTCTGCGTATTTCATCCAGATTGGTTTGCGTTAACCCCTCTTCTGAAGAGATTAGCTCAGCAAGGATCTCATTAGTATGTTTATCTTCCATTCCAGGCTCTGTTTAGCTTAAGGATTTGTGAGATCAAAACAGACACGCTACTGACGATGAACAGGCTGACAATAAAAAAGACCAGTGTATCATTGCCTTTTGCTGTATCCACCAAAAAACCTGCAACAATGATAATCACGCTCAATGGAACAATAAACAAATGAAAAACTTTACGGGATTTAAAACTGTACACCAGAGCTGTAATATAAGCCAGAAGCACAAGAATAAAGGATATATACCAGGCAGTGTCATAGCGGTATATGATTCCGGATACAATACTGATCGTACTGCATGTGACAGCCGCAGCAGCAAGAGTGTTTGAAAACCATTTGGGTACCTCTGTCAGCAGAAGAGTCTTTCCCGGCAGTGCCAGGGAAACATATAATGCAGTGTTTACCACGAAGAGAATACAATAAACAAGAGGTGCTGACCAGTCACCTGCAATCTGTTCTGCATAAAGAACAACTGTAATATTGATCAGCCCTGTTAAAAGAAGCCATAAAGGAGCGAAGCCCGATACAACAGTCCAGAGCACAATAAAAATTGTCCAGCCCAGGAAAAAGTCATACGCATCTGCACCCGTTTGATAGATCTGTCCGAACAAGGCGAACAAAGCCCCTGTCAGCAAAGAAGCTCCAAGCAGGATCAGATTTCTGATCAGCAGGTCCAACCTGGATAAAACCACAACCATAACTGCCGTTATCAATAGCCCCTGCACCAAAGCGAGTTTTACAAACTTGTGCATATCCTGCCAGTTATATGCAAAAAAGAAAATGATCCCGGCAACGGAAAAGATTACCCCCAGCAGCATCAGGCTCTTATCTATAAATTTAATCCAGGCAGGAGTATCTGCATAGACCTTTTTTTCAGTCAGAAATGCTTCTATTCCCGCAGGCTTCATACTGCTATATCTGCTGAAGATATGGATCAGGTCCCTTTCCGGAATTTTTTGCGCCATAATTATTATTATCTGTAAAGATTCTGTAAATCAGTTAAGTTCAAAGTCTTATCTGATTCAGAATACGAACAACTAAATAACACATAATTCATCGAAAAAGTTGCATCCCGCCGATGCCATTCGCTTTCGTTCAAAAGAGAAGACTGCACCTTCACCGGAGCGGGAACTCAAAAGCAGGTCTTTCCTTCAGAATATAAAAAGGCATTTTCATAGATTCTGCTTCTTTCTTCCACTGGCGGATATGGTAGTCTGAATTATCTCCGCCAATTAGCAGATACCGGGAATGGATAAAACGGCCTGACTTTGCCAGCTTTACCGTGGGGTTCCCCGTAATCAACAAGTAGTCCACTTGAATTGAAGAAGAAAAATCCCGGTCATTGAAGTACTTATCATATATAAGAATACGTTTTCCTTCAAACTGGTAGAAATGACCATCAGAGAAAAGCGACCCGTCACCGATACTTCTGTCAGTATCCAGAATACTTTTCAATTGCAGGTTCCTGGATACTAATACAGGCTGCACGGAATAGGAAAAAGCTTTACCAGGAGGGTCAAGGTCTGTGGTAACATAACCCTGTGCACCATTAAAAAAGCCTATCGCAAAACCTTTTCTGAGGCTGTAGAATAAAATACTTTTCTTTCCGGAACTAAGAATCGTTTCCCCGGCATTGACGCATATCAGCAGAAAGATGACAAAAGAGGCGGTATACAGAAATTTCTTGCTGTGTCTTAGAACAGCAAAAAAGATCAGAATAAGCCCGAGATACATAAGGAGATAATAGCATAAACCAAACTTAACACCGTGAATACTTGCATACGGAAGCTTCTCTATAAACCGCAGGCCGCTGTCGAGAAATAAAATAGTTTCCCTCAGCACCGCTCCAAGTATCCCTGAAACCGGTCCTGCCGGAATCAACATAAACACGATCCCTGCATACATGATGAGGGTCACCGGTACCGATACGAAGATATTACTTACAAAGAAATACAGGGGAAACTGGTTGAAGTAATACAGACATAATGGGAATGTGGCTAACTGTGCAGAAAGGGACACTGAAATACACACCCATAGCCACTCAAGCAGTTTGTTCCGGAACTTGAACAACGAATAAAACAGAGGATAAAGATATACCAGGCCAAAAACAGCCAGGAAGGATAACTGAAATCCAATGTCGGCTAAGAATGAAGGATCATACAACAACAAAATGACTGCCGATGCCGAAACACTGTTAGAGACCTGGTGGTCTCTCCTGATCATTCTTGCCGCAATTACAAATGAGATCATCATGGAAGCCCTGCATGCTGCGGCCGAGAGCCCGGTCAGAAAGGCATAAAACCAAACAACTGTAATGATCAGCAGTGACTGAAGGATCCGGAAACCGTCATTCCCCCTCAAAAACCACAATAAATAAGTGAGCAGGCTCATAACCAGGGCAACATGCATTCCTGATACGGAGAGTACATGCATAGCGCCGGTTTTTGCATACGCGGTCAGCACGTCCTGGCTTAATGCAGCTTTGTAACCAAGGATAAGCGTAGAGGCCACAGCTGCGGCCTCCTCATTCCGGATATGCCTGTAAAACCGTTCCACCACTGTCCTTCTCAATCTGAGGATATAATCCTGGAAAACGGGCTTATTATGATGCTTTAAAATAACGAGACGATCTGTAGAAAAAAATGCACGGTGGAAAAATCCGCGGTTTTCAAGATAGCCCTTGTAGTCGAATTCATTAGGGTTGAGCGGGGGCGTAATTTCATTAAAACGGGCAGGAATAAGCAACCGCTCACCGGGCCGGAGCATAAAATCTTTATTTTCCTTTCTTACAGTAAGAAGCAAACGGCCAGAAAGCGGGATAAACCGTTCCCCCAGTATGCCCTGCTCCACCTCAGTTTCGGTAGTTACAGTATGTCCCGTTACCTTTGGATCGGCGCTGACCTTCACAACCAGGGCTTCCGCACTGGATTTTGAGAAATGATCTGATCCCGCTAAAGGAAATCTTGAAAGAGTAAGGCTGAAGGGCACAGTGAGCAGCACCGCATGTGTCAGCGCACCGGGAATCCATCTGCGCAGATAAAGCCTGTATCTCCGGTAATAAAAATGAACGGTGAGGAGAAGAATAAAAGATACAGCGGAAATGGTGTAAACAAAGTGTACCGGAAAAACACCTCCGGAAAAGTGCAGGCCCAGCCCGGTACCAGTGGCGACCGGCACCAATACTTTCAAAAATATAGCATCACCGTGCTCTTTCATACTAAAACCGGATACTTACCTGCATATTGATATCTGACTTTTTACGACCCGCAACCTGGTCCGGGCCCGATCCTACAGCATCCATGTTAATATAACTTGTAACCGAATATCGCGCTGAGAGGTCAGTATTCCGGCTGATCCGGTATTTTGCATTCAAATAGAACCGGGTTCCGCTGTTCTGATAACCGGACACGGAATATGTATACAACAGGTTATTTTCAAAAGCATATACAGCAGAATTATAACTGTCTGTATCGAATATGGCATAACGCATGCTCGCGCTGATACGTTTCCGCAGGGGCTTACAGATAATATCCTGGTAGAGCATGAAACCTTTATCCAGGAGCTTATCTTTCCTGAAATATAGAGCTTCAACCCTGTTACGGAACCTGAAAGCCCCCTTTACATACTCCAGCTCAGCACGAACACTCTCTCTTTTGGCAGACTGCACATAGTGTACGGTTTGATCCTCATCGTCGTTCTCGGGCCTGTCCTTATTCTTATATCGCAATGTGAGCTTCAGGTTTTTAGCCGGAGAATAGGTAAACTGAGCAAAGAGATCGTAACCCCTCGATGGTCCGTCCACACCGAACCGAAGCCATGGAAAATTAAAAAAATCGGCATACAGCGAAATTTCTGTCTTACTGTTTGGCGTAATAGTAAGCCCGCTGTAAAATCCTTTCTCGGGTGTTCCGCTTGTCGACTCTGAAATTCCCTGCGAAAAGAATGAATAGAAGTTTCTTGAATAACTCCGGTAAAGCAGCACTACGGAAACCTGTCGTGACAATGCAGCCATTGCACCATTCACAACTGCAAAACCTTCACCAAGCGAGTGCGCCGCTTCGCCAAAAAAATAGACATTCTCCCAGTTATAATTATAATAAACACTGCTGTTAGTAACAGATTTTCCGCTGAAATCAAACTTGTTATACAGGTACTTACCGGGCAGAAAGGGCTTATCAAAACCGGTCCTGTAAAGTACTCCGCCAAATCGCAAAGCGTCCCCGGTATATTCTATATTGCTTCCATAAACCATCCCGGTGATACTGTTATGGTTTTTTATTTCGCTTTCCGAACGGTGCAGTCCGCTTTGGCTGAGCGAAGTCACCCCCGCTCCTGAAAAAGAGCTATCCTGATGGGCATCAAGTTTTCTGTAAGACAGGAAGGGTGTTACCAGGACTTTACCAAATGCAACCGATGACGACACTCCTCTGAAAAAAAGACTTTCATTTGCTGAAGTATAGGGCTTCAGTCCCGAATACTGCCTTGCCAGGGATGCTATTGCAGCCCCTTTACCAAAGCTCAGTCCCGTCCATAAACAAAGCCCCTGACCGAACTGCAGCGAATAGTCGCCTGCTACAAACTTCTTAATCCAGCCCTCTCCTTTTATGGAAATAGTGCCCGACCAAAAATCAGGAACAACTGTCCCTTTGGAAAAGAACCTCTCTCCGGCATCTTTCTCCAGTGTGAACGCCGCGAACAAATTCTTATCATAGTGATACCTGTAACGGGTAAGAAGATGACTCCTGCTGCCGGTATAAAAAGATCGTTTGCCGGTATCGGAGGGGAAATACCCCTTTGGTTTCTGTAAGAGCTCACCCCAGTTGAGGATCAGGCTACTCTCACTCTTCCGCTTTAGGTCATTGATCTTCAATCCGCTTCCCCGGGAGACCATAACAAAAGGCAGTAGTTTTCTGACCGTTTCTGAATCAAAGGAAGGAACCGTCTGGATCTCCTGCACTTCAATGAGCTTACCGGCTGCGCCGCGATAGTTCAGAAAATCAGCAATCTGAACAGGGTTGAGGAAAACAAAAGCTTGCAGCTCTTCACGCGTTGCGGTATTCAGGTTAAGCGGATGTTTCCGGTAAAAAGCAAGACGTTCCGTCAGCTCAGAATAATCGAAGTCTTCTTCCTGAGCAGGCACAGATTCAGTAATTTCTTCCAGCTCCGTTTCTTCTTCAGCCTGAGCGTATAACCTGCAGACAGGCAAAGCTATTATAAGGAACAGGAAAGCAGTCCGCTTAGAACTCATAACTTATTGATAACTGAGAAGAATAACCCAGATCGGGATGTGAAGAAACAGCGACGTCTATCTTAAATGCCTGATAACGATACCCCGAACCGGCATAATAACAAAAGGGATTAGTGGAAATTCCGCCTCTGAGAAACAACTGATCCAGCAGCGCATATTCCATACCGGTTTTCAGTCCCGAAACAGAACCCAGCTCCTTCATGACCGCCCCGGTTAATAACACTTTGTCTGAAAGCTCCATAGAGGCGCCTAGTTCAAATATTTCGGGAATACTGGTGTTAACATTTTCAGCGAACCCATTGTGATTGGGATTTGAAACATGAACACCTATTAACAAGCTTCCTTTAATCCGGTACTGGATCCCGGCATCGACAGACCAGGTTCCGGCATTTCCGTACTGAACTATTCTCTGCTGATGGAGATTAAAATTAAGCGACGCAAATACCGTCTCTCCGAAACCACGGGAATAAGTGAATCCAAACCTTTGCTGTCTGAACTCCGGAATGCCATACGATTGGGCACTCACCCCAAAAACACTTCCCTTGAACGGAATTGCCACCAGGAGGGTTTGGGTACTGATTCCTGTATTGATAATATTACTTTGATATGCAGCTCCGGCTTCAGCTTTTTTCAAAGCTGCCAGTCCGGCCTGATTAGCCTGCAGGCTCCAGACATCCTGCAGCGCTACGCCTGCATTTCCCATAGAAGCAAAACGTGCCCCTGGATTCAAAACCTGTCCGTAAACAAAATTTACGGAACAAATAGATATAACAGCCAGGTTCAGATATTTCATATCCGCTTGTAAGATTTTGCGAAAATTACCTTACAACACAGGCAGTTACAACTTTTTTTCTTAACAAGAACAGTTATAAATTTCTCAAAATCAAGGCTTTTTATTCACAAAGTGCGACTTTCAACACTAGGAAACGTATAAGCTTTTTCTTAAAAAACACTCAGACAGGTCGTCATGAATGATAGAAAATGATAAAAAACGATAGCACCGCGATTAACAAAAGGCTAATTGTTAACGGCCTCTGCAAGCATCCTGTGCGAAACATCCTTGCCTAAATACCGGTCAATCAATGCGTGGATAAAATACAAAACAGGCGTCATCAACAGTGCTACTATAAATTTATAGCTGTAATTCACCAGGCCGATAGCCGCTACCATTTTCCAGCTCCAATGATACTGAGGATTAAGATAAAAGGCGATAAAAATAACGACAAAACTATCTATCAGCTGGGAGACTAAAGTTGACCCAGTAGCTCTCAGCCACAAAGATTTCTCTCCGGTGATGCGTTTAATCCTATGGAATATAAACACATCCGCAAGCTGGCCGGCAATGAAAGCAGTAATAGAGCCCGCTATTATCCACATGCCCTGCCCCAGGACAGAGCTGAAAGCCAGGTTCATATTAATATTCTGGCCATCAACCACCTGGTCGACCCAGAAATCAGCAGGAACAAGATGAAGGGCAAAACCAATGATAATAAAAGCATAGGCAATCAGGATGGCTGTCAATCCCGAGAGGAACCTTACTTGCTTCACGCCAAAATACTCATTAATAATATCTGTCGAAATGAAAACTAAGGGCCATGTGAGTACTCCCGCCGACATATTGAAAGATAAACCAGGCACCCCAAACAGGTTGATATCCATTTTATCCAGTCCCAGTGACCCTTCTACGGTAAAAATTTTAACACCAATAAATTCGGATAGTAGAGCGTTGCATACGAAGAAGGTTGCCAGCACGACAAGCAGACGGGTTTCAGCATTTTTCAATGACATCGACGAAATATTTACATCAATATCGCCTTTTTAAGAGATATCCTGAAATCTGCCGGTCTTTAAATTTTTTTTTACGTCCCCAAGACATTTGCTTTTTAAAATTGAGTCCTGCAACTTTGTAAACCTCCGGACGTAATACCCAATATTGGATGAGATAAAGACAGCAGGTTGAATGATTCATAAGATCAGCAACCAAACAAAACGCAAAAGGAGACCTTTATTAAATGAATTTACACCAAATTCCAAACAGAGTTCATTGATGAGTACATTAAAGATCACCACTTTCCAGGCTTATTTGTTTTGGGAAAATATCGATAAGAACCTGCAGAACCTGGCACTTAGATTATCTGCTATAAGAGAAAAGACTGACCTGATCATTCTGCCGGAGATGTTTAATACAAGCTTCACCATGAATGTGGAACAGCTTGCCGAAGACATGGGCGGTAAAACAATGGAATGGATGAAAAAGCAGGCGGAGAAGTTTGACTGCGTCGTTACAGGAAGTTTAGCGATTAAGGAAAATGGCCGCTACTATAACAGGTTAATCTGGATGAGGCCCGATGGCACTTATGAAAAGTACGATAAAAGACATCTTTTCGGCCTCGGCAAAGAAGACCAGGTATATACAGCCGGAACTGAAAAGCTTTTTGTAGAGCTTAATGGATGGAAGATCTGCCCTGTAATTTGTTATGATCTGCGTTTTCCCGTCTGGCTCCGAAATAATGCCTCCGATTATGACCTTCTGATCGTTGTCGCAAATTGGCCAGACAAACGGGTTCTGCACTGGAAAACGCTCATCACTGCGCGTGCAATTGAAAATCAGTCCTTTGTAATCGGCGTCAACCGCGTAGGACACGATGGAAATGAGATTTATCATTCCGGGGATTCCATGTGTATAAACCCGAACGGAAATACAGTTTACTACAAGCCCAATGATGAGGACCTGTACACATTTTCCATTTCACTGGATGAGGTCACTGCAGTAAGGAGAGCGCTTCCTTTTCTGAAGGATGCGGACCTCTTTAAACTGTCATAAGATTCAGTTCAGGATTCATTCATGAGTGCTTCCTGGTACTTCTTCAGGCGGACAGCCTCTGCCTCCGGCAGTGACGGATAGGCTAGCTTGAGTTGCTGAAGTGTTGAAACGATGACATTGATAACGGCTATCCGGGTGAACCACTTATGATCTGCCGGAATCACGAACCAGGGAGCATCTGAAGTTGATGTATGCCTGATAGCGTCATTGTAAGCTTCCATGTATTTATCCCAGTAAGCCCGTTCATGAATATCTGCTTCCGAAAACTTCCAGTTTTTCTTCCTGTCATCGATCCTTCTCAAAAACCGTTTCTTTTGTTCATCTTTTGAGAGATGCAGGAAAAACTTCAGGATAACCGTCCCGTTTTCCGACAGATGCTTCTCAAAGTGATTGATACTTTTATACCTCTCTTTCCAGAATGCGTGATCCAGGGATCCTGGCGTACTGTGTCCCGGAAGATTCTCTTTAAGCACCAGCTCCGGATGAACTTTGCAGATAAGCACATTTTCATAATGCGACCTGTTGTGTATTCCAATCCGCCCTCTTTCTGGTAAAGCTTTATAATGCCTCCAGAGAAAATCATGAAGCAGGTCTTCAGGTCCAGGCTGTTTAAAGCTGAACACCTGGCATCCCTGAGGATTCACACCGCTCATCACATGCTTGATCGCACCGTCTTTACCTGCCGCATCCATAGCCTGGAAAATGATCAGCAAAGAATGAGACCCTGCTGCATAAAAGCTATCCTGCAGCAATGCAAGCTTTTTCTTATATTCATCCAGTAATTGCCTGGCCGTATCTTTGTCATACCCGGCAGTAAATGAAGTGTCAAAGTTCTGCAGGGAAAAGCTTTCAGTATCTTTAACAATGAAGTTTTTTAAAAAAGAATCCATCCGTTTATATTTTACATTTGTAATGTTAAGCCCGAATTGCTGTTAACTGAAGACATAAATGTTAAAACTCCTGTATTTTCAGAAAACATTCAAATTGAAGAGACAATACGTATGTTTGCAGTCTTCAAAAAACAATTCCTTGTGCTAAAAATTTTTCTTATTGTTGTTCGTTTTATCACAATGTTCGCTGCCTAATCAAAATGGATTTACACGAACATTGTTTTTGTTTAAAATATGTTTAGAGAAATTAAAAACAAGCCTCTCAGGTACACCGTAATCGTTATATATTTTGTCATCCTTTTTTTCTGCGCACTCGAACTAAACTTCCTGTGGCTCTTCGGATACTCTCCTACCATCAGGGATATAAAAGCGCCTAACATGAGGATAGCATCGGAGTTGTATACTGCCGACGGGAAACTGATAGGACGCTATTACAAGGAAAACCGGACCCCGGTAGAATTTAATCAGATTACGAAGGGAACGATCAATGCCCTGGTAGCAACAGAAGATATCAGGTTCTTTAAACATTCGGGAATCGATCTGACGTCCCTGTTTTCAAGCGCGCTTTCTACAGTTACAGGAGATAAACGCGGAGCCAGCACGATCACCCAGCAGCTGGCAAAGAACCTGTACCGGACACGCAACAACAAACGGCAGGGCTTTGTAAAGAATATTCCGGGTGTACGAACGATTGTTTTTAAACTCAAAGAATGGCTTACTGCCCTGAAGCTTGAAAGAGAGTATTCGAAAGAAGATATCCTGACGATGTATCTGAACACCGTACCTTTCGGAAACAACACGTTCGGTATTAAAACTGCTGCGAAGAAATATTTTAATAAAGAAACAGAGAAACTGGATGTAGAACAGTCGGCGCTCCTCGTCGGAATGCTTAAGGCTACTACCACCTATAATCCCGAAAACAATCCAGATAAAGCTATTGAAAGACGAAATGTAGTGCTCTCACAAATGGAGAAGTACAACTATCTCACTGCCGCAGAGTACAAAAAATACAGCTCACGCCCCCTGGGTATCCGCATGGGAGATGTAACGGAGGAAGACCGGGGAGATTCCTACCTCCGGTCTGCCGTGGCGAAATACCTTGATAAATGGTGTGACGACAACGGCTACGACCTCTATGAATCTGGATTAAAGATCTATACCACCATTGACTCTAAATTACAGCAGTATGCAGAAGAGGCTGTTACCGACCAGATGAAGATCCTTCAGAAAAGGCTCAACAACGTATGGAGCGGTCAGAATCCATGGCGCGACTCGGGGGGAAATGAAATTGTGGATTTCCCTCAAAAAGCGGCCCAGCGGCTTCCCATCTACGCACTGCTGAAGAAAAAGTATAATAATAACCAGGACTCTATCGACTACTATCTTAACAAACCTAAGAAAATGAAGATCTTTAGTTGGGATGGCGATAAGGTCGTGGATTATTCTACCATGGATTCAATAAAATATTATGCCAAAATACTCAATACCGGCATGATGACCCTGGATCCGGTGAACGGGCATATTAAGGTATGGGTTGGCGGGATAGACTTTGAACATTTTAAATACGACCATGTTAACCAGGCCAAGCGGCAGGCTGGTTCTACATTCAAACCCTTCGCATACCTGGCAGCCCTTGAGAGCGGGATGAGTCCCTGCGATAAGTTTACTGATAAACCGGTTAAAATCCCCTATGTCGAAGACGATTCTACAAAATACTGGGAGCCTAAAAACTCTGATTACGTTTTCAGCGGACGCGAAATGAGTCTCCGCTGGGCAATGGGTAAATCCGTCAATTCAATCACTGCCCAGATCACTGAAAAAGTAGGCTGGGATAACGTGGTAAAGTACGCTCACGAATGCGGAATTGAAAGTCCTCTTAAATCTGTGCCATCAGTGAGCCTGGGTTCTAACGACGTTTCGGTATTCGAAATGGTAAGAGCTTATGGAACATTCCTCAACAAGGGCATGAGAACAGACCCGATTTTAGTTCAGAAAATCACTGATCATGACGGCAATCTCATCCAGGAATTTAAAGCAGAACAGAAACGGGCCATCAGTGAAGAGATAGCCTGGCTGATGCTTTATATGTTCAGGGGAGGCATGGAAGAACCGGGAGGTACTTCCAGGTCTTTATGGGAATGGGACCTTTGGAAAAAAGGTAACCAGATCGGGGGTAAAACAGGCACTTCGTCAGATTATGTAGACGGTTGGTACATGGGCATCACAAAGGACCTGGTGACAGGTGTATGGGTTGGATGCGATGAAAGAAGCGTCCATTTCCGTTCTTCAGGGACCGGCGAAGGAGCCCACACTGCTTTACCTATATTCGGTAAGTTCATGGAAAAAGTTTACCATGACCCGGCTTCAGGGTATACCTACGGACCATTCCCAAAGCCATGGGTGGATATCACCCGCGAATACAACTGTACCACCCCGCCGCCGCCGCGGGATACGACGGTCTCTGACAGCCTGAGCATTGATTCACTCGCTCTTCCGGATACGCTGACAATTGATAAACCCGCTGTGGAACCTCAGCACGAAACAAGCCCTGCAGCTTCGGCTGCACCCGCCGTTAAGCCCGAAGAGATAGAAGTGACAGTGGATCCGAAAGAAGAAAGAAAACGAAAACGCCAGGAGAAACGGGAAGCCAGGCGGCAAAAGAAAGAGGACGAAAACAATTAACCAGTTGGAAGATTTCTTCTAAACTGCCTTTTGGTAGTGTAATCTGGTAAGTTGCTCTCAATTTTAATCCGGCGTGTATCTTTTTGAAGACAGCATGCGTTTTGTAATAATAATAAAAGTATTTTTAGATAATTCTTCAGCCAGTATATGAAACACTTCGATCTAACAATAAGAAGAAAATCTGCCTTCAGGTTATTCTGGTTTCTGCTTATTTTTTTTTGTAGTGGACTGATAGTCCCCGCTAACGCCCAATACTTCGGGCAGAACAAGGTGCGCTATAAGAACCTTAAATTTAAGGTGAACCAGTCGCCTCACTTCGAGATGTATTATTATCTGAAGAACGACAGTCTCGTAAAGCAGCTGATGAAGGAAAGCGAGCTATGGTACGATCTTCATCAGCAGGTATTCAGGGATACCTTTGCAAAAAAGAATCCTTTAATTATTTATAATAACCATGCGGATTTTCAGCAGACCACAGCGATTGAGGGAGATATCAGTGTGGGGACAGGCGGTGTTACCGAAGGAATGAAGAACCGGGTCGTCATGCCGATCATGCAGCTGAATCAGCAAACCCGCCACGTACTCGGTCACGAGCTGGTTCACGCATTTCAATACCACACTCTTATAGAAGGTGACTCTACCAATCTCGAGAATATTGGTAACCTGCCCCTGTGGATGGTCGAGGGGATGGCCGAATACCTGTCGCTGGGAAAGGTCGATGCGTTCACCGCAATGTGGATGCGCGATGCTTATCTCAATAAAAACATCCCAACCCTGCGTGACCTGACCGAAAGTAACCGGTATTTCCCCTATCGTTACGGAGAAGCGTTCTGGTCATACATCGGTTCTACTTATGGAGATACTGTCATCGTTCCGTTTTTTAAAGCGACAGCAAAATTCGGATACCAGGCTGCTATCAGGCGAACATTCGGATACGACGAACGTACTCTTTCCAATCTCTGGAGAACGAGTATCGAAAACATGTATAAACCCCTGTTGAAAGACACATCGCAGGTGCCGGTTGGGAAAAAACTGATCGATAACAAAAACGGAGGAGAAATGAACGTCGCCCCGGCTATTTCTCCTGACGGAAAATATGTAGCGTTTCTCTCCGAGAAGGAGCTGTTTAGCGTCGATCTCTTCCTTGCAGATGCGAAGACTGGGAAAATTATCCGGAAGCTGACGAGTAAGACGTCCAATACGCACGTAGATGAGTTCAGCTATATTGAATCAGCGGGGGCATGGTCTCCAGACAGTAAAAAGTTTGCTTTTACGATCTACAGCCAGGGACGGAACAAGCTTTTAATAGTAGATGTATCAAACGGCAAAGTCCTCATGACACAGGGACTGGGAGATGTGCATGAGTTCAGCAATCTTGCATGGTCACCAGATGGAGAGGATATCGCATTAACTGGTTTAAAAGAAGGATACAGCGATCTTTACCTGTTTAACATAAAAAGCAAAAAGGTTACTCAACTTACCAACGACAGATATTCAGATTATCAGCCTAATTTCTCTGCTGACGGGAAATACCTGGTATTTACCAGCGACAGGACCACACTCGACAGTGTGAAGGGAGTGACAATCCCTTATAGTCTTGCAGTATTGAACCTTAGTGATAAGAGCATCACTAATCTTCCTGTATTCAGAGGGGCCAACAATATGAATCCCCAGTTCTCTGCCAGCGGCGAACAGATTTATTTCCTTTCTAACCGGGATGGGTTCAGAAACCTGTATCGCTATACAATTAAGAACAGCCAGATAGAACAGCTGACAGACTATTTTACGGGGATCAGCGGCATTACAGAATACTCCCCTGCACTCAGCCTGTCCCGTAACGACGATGTGCTTTATTCATATTACAGGTACCAGAAGTATACCATTTACAATGCTGATGCAAAGGATTTTAAACCCGTTACGGTTTCTGCCGGCGACGTAGATTTTACAGCAGGTACACTTCCTCCGGGTAAGCAGACCGGGGTGGATGTTATTAATGCAAATCTTGAGAATTTCCAGAGGTTCGAAACAATCTCCTCCAATCAGATTAAACAGGTCAGGTACAGGCCGCAATTTAAACTGGACTACCTTTCCAGTAACGGCGTTGGAGCCTCGGTAGGGCGATTCGGAACGGGCTTGTCAAGTGGTATTCAGGGGATATTCAGTGATATCCTTGGCCGCAACCAGATCTTTGCAACGGCAGCAGTAAACGGCGAGATCTATGACTTCGGAGCCCAGGTAGCATTTGTAAATCAGCAGGGACGGATTAATTACGGCGGGGCTGTATCGCATATCCCGTATGTGTCGGGATATTATGTAAGCCAGTTGCAAAACAACCCATCTTTCAATGAAGACAATCCTAACGGGCCATCACGTTTTAGATATGTAGAAGGAACAGACATAATTAGAACCTTTGAAGATCAGGTCCAGGCATTTGGTGCTTATCCTTTCTCCAAGATTTTCCGTTTTGAAGTCGGGACGGGCGCTTCTTATTACAGTTACAGGATTGACCGATGGGCGGACTATTATCAGGCGGACTATCGGTATGATGACAATGGAAATATTTTGACTAATCCAGATGGATCCCCCAGGTATCAGATAGCTTACTATCCCTATGATTCTGACAGGAAAAAGCTATCAAAGGAAGATGCGAGAGATTACTATGGTTCTACATTTAACTCGTTTACCATTTATCAATTAAATGCAGCCCTGGTTGGAGACAATTCTTATTTCGGCGTGACCGCTCCTTTAAGCGGTTTCAGGTTCAGGCTGGGAATTGAAAGTTATATAGGAGACTACACATTTAATGCATTAACGGCAGACTTCAGGAAGTACGTCAGGATAAAACCCGTAACGCTGGCAGGACGCCTCTACAGCTATACGCGTTTTGGAGGCGATCAGAATGCCCTCTATCCCCTGTATATAGGTTATCCTTACCTCATCAGAGGATATGAAGCAAACTCGTTTTACCGGACCACATCCAACGCGTCAGCCTATATCGACCAGCTGACCGGCTCTAAAATAGCAGTAGGAAATTTTGAAGTGCGCCTGCCATTCACCGGCCCTCAAAAACTCGCTGCCTTAGAATCCAAATTCCTGTTCAGTGATCTGAACTTCTTCTTCGACATCGGGCTTGCTTATAACAGTAATTCAAAGATCCACTGGAAAATTGACCCTGATAACGTTCAGTACGGCGGATCTCCAGTTGGTGGGATAAACGGTCCTATCGGAGGTATAAATGGCACAGGAGGAGGCTTAACAGGTACCCAGGTTATCGACAGAGCACCATCTATGAGTGCCGGCATCTCATTGCGTGTGAATATGTTCGGGTATTTCGTACTCGAGCCTTATTATGCATTTCCATTCTCGAGAAAAGATGTAAGCGGTGGGGTATTCGGGCTAACCTTCGCACCTGGATGGTAATCCAAAACCCGGTGAATGAAAAATCTTCCAATAAAAAAAGCGGCTTATGCCGCTTTTTTTATTCTCACAGGTACATGTTGCCGGTGTAACCCGGCAGAAAGGATCATATTCTCGTAGTCGAGACCCAGGCTAAGATCCAGCCAGTCAGGATTTACTTCCCTTAATAACTTTTCCTTTTGGGCTCTCGTAAATTTACTTATTAGATTAAAGCGTTGCAGGGCAGCTTCCTCTGTTCTCAGTTCTTCAAAGTATACAAGACGGCTTAACTGACCGGGGCCGTCAAAAAACAAACTTGGCATCTGCCGGTAAAAGCTTATTGTTTTGAGAAGATCCGCACTCATCCCCACATGCAAAGAACTACGGTTCCTGTCAGTAATTATATATACATATCTTTTCATAACTAAAATCTTTATATTTGAGAATCTTTTTACTAACTTTATTGGCATAAAGATACTAACTGTTTTAGTAAAAACAAATTTATTTTAAAATGCGTAATATTTCTAACAACCTGCGGTATTTACGGAAGAGCAAAGGGCTCACCCAGCAGCAATTCGCTGACTTAATGGAAATTAAAAGATCCCTGGTGGGAGCCTATGAAGAAGACCGGGCAGAGCCACGCTATGAATTGCTAAAAAAATTCGCAGAATTCTAT
>NZ_QEAS01000003.1:127114-130572 GCF_003130405.1 Pararcticibacter amylolyticus
CCTGCTTCTAAAGCCAGTGCTTCCAACCTCCGGGTGTTAAGCATATCAGTAGATTCGCATGACCGTGAGAACATAGAACTGGTGCCCGTAAAAGCAAGCGCAGGTTACCTTAACGGATACGCGGATCCGGAATTCATAAGCGAATTACCAAAATTCAGTCTTCCCATTTTAAAGCAGGGCACTTACCGCGCTTTTGAAATAAAGGGAGACTCGATGCTGCCGCTCCATCCGGGTACGGTTGTCATCGGCGAATACATTGAAAACTGGTTGGATGTCAAAGCGGGGGAAACGTATGTATTTATAACAAAGTCGGACGGTGTGGTCTACAAACGCGCTGGCAACCGTTTCCGCGAAAACAAGGGCATTAAACTAATTTCAGATAACCCGGTTTATGAGCCCTACACCGTACAGGCTGAAGACATTCTGGAGGTATGGAAGGCGAAGGCATATATTTCGACAAATTTTCCGGAACCAACCACCGAACCGAGCATGGAGAACCTTACTTCTATGCTTGCGCAAATGCAAAAATCGATATCTCAGTTAAAACAAGACAAAAATTAAATCCTGCTTAAACTATTTCCGGCAAACCAGTCTAATAGAAAAAACCAATCCATTATGAGAAAGAACTTTTTGTTCATCGCTTTACTTGCAGGTTCTGTATCTTTAAGTCAGGCACAACCCAGGCAGATGGGTACACCGGAAGAAAGAGCCGAAAGGCAAACCGCAATGCTGGAAAAGCAGCTTAAGCTGACAGCAGATCAGAAAGCAAAAATCTACACTGTCATTTTAACTCAGGCCAAAGAAACAGACAGCCTCAGAACTGCTGCAAGAAATGCAGGAGAAGATCGTCAGGCCATGTGGTCAAAGATGCAGGAGATACAAAAGAAACATAGCGGGAATATTTCTTCGCTCCTCACCGCAGACCAGAAAAAGACTTACGATCAGTGGCTGGAGGAAATGCGCAGCAGGCGCGGACGCGGCCCGGGAGGCCCCGGCGGCCAGCAGGGCAACTAGCGTTAAGTTGTAAGTTATAAGTTATAAGTCGTAAGTATCAACTGACCGGCACACTAAAGAGGTTTTATGGTGATATAATCGGGGATTATCCACATACAGCATCATTATATTATATAATCCTGGGTTATTAGCAACTCACAAAAAGCGGCACTTCCGGCCGCTTTTTTTCATTATCAGCAGCTTCAGAACATGCTTTTCCACAGCGTTCGAAGCCTGTCAATCACTCCATTTACTTTGTAGAATAATTTTAAGCCTTCATTTTCATTTCTTGCTATATTTGCGATTATGAGTATTTTATCCAACCGAATTAACAACCTGTCCGAGTCTGCTACTATAAAAATGGCAAAACTCGGTAGAGAATTAGCAGCAAAAGGCGTCAATGTCATTAGTCTGAGTTTAGGAGAAACCGATTTCTTCACTCCCGACTTCGTAAAAGACGCTGCAAAGAAGGCTATTGATGAAAATTATTCTTATTACTCTCCGGTTGCAGGCTATCCCGACCTGAGAAAGGCTATTGCCGGAAAATTGAAACGTGAGAATAACCTCGACTATAATTTTGATCAGATAGTTGTTTCCACAGGTGCTAAGCAGGCACTGACAAATGTCATTCTCTGTCTCGTTAATCCTGGCGATGAGGTAATTATTCCTACCCCCTACTGGGTGTCCTATTCGGAACTTGTAAAGCTCGGCGAAGGAGAGTCAGTTTTTATTGATACAACCTTAGAGAGCGATTTCAAAATCACTCCTGAAGAGCTGGAAGCAGCAATAACTCCAAAAACAAAGCTGTTCATGTTTTCCTCTCCCAACAATCCGACAGGAACAGTTTATACCCGCGAAGAATTAGCCGGACTGGTGAAAGTGTTTGAAAAATATCCCGACATTTACATCCTGTCTGATGAGATTTACGAACATATTAATTTTATCGGCAAACACACTTCTATTGCCGAATTCGACAGCATTAAAGACCGGGTCATCATCATAAATGGACTTTCTAAAGCCTACGCGATGACAGGCTGGCGTCTTGGTTTTTCAGCCAGCAGCAAAGAAATTGCGGATGCATGCGATAAACTCCAGAGCCAGGTAACCTCCGGAACCTGTTCTGTTACCCAGAGAGCCGGTGTTGCTGCTTACAGTGGCTCACTCGAAAGTGTTGAAGAGATGCAGAAAGTATTCCTTCATCGCCGTGACCTCGTATATAATCTCCTGAAAGAAATCCCCGGATTAAAAGTGAACCTGCCCGGAGGCGCCTTCTACTTCTTCCCCGAGGTAAGTTCATTCTTCGGAAAAAAGACAGAAGATGGAGAAGTGATCAGCAATGCCGATGAACTCGCCCTCTACCTTCTTAATAAAGGACACGTGGCAGTAGTAAGCGGAGACGCCTTTGGCGATCCCAACTCAATCCGTATCTCTTATGCAGCATCAGAAGAAAAATTAAAAGAGGCCGCAGCCCGTATTAAGAAAGCATTAGCAGACCTGAAATGAGTGAACTGTTCAGTCGGTTTGGTAGTCTGAATATACTTATTATCGGCGATGTGATGATGGATTCTTACCTCTGGGGAAAAGTAGACAGGATTTCCCCGGAGGCTCCTGTTCCCGTAATTTCTGTCAGGAAGAAAGAAAACCGCCTTGGAGGTGCAGCAAATGTAGCCTTAAACGTTCAGGCACTGGGAGCTACTCCGCTTATCTGCTCTGTTATCGGAACAGACAGCGAGGGTGATACATATCTGCACCTGATGGAAGAACAAGGCCTCCCTACAGAAGGCATAATCCGTATAGATGGCAGGCCAACAACCGTGAAAACACGGGTAATAGGCCTCAATCAGCAAATGCTGCGGATAGATGCAGAAACAGATGAAGAATTAAACCCATCTGAGACAGATCTTCTGCTGTCTGAAATCCAGACAATTCTCCGGAACCGGAAGATCGATGCCATTATATTCGAGGATTACGACAAGGGAGTAATTACCCGGGATCTCATTGCAGCTGTAGTATCAGAGGCTAATAAAAGAAATATTATCACCACTGTCGACCCCAAAAAGCGCAACTTCTTGTTTTACAAAGGCGTAACGCTTTTCAAGCCGAATTTAAAAGAGCTTCGGGAAGGTCTTAAAATGGACATTGACCCGACCCAACCCGGAAGTCTGGAAAAAGCAGCGGAAAACCTCCGCTCAGAACTGGGCTGCGTAATGGTAATGGTAACCCTTTCGGAACTCGGTGTATTTATGATGTCGCACAATGGAGAAAAGGTCATGCCGGCGCACATCCGTAAAATCGCCGATGTTTCAGGAGCAGGAGACACCGTTGTTGCAACCGCAACACTTTGCCTGGCCGCCGGCCTCGATGAGTTCAAAACCGCTGCAATCGCCAACCTAGCCGGCGGTCTCGTATGCGAGCATGTCGGCGTCGTTTCCATAGATAAAGAGCGCCTGATGAGAGAAATGAAT
>NZ_QEAS01000003.1:130674-130750 GCF_003130405.1 Pararcticibacter amylolyticus
GATTTGGGTAGTAGAAATAGAATATTAAAGCCCAATTTACCTCCTGGTTAGATTCCTAAAATTTATAACTTACTAT
>NZ_QEAS01000003.1:130842-151125 GCF_003130405.1 Pararcticibacter amylolyticus
ATTCGTCACTTGCTTCTTATCGCCTCCACCGGATCAAGCCGCGAAGCCATAAAGGCCGGGATGATTCCGGAAATAAGGCCGATACTTGTCGACAGTATAAACATCAAAACAACCTTACCTGCATCAACCACAATAGCGAGATCTGATACCAGTTTCACGATAAAAGCGAGGCCGTAAACGATCATAAGCCCTATAGCTCCCCCCATCAGGCAAAGTAAAATAGCTTCAATCAGGAACTGTAAAAGGATAAAATAGTTCTTAGCTCCCAGAGATTTCTGAATACCGATAATGTTTGTGCGTTCCTTCACAGACACAAACATGATATTGGCAATTCCGAATCCCCCGACGAGAATAGAAAAAATACCGATAGCAAAGCCCGCTGTATTCAGAACCTTAAACATGTCGTCGAGTCCGGCGGTTAGGATAGTCGATTTGTTAAGAGCAAAATTATCTTCCTTGGTAGGACTCAGCCGCCGGATAGATCGCATCAGACCCCTCAGCTCACTTTCCACTTCATCCACAGGCATCCCCGGTTTTCCCTTTACAGATATTTGCGGATCATATTGTTCATCCTGAACATTGATAACGTTCCTGGCGAAGTTAAGGGGCAAAAGCACCGTCTTATCGGCAGAAGTGCCCAGCATATCCTCCCCTTCTTCTTTAAATACTCCAATAATGGTGACCCTTCTTCCCATCACTTTCACTACCTTTCCTACCGCATCCTGGTTGGGAAGTAAGCCGTCGGCTATAGAATGGCCCAAAACGGCAACCGCTGCACCGGTCCGGGATTCAGCATCAGAGAAATAACGTCCTGCTTCAAGCTCGAAGTTCCAGGTTTTATAATAATCATGCGTAACCGCAGAAACCTGTGCGCCTTCAACAGAATTGCTTTTGTAGGTAATCGTCCTGTTTCCTGCATACACAAAATAAGATACCGCTTCCGCACTGGTAGCCCTCTCCTGCACTTTCTGAAAATCGCGCAGGGTCGGAGTCGGACGGTTCATGTATTTCCACCACGCATAATCCCCGCCAAATTGCCAGGGCCACTTCTGGATATAAATGGTGTTGCTCCCCAGTTTATCAACACTGTTCTGAAGATTATTCCTCAGTGTATCCACAGCAGAAAAAACGCCGATAATGGTCATAATACCGATGGTAATCCCAATGAGTGACAGGAAGGTACGCAATTTATTCTGCCTTAGAGACGAGAAGGCAAAGTTAAAACTCTCACTTATAAGCCTGAGAACTATCATGCTTGTTAGATGATGAAAATGAAAAACTGTTACAAAAACGAAAATCAAAGTATAAACGCTTTCAAAGGAGGTTTTATCCCGGTCTTTAATCCACTGCAATTCCTGCGCAAATGAAAACAAACTCTGGTAATATAAGGTATTAGAATTAATTTTCACTAACTTTGCGCCCTAATTATTTTAAGATATATGAAATTATCCCAGTTCAAATTCAATTTACCAGATTCTCTAATTGCTCATAATCCTTCAGATCAGCGCGATGAAGCACGATTAATGGTACTTGACCGAAACACTGGAGCTATCGAACATAAAATATTCAAAGACGTCCTGGATTATTTTACCGAAGGCGATGTCATGATCCTCAACAATACCAAGGTGTTTCCGGCAAGAATGTATGGAAATAAGGAGAAAACCGGAGCAACGATAGAAGTATTCCTGTTACGCGAACTTAATAAAGAATTACGCTTGTGGGATGTTCTGGTTGACCCGGCAAGAAAGATCAGGGTTGGGAATAAACTCTATTTCGGGGATGACGACCTTCTGGTAGCTGAAGTAGTTGACAACACCACATCACGTGGCCGCACAATCCGCTTTCTCTTCGACGGAACGGACGAAGAGTTCAGAAGGAATATCGAAATCCTGGGAGAAACGCCTCTTCCAAAATACATTAAAAGAAAAGCGACGCCTGAAGATAAAGAAAGATACCAGACTATCTTCGCCAAACACGAAGGAGCTGTTGCAGCACCTACGGCAGGCCTGCATTTCAGCAGGGAACTAATGAAACGCCTCGAACTGAAAGGTGTCGACTTTGCAGAGATCACTTTACACGTAGGGCTTGGAACATTCCGCCCTGTGGAAGTAGAAGATCTCACCAAACACAAAATGGACTCTGAACAGTTCATCATTGAACAAAAAGCAGCAGACACTGTAAACAGGGGAATTGAAAATAAAAAAAGAATCTGTGCGGTGGGCACCACCTGTATGAGGGCAATTGAATCTTCTGTATCAGCAAGCAAAAGCCTGAAAGCTGTGAATGACTGGACAAGCAAATTTATCTTCCCTCCATACGAATTCAGCATTGCCAATACCATGATCACCAATTTTCATACACCGGAGTCAACCCTCCTGATGATGATCTGTGCTTTTGGCGGTTATGAACATGTAATGAATGCGTACGAAATAGCTGTAAAAGAAAAATACCGTTTCTACAGCTATGGCGACGCCATGCTCATCATCTAATCCAAGACAGGGATAATGAAGTTTTATGCCATTATAGTGGCAGGAGGCTCTGGGAACAGGATGAACTCACCTGTTCCCAAGCAATTTCTTTTGCTCAACGAAGAGCCTGTCTTGATGCACACACTCAAAGCCTTCCATTCTTCTGATATACATCCTGAAATTCTGCTGGTATTACATCCCGACTTTTTTACAACCTGGCATGAGCTATGCCGGCAATATGACTTTACTGTACCTCACAAGATCATTGCCGGAGGAAAAGAGAGGTTTAATTCCGTAAAAAATGCCCTTTCTTTCATTCATGAAGAAGCGATTATCGCTGTTCACGATGCTGTAAGACCGGTAGTCAGCAATGACCTGATCAACAGGTGCTTCCACGAAACCACCCTTAAAGGAGCGGTGATCCCTGTGATAGAGAGCCGGGATTCACTCAGGAAGAAAGAGGGTAAGCTTACCCGCTCAATCCCGCGGGAAGATATTCTGATCGTACAAACCCCGCAGGTTTTTAAGTCGTCCCTGCTGAAAGAAGCCTATCAACAGGAGTTTAGCAGCCATTTCACGGATGATGCTTCCGTTGTCGAAAAGAACGGAGCCTATGTTCATATTACCAGGGGGGATTCAAGGAACATCAAGATCACCTATCCGGAAGACATCCAGGTGGCTTCTTTTTTTATAACCATGCTTCAGCAAAAAGACCCGGTTAAATAACCAGGTCTTTCATTTAATAATTGAACACTCTTTTTTGAAGTTATGCTGCTCCCCTTATCACTCTAAGGAGTACCGCAACGATAGCGATCACCAATAAAATGTGTATAATTCCACCAGTAGCATATCCTCCCAGAAAGCTCACAGCCCAGATAATTACTAAAACGACTGCGATTAAATAAAGTAGATTTCCCATAATTTTATGTTTTTCGTTATAGACTTATTTTTATTATAAGAATATGAAAAACGGATAAATTGTTTACGGGATTTGAAAATTCTCTTGTGGGATAATTAATCTATACGAAAAAAGCCCTGTGGGAACAGGGCTCTAATATTCGTCTTCATTAAAGAAAAAATCATCTTTAGTCGGATAATCCGGCCAGATCTCTTCTATATTTTCATATGGTTCTCCGTCGTCTTCCAGCGCCTGTAAGTTCTCAATCACTTCAACTGGAGCCCCTGACCGGATCGCATAATCGATCAATTCATCCTTAGTGGCAGGCCATGGAGCGTCCTCCAGGTGCGATGCTAATTCTAACGTCCAATACATATTTCTTAGAATTTATGATTTTTAAATTTTCGCAAAAGTATAATAAAAATATTTAGCTTTTAAAATAATAATATCATTTTTTCGGCCTCACGGAAGCCATTTAACTTCACTGATACCGCTATCGAAACACAGTTTCCGTGCCAAGACGAACAAGTAGTCACTTAAACGGTTGAGAAACACTAAAATTACCCCCGGCACCACACTCTCCTCTGCCAAATGTACAGTAAAGCGTTCCGCCTTTCGGCAAACACACCTCGCAATATGACAAAAAGATACCATCGTCGAACCACCCGGCAGCACAAAATGGCGCAGTTCGGGGAGCACTTCATCCATCGCATCAATTTCCTTCTCCAGTACCGACACATCCTCCATCGAGATTTCCGGCAATTTCATCCTTGACTTGTCAGGATCGGAAGCCAGGATGGCTCCAATCACAAAAAGCTTTTCCTGGATCATCATCAGTATCTCCTTGTGATGATCAGAAATCTCCTGGTCTCTCACCAGCCCGATATAAGAGTTCAGTTCGTCTACAGTTCCGTACGACTCTATCCGCAGATCATACTTTGGCACCTTTGTCCCCCCAATCAGCGAGGTAAACCCCTTATCACCGGTTTTCGTGTAAATTTTCATTTATTATCCTTTAACGGCATGAACTGTCCGAAAACAGCTGATCCGCATTTTACAAAAAAAGAAAGATTCTGATCCTTTTGTGTAAATGTTGAAAAATAACAGAGTGTGGATAGTTCAGGATGTATGCCTCAGCTTATACTTTCGAAGTCATTTCCCGTCTCTCTCATCTCTTTCAATCTGGGTGATACAAGTTTAACATGCTCGTTTGGATAGTCATTTTCAATCAGTCCGTCACGCATTCTCACAATTCTGTGGGCGTGCTGAGCAATGTCCTCTTCATGGGTAACCAGTATAATGGTATTTCCTTTCGAATGGATTTCTTCCAGCAAACCCATAATCTCGACCGAAGTCTTCGTGTCAAGGTTACCGGTAGGTTCATCAGCGAGGATAATAGAAGGATTGTTGATCAGAGCCCTGGCTACAGCAACACGCTGCCGCTGCCCGCCCGATAATTCATTCGGTTTATGATCGACACGGTTTCCCAGACCGACATTTTCAAGTGCAATACGCGCGCGCTCCTCGCGCTGGGTCCGGCCAACTCCTGCATAAATCAAAGGAAGAGCGACGTTATCCAGAGAGCTGGATCGCGGCAAAAGATTAAACGTTTGAAATACAAAGCCTATTTCTTTATTCCTCACAACGGCAAGTTCATTATCACTCATCTCACTCACATGGATGCCATTCAGGATATATTCTCCCTTTGTAGGAGTATCAAGACAGCCTAAAATATTCATAAGAGTAGATTTCCCCGAGCCCGACGGCCCCATCAGGGCTACAAACTCCCCTTTCTGAATATTCAGTGTCACCGATTTAAGCGCATGAATTACCTCTGTTCCTATCACATATCTCCGGCCAACATCAGTAATCGTAATAAGTGGTTGTTCTTGCATGTATGTTAGATAAAATCCATAAGGCTATGTTACACTTCAATTAGACGATTTATCTATTACTTTAGCCACCTTAAAATAGGAATCGTCATGTACAGGCGCATTATATAATGCTTCCTCTCTTGTAATATCCATACGAACGGCATCTTCCCTGAACACATTTATTTCATCGTTCATATAAATAAGGGGCTCAACACCACTTGTATCCAGTTCGTTCAGCTTCTCCATAAAACTCAGGATATTGTTCATGTCCTGGAGAAGAGCCTTTTCCTCGCTTTCGTTTACATCCAGCCGTGCAAGATGCGCGATTTTTGCTATTGTATTCCTGTCAAGCTTCATTCTTTTTTAAACCTTCGCTGATTATATTAAATATCTGTGCACTTAAGGCGTCAGCATTGTCCAAGTTCAATCCTTTCGTCTCAACCACCGAATGTACGAAAATATGACAAATTCCCGGCTTACTGCCATATACAGATCCGTCATCCCACATTTTCCCCCATGCGTCAGTGATTGATACAGGTATGATTGGAACCTGATGCTCAATAGCCAGGCGAAAAGGGCCGTTTTTGAACTCACTTAACACAGGCGGATAATCATCCGGTATTTTCCCTTCGGGAAAGATTACCATGCTCATTCCCCTCCTCAGGTACTCATCTGCCCGCTTAAAAGCCCTGAACGCCGACATCCTGCTTTCCCGGTTTAAAGGAATGTCGATGGTTGTAAAAAATAACCGGGTCACCGGGTTCCCAAGCAGCTCATCCTTTCCCATAAAGGCGAAGTTATTCCGCGTCATCAGTGTGATAGCAGTAATATCCAGATTCGAGGTATGATTCGCGCAAATGATATACTTCCGCGACCAGTCTACCGGTTTGGCAAAAGAATACGAATAGAAAAAGCCTGCTCCTGCGGAAGTTAAAAATCCCAGTAAACGTCTGAATTTATTCAGCACCCCGAACCTTTCAGGCTTTCTGGAAAAATAGAACAGGAACGGGTAAAGAAGAAAGAAAAAAATCACGACGCTTCCCAGGTAAAGGTAACGGTGAGCGAGCTTTAAATATCTTTTCATTCAGGTCAAAAATATAAAAAATCCTTACTTTCGTCCAGTTATGGAAACAGTTGTAAGCGGTATTCGTAGTACCGGAAAACTACACTTAGGGAATTACTATGGAGCGATAACCAACTTCATAAAAATGCAGCATGAATATAATTGCTTCTTTTTCATTGCTGATTATCATTCGCTAACCACTCATCCCACCCCGGGCGACCTGCATGGCACAGTTAAGCATGTGCTGGTAGAATACCTGGCGGCAGGCATAGATCCCGAAAAAGCCACTATCTATCTTCAGTCAGACGTTCCGGAAATAACCGAACTGTATTTATTCTTAAATATGAACGCCTATCTCGGCGAGCTGGAAAGAAGTACATCCTTTAAAGACAAGGTACGGGCGCAGCCCGACAATGTCAATGCGGGACTTCTTACTTATCCCGTCCTGATGGCTGCCGATATTCTGATACACAAAGCCACAAAAGTACCGGTAGGAAAAGACCAGGAGCAGCATCTTGAAATGGCAAGAACTTTCGGCAACCGCTTTAACAGGTTATACAACAATGAGTTCTTCCCCGAACCCTACGCTTTTAGCTTCTCCGATAAATTAGTAAAAGTCCCCGGACTTGACGGAAAAGGGAAAATGGGAAAATCAGAAGGAGAATCCAACGCTGTTTACCTGTCGGATAGTCCCGAAGTCATCCGCAAAAAAGTAATGAGAGCTGTTACCGACAGCGGACCTACAGTAGAGAATCAGGCTAAGCCCGATGTGATTCAAAATCTTTTCGACCTCATCAAGATCGTATCTTCAGAAGATACTTATCAGCATTTCGACGAACAGTATAACAAATGTCAGATCCGTTATGGCGATCTGAAGAAACAACTGGCTGAAGACATTATTATTGCGACTTCCCCCGTCAGAGAACGTATAAATGACATTGCGGCAGACAGCGAATACCTGAGAAAAGTAGCTGAAATGGGTGCTGAAAAAGCCAGGGCAAGCGCTTCCGCGACGTTAAAAGCAGTAAGGGAAATAATAGGATTTAAGAAGTTTTAATCCACAGGTGCCCTGTACCGGGATAAGAAGAGTAATACTGAATCATATAAAACTATAAAAATGCATATTGCCGTTGTAGGAAACATTGGAGCCGGAAAAACAACCTTAACAGAGTTATTGTCCAAGCATTTGGGCTGGGAGCCCCATTTCGAAGCAGTAGACAATAACCCATATCTGGAAGACTTTTACAGCGACATGAAACGCTGGAGCTTCAACCTTCAGATATATTTTTTAAACAGCCGCTTCAACCAGATTAAAGAAATACAGAAGCAAGAGCAGAATATCATTCAGGACCGGACTATTTATGAGGATGCTTACATCTTTGCGGAAAATCTGCATGAAATGGGCCTGATGTCCACTCGTGATTATGAGAATTACCGGGCCATCTTCGACAATATGACCTCCTTCATAAAAGCTCCCGACCTTCTTATATATTTACGCGCTTCTGTCCCTACCCTGGTCAATAATATTCAGCGAAGGGGCAGAGACTATGAAGCAGGTATCAGGCTCGACTATTTGTCGAAACTCAATGATAAATACAAAAAATGGATCGACAATTATAAAGAAGGTAAACTGCTGATCCTGGATAAAGACAAACTTGACTTCGCGAACAACCCCGAAGACCTCGGATTTATCATTGACAGCATCGAACGCCAGCTATACGGGCTTTTCTAAGGAATAAGCCGCTCCTTCATCATATATTTTTCTTTTATGGAAACAACTAACCATGCAACTAACAGCACGCACAATACACAGCTCCGCATACTCGGAGTGATCCCTGCGCGCTTCGCTTCAAGCCGTTTCCCGGGCAAACCTCTGGTCGATATACACGGAAAAAGCATGATACAGCGCGTTTACGAACGTGCAAAAGAATCCACCAAGCTCGACGAACTTGTAGTAGCCACAGACGATGAGCGGATCCTCCTTCATGTAAATGACTTCGGCGGAAGAGCTATTCTGACGGCCGATACGCATCAAAGCGGAACCGACCGGTGCGCAGAAGCTGCGCACAAACTGCCGGGGTTCAATGTCATTATCAATATCCAGGGCGACGAACCCTATATCGACAGCCGGCAAATAGACTTACTTGCCAGCTGCTTTGCAGAACCGGAGACAGCTTTAGCCACGCTTGTAAAGAAGATCACAACAGGCAGCGAGCTTAGTAACCCGAATTCTCCGAAAGTCATTCTGAACCGAAATTCAGAGGCTATCTATTTCAGCAGAACTCCAATACCCTTTCTGAGAGGAATCCTTCAGGGGGAAGATCATGAAGAATGGCTGTCGCATCATACATTTTTTAAACATATCGGCATTTACGGATACCGGGCAGATACCCTCGAAGCTATTACCCACCTTCCGGTCTCCATCCTTGAAAAAGCAGAGTCACTGGAACAGCTGAGATGGATAGAAAATGGATATAAAATAAAGGTAGCAGTTACCGATATCGAGACCCAGGCCATCGACACCCCTGCTGATCTCCAGGCTATTTTAAAAAAACATAACCAATAGTTTAATAAGATTCAAAAACCACCTCTAATATTAACAACTAGAATAGAAAAAAAATTAGAAATACATAAAACAAACCTGGCTTTCCCGGTGTTGATAAGACACTAAAATCTATAAATATATGCCCGGAAAAAAAACTAGCCCAGGGGATCTTAACAACACTATTAATCTATTTCTCAAGGAACTGCCCGACCCAACTACATGTATGCAAACGGCATTCCGCAAAGAATTATCAGTTAACGACCGGAAGGTTATCCTGCTTGCGCAACAAATAAAAGGTGCCAACGGGATGGCCTGGAATGTAAATGTTACTTAGTGACAAAACATTTCCATACTTTAGCAAGAAGGGGTACGTCAAAAAAACGTACCCCTTCTTGTTGATACAGCCCCTCTGGCAACATTTCTCCCCTTCGCCTGTTAAATCAGGACATCCATCCTAATGATTCGGTTATGCATCGTTTAAATATTACGGCACTGGTGTTATTATTCACCACTTTCATTTATTCATGTAAGGTAAGCGGACCTGGAGGGATCTTTGGAAAAGCAAGCCCTCATGAAAAATACGGACAGCTCCTAACCACGACAGGACTGCAAACGACTGCTCTCGGCCGCGAGTGGCTTACAGCTGCAGATAATAGTCTCGCTAATCCCCTTCAGGTGAGTATCCCCTATAAAGAGCAGGGATATTTCCCTTCAGATAAAGCACGGGCCAGCGCCATCCGGTTTGAAGCCAAACAAGGTCAGAAACTCACCATATCATTCCAGAAGAAGCCAGCGGAAAACTTCAATATCTATATAGACCTTTGGGAAGAAAAAGAGAATAGCAGGAAACTGGTTGCCTATGCAGATACAGGCCAGACCGGTTTCAGCTATGAGATCGAAAAAGCCGGACACTATTTACTCCGGCTCCAGCCCGAACTGCTCGCTTCAGGAGAGTATACGCTGACCATTATAACAGGCCCGAGCCTGGCCTTCCCCGTGAAAAAAGGAAAAGCTCAAAGTTTTTGGGGGGCCGGCCGGGATGCTGGCGCCAGGCGCCATGAAGGAGTAGACATCTTCGCCCCTTTCAGAGCCCCTGCCCTCGCTGCTGCCAATGGAACTATCACCAGGGTAGGTCTTAATTCACTTGGCGGAAAGGTCATCTTCATGCGTCCTGACGGCAAAAATTATAACTTGTACTACGCCCATCTCGATGAGCAGCTGGCAACCGGCGGTCAAACCGTTTCAGCCGGTGATACAATCGGCCTGATCGGAACTACCGGAAATGCAAAAGGAGGAAGTCCTCATCTCCATTTCGGCATCTATGCCTCCGGAGGCGCGGTGGATCCGTTTCCTTTTATCGATCCTGCCACAAAAATACCTGAAGATGTGAAGATGCCCACGGCAAACATCGGACGGTCAATGAGGACAATGAACGTCAATACCAGCGTGTATCCGCAGCCAGGCACAGCATCTTCCTCCCTCACTAAGCTTCCGGCCGGATCGCTCGTAGAAGTCACAGCAGCAACCTCATCCTGGGCAAAAGTATTGCTTCCCGACGGAATGAAGGGCTTCATAAAGAGCGACCAGCTGAAACAGACAAGCAGTCCCCTAAAGCGGATCGTTCTTCCTGCTGACCGCCACCTCTTTGACAGGCCAGATTCGCTCGCAGCAAGGAAAAAGCAAATCACCCGGGGCGATAAAGCAGATGTACTGGGAAGGTTTCAGGGATTCTCTTTTGTAAGTACAGGGGAAGAAAGCGGCTGGATCAAGGATTGATATTAAAGGATAAAGCCGGATCTGCTGAAAGGGCTGCTAAAAGAAAAAGCCGCAATGATTGCGGCTTTACAGGTCTAATTTACGACTTTCAGCGCTGGACAAATTTATGAAATGTACTCTGCTCTCCGTCGGCTTTTTCATCCTGGAAGAGAAAGTCAAGTTTGTTCCTCTCAAAATTATCAAAAAAGTCGTCCCAGCTTATTTCCTCAAACTGATCATCTTTATCACTATGTTCAGGGAAATGAATTCTTAATACACCTTCGTCACTTTCGTCTCCGGTGTTCTTAATCTTTACAGGGACTCCTCCGCGTTCTTCTGCCCATTTTTTTATTGCAGCATGGTCGTGAGTTTGGTTCGATGAGCTCATAAGTTTGTTTTTCTGGTGAGATGTAAAATCCTGTCCCTGTTGAACAGGAGACAGGATTAAAAGTTTTAAAAAATGATTCAGGAAAATTAAAGGATGAGGATCAGAACAAGTATGATGATAATAATTGCCCCAACGGAAAGATAAACACCCCCTCCCGTCATCACACGGGCTTCAGCCTTCATTTCCTTTAGTTCTTTTTTCAGCGCTTTACGGTCTTCGCGGCTGAGGTGCGACTTGTCCATCGCTTTTATTTCCTCCACTCTCAGCTTAATTTCTTCAACCCTTTTGGCTTTTTGCTCTTCCGTTAGCGAGAGTTCCTTTTTAGCTTCGTTGTCTGTTTTATCATTCGCGTAAGCCGATGTTACCGGGCCACCCAGTAAAAGCGCCAATGACAGAGAAAGTGGATAAATTATTTTTTTCATAATTAAAACTTTTAATAGATTTTATTCAGATTCCTAACAATTTTTCAAACCGAAGTGTTTGAATAAGACAAGGATTTTAGTGGCTCATTTCCTGAGTTTTCCAGTCCTGCACTCCTGCACCAGCAAACTGTCGTCATAAAAGCCGGAGCGTATGGGCTCCGGTTATTCCTGATATCGGTTTGCCAGACGACTGTTTCCTACCTGCCCGCAGAACTAAATCCCTTTTCAGGCAGAATTCGTTGTACACGTTTCCGGTCAATTGCACGGCGAATGTACCATAAGTGCACCATGAGTCCACCATTTTGCGGAAAAAGGTGGACTCATGGTGTACTTATGGTACAATTACTGCGCATTCGGATGAACGAGTGAAGGGAGAGAATACAAGAAATTATAATCGTCTTCTTAGAACAGGTCAGGAGCCATCTATAGGCGGGGGAGGAAGCAGGCCAGCCCGGATGCCGCTGCTTGGAAAGCCGTAATATGGGAAGTTTTTCGGTAACCTGGTAGAGAACAGCATAAAAACATGCGCTGTCACTGTTAAATTCCATTGATTGCTTATTAGTTAAGATTATCTTTAAGGCATGAATAAAACGTTAATCCTGATAGAGTGCAAAGACGAGGTAGGCCTGGTGGCCCTGATATCCCGGGTTCTGGCCAACCACAACCTGAATATCACGGCAATGAGAGAGTTTGTGGATGAAACCGCCGACCGTTTCTTTGCCCGCATAGAGTGCTCAGGTAACGACTTTTCGGAAGAGGAGCTTTTTACGACACTTCAAAGCGGATTGCCGCAGCCCGCCGAAGTTACGATCAACCCTAACCCTGAGAAGCGGATCATGGTGCTTGTAACAAAAGAATATCATTGCCTTGCGGATATACTGGTGAGGGATCTGTTCAATACACTGGGTGGCAAGGTTTGCTGCGTAGCGGGAAACTACGACAGCCTCCGTCCTTTTACAGAAAAGTTTGACATCCCCTTTCATTATGTGACGCACGAAAATAAAACGAAGCAGGAGTTTGAAAAAGAGCTCCTCCAGATAGCCGGATCCTGCCAGCCTGACTATATTATACTTGCCAAATTTATGAGGATCCTGTCGCCGGAGTTTGTGGATCAGTACAAAGGCCGGATCATCAACATACATCATTCCTTTCTGCCTGCCTTTGTAGGCGCCAGCCCCTACAGGCAGGCTTTTGAGAGAGGGGTGAAACTGATTGGAGCTACAGCTCACTTCGTCACTTCTAATCTCGACGAAGGCCCCATCATTGTACAGCGAATAATACCTGTAAATCACACGTTTGGTGTATCCGAAATGGTAAAGGCAGGTAAGGAGATCGAAAAAGCGGTTCTGAGCCGTGCCATGCAGCTGGTATTTGAAGACCGCGTCTTTATTACAGGAAACAAAACGATCATTTTTGAGTGATGTAACAGTCTTTTCATCGTAAATTTTCAAAACTTTCTGTCAGCATAGATGCTTAATAAATTACATCTTAAAAACTATGATCAGTCAGGAAGAAAAAAAAATCGTGCCCGGGCACGAACACGGTGTTGATACGGATACAGAGTCATCCGTAACTTTTGAAAACGAGGAAGACGCAAAGAAACATTTCGGGGTAGCAAGAGAAAGGTTGCTGAATGTTTCGCAGTGGAGAGAGATCAGTAAGGCAGGGCCTTCAGATTTCCAGATCGTTGACAATGCAGGTAATGAGGTGACGCGGCCGGTGAGAGAAGGAGATTATTTTAAAATCGATATACCGGCGCCGGGATCGGACAGCGGGGATGGATATGACTGGGTACATATTGTTCAGATCCTGGAGGAAAAAACTCCTGAAAAAGGGTTTGAGTTGACTGCAATGAAAGTCAAGCCTTCTAAAAACCCGCTGAAAAAGAATGACAATACATCCCATTTTTTCGACGACAAGGCGAGCAGCACTTTTGTTGTAAAGCGTGAAGGGCTGAAAATTACAGCCGTGGTACACGGGCGGAACGAAAACCCAAACACGGAGACAGAGAACCTGGCAGACAAAATCAGGAACGCAGTTATAGCACTGGGGGCGATGCTGGGTTTCTCAAAAGCGCAGTGGAAAAGCCTGGTAGAAGGTATAGTCGAAAAATAAAGTACGGTTTGCCGGAATAAAAGCAGATATTGAGATTTTTGCTTAATCTTGCCGCTTTAATACGACTACATAATTTATGAAAGAAACGAGCCGGACACTCCTGCCCTCTTTGCTGGATAATGACTTTTATAAATTTACGATGCAGCATGGGGTGATCAAACTATTTCCCCATGCGAAAGCAAAGTATGAATTTATAAACAGGGGTAAACATCACTTTCCTGCCGGTTTTGCAGACGCACTTCGCGAGGCTGTGAACGGAATGGCCCAGCTCCGGCTGACTAAGGACGAAAAAGACTATCTCGCCGTTACCTGTCCATACCTGGATCCAACTTACCTCGATTTCCTTCAGGGCTACCGCTATAACCCTGAAGAGGTTTTGATTGAACAGCATGGAGATGACCTGTCTGTGCATATAGAAGGATACTGGTACCGGACCATTTTATGGGAGGTTCCCCTCATGTCCATGATCTGCGAGTTGTATTACGAGCTCAGCCATCTCCATCATATCAGCAATGATCAGATCTCCGCTGTAAATAAAGAGAAGATTGAGAAATACGCTGCGCTGGGAGTGACGATCGCCGAGTTCGGCACCCGGAGAAGACATTCTTACGGAGTACACAGCCTCGTTGTGCAGGCTCTCCGGCAATATGGAGGAGATACATTTGTAGGCACCAGCAACGTGCACCTGGCAATGAAGTATAATACAAGGCCTATTGGCACTCATGCTCATGAATGGTTTATGTTTCATGCGGCCAGATACGGTTTTAAAATGGCGAATTCGCTGGGACTTGAACACTGGACAAATGTATATCGCGGCGACCTGGGTATCGCCCTTGCCGACACCTATACCACCGAAATCTTTTTTGAGCAGTTTGATAAGAAATTCTCCAAGCTGTTTGACGGCGTGAGGCATGACAGCGGTGATCCGGTCGTTTTTGCCGAAAAGACAATCGAGCATTACCGGAAAATGGGAATAGATCCCCTGTCTAAAACGATCATCTTTTCGGACGCTCTTAACTATGAAAAGGTGGCAAGGATAACAGAGTATTGCAGGGACAAAATTGGAATGTCGTTTGGCATCGGCACGAATTTCACCAATGATGTTGGCCCGGAACCTTTAAATATCGTGATCAAGATGACGGAAACTTTACCGGAAAAAGGGCCGTGGATCCCCGTGGTGAAGCTTTCAGACGAGAAAGGAAAATATACAGGTACGGATAAAATGCTCCATCTTGCAAAAGAGATCCTTGAAATAGAATAACATTTCAGGAGTACGGACTGAATTGCTTAGGTTTGTCGTATATGTACCGGATAAACTAGTAATATGAACCGGATAGATCGCATTTCAGCCATTCTTATTCAGCTTCAGTCGAGGCGTGTTGTAAAAGCTATTGACATTGCCGAACGGTTTAACATCAGTCTCCGGACTGTTTACCGGGACGTTAAAGCCCTCGAAGAAGCAGGTATACCCATTATAGGGGAAGCCGGAGTGGGCTATTCCATTATGGATGGCTACAGGCTTCCACCCGTCATGTTCAACAGGGAAGAAGCAACAGCCCTGCTTATGGCAGAAAAGCTTGTAGAAAAACTAACGGATGCTTCAAACGGGTCGAATTACAAGTCGGCGATGTACAAGATCAGGGCAGTCCTCAAAAGTTCCGAGAAAGATTTCCTTGAACAGATCGAACGCCACATTGAGGTAGTCCAGACACGGCAACAGAGACAGCAGCAACAACCGGACCTCAACCTTCTGCAACCCATACTAAAGAGCATCAGTGAAAAGAAGAGGTTATCGATCAATTATTTTGCTCACTATAAGCAGGAATCAACACGGCGCAGCATCGAAGCTGTAGGGGTATTTTACCTGGACAATTACTGGCATCTTATCGCATTCTGCCATTTGCGGAAGGACTACCGGGATTTCCGGCTGGACCGGATACAGAACCTGGGCGTTACAGAAGATAAGTATACGCAGGAACATCCCACGCTCAAGGAATACATGGAGAGAGAGTATGAAAGCCGTAATCTTCAGTCTATTGTCATCAGGGTAAACCAAAAAGCGGCTCTTATGCTGAATGAGCAAAAGTATTATAACGGCTTTGTCTCTGAAGTTAAGAAGGATAATTATGTAGAAATGTCTTTCCTGACGATGTACACGGAAGGCTTTGCCAGGTGGTATATGATGTTTGCAGATTGTGCGGTAATTGTTGAGCCGGATTCGCTGAAAGAACGGATTTCAAAAATAATGGAGAAGATTTCTTCGCGGATCAGCAATCCTGAGACAGCGAATCTCTTTGATTAACAAATCTCTTATTTAACAACGGTTTCTTTTGACCTGACAATGGAGGTGCCGAAATAACCCGTCACATCCCCCGATTCAGGCGTCAGCTTTTTCAGGTTGCTCCTTGAATTGGTAAGCGGCGTTGCAAAAATCTGTGCGTTGTGAAGCTGCCCTTCCACATCTTTCCAGAAAAGCCAGGCATCTTCATTAAGAGACCAGATTTCCGCTCTTATGCGGTCGCCTTTAACGTATGGGCTATCAACATCCAGTTCCATGTTAAAAATATAGTAACTGTCGGCATGATCATCAGAAAAGAGATTAAGGTCGTTCGCTTTATTCTGGTATATACCGTTCTTGTATAGTTTGATCTGCACGCGGTCTCCTTTCCCTTCCAGTTCCTGGGCGCTGAGAAGCGGATAGAACCCGGGGTTAGGATAAACAAGGGATTTTTCCCTGTAATGGAAAGCAAGCGTATCGGGGATTAAGCCGATCCTCGGCATGAGCGAAACGGCTTCATACGTGCCGTCTTCTGTTTCAACCGATAATTTATAAGTCCTCCCTGTGGCTCCTTTTATTGTTTTGATCGCATATTTTCCCGGATCTGTTTCAGTCAGCACCTCGCGATGTCCGGCATCATCGCTCAGGACAAGCCGGGCGTTGCCTGCAGGCTGGTAGTCTTTTGATTGTGAAATCCCCCTTGTATAGTAAAGATTTACATATTGGGTTTCCCTCTTATTGGTTAGCCAGCCGTCTACCACCAGCACCGGATGTCCCTTTTTCAGTTTGATATCGACGACGTCCTCACAGGCGGTGATCAGACAGAAGCAGAGAAAAAGATATAAAAACTGATGCAGCTTCATATGTCAGAATTTAAAATTCCAGGTGACAGATGGAATAACCGTTCCGAACATGGCAAACCGAACGGCCTCGAAATCGGAAGGCTTGCTGTTGTTCTGCCGCAGATACACAGAAAAGGTATTCCTCCTGTTAAGGGCGTTAAATAACGATACGACCAGTTCGCTGGTATACCGGCCTCCGGGTCTGACCTTTCCCTTAAATGTTGCAGAAAGATCCAGCCGGTGATAATCGGGGATCCGGAAGTTATTCCTTGTCCCGCCCGAATTATATTGTATAGGATAACCATCTATCTGGAACCTGTCGCCCGGGAGCGTAACGGGCGTTCCGGATGCGTAGTTGTATGTACCGGAGATTGAAATCCTTGGTCTCAGCTGATAAACGCCGACCAGCGACAGGCAGTGAGTCTTATCATATTTGGCCGGGAAATAGCTATTGTTGTTGATCCCGTCAAACCGTCTCTCGGAGCGGCTCAGGGTATAACTGAGCCAGCCGTTCAGGCGGCCTGCATATTTCTTAAAATAAAATTCGGCTCCATAAGCCCGCCCTTTACCGTAGAGCATTTCTGCCAGTTGGTTTTCATTCATAACAGTTTCGGCACCGTCTATAAAGTCGATCTGGTTAAATAGTTGCCTGTAGTAGGTCTGTAAAGACACTTCGTAATTATTATCATGCAGGTTGCGGAAGTAGCCTAGCGAGAACTGATTCGCCGTTTCGGGTTTAATATTATACGAACTCGGGATCCAGAAATCGAGGGGACTGGTAGATATGGTATTGGAAATGAGGTGAAGATTCTGCGTAGTCCTGGAAAAGGACGCTTTGAAAGCAGCTTGCCGTCCTGCATATAATTTAACAGATACACGCGGCTGGAAATTATGATAAGACCTGATGCTCTCTCCTTTTCTATACACGGTGGCATTGACTGCTTCTTTTCTTAAACCATCAGGACCCTGGTAGTCGAATACCACCGTTTCCTCGTCTGCCAGGCTCTGAAAAAGAGAATATCTGATGCCATATTCAACAGCAAACGCTTCCGAAAAATTCAGCTCATGGTCCCAGTAAAAAGCATTGTCCCGAGCTTTCTGACCCGGCATTTTTACAGGCTGATAGAGAGATTCGGGACCGGCGGGTTCTGCGCGCCCCGGAATAAATTTATGAATGGTGCTTTCGAGGCCGAAATAGATAGTATTGCGGGTATCCGGATACCAGCTGAACCCGTTTTTCAGGGTGTAATCATTAATCCCTGCATACCATAAATAACTGCTTGTAGGGTTATTTTGCGAGCCCAGACGGTATTTGTAGTCGGAATAGATCAGGCTGGTGTTAAGGAAGAGCTTGGGATTGAAGACATGGTTCCAGCGTAAAGTCCCGGTACCGTTCCCCCATTGAAGAAGGAAGATCTCATCGGCGTCGATCTTGTCTTTGCCGAAGTATCCTGAAAGAAAAACACGGTCTTTCGGCGACAAAGTGACATTTACCTTAGCGCTCAGATCATAGAAGTAAACAGAATTATTGCGGATATCGGGATCAGACATCTGACGGGTGATCAAATCCGTATAAGAACGCCGGGCGCTTACGATCACCGAACTCTTGTCTTTTACCAGGGGGCCTTCTGCCGTGATACGGCTGGCAATGATTCCGAGGCCGCCGGTAAACACCCATTCTTTGTTGTTTCCGTCCTTAAGCCGAGTATCAAGAACCGAAGACAGCCTGCCGCCATACCGCGCCGGCATCTCGGTTTTATAAAGATTGGCATCTTTTACTGCATCAGGATTGGCAACCGAAAAAAGATTGAAAAGATGCGAGGTAAAATAAAGCGGGGCTTCATCCTGCAATACCAGGTTCTGGTCGACGCCTCCCCCTCTTACATTGAATCCTGAGGCGCCGTCGCCGAGCGAACTTACTCCCGGCAGCAGCTGAAAAGACCTGATCAGGTCTGCTTCTCCCAGTAAAGGAGGCAGCAGCCTTACCGAATTTATGGAAAGCGGAGAAATACTGACCGGCCTGTTTGTGTTTTGGCCCCCGGAAGGCGGGTTCACTACCACTTCGTTCATCAGATTTATACTGGGGGCAAGTCCTATCGTTACCAATGTGTCGGCTGCCAGACGGAGATGTTTATCTGCCGTTTGATACCCAAGATAAGAATAATGTAGATAATATTCGCCGGGTGGCAGGGTAACCGAGTAAAATCCGTAGTCATTTGACAAAACATGCCTGGACGATCCATCCACAGCAATTAAAGCCCCTGCGAGGTTCTCACCGGTTGAAGCATCGCGGAGATACCCGCTCAAAGTAACGCGCTTCTGCCCTTTTGAGTCTAAAGCAGTAAAGATTGCTGTTACCATAAAAATAAACAGGGCGCACGTCAAGCGGTTCATCTGGCCATTCTTGCAGAATATATCAGGATTCGAATCTTATCACCAGATTTTCAGCCGGTCACGGAAAGAAAATATAGTGACACTGTAATTATAAAAAAAAATGTTTAGAATGTAACTTTGTACAAAGATTTATCGTCTTATATATAATTAGAAGCAAGACAATGAAGAAGTCTCTGTTATACATTTTTCTGATCGCCTTTGCCACTGTTGCAAAAGCCCAGGATGCTGGATTGGCTCCGGATCAGAACCCAAGATATAAAGAAAGTCAGCAACGGTACATGAACACAGCCGATTCGCTTACAACCACGTTAAGTACAACTGTTCAGCAAACCTATAAAGCTTACGACTGGTACGAAGCACGCATGGAACGCCGTCAGCAGAGACGGGAATGGCGGCACCAGGAGAATCTTTACAATGGCTACTACAATAATTATTACGGGCAGTCGTCCTATTACAATCCATACACATGGAGAAATAATTTATGGTGGGCGCCTTCTGTAAATTTCCGCTGGGGCCATAGCAGATGGTACTGGTAATTACCCTTTATACACGCTTTTTTATCAAATATTTATATGAACTTTATAAAAACGTTTGGTGCCGGCTGCCTTATAGCTGGTGCTCTTTCTATTGCGTCGTGCTCCAGAACAGTAACCCGAATCGACAATAATCAGCAGATTGATATCAGCGGAGGCTGGAACAATACAGATTCACGGCTCGTAGCAGAGGAAATGACCTCTACCATCCTGAGCGCTGACTGGTTAAGCAATCACCTGCAGGAGAAAGCAGGCAAGAAACCAACTGTGATAGTGGGTATGGTGCAAAACAAAACTCACGAGCATATTGATGCAGAAACCTTTACAAAGGACGTAGAGAGGGCATTTATCAACACGCAGAAAGTACGCCTTGTCCAGGGAGGCAAAAAACGCGAGGAACTGAGAGGTGAAAAAGCTGATCAGCAGACAAATGCGTCCGTATCTACGATGAAGAAATTCGGGCTTGAAAACGGTGCGGATTATATCCTTCAGGGATCGTTGAACTCGATCGTTGACGCTCATAAAAAACAAAAGGTGGTTGCCTACCAGGTTAATCTTGAACTGACGAACATCGAAACCAACGAAGTTGTGTGGATCGGCGAAAAGAAAATCACCAAATACGTTAAGAATTAATTTTATACATACCGTAAGACTGCTTCACCGCGTCTTACGGTAGAACCAGGCACTATGTCCCAGTATCCGGCAAAA
>NZ_QEAS01000003.1:151160-178973 GCF_003130405.1 Pararcticibacter amylolyticus
GCTTATCAGCGGATGTGCTACTTACAACCAGCAGATAAGCAAATATTACTCCACTGTCTCGTCAGGAGATTACGAGAAGGCCAACACGGAACTGGATAAAAACAAACTGCTGAACAAATCAAGAAACAAACTGCTTTATTTTCTTGAAAAAGGCCGTATTGCTCACTCTCTGGCGCTTTATGACACGAGCAATTACTACTTCAACGAGGCAGATAAGTTCATGGAGGAGGTGAGGACCAGCACAGGAGACGTACTTGCCGGTACTTTCGTCAATCCAATGATGCAACGGTATAAGGGAGAGGATTTCGAAAGGATCATGATCCATTACTACAAGGCGCTGAACTACCTGTATCTTGGACAAACTGACGAAGCCATTGTAGAAGCGCGGCGGATAACACTCCAAAACCAGCAGCAATCTGACAAGTTTAATGATAAGAGCAACCGCTACTCAAAAGATGCGTTCTCCTTTATGCTTCAGGGTTTGATCTATGAATCGGCATCTGATATGAACAATGCGTTCATAGCTTACCGGAACGCGGCAGAAGTGTACCTGAATGATAAAGACCAGACTTACTACGGCATAAAGATCCCGGTTCAGCTGCAAAAAGATGTACTCCGTACGGCGGCGGCCAACGGGTTCACGGATGAGGTCGGGCGGTTCGAAGCACTCTTTAAGACAAAATACAAAGCAGAAAAGGCGTCTGAAGGCGGCTCCTTAATAGTCTTTTGGGAAAATGGAATGGCGCCTGTAAAGGATCAGCAGGACTTCTTTTTCAGCCTCACAAAAGGTAGTGCCGGGTATTTCTTTGTCGACATGAACGGCAATAACATTCCGTTTGACACCGGCGTCAGTTTTAATGCCAGTCACCTGGATGCCGGAGACCTCAATAATTTCAGGGTTGCTTTTCCAAAATATACAGCACGGCCCAACTACTATGTTTCCGCCTGTATCAGCAGCAAAAATGACAGCGTATTTGCAGAGAAGGCGGAAGACATAAACGAGCTCGCTACGGCCACCTTACGTCAGCGTTTTGTGAAGGAAATGTCGACGGCCTTAAGCAGGATGGCTGTAAAGAAAGCCGCCCAGCTGGCTATCCGGGGAAAAGACGATGACTCTAAAAAGAACAAGGAGCTGAGAGAAGGAATTGCGGCAGCTATTGACCTGTACAGCCTGTTTTCAGAAAAAGCCGATACCCGAAACTGGCAGACCCTCCCCTCTTCTATTTACTACGCCAGGATCCCGCTCCAAAAGGGAAAGAATGAAGTCACTATTAAACTGCGCGGCCCTAATGGCAGCGAAGAGACAAAAACTGTCAGCATAGAAGGAAATGGCAGGATGGTGTTTTATAATTATGCTTCCCTGAGACAGTAATTTCAAACAATACCGGCTTATATGCATTAATGTGTTAGTATACGAGCCTATGGAAAAGTTCAGGATAGAAATTCAGGAAGGGAACGCAACTATTCCCTTCGAGATTGTCGATTATGCCCACGACGACAATAACCAGTGCAAATTTGAAGTATTTAAAGAAGGTAATTTCATTGCCAGTTTTGAACCTGATTCACGCGGATTGCTTCACGTATGCAAAAACACGGGTTCTGTCAGTGAACATATTCTTCATATGCTGGCAGATAGAATCGAGCGGTTTAATTTCTAAATATCCTTCGCATTTCTTAACCTTTAGTACCTTCTCTCCAAAGGGAAGATAGTGGGTGAACAGTTCTTTCAGGTACAACTTCAGGTCCTCCAAAACAGCTTCTTCCTTGTGAAAAACACCGTGACTGCCGAGACGACCGACGTAAAAATAATCCCCCTGAGCAGGCCCTCCGCTGCATTGCTGTTCAACTGGTCGATAAAGACATCGAGGCGGGTCAGCTTAAGGAGCGGGATCAGAAAAAGACTTCCCGTAGAATAAGCTATCATCGGGTTCTTCCCGGTATCTGAAAGCCATTTGAAAACTTCGGGAAATGCTTTTTTCATTTCAAGCATGTTGAAAAGGAGAAGAGCCAGGAAAGCCAGTCCGGAACAAACAAAATAATAGCTGTAAGTTGAATGATCTTTCTTTATCCCATTTTCGTAGGCCTCGAAAAACAAGCCTAGCAGCAGAAGATACAAACCAGCATTTAGAAAATTACCAAAGATTAAGCTCGTCCGGCTAAAATACCCGGCCTTTCTGAACAGAAAAATCAGTATCCCACCCAGCAAGAGAGTGATGCTCAAATTAAGAAAAAGCCATCGTAGATAAAGGAAAGCTACGTTGGAGATAATGATCCCTGCCAGCAGGAATGCCGTGGGATATGCAGAATGTCCTCCTGATGAAGTTTTACCCTCCGTGATGTGTTTTAACATCCAGTCCCCTGCTATGGTTCCCGGTATGATTATAAACAGGTATTTGAGATAGAAAAATTGATACAACCATGGTGCCGGAGTAAAATTAAAAATATAGGAATTTATGGTACCACTGGTATTTCCTGCAAGAAGAACGGCCATAATAAATGGAAGAACTCCTATTCTTATTAAAGGATTCGCGCTGGTAAACACCCACAGGATACCGCCGAATAAAGCCATATCCGCCAGTAAAATGATGATGATATTGCTGTTGGAAGTATTAAAACCTCCTCCGCTGAACGGATACAGCCAGAAAAATATCAATCCCAAGCCGATCAATACAGCTTTGATAACAAGCTGCCATTTTCCGCCCCATCTGCAATACACCAGGAACAGAAAAGCATAAGCACACAAGGATAAAAGACAACCATAAACAGTGGTCTCAGTTCCCGCCGATAACAGGCGGGAATTAGCATAAGGAAGAAACAGCCCAAAAAAAGCAAGAAGGAGGAATCGCCCGCAGGAATGGCCTACCATAGACCATTTAGGTTCTCCCTTTTGCATCCTTTTACTATAAGCCAGGGGTATTGCGGCACCCATTGAGAAAAGAAAAAACGGAAAAACAAGGTCCACCCAGGTGATGCCGGGCAATTCGGGCCGGAAAATATGGTGCGGAGGCGGTTCCTGAGCATGATACATCCACCCAGGGAGAACCCCGCCAAAAGCAATGCTTCCGGACAGTACCATCAAAAGGATCGATATTCCCCTTAAGGCATCCAGGCTTTGAGAGCGTGTTGTTATACTTTGTTGATTATTCATATTTAACTGTAAGCAGCGATTGTCCTTTATTATTAATCTGCGTGTTTATTATTTGTCAAACCGGTCTATCCTGAAAGGCGAAGCGGGCAGTCCCGCGTTATTTTTCAGGTCACCTGTCATGTAGTTCCTAAAACAATACCTCACTTCAGCAGGATTGTCAATTTTTTTGTTCCATACCTTTACTTCTGCCGATCTGCTTTCTCCCTGTAGATATTCCCGAACCGGTCGGTTACAATTATTTCTATCCTACTGCCAGGGTTTCCAGGCCTTATTTTAAATAAATGGCTGGTCAGCGCCGGACTGATCCAATCGTATTCCATTTTCTGTTTGTCGGCGCACAATGCAGATGCATAAGGATCATATCCGGTATATTTTTCCGCTTTACCTGCCAGTTTCCCCCCTTCTGTCCATTCAACTTTCCAACGTTCATCATAATTCCATACGTTGACGATGATATCTGAAGGATGTTCTGCTGACGAGCCTGCCGGATATACCCTCATCTGATGCTTTTTATCAAAACCAAAGCTCTTGTAATACCACTGTACCTGATCCCCGTCCACTTCATATACACCATATCCGCGGGGAGTTCCATCTATGCATACATCAGCTTTCCACCAGGTACCGCACACCGCAGCTGTATTGTGCTCCATCAGGCTGCCGGTATAATTCAAGTTCGAGTTACTATGCATATGCCCGGAGATAATATGCGTATTGAAACTCCGGAGCAGGTTGTGTAAGGCACGTGCATTGACCACCTGATCAGCTATTGACGTATAATCGTACTTAAATGCCTGTTTTTCTTTTTCGGGCTGCGAGGGGATATGCATGACGAGAAAAACGAGACTTCCTTCAGGGATTTGTGCAAGGTCCTGTTCCAGCCAGTGAAAAGTCTTCTCGTCCACGTATCCCATATAGAAATAATCCCTTCCAATAAAGAAATTGTCGTTGATCACAATGTAGTGTGCCTTTCCTTTATTGAATGAATAGTTGGCAGGGCCGAAATACCCGGAGAAAGTCTGCTCAGAGGTTTCGTGGGTCCGCCCGTAATACGTCATATCATGATTGCCGATTGCCCGGTAAATTGGATACTGAAGTTTGGAGCATGCTTTGATATAGCCGGGAAACAACTCAGGCATGTCCCCCACGATATCACCACAGTCCAGGCCAAAGAGATCCTGATCCTTATAATCTCCAGCCAGCTGTCTGCAGTCCTCGAGGAGAGATTCGTACAAGTGAAGTTCGGATGGTTTGGTCACCTGAACATCCGCCTGGGCAAAAAACACATGCCGGCTGTCGTCCTTTGGGTTTTTCCGGAGATAGAAAGTATACAAAGAATCGCGATCCGGTTTTATCTCCTGATAAAAGCGTGGAATGGTTCCCTGATCAACCGGAACCACGTAGCCTGAAGGGGCAGAAATCTGTATAAACCTCCGGTCAGGCGGAACGGAGATCACAAAAGATCCGTCATCACGCGTTTTTACACAATCAAAGCCGTCAGAAACGACCACTCCGGGTACGCCCCTGCCCGAACAGATCACCTTTCCTTTAACCGGCTTAACCCCTCCCGGTTCACCGGCAAATACGAGCGATATCAGGCAGGTACATACCAATAAAATGCTTCGGCTTAATTTAGTTCTCATACCATGCACTCCAGGGAATACCTATTTTTTAATGGCGGCCAGGTATTTATCTATACCCGTCTTGAGTGCATCCCAATAGCCGAATTTCTTTACATGTACCAGGTCAAAGATGAAATACCCGTCGCAGGCATTAATGGCTGCATCTACCGTACTGGCAACTGCCGCTCCCTGATTGCCATTCTCCCAGCCAGGTGCATTGCCGACGTCGGGGCCCCCGGCGACCTTAACATCGCCCATTGTGACATTTTTTGCAGTGCTGCAAAATCCCTGGACCGACCATTCTCCAGAGCCATAGATCCTGTCTACCGCCCCATAGGCGCCGATAAGCATAAAGTCGAGATGATCAGCATAACCAAAATTTCGGTATTCGGGGCTCGCCCAGGCCGGATAATACTGAGCAGTGTTATATTTAGGACTCGCCCAGTTTACACCGACATCATAATAGGTAGAATACCAGCCGCCGACATACACTCCAAACTGAATTTTCGAATTCACAGATTTTACTTTCTGACGGGCATCCACCATAAAATCGTGAATAGTTTTAGCCCTGAATTCCAGCCACTTTTTAAAATACTTTGGCGGCGTAGAGGGTAATTGAGAATAAGATGTTCCCGGAATTATGACATCATTGGGAAAGTTGTTTACTGTCTCGCCGATATATTGTTCAAATTTTCTCTTTGAGGTTTCTGAGAAGTCGGTTTGAAAATCATTGAACCTGCATCTGTCGAGAAATATCCCATCTACATTATATTTTGCGAGATCCCCTATGAGATTCAGCAAAAACGCCCGGACATCATCATTGGAAGGATTCAGGAATTTGGTACCATAGGAGTTCGAAGGATCCTGTTCCGAAGTAAGATCCAGCACATTAGTTAATCCCGACTGCAGGTTCAAGGTAGTCGCCCAAGCTTTTCTAGACTCCTCCCGGAATAACATTCCCTGGCTTCCCAGGCCATATGAATATGCATTACCACCGGTGAACACATTAATCGCGGCGTGTATCTTCAAGCCGAGCGCATGCCCGGAATCAATGAACGCCTGAAGATAATCCCAGGTGACGGTCCTTTCATGAAAATTATACCCGGAATCCGACCATACATCCAATTTCTGTACCTGCGCTACTGTTGATGTCGAAAAGAGTACGTCACCCATTGTGGGGCGCACGTCCACCACTACATCTGTGATCCCGCAGTCTTTCAGCTTCTTCAGGTCACGAGCAATATTCTCTTTACTGTTGGCATAGTCGGGAAAATTAGCAGCTGCATCTACCCAGATATATCTCGGTTTCTCCGTTCCTTCGTCGTCCGATTTTTTATCCCAAATCCAGTCTATCGCTTTGTGCTCGTCTTTTTTACAGGAATAAAGCCCCCAAAGGCCTGTAGTGACAGCTATTTTTAAAAAGGTCTTGCGATCCATATGTTCGTATAGTTTAACAATTTGATAACAGTGGTTCATTTAATTTAAAAGGAGATACTCCCTGTCCGGGAGCATCTCCTGAAGCAGGAAAACTATTTTACGTCCACGCAGTCGAACTCGTAACACGACAATGTCATGACGCTATAATCGATTACAAACACCTGCATTTTATACCCATCAGCAGTCGGAGCAATTAATACATCTCCGCGTCCTCCTGAATTGCCGACACCAAACCCGTTGACCTGTGCACTGAATTGAAGCGCAGGCGATTTATCAATATTGCCGCTGAAGTTCGAAGTGCCTGTAACATCATACAGGTAAAGTCCCGGATATAAGCCCCAGTTAGGAAAATAGCTCGGGGTATACAAGGCAAGATATTTTGCATTGTTAAACTCCTTTGCATCAAGTGCGTTATTATTCAGCCCCCAGCCGTTTCCAGACACCTGCTCGCCTAGACTTTTGCTTACTGCGTTGGTCCGGCCGTCGAGGAACTTCAACGTATTAGAATACCCCGAAGCTCCATTATAAAAGGCCAGGAATGCACCATCTGCGGGATCAGTCGACCTGGAAACTACTTTAGTCCCGTTTTGATCGGCCAGCCAGGCATCTGCGTCCTTTGCTTCTATTACTTCGGCAGCTCCCGGCACACCCCCTGTTACCACCCATCTGACGAATTTATTTGCCGCTGAAGCAGATGTAGATTCACAGGTAACAATAATCAGGGCGTTTGCATTTAAATTGCCTTGTATGGCAACCTTAGAACCGAGCGGGAAGCCGGAACTGTTGCTCCAGGAGATGAATGACTGCGGAGCCGATGAAACGGAATTCGTCTTGTAGATCTTAAGCGTTTCACCTGCACCGGCCATATCAGTGATCAGCATATTGCCGGCAGCATCACTTGCAACACTTCCATCACCTTTGGCAGCGCCAAGGACAATATTGCCTAAAGGTTTGGCAGTGCTTCTGTTGAAATACTTAGGAGCAGAGCCGTCACCGGAAGAGACCACCAGGTAATTACCAATTGCAGCCAGCGTCGGTTTCGTACCGGCAAGATTAAGCGTTGCCAGGTCGATATTGAATAAATTTGTCTCTGACCCCTTTCTGAACCCGTAACTAATCTTGGTTGGTGCCGTTTTTTCGACGGTATAGACAGTTTTGGTGGTTCCGTTGTGGGCAGTAACGGTCACCTGCACCGGCCCGTTCAGATCTATCCCTTTCAGTGAAGGTGAAATTGTAGCATGCGGAGAGAGGGAAACGTCCACATCCACCGATGACAGATCGTCAATAGTAATCAGGGAAATGGTTTTCCTGCTCTGGTCAATTAAACCGGTAATTCCCGCAGATTCTATTGAAAAAAATGTAATGCTGCTCTTATCTGATTTCGTTCGCTGGCCCGAAATATAGATGGTCCTCTTTTCGCCGTCAGCTTCTGTTACGGTGAAGGCATTTTCCTTTGTCAGGTCCAGGATACTCAGATTAGGTTCTATCCTGCAATTGTTGGCAAGGGCCGCCTGAACCTTCATGGCCGTCATATACGGAGTTGTTTCATTATCACTGTTTTCAGGATAAAACCATGGCACAGGTATCACATATTTAGTGGCAGCAGGGTCTGTAATATCAAATTTAACGGCCTCCTGTTCCACATAAGGGCCTGAAGTAAATTTAGCGGTTAAGCTGGTAATTCCCTGGCCCATATCCGTTGGAAAAACGTATTCAGCTTTTTGGCAGGCAGACAACGCACCGGCCAGAAATATAATGGTTGTGATGAAGCTCTTTTTCATACTCTAAAGACAAAAGATTAATTCCATTCAGGATATTGGGCTACTGCTGAGTTATTGATAATTTCCGAGCTTGGAAGCGGAACCCGGTACATCTTAGCAGGGAAGTTACGGTCCTCCTTATCGCAGTCAACATAGCTGTAGGTAAAGGAGCCATCATCGTTTTTAACGATCTTCAGGCCATGTACCCTCGTGCCGGTAAGGGCACTTTGTGCCAGCTTCCAGCGCCTCATATCCCAGTAGTACTGGCCTTCGTAAGCAAGCTCTACCTTCCGTTCCTGACGGATCTGCGCAAGCAGGGCGCTGCCGCTTTTATCACTATAGGGTAAATTCACCCGCGCCCGTATCTGCCGGACGGCTTTGTTCGCTTCCGAAGCGTTATCGGTATGGTAGCACGCTTCTGCATAGTTCAGCAGAACCTCCCCTAACCTCAATGCGATCCATGGTTGTCTGGACGGGTCTTTACTGAGGTCGATACTTTCGTCCAGTAATTTTCTCAGGTAATACCCCGTGACAGTGCGGCCTGCCGGTACGGCATCATCTTTCCAGCTTGCCCAGCCATCCTTACCGCTGACATAGGGCTGAATAGTGCGGCCTTTCCATTGTGCACCATTATACAATACGGAAGCCTGAAAACGAGGCTCGAGGTTAGCATAAGGAGGAGTGCTGGTGGTACCGGTTGTACTATGCCATTCTGACCAGTTTGGGAAACCTCCGGTTGCAAGTTCATAAGATTCTACCATTTCCTGTGTGGGCGTTCCGTAAGAACCGATCCCTTCCCTGTCTCCCCCGGGTGAATAGTTGAGATCAAAGTTGTGTGTGATCCCCTGGCTGTTATAATCATACTCCAGTATTGCTTCAGAATTACCGGTTTTAAACGCATCTGCATAGCTGCCGGTAAGCTGATAACCCATTGCCATTACTTTTTCTGCCGCAGCTTTCGCATCGGCCCATTTCTCTGCATAAAGCATTGCGCGGGAAAGTAAAGCATAGGCAGCGCCCCGGGTCACACGTCCGTTGGGAACTTTACTGTCCGTTAAATTCTCACCGGCATAAGTGAGGTCTGCCTTCACAAAATCCCATCCCTGCGCCTCTGTGCTTAAAGGAGTATTTTTTTGAATTTTAGTGAGATCTTCATCGTAGATGATCACCTCCTTATACCTCTTTAGCAAGTCGAAATAGAGCTGTGCTCTGAAAAACCTGATCTCAGCCTCCAGCCGTTTCGACTCTGTTTCCGGAAACGAGCTGTATTTTTTCAGGTTGCTCAGAGCTTCGTTTACGCGGCGCACTTTTTCATAAACGGTTCCCCAGTTGCCTAAATACACCGAAACATAGCCGGGAGTAAGTACACTTCCTCCGTAGGCCAGCTCATTAGGGATATACATCAGGGCATTGTAGGTCATCGACGAATACTTCAGCATATCGGTGAAGCCCTCCGTCATGCCCGCAGCAGACTGCCCGTCGCCAAAGCTTCCGAAGTAATTGATATCGTGGTAGAAGTTGTTGACGGCTAGTTCGGCATACTCCAGCTTGCTCCAAACTAATTTATCGGAAACGGCATTCGTAGGGGAGATATCCAGATAATTTTTACAGGCTCCGGCACTTAAAACGAGGCCAAATAAAACTGTCTTTAATATATTCTTTTTCATGTGAATAATTTGTCTTTAGGTCATCCTTTAAATTTTACCCGTTCCTAGAAGGTGAGAGATACCCCTCCGGTAAACACCTTTTGCTGCGGGTAATACCCGTTATTAACCCCCGGAGATTCCGGATCAATTCCTTTCGGCAAACCGGAGATGGTGAAGATATTCGACCCTTCGACAAACAGGCGGAACCGCTCTACGCCGATTTTGCTTAATATCTTCTTAGGAATGCTGTATCCGAGCTGAGCCGATTTCAGCCTGACATATCTCCCGTTCCTGAACCAGAAAGTTGAAGCCAGCCCGTTATCGCCGCCATGAGTTGTAGAGCTTAATGTAATGCGCGGAAAAGTACCATTCGGATTATCGATGCTGTAAGCATTTTCCACCAGGAATAAAGGAGAGTTCGCTCCCTCTTTGAAGGTTTGTGTCCAGATGGTATTATCATCATAATAGTTATAGTACGTGCCGGTCATCGAAATGTCGAACAGGGCACCTCCCGTAAACTGCGCATTGAAGTCAAAACCATTCCACTCTCCGCCGAGGTTTAACCCATAGGTAAGCTCCGGCCTGTTACTCCGCCCGATAAGTCCGCGATCCTGATAGTCGATCTTACCGTCGCCATTGAGATCCTTATATTTAATATCTCCCAGGTTCGGACGGCTGTCAAACCATGCGGCATTGTCAATCTCTTCCTCCGACCGGAAAAGTCCCTCTGCTACCCAACCTGATATAAGGGTCGTTTTCTTTCCGGTGACTTTCTGTATCTCAGGAGAGTTGGGACTATCAGGGTATTTAACCCAATGACTGACAGCGTAGGTGACATTAGGAGTCACATTGTATTTAAATGGTTTACCTGCCAGGTTAAAGGTATTGGTGTGTTTTAACAGCAATTCAAAACCTTTAGCATCCGTCCCGCTAAAATTTTCATAAGTAAAATAATATCCCCCCATCGATGGCGGGTATCCACTTGACATACCCGTTAAAATATCATAGGTATGTGTATAGAAGACATCAAATTCGGCTCCAAAGAGGCCTTTAAACATGGTCAGATCAAAACCGGCATTGTACGAGAGTGTCTTTTCCCAGGACAGGTTGGGATTAGCAATAACACTTGTATACATGGAATTCTGCAAAGCCCCGTTCAGCGGGATCTTACCTCCGAAGGAATAAGTGCTCAGGAATGAATATTCACTGACGTTATCATTTCCCAGCAAACCAACTGAAGCTCTTAGTTTCAGGTCGTCGATGAATGTAAATTTTTCCATGAAGTTTTCTTTCGAAGCTCTCCATGCAACGGATGCGGAAGGAAAGAATCCCCATCTTTTACCATCCACATTTCCTGCAAACTTATAAGATCCATCATACCGCCCGGTAAATTCTGCCAGGTACTTTTCATCATAATTATACTTCAGACGAAAGACATAACCGAGGCTGCGCGACCTTGAGCTCCAGCCACCTATCGGCGAATCGGCCGGAGTGTTCAGTCCTAATTCGGGCAGTTCGGGAAACGCCACCTCTTTTGCATAAGCCGATAAGCTATTAGATTTGCTGTCCCGGATCTCCGTTAAGGCCAGGAAATCAATATTATGCTTCAGAAACGAGTTAGTATAGCCTATACTTCCCTGCCCCACGATCGATTGCCTTGAATATTGTCCTTCACCAAGGGAATTATATGTTCTGCCCCGCGGGTCCAGGAGCTTGATAAACTTTCCTTTTTCAGTAGCATCGGGCAGCTTTACAGCATTTACATAATAATAGGTATCCAGATTCTTATTATAGGACGTACTGTAATCATATGCCCCGGTTACTTTTAAGAAGAGTCCTTTTACCCAGGGAGCATTGTATTGCAATGAAAGATTTGTTTGCAGATCCAGGCTATTTGTTTTCTTGTACCCTGACTCATTGATTGCCGCCAGGGGACTATTGGGAACTGCCGAGTTATTTCTGGGTGGGACTCCTGTATACAAGCCGTCATACATAACTGGCAGATATGGATGCATGCCGATTGCCTGCCTGGCAATTGAGAACCATCCCTGTTCTCCCAGGTAAGGAGACCCGTCGGTTCCCCCCGAAACGAAACCAGGCGTTTTACGGCGATTTACATTGCCCGCAACCCCAAGATCCAGGTTGAAATTATTCGCAACTTTTGTAGAAATGTTTGTCCTTAAATTATAACGTTTAAATGTGAAGTTATCTATGTTTCCGTCTTGTCCCAGGTAGCCGAGAGAGGCAAAATACCGGGTATCGTCTTTTCCGCCCTGAAGCGAGAGATTATGTTTCCGGTTTACCCCGGTTCCAAACACCTTATCAATGTAGTTTACATTGTCCCATCCGTCATCAGGATCACCATTGGTCATCTTTTCGACATCGTCCCATTTAAATATGGGGGTATACTGGTCCCTGTTTGTAATGGTTCCGTTGGCAAGTTTATCCATCATATCCGCCATATTATAGTAATGTGCGAACTGGGGGCCATCCATAAACTCGGGAAAATTCGCATTCAGAGACGGTCCCTGCGAACCATTATAGGTTATGGAGAACTTACCGGACTGGCCTTTTTTTGTTGTAATGATCACTACCCCCCCGGCAGCCTGCAAGCCGTACACCGCTGCAGCGGCACCATCTTTCAATACTGACACGCTCTCAATGTCATTCGGATCAATGTCATTGATAGAACGCGGCATTCCATCCACGATGTAAGTCACTGCATAATTTGATCCGCGGATCTTCAGGGCAGCCTGGTCAAGTCCGGGTTCTCCGGATTCCTGAACAGAAGAAATACCCGGCAGCCGTCCCCCCAGCAAACTTGAAACGTTTGTAGACGGCCCCTTGAGCAAATCTCCTCCTTTTATTGATGAAACTGCACCGGATAAGGAAGCTTTCTTTTGTACACCGTACCCGACAACCACCACTTCATTTAACGATTCGAGAGAGCTCTCTAAAATGACATTTACAACAGTTCTTCCGCCAACTGCTACTTCTTTCTTTTTCATCCCGACAAATGAAAAAGACAACATATCTTTCGGTCCGGCTGTGATTCTGTACTTACCTTCCGTATTAGTAGCAGCGCTTACCTTCGAACCAACTACAAGTACTGTTACTCCGGGTAAAGACTCACCCGAGCCATCGCTTACTCTCCCTGTTACAACACTCTGCGCCTGACCAGAAAAGCCATAAACAAAGGTTGCGGACAACAGAAGCACCAGTCGCTTCAGTGTACGGGAGATTGTAGAAAAACAGACAAATTCTGTCATAAAAAACGATTTAAAGATTAGAATTAATTGAACTCGTGATTTAATTTCTGATTCTTACCGGCACTCATCCTTTCTCTTCATCTGAATTAATTCAGCTATGTATAATGTCTTTTCATATGTCAACTGGATTAATATGTGATTTTAAAATATTCGGTATTACTTATTTAAGTCGATGGGTATCAACACTAAAGGAGTAGGCAGACAGGAAGCTCCCGGAGGCGAATAAGTAAATTTGATCTCCTGCTCCTCCCCGCTTTTTCCAGGTTCAAAAACCTGGATCAGGACAGCTTCAGGATCGGACTTTGTTACAAGCTCATCGGACGGTAACTGAATAGTACCCTGTTTGTACTTGCCAGAATGCAAAACCATGGTCGCCGCCATTGCGCCGCACCATTTATTGTCGGCCGATCTGGGATTCCATGTGACGAGAGCAAGCCCCCGGCCGTCAGTGCTCTTCCACTTTAGATTTATGTCATAAAAAACTCCGTAATTTCCGGCATTTTCAGCATATTCTTTTGCAGATCCCACTGTACCCTGAATCCATTTATCATTATTACCGTCGGCTATAATAAGTTGTGCAACACCACTTTTTGTATCTACAACATGTCCGGGATTTGTGATCTTATAATTGCATACCGGAAAGAGCCCTCTGCCTGCATTCATGTGGCTTGTGGGAATGAGCTTTTTGATCCGCTTAAGGGCGGCTTCGCCCTTCTCTCCGGGAGAAGTTTGTAAAACATATACAGAAGCCGGCTGGTCCACTACAAACTGATAGAAACCGTGAACCAGCTCATCATATTTTACTATATTCTTTTCCAGTTGTTTATCAATGGGAATAGCTTCTCCGGGTTTAACGATCCTGACCTCTCCTGTAACTTCCGAATTAAAAAAATCTGCCAGTCCCTGCTTTCCGATCTGGAAGTAATTGGCACTGGGAGGCTGCGAAGAATACTTCAGCATACGTACCGACATGTTTTCCTTCCCCTGATTCTTTATGACTGCCGTTATCTTTCTGTCCATTTTATTGGGCTCGATCACCCCGTTGACATTATACACATACAGGCGTACTGAACCTGGCTGAACATGTTCCTCCAGTACAATTGCCTCCGGCTCTTTGATATACTCAGGATCGTCGGAAATAATAAACTGCGGGCCGGGCTGAATAACCTTCTTATATTCAATTTCATTAAAGCCCGTACTTAAAAAGCCGGGTAACTTTACTATTGATCCCTGGCGGGCCGACGAAAGGATGGAAGAAACAGACTTGGCATCTACTCCCTGCGCCTTAATACTCACGCAGGAGGCCGCACAAAACAGACCAGCCATAAAAAATGATCTCATTTTCATATTTAATTCGAAATTTTCTACAAATACTATTTGAAAAAAATTAATAACATCAGAACATCACGTACTTAATTAAAATTAAAATCGTAAGTCAGCTATCAATTTCACTGGGTCAGTGAAGAATATTCACTTTCCTCTCCGGATCACATATACGTTCGTAAAGAGACGACAACGTCTTTTTCCCTCTTTTAAGAAGCCCGAGGGTAGCATATATTAGTTTTCTTTCTGCAGAGGCAATTTAAAAATTATTTTTAAAATAAAAAAATAGAAAATAATTTTTTTTATTAATTACTAAAGTCTTTAAAAATAGATTTACAAAACAGATCAAGAATTAACAACGCACATAATACACTGACAATGTAACTCTTATGGTTATTTAGATAAAAACGTGTATGGTAAGTTCTGAAAACAGACAGGATGAGATAGATATGCAAGGTCAGGATATAAAAATAGCCACAAAATTATCTGTGGCTATTCTTTCCGGTCTTTATGCGGAGATGACGGAGGCCGGCGTATGTGTGTTTATATCTTTCCCAAATACCTGCCAGATCTGATAGAGCGCCCTGGGGACATGAAAGCATCCCTTCCATTTTCCTCCCTTCAGGTTAAGAAGAACTTCTCCCCTGCGGTTCAGATAACCAAACCATTCGCCGTACCGCTCGTCACGGAAATGGTTCCATGTGTATTCATGAAGCTTTTCGAACCATTTCTTACAGGCTTCATTACCCGTAAGCTGATAACATTTAGCCATGCAAACCAGTGCTTCTACATGTACCCACCATAACTTCTGGTCCCATTCGAGCTGCTGGGGCGGGTGCCCGTAGATATCCATGAAATAGAAGATACCGCCAAATTCTTTATCCCAGCCATATTCCAGGATATCCAGAGAGATATTGACTATCCGGTTTATCAGAGCCTGATCGTTTGATTTTACGGCTATGTCGAGAAGGAACCACATGGCTTCCAGGTTATGACCGGGATTCACTACGCGTCCCTCAAAGGAATCGCTGACAGAACCGTCAGGACAAACGTTTTCAAGGGCAAGGCCGATGTCTTTCTTATAGAATACCTCGAGAACTTCGTGAACGATCTCTTCCTGGAGCTCTGTCACGACCTGCTTTCCTAGAACTTCTTCTATCTCTTTTGAGAGGTTACTCAGGATCATCGGCAGGGCAAAGTTCTTCAGGTCCCGGGTGCCGGGATAGATCTTGTTATACTGCCCTTTGGGATTGGCGCTCCGTTTCAGGATATTGTGAAACGTGTCGCGGGCAATTTCTGCATATTCACCTTTGCCACTGGCGCGGGACAGTGCCCCGAAGCCCATGGCTGCAAAGCAGTCCGAAAAAATGTTATAGGGCTGAACAAGGGGCTGCCCCTGACGGTTCAGTGAAAAGTACCACTTCCCTTCATTATCTCTCCCATGCTGGAGAAGGAACTTTGCACCATGTTCGGCCATATCCAGCCATTCCTGTTTCTTCTCTACATTATTATACAGCATCGAGAACATCCAGATCTGGCGTCCCTGAAGCCACATGAACTTATCGGTATCATAAACGTTGCCTTCCCTGCCGAGGCAGGTAAAATATCCTCCGCACTCTTCGTCTCTCGAGTACTTTGTCCAAAAGGGAAGAACGTTGTTAAACAGCTCATCCCTGTACATATTACTATACTGTATCATTCCTATTGATTATTCAACGATTTAAGGTATTCTTTGTATCGGTTATATAAATGTCCGGCCTGCAGGTAAGCGGACTGCGGACTCATGAAGTGGGAAAATTCAAAGGTTATCGCCTTATCATATCCAGCCCGGGCAGCGGCTTCCAGCTTCAATCTCAGCTTTTCAAATTTTATAGGCAGAAATTTTATGGGCATATCACGGTCAAAAGTCTCGGCATTCGTCCAGCACTTCATTCCGTAGCGGTCGGCCATCTTTTTATTGACTTCAAAAAACGCATCGAGCTCATGATAGTCGATGTGGCCGTCCTGAAACGCAACAGCATCGACTGCGCCCCTGACACCGTCAAAGATCTCGCTCCATTCACGCTCATGCTCTTTGATAGATACAGAGTCATCCTTCGACAATTCAGAAGAAGCCGCCATTACTGCTTTTTTTCCGTCGATCCAGGGAGAGATGAAGGCAGGCAAGCCTCCGCTGACGCCTTTACACTGGAGGCCGAGAGTTCTGAATGCTTCAACGGCACCTTTTGTCCGGCGGCTGATCTCCATACTTAAATACCAGCCTCCAAAGCTTTTATAGTGCCCGTACTGTTTCCAGACTTCATCGATCACATAACGGTTGGAGTCAATCTCGTGTATCAGGTTGCCGGTATCCCAGTAATGCCCGCTGTCGTACAAACCGAAGTAGAACTTCATCTCATGCTTAACAGCAAGCTGCAGGAACATCTCCACGAGGTCGACCGGTGGTTTATAACACCCGAATTCATTCTGAAGATATGCAGATGGATACGTGATGAACCGCCTGTACCCGCTTCTGATCATGATGACCGTATCAATTCCGACAGCCTTCATATGAGCAAAGTCACGGTCCCACTCCTCCCTCCCCCAGTTCTGGTGAGGAATATCATGAGATATTTCGTCGAGGAAAGTGCCTGTTATTTTCATTTCAATAATCCGTTTTAGTGGTTAATGAGATTGTATTATAAATACTTCATCTTCTTCAGGTATTCCACCCACATGATGTAGGCACTTGCCTTGAGATGAATACCATCGATACTTAATTCCTTTTTAAGTTCCTTGTTCTCATCCTCAAACAGAGGGTGAAGATCTATGTAGGTCAGCTTTTCTTCTGCACAAAGTTCCTTTATCATCCGGTTCAGCTCCATTTGCATTGGATTACGGCCCTGCAGATAAGGGGCTGTTGTCATACTGCTGTTCAGGGGTAGTATACTTTGGATATAAAGGGTCGTTTTGGGTGTCCCCGTTTTTATTTTTGCTATTATCCGGCGGTAATTCCGGATAATGACATCGTAGGGCAATTTTCTCGACAGATCGTTAATGCCTATCAGCAAGAAAATCGTTTTAGGCTTCGCTGCTACAATATCGTCCAGCCTGGCTAATACCCCGAATGTGTTATCTCCCCCGATCCCCCGGTTAATGACCGGTTTACCTGGAATGAGTTCCTGCCATTCGCCATGTTCGGTTATACTGTTACCAAGGAAAACGATCTCATTTTTGCGGTGAGGCATTTTATTAAAGAACTCCATTCTCTGCTGGTAATGCGAGTTGGTATAATTGCTGTCGATCTTTGCTTCCTGACTAAAAGCAGAGAATGCCGGCAAGGAAAAAAGAGCCAATAATATGTTTAATCTTTTCATGATGCTAGAGTGCTTTAACTTCTTTCAGATACTTTACCCACAAGATGTACGCTGATGAACGCAGATGGATCCCGTCGAGGGTAAACTCTTTTTTCAGAAGTCCGTTTCCATCTTTAAATACCTTCTGAACATCGAGATACCGGAGATTTCTCTCTTCCGCAAGCTGCTTCAGGCCACTGTTCAGTTCATTGATCTTCTCTGTAGTGATCTTCTTATAGGAATCTCCCAGCATGTACTTGTTAACCGGCAGGATACTTTGAAGGAACACCTGTGTTTTGGGCGATTTATCCCTTATAAAAGAAATGATCCTGGAATAGTTGTTTAATATGATGGCGGAAGGAATACCCCGCTTCAGGTCATTTATCCCTATCATGATGAATATTTTAGAAGGTTTTGAACTTACTATTTCATCAAGACGTGCAAATACCCCGAAAGAGACATCGCCGCTTATTCCCCGGTTCAGGACAGCCTTGCCCGGTATTAATTCCTGCCACTCACCCCCTTCTGTGATACTGTTCCCCAAAAAAATGATCTCGTTCTTTTGCGGAGGCATCTGCTTAAAGAAAGCGAGACGCTGATTGTAATGAGAGTTCAGGTAACTGCTGTCCATGATGCTATCCTGCCCATAGGCCGATATTGTAAAAACAGACAATAGTGAGAGCATACCTGCAAATCTCAGACCCGGAATATGGAATGATATCTTCATAAATAATATTGATTGGTCTGTTCCATTGAAAAATTACTCAGCATCTGCTTCTTTTAATTTATCCCACCAGAATTTCTTCAGCCAGACACTTGTGATGATGAGGACAGCAGACCATATCACCATTTGTGTATTCTCCCTGATCATAAAGTAGATTGGAATAACTACCTGGGCCATTTGCCACACAATGCCGGCGAGTATGTTGGATGCATCGCGGCTGAAGTCTTTATTGGGTACGAATGAGGGATCTTCCAGCATTACTTCCCGCTTAATCGGCCCCCAGAAACCCCATGGGCGCGTCTTCCGGTAAAACTCCTTCACCGCCTCGCGGTTGGGCAGAGGTTCAATAAAGGTCCCAATGATGCAACCTGCGAGAGAGAAAAATAATATGACCGGGAAGACATAGATATCGACAATCTCCGGGAAGAAAAACAATTTTGCAGTTGATGCGATCAGTCCGAAGAGCATCCCCCAGAAATATCCGTTGCCTGTAAATCTCCACCATACCCATTTTAAAACATTTGCTGCTACATATCCTCCGTAAAGTGCAGAGGTAAGCCACAACGTCAGTTTGGTAAGAGAAGAAGCATTAAAGCCAAAGACTATACCAACCAGGACAAGCAATGTGGACGACAATACGCTCAGCCTGATATAGGTTTTATTTGGTGCATGGGGATTGATATATTTTTTATAAATATCATTTACGATGTATGCCGGCGCTGCATTTACGAAAGCAGCGAAAGTTCCCATAAATGCAGAAAGGAAACCGGCAAGGATGAGTCCCTTAAGACCGGAAGGAACAAAACTATTAATGGTAAGAGGAAGCACTTTCTCAAAGTCAATATTACCTCCCATCTTTCCCATTTCAGGCCCGAGATAGACCAGGCCCAGAACTGCAAACGATGCCACCATCAGATAACGGGGGATATACATCACCAGGATTGTGCTGAAACTCATTTTCGCAGCTTCAGACGGAGTACGGGCGGCAAGGATCCTCTGCATATCGTAACTCGGAACCGGGCCTGCAATAGAGGCGAAGATTCCTTTGAAGAGCATCATCATGAACAAAAGCCCGAACATGCCAAATCCGTCGGAGTCGATCTTATCGTTCACATTCGGAACAGGCGTATTGGTCCAGTCCAGATTCAGGTTCCATCCGAAAGAAAGATCACTCCATCCAGGAGGAATCACAGCCCTGATCTGCTCTGCCGATACGGATGTATAGGCAATATATCCAATGGAAAAGCAGGCAATGGTCATAATGAAGAACTGGAGCACTTCTGTTGCCACGACACTGTACATCCCGCCTTTAACGGTATAAAGAGTGGTCAGCAAACAGACAATAAGAGCATAGGCACGTTCAGATGTTAAATGATATCCGGCAATATCAGTACTCAGGTCCCATGGAAGTATGGACGTACAGTATTTACCGATCCCTTCAAAAAAGTAGGCGATAAAACCGATGACGCTTATAACGGCGAAGGTCACAATGATGATGTGGGATAATTTAGCCCCTTTGCCATCGCCAAACCGGAAGGTAATCCATTGAGCTCCTGTCATTACTCCTGATCGCCTCATCCAGACAGCGAGATAGACAAAAATGAACACCTGGTTCCATACGGGCCACAGCCAGGGGATCCAGGCACTTTTCAATCCATAAATAAAAAGGATGCTGACCGTCCACATGGTTCCTGAAGTATCGAACATCCCTGAGGCATTACTCAGCCCGAGGTAATACCATTTCATTTGGTTGCCTCCCAGAAAGTAGGATTGAAGATCTTTTGAGGCTTTCTTTGAAATGTAAAAGCCAAGACCAACCAGGCCGCAGATGTATATCAGAATAACAGAGATATCAAGTATGCTTAATGACATATATAATTTATTGGTGCTTTAAAATTTGCTTCAGTGGAATTTAAGATGGATGAGCTTCACCGGCTTTTAATCAGATTTTAGCTTCCCTGTAAAATCAATACTCCTGCTGAATGGATGAAGGAAATGATCTACCAGCACTGCCGCAGCTCTCCTGTCCAGTTCTGTTAACGTCAGGGCGGACTTTCCGGGATTTAGCCTGTTGAATTCGGACAACAACAGGCTGCTGTCGAACCCGGAGACCAGCGTTTTAAAAACAGCAGATAAAGATTCAAGCGTGAGGGCACTGCCCGAAGCCTGATAATTACCGAGAGCGGGATAATATTCTTTAAGCCCGCTTACCAGTTCATATTCACTGATTGCCCGTTCGGGATAAAACCATGTCTGGTTGGCCCACTTATAGGCAAGGCCCGATCCTTTCATTATCCCGGTCGCTCCGATACGCTGTATAGCTGCAAAATCCCTATCATCCGGTTTCACATCAATAAACGGCATCAGATAACCTTTCGAATCCAGGATCGCCTGCTGAACTTTCCTGACATCGACCTCGCGGGGCTGCTGATTTGACTGAAGTGAAACAGCAGCAAGTGCTCCTGCCGCCTGCCCGATAGTGAGAACGACCGGCTGCAAGCGTGTAGCGCCGTTTACAATATTTGTTACACTGATACTCTTTTCTGCTACGATCAACCCATCTGTTCCCTGAGGAATTAAGGCCCCGAGGGGAACATTATAGCTGGGTACTTTGATCTTTACAAAATCAATCTTTGGCGCCGCTGGATTTTTGAGATGATGGTGGTCAATCGTGTAATCTCCCACGGCAATTCCAGTACGGTACAAAGGATCCGGCTGCGCATAAGGCGCGGAAACATGATTCAGCGTTAAGGTAACAAGCCCCTTCATTCTTCTCGACTCCCTGTGGTAGGGGATCATAGGAAGCTTGTCGCGGGTAGGATATTCATCTTCCGCAATACCCAGGTTCTTAAACCCCAGGACAGTCTGGATGTAGTATACGAAACGCAGTGTATGTAATTTGGCTTCTTTTAAGGCGACTTCCCTTTCCGCCGGAGTCTTTTCTATAATATTCAGATAGATGTCGTTTCCGTCCTTCGGCCAGTTGATCATGTATTTATTATTCGGCAGCCGGCCGTATTGCATCATCTGGTAGCAATTGTTATCAGGCCCTGTTATTTTCGAAGGGTCAGAAACATCGCAGGCATTTTTAAATTCATTGGGATCATATCCATGAGGTTTCCTGATCGTACGGTCCGCTCCTTTTCCATAATCCTTCAGAGTGACTACATAGGTAAGGTCCTGAATAATATCGTTTGCCTGTTCAGGGGCGTACTCCTCTTTTGTATCGTAACGGCTGTCCATCCCGATAGAATACGGAACTTTAAGGGATGCCATGACATCTCCAAGCTCTGTAGCATCGATGATCAGATCAGCTTCTACTGACAGCTTCTTCTTCCCTTTTTGTACAGTGTTCAGCCACTTATTTCCCTGCCGTTCTGATTTTATCCACGTGGTATTGAACCAGATCGCAAGATTTTTATTCACAGCAAGCTCTTTCAGGATCTTATTCCCGACAGAGGGTTCGAATAAAGTATTACTTACCCAGCCTGTTTCCACTTTTTCTGGCCCGCCGTAATAATCATACAGCTTTTGCCTGAACTCTCCCCATAAACCCGAAGGCATATTATGATTTCCGTCTATTGCTGAAACTCCTGCGGAAGTAAGCATTCCACCCAGCCACTCTGTTTCTTCCACAATGAGCGTTTTCACTCCCATTCTCGAAGCCTGAACAGCGGCAGTCGTTCCGCTCGCTCCGCCTCCTATCACTACCAACTGGAATTTTGCAGATTGGGCATATAATCCGGATGCGGTCAGAATGCTTAAAAGAATAACGGCAAGAGGAAATCTTAAGGAGTATTTCATATGTCTAAAATAAAAAAAATTTCTTATTAATAATTCTATTAATAATTTTTTTTAAAAACTATTCTATAATTGTTATATCGAGCTCCTTAAGTACCGTTTGCTGACCTTTATTCGTAACATTAGCAGCAACAAAGCTTACGCGGTAAATTCCCGGCGCAGAAAACACGTGTGAATAAACAGCCTTCATATCATCCACATATTGCTTAATCGGGGTACCCGTATCCGGGCTTGTCCGGTTTGGATACAGTGCTTTTGTAACCGCCCAGTCCTCAGTATAAACCAGGCTGCTGTTTGGCGAGAAATAGATCATGGCAGCATTATTGAATGTCCAGCTATTATTGGGATTGGCAAAATCTACGGCAGTCCAGCCGGCATCGATACGGTCAGTCACCACATTCGACACGCCATTTGGAAAAGTATTGGTTACATTAAACTTATATATCCGCCATAACCTTTGGGTAGTAGTAGTAGCTCCTGCGGGTGCAGGCTCGCCGACATATCTGAAAGCAAGATATAAAGGTTTTCCGGCTACATAAAGATCCGTGATGTCAGCATCGCCCGATGGTGTTTCTGTAGCTCCCCCGAAGGTGAGACGATCGCTGACATTTGTCCATGTAGCAGCCTTTACGTGAGCGGTGTCGTATATTCCCTTAAAATCAGACGATACCATCAGGCGCAGGTTATTCGGTTGAGAGCCATACAGAACCTGGGTGGCCATGTTCACTTTGAGAACAGTATTCTCAAATTCAACACGGTCTTTATACTTATATTCTTTTCCGCTCTCGCCGGAATAAAAGGTAATGGTATTGGCAGAACCAGTGAACAAAAAACTCACCGGTTCATTTACTTTGTATTCCGTTTTTTCAAGCTTTACATCAAAGTCGGGCGTCTCAACATCATCTTTCCTGCACGAGGTTACAGAGAAAGAAACTGCTGCTATTATAACATATAATATTCTTTTCATACTCCTAAGCAATTAATTCTTACCAGCCTTTATTTTGGATCATATCCCTGTTTAGCGACAGCTCTCTCGATGGGATAGCAAAGAGAGTATCCCGACGGGTGAGATTATTGGCGGACCTGGCAGCAAGCTTCCAATATTCGGGTGCCGATGAATTGATCACGCTTGCGGTGCCTTTCATCACCTGGTAATAGATATCCCACCTGACCAGGTCGAACCGGCGTAATCCTTCAAAGCCGAGCTCCAGCGATCTTTCTTTCTGTAATGCAGTCCTGAAGTCGACAACATCAAGTCCCGCAGGAAGATCGGCGAGAGCTTTAAGGGCCTGCTTCCTGGTTGCATCTGTCTCCGACAGAACACCGTAAGCGCGCTCGCGGACGGCGTTTATAGCATCATAAGCAGCTTGTGTAGGGCCGTTAATTTCGTTTTCGGCCTCAGCGAACATCAGCAATACATCTGAATACCGCAGCAGGGGAAAGTTAATAGTCGTGCTGCTGGTATATTTTGGTGTTGCAGTCTCATATTCCCTTCTCCACTTTGCATTGCAGCGATTGTATATAATGGTCGCATTTGACGTCCCGGCATAAGGAGTCTTGCTTCCGTCTGTGCCATAATAATAATCATTAATCGTCCAGTCGCGTCTCAGATCTCCTGTAGAGAAAGCTTCATAATAAGACTTCATCACTTTCACAGCACCATAGCTGTATCCCACCGCCTCATTGCTGGTCCCGATCCCTGTAATGGAACCTAAAGAACCCTCTTCATATTGCCCGCTTGAAGTCTTTGTAAACTCCACTTCCCAAATACTCTCCTTCGTATCATATTTGTCCTGGCACATATTAATGAAGACCTGCTTATAATCTTTATTCAGCTCATGTTGTCCGGAATCCATCACTTTCAGGGCCCATTTTCTTGCATCTTCGTAGCGTGAACGATCGCGAAGTGGGGCTCCTGCCATTTTTAGGTTAACCCTCGCAAGCACTCCCCAGACCGCAGATTTAGTAATCCTGCCGCTATGAGAATAGGCATTGATGGGCTTAACCCTTTTCTCGGCCTCAGTCATATCTGAAATGATCTGATTGTATATAACAGGTAACGGGGATTTTGGGAAATTACTTTGCCCCACATCGTCTGTCGGCTGAAGCCTCAGCGGCACTTCGCCGAAATTAGATGTCAGGATAAAATAATAATACCCTCTCAGGAACAAAGCCTCTCCCCTGGCCACTTCGCGGCTTTGAGAGCTCATTTGAGCGCTGTCGATCCGGCTTAACAGCAAATTTGCGCGGTCTATGCCCTGGTAAAGGGTAAACCAGGTATTGGTGAGTTTCACTTCAGCGGGATCATAATTATAGAGTGAAAGATCGGTAACGGTAGCGGAAAGAGAATTAAATCCTTCGTCACTCATATCCATTTCAAAATACAGATACCGTCCGTAGGTGGCACTTTTTCCCAAGCGGTCATAAACGCCTGTTAAATATGCATATACTTCATCCTCATTCCTGAAATAATCTCCGGGCAACACGGTATCCTTTGGTTTGGTGTCCAGGAAGTTATTACATGCTGCAATAAAGAGACTCACAAACAGCAGAAAATATAAAATCGGGTTCTTCATCTTCATGTACTGATTAAAAAGTAGCATTTAAACCAAAAGTCAGCGTCTTTGCCCTCGGATAGGCAGAATAGTCAAATCCAGGAGTAAGGGCCGATCTCCTTACCGATACTTCCGGATCATAGCCGGAGTAATTGGTCCATGTGTACAAATTCTGAGCGGAGGTATATACTCTTAATGTTCCGATCCCCATGCGCCTTGACAGGTTCTTAGGAAGGGTGTATCCGAGTGCTACCGTTTTAAGCCGGAGATAGGAGCCATCTTCAATTATACGGGTAGAATAAGCTTTCATCGTTATCCCTTTGGCTGCCGGTATATCACTATCAGGATTCTCCGGAGACCATCGGTTGGCATACGAAGCGAACTGGTTGGTATTATATTTATAACCAGACTCCAGCATCTGGCGATTGGCATTGATGATATCATTTCCGTAAGACCATTGGAAAAATACGTTCAGATCAAAGCCCTTATAGGTAAAGTTATTATTGAACCCGCCTGTATGAACAGGATAGGGCTGAGCAATGATCGTCCGGTCTGAATCGTTAATAAGCAGGTCTCCATTGATATCTTTATATTTTATATCACCGGGATTAATATTCTCCCTGGCTTCGCCATTTGCCGGGCGGTCACGCCTCAGGGTATACTTTCCCTGCCCGTCCTGGTCAAAATCTTCAAAAGAGTACACTCCATCAAAGATATATCCGTAGACCTGCGCTATCGGACTACCAACCTGGGCTATATACGGATAGATGTTCACCCAGTCGTCCCCCCATCTCATCGAGGTCAGCATATAAGACTGGTTATCAGCTAAAGCAACCACTTTGTTCCGGTTAAAGGAAATATTGAGTTCTGAAGACCACCTGAATTTCTTATCAACAGGTACAAAACCCAATGTCAATTCCAGTCCTTCGTTTCTGACTTTCCCGATATTCATCATTTGCCTTTCGTATCCTGTACTAAGTGCCTGGTCGGCATTCAGCAGAAGATCGTATGTATTCTTCCTGTACACATCAGCTGCCAGGGTTAACCGTTCGTTAAAGAAGCCAAGATCAATACCCAGGTCTATCTGCTCTGTACTCTCCCATTTCAGATTTGAATTTCCCAGGACAGAAGCGTAACTGCCTTTCTGAATATTATTTCCAAAGCCATAACCACTTGAATTGTCAATAGAGATCCCGGGATAAGCAGCATAGTTGCTGAACTGGTTATTTCCGGTTATCCCCCAGGAACTTCTCACTTTTGCGTTCGATATGAACTTGTATTGCTTTAAGAACTCTTCACTGCCCAAACGCCAGGCGAAAGCTGCTGATGGAAAAACACCCCAGCGGTTATCTCCTAAAAACCGGGATGAGCCGTCTGCCCTCAATGATGCCGTAAAAAGGTATTTCGACTTCAGGGTATAGTTCACCCTGGACAAAAAGGACATCTGCTTCCAATCTGACGAAAAAGATGTAATAGTAGAAGGATTACCCTCATCAAGCCCGTTCAGTCCAAGGGACTCATTCGGAATTAAGATAGCAGTTGCTCCAAAAACATTGCTGCTCCCTCCTTCCATTGTCATTCCTGCAAGGGCCACCAATGAATGGTTCTTGTTAAAAGTTTTGTTAAAAGTCAGGGTATTAGTATTCTGCCAGTTTGTAGAATTGTATATTGTTTTGCCGCCATTTACTTTATTGGCGGTTGTATAATTGCCGCTCCTTGTCAATGAATTGTTAAACGTACGGACCTCTCTTCCCCCGCGTGAAATGCCGCCTGCTACACGTAATTTTAAATTCTTATTAATCAGATAATCAGCAAAAGCATTTGTTGTAAAGCTGTTAGTATAGTTCTCTCTGAGTTCATTCTTAGCAGTTAAAACAGGATTGAACCTGAAATCAGAGCTTTGCTCTACCTCCGGATCGTTTGTTACATCAAGCAAATCAACCGTAGGGTCTCCGGTAACAGGCCGGTAGGCCCATACGCTAAAAAGCAGGTTTATCTCATTGTTATAGGTTTCACTGGAAGTAGCAGTCCCGTAATATTTAATATCAGAATAGGTAGAATTAAACCCGATCTTTAATTTATCGGATACTTCCTGATCGAGACTAAAACGTCCCTGAGCCCTTCTGAAGCCAGAGTTGATAATGATCCCGTCCTGGTTAATATGCGATACGGATGCATTATATTTTGTCTTCTCTGTGCCGCCTGCAAGAGCTATATGATTATTATACATCCCGGCAGTCCTCATTACCTGATCCTCCCAGTTAATTCCTTTCAAGCCCCTGTAAAGCTCCGCATCAAAAACCGCATCCTTCCATTCGTCAAGGTAGCCATACAGGTTTGCTGTATTAACCGGATCAATTTCATTCTGAAGCTTTACAAACTCATAAGGACTGAGAACAGCCAAACGTTTATTACTCTGCTGAAATCCATAATAGCCGTTGTAAGTGATGACAGGCTTGCCTTCCTTTCCCCTTTTTGTCGTGATTACAACGACACCGTTAGCCCCGCGGGAACCATAAATAGCGGTAGCAGATGCGTCCTTTAAGATGTCGATTGATTCAATATCGTTCGGATCAATAGAATTCAGCGGATTAACAACACTGGAGCCCGGATCTTCCATTGGAAAACCATCGATCACATACAAAGGAGTATTCGTTTGGTTGATAGAATTGTATCCCCGGATTACAATCTCAATATTCGAACCGGGCTGACCTTCCTGCGAGGTTACCTGCACTCCTGCGATACGTCCCGCCAGTGCTTCATCAAAACTTTTTACCGGTGCCTTGAGGATGTCATTCATTTTAACTGACCCTACAGAGCCGGTGAGGTCGCTCTTCTTTACCGGCATATATCCATCCACAACAACCTCATTAAGTGTCGAAGCCGATTCTGTCAGAACAACATTTAAGTCACTGCCGGAACCTATAGCTACTTCTTTGCTTGTGTACCCAATACTGCTGAATACAAGAATTTTATCCTGCGGAGTGATGCTTAACTGAAAACGGCCATCGATTCCGGTACTGACACCCCGTGCCGCCCCTTTCACTTTTACAGTCGCCCCTATCAGCGGCTCTCCATAAGAATCTTTTACCAATCCTTTTAAAACTCTCGTTTGAGCTTTCATTTCCAGGTTCTGAAGGCAAACGAAAAGAATCGTCAGAAGAATGCAGGATAGATTTTTTCTGTTTGTAATAAA
>NZ_QEAS01000003.1:179015-207652 GCF_003130405.1 Pararcticibacter amylolyticus
AATATGATGGTGCTGATCACGGCTCTTTCACCCGCTGCATCAGAAGGCTGCACTGTAAGCTTTCCGTTTACCGTCATGGAGGTAGAACCTCCGCCATCAAGATTCAATGCTCCTACACAACCCATTTCTTTCATCAGCTGCGCAAGCTCAGCGAGGGAAAGACCGGCGCCACCGTTCGGGTTGTTACCTTCCACTGCCAGCAATACGACCATCCCGTTTGCGGTGTAACCTATAGCTGACCTGGCTCTTGACGAAGTGTTATCGACTTCAATCAATTCCTCGGCACTCGTAATATTGATTTCACCATCCTTAATTAAAACCGGAGATCCTCCTATCGCGCTTATAACTGCCCAAGGGCTCCCTCCCGCCGGAAAAGCAGCCGAAGGCACAGCCTGCGGAGCGGTATTCAGTAAATTAGGGCTCGGAGACGGGTAGGAATATACCGTACCATTGCCGGTGCCGACATTATATACCCAGCTAACCGAAGGAACCCCATCAGCCGATATCCCGAACGCACCACGGGTTGGGTAGTAAGCGGTACTCTTCCCGTTGTATGTCCTGTTGAGAGACTTTACATTAGCCGAACTGATAGTACCATTATACTGCACCAGGCTCAGGGAACTTGCTGAAGAAAAGAATCCACCATTTATACATGCAAACCTGTTACCGGGTTCTTCTGCATACACGGCACTCGGTTTCTTTAACACAGTTGTCAGCTTAGGCTTAAATTCAACCCGTGTTTTTGGATTAAAGACCACACAGTAAGCATTCATTCTCTTGTTCATAAAGCTGGTCGTAGTGCGGTAAACCTGTATCCCGTTGGGAAACCCGCGCATGAATGTATCTGCTTTATGCCAGTATGCGGGTAATGCCACCAATGGCGTGGAATCAATTACAGGCACCGGAAATACCGGATACTCTATGACCGTTTTATCGTCATCGGAGCATCCGTAGATTGCCATTGCTATGAGCAAAAGCATAGCTGAAGTTTGTTTAAAAAACCTTGACATGTATAGAATTTTAAGATGAAGCTTTTCTCAGTTTATCGCCATAACTCGTTTTGAGTAAGGGTCTTCGCCCGGTCCAGTTCGCTTTGAGGAATTGGAAAGATATAATGCCGCGGTTCGAAGTTCCGGTTATCCCGGCTGAACCTTACTGCATCAGAAGAAGAATAATCAGCTATATTGTTCAGATCTTTAATGGTGCTTGTTTTGAAATCGGGAGTTGCCGCGATATTACCTGCCGTTTTCGAAGCACCGTAGACCTTCCCGGGCATCACATATTCTGCAATTTTCCACCGGCGGATATCAAACCACCTGAAACCTTCAAGAGCAAGTTCCGAAGTACGCTCCCGCCTTATTAACTGCCGCATCTTATTCTGATCTGAGCTTATGCTTTGTTCTACATCCGGAAGCCCCGCACGCTTGCGAAGTTTGTTGACCGCATCCGTAACAGAATTGTCAATCTGATTGAGCTCGGTCTTAGCCTCTGCATAAGTAAGCAAGATCTCCGCATACCGCATAAATATCCAGCTCACCCTGGCAATGGTGATATTCTCGTCGTTAAACGTATATTTCGCCCACAGGTAGCCAACGCCATTTTTAACAGGGCCGTAAGCATTTGAAAAGTCATTATTTGTCTGAGATACCCATCTGCCGCCATTCAGGAACAGAGTACTGGTATGATACATATCAAAGATTGCCTTTGCATTGTTCTGTGTAATCGTATCTCCCTGCATGACAACGGTGTATTTTAAGCGCTTGTCACGATTCTCTGATGGTTTAGCAGGATCATAAACAGAAGATTCGTCAATTCTCTTTCCATCGGTTGCTTCAAAATTATCCACCAGCCTTTGAGAGGGGAAGCGTCCTGACTGGCCTCCAAGGTTCCTTGACCCCTGCCCGAGCGGAATGTAATTGATGGAACTTTGCGCAGCATCCGAATACATCAGTTCAAACATGATCTCTTTTCCTGAATTAGCATTCTGCCCGCTCCTTGTGAAAAGTGCACCGAATTGAGGGTTAAGACTAAGCCCGGCATGATCCATCACAGACTTTGCCGCCTCTGCTGCCACGGCAAAGTCGCCGTTGTATAAAGCAATCCTGGCTTTAAGTCCGAGTGCAACCGCTTTGTTCAGCCTGCCCCTGTCTGACACAGACCAGTCGAGGTAGCCCGCAGATTCATCCAGTTCTTTGTACAGGAAAGCTATAATATCTGCTTTTGACGATTTTGTCTGACTATAATAATCTTCGTACAGGAGCGGCTGACTGAACAAAGGCACATCTCCAAACATAAACACCAGATGATAATAGGAAAAGGCACGCAAAACCCTCGCCTCTGCCTGTAACCTGTTGTAGACAGTCTGTGCAACCGCTGATTTACCGGCTTCCATCCCGCTGATCATCGTATTGGCGCGCTGGATGGTTGTATAAGCGAAGGTCCATATCGTTGAAAGGCTTCCATGACTTGCATCGTAAGCGCCTTCAGCTGTACTGGCAAGACGGAGTACACCGATATCCGTCCAGTTATCAAAGTTAATCTGGTAGGGAATTGAACCGCTATTCCAGTTTACGGAGTTATACACTCCGGTCAGAGCCACGTCCATCTCGGCCTCTGTCCTGAGAAAGGAACCTGTTGTAGGTTCAGACACCGGTGATTCTTCAAGAAATTTCTGGCAGGAAGAAAAGATAAGACTGCCAATGAGAGCTGCGAAATAAAATATCTTCTTCATAACCTTAAAAGTTTACGTTTAAGCCAAATGTGTACGTTTTCATAATGGGGTAGAATTCGCCATTACTGTTATTAATTTCAGGATCAAATCCCGGATAGAAACTATCCCAGGTGAACAGGTTCTGTCCGCTTACATAAAATCGCACCAGGCCGATTTTCGCACGGCTTGTGATGCTCTTAGGTAAGGTGTATCCCACTACCAGATTCTTGAGTCTTAAATAAGCGCCTGATCTGATCCAGTAAGAAGAATTATCGTAGTTATGAGAAGTATTATTAATAGTGAGGCGCGGATAGGAAGCCCCCGGATTTTCCGGTGTCCAGAAATCCTTCATGTAATCGAACATGGTGCCCTGGAACTGTCCCGAGAAAAATGCCTGTGAACCGGTACCCGACAGATAATTGTCTTTCTTACCAACACCCTGAAAAAAAGCTGTCAGGTCAAATCCTTTCCATTGAGCAGTAAAGTTAGCACTGTACTCATAACGGGGGAAAGAATTTCCAAGAATAGCGCGGTCATAATTATCGATTACACCATCAGGCTGCCCGTTGGGACCGCTGATATCCTTATACCGGATATCACCCGCCTTTGTCACGCTATTCCATCTGCTGGGTCCGCTTGTAACTTCCTGATCAGTTTGATATAAACCATCAGCAACATAGCCATAATAAGAGTTCAGCGGATACCCCTCCCTTGATATCAGCAGTCCGCTTAAATACTCCTGACCATTCAAATCGATTGCTTTATTCTTCACGTCAGACAGTGTCAGCTGCACCTGGTACCTGAAATCATTTATGTTATCTTTCCAGCCTGCTGTTAGTTCCCAGCCTGTATTGCGCATGCTGCCCGCATTAATATAAGGGGCAGAAAGACCGACATATGAGGGAATGGGAATGTTCTGAAGCATGTCTTTGATATCCCGGCGATAATAGTCGGCTGTAACCGACAAACGGTTCTTCAAAAATCCAAGATCTATTCCAATATCAAACTGCGTAGAAGTTTCCCACTTTATACCGGCATACGCAGCCTGACTGACAGCATAGCCATTATTTATTTCATTGTTAAAATAATACGGGTAATTAGTTCCATAGGCGGAATATGCCGGATAATACAAAGGAACTCCGCTATCATCCTGGATATTCTGATTTCCAAGTGATCCATAAGATGCTCTTATCTTTGCTTCGTTAACAACAGGCTTTATACTTTCCCAAAAACCTTCCTGGGAGATGCGGTACCCCGCCGAAACTGAAGGAAACAAGCCCCACCAGTTGTCCTGCAAAAACCTGGAAGTTGCATCCCATCTTCCGTTTGCTTCAATTAAGTACTTTTCATCATAGTTATAGTTAATCCGGCTATAGACGGATGCCATCTTAAACCTGTTTTCCTCTCCTAAAAGGCCGACTTGCGACATATCGCCATTGGTTAAGTAGGGTTTACCGGGATCGAGATTGATGACAGTGCTGCCACCGATTCCGGAGATCTTCAGATTTTCTGTACTAAACCCTCCAAGAAGAGAGACATTATGCTTGCCGAAAGAACGGGTATAAGTGGCCTGCGTTCTGAACATATCACGGGTATTCTCCGTAATAACATCTGACAAAGAATTATTTGCCGGATATAGAACAGACGGAACAAGCGCATTATTCACCACATCTGCGGTGTACACCTGGTATTGTTTGATCAACTTGCGGTTCCTTAAATTAAAACTATTGGAATTGTAGGTTGCCAAAAGCTCAAGCCCTTTTACAGGAGTATATTTTAACGATCCGGCAATTACGCGCGTGTTCGTCACACGATTATCAAAACCGGAAGACCGGGCAAGCGCAATTGGATTTCTGTTAGCCCAGCCTTCCCCATATTCCCCGGAGTTGAAAACGCCGGGCTGGTTGGCTGGCAGCCCGATAGCCTGAGAAATGATAAAATTGGGGGAAGCTCCCCCAGGCCAGTTCCTGTCCTGTTTGTTCAAGGTCAGATCCATAGATGCCTGCAAATTCTTTGCCAGTGCGACATCGGTATTAAACCGAAGGTCATACCGCTTCATTTTCGTATTCTCGGTGATGCCGTTCTGATCGAGAAAACTACCCGAGGCATACATTTTTATCTTGTCTGTGCCGGCCGAGAGGGATAAGTTATGGTTTTGCATGACGCCGTTGTTGCTGAGCACCTGGTCTATCCAATCCGTATCGAAGCGTTCAAAATTGTCGGCACCTAGATTGATATAATCATTTATAAGGCTTTCACTGAAACCGGCAGCCTGCCCTATATTCTGCCGAGCCATATTAAGATACTGCATATGTTCCACCGCGGTCACCTTATTGGGGAAATTACCCGCTTCCTGTTTTGCCAGGTAACTGGTGTACTGTACGGTGGTAGCATCTTTCTTTCCGCGCTTTGTTGTGATGAGTACCACTCCGTTGGCAGCCCTCGATCCATATATCGCCGCAGCAGCTGCATCTTTCAGCACCGATATTGTTTCAATATTATTGGGATCTATCGCATCCAGACTCATTTCTATATTGTCAATCAGTACAAGCGGGTCCTGACCGGCCCTGAACGATCCGATCCCCCTGATCCGGATAGTCCCCTGATCACTCCCCGGCAATCCTGACGCCTGCGTAACCGTCACCCCGGGCGCAATTCCCTGAAGTGCCATAGATGCAGAAGCAACAGGGCGCTTGGCCATCTCTTCTCCCCCAACGACTGAAACACTACCGGTAAGATTTACTTTTTTCTGCGTACCATATCCTACCACAACTACTTCATTCAGTTGAGAACTTACCTCCTTTAACACAACATTCAATTCTGCTGCTGCTTGTACTTTTATTTCAGCAGTTTGAAATCCGATGAAAGTAAATACAAGTGTAGCGCCACCGGAGACGTTCAGACTGAACCTCCCCTGATTATCGGTGGTGGTACCCGTTTTGGCGCCTTTTACTAATACGGAAACACCCGGCAAGGCCTCTCCGCCGGCATCTGTAACCCTTCCTTTGACTAATTTTGTCTGCCCAATCGCTGTTATTGAAGCCAGAAAAGAGAACAGAAGTGTCATTAAGAGAGCGTACCTCTTGGTTTGAGTAAATAGTCCTGTCATAGTTAGTTGTCTAAAAAGTTATATCGTGGTATCTTTTTTTCTGATCTGACATATCACACATTGTCTTTGGGTCATAAACCAGCGAAGGCTTACCATTAGTTAGCATAGGACTAAAATAGAAAAAATTATACAACATAGCAATAATTATTAATTTTTTTTATAAAGTAAATAAAAGAGTATCATACGCGCTTAAGCCACCTAAACAATTAAGGACTTGACTTATCAACTACACCCAGGAGTCATTCCTAAGAAAAAGAAGCTTTTAATTGAAAAAACAAAAATACAGAACCCAAATAATGTAAAAATCCAAATAAATACTGACTTTTCTTATAAAAACCAATAAAACAAAAGCAAATAACAGAATTTATACAGAAAAAACAAGTAAATATTAATTTTTAAGTTTAAATATTCGATAGTTATTTAAAAAAATACAAAAGAAGAGATAAACACCAATTAAAAATCACTACTCGTTATTCGTTGTGCTATTTTTAAATTTTTATAAAAACTTCATCTTTTTTTGCATATTTACCTAAAAAAGCAAAATGACTTTCTTTGAAGAACTCAATGACGATAGCATCTCAGGAGTTGCCTTTAAAAATGCAAACCTTAAAAAAGCCATTATATCTTATTTTGCGACAGCGGGCAGCTGTACTATTGCCGATCTGTGCAAAGAACTTAATCTGAGTGCGCCAAAGGTTAACAATCTGATACTGGACCTGATGCAGGAAGGCCTGGTCAAAGATTTTGGTAAAATTGATTCTACAGGGGGGCGTAAACCTAATATGTATGGCCTTGTTCCGGAATCGGTATTCTTCCTGGGGGTAGATGTAAAACAGGATCATATTAATATCGGGCTTACGGATCTGCAAAAGCGTATTGTCAAAATAAAAGAGAATGAGCCTTACAAACTCAGTAACAGCCCCGAATCACTTAAAGAATTATGCCGCCTGATCAAAAATTTCATCAGGGAATCATCAGTCCCGAAAGATAAAATCCTCGGCGCCGGGATAAATCTGTCGGGCCGGATAAACTATTCGACAGGATATAGCTATAGTTTCTTTCACTTTAACGAGGAGCCGCTAAGTAAGGTGATTGAGTCGGCGCTTGGGTTAAAGACCTTCCTGGAAAACGATTCGAGGGCAATGGCCTTCGGCGAATTCAGTGCGGGCGCAGTCAGGCAAGAGAAGAACGTGCTCTTTCTTAACCTTGACTACGGACTCGGTATGGGGATCATGATCAACAGCCAGCTGTATTACGGCAAATCGGGCTTCGCCGGTGAATTCGGACACATTCCTCTATTCAACAATGAGATCATATGCCATTGCGGAAAGAAAGGGTGCCTGGAAACGGAAGCGTCGGGCTGGGCCCTATCCAGGATCTTTAAGGAGAAGATCCGTTCCGGATCCTCTACTGTTGTCACAAACAACAATATTGATCCTGAAAAAATACAGTTACAGCATATTATAGAAGCTGCCAATAGCGATGATGTTCTTGCAATTGACCTTCTCGCCGAAATAGGGGAAAAGCTCGGACGGGGAATAGCGTTGCTGATAAACATTTTCAATCCCGAGCTCGTCATTTTAGGCGGCAGCCTCTCCACTACCGGCGAATATATCAGGCTTCCCATTAAAAGTTCTATTAACAAGTATTCTTTAAGCCTGGTTAACAGCGACACCCAGCTTAAAGTATCGGAACTTGGAGAAAAGGCGGGAGTTATAGGAGCCTGCCTTCTCGTAAGGAACAGGATGCTGGACTTACATTAAGAGCATAATAGACGCAGATATAAAATAAGAAAAGCCCTGACGGGCTTTTTTTATTTTATATCTACCGGTACAAAGATAAGCGGTGTCGGCAAACATGACGCTCCCGGAGGAGAATACGTAAGCCGGATGGTTTGCTCTTCACCATTGCCAGCCGGAGGGAACACCTGTATCAGGATCGCTTCAGGAGCTCCCTTTGTAATCAAGCGGTCCGACGGCAATTTAACAATCCCTTCCTTAAATTTACCCTGGCTCACAACCATACTTGCAGCCATACCGTTACACCATTTATTATCGGCTGAGCGGGAATTCCATGTCAGCAGGGCTAAACCTTTTCCATCCGTGCTTTTCCATTTCATCTCGATATTATACATCACGCCGTAGTTTCCTGCGAGTTTAGCGCGTTTACCAGTACTTGCGTCTCTTCCTTCTACCCAGGGATCGTTTTTTCCATCAGCAAGCATAACCTGGGCAACTCCGTTTTTCGTATCAAATACACCTTCGGTAAAAACCTGATAATTGCTTACACCAAACAAACCTCTCCCGGCATTGCTATGACGGCTGGAGATAACCGTTTTCAGCTTTTTAAAGGCTTCAGGCCCCGGAGTTGAAGGAGCAGTCTGAACCACTGCAACCTCTGCGGGCTGATCAATGACAAACTCATAAAAGCCATGCACCAGTTCATTGTATTTTACGATGTTCTTCTCTAATTTCTCATCTATGGCAATAACCTGCCCGGGTTTCACAGTACGAATAACGCTTTCGCCCTTTGAGGCAAAATAGTCAGCTAATCCCTGCTTCCCTATCTGGAAATAATTACTGCTCGGTTTCTGGGAAGAGTATTTCAGCATCCTGATATGCATATCTGAAGAGCCGGTATTTTTTATTACAGCAGTGATCTTTCTGTCGATCTCTTCGGGTTCCTTTATGCCATTGACATTGTAAACATACAACCGTACAGCCCCGGGCATCACAGCTTCCTTAAGAGCTACAGCTTCCGGTTCCCGTATGTACTCAGGATCATCAGAAATAATATACTGGGGGCCCGGCAATACCACTTTTTCATAATTAATGAGAGGCATTTTCTCGGTAAGGAATCCAGGCAGTTCGATTACAGTGCCCTGTTTAGCGCTTAGAATAGTCGCCTCCTGTCCGGCACCCCTGATTTGTGCCCCTGCCTGGTTAAGTAAGCCGGCAAATACGCCTGCCGCTAGTAAGGACAATTGTCTCACTTTTTTCAGCTCAATTTTCATTTTACAATAGTTGTGTGTTATATAATCCTAGTCATTTTTATTGCCAGCCAGCCCTGCAAAAAAACTAAAGTGGGCCAGGATACTTTTAGACCAGTATCCTCCTGTGTGTCCGCCTGGCTGTGCTATATAGGTTGCTTTTATTTTAAGCTCGTCACATTTCTCCCTGAACTTCCGGCTTGTGATATACAGATAATCTTCCGTTCCCGAGTCAAAAATAAGCTGCTTATTCAGACCAGCTATTTCAGACAGATGATTTACCACAGAATAGTCGTCAAAAGCCTTATTATCATCACTGTAAGCACCGAGTATATCAGCAATAGTTGTCTTTCTGAACCCCGAATACCGCAGGTTGAGCACACCAGAGGTGCTGCCTGCACTCAGAAACACGTCAGGGTGACGTAGAAACAACCACATCGCTCCGTGTCCCCCCATACTGGCACCGGTGATAAACATTTTCCCCTGATCTATATGATAGGCTTCCTTCATCTGTGGAATCAACTCACTCATAAAGAACGTTTCATATTGCCACCCTTTATTGCCGGGGGAATTGATATACCAGCTTTTTTTCAGTCCATCCGGACAGATAATTATAAACTGATATTTATCAGAAAGCTTTTGCAGATCAGCCAACTTACTCCACGAGGCGTAATTCGCGGAATGACCATGCAGAAGGAATACTGCTGCATATTCTTTTTTAGTATTAAAGTCTGACGGCTTAAATACCCAAACCGTGTCATTACACTTCAGGTTCGCAGAATTAATAATACGGACATCCTGCGCCGATGCATAAAAACAGCAAAACAACAGCTGCGCAAAAACAATCTTCATTCTTAGCGACATTCTTTCATCGTTTTAGTAGTTCGCGTTCATGCAACAAACACCTGGCTTTTGAAACCCGCCTCCACCGCGAGGGAATCCCACCTTATTTTTTCCTTTATACCAGGCCTTTATCAGATCGCAAGATAAGATATATTTTTACAAAACAACTTTAACTTTTAAATATTTTTTAAAAACTTATATACCAGATTTAAGCAAGTGAAATTCCCTAAAACCTCAATCAGATCAATCAGTTATTACTTTATATACTATTATCTATGAAAAAGCCCATTTCAAGAGCCGGACACGGCGTTGCAGAGTACAGTTATATTCCACTTTCAGCCTTCGCTCCTGAATTATTCGGATTCAAAGAAGAGAAAAAAGCAACAAAGATATCCAGGATAGTCGCTGCTTCAGTACTGGCATCTGCACTTTCGGCAAGAGCTGAATGGGGAATTGCTAAGATCACTCCTTTTAAGATGCACCTGATGACGGATATTGCCCTTGGAATATTTCTCCTAACTGCACCCAGGTTATTTGGATTCTCAAAAAACAGAAAAGCACTGAAGGCATTTTTAACACTTGGGATCACAAGTATCGTGGTACCCCTGCTTACACAAAACAAGGAAATGCAACATGTTTAGGATCATCACCCTTTTTCTATTTCTGATAATTTGCCATTACGACTCAATGGCCCAGTTTACAGACAGCACATTTTACTATTTAGGATACGCATCTTCCGGTACGGCCAACAAAACTAATGACGGTGACTCTTACCTGTTAAACAATGCAGTAAAATTCAGTGTAAGAAAAAAAAGCATTTCTCTGAATGCCACTAATAGCTGGATGTACGGCAAACAGGATCAAAAGCTAACCAATAACGATTTCTCTTCTTCTCTCGACTTTAACCTGTACAAAACATTTCCTCACTTTTTCTACTGGGGACTGGCTAATTACAATACCAGCTACTCCCTGAAAATAAACAACCAGCTGCTGGCAGGAGCGGGTATTGCCTATAATTTAGTCGACAAAAAAAACACCCTTATTAACCTAAGCAACGGCATTCTCTATGACAAGAGTGATCTCTTACTGAATGATACGATTCCCGACAGATATCATACCTTCCGTAATTCACTCCGTCTCCTGATCAGGTTTAACATCCAAAATATGATTATATTCGATGGGTCAGGGTTCCTTCAAAACTCCCTGAAGGAAAAAGAGGATTACATTCTCAGATCCAACACGAGTCTTTCTTTTAAACTAATGAAATGGCTTAGTTTAACCACCAATTATAATTACAACAAGATAAACCGCACTGAACGCAGGAATTCATTATTAAGTTACGGACTAACTGTGGAACGTTATTTTTAAGGAGCCTGCCAGAACAGGCTCCCACCCGGTTGATATCAGGTCTTATCCCTAAATAGGTTATCTTAGCTCCATGCTAATGAAAGTTATTCTTACTGCCGCAGGAATATTTGTTCTCATCCTGGTCAGGAAGAGGAAATCAGGAACCTGATCTTCTCATAAGACCCGATGTTTGAGAGAGAAGTAAAGCGGCTCCTCCGACCAGCAATAAAGAGAGTGCAATTTTTTTACGCGAGGGAGGAGTAAACCTGCTCCAGCCTCCGTAAACTCCCGATCCGAACTTAAGCGGCCTGAATAAGTTACCATTCGTCAGTGGAACTTCATCTGCAACTTTCAGATAGCTCTCGATCACTTTTGCAGTAATCCCCCTTGAAATCGACGGAAATAAGAAATGTGATAATCTCAGAAAGGTGGACATACTCCCTACGGTTACTGAAGGCCTGGGATGCTTTGCGAGACGAACTATTGCTTCAGCCAGGTCTTTCGGATCATAAACCGGAGGTGCCGGTTTCAGATACCTGCCGGTAAAGTTCGCTGCGTGCCTGATCCCCGGGGTATCCAGGAATGCGGGGAATGCATCACAGACATGAATACCGGGCCATTGCATCAGTTCACCTCTCAATGCTTCAGAAAATCCGCGCAAGCCGAACTTGCTGGCAGAATAGCCCGTTGCATAAGGTACCGGGAACCACCCTCCGACTGAAATATTGTTAATCAGGATGCCGTAACCTTGTTCTTTGAAATACGGAAGAACTGCATGGGCACCGTGTATATATCCCATGAGGTTGGTTCTGATCACCTGATCAATCACATCGACAGGGGTATCGGTAAAGGAGCCGGCAGAAAGCACACCAGCATTATTAACCCATACGTCTATTTTATCATAGACCTCAAATGCTGTTTTCGCAAGCACCACAACGGCTTCAGCATCGGTCACATCGGTCACAACGCAAATAGCTGCCTGAGCGCCGTTCTGATTACATTCTTCGACGACCTCCTCCAAAGCAAAATCACGCCTGCCGGCCAGTACCAGTCTGGCGCCATACCTGGCAAACTCAACTGCTATTGCCCTGCCGGCACCACCTGAAGCTCCTGTAACCACTACAGTCTTCCCTCTTATGTCCTCTTTGTTTTCAATATTAGTATGTTTATTCATAGTTTTCAGCTGAGCCACGATCAGAACAATATTTGCGCCAAACCGCAAAATCTACTTTAGTTAAACAAAACAACTTAGAAAATCCTTTAATAAACAAAAGCAGGAAAATGCAGGAGGATAAACGATTTCTTTGGTGGCACACCGCTGTTATTTATCAGATATATCCCCGTTCTTACCAGGACAGTAACGGAGATGGCGTAGGCGACCTGCACGGCATCCTTCAAAGGCTTGATTATCTTCAGTGGCTGGGCATCAATACGGTCTGGCTGTCTCCTATTTATCCTTCACCGATGGCCGACTTCGGGTACGACATTTCTGACTATACCGGTATACACCCTTTGTTTGGTTCGCTGGATGACTTTGACAAGCTCCTGGACGAAGTACATGCGCGGGGAATGAAGCTGATTCTTGACTTTGTCCCGAATCACACATCTGATAAACATCCCTGGTTTCTTGAATCCCGTTCTTCACGAACCAATCCGAAGCGCGACTGGTATATCTGGGAGGACGCCGGGCCTGATGGGGCCGTGCCTAACAACTGGCTCAGCGTATTCGGTGGCAGCGGATGGGAATGGGATGAGACAACCCGGCAATATTATTATCACGGGTTCCTGAAAGAGCAACCGGACCTAAACTGGCGGAATCCGGAAGTACAGGAAGCGATGTTCGATGCGATGCGGTTCTGGCTGGATAAAGGAGTTGATGGCTTCCGTGTAGATGTGATCTGGCATATGATCAAAGACAAGGAGTTACGGGACAACCCTGTAAATCCGGACTATCAGCCTCATCTGCCAACGTATGATCAGCTGCTGCCGGTGTATTCTACAGATCAGCCGGAGGTACATCACATTATCCGCAAGATGCGTGCTGTCCTGGATGAATACGATGAGCGTCTAATGATCGGAGAGATCTATCTTCCCATCCAGAAACTGATGTTGTATTATGGAGAAGATAATAAAGAAGCGCATCTTCCTTTCAACTTCCTCCTGATCGATCTCCCCTGGGATGCACAAAAAATTGCGGCGGCTATTGATCAGTATGAGGGTGCGCTTCCTGCCGGAGGATGGCCCAATTGGGTGCTGGGGAATCACGACCGGCCCCGGATTGCCAGCAGAGTGGGAATTCAGCAGGCGCGCGTAGCAGCAATGCTCCTGCTTACGCTCAGGGGAACGCCGACACTTTATTATGGTGATGAAGCAGGAATGCGGGATGTGCCGATTCCTTTTGATGAAGTTCAGGACCCGCAGGGACTCAATATGCCGGATAAAAACCTGAGCAGAGACCCGGCACGAACTCCTATGCAATGGAGCAGTGATACAAATGCCGGATTTACAGAAGGAACACCCTGGCTTCGCCTGGATAAAGCATATCCAAGGGAAAATGTAGAAAAACAACAGGCAGGCGATCTCTACTCAATGTTATTCTTTTATAAAAGACTTATTGCATTCAGGCAAAAAGAGCCCTCGTTGCTGACCGGCTCATACCGTCCTGTGTATGCAGATACGCAGGCAATGGCATATATCAGGCAGGAAGAAAACCAGCCTGCGTTTCTGATAATCCTGAATCTCAGCCATCGCCCTTGCTACTTCACGAGCAAAACACCACTTAGCGGGGTAATTGACATAGCCACATCGCCTGAATCCGAAGGACAGCGTGTCAATGAAAGAATCAGCCTGAGCGGGGACGAGGGAATCATTGTACGTCTGGATTAAGTTCGCCTCCCCCCGACTTATTATGCCAGCTCAAAAGCTGTAACCTATAGAAATATAAGGAAGGGACCCTTCTCTTGAAAATCCAACGGCCCCCTGGATCACGATCAGCTCTGCGGGCACAATGTATATTCCTCCTCCGTATCCATGATGCCATTTCTCTGATTTTTCACCGGTCATCCACACACGCCCCATATCATGAAATCCGATCATGCCTACCGATCCAGGCAAAAGCCAGGAGGTAAAATGAAATAACTTCAAACGCAGATCGATGTTGTGATATACCATACTTTTTCCTGTAAAGCGGTTTGTATGGAATCCCCTTAGACTCCTCACTCCGCCAAGCTGCATCCTCTGAAAGAATGCAGGGCTTCCGAAGGTTGTTCCACCTCCTGCCCTGTTCGCCACGACCAGATTGGAATCGGCAAGGTTAAAGTACACGTTAAATTCTGACTCAATCCTGCCATAGCTGGCATCGCCGTTCAGTTGTCTTTTTGCGGTAAAATTAGTATTCCATAAGATGCCTGAGGACGGAGCAGATGCATCATTCCGGGTATCATATTTAAGCCCCGCTACAGGTCCGGCAAACGCCCGGTCGGCGAAAACCTCCTCTGCCGGATTTGACTGGTTAAAGTCATTAAAAAACCTCATGCCGTTATCACTCCGCTGGCTGAAATAGAACTCCCCCCCGATACCGGCATTCACTCTTAGTTGGGGAGTCAGATTGCGGTTCAGCCTTACAGATGTCTTTATATAATCGTACCTGTTCCTGTAATAGCTCATACCCCGCCCCTCATCTCTTATGAAGGCGGTTTCATTCCCCAGCCCGAAGAAATTCGACACATTATTGGGACCCCAGGAATCAACATGAACACTAAGGTCATTTTTACCGGCAATGCCTGTAAACTGTCCCTCGTAATTTATAATATAAGAGTTTCTTCCGGTTGAATAATTTCCCCATATCTCGTGTTTAACGGCGAAGGGCTCTTTCCTGAAGCCCTGTTTTTCATAGATAATTCCAGCCCGTAACTGGATACCCTGGTCAATATTATAATTGACCATTGCCATCGGGCCAAAGCGGTCGTACTTAAAACTTTTCCTGTTAAAAGAATTTACGAGGCTATCCTCCGATAAGCGTAATTTGACCGGCCGGCCGGCAGCAGCAATATTCGCGTGGGATGGATTATCATAAATATATATCCTGTGTTTGTTCTTTACATCTTTATTTACGTAAAAGCTGTCGGTCTCAGTTCCCCCTATAAGCCTGACCCGGATCTTCGAGACATTGTTTCCCTCAACGTGAAATACATCATCCCCGCCTATTCCATAGATCCTGATCTCCTTTGTCAGGGACGGCGTGAAAACACGTTTATAAAGAAGCCGCCCCCCGGAACCATTCTTTTTCCTGTTGAAAACAGAAAGGCCGGTGCCCCCCCCTTCTGTATAGCTAAGATATATTAACTCGCCTGAAGCCGAAAGCGGAATGTCTACTGTCAGGGCCAGAAACCGGTAATAATCGAGGGCCATAGCCTCCAGGTTATCACGGCGAGCTTTGAATATTTTCTCAAGTTCCTTTCCGTTCTGCCTGTAGATGGTGTCGGGCATCAGGCGAACTGCCGCTTCTACCAATTGGTCAGTTATGGTTCTTTTAACAAAATCTGACTCTGCTTTCCAGTCTTCTTCATCAAGAGAATTCAGGAAGTAACGATCGAAATACCTTGCATTATAGTTCCATCCTTTAACATCCCGGATCTCTTCCCCATAGGGCTGCAAATTTGATTTTAACCACTGATGTGACAATATCCATGGAAAAACCCCGGTAGTTTTATAAAATACTTTATCTCTGTCTCTTGGGACGGGAGAATAAACCGTTTCTCCTTTTGATTTATCCGGGAGCCAGCGCCAGTTATCTTCATGCCGGTCCCAGTCGCCCACCAAAAAATCGAGCAAGCGGGCTCTAAGCACCAGTTTCTGATTGACCCTGACATCATTGTCCTTTTCCGTCTTTCTTTGCACTTTATCCGTGTTGTCCGTCTTATCCGCCTCGTCAGGGGTTCTCTCTTCAAACAAATAAACTGCATTAGCAAAATCCTTCCGGTATTCTCCGAGTCCGGGATCATCTGCAACGTAAACTACTTCCGGGTTAGCGTGAGGCAAACTCAATGCTTCAGCCAAAAGGGGAACCACAAGGGCGCCATAAGGATGCCCCGTCGATACCTGGTCCTGTAAGATGTCTTTTGCTATGGTCGGCCGCAGATTTTCCGGCAATCCCCTCTCGGGATATTTTTGAATTGTCCTTAGTACCCATTCTCTGCCTGAAGCATCTCTCAGTCTGAGAGACCGGGTTTGCATCCCCCCTCCGATTTTCACTACGCTTAAACCGCCCTTTTCCTTCCCGATATCAAGTATCCGCATTTTAACCGGCGTAGCCCATAATTTCCTGTAATTCTCTCCAAGCCAAAAACGGTGTGAACTGCTCACCCTGTCGTATCCCGGTTCAATAGCAACGGTGATACTGTCGGATGTTCCGGTTTTCACCTGTCCGGTGGACAATGTTGCATATAAGGTAAAGCCAATTATAAGGAAAATACTATAAAACAGATTATTCACAGGCATAAGTTAATATCAATTAAAAAGAACGGAAACCCTGATCGCTTTTAAGCCCGATACTCCCTGCAGCTCGTCAAGCTCAAGGAATTCTATCGGTTTACCGAGATATCCCTGTTCCTGAAGATAAGAAATAAACTGCAGATACTCTTCCATTTCGCGGTCGTTAAAGTAAACAAGAGCTATCTTGCCGGGTTGTGTAAGGCGCTCTGAGCTGCCTTTAATACTTACTTTATCTATTCGTTTCTTGATGATCTCATACCGGATATTATAAGCGCCTTCCACATCAAACCGCCTTTCATCATTTCTGAAGCTGATATCAATAGGCGTAGTATGTACAAAAATCAACTGGGTGGTTTGAAGCGGGATCGGAGTCTGCGTCAACAGCGAATTAGTCAACCTGGCCAGTTCAGCCATTGATCTGAGCTGCCACAATCTCAGATTTTTGAGATACAAAAGATTGAAAGGGTGATGCGGAGCAATCGACTGCCCGATATAAATATCATATTCCACGCCGTCTGTTCTGAATTTCTCGAAATAGCAGGGATATGATTCCTGCAATTCAGCCTGAACCTGATCCAGGTAATTATTGACACTGACGTTAATAAGCCGAATGGAAGCCTCAAGGTCTCTCCGGCGTGCAAATCCTGTTCCCCAACTTTCATCTGTAGCGGCTTCGTATTCCCGGAGCAGATCTGACGTACCGGGATAAGCGGTCTTAAAATGAGCAAGAAACGGTTCAACATCCCGTTCGAAAAACTGCGAAAGCAATATTTCATCATTGGTTGTGATGTTATCACTTACACGGTTGAGCCACTTGCCGCATTGATAGACCAGTTCATCAATCAAGGTCAGATGGTGCTGTTTTTTTAGTGTTATCAATGCCTTCTGAAGAGCCTGGAGAAGTGATGTACTGTCTTCCCTGAATGCACGGTTCCGTTCCACAGTTGATTCACGGATATCCACCGCTCCATATAATGGATATACATGATTGAACGTAATGGTTTCAATTTCGTGCTTTTCTCCCACCATTCGCTTAAGCTTGAGGTAATTCCAGGCAGCTTCATTGAACTTCCACTGTACTGAAGGCTGAAGCGACGTAAACTTCCGCTTGATCACACTTTCAATCCTGGAATTAAATTCGTCCGAACAGTTCTGCAATAACTGGCCGATCAAAGTAAAAGCTGGTTCAATGGCCGACAAGGTTTCTTCAAACGGAATCACACGCTGACGGGAATATATCTCCATTATACCAGCCAGATGCATATTGTAATAAATCGGGATAATGGCGTAAGACATCACATGATCGTCAAAGAGCTTCTTCAGAAAAGGGAACTGAGCCACCTTCTCCTCATCCAGCACTCCAAAAAAAAGCGTTCTTGGGCTTTCGAGATACTGGTCAATGAGCAGATCGAATGTTTTCCCCGCCTCCTCCTGCCATGCACTTTGCATGAGAAGACTTTGAGAGCAGTTGTTACTTTCAAATACCGGCCGGCCGTTAAGTTTCAGAAAGGGTAAAAGGCCAAATTCAATCTGATTATCCCCTGCCAGTGTTTTCAACGAATCAATCACCTTCGTGTGGAGTTCTTTACTGTTAGCAGAGTGCCCTAAAATTGCATTCCGGATGCTGTCAATTGAATATTTTGCTGTAAAATCGGTAAAAGTGATCACGGAGAATCCCTCAAACCTGAACAGATCAAGCGGCACAAGCCTGGTAATAAGCTCGATGTCATCTGTTTCCTGCAAGTAAGGTTCCAGATCAGACAGGTTCAGTTCCGGCAATTTACCTTTAAGCTTTATATCTACAAAACGTGTATCTGCGTCTATCCTGAAGTACCGGTTGAGAGAAGTAGAAGGATCAGAATACGTGTAGATCATCTCACTCTTCACGTCTATATTAAATCCATAGAACTTTCTCATAATCATTGAATACACGTATTCGTATTTATGCGTTTTCGTTACATTGACATTCTTTTGAAAGGTAGCCTGATCATTTAAGCTTATACTTTTGCTAAAAGCAGCAAAAGCGTCAGTGCAATAAAAAATATTCTTCGGCACAGCGTTGCTCAGTGCCCAAAGCAATTCTTTCTCATCAGAAATTCCGGGGGTGAGAGAGGCATAAACCAGTTCAAGAAGATCCTGCCTTCCGGCTGCCTCGTCCTCACCTATTATACCAGTAAAAGCAGGCTCTTTTTCAAACAAATCAAGAACATACTGATTAAATTGTTTTTTGATAGTCTTCTCCTCTGAGGTTTTCTGTCTCAGGTATTCCGTAAAACTTTTGAATGTCAAAACAGCCTCCACTATGTCGGGCAGCGGTTTTTCCTGAATGTGAAGAAGCTTCGTTTGCATGCGATTTTTACTATTAACCCCTCCGGTTTGTTTTTGTTGCCAGAATAATCCGGCCGGGCTTATTTTGAGCGGTAATTAAACTTCAGTATGGTGCCCGGCTTTGCCTTATCTCCCTCATTCGATATGTAGAGGTTATTGTCTCTGTCGAATGCAATACCCTCCGGCTGCAGGAAAAGATGAGGCTTTAAATTGTATGTTTTCTTTGTTTTAAAATTGCTGTCTGCCACCAGGAGCATTTTATTTACGGAAGAAAGCACGAACCAGTCACCCGAAACAGGATGCCTGGCGAGCGCAGAAGGCTTTAGCTTAAACTTCTTACCCTGACGTCCAGGGTGATCTTCAGGCAGGCCCATGTGAAACGTTCCGGATATAACCGGCTTTCCATCCCTGCCAGGTTTAAGCTTATATCCCGTCGCGCTCCCATTCTTATCAATAGAACAGTCCTTACAGAGGGCAAATAAAAGTCCACTTTTTTCATCAGCAAATAAGCCTTCATATTCTCCTTTAGGCAGAATTCCTGTCCATTCATTTAATCCGGACACACGGTTTCCTGCTTCCAGCCTGAAAGAAAAGAGTACACCGTCACTCCTTAACACATATATCGTTCCCTTGAAAAAAGCGATGTCCTCATAATCCCCCTTTTTGCCGAACTTTATTTCATCAACCTTCTTACTTTCCGGATGATAGAGAAAAAGAACGCCTGCTTCATCCTGCTCTGCGTAAATCACAGACGGATCCCCTTTATCAAAACATATTCCGGAAATCTCGAGTAATCGTCCGGGCATCTGGTAGACTACCGGATGTGCCAGGTCGTAACCGTCCGGGCTATGATACTGTTTCTGTTTTTGAGCACATGCTGTCAATACTGCGATTACCAGACAGGCCAGTAATGATTTTGCCTTATTCATATATCAGAAAGAGAGACAAGCTTTAGTGTATGCCTCAAGCCTCAAATTTATTAAGATTTAGCTTAAACAAAAGCATGAAATACCGGCCAAGCCTGTTGCTCCTGTTATCGAGGGTTGCATTGTTCTGAATTGTTCTCATGACGCTGGTGTTCTGATCAAGAATATCAAAGGCGGAGAACCTGAAAGCAGCTTTCTTTCCCTTCAAGAACTGTTTTTCAATGAATGTATTTAAAATAAACGGATTGGTTTTTCCCATTCCTGCGAAACCTTTGTTAAAATTCTTGTCAGCTTCAAGCCCTAAAACGATTGTGGGTAACAGGTACACTTTGCTGCTTGCTCCAAGCGACCAGGTGGAAAGCTGAGCTTTACTGTATTCATCAATTGAATACCGGTTACGGTTATAAGTGTAAATAACAGAAGGGTAAAATTCTATCTGCTCATTTGGATTGATCTGCATTCTCACAGCCTGGGAAGCTATCAGGTTCCTGGCGCTCAGCTTTTCCGAATTACTTAAAGATACATAATGGTTATAGCTGACCGACCCATTCAGATCGAGAACATATTTTCTCTCTTTAAAAGGCAGTGACAGATTGTAAACACCCCCTAGCATAAAGCTGCCATCGAGGTTTTCAAATGCCGTCTCCTGAGAAATAACATTATCCTCTTTAATCCTGAGGAGTGTATTAGATACCACCTGATCCTGTATGAGGGTCCCGTTAAGGCCGGCAAAGAATGTTTTGCCGGTCTCGGCAGAAAAATTATTATACCCGATCTCAAAGTTATGCCACAACTCCGATTTGAGAGACGGATTCCCCCTTACCGGATACTGAGGATTGGAAATATCCGTAACAGGCTGAAGCTGAAGATAAGAAGGAGGATTACTGCTTGCTGAATAGTTTACATTAAATGACCTTTCTGCCGACAGGAGATAGCTATAATTAACTTCGGGAACAATGTTTAAGCCCCGCCTGTTGATCCGGATGCTCTTGCCGACCGACTCTCCGGCAAGAAGGTTTGGCTGTACACTCACGCCAACCGTATAAGCATGCTTATTCCCGTTATGTCTAAAAAGAAGATTGATCGTATTGGTAGTAAACGAGTAAGAATACCTGTTGCTAAGTGAATCTATTTTCCTCATGAAGAAGTTAAGAGTTTCACGATCATTTGTATATTCCGAATAACCAAAAGCGTATGCGACTTCAACCCGGGAATTCTTCGTAACAGGTTCAATATAGGAAATGCGGCCGCTTGCACTGAAATTTTCATTTTCATCTTTGAGGAACTGCCGCTGTACTGAGTCTCTGTTAAGGTTCCCGGCATTATCATAATACAGCACAAAAGCGTTCACATTTTCCTGAGCTGTATTGCTTCCGTTCTTTAAAGATATCTCAGCAAAAACGTTTCTGCCCGTTTTACCGAATTTATGGTTCGCGACAACGCGTGCGCCTATTCCGGGTGAAGAAGAATAGGCATCTTCAACTGACTCCTGGTTCAGGCTGTCTGTTATAAAAGAATAAACCTGTTTATTCTGACGAAGCATCGACTTACTTCGTCCATCTTTTTTATTCATCGAAAAGAACGGCGTAACCTGCACGAAATTCAGGCTATCCTCGTACTCCAAAGTCCATTGAAAATGATGTCCGTAGCCGGTGTTTCTGCTGTTGGTCGTATCTGTATTCAGGATAAGCCTGTTATCAGGGTAAATATTCGTCCTGAAGGTTTCTGAAAACAGCCTGTTAATGGTCTTCGAAAAGCCGTAATTACCATACGAGCTAAAATTCTTATCATATTTTTCCCTGTAATTAAACCCTGCTGCTGTTACGGTTGACAGCCCGTTATTCACAGAGTTTATCTCGTATTCGGCTCCCGGCATGCGGGCGTTATTATTGTTCATATTCCCGTAAAATGCTGTTTCCCGGTTATTATTAAAATAATTCCCCATCCCCGAAAGCTGATACCGGCCTTCCGTACCTTCTCCCGCCGAAGCATTTCCGAAATACCCCTTTCTGAGGTTCGCCCAGGTTTTAATGTTGATGATCTTCTGATATCCGCCGTCTGTTCCCCCGGTCAGCCTGGCCTTATCTCCATAATCGTCTATGACCTGGATCTTTTCAATCAGATTCGCCGGAATGTTCCGGATAGCGGTCTCAACATCCCCGCCGAAAAAGTCTCTCCCGTTAACTTTAACTCTCGTTACGATCTTTCCCTGGGCTATCAGGTTGCCTTCCCTGTTTATATTGATGCCCGGTAGTTTCTTCAGCAGATCAATAGTAAACGCATTTTCGCGGATAAGATAGCTTCGGGCACGATATTCTATTGTATCTTTTTTTATAATGATTGCCCTCCTCGCCAGTATCGAGATCGGATCCAGCTCGTAGGATTGAGGCAAAAGCTGTAATGTGTCCAGTACAACCAGGTATTTGCTGCCATCCAGCGTATAATCTTTTTCTAATGTCTGGTAACCCAGATTGGAGACGGTGAGAAGAAAATTCAGAGAAGTAATACCTGCCAGAATGAACTCCCCTTCATCTGAAGTCCTTACTACAATGGTATCCGATGAAGATGTCAGCTTAACAGTCGCCCCTCCTATTCCCGTCCCCATTGTGTCCCGTAATACCCCCCTCACCTCATAACGGCCCTGGGCGTACAGACAACCTGTGAAAAGCAAAAAAATAAACAACGCGACCGACGCCTTCATTTAAATATATTTAAGCGGACTGCATACGCAGTGCCGGGAAAAAGAATGAGTCAACAGTATAAACGCCTGTATCAGCCGATCATTATAAATTCATTAAAGAAAGGTATAAATACCCGGCAATTTAAAGGTGTATTGTTCAGGTCTCTTAATCCGTTTCAATCTTCCGCAGCGATTTAGTATCCCGTAATTTCCTCTCGTCAAACTCAGATAATCTCTTTTATGTGCAAAATCGTCTATGCCCGGAAAACGCTGCTCAACGGATATCACACTCATCTTTTTGCTAAAGTAGTATTTTTTTATATCCGGAAAAAAGAGATTCAATTTAATTTCGCTCAGGCGAAGAAAAGTGCATTTCCTGGTTCAGACGTACGGTTAACATTCAGATTGATTTTATTTAAAAATACGTAAATTGAGCCGCTGGAAAAACGTTCAAAAAAAACGTTTAGATTTATGGCTCTGAATTACGTCTGGATAGCTTTTTTCATCATTTCATTTGTTATTGCACTTATAAAGCTGATCTTCTTTGGCGACACGGAGATCTTCCAGAAACTTGTTGAAAGTCTTTTTGATACCACCAGATCTTCCGTTATGGATATTGCCCTTCCCCTTGCCGGCACCATGGCTTTCTGGCTTGGAATCATGAATATAGGAGAAAAAGCAGGGGCTATAAGCTTTCTTAGCCGGATTGTCGGTCCTTTCTTTAGCCGGCTCTTTCCGGAGGTTCCTAAGAACCACCCGGCAACAGGGCAAATGCTGATGAATTTTTCTGCAAACCTTTTAGGGCTCGACAATGCAGCGACGCCTCTGGGCCTAAAGGCAATGGGAAGCCTCCAGGAAATTAATACGAAAAAAGATACGGCCTCGAACGCTCAGATCATGTTCCTGGTGCTTCATACTTCCGGTCTGACTATTTTGCCCATTTCTATTATCGCACAGCGGGCAATCCTGAAAGCAGCAGATCCTACAGACATTTTCATACCTTGTATTATCGCTACTTATGTAGCCACAGTAGCAGGCCTGCTGATTGTTGCAGTCAGGCAGAAGATCAACCTGTTCAACCCTGTCGTCATGGGATGGCTTTTAGGTTTAACCGCATTTATAGGTCTGGTTGTATGGTATTTCACGGTACATCTCAGTAAAGAACAGATCAGTGAAGTGTCTAAAGTGGTGAGCAATCTTCTTCTTTTTCTTATCCCGGTAGCCTTTATACTTGGTGCGCTCCGGAAAAAAGTGAATGTCTTTGAAAGTTTCGTGGAAGGGGCCGTAGGAGGATTTGAGACCTCTGTAAAGATTATCCCTTACCTGGTGGCAATGCTTGCAGCTATCAGCGTTTTCAGAAATTGCGGAGCGATGGGATATATTGTCGATGGATTTCAATATGCCTTCAGCCACTTCAACATTGATACCAGGTTTACTGATGCCCTGCCGGTAGCTTTTATGAAGCCGCTAAGCGGTTCGGGAGCGAAAGCAATGATGATTGACACGATGACCACTTTTGGACCGGATTCTTTTGTTGGGCGCCTGGCTTGTGTTTTTAACGGTTCAGCTGATACTACTTTTTACATTGTGGCTCTCTACTTCGGTTCAGTAGGAATAAAAAAGAGCCGGTATGCTATTACAGCGGGGCTGTTTGCGGATCTCGCGGGTGTAATTGCAGCTATATTAATTTCATATTTGTTCTTTGCTTAAAATGATATTATGAAGACTCACACAATCGCACTTATTGCACATGACGGACGTAAAGCCGAAATGGTAGGTTTTGTTAAAGACCATTACGATATCCTGAAAGAAATGAACCTGATTGCAACGGGCACTACCGGTTCTTATATTCAGCAAACGGGTCTGGAAGTAACCCGAAAGCTAAGCGGCCCGCAAGGCGGCGATGCCCAGATAGCAGCTATGGCTGCTGAAGGCCTGCTGAAAGGGATCATCTTCTTCCGTGATCCCCTGGGAAAACATGCTCACGAGCCCGATGTGCAAATGCTTTTACGGATTTGCGATGTCCATAACGTTCCGCTCGCAACCAACCCCGCAACTGCAAAATACTTATTGCTGGGAATTGCCAAAGAAGAAGGTATCGAGGTGTAATGTGATTATCCCCTCCCCTCAGGCAGAAAGCAAAAAAACAATCTTGCTCTTTATATAATCTTGTTCGTTATATAAAGAGCTGATGGCTGACGGCCGATTACCGTCGGCAGACAACTTATACAAACATGAAAACATCAGTAAGCATAGCTCTTATCCTTGCAGCATCTATGGTAAATGCACAGGAGAAAATGACCCCCGAACTTCTCTGGAAGCTTGGAAGAGTTTCAGGGGAAGCTGTTACGCCCGACGGTAAAAACGTCATTTTCGGGGTAAGCCAATACGACGTAACCGAAAATAAAAGCGAACGCAATCTTTACATGATTCCTGTATCAGGAGGAGCCGTAAAGCAATTAACTGAAGCCGCCGGTGCCGAAAGTATCGTCCATATAGATCCGAAAACGGGATTAATCTGGTTTATCTATAAAGGACAGCTCTGGACTATGAACGGAGACGGCAGCGCTAAGAAACAGATTACAGATTATCAGGATGGGCTGAGTAATGTCAGAATCTCTCCCGATGGAAAACATATCCTGTTTTCGAAAGAAGTACAGATATTGAAGATCCATAGCACAGACCGCTATCCGGAATTAAAAAAATCGGATGCGTATGTGTTTGACGATCTGATGTACCGTCATTGGGATACCTGGGAAGACGGAAAGTTCCAGCATATCTTTTATGCAACATTCGGAAATGGTAAAATCGGAGAAGCGAGGGACATCATGAAGGATGAACCATACGATTGTCCTCAAATGCCGTTTGGAGGAAGAGAAGATGCCATTTGGAGCCCCGACGGCAAGTTCATCGTATATGTGACAAAAAAGAAGTTCGGCAAAGAATACGCACAAAGTACGAATACCGACATATTTATTTATGATCTGGCTTCAGGCAGGACAACCAATCTGACAGAAGGCATTCTGGGATACGACACCGCTCCGGCGTTCAACCAGAACGGAAGCCGGATGGCCTGGCTAAGTATGGACGAGGATGGTTATGAATCTGATAAAAACGATATCCTTGTGTACGACTTCAAGAGCCTTAAGACCTATAACCTGACAAAAGACTGGGATGGAACCGTTGCCTCGTGGCAATGGAGCAACGACGGATCCCGGATCTATTTTGTTGCGCCTGTGAAAGGAACAGAACAACTCTTTGAGATTTCCAATATTTCTGATCCGGGGAAATTTACAGCCAGAAACATCCGGCAGGTAACAAAAGGAGTGTTTGATATTAACGGCATTATCGGCCAATCCGGAAACCAGCTTGTTGTTTCCCGGACCGACATGAATCACGCAGCAGAACTCTACAGGGTGGACCTAAAATCCGGACTTTTAAACCAGCTTACATCTGTAAACAACATTATTTACAGCAGGCTGGCTTTGAGCAAGATTGAAGAGCGCCATATCAGGACCACCGATAATAAAGATATGCTTGCATGGGTGATCTACCCACCTGATTTCGACCCATCAAAGAAATATCCTACCCTGCTATATTGCCAGGGAGGTCCTCAGTCCGCACTTTCTCAATTTTACTCTTTCCGGTGGAATTTTCAGCTTATGGCGGCAAACGGTTATATTGTTATCGCACCTAACAGGCGGGGAATGCCCGGCCACGGCGTAAAATGGAATGAAGATATCAGCGGAGACTGGGGAGGCCAGCCTATAAGGGATTACCTGTCTGCGATTGATGATATTTCTAAAGAATCCTATGTTGACAAAGATCGTCTTGGTGCCGTAGGAGCCAGTTACGGTGGATTTTCCGTTTATATGCTTGCAGGAGTTCACAACAATCGGTTCAAAACATTTATTGCGCATGACGGTTTGTTTGACCTGAGAAGCTGGTATGGTACAACGGAAGAGTTATGGTTTGCCAATAAAGACATCGGTGGCCCTTACTGGGGCTCTAAGGTACCCCAAAGCTACAAGCAGTCAAGCCCCATCGAATTCGCGGATAAATGGAATACTCCTATTATGATCGTTCAGGGAGGAATAGACTACCGGGTTCCGGTTGAGCAGGGACTGGAGGCATTCCAGTTAGCGCAGCTTAAGGGTATCAAAAGCCGTCTCCTTTATCTGCCTGGCGAAAATCACTGGGTTATGGGGGCGCAAAACGCCATTGTATGGCAAAGAGAGTTCTTTAAATGGCTTTCGGAAACGCTCTGATCTTCATTATCAGTAGCTCCCGCTTAAAGAGCAGGCAGGAGAGTAATGTTTTACAGGAACAACTCTCCTGCTTTAAGAAACATTCCGGTTCATACCCTTTTCCCACCCGGCTGCAAATGGCTTGATCAAACCCATTTTCTCTCTTTCAGTATCCATCAATGCAATTTTAGATGAAAGGATTGCATTCTTTTCCTTTTCGCTCGCGATCAGGCGTTCATAAAGCTCTATGATCTTTTCTATCGCGTTAAAATCCTGATTTGCCGCTGAATGATAAGCTTGCTGCGGAACGGCGAAGCACGAATTAATAACATTTTCCTGGTCGAAGTTTTTTATGACTTCCACACTTAATTCCAAAGCATCTGCAATTCTGCCCAATGTGGACTCATCAATGCTCTCCATCTGTTCCAGTTTTGAAATTTTTTGCTGACTGAACGATAAAGAATAAGCGAGGCTTTCCTGTTTTATGTTCTTAATTTCGCGCAGACGCCTGATATTTCTTCCAATATGAACAGATCCTTTCTGTGGTAAATTCATTACAATTAATTCTATTTAACAAATGTGCTGATGTTTTTTACGCATAAACCGCAAAAAAGGTTCACCAAATAAATAGCGGCTTCGCCTTACAAAAAAAAAGGCCGCTTTTCAGCGGCCCCCATCGTGTGTATGTTTTCTTTTCTTTAATTAGCTGCAGGAGTATCCCATACCTTCTTCCTGTAATCTTTGAGTGATTTTTCAATCCGGTCAGATTCCTTCTGCATATCGTCGTCACTCTTGGCATAATCCTTAATTCGCAGGTCACCCGGCGTGGACTCTTTTACGATAGTACTTTTAAACTTCCGCAGGATAAAGATATCATCAAAGCTCATATCCGTAGAATAGTTGGTGATGACCTCTTTTTGTGCGAGGATATTTCTGACCTGTGGAAAATACAACCAGAAGGCAGGCTGCTCACTGATTACACTGTCACCGGCAGTTATCTTAATAAGAGGAGCGATACCTATGATCCGCGGCTGGTAAGATCCTTTACCTTTATCGAAGATCCAGTCCTCTTTCAGCCGGAACTTTGTCACCGCTTCAGGATTGAACTCACCCGCATACATTTTAGAACCTGTCTGGTAACCATCTTTATCAAAGACAGGCACCATAACACTGTCTGTAAGACGGCTAAACACTTCTTTGCCGGGAATTGGCACTGTAAAGGCATCTCCTGATGGGTTCTTCGGACTAACTGCCGGATCGTAGGCTGTAATCCTGCCGCTGTCGATAGCGGCTTTGAGGATGTCCATCAGGTTTGATTGCGGAGATGAGAACAGTTTATTAATTCCTTCGCTGGTATCTATATCGCGCCAGATCCTCTTTACCGACAGGACATCAGCCTGTCTTATCTCCGGATACGGAGTGGCAACTGCATTTTTAAAATCTTTTGTGTGATAAAAACCATCCTGGGGGACTTCATCCTGAGCAAATAACGTCAGGCAGGAAGAAGCGACACATACTGTCAGAAGATATTTCTTTAACATAACAATTTGAATTAATTAGTTTTAATGTTTTTTTGATTTCTTTGGATTCTGATTGAATACTTCGAGTGCCGGCATAACGCAGCGGAATCCTATGTAACTTTTAGCGACATCCTGGAATTCTGAATTCCTTGAGTCAGGGCTGGCCAGGCTGCCCGGATCTTTCCAGCTTCCTCCTTTTACTACCTTTCTCTTGACGATATCAGGATCGGTATCTTTGGCATCATAAAGTAAAACCGGATTCAAATCGTTGACAAATCCCTGCCAGTTCATTGTGTAAGCATTAAGCGTCCACTCCGAAACGTTACCGTTCATGTTATACAGGCCGAGGTAGTTAGGCTTGAAAGAAATAGCCGGACTTGTATATGTTGCACCATCATCACCATACTGGCCTTCACCTTGTTTAAAATTCATTCCGTAAGCCACA
>NZ_QEAS01000003.1:207734-231587 GCF_003130405.1 Pararcticibacter amylolyticus
GCCTCTGCTCCAGCTCCTTCTGTTTGGCAGCAATCTCCTTTGGAGACTGAATAGTTGCGGCGTAAAGCCACTGTGCCTCTGTAGGAAGATCTATCGGAACCTGCAAACGTTTACCATTATCCTTCTTGTACTGGTATGAAGCCCACTTTTTCGTCTTCCACATGGCGTAGGCCCTTGCCTGTTTCCAGGAGATCCCTACAACAGGATATTCGTCAAATGCCTTGCCCGCAAAATAGGTTTTAACCATAAAGTCATTCTGGGAATTCGGAAAGTCATTTACCCAGACAGATTCATCAGGCCACACGTTTACAGAATCTTTCTGAACTACCTTAATTCTCTTTTTAGTCTTGCTGTCAATCCTGGTGGTAACTGTCTGCCAGCGATAATTTAACACACCGGGATTCACCTCGTTACCCGCTGAAGTACGCTCATCTCCCTGGTAATACATTCCCTGAAGAGCTTTCTGGGTTTTATCATTATGGGATTTCCACAAAGACTTATCATCCACTTTGCCCCAGTTGATCAGGCGGTTGGTCGTATCTTTCTTTCCCCTGTTGATAAAGAACTTTTTGTCCTTCACATAATCTGTTACAGCCACTGAATCTCTGACCCACTCTACAAACTGCCGGTATTGCTTATTAGTAATTTCGGCCCGGTCCATATAAAAAGCACTGAGACTGACTTTTTTCATTTCTGAAGAGTCTGTCGTATCAGAATTGCCATATGTTTGTTTCATCATCACTGATCCCGCCGGTACGTAAACCATTCCGGGTGGGACTGAAAGTCTTTCGGCCTGTCTGGTGGTATTGTTACTAACAGAACACGACGAAAGAGCAAACAGCAGTGGTAAAAGGAAATGGTACTTGTTTTCTCTCATCTTCATAAATTTTAAATAGCGCAGTTGTCTTGCTTAATCATATATTAATAGCTGTTAACTTTTCTTTTGTCAGGCTTCCCGGGAATAACCTTCGGATACCGCAACTGACATCTTTCATTTCCTGTTTTGTACGGAAAACACGAAAATAGGTTCAGGTATTTTTAACAGAATTTTACATTTTCACACCTGATTATCAATCTAAAAGAATAATAAACATCATCCTCTCCTGATAAGGGGTTCCGTAAAACGGGGAAAGGCCGTTCTTTCACAAGAACAGCCTTTCCCCGGCCAGAAGATACAGGCGGAAATTCCGCCTGATATAATCCTGTTTTAAGCCTTAATTAGTATTTGAGCACAAAGAATCCTTTGATCTCCCCGCTCTTTCCATCTTTCTTGTAAGAAAGAACGTAGAAGTAAGTTCCCTGAGGAAGCAGCTGGCTCATACCTCTCGCGGTACCACCAAACAACTCTTTTCCCTGGAAAGAAACGCTACCATTATTGTAGTTTTTCACATCAAATACTCTGACCCCGTTACGGTTGAATATCGACAACTGGTTTTGAGGATATTCCGTGATGCCCTCGATATAAAGTACATCATTCACCCCGTCACCGTTTGGTGTAAGAGCTTTAGGAACAATCATTACCGGCCCTTCGCCATTCTCAACAACAAACGACAGTGTAACATTCTCAGCAGGAAGATAATCTTTGTTTCCCTCCTGGCTAACAGTTACGGTTCCCGAACCCAGTCTTTGAGGCATCAGCATGCTTCCTTCTACGGATCCTACCCAGCTGTTACTGCTTACGTAGGTGACCGGCAGACCTGAAGATGAACTTGCTACCATCTGGTATGGCTGGTCTTTTACCACTCCTGTCATTGGCTGGAATGTGATTACCTGCCTGGCCTTATTAACAGTAAGAGTTTGCTTCAGGTGCAGATCCTGTTCAGGAGAAATAATTCCTCTTACAGTTGCTGTAATTTCAGCGCTTCCTGCACCTACTATCCTGACCTTGTTGTCAACTATAACAGCGACCGCCGGATTGTTACTGCTGTAGTAAACAGCAGTCTTCGTATTCGTCTTTGCTCCCGGGTCAAAATCCGCATCCAGATACGTCTTAACCGGCATCGGATCAAACAGGAAGCTAAGTCCGTCAGTCGTAAGGATCAATTTACCATCAGTATAGTCGAATTCATAGTTCGCAGCAGCAGCGCCACTGGCAGTAATTCTGAACTCACCGGCGTCAGCACCATTTGTTGCAACAGTCGCTACAGCTGGCTTTGTCAGTACCGTCAGGCTCTCATTATTCGCCCAACCTGAATAAGTAACTGTGAAGGCAGGCAGTGTACCCACCATTGCTACTTTATCGTCTGCAGTTACCATAACACGTTTCTTAATCACAGTAAGAGTCTGTGTTACATCTTCAGCAGCAGTGTAAGCGGCGTCACGAGCCTGTGATACTGTCACGTTCACCTTTCCTGATCCCACAATGTGGACGTTTCCGTACTGGTCAACCGTTGCTACCGATGGATTATCTCCGCGGAACACCATTGGCACATTAGCATTATTGCTGCCAGCCATCAGTTTGAAATCCCCGTCACCATACGTTTTGTCAGCAGGCTTATCAAATGTAATTCTGCCTATTTCCAGAACAACCAGTTTAGCTGGCTTGTATTCAAACTTATAGTTATCATCCGCTGCATCATGAGCAGTTATCGGATAGATACCTGCAGCACTTCCTTTCAATGCAGTTGTGGAGATCTGCGGCATCGCTTCAAATACTGCTTCATTTTCTGCGTACTTGAATCCGCTGTAAGTTGCAGTAAGAACAGGATTATCGGTTCCAACAACTCTTTCCTTATCCGCCGCTGTCACCGTAATAGTCGCCTTCCCTACTGTGAAGTCTTTCTGAACCGAAGCAGTCTTATAATTGCTGCTTTCTGCCTGAGAAACCGTAACAGTTGTGGTACCAGCTCCTGTAATATGAAGCTTTCCGTTTACGATACTGGCAACTGCAGGATTACTGCTGGAGTACACCAGAGGAACTGTCGTGATATTGGAAACAGCACTGATCTGAACGTCAGCGTCACCATATACACGGTCTGCCGGAAAATCGGCAACGCTGATCACCGGACTTGACGGGTCTACCTGCAGGTTCTTGCTATTGCTCGCCTCTGCTGTAGTTGGGGTCTGATCCTGAACCGCTGTAATAGTGGTTGAACCTGCGCCGGTAATGACAATTTGTCCATCTGCAATCACAGCCACTTTACTGTTGCTGCTATAGAACTTAACCGGAGCTGTACTTCCTGTTACTACAGGGCTGAATGGAGCATCTCCATAAGTTTTTACATCAAACTCTTTCAATACGATTGTCGGAACTTTCTTATTTACAAAGAGTGTAACACTTGCGGTAGCCGATTCATAGTTATTAGTAGACACTTGATCTGCCTTGACATTCGTATACCCACCTGTGCTAAGAGTAACCATACCACCTGCTGACACTGTTGCAACAGAAGCATTGCTGCTGCTGTAAACAAGCGGCGTAATAGTATTTGTACTCTTTGCGTTCAGTGAAAACTCTGCATCACCGTAGGTCTTTGTACCCGGATCCGGAAGAGTGATCACCGGAGTCGCTTTGATCACAGTAAGCTGCTGAGAAATATCCTGACCTGAATCATAGTTGTCATCATTTATAACAGTTGCTGTAATGATCGCTGTTCCGGCATTCAGAATAGCAACCTTTCCGGTTACCGGATCAATACTTGCCGCAGGATAAGTTGAGCTTGCATTCTTGATGCTGTAGCGAAGAGTTCCTTCTGTGGAAGAAGTCGCGGCGTTCACTTTAAATTCAGGATCGCCAAATTTCTTCACAGGAATCTCCCCGAATGTGATCATGCTGTTTGCAGGATTCACGATCAGGGCACCTATCTGCGTTACCATCTGATAGTTAGGCGCCACTCCATTCAGGGCAACCTGAATAGTATACGGACCTGCTAAAGACTCTTTTACTGCGTTCGTTGTAAGTATAACAAGTGCTTCCACTACCGACTTATCTTCGCCGTTTACGAGGCCGTCGGCAGTAAAGGTCAGTACAGGATTTTCCTCCATATACTTCTTGCTCTTGTTGTCGGCAACTATTTTAAGTTGCTTCTTATTTACTGTAAGCACCGTGCTGGTACTCATTGCGACATTGAAACTTGCGCTTGGATCCTGGGAAGCCCTAAGGATCGTAGTACCCGCTCCAACAATGTGGATCATTCCCTGGTCATCAACAGTCGCAACCCCGGTATTATCACTGCTATACTTCACGGGTGTCTCGGTGTTGTTTGTCATAACAGCTACCTTGAAGTCTGCATCTCCATAAGTTTTGGCAGGAATATCAGCGAAATTCATGCTTGCACTTATTGGTTTCACCGTTAATTTTCCGGCAACAGAGTTGATCTCATAATTATTTGAAGCAGCATTCGTCACATTGATTGGATATACACCCGCAGCAGAGAATTTCTGTGCATTTGTTACCGCAATCGCTGATGCTGATAATACAGCTTCATTCTCACCATTTACGAATCCATGGTATTCCATGAAGAATTCAGGATTTTCCTGTCCGAAGTTTCTCTCTGCGTCAAGCGCCCTGATTTCAAGAGGAGCACGTGCAATAACCAGGTCAACGTACACTTCGTTTGCTGAACCATAAGAATTACCGGCAGGCTGGGATACCCGGATGGTTGCATTTCCCGCACGGTTGATATGAATCTTTCCGTTTTCATCCACTGAAAGCACTTCAGGATTGGTGGTAAAATACACCAGCGGGGTAACTGTATTCTCACTTACTGCATTCAGTGAGAAATCCGCGTCGCCGTACGTAAAGTTACGCTGAATGTTCTTAACAGTGATATCAGGCGTAATCAGTCCGATTGTAAGTCTGCCTTTTTCGTGTTTTACTTCATAATTATTATCTAATGCACCGCTTATAAGGATATCGTATTCTCCTTCAGGCGAATCCACAGTTGCGTTTGTTGTCAGGGCCGGAGGAGTATCGATCACATCCGGACCTTCATTATTAGCGAAACCGAAATAAGTAAAGGTAAACTTGGGGTTCTCTACGCCTAAAGCTCTCGACTTATTATCTGCCTTTACAACCAGATTAGCCTTCCTGATTTCAAGCTGAGCACCAAATCCGTCCAGAATATAATTGTTATCTGAACCTCCGGCAACTATAATCGGGTATGTTCCAACTGCAGAGAAGTTATCCGCCACAGTGGAGATGCTTGGCAGTACATCAATATCTGCCTTAGAATCCCCGTTTACAAAGCCGGAATATTTTGCAGTAAATACGGGATTGTTATCCCCGTAAGTTCTGCTCTTATTCTCTGCTTCCGCACGTAATCTGGCCTGACCGACCGTCAAAGTACCTGAAACAGGCTTGATGGCATAGTTAGCATCAGCAGCGCCCTTAGGAACTATCGGATAAGTACCGGCACCTGAAAGGAATGTGGCTTCAGTAACGGCTGTTGCTTTTACATCAAGAACTGATTCATCTTCGCCATTTTTAAATCCGCTATAAGAAACTGTCAGTTCCGGATTAGGCATACCGTATGTTTTAGCAGCATCCTGAGCCGTCACTGTCAATTCAGCCTGACTTACTTTGATCGTTCCTTTTATTACATCGACATCGTAGTTCACAGCTTCAGCATCGTCTGATATCTCAATATCATATGTACCTACAGGCGTACTCTTATCGACTGTTGTACTCACCTGAGGAAATTTGGTAATTCCGGCAGTCGTCTCGTTCTCGCCATTCTTAAATCCGGTGTAGCTGATAGTCAACTGCGGATTTTCGTCTCCGTAAACCTTCGACTTATCGTCGGCCATCGCTGTTAGAACGGCTTTGATAACAGAGAGTTCTCCGTCATCATACGTTATAGAATAGTTCAAAGCAGCAGCGCCTGAAATAGTCACCGGATAAGTACCGAAAGGAGAACTAATGTCTGCCGTAGTTGTTGCAACAGGCATAGAATTCATTACCCCCGGAGTTTCCGGTGTTTCGCCATTTTTGAACACCTCGTAAGTGAACGTAAAGGAAGGATTCTCTTCTCCGTATCTTCTCGTTTCATTCCGGATACCGATTGCCAAAGGCGCCGGAGCGATAGTCAGGGTAGCACTAACCGGAATGATGTTATAGTTGGCCGATTCACCCCCTGTAACCACAATCGGATAATCGCCAACCGGGCTTGCATGAGTTGCTGTAGTAGCGCCCAAAGGCTGTGTTGACAGAACTCCGCTCTTATTACTGTCATCATATTTATAACCGCTGAACTCAAAGTCGAAAGACGGATTTTCGTCACCATACTCCCGGCTCTTGTTTACAGCAGTGGCTGTAAGATCAGCTTTTTTAATTACGATTGTATGCTCAGTATAAGAAGCACTGTAATTTGCAGTTTCCGCCTGCTCTGCCCTTATAGTAACAGTTCCGGCTCCTGCAATATGGAACACGCCGTTATCCACTGTAGCAACTGCAGTATTGCCTGACTTATAAACCACGGCATCTTCAGCATTAGTGCTCGTTGCAGCCAGTAAGATATCATTATCGCCATACACCAGAGCGTCTGCTATATTGCCAAAACTGATTTCCGGTACTGCTTTCGAGACCATGAGCTTAGCAGGGAAATAGCTGATATCGTAGTTATCACTTTCAGCCTCTTCCTGGAAATAGATATCATAACCCTCACTATTAACAGGAGAGAGTTTGACGGCGTTGCTGGCCAGCACCGGCTGCTTCGTAAGGGCCGTTTCAACAGTCTCATTATTAACCAGACCAAGCACTGGCTTCTTTAATGTAAACACTGGGTTTTCAGTATTATATGGCCTGCTCTTAGCCTCAGCTTCGAGGAATAGCGGTGCTTTCGTAATTTCGAGGAATTCTGTACGCTCCTCGATCTGGTACTTCGAGCTGACAGCATGAGTGGTAAACATAATCGGGTATTTACCCACGCCTTTGCTTCCATTCACGTCTGGTGCGACTCCGACTACCGGTTTCACATCAAGAACATCAGGTCCGTCACTGTTCAGGAAGCCATCGTAAGTAATTGTAAACACAGGGTTCGCTGCACCATATTTCCTGGTCTTTTTAGCTATTGAAATCACCAGTGTGGCTTGTCCGACACTCAGTACATCCGTTTTCTGAGTAATGACGTAGTTATTACTCTTCGCATCAGTAGCAAAAGAGATCAGGTAGTCGCCATTCGGATCATCAATCTTAGCATCCGTTGTCAGAACAGGCTTCTGGATGAGATCATTCTCAGTATCTCCGTTTACGAAATACTCATAAGCGACAGTAAGCGGAGGATTCGCCTCTCCGTATTTGCGGTTTTTCTTTTCAGCCCTTACAGTTAAAGGAGCCGGAACAATTATCAGCTTTCCTGTATTCTGCAGTTGCAGATTATAATTATTATCAGATCCTCCGGTTAGGGTGATCGGATAACCTTCAGAAATTACCGAAGCTTTCCTTCCTGCTGATACAGCAGTTGGTGCAAGGTCGATATCTGCTTCAGTATCCCCTTCAATAAGCGATGAATACTCAAATTCGAATACCGGATTTTCCGCTCCATACAAACGGCTCGCATCTTTCGCCCTGACATTCAGGTTGATTTTATTTACCGTAAGCTTTGCATCTTCCTGGTAAGAGAATGTGTAGTTAGGAGCAGACGCACCTGCAGCCGCTACAATGTAACTTCCTGCCGAGGTTTTCTTATTGAATGTAGAAGGAATCACCGCAGGAGTGGTCAGAACCGATTCGTCCTGTTCATTCTTAAATCCGCTATAATGGATTTTAAATAAAGGATTGTCCTGTCCGTAATCTTTCTGCATATCGATTCCGCCGTTTGCATCTGTAACTGAAACATTAACGACTGCAGGTTTTACTGTAAGTTTGCCTTTTTCAGCCTTAAACTCATAGTTATTTGCGATACCGCCACTGATCGTGATTTCATATTCACCAACAGCGCTCAGCTTGCCGGCAGCAGAACCGATTTGCGGAACTTCCGAAATAACTCCCGGAGTGCTTTCACTTTCGTTATTGACAAAACCACTGTACGTCATCGAAAACACCGGGTTCCCGTCCCCATATACACGCTCTGCGTCTGCTGCCTTAACGATAAGAGCAGCCGGAACAACGTTCAGGTTGCCCTGCGTATACTCAAAATAATAGTTATCGTCAAATGCCTTGTTTGCATCAAGAGCTACTACCGGGTAGGCACTTGAACGAACCGGAGTGGTTTTAGATACCGGAACAAGGGTTTCAGTTGACTCCAATGCTGTAAATACAGCAGGTTTATTGATAACCGATTTATTTTCGTTATAAGCAAAACCTGAATAATCTACCACAAGAGGGACCATGTCTTTACCATAAACCTTAGTGGCATCCTTCACAGACGCTGTAAGTTGCTTCTTGTTTACAACAAACTCCAGCCTCAGATCTTTTGCCTGGTAGTTATCTGTTGACTCCTGGGATACCAGGACAATGGCTTTACCCGTTCCCGAAACTGTAATCGTTCCGTTAGTTGGGTTAACCGTCACTACATCAGGAGTTAAACTCTGATATTTAAGCACCTCGCTCTCAGTGTTGCTTGTGGTAACATCAATAGAGAAAGGAGCATCACCGTAAGTTTTATCCGAATAAGTGCCTGCCGTTAAAACGGTCACATTCTTACCTATATCCAGTGTACCCGGTACATAAGAGAACTCATAGTTCTTATCCAGCCCGCCTGTTACAGCAAGCGGATACGAACCTTTGACAGTATAATCAACGCCTGTTGCAGGAGCTGCCACAGGTCTGCTGTCAAAAGTATACGTACTCTCATTATCGTCACCAACCCATCCGGAATACGTGATCGTAAACTGAGGGTCAGTCCAGGTATTCCCGTCAATTTTTACAGGAACAGCCACATTATCGGCTTTAGCAACTAAAGTAGCCTTCCTGATAGTAAGATTATCACCCTGGTAAGTGAAAGAATAGTTATTATCCAGAGGAGTATTAGTCAATACAACCGGATAAACACCCACTTTGGTAAGTACTTCAACAGGCGTCTTTGTTTCCGGATCTGTTACGGCTGTGAGAACAGGAAGAACGTCAAGAACGTCCACCGTCTCGTTATTTACAAAACCGGTAATTGAGTAATTGAATTTAGGGTTTACCTTTCCGTATTTCTTTTCTGCGCTCGCAGCAACAATAGAAAGGCCCTTTTTAGCCACCTTGAATGGTACAGAAACCTCGTTAGCAGCAGCATAGTTCGCATTCTCTGACAAGGACGCTGTAATGACCGTTTCCCCTGCCCCTACGATATGGATTTTGTTATCCACGATGCTGGCGACAGCTTCGTTGCTGCTCTTATAAACAATCACGCCATTGGTATTGCTGGTTGCACCAGGTGCAAAGTCACCATCACCATAAACCTTATCTGCCAAAGCTTCAAAAGTGATTTTAGCTGTAATCTTTGTAGAGATAACCGTAAGCGAGTTTAGAAACTCATTTGTGACAACAAGTTCAGCAGTCGCATTATTGTCCAGGTCGCCTATGGCAACTACCTGCGGCGAGCTGGAGGTCTTAATATCCACCCTAGGTGCAAATGAAGCGGTTGTAAGTGCCCCGTTTTGTGAAACATTACGGATGACAGACACAGATTGCAGATTACCTGTAACAAGATCTGCCTTTTTGTCCCCGTTGATATCACCTATCGATACTCCGTAAGGAGTTTCTCCCGTTGCAAATTGAATTCCTTCACCGAAAGAAATTACTTCAGATGAAGATGTGTTCTGAAATACAGACGCGAAATTCTGGCCTTTTCTGATAAGAGCAAGATCCGCCTTACCATCGCCGTTCAAATCACCGGCTGCTACAGAACGAACGCCTGCACCCGTATTGATCTGGACCGGTGTACCGAAAGATGCGGTATTGAAGGTACCAGCACCCGCTGTATTCGGAAGAACCGTAATTCCGTTTGATCCCTCATTTGCAGAGATCAGTTCAGGTTTTCCGTCACCATTCAGATCAGCCGTCGTAACGGACAGCGGATTTCCTCCAACTGTATAGTCAGCCCTCGATGACCCGAAAGCAACATGACCAGGAGTAGATACGTTCCTGAATACAGAAACAGATGATTCTCCGGCATTTGCAGATATTACGTCAGGACGTCCGTCGCCGTTCATATCATTGATCGCGATCATATTTACATCCGCTTTAGCTGTAATTTCTACAGCAGCAGCAAATGAAGCAGCCGTGATTGATCCGGCTGTTGCCGTATTACGAAATACACTGATCCTCTTATACTGGCCTACGACAACGTCAAGTTTGCCATCTCCGTCAATGTCATTGATAGCAATTGACTTCGGCGCATCTCCTGAAATGGAGAATTTGGCACTGCTGCCAGCAGAGAAAGAAGAAGAAGCAAGACTTCCATCCTGCGACTCATTATGGAATACTGTCAGTGACTTTTCTGTAGAACTGATCACCGCAAGATCCGACTTACCATCGCCGTCAAAATCTCCCAGGGCGACAGTTACTGGTCTGTCCTGAGCAGCATAAGTATGAGACGCATCAAACGAAGACACTTTAAGCTCCGGATCTACGATATTCGGATTGCTGAGTATAAATTTCTCAGACGAATAAGCGCTCAGCCCGGTTTCAGCATCAAGGACGGAAACAAAGGAATAAGTCGCTTCCGCAGGAGCCTGTACTGTCAGTACAGAAGCAGTTGCATTTAATACCGTTGCTTTAGTTGCGCCAAAGAATACAATGTTCTTTGAAGGATCGGTATTAAAGTTCCTTCCTGTAATGGTCACATTTGAATAAACAGGTGAAGCGGCAGGATTCACAGACATAATGACCGGAACCGGCATATACCGCATGATCGAAATTGTTCCTGTAGAATTTGCAACAGCAATTTCTGCTTTGCCATCCTTGTTCAGGTCTGCGATTGCCAGTGAATTTGCTTTGCTTCCTGCTGCATAATCCTGTTTCTTCGAGAAAGAATTCGCAGAGATTGTACCATCGGTATTTAAAAGCACCGATACGGTATTGTCTGTCGCATTCAGCACAGCAAGATCCGGGCGGTTATCCCCGTTCACATCCCCTGCAACTACCCGTACAGGATTAGCTCCGGTACCAAAGCTTACCGCTGCATCAAAATTAATGGAAGATCCAGCTGATATATTCTTTAAAATATAAACTTTATTTTCTGATGCGCTTGTTACAGCAAGATCAGACAGACCATCTCCGTTGAGATCAGACACGGTAATGGAAGAAGGTCTGCTTCCCGCATTGAAAGTCTGAGCCGTAAAGGAGGCAGCGCTTAGTAAACCAGGAGTAGCCTGATTATATAGCACGGATATGGTATTACCCGGATTTGACTCCTCGCCCGCATTCGCGGTAATGATCTCTGGTTTACCGTCGTTATTCAGGTCGCGTACTGTAACAAATGAAGGTTTTGAACCAGTTTGTACAGAATAAGAAGACTCGAATAATACAGTACCATTTAACGATATATTTCTTAACACGGTGGCAACATCAGAGTTTACGCCTGTCGCGATAATGTCTGGTTTACCATCAGAGTCAAGGTCAGCTACAGCCAGAGAAGATGGGTTGATCCCTGCAATGAATGATTGCGGAGTTGCAAACGTCACACTTCCGGTTGAGCTGGTGTTTAATAATACATAGATCTTGTTGTTTGTCGGATTTGCAAGAACAAGGTCAAGCTTTCCATCTCCGTCGATATCAGAAGTTCTGACAACGCTTACACCAGGGTCAGCTGTGAACGTATAATTCTGAAGCAGGCCCGACGCAACAGCAGCACTTCCTGTATTCAATGAAACGAAGATCTTTCCTGACGGATCAACACTTACCAGGTCGGGACGTCCGTCGCCGTCTATATCCGCCGCAGTAACAGACTGTGGACTGGCGCCTTCTTCTGTACTGTACGCTGTACGGAAAGAGTAGGATCCGTCTGTCTGTCCGTTGGTTACCGCGAATACAGAAGATGAAAACCCGGAAAGTCCCGAAGTCTTATCAAGAACCGATATGGTCCTGTCAGTAGCACCGGCAGGCACCTCAACAACAATAGATTCTTTTGATGCGCTGATAACATTAGCACGGACAGCACCGAAATAAACAACATTATTTTCGGCAGTCTCGTTGAAGTTTTTACCGCTAATCGTGATCTGTGTACCGGGGGTACCAGGAGCACCGGAAGCCGGGCTTACCGAGGTGACCACCGGAGGGATCAGGTTCTGGAAAACAGACACACTGTTACCAGTCTTGTTTGAAACGGCAATTTCTGCACGTCCATTTTTGTTCAGATCCGCAATGACAACCGAGGCAGGAGCCTGGCCGGCAGCATAATCCGATTTTGCAAAACTCGCAGCATCAATGGTGCCGTTTGCAGCCTTATTCTCATAAACTGAGATCGTATTACTACCCGGATTGGTAACCACCATATCCATTTTACCATCAGCGTTCAGGTCTCCGAACGCCAGGAATGATGGATTGTTACCAGCCGGTATGTTTGCTCCCAGTTCAAAAGATACAGTACCGCTCACTGAAGTATTCTTCAGAACAGAAACACTGTTTGAAACAGGGTTTACTACAGCTAATTCCGGTTTGTTATCTCCGTCTACATCTGCTGCATCAACAAATGCTGGTCCCTCTGCTGTTGTGATATGCTGCGGCTCAGCAAATGCAAGAGAACTGCCGCTTGTCAGGTTCCTGAGCACTGTAACATTCGAAGAACCAGAATTCGCAGTAACGATTTCAGGCCTGCCGTCCGCGTCAAGATCTCTCACTACCAGCCCGGAAGGCGCTGTACCTGCTGGAAAATTCACCGCCTGTTCGAAAGACACTGAATTTTTTTCTGTCGTTACATTTCTTAATACAAAAACATTATTACCTGTCTTGTCAGTGGTAATGATATCCTGCTTTCCGTCGCCGTCAATATCTGAGATTTTAACAGAGGAAAGTTTTCCCGTTAAGGCAATATCAGCTGACTGAGACAATGTACCTTCCGTATTTAATAAAATAAACAAGCGGGATTTGTCATAATCCGCTGCAACGATGTCTATCGAACCATCTCCGTTAAGGTCACCTGATGCAATAGCAGATACATTACCTGAGCCGGCAATTGAAACAGTTGACGAAGTAACAGAACCGGTTTTGAAAGAAGATTCACCCTTGCTGTTTTTGCTGACGATTAACTTGCTTCCCGCAGTAGCAGGAGCAACTGAGATTAGTTCCGGATAACCATCATTGTCCAGATCTGCTGCCAGCATATACTGTGCAGAACCCTGCACCTCATAATCATTCCTGGAAGAAAAGAATATCTGATCATCACCGTTAACAGCACCAAAGCTTTCGGAAGACTGACCAGAAAGGCCAGATACTGCATCGAGAATTGTAATAGGTCCAAAGGTGCTCCCTTCCGGTACTGTTACAACTAATTGTTCAGCAGTAGCCGAAACAACACTAGCTCGGGCGGCTCCGAAATAAACAATATTCTTGTCTTTATCCGTATTGAATAGCTTTCCTGTAATCGTAACAGTACCGTTTGCATTTGCAGCAAGAGGGCTGAAAGAAGTGATAACAGGAGGAGCAATATATCTAAAGAGCGAAAGAGTGAAGTTATCGGGATTTGCCACAACCACATCACCCTTACCATCATTATCAAAATCCGCAGCTACAGCAGACTGGGCGCCTGTCCCGGCCCTGTAAGAAGATTTTAGCAAAGAACCGGCATCTATAGTTCCTGAAACACTCTTGTTTCTGAAAACCACCAGCGTTCCGGATGCAGGAACAGCGGAAATAATTTCAGGCTTTCCGTCTCCGTCAAGATCTCTTAAGGACACTTCTCCGCCTTTTCCTGATGCACTTAAAGCAAAGCTCTGTTTTACTGCAGTTTGGAAGCCTGTACCGGTATTTCTCAATACGATAATATCAGTACCCGAACCCTGAACAACAAGGTCAGACTTTCCATCGCCATCAATATCTCCTAATGCCAGTGAAGAAGGATTACTCCCCGTTGCCGCCAGTACGGTTCCTGCGCCAAACGAAGCGGTCGTAATAGCGTTCTCTGAAGAAGAGTTTTTGAACACAGTAACCGTCGTACCCGCAACAGCGTCTGTACCATAATTGGCAACGATCAGGTCTGGTTTCTGGTCACCGTCAACATCCCCCGCAATAAGAGCTTTAATACCGGGCTTCCCGGTATCCAGCGTCACAGGAGCCCGCAACAACAGAGTCGATCCCGGCCATGGTGTATAGTTTGGATAAATATAAACTTTACCTGAATTAAGACCTACAATGATATCAGTCCTTCCATCCTTGTCTAAGTCAGCGACATCAATGCCACCGGTCTCCACGGTTCCGGCAATCTGAGTTTGCAGCGCCCCGCCGAAGGCAGCAGTCCCGCCCTGGGTACTGAGATTCGGATAAACAAGGAGATACTGTACACCGGTACCTGTTGAAGTTGTGATGATATCGGGTTTACCGTCACCTGTCACGTCTCCTATAGCCAGGTATGGCTGCGCATTGCCTGTCGATACAGCAATTTCAATCGGAGTGTTAAACCCGCCTTTTTTATTATTAACAAGTACCAGAATTTTTTTATTAGCCGTGACTGACAACACAAGGTCGTCATAACCATCGCTGTTGACATCTGCCACCTGGACAGTACGGGGGTTATAATCCTTAGCCAGATTAAAGTCCGGCATTCTTTGTAAATACAAAGCCCTCAGGGAGGAATCATCCCTGTCATTTGTAATATTAAATATAGACGGAGAATAAGATAACAATGCAGATAAATTATTCTGAACTGAAACCGGCGCCATTGGCGCACCAAAAGGGACAGTTACTTCATATTCAGTAGCTGACTTGAATACTGGTGCTTCTGCCCTGACATTTCCAAAAAAGAATATGTCCTGCCCCTGTATGAAGCCAGAACCTGTAATTTTTATTTTATCTCCAGGCTTCCCTGTTAAGGGTTCAACCTTGCTAATAACGGGAAAGCCACGTGCAATAGTGACAGCATCTCCTTTAAAAGGCAGCCCGCCTACTGTGGGATTAATGCCATCTGTATTCACCAGGCTTGGGGTAACCATTCCATAAGTTCCTTCCGCCAGCTTTACTCCCATGGTCCAGGTCGCACTTGACGTCTGACCGTTGTCCGGAGCTAAGGTTGCAACTGATGCCTTTACACCATTTGTTGTAGTAAAAGAAAAATTCGACGCTGTAAGAGCCGAAATAGCTCCGTCGAACGTAAGTTTGTAATTTGTTAAAGCATAGTTGTTTTTATCGGGATCGAGTCTGGTGATACTTGTCACTCCACGATTGATCGTGTACTGTGAAGATTCAATACCAACATTCTCAATGTAGTTAAATGTGTTATTATCGTTCGCGAGTTTTAATCCAAGAGTACCCCGGGTACCGCTTACCTTTACAGAAACAGTCCAGTCCGAGCCACCTCCTGATACACTGGTGATAACAGGATTTAAATTACCGGTGTTTCCTGTAATCTCGAAATTATCCTTATTCAGACCGTCTTCAGAACCAAAAAATGTAACTTTAAACCTGACAGTTTCGAGATTGTTTGATGCAGGATCGAGAAGAGTTACCCCCTTACATTTATCTTTCGTATAAAGAAAGTAAACACTCTTGGACAATACCATAACTTCCGGGTCTCCGCCATCGACTTCCAGGTTCCTTGCCCACGATTGTCCCCGAATAAAATATTTCGTACCAGGCTGAAGATTTTCAAATGAACTCCTGATCTCCCAGTTGCTGAGGCCAATATCCGCTCCGACAAAGTTTGAGACATTGAAGAAGTCTCCCGGCCCGCGGATAGCCATATCGGATGTAGCTGTACCGAGAAGAACAAACCTTGCACGTTTGTCGTCGCCACCTGCCTTCATCTTACCTAAAGAGCAATATTGATCGAACCAATACTTAAATGTGATCGAGGTCGATGTATATCTGGTGATCGACATCCTTGGTCGTTCCTCAATGCCGACTGTAAATGCCCTGTCTTCTACAAGCCTTCGGTATCCTTCATCTCTCCAAGGCAGGTTAACGCCCGAAGTAGAGTATTCGTCTACCCAACCACCAACATTTTTCCCTTGTGCAAAGGCGTCCGACTTCACTCCGCCCGCCCCTATAATGAGCAATGCAAGTACACGCAGCGTTCGCTGCAGATACCTGCAATTCCTGAAACCAGATATTTTATTTAAATGTTTTTTCATAAAATCCAATGTCGTACCCTTTACCTGTTGAATAATGAAAATGAAGTCTGATGATTTCCCCATATCTGTGTCAGCATGATACTGATCAGCAATCCGAAAAGCACCGCACACAGCATAACTCCAAGTATCCCGCCTTTCGCAAAAGCCGGCTTAGTTGCCGGTAATCGCGGGATCTCTATGCTAACTTTAACTGGTTGCTCAATCAGCAGACCTTTAAACAAGCTTACCCCACCAGCAATCAGGATCACTGATAGTATCAGTGTGATCAGTGTAATTATTATATTCATATATTTTGTTATTATTTAGCTTTCTGTAAAGAAGATGCATCATCCGTATTCCCATCTTTATTCCGGAAGGTTTCACTATTTTCAGAGCAAAACCTTCCCGCCTGCTCCTCCGGGGAGCATTAAATATTGTTTAGAAATCTTCTTTATTCCGGATTTTTTATTGATGCAGATCCGGTAGTGTTAAACTACCAGGATTAAACGTCTTCGCCATCCAGGTACCAATCTTCAATGTTTTATATTGGCACCGCCTGTATTGCTCTATAATTTTTCGCCCGGTGACGGGTCAAGCTTCTCCGCATACAGGCTGTTTAATGCTTTTAATTCTATAATCTTTCTGATGATGTGATTCATAAGAATTTCAGATGGCGTATTTCCTTTTAATCAAGCACTGCAAGTCTTTCCTCTGATAAGAGGACTAGAACAACGGTTTGAATGCTTTATTAAAATAGAAGGTAGTGGTGATCTCGTGCGTAGCTGCGCTGAAAGTCGAAATCTTATTCTGCCCAAAGCCAAACTGATAACTGTATCCCATTTTAAACTGGCCAAACATCATCGATAAGAGACCTGCCATTTCATTATTACTCCTGTAATTCATACCGATACCCAATGCATCTCCAAAGAAAAGCTTACCTGAGATATCAGCCTGTAGAGGCACGTTCGCTGTATAAGCCACCAGAGAAGAAATACTGGCACGCATCCCCTGAGCTTTCATTGGAATAAAAAAGCCCATGTTCATATAGTAAAACTTCTTCATGTAACGGCTAGATTCTACTGAACCCTTTCCTAAATCACGGATACTAAGTCTCGGAAGTGATATACCGGCATAAAATTTTTCCGGATTGTAGATCATCACCGAAGCTCCGATGTTTCCTTCGTTCTCCTGGATATCAGAATTGGCAATAGTCGGATCGTTAGGATCAAGCTGGGAGTAAAGAGCCTTGTAGTTTCTGAACCCACCATTTAAGGATACAGATAAATAGGTATCAGAACTCAAACTCACGGCTTTTGCCACGAATAGGTTCACTTCCGACAAATCTTCTACTGCTAATTTGTCTTTCAATACCATCACACCTGCAGTACCGTTGATCTTGCGGATCGGAAGGAAGGTATTGAACATGTAGGAGGTTGGTGCTCCGTCAATCCCGACCCACTGCTTTCTGGCCAAAAGGTTGGCTGCCCCCCCATCCACTGTTAATGACCACGCCGGGTTGATCGGAGTTAAATTGTCATTGAACTGCGTGTAATTAAACTGCTGCTGAGCTTTAGAGCCCTGCACCGCGCAAACAACAGCCAGGAAGGCCAGTGCCGCTTTTAATAAACTTCTATTTTTCATCATTTTTGTATTGCAATTTTTCAATTCCCTGCACTTTTTATCCCCTGTCTACGGAATTCACAGGATCAGGTTTCGAAAAATTTATAGAAGTATCTCCAGGCTGTTTGCGAAACATATGCAACAGTTTTTCAGGAAGAGGATGGAAGGCCAGGTAAAAAATCCTCCAACCGCTGCACCAAAAAAATTATTTCATGCCAAAAAAACACCAGATCCATAAAAACCGGGGCACAAATATTAAAAATATCTGATTTACAATTATATAAAAAAATAAAATTACACTATAAAAACTATACCCTCACGCAACAACGCCGACTTAAATCATCATTGTGAGGATTTTTTTTATCACATTATGAAAAAAAATTCACAGTTTGATTTTTTTTTCATACTATTGGTCGTGATTTAAAAAAATCCTGAATCTAGATAACGCTCCCGTATTAATCAACTCTTCTGCATTTCCTCAGAGAAGGAACCGCATGAGATTTATAAAAAGATTGCTTAATGTAATATTAGAATGATGTTTTTAAAAAAACGGGAAGACTATCAGGAGGAAGGACCATTACTTTCCCTGAAAAGCTTTATCTTAAAATTTAACACTGGTTTGAGTGCCTCCCATAAACGCACCCCTTTTTATATGTACAATTTCAAAGAATTCTCACCAATATGATATAGTGCTGTTTGCTTTTCTAAAAAAGAAAGCTGCAGTTAACGCCATTCATTATCAGTAATTTTCACAATTAAACGAAATAAACAGGAGCGAAAAAATTGCTCTTCACATGTATTTGCCCTTTATCAGCGCTTTTACTTAATGCTTTCAACTAAAGGCTAATAATTAATAATCATAATAGCCATGTTATTAACTAAAAAGAACGATTCTCACACCACCAATAGCTCTTACACGGATAGTGAAGCAGTCAAAGCTTTCACATCCGGTGATCAGTCTGCATTCAGGTATCTTTACCATAAGCACTATAAGTATGTTTACGATTTTGCTTCCAAACGGCTCAATTATAATAAAGACCTGGCTGGAGAAATATCATCGCAAACTTTCGTTAATTTTTATAAATATGCAGGCCGTTTCGACATAGACTACGATATAAAGGTAAGCTCATTTCTTTGCGAAATAGCGAATAACCTGATCATTGATAATTACAGGAAACTTCAGAGAAGAGTTGAGTCGAAAGCATGCGCGCTCTCAACTTTTCAGAATGATGCAGACGAACTATTTGCAATGAATAGCTCGAGTCAGTCTCCTGACAATATTCTCGACAGGAAACTGATCGACCGCCTGCTGTATTCGCAAATAGCCAGGCTCGACCCATTATCAAATAAAATAGTGACCTACTTTTATAAGGAAGAAATGACGTATCAGGAGATCTGCACAAAACTTGAACTGCCCCTGCACCTCGTTAAAACAAAACTTTTCAGGGCAAAAAAGAAACTCAGATCTTACCTTATTAACAGCGGTTTAAGATAAGGAGATTTGTTTCACAATATAAAACACGATAGATATGCTTATTTCTATACTTAACTAATAATATATACAAAAAGAGCCGATAGAAATCCGGCTCTTTTTGTATAACATTCATGTTAATCCCTGCTGCAGAAAGCTCTTAGCATCCAGGTATTCTTTTCCTTAAACTGCATAAACCGGTTGATCATGTCATTGGTTCCATCATCGCCGCTCTCAGCCGTGGATTCCATGATCTCCCTCTCAATTTCAATCAATGTTGCAAAGTCTTCAAGAATAGCCTCTACCAATTTTACATCCTCTACTCCTGCAGTCTTAATTTCTTTTATCCTCGCTTCGTTTATGTATTCCTGGTAAGTGCTTAAAGGAGCTTTTCCAAGAGTCAGGATGCGTTCTGCCAGTTCATCGATAGATTCAATCGCATTCGTATAGAGTTCTTCAAATTTCGCATGAAGAGTAAAAAAGCTCTTGCCCCGTACGTTCCAATGACATCCTCTCAATTTCTGATAATGAATGTGGTAATTCGCCAGGAGGTCATTCAACTGATCAACTATAGGTCTGACTTTTACTTCTTCAAGTCCGATTTCTTCTGCTTTCATAATATATTGTGATATGTAAATTTATAGAAAAACCCTTCTGCTCATAAGAAGGTTTTAAGAGTTTTTCTTTCTGACAAAAACATTGTAATTCTCTTGTTTTTCCACAACAACTTCTGTGCCTTTATCTATATACCCGTCAAGAGACACGGCATCATACCACTTTCCCTCTATCTCTATTTTCCCTGAAGGTCTCATATCCGTTTTTGCATAACCGGTTTTGTTGAGCATTTCGTCCCTTTGCCTTCCGCTTACATAGCCCATTTGCGACCGCTGCTCATCCTGAAGAACAAGCCGTTGAAAAACAGGTGTTTTAAGAAGTGATTTTCCTACAAAAACACATACCACAATTGCCAATACCATAGAACCCATTACTAACATAGCCGCACTGCTTATTTGTTCCGATCCGGTTACGGTAAAATCAAACCAGTCGTTTAATACCAGACTTAATACCAGTCCGCCAATAATACATATTATTCCCATGATTCCTGCCACACCAAACCCGGGTATGACAAAGATCTCCAGCAGAAGCAAAATAACCCCCACTAAAAACAAACCGATTTCCCAATGGGCGGCAAGGCCCTCCAGGTATAAGGGGGCAAAGAACAACAATGCCGCCACAACCGCCACAAGAAGCGCAAAACCGATTCCAGGCGACTGCATTTCGAAGTAAATTCCTCCGATGATGAGAAGAATTAATATCCCGCTTACAGCAGGATTGATGAGAAATGCTATAATACGGTCTATAAAGCTTACATGGTGGGTAACAACGAGCGAACTATCAATCCGTTCTGCGTTCAGCACTTCATTGAGGTCTGATACTTCCGCTTCACAAAAGCCAGCTTTAACAGCCTCTCTGCTCGTCAATGTGAGAACTTTGCCCTTCTCGTTGATGCCCGGTATTGCCACATCCGGGTCCACAAATGCTTCTGCGATCCTGGGATCTCTTCCTTTCGCCTCAGCAGTAGCCCTCATCAGGCCCCTCATATACGACTGGTATTTCTCAGGCATGATTTCCCCCTTCGGGTTTACCACGCTTGCAGCCCCTATCCCCGCTCCTTTCTTCATATAAATCCTGTCGCACGCAAGCGCAATCAGCGCCCCGGCCGACGCTGCGTTATTGTCAATATAAACAATTGTTGTTTGTTGTGCATTCAGGATACGAGTCCGGATAGAATCAGCATAATCAACCATTCCTCCGAATGTATTCATCCTGATAAGTACAACCGAAGCCTTTGCCTCGTCCGCCTTCTGGAAGGCTTTCCTGGTCAGCCGCCATGCCGAAGGACCAATCTCCTCCTTCATATCAAACAGGTATACTTTTGAACCGCCCTGACCAAACGCCCAGGACGAAAACAGTAACGTTATGAAGAGCATAAAGCCAGAAAGACTACTTTTGCAAAAGCGAAAACAAGGATTGTAAATCATATTCAATGGATTATTCACGTACTAAATATACATTAAAACCATCCCTCCGTCAAAAGTTTGAAGGCATTATCTGGAAGATTGAAACCGACGACAAATTAAATATTGTCGCGGTAGAAGTAAGGGATGCAGACAAGCATATTGCTGCGTTTTCCGCTTTCGACTATGCTTCCGGTAAAACATTGTTTAAAGATATCACGGTAGCTGATAGCTGGAACTGGGGACTGGACAGAGTGTCAGACGGCATCGTTCTTCTGCATGGATATATGTCAGAGCAAACTCCGGAACATAAAGGAATGATAGCTATAAACGGAGAAGGAAAAACAATCTGGCAGCACTTTAATAAAACGCTGCACGATGTCTCACCCTCCGGTTTAATAACCTTCAATCCATCGGTTCAGCCATTGACGTTCGAACTAACATCTTCCGCCGACGGCTCCACTTTACAATACGGGATCGAAAAGCTGGCTCCCGTCTCACGCGACATCATTCTGCCTGATATCAATACCCGGCATACAGACATCCTCCCTCAAAATAATATAGCAGGCCCGGTGCTGTCATGCGCGCTGAACGGAAAAACGTTTTTCTCTTTTCATCTGCATCAGGACAATCTTTTTTCACAAAAACTGATTATCACAGAAGGCGATAAGGTTATACTCGATGAATTTCTGGAGCGCGATATACAAAAAATCAATCCTGAAGCGTTTTTTATTCAGCATAATCATTTATTCTGTATAAGGAATAAGAAACAGGAATTTGTTTCGTATTTAGTATAATTGCAATCGTAAAAATAAGAGGAAAAGTAAATGCGTTCTATACTGGCAATTCTTTGCATTATTTTCGCTTCACAGGCTTTCAGCAAAAACTTAAGGGACTCGGTAGGTGTGGAAAATAACAATGGCAAACAAGTAATTTTACATAAAGTAGCTGCAAAAGAAAATTTTTACTCCATTGGCAGGCTTTATAATGTTCACCCAAAAGACATTATGGAAGTAAACAAAATTAAAACCCTGCAGCCTGGCATTACACTAAGAGTCCCGACTGGCAGGCCATTTGTATCAGGTGTAACAGGTGCTTCCCGCCCCAATGATCTTCCGGCCGACAATTTTATAGAATATAAGGTAGGCCCTAAAGAAACGCTTTTTGCTATCGCGAGAAGATTTAACACCTCCGTCGACGAAATCAGGAAGATCAACAACCTGAGGAGCAACAGTCTCAGCGTAGGGCAGATCATTAAAGTAAAACAGGGAATAACAACTGCACAGGCTATTGGGGAACAGGCGGCGGCAGTAACTCCTGATACCCCCGTCATAAAGCCGGCAGAAACCGACACTGCAGCAGCTGACAATACCAGGATACATACTAACCGTTACGGTTTAACAGAGCGTTCAGAGCGCGGAATTGCGGTGTGGATAGCCGATCAGTATCTGGACAGCACAAAAATGCTCGCTTTACATAAAACGGCACCAGTAGGTACTGTAATTAAAATAACCAACCCGATGACCGGAAAAAGTACCTTTACCAAGGTAGTCGGTAAATACACGGAGAACGAAACAACGAAAGATGTGATCATTGTTATAACAAAGGCGACCGCCGACTTGCTTGGGGCATTAGACAAGAGATTTCAGGTAACTATTGATTATGGTGTCCCCAATGAATAAACCCTTTGTAATAGGAATTGCCGGAGGAAGCGGATCTGGTAAAACCTTCTTCCTCAATTGTTTTCTGAATTACTTCGAAAAGAAACAAATATCCCTGATATCTCAGGACGACTACTACAGGCCTATAGATCAGCAGCCCCTGGATGAAAATGGCTGGGTTAATTTTGATCTCCCGCAATGTATAGATGATCATAAATTACTTACCGATCTGAATACGGTTCTTACAGGAGGCACCATAGAGAAAAAAGAGTATACCTTCAATGTTTCTGAAGAAACTGCACGGATGCTGACGATCAGTGCCGCACCAATCATAATCGTTGAGGGCCTTTTTATTTTCCACTTTAAAGAGATCGCTTCTCTTTTTGATTTACGAATCTTTCTCGACGCAGAAGAAGAGATAACTTTAAACAGAAGGCTGAAGCGTGATATGGCGGAAAGAGGCTATACCCACGATATGATTATGTACCAGTGGGTCAACCATGTACTACCTGCTTACAATGCATACCTTCTTCCCTACAAAAGCTCTGCGGACAAAGTGATTATCAACAATGCCCACGTGGCAGACGATATTATTTCGGTTACTAAAGATCTTTCCGAGGAATTGAAGGCAAAGCTATGCCTGGAAATCAGTTAACAGGCAAACTATAAAACCCAAGATAACGTTAAAGATAAATATCCATAGCATTGAGCCATCCTCATCCCGGATAGCTCCATGCTCATAATACCATTGTCTGAATGAAAACGTGCACAATTGATTTTTTTGCGAAAGACAGAATTTCAGTCCCCACTGACCCATCCGAACAAAAAGGCATAGGGACGTCGCTTTTATGCTGCCTCCACAAGAAGTGCTGCAAGAAATACAAAAAAGGCAAACGCTGCAAAGACTGCCCTGGCAAAAAGAAATAAGCCCTCTCAACTGCTTTCATCTCCCCCC
>NZ_QEAS01000003.1:231665-264488 GCF_003130405.1 Pararcticibacter amylolyticus
CTCAAACAAAGCATTTCTGTCAAAATGTCAATCCCTCCCCTTTTGGAACAGCCCTTGATACAAGCAGCAAAAAAGAAAGCAAAAATTTCAAAATATTATGCAAGAAAAAGGAACTATTTCGATTCATACCGAAAACATTTTCCCCATCATTAAGAAGTTTTTATACTCAGACAATGAGATATTCCTGAGAGAACTTGTGTCTAATGCAGTCGACGCCACCCAAAAGATTAAACGCCTTTCTTCCCTCGGGCAGTACGAAGGCGAACTGGGTGACCTGAGAGTTGAAATTGCTTTTAATGAAGAAGCAAAGACCATCACCATTTCCGACCGTGGAATTGGTATGACAGCAGAAGAGATAAAGAAGTATATCAACCAGATTGCGTTTTCGGGGGCTACTGAATTTGTCGAAAAATTTAAGGAAGCAAAAGACGCAAATGAACTGATCGGAAAATTTGGTTTAGGCTTTTATTCAGCCTTCATGGTTGCCGACAAAGTGGAGATTCAAACCCTCTCGTACCAGGACGGAGCAGAACCAGCAAGATGGATTTGCGACGGCAGTACAGAATTTGAAATAACCGAAGGATCAAGGACAGAACGAGGAACAGACATCACCCTCTATATCAACAGCGAATCGGAAGAATTCCTGAGCAAATATAAATTGCAGGAAATTCTCGACAAATATTGTCGTTTCCTTCCGGTGCCTATTAAGTTTGGAACAAAAACAGAGTCAGAGCCGGATGGAGAAGACGAAGAAGGAAAGCCTAAGTACAAATCGGTAGAGACAGACAACATTATAAACAATACCTCCCCGATATGGACAAAAGCTCCTGCAGATCTGAAAGATGAAGATTATCTCGCTTTCTATAAAGAGCTATATCCTTTCTCCGAAGATCCATTATTCTGGATCCACCTGAATGTTGATTATCCCTTCAACTTAACCGGAGTACTGTACTTCCCGAAAGTGAAGAACGATTTTGATCTTCAGCGAAATAAGATCAAACTATTTTCCCGTCAGGTGTTCATTACAGATGAGGTAAAAGACATTGTACCTGAATTCCTGATGCTGCTCCACGGTGTGATCGATTCTCCCGACATACCGCTCAATGTATCCAGAAGTTTTCTTCAGGCCGACAGCAACGTTAAAAAGATCAATAGCTATATCACTAAAAAAGTGGCAGATAAGCTATCCGAGCTCTTTAAGAAAGACAGGAAAGAATTTGAGCAGAAATGGCAGGATATCGGAATCTTTGTAAAATACGGAATGATCAGCGAAGACAAGTTCTATGAAAAAGCAAAGGACTATGCCCTTCTGGTCAACACCAAAAATGAACTATATACCTTTAATGAATACCAGGAAAAAGTAAAGTCGCTTCAAACAGATAAAAACGACCAGGTAGTATATCTGTACAGCAATGACGCTGCAAAGCAGGATGCATTCATCCAGTCGGCCAATAATAAAGGCTATGATGTTCTCCTGTTAAACTCTCCGATTGATAGTCATTTCATCAGTCACCTCGAACAAAAGCTTGAGAAAACCTCTCTCAAACGTGTGGATTCTGATGTTGTCGACAAACTGATTGTCAAAGAAGATAATCCGGCCCATGTTTTAACAGAAGAACAAACCACCCAGGTAAAAGGATTATTTGAGAAAGCCATCAGCAAGCCAAACATGAAAGTCGAAGTTGAAAGCCTTAGTCCGGATGAACTCCCGGTTCATGTTACCATGGACGAGTTTATGCGCCGGATGAAAGACATGGCTCAAATGGGCGGAGGCATGGGTTTCTATGGTTCTCTTCCCGACAACTACAAGGTAGCTGTAAACGGTAACCACCCGCTGATAAGCCGGATTGTCAACACTGAAGACGAAGAAGAAAAGAGCAAACTGGCAAAGCAAGCCTTCGACCTGGCACTCCTTTCACAGGGAATGCTTACAGGCTCTGACCTCACCGAGTTTGTTAAACGCAGTGTGCAAATGATATAAGCGGGCTTTTGGCTATAGACTATTAGCAGTCAGCCCAAAACAAAGTAAAAGGGGGCTCAGTTAAGCTGAAGCCCCCTTTTTATTCTGAGTCTATAACGAAACACCATCTCCCAATAGCCAACAACTAATTAAAACCTTACCTGTAACTGCACAACTCCCGTGTTGTGAGAATATTGAGCCGTATTAGCAATGTCATGCTTAAACATATCGATCATACAGCCAACTTCAATCCGTGCATAATAATCGTCGGCAAATTCAAAGCTTACCATCGGCGTAACAGTCTGCCTCAGATTATCATTCACTTTGTAATTTTCCTGGAGATATTCATACCTTGAAGAAAACTCAATAGAACGAAGTCTGGGCATATTGCATTCGTATCTGAAATTAGGGAACACATAGAATCCCCGGTTGTAATAATCGCCGACAGCGCGTTTTTCAGCTGCCGGAGCAGCGGCAAATTCAGCAAAGTTGGTACCCTCTTTATATTCGCTTATCAATTCAAACTTAAAACACTTGGCAAGCGGCATAATCGCTGAAATATCGCCTCCCCACGCATGTCCTTTCTGATCTGTCCAGCTTCCCTGTGCTGCGTTAATTCCGATTCTCACGTTCTTTGCAAGATCAGCTTCCAGACGTCCGTAGTAGTTCTTTCTGTCATCATTATCAAGGGGCTGGTTGCGGTTATTTCCGTTATAAGCACCTGCATAATAGTGAAAAGGAAGTTTACCGTCCGTATTCAGATCCCCATAAACAGCAACGCCAATCTGGAAACTTTGCCATCCGCTGTTACTAAACAAGTTATACTGATTCGAATAATCGAGTGATTTAATAATATCTGCAGGGAGCATGTCCTCAGGCCCGAAGAAAGGCCGGAACTGGCCGGCCATTATATTAAAAGACTTACTTTTATGATACCTGATGAATGCATTCTCTAAAACCCGGTTCGTAGTATTTCCGGAAAACTCAGCGAGATTGATAAGAACAGCTGCATCAAAATGATCATTGATAGTCGCCCTCGTGTTAACCCTTACTCTCCTCATGAGGAAGCTGTTGGTGTTGTGCGAGATGCTGGTGTTATCGTCATCGAAATGCACACCATTTATATTCACATTATCCGTCAGCGAGTAAACATACCGGGTTTGCATCAACCCGTTGATTGCCACACTCCTCTTAAACGCAGAGTAATTCATAATGGTAGTGTCTGAAGAAAGCTTTTCCGATGCTTGAATAATCCCTGTAAACAATGACAGCAACAACAGGGAAACACCAATTTTATATTTCATTAACAGTAATTTATTACGCCGCAATAATAGGCTATTAATGATAAAGTAAATATGATGTTTGTCACATCGTGACTGTGATATTCATTAAAGACTTTATATCACAGCCCGTTTGGTGATGTAGAATATTGCGAGATTGACCATTCCAACCCTTCATCTTTCAATACATCAATTGGTGTTGTCCAATAAAGCAATAATGAAAGCAGAATGTTTGCCCCGGTTTCCTTATCTGTTCAGTTCCAGTCCTATTGCCCTGGCAACGAGAGTCATTTTGTGAAGCCAGAATTTAAGCAAATGCTCTTTTCCCTTTGTATATCTTACGGTGATCAGATATTCTTCAGGCTTTGATTCTGAAGACTCTTCTGCAAAGTTGAATGGTAAATTATAATCAAGATGCTTCCCGAAATTATATTCCAGCGCAACTGATGCTGCTTTTATATTACCCGACGTCCATTCTTCCTCTTCGTAAAGCTCCAATACTTCCCTGCCCGTACACTCAAGCAATACCGCCAGATCTTCCGCTGAATACCCCTGCGCGTGAGCCACTCCTTTTACAATTTTACCAAAATGCATTGTTCTAAAACTCAGATGTGTATTAACGATATAAGATCATCAATACACGATTATTAAAAAACCCTTTTCTATAAAAACTAATATAGCAAAAATTTTCTAACAATAAAAGCAACGCTTTCAGTTTTTTAACTCTATCTGAGCTGTAAAAACATTCAATTTACTTTCAAGGTTGTAATCAAATGTAAAGGTTGCCGATACTTTTGACAGAATTAAAAAGCCATAATGGTCAAGCATCGCCGAAGAAGGGTCAATTACATCGATAGGACGCTCCTCTACATCGAAAAACAGGGAAACTGGCGATTTTACAGTCGCATATACCGAGTTAAAATCGTCCTGGCAAATTAAAATCCTGTCACCTGTCCGTTCAGGAGCCAGGGGCCACGATTCTATTTCTCCGGGTAAAAAAGGAGCACCTGAATCTGATTTCCTTATGACAATATCTGTAAGGCTAAAAATAATTTCTATAGTGCTGTTTTCGCACGCAGAATGCTTGATGCCATTTGTAAGCAACTCAATAAGAGCATGTTTACAACAGCTTATTATATCCTCCTGAATATGGGGATGATAGTAATTCCGGATTGACTGAATAATTTCATCAAGTAAAACTGTTAAGGATTGGATCCGGTTGTCAAAGAGATATTTATTCGTCACCACACTTATGATTGGCCTCCGCTGTTTCTGCCGAAACTACCTGTAAACGACTCAGGCAGATCAGGAAAGATCATTAACACTTTATCCATTCTCACCAATCTGAACAAATGCTCAATATGTTTATTTAAGCGTGCTACCGCTATGTCACCCTTGTGTTTCATTGCTTCTTTAAGCGCCGATACCAGGGCAGCCAGAAAAGTACTGTCAACATAGTCAACCTGCTTGAAGTCGACAATTATAAATATATGTCCCTTCTCGATGGTAGCAGAGACAGCGTTCTTTAATGAATCAGCCAGTTCAAGATTAGCTTCACTCTTACCAATTTTCAGAACACAATAATTTTCGTGTTTATATATTTCAATCATAACAAAGCATTTTCTGATAAGGATTTTCTTTCTAAAAACAGGAGGCTTTGATCATCCAGGCTTATTTCCGATTGTTCACCTTCTCCAAAAGTCTTTTTCCTGATCAATTCGAAGGTATCCATCCGGCCCATCAATGGTAAAATCCCCCCGACAAAGCCTTTATAGTCTGTTACTGTCCCTCCGTCTTCCCTGTAGTCGATCATACCGTCAGATACAATAATCAACTGGTCACCCGGGGAGAGGTCCAGGATCTGCTCGTCATACAAGCCATCGGGCATAATTCCTAGCATCAGCCCCGACGACCGGATCTCCGTCACCGTTCCCAAATCCCGCTTGTAAAGAATAAGAGGAAGGTCTCCTGCCCCGGTATAGTGGATATTGCCGCTTTTGGGTTCTATCATTAATAATGAAAGCGTTGACAATACATCCTTTAACACCGGATCCATATTTACAACCCGATTGATCTTGTGAACAATACTGGCCGTTGAAATATCCCCTTCAGACACACACAGGCGGATCGCAGAGCGGATATAACTCAGGTAATTGAACGAAAAGAACCAGGCCCCCCATTTCTTACCCATTACATCTCCAAGGATAATAAATGTGTACCCGTCCTCTGTAACCGGAAAATCAATAAAATCCCCGCCGGGATAGTTCTGGTAAGTGTGATAGAGAAAATCCAGCTTGAACAGTTCGTTTTCCGGAGTTGATTCCGGAACAGAACGGAGGTTCAATGCCCGGGCAGCTGCTCCAAGCTCATATATTGATTGCTCATGCTGTTTCCTGATCGTGTCCAGTATATTTACAATTTTAGACACAACCAGCGGAATCGGCGTATTCTTATCAATGTAATCAATAGCCTGCATATCCAGGCCTTTCTTCATCAGCTCGGTGTCCGAAAAAGAGGTAAAGAACAGGAATGGAATATCTTTCAAGCGTTTATCTGCCATCAGGATCTGGCGAAACTCAAACCCATCTTTCTCCGGCATACTATAATCAGACAGGATGATGTCAGGCTTTTCTTTCTCCAGGATCTTAAGAGCCATGTCAACTGAGTCCGCTTTGAGGCATTGAAACCCCTTTCTAAATAAAATTTTGCAGATCAGCGTGATAATGATTCGGTCATCATCTACTAGCAGTATCTTTTTATGGCTATCGGGCATGTCGCTACCGCCTGTTTAATTTAGTAATGGATGTGAATAACAAATAAACTCCGGTAAATATAATCAATAAAGAGATCAAGTCCATTAAAGTCACACCGTCATCCGGGGTAAAATAAAAAACGGTAAACATTTCAAAATAAGGAGGTGCCGGCATGATGATCATCGCAAAACCCAAAGCAACGAGAATAACAGCGATGATGAACTGAGATATATACGCCCATTTCTCTGTCCCGGCATAACTGCGTGTATTATTGCTGTCCAGCTTATACCGTGTTAATAAGACTTCGAGGTCATCGGCCATTTCAAGTCTCGAAACATTTTGATTATCCAGCCTTTTAAACTCCTCAAGCTCTGTGTCAGTGAGACGGTTGCTGTCAAAAGCCTGGTTTAGCTTATCCTGCAACCGCGAAACCGTGTTGCTGTCAAGATCGCTTTCTTCCAGCATAGAAATCAGTTCATCAAGTTTCTTCTCCAGCGAAATTGCTTTATCATTAAGCTCCTGGAACTTAGACACCTCTTCTTCTATGCTTTTTCTTTTTTTCAAAGCCTGATTATATATTGTATATTCAAACGCATTTCATGTCAGCTAAATGAGAAAAGTATCTGTCATAACGGTCAATTTCAATCAGCCTTCTGTCACAGAAGCCTTATTGGACTCGGTGATTAGCGACAGCTATTTCAGGCGCATGGAAGTGATCGTGACCGATAATGGCAGCAAAAATTCCCCCATTAACCTATGGAATGCTAAGTATCCAAATATAACGTTTATTCACTCCGAACAAAACCTTGGCTTTGCCGGGGGCAACAATCTTGCGATACAGGCGGCAAAGGGAGAATATCTCTTCCTGGTAAATAATGACACGGAGTTCACTCCGGGTCTCGTCGAACAGTTGGTAAGCACATTGGACGCCAATCCCGGAGTTGGAATTATTTCACCCAAAATACGGTTCTTCCATCAGCCGGATATGATACAGTATGCGGGATTTACCCCAATGAATTACAGCACGTGCAGGAATAAGTGTATAGGTGAGTTCGAGAAAGACAGCGGGCAGTACGACCATACCACCGGCCCTACCGGTTACATTCATGGCGCAGCAATGATGGTCAGGCGCGAAGCACTGGACAAAGCCGGACTCATGTCAGAGAACTTCTTCCTTTATTACGAAGAGATAGACTGGTGCGAACGTATCAAAAGAGCAGGATTCGGAGTGTGGGTAGATCCGGCTGCACTCATTTATCACAAAGAGTCGGTATCAGTAGGTAAAACGAGCCCCCTTAAAGAATATTTTATGAACAGGAACCGCATACTCTTTATCAGAAGAAACGCACCGTTCTTTTCAAAGATCTTGTTTTCCCTGCATTTTTCACTCCTGGTAGTACCCCGAAACATTCTGACATACCTTGCCAGGAAAAGGCCGGTGCTCACTATCTATCTCTTTAAAGCAATCTGGTGGAACCTCACCCACAGTAAAAACAGCCAGGATACAGGTTATCCACTCAACAAAATAACATGAAAATCACTTTCTGGATATCTCTGTTTATTATCATCTACACATTCGTCGGCTATGCCGTCATTTTATACATCCTCGTTAGGATCCGGCGCCTTGTAAAGGGAAAAAGAAGGCCTGCGGAGGTTCTGCAGAATTTACTTCCATCCTGTACACTTGTAATAGCGGCATACAACGAGGAAGATTTTATCCGGCAAAAGATCGGAAACACGCTGGAACTTAATTATCCGGAAGACAAGCTCGACATTGTGTTTGTAACCGACGGTTCGACCGACAGAACTCCGGATATTATAAAGGAATATCCCCGGATAAAATTACTCCATGAGACGTCCCGAAATGGAAAGATCGCAGCAGTACACCGCGCCGTAGCAAACGTAGAAACCCAAGTGATCGTTTTTACAGATGCAAATACGTTTTTAAACAGGGAAGCCCTCACCACGATTTGCAGGCACTATTCGGATCCAACCGTAGGCGCCGTTGCCGGAGAAAAAAGAATTATATCCGGTGATCAGGCCGACGCCAGCGCAGCTGGCGAAGGTTTCTACTGGAAATACGAGTCTGCCCTGAAAAAGTGGGATTCAGAGTTATATTCCGTAGTTGGAGCGGCCGGCGAACTGTTCAGCGTCAGACGGCATCTTTACTCGCCTGTCAGCCCGAATGCAATCCTGGACGATTTCATGATCTCCATGCTGATTGCCTTGAAGGGATATCGCATTGTTTACGAACCTGACGCTTACGCACTCGAAACGGCATCGGAAAATGTCTCAGAAGAACTGAAGCGAAAAATAAGAATTGCGGCAGGGGGCATACAGTCTATTTTATGGCTGAAGCACCTTTTGAATATTTTCAAATACGGCATCCTCAGCTTTCAGTATATAAGCCACCGGGTCTTGCGGTGGACGATCACTCCCTTCCTGCTCGTGCTGGTCTTTCTCCTCAACATCCTGATCACCCTTCTTTCACCCGATTTATTATACATTGTCCTGCTATCCTTCCAGACTGCGTTTTACACGCTCGCCTTTGCAGGCATGATACTGGAGAAAAAACAACTTCGGGTTAAAGTTCTCTTCATACCCTATTATTTCTGCGTAATGAATTATGCAGTAGCGGCCGGTATCTTCCGGTACTTTCGGAAACAACAGAGCGCAGTGTGGGAAAAGGCAAAAAGAAAACTTTAGCTCAGACGAGATAGACTGCTGACATAAGGGTGTCAATCTGCTGTATTTTCTTTGCAGGACAAACCAAACAAAAACACCATGTCAAAGATCATTCAGATGTTGTTAAAGGAACTGGACGCAGAAAGTTCCATCACCCACAAAATGCTTCAAAGGGTACCTAACGATAAGTTAGACTGGCAGCCGCATCAAAAGAGCATGACTCTAAAGCAACTGGCAGGCCATGTTGCGGAATTACCGTCCTGGATAACCATGGCCCTTACATCAGATGGGCTGGATTTTGCCGTCACACCTTATCAGCCTGCCCTGGTAAGTAACACCGGCGATCTCCTGGAACTTCATAACAGATCTCTGGAAAACGGCAAAAAGTCTCTGGAATCAACTCCTGAAGACAAATTTGATGAAGACTGGATATTACGCGATGGAGATAATATTCTCTTAAAAACAACAAAGGGAGAAACCGTGCGTATGTCACTTAGTCAAACAATACATCACAGGGCACAGCTGGGTGTGTATTTCCGGCTTCTGAATATTCCAGTCCCTGCCACCTATGGCCCCAGTGCCGACGAAATGCATTAATTTCCCGTAAATAATGTCAGCGTTTCAAGTGGTTCCCCCAGTTAGAACGCTGACATAAATATATTTCCATGCCCTTTCTTTCTTATAACTAATCCGCAGCGACAATCAATCTGTTCCATTCGGGGTGCCTCTTCAGAAAAACTCTCACATAAGAGCAATAGGGCACCACTTTCAATCCCTGGCCTTCAATCTCCATGAACGTTTTTTCAACCATGGCAGAGGCTACGCCTTTCCCTTCCAGTTCCTCCGGAACTTCCGTATGGGTCAGGAATATCTTATCTCCCTTCTTTTCATAATCAATAAAAGAAATCTGGTTGTCAACGATGAATTCATAACGCTGTTCCTGTTCATTATTTGTAACAGAAAGATCTTTGTAGTTCATAAAAGTTATTTTTATTTTTTTCAATTCAGGTGCAACATTTCCCTGACAGTCAACGTATACACTAATGTCCTCCCAAAGGACATGTTTTTCATAGGTAGATGTAGGGCCGGGTTTACCCGGCTCTTTTTTTTTAAAAAGAATTTAAAATTTTCGTAACATCTCAATTACAATAGTCGTATAATCACATGTCCTCCCAAAGGACGAGTTTTTCATAGGTAGATGTAGGGCCGGGTTTACCCGGCTCTTTTTCTTTTAAAATAATATCAATTTTCCGTAACTTATTATTCTCACTGGTCGTATAATCATACGTCCTCCCAAAGGACGATTTTTCATAGGTAGATGTAGGGCCGGGATTACCCGGCTCTTTTTTTGTTTATTTCTTAACCGAACACTTCTTTCGCCCTTTTTACTGCCTTTTCCAGATCAATGCCAGTCTCCAGGACGCCGGCAAACAAATCTCCTTCCGCTCTTACCCGCTCAATAGCATTAAAGATATGGAAATCCTTCATTTTCAATCCCGCTTTCACCTCGTCCCAGTGGAGCGGCATAGAAACCGTCGCGCCTGGCTTCGGCCGCAGCGAATAAGGACAGGCAATGGTAGCTCCGGGTCTGTTCTGCAAAAAGTCGAGGTACATTTTTCCCTTTCGGTTTTTAATCTGCCTTTCAATGCTGGTAAAAGCAGGGATTTGCGAATGCACGATATTGACGAGCAAGCGGGCAAACATTTGGGACTGATCATAAGTATACTTCGCTCCCATCGGAATATAAATATGGATTCCGGTAGATCCTGAGGTTTTACAGAAACACGGCACGTCAATGGCATCCAGAACCTGTCTCACAACCTGTGCTGCTTCGACAACCTGCTCAAACGTATTCTTATCCGGATCAAGATCGATAATGCAATAATCCGGATGATCCGGTGATTGAGTCCTGGAAAACCAGGGGTTCATCTCAATGCACCCTAAAGAAGCCATCCATAGAAGACTTGCATCGTCCTTAGGAACCAGGAATTCTTTATGCTCCCCATCGCTCGTTACATAAGGAAAAGTTTCCGCCCACTCAGGAGCCTTGTCTTTTACATTCTTCTGATAAAAACCCGGCTTAGTGATCCCGTTGGGAAAGCGGTTGAGCGATTGAGGGCGGTCTTTCAGATAGGGCATGATAAACTCACCGATCTGGTAATAATAATTAAACATATCCCGCTTCGTAATCCCTTCTTCCGGCCAGTATACTTTACTTAAATTACTGAATTTTAAGGAATGCCCGCATATCTTCCGCACCTGACTTTCATCCCTGGGGTTCAGCAACGTCTTTCTCGTGGTGTCCCGCGGAGCCGCCACGAGTTCCTGCCCCTCCATTCGGGTCTCTCCGTGCACAAGTCCGGCCGTATGCTCCGCCTGCTCTCTAACCACCTCTTTTGCATTTTTATCCGTACCCATACCTTCAAATGAAGGATGCCTGAAAACACCGTCTTCAGTAACCTCTGCAAAACTCACCTCGCATACCAGTTCAGGCTTTAGCCAGGTCGCATTCGCTTTAGGCGGATTCGGTCGAAATCTCGAAGGCTTATTGTAATCAGGGACAGTTTTAAAAGGGCTCTTACCTGAGATTAATGGACGAAACTGTTCCATCATCTCTTTCTGTAGTTTGGCTGAAAAACCCGTCCCCACCTTTCCCACATATTGAAAAGCCCCGTTCTCGTATACTCCCAGTAAAAGAGAACTGAATAACTTTGATGAACCTTCATTCCTCGTGAATCCTCCTATTACCACCTCCTGCCTTTTGTTAACCTTTATCTTAAGCCATTCTTTAGTCCGGAAATCCGTAATATAAGTGCTGGTAACTTTCTTCGCCATGATCCCCTCAAGTCCCATCCGTTGCGCTGCACTGAAAAAATCCGTTCCATTTGCCTTAAAAACCTGGCTCAACCTGATCCGGTCGTCATCTTTTGGAAACAGGTTCTTCAGCAGGATCTGCCGGTCGCTCAAAGGCAGGTCCATCAGGTTTTTGCCTTCATACCAGAGAATATCAAAAACATAATAAACAAGCTCTCCGTCAGCTTCGCTCCTCCAATTCTGCAATGACGAAAAAACAGAAACACCCTGTTCATTCAGCACCATAATCTCCCCGTCGAACACCGCGTTCATTTTCCACTTCCTGATCGCGTGATAAAGAGGATAAAACCGCTCGTTAAATGACTTCTTATTCCTGGATATAATTTCACAGTCTCCATCTTTCAGCAGGGCTAAAGCCCGGTATCCATCCCATTTAACCTCATAAACCCATTCAGGATCGTCAAAAGGTTCATCGGTGAGCGTTGCCAGCATCGGCTTGATCTCTTCAGGAAACTCTGACTCCGGCGCCCTGGCCAGAATCGCATTCACATTCCCTTTAGTCACGAGCTCCGCATTTTCTGCGGCCTCTTTAATGGTGTTCAATGCTTCCTTCTGTTCCTGTTGTTTATTTTTCTTCACGGCATAGATGTGTTATGTATAAACTATCCGGATATCAAATGGTTTTTTCACTTAATTGCTACCTTAGCCTTCTTTCTGACTCTAGTTTTCGTAACAATGATAGACGTTTGCTGTATAGGACATATTACCCTGGATAAAGTAATTACCCCGGGCTCCGTTGTGGACATGCCAGGGGGTACATCTTTCTATTTTTCAAATGCGCAGGCAAATCTTGATATCAGTTTTGTGCTGGTTACAGCGATCGCAGACGAGGAAAAGCATATCGCAGCTGAACTAAGAAATAAAGGGATCGAGGTAGAAGTCATCAAAAGCACACACACTGTTTGCTTTGAAAACAGGTACGAAGAGAACCAGGATAACCGCACCCAACGCGTCACACAAAAGGCCGATCCCTTCAGCGTCAGTCACGTAGAAGGAATCGACGCCAGGATCTTTCACCTGGGCCCGCTTCTTGCCGGTGACATCCCGCTCGACGTAATAAAATTCCTTTCAGGAAAAGGAATTGTCTCTCTCGACGTTCAGGGGTATTTAAGGGAAGTCCGGGATCAAAATGTATTTGCCGTCGACTGGCAAGATAAAGAAGCAGCGCTCAACGGACTTGATATTCTGAAAGCCAATGAATCCGAGATGGAAGTGTTAACGGGATATAATGACCCGCATAAAGCAGCCCGGTCACTTGCCGCAATGGGCGTAAAAGAGGTGATTATCACACTGGGAAGCCAGGGTTCCCTAATCTATGCAGACGAAGTTTTTTATGACATACCAGCTTATCAGCCCAGCAGAATTGTAGATGCAACAGGTTGCGGAGATACGTATATGGCAGGGTATCTCTACCAAAAAGCAAAGGGGACCGGATTGCAGGCTGCCGGTAATTTCGCCGCCGCCATGGCCACATTAAAAATCGAAAACTCCGGCCCTTTCTCAGGCACGGCGGAAGATGTTTACAAGCGGATAAACATGGAGTTGCCATGACTACACCCATTGTAGCAGGGCTTTTTTATTACACCTGTTTCTACATTAAAGTAACGCGCTTATTCAGGCTTTCCGGATCTGCAAAGTTCCTTCTGCATATTTCTCCGAACACAAGGCCGGATAAGCTAGAATTAGGGGTTCTGAAGATTTCCCGCGTCAGGATTTTGCCATATTCTCAAACCGACACAGGAAGATGGCACACACGATGTTGTGAATCCTCAATTAACAAGCACCGTATGTATCTGGCATAACGAACGTTAGCAAAACCTTCAAAATATGGGATGCAAAACCGGGAATAAATTTGGGTAATAACTGAGAACATTTCTTTTATAAATTTGTATCCTATATAATAAGTAAAAACAAAATGAGCACCCGAGAAATCTTAGACAACCTTGAAAAAAACGCCCAGGCAAAACACTTGCTTTATCTGGATGCCGGGCAGGCACTAGTACGTCAGGAAGGCGTCGTATCAAAAGCGGATATGGATAAATTCGACCAGGCTAAAGAAGCATGGCTTTCCGCCAACAATGCATACCGCTCTTTTTTGCTTTCGCTTGGAAAAGACAGAAAAGTCTCATAAGCTGAAAACAATAATTGAGTTAATAATAAAAAGCCGCACCTGAAAAGGATGCGGCTTCTTCATTATTACAGGCTACCCGGAGCTGTCCTTATAGTTTTCTGAGCCCCTTCAGATCTCCTTTACCTTTAGCCTCTACAATACTGATTGCATACCCCCCTCCAGGTGCAGATTTCTGAACCAGATGGGATTTATTCGAAACAAGAACCTTCCTTATTGTATAGGCCTGTGGATTGGTTTTATAATCCGCATTAGCAGCATCAGCATAAATCGTAGCCACATAGGTCTTTCCTGGATCAAGAAAACTAAACGTAAAATTAGATGTAAATCCCTTTTCTCCGCTTACATTGCCAATAAACCAGTTATTTGATCCCTTTGCTTTACGCGCGACAGTGATAAATTGTCCGGGTTCTGCTTCAAGATATTTGCTGTCATCCCAGTCTACTGCTACATCCTTTATAAACTGGAATGCGTCGGGGAACCGTTTATAGTTTTCCGGAAGGTCAGCAGCCATTTGCAGAGGACTGTACATCGTCACATACAAAGCCAGCTGATTGGCCAGCGTACTGTTGACATGCGACTTATTAGAAGGATTGATCTTTGAAATATCCATTTCAAAGATCCCCGGGGTGTAGTCCATGGGTCCACCCACCAAACGGGTAAAAGGAAGAATCGTAACATGATTAGGCTTACTGCCTCCGAATGCCTGATATTCGGTACCCCTCGCCGACTCATTCCCGATCAGGTTAGGATACGTTCTGGCTATACCGGTCGGCCTCACTGCCTCATGGGCGTTCACCATAATTTTGTACTCAGCCGCTTTCTCAATCGCATACTGATAATGGTTGACCAGCCACTGGCTATAATGATTCTCCCCCCTCGGCAAAATATTCCCAACATACCCGCTTTTTACTGCATCATATCCGTTGTCCTTCATAAACTGGTAGGCCTTATCGAGGTGCCTTTCATAGTTCCTCACAGAAGAAGAGGTTTCATGATGCATGATCATTTTAATCCCTTTACTCTTCGCATAACGATGGATTTCCTTGAGGTCGAAATCCGGATACGGAGTTACGAAGTCAAAAACGTAATCCTTCGAGTTTCCGAACCAGTCTTCCCAGCCGATATTCCATCCTTCTACAAGCACCCCGTCAAAGCCGTTCTCTGCAGCAAAATCAATATATTTTTTAACATTCGCGGTAGTGGCACCATGGGTACTATTAGGCTTAACCTTCTTATAATCGGTAATGCCCAACTGAACAGCAGGCAGATCATTGGTATAAGACCAGGAGCTTTTCCCGGTGATCATTTCCCACCAGACACCCACATATTTCACAGGCTTAATCCAGGATGTATCCTCAATCTTACATGGTTCATTCAAATTCAGGGTCATTTTTGAAGCAAGGACATTACGGGCATCATCACTCACAATTACCGTACGCCACGGTGTCGTACAGGGGGCCTGCATATATCCTTTATCACCAATAGCATCAGGAGTAAGCCATGATTCAAATATCAGGTTCTTATCATCCAGATTCAGATGCATACAGGGATAATTAATCAGCGCAGCCTCATGCAGGTTAATATACAAACCATCATTGGTCTTCATCATCAATGCCGTCTGTACTCCGGTCGGAGAAAAAGATGTTTGCGAAAGATTACCGGTAATTGCTTTCGAAAGCAACTTCCGGATCTCCGATAATTTAGAGGTCGTATAATCATATTCCTGCGTATCATAATCCCCCGGAATCCAGAAAGCCGTATGATCACCTGCCATAGCAAATTGCGTTTTTTCCTCTTTAATTACAAAATATACAAGGTTCTTCTGTTCGGGAAACTCGTACCGGAACCCCAGACCATCATTAAACAGCCTGAAACGTACAAGCATCACTCTCTCAGTTCCCTTTTGCTTTAAAGTAACGGCCAGCTCATTATAGTGATTTCTGATTTGACTTACCTCCCCCCATACCGGTTTCCAGGTTTCATCAAAGGTTTCAGACCGGGTGCTTGCCACTTCAAAATTGTCATACAAAGATGTCTTGGCGTTCGTTGCCTTCACTTTCATATCCCCATCCGACCCTACGCCAACGTCCTGCCTATTATCCTTCAGCTGAATTCCCAGCTTACTTCGCTTAATTACATCCTTCCCTTTATAAGTAAGACGGTAGGTCGGCACTCCCCCGCTCTGTATAGAAAAATTCATCGTCAGATTGCCGTCAGGAGACTTTAATTCCTGCGCAAAAACTGCGACCGCCACAACGGTTAACCATAAAAACAAGATTAGTTTCTTCATCATTAATTGGCTTATTCTTTGACATCAAAGTTATCCGCGCAACATCAAACATGAAAATTTATTCTGCAAAATTTCAAACTGCAACTGACTCCTCATGCATATCGCTTTCAGGTACGGCGATCCCCTTCCCTCCGGCATATACTTTTCCCCAATCACAAAGATGCTGCAAGATGGGCACCAGATCTCTTCCCTTATTGGTTAGCAGGTATTCAATACCAGCCGGCACCGAACCGGGTATTTCTCGTTTGACAATGATCGCATGCATTTCGAGCTCTTTCAGCTGTCTGCCCAGTACCTGCTCCGAAATATTCACCAGTTCGCGTTTGAGCAGATGAAAACGGTTATTTCCTTCGGCAATGGAGTAGACGATCTGTGATTTCCATCGTCCGCTGATCATAGCTATGGCCGAATTCAGTTCACAGACCTGAAACAAAAATTGCTCATTAATGGCATTGGTGGAATTTTCTTTTCTCTTCATGAGGGTTCCGACTAACAATTTTGTTCGTTATTGCAGCAGCGCGGTGGCTTGCAGAACTTTGGAACAAATTACGACATATGAGAAAATTACTGGTCATCTTATTGACATTAAGCTCCTGCGTCTGCACAAAGGCACAGGAAGTATGGGTCATGAAGTCCCGGCAACTCGAAAGGCCCGACACAGTGCTGATCTACAAACCCGCCGGCTACACCGCTAAAAAAGTCTGGCCTCTGGTCTACCTCCTGCATGGTTATAGCGAAAACTATCGCCAGTGGTCAAAGACAACAGAGCTTCAGGAACTGGCCAGTCAATATGGCTTCATCATCGTCACCCCCGATGGTTTCACAACCTATTACACCAACAGCCCCGATCAAACGAAACCACAGTTTGAAAATTTCTTCTTCCGGGAGCTCATTCCAAGGGTACACCAGTCATTTAACATCGATACTGCTAACATCTTTATCAGCGGTTTAAGTATGGGCGGATATGGCGCGTTAAGGTATTTCATCCTGCATCCGGAGTACTTTAATAGCGCCGGTGCTACCAGCGGAGCCCTGGAAATAGATTACAACAATTTCCGGCAAGTCAGCCGGCAGTTCTGGAAAAACAACCGGATGACGGAAGACCTCACCAGGCATTTCGGCAGTCCTGAAATCACAGACTGGCATCAATATAGTATTTCCACTTTATTAAAGCAGCACCAGGATTTTAACAAGCCCTTCATTTTCGATTGCGGTGTGAGCGACATTTTATACCCAGCTTCAACAACGCTAAAAACAATCGTCGATCAACGAAAGCTTCCGGCCACGTTTATCAGCAGCCCGGGAAACCACGACACTTCCTATTGGCGCCAAAGCATTGCATACCATTTTTTGTATTTTCAACAACATCTTCGTTATTCAAGTCATGGTCAATAACATTCCGGGGACTTCATGTCCTCGCCAGTAATAAGAAAACACTCTTGTTTCCGTTTCGGTACCCTCAGCTGCTTTAATCCATGATCATGCAGATACAGATTTGATTTTTGTAACTTTACAGAATGGACAAAACGCAGTCAATAGAAGAATTTTACCAATCGAAATTTAACTGGGTTCCCGGTAATATCCATAATGAGATCGGCCATTTTAACGTTTTCAGAATGGACGACTATAAAGGAAAAAACTCAAAGCCAATCCCTTACAGCAGAAAAGACTATTTCAAAATCACCCTTATTATTGGCAGAAACAGGGTGCACTATGCTGATAAGGTGATTGAAATAAAAAAACAAGCCCTGTTTTTCACCAACCCGCAGATCCCTTACAAATTTGAATGGATCGATGAGTACAAATCGGGATTCTTCTGCGTTTTCACACCTGCATTTTTTCACAACTTTGGCAACTTGAAAAGTTACGAAGTTTTTCAGCCGAACACCAATCCGGTTTTTGAGCTGACGGATGAACAACTGCAAAAGATTGATCAGATTTTCGTCCGGATGCTCGAAGAGATCAGGTCCGATTATCCGCACAAATACGATGTACTGAGAAACATGGTATTTGAGATTTTACATTATGCACTCAAAATGCAGCCTGCATCAAGAGCCGAAAAGCAACAGGCAAACGCTTCCCAAAGAATCTCTCATTTGTTTATAGAATTACTCGAACGACAATTCCCGATTGAAGATGCAAGACAGCGGTTGAATTTCCGTTCGCCGTCCGACTTTGCACAACAACTCTCCATTCATGTCAATCACCTCAACCGGGCCGTAAAAGAGACTATGAAAAAAACGACCTCTGAAATTATCGCCGAACGCATTTTACAGGAAACCAAAATTTTATTGAGACATACAGAATGGACTGTTTCCGAAATTGCGTATTCATTGGGTTTTACAGAAGCTACTCATTTCAACAACTTTTTCAAGAAACATACTAATATAACACCTACGCTTTTCAGACTTGCTTGATTTTCGTAAGATATCGTTTGGATTTAGCTACCCGTGGGTTTTATATCATCCTACCTTTGCAACATAAAAAATCTCAATACTATGAACACCAAAAAAGTATGGTTTGTAACCGGTGCATCAAAGGGGCTGGGACTTTCATTAGTGAAAAAACTCATCGCGAATGGGTATGAAGTCGCTGCAACAAGCAGAAGATCCCAGAACTTAATTGAAGCAGTCGGAACATTTGACGAACAACAGTTTTTACCGTTGGAAGTAGATTTAAAGAGCGAAACATCCATCAGCGATGCAGTAGAAAAAACGATAACCCATTTCGGAAAGATAGACGTTCTGGTAAATAATGCCGGATACGGAATCGGTGGAGCAGTTGAAGAACTAAATCAAGACGAAATCTCCAACAGTTTTGATATCAATGTATTTGCAGTAATCAGAACAATCCAGGCTGTAATGCCCTTTTTCAGAGAACAAAAATCGGGCAACATCATCAATATCTCTTCTATCGCAGGTTTCGCCGCTGGAACAGGTTGGGCGATGTATGCATCAACAAAATATGCGGTGATGGGACTTTCCGAAGTGATGGCAGACGATGTGAAAGAGTTCGGCATAAAAGTTACAGTCGTGGCACCGGGTGCTTTCCGAACAGAATTCCTGGAAGATAGCTCTTTAGTTTTCGCCAAAAAGAAAATCGATGAATATCAGGCCATCAGAACTTCACATAAAAAATATGCAACGATGAACGGAACACAAATAGGAAATCCCGAAAAATGCGCAGATGTTCTTATCGGTTTGGCAGAAAATCCCAACCCGCCTGTGAGATTGTATCTGGGAAGCGACTCCTATAATCGTGCAACAGCAAAAATCAACCTGCTTTCCGAAGAATTAGAAAGCAACAAAAGCCTTTCCTTCTCTACAGACTTTGAATAAAAGAATGTGGAAAATACAATAAATAGAACACCACATCTGTTACCTGACAGAAGAACTGTCATTACCGAAAAAGAACGGCACTAACTTTAGCTGTTAGTGCCGTTTCTTTTGGCCGGTTACAGTCATTTGGTTACAAGTTCAGGCGTTATAGTTACAAAACATATGCCCCCTGCTAAGATCTTTGTCCTTTAAATTATAAGAGATGAAAACAACTTTGATTACCGGTGCATCAGGGGGCATTGGAGAAGCAATTGCAAAACGCCTGGCCGAAAAGAAAGAGAACCTGACACTGGTCGCCAGAAATGAAACTAAACTGAAGCTTTTGAGTCAGGAATTATCGCAAAAGTACAATGTGAATGTTGACTTCATTGCAGCAGATCTCTTCGACCCGCAAGCCCCCGAAGCCATATACCAGGAATGCAGACACCGCGAACTTGAAGTAAGCAGTCTGATCAATAATGCAGGTATGGGGTCAGGTGGTGAATTTGCCGGGGCAGATCTAAAGAACCTTGAGAATATGTTGCAACTGAACAATGGAGCACTTGTAAGCCTCACCCACTTATTCATGCAGGATATGCTAAAACAGAAAGCAGGGACGATCGTCAACATGGGCTCACTGATCTCATTTGCGCCTGTACCGTACATGGCGCTTTATGGAGCAAGTAAAGCGTTTGTCCGCTTTTTATCCCAGGCTTTATACGAAGAATGCAAACCTTATGGCGTGCATGTCATGTTTTTTGCACCAGGCCTTACTTCCACTAACTTTATGGAAGCGGCAGCGTTAAAAAATGAAACGGGTGATGCATTGATCGCCGGAGCACCTACCCAAACGGCAGACCAGGTGGCTGAGGAGTTCATCAATGCTTATTATGAGAGAAAACGGGCTGCGGTATCAGGGCGGATGAACCGTTTCGCAGTGAAATTGCTCACCCTGGTACCCAATTCGGTGATCGCGGCAAGCTCTGCCAGGACTTTTAAAAAACGTACGAACCAAAAAGGTTAACTTATGAAGAATAACAGCAGACCGCATTTACATATTGATTCATTAACTGAATTACATAAGCAGTTAGGTTTTGCCCCACCGAAACACCCGCTGTTTACCGTTCTCCAGTTTAAGAATTTTCCGGTAATTGAATTTGAAGACGGTGTAAAGCTCAGTGCAGATTTTTACCAGATCACCTTCAAGAAGGGTTGTTGCAATAAGATAATCTACGGCCAGTCCGGGTTCGATTTTGATGAAGGCGTATTATCCTTTTTCGCACCAAAACAAACTTTTATCAAGGATGGTGAAGTTATCCCGCCCGGCGGATTTTTGATCATGATCCATCCTGATTATATCAAAGGGACATCGCTGCAGACCAGGATCAGGTCGTATAGTTTTTTCGACTATGCAGTAACCGAATCTTTGATCCTGTCTGAGGAGGAAGAAGCATTCATTGAACATCTTTTCTTGCAGATCGAAAAGGAGTCCTTAAGGCCTATAGACAAGCATAGCCAGGATGTGATCATTTCCAGTCTTGAACTGCTGCTGACCTACGCTGACCGCTTTTATACGCGGCAGTTCCTAACGCGCAAACCAAAATACACTACCCTTCTGGCCAAATTTGAAAAGTACCTTGACGACCTTATACACACCGGTGCCATTCCGGAACATGGCGTGCCGAATGTAGCAGCAATAGCAGCCAAATTCAACCTTACGCCTAAATATTTCAGCGATCTGATCAGACAGCATACCGGGCGTTCCGCGCAACAGCATATTCACGACAAGCTGATAGAAGCCGCAAAAGAAAAATTATCCGGCACAGCATTATCCGTCAGCGAAATTGCCTTTCTGCTCGGCTTTGAACACTCGCAGTCGTTCAGCAGGCTTTTTAAATTAAAAACCAGCTTTACGCCATCAGAATATCGCGGTACGTTGAACTGATCAGATAGCAGACAGAATTACAATAATTCACCCATTCCAAACACCGTCAAACCTTTGGCAAATTGTTCGTCTATAGCCTTGTTCGCGGCTTCAATGTATTCACCGGTTATCGGGTCAACCACGGTTCGTAATGGCCGGGTGCCTTTCGGGGCACCGATAAGTTTTACGATGGCATCGGCAACGTCCTGCGGATTAGGATTTTTGGCCTGCATCTCTCCGCCCAATGCGGCTACCATTTTGTTGGGTATACCGGCAATGGCGCTGTATCCCTCAAATACTCCCTGATCTGATGCGGGATTGTTCTTTTGTTGCATTTCGGTAGGGAAAGCGCCCGGCTCCACAATGGCTACATCAATACCTAAACGCTTTACCTCATAATGCAGGCCCTCGCTTATTCCCTCCAGCGCAAATTTGGAGGCCGCATAAATGGTAGCGAAAGGGAATGATACCCGCCCAAAGCCGCTGGTCACATTAATGATCAGACCGTCGGCTTGTTTTCGCATGGCAGGCAGCACCTGTTTAATCATTCGCCAAGGGGCGTAAACGTTGATGTCAAAAGTAGTGTGCACATCGGCAGTGGTAAAGCTCTCAGCCACACCGGTCATGGCATAACCGGCGTTGTTCACCAGCACATCAATAGTACCTTCTTTGGCTAAAATGGTGTCAACGGCCTGTTTAACGCTCTCGTCGTCGGTCAGGGTGACGTCCAAAACGGTCACGTTCTCAACTGTCGAAAGGGCCTGGGCTTTATCGGCATTACGGCCTCGCGTATCGCGCATGGTGGCGTATACCTGGTGTCCTAAGGCTGCTACACTGTGGGCCGTAAGCCAGCCAAAACCACTGTTTGTTCCGGTTATCAATACGATCTTTTTGCTCATCTTATTATATTGTTTAATTGAATAAGCAAATGTTGAAAATGGCAACAGGAAAACATTTACCATTTGGTAAAAAGTACACTTAACGGATATTACGGCGGATACGGCTGAGAGATTGCTGAGTGATGCCCAGGTACGAAGCCACGTACGAAAGCGGAATGCGGTTGATAAGGTTCGGGAAGCTTTCGATAAATGAAAGATAACGCGTGGTGGCATTTTCAGAAACCAGCGGACTGCGCCGCTCCATGGCCAGCGTAAGGCATTTTTTTACCATATTGGCCTTCATCATCTCCCAGCCGACAATAGTGTTGGAGATATCGTCCCAGGACTTTTTGCTAAAAACAAGCACCTTACAGTCAGTAACAGCCTGTACATATTCGGAGGCTACTATCTGCGATTCGAATTTTTGATTATCGACTACAAAATTGCCTTCGTCCACAAAATAATTGGTGATCTCCTCTCCCCTGTTGTTATAATAACAAAAACGGAACACGCCTTCCAATACGAACGCCACATACCTGGGCACCTTCCCCGCTTCCGACAAGTAGTCGTCTTTCTTTAATTCGAGCGTTTCGACCTTGCTCAGCAAAAACTCGATCTGCTGTTTATTCAGGTCTCCAAATTGCAGGATAAGATCTATTAGTGCTTCCATCTCTTAAAGATACTACACGGTGCGGAGCTTCTGTTTACCATATGGTAAAAAATGAGGTGAGGCGGATAAATGTGATCAAAGCCACCTCCATGGTCCAAGCCTGGCAATGTCCTCATTTGTAATATCTATATATCTTTCAAACTGTTCTCGCAGAATTTTACTCATCCCTATATTCAACTTAGGTCCTTCCTAACCTTATCAATGCTGTCAATAAAGTCTTGTGCGGCTTCAACAAAGTTACGAAATAAAGAATGTTGAGTATTTTGTTTGATTTTGAAATCATTTCTGTTCACTTTTTATATTTAACCTATGTTCATGGACAAGGGTTTTGATCAGAAGCAGCATCAGAAGGAAAGAAGCGAAAAGAAAGGTGATCTTCAGTCCAAATAACATTTTTCCGGATTGGGTTACTGCTTCAGGGGAATGTTTTGCTGCCATCATAAATAGCGCACTCATTAGCGAAGCCCCGGTAATAAGCCCTATATTGCGGGATAAATTCAGAACGCCTGAAACAGCACCCAATTGCTTTTCACCTGCCGCCGACATTACAGAAGTATTGTTGGCTGACTGGAACAACTGATACCCTGGTGTTAGCAGCACAATGCCGCCAGCGTAACCTATCCATCCAAAAATACCCGGCAGCATGGCTAAGCATAGCGCCCCGGTAAGCAGCAAAACCAAACTTATTTTCATCGTTAGCTCATCACCAATTTTATCTACAATCTTCCCTGAGGGAACGCCGGTAAGGATAGAAATAACCGGCCCTATGGACATTATTCCGCCCACCACGCTACTACTGAATCCTAAGCCCGATGCAAGGAAAAAGGGCCCGACAATCAGTGTAGTCATCATCAGGCAGGAAACAACTAAATTCCTCCGCAATGAACCCATCAGGAGTTTATTTTTACTTATACCTGCATCTATCAGAGGATGTGTCCTCTGCTTCTGAACGAAAAAAAATAGCATTCCCAAAAGAAGTGATACCAAAAGCAACAGAAGCGTCTGGATACTGAAACGTTCTTTATTGATGGTCATCGCCAGCGCATAACTTCCCACGGAAAGCGAGAGCAGTAGTATATCTGCAAAATGAATCCTTTGTTCCGGTTTGCATATAGGTTTCTCTTTCTTTATAAAGCGTATTGCCAGAAAAAAAGCCGCTATTCCCAGAATCGTAAGCACAACAAAAATAGAAGGCCATCTGAAACGGGATAATAACAATCCCCCCGCCGAAGGCCCCAGCGCTGTTCCAAGGGCAGACATTGTACCCAGGAGCCCCATTGCGGTTCCTGTTTTCTCCTTTGTTATATTTCTTTTAACCATTGCCATACTTACAGCCGACAATACAGCAGCGCCTGTTCCCTGCAATGCCCTCATCACAATCAGTAACCCAATGCTGGAAACAAACGCCGCCACCAGTGAAGAAAACGTAAATGCGATTATTCCGGCAAGCAATGTATTTTGATAACCATATTGGTCTGCCAGCTTGCCGGCAATGGCAACAAATGCAGTAATGGTGAGCAGGTAAGCAATAACTACCCATTGAACAGACTGGAAACTTGCAGAAAAAGTAATGGTTAAAGATGGAAGTGCAATATTGACAATACTGGTTCCTAATGAAGCTAATAATACACAAAGTGAGATTGCCGCCAACAATCCTCTGTCATTGTATTTCATATACCGTACTTTTTAAGGTAGTTGCACTTCTTTTGCTGTTACCCAGGCGCTGCAACCACTTCTGTCCATAAAACACAACAGGCACGCCGTCAGCAGTATTTTGAATGTTGTTTTCATCCATTTTGCATATCATGGTTGCAAAGGTATTATTGGGCACAATCCCGGTAATAGGACAAAAATAAAGTTGTGTGGGACTTATTTAAAGTTGTTCCTGAACGCCTCAGGAGAATAGCCGGTGTGCTTCTTAAAGAAACGGATAAAATAGGAGATGTCTTCATAACCGAGGTGCAGAGAGATTTGACTTACCTGATTGGTTGTGCCCAAAAGATAGCGTTTTGCTTCGAGCAGGATATATTCGGTAATGAGCTCTGAACCCGATTTACCTAAAGCTCTTTTTGAAAGGGTATTTAACTGGTAGGTAGTTAAGTTCATCCTCTCTGCATACCAAAAAATCTGCTTATGGTCTGAAACATGATCAGCTATCAACGCTTTAAATTCTTCTAAACGCTCTGATTGATAAGACTTTCTTCCGTCAGTTACATCTGTCAAAGAATGAACCTGCCTTAATAATTCCACAAAAAGCAACTGAACATTTATTTGTATGGCATATTCATACCTGTATTTTTTCTCAGATATCTCCCGTAATATGGCAGTCATTAAAGATGATATTCTTTCAAAAGCTTCGGGTTCAGTCTGATAGTAGCTTCTCTGGCAGATCTTCTTTAGTGTTTGTTTTGTTGTAATATCATAACTTAAACAAAATTCATCCGTAAACTGTAAAAGATAACCCTTGCAATTTGAGTTTAGTGTCAGCTTGTGTACTTGTCCCGGACGCATCAGGTAAATACTCCGGGCAACGAATGGATAAGATATAAAATCAATAGTATGTTCCCCGGTACCATTTTCTATAATGAGCAGGAAGTAGAAACCGTGCCTGTGCAGATCCTGTACCATATCCCTGCCAGACAATAGTTCACATAAATCCCAAATGATAAATTCCCCGGATGTGTCGGGTTCTTTTATACTGGAATGAATATTTCTTACAGGTATTAGTTTCATTATAGTGGATACTCGTTACATCGACTACAAATTTAATTAATATAGTTGTCCGCCGCTTTATCCAATTCTTAGCTTACTATTTTAATGTAAGCCTCTCTATTACCGATACCTGCCTCCGGTTCTGAGAGAATCATTTAACCAGGCATTAACTTAAAAGTGAGGATATATAGATGCCTTGAGCTTCTTTTCTTTATAATAGCCGCTACCTATATATGATTTTGTTTTACTTGGAACTTTGTATTAATTACTTTTAACTGGTTTATATTGCTTTTGGAGCTCACCGTAGGTTACTGAAAATATTAAGTCCCCCATACCAGTCCAATATCTAAACCAGTATTAATCACAACGCCCGTTTCCCGTAGAAACATTCAGAACCGCGGGAAGCTGGAAGAGCGCCTGATCCTTAGTCAGATAATTTCAGGAAAATCTTTTTTTCACCTTTGTTTTGAGTTTATATTTAATCATCGTAATATTGCGATATATTATTAAACAATGGGTGCTACTAAGACAGATTTATTTACCAAAGAGCAAAACGAGATGGCGGCTATGGCTAAAGCTTTGGCACATCCCGCCCGTATTGCTATTCTGCAATACCTGATAAAAAAGAATGTCTGCATTACCAGCACTTTTGTGGAAGAACTTGGGCTGGCGCAGGCAACCGTGTCTCAGCATCTAAAGGAACTGAAACTGGCCGGTATCATTCAGGGAAGCATTGAGGGAGCCAGTGTATGCTACTGCATCAATCCTAAAGTATGGAAGCAGTATAAGGCTTTGTTCAATAGCTTCTTTAAAGATGTGAATCCGGCAGAGCAGGAGTGCTGCTGATATTTTTTTGCTTTCAATTATCGCAATATTGCAATAATACAATTAATAAAGAAAGTTATGAGTACCGAAAATGAACTGAAAGAACTGGTAAAGCAGAAATACAGCGAGATTGCTTTACAAGCTAAGGAAGATAACCAGGCATCATGTTGTGGTTCTTCCTGTTGCTCCACGGAAGTGTATAACATCATGAGTGATGATTATACGCAACTGGAAGGCTATAATGCTGATGCCGATCTGGGCTTAGGTTGCGGCCTGCCAACTGCTTTTGCAGGCATAAAAAAAGGGGATGTAGTGATTGACCTGGGTAGCGGTGCAGGTAATGATGCTTTTATTGCCCGCGCGGAAACCGGCAAAACCGGTAAGGTGATCGGCATTGACTTTACTCCTGCCATGATCGATAAGGCACGTCAAAATGCGGAAAAGCTGGCTTTTCATAATGTCGAGTTCCGTCAGGGAGATATTGAAGCGATGCCGGTCACGGCGAATGCCGCTGATGTGATCGTAAGTAATTGTGTGCTGAACTTAGTGCCGAATAAAGCCGGAGTGTTTAAAGAGATCTTCCGTGTATTGAAACCGGGGGGGCATTTCAGTATTTCTGATATTGTTCTGGAGGGTGAATTGCCTGTAGGTATCCAGAGTGCCGCTGAAATGTATGCGGGTTGTGTTTCCGGTGCCATTCAGAAACAGGATTATATGGGTTTAATCGATGCTGCCGGTTTTACAGGCATATTGATACAGAAGCAGAAGGCGATTATTATACCGGATGATATATTGAGCAGTTACCTTTCTCTGGAGCAAATGGCAGCTTTCAAAACATCACGAACCGGCATCTATAGCATTACTGTATATGCTGAGAAGCCGGCGGATGCAGAGGCTTGCTGCGCTCCGGGCTGTTGCAGTTAAACTTATTCAAACAACAATATGAAGAAAATCTTAGTACTCTGTACCGGCAATAGCTGCCGTAGCCAATTAGCAGAAGGTTATCTGCGCCATTTTGCAGGAGGTAGAGCGGAGGTGTATAGCGCGGGTGTAGAAACGCACGGCGTGAACCCTCGCGCCATTGCTACTATGCAGGAGGATGGTATCGATATATCAGGCCATACTTCCAGCAACATGGATCAATACAAGGATATTGATTTCGATTATGTGATCACCGTTTGCGATAATGCTAAAGAGCGTTGCCCCTTTTTTCCATCAAAGGCACAGAAGTTTCACCACAACTTTCCTGACCCGGCAAAAGCTGCAGGTACTGAAGCAGAGATTGTGGAACAGTTCAGGGCGGTGCGTGAGCAGATCAAGGCGTATAGCCGGGACTTCATAAAACAGAATATAGCCTAACATGAGTGCCAACAATTGCAGCCCTGCGGCAGAAAGGAAGCGGCTTGGCTTTCTGGACAGGTATTTAACACTATGGATCTTCCTGGCTATGGTAATCGGTGTCGCTTTGGGATATTTCATGCCTTCTTCTGCCGTATGGATCAATAGTTATAGCAGTGGTACTACCAATATACCGCTGGCTGTGGGACTGATCCTGATGATGTACCCGCCATTGGCAAAGGTGAAATATGAGCATATTGGCAAGGTGTTCCAGAATTTTAGAGTACTGGTGACCTCGCTGCTACTCAATTGGATCATCGGGCCGGTTTTAATGTTTGTACTGGCGCTGTTTTTTCTGAAAGGCTATCCTGAGTATATGACTGGCCTAATCCTGATCGGGCTGGCACGTTGCATCGCTATGGTGGTGGTATGGAATGAACTAGCAGAAGGAAACAGGGAATATGCAGCTGGTCTGATTGCTTTAAACAGCATTTTCCAGGTGTTGCTGTACAGTGTGTATGCCTATATGTTCATTACGGTCTTACCGCCGCTTTTTGGCGTGACTGGCCTGGATGTGAATATTACCATTGGGGAGATAGCAAAGAGTGTGGGTATTTACCTGGGTATTCCTTTTGCTGCCGGTGTAATTAGTAGATATGCACTGATCGCCCTAAAAAGTGAAAGCTGGTATCAGGATCGTTTCATCCCGCTTATTTCTCCTATTACATTGATTGCTTTGCTGTTTACCATCGTGGTCATGTTCAGCCTCAAAGGTGAACTGATTATACAGTTGCCGGCGGATGTACTGCGGATTGCTGTACCATTGGTGAGCTACTTTGCACTGATGTTTGTAGTGAGCTTTTTGGCTGGTAAGAAAGCGGGCGCTGACTATTCGCAAAGTGCATCAATAGCTTTTACGGCTGCCGGAAATAACTTCGAACTGGCGATTGCTGTGGCTATCGGGGTTTTCGGGATCAACAGTGGTCAGGCTTTCGTAGGCGTGATTGGCCCATTGGTGGAAGTACCTGCATTGATTGCGTTGGTGAATCTCGCCTTCTGGTTCAAAAGGAAATACTACAGTAATACAGCTGCATAAAATCAAAAATTCCAATTTATTCGGGTCAATCTGTTCATAAATGAAAGGTATGTGGTTAAAACTCTATTTCCATACCTGATTCACTGATCCTTTTGTATTGCTTTTGGAGGTTACTGGGAGGTTACCGAAAAAAAAGGCACTTACTTTGATTTGTAAGTGCCTGATTTTCAAGTGGAGAATATCGGAGTCGAACCGATGACCTCTTGCATGCCATCCAGTCTGAAACAGATTTAAAACAACATTAAACAAAACGCAAAATACTAATTATCAATACTTTTAAAACTTTATACTTTCAAAATTATGCTCCTTTAAACCGCTTTTAACCATCTTTGGAGGTCATCGAAAGGTCATCGAAAATTCTTGAAAAACCTGCTAACACACGAGAGCTTGATTTTGATCTAAGGTAATATACCCAATCATCAATTAAAATCAAAGCCCCAATGCGTTAGCTTCGACTAAAAAATAATGAATACAAAGAAGATCACAAACTTTCTTCTATTTTCCTTATCTTTTTTATGATCTCTCTTTTGGAAAAATTGCTGAATATTCCTCTTTGTCTGTTTGCCAGATGTTCACGTAATAGATCCAGGGCTTTTCCACGTTCATTGATCGACGCATTCACTAAAGCAAGTCTTGCACGAGAGTCGTTCACAATCGATTTTGCCCATCTCATGCCTTCACTGTATTCTCCGTAAGCAATATTATTTATATCTTCCCTGATTATCCTCTGTAATTGGTCTATAGCGTCTTTTTCCCGGCCTGGAATAACACTCAAAACAACGGCATAATTGTCAAGAACTAAATAATCTTGTGGGTTGTCCTGTAATGCTTGTTCAGAAAGTAGTAGCGCTTTCTGGTAGTCTCTTAACTCGTAGTAGACACTTGAAAGCATTGTTTTCAGCCAGTATTCATCGGGATACTTTTTAAGTTCTTTTTCTAGAGCAGCCCTTGCTAGCTCCCATTCATCATCTTGAAAATAGCTGTTTATTTTTTCAGAAAATTTCAATTTATAATTGTCATTCATTGTCTCTTCCATTTACTTCTTCTTATTAGGATTATCTTCTTTCTGAAATTTCTTGTTCTTCTCCCCACGTTTTGAATTCCTTGACGATCCGTATTGCTGACCAGATCTTGTTTTTGTGTGCTTATTCCAATTAGATTTTCTCTTATTCTTTGTGTGTTCACTTGCAAAGTTAACTTGTGTCTTCTTCTTTTCCTCTTCATCCTTATTAGTATTATTCGGAATATAAGGAGGTGGTGGCATAAATGGAGTCTTGAAACCATCAGGAAAATCAGAATATCTCCTTTCCTGATGTACGTTGGATGGAACAAATACCAACCCTGCTGTCAAAACTGCAGCACCTGCGGCCGAGCCGACAGCTGCTAGGACAGCAGTTATTTTACGGCCTATTATCGTGACCTGCTCAAGAATTACGCTCGCATCTACCAAGCCCGGCTTGGGAATCACCAATATTGGGGCGACAGAAGGAGGCTTTGGAGTGGGGAAGAGTACCGGAATTTTACCAATACTATCAGCCATCATTCCATCGGGATCGACCATGAGGATGGGATTGTTCAAAACGTAATTATAACCGGAGATGCTTTCATACTCATCTGTTAACGGATCAATGGTTGTAAACCTTCCTATTACCGGATCATAAAACCTGGCCCCATAATCATATTGATCTGTTAAGACATCCTGCTGTTCTTTTCCATTATATAAATACTTACTTTTTTCTCCTGAAACGAAGAGCGAAGCGTTTAGACCAAATGAATAATATTCCTCTTCCTGGATAACATTCCCTGTTGCGTCTGTAACAACTCTCGTATTACCAAGGTGGTCAGGTATATTATATTCGTATCTATAGCTGCCGTCAGTATTTCTGACGGCCTTTCCTTCTTCTGTATGGACAAAATCGATTGATCCGTTTGTATATTGAATGCCTAAAATGTAATCTTTAGTTGTGTTTCCCTGAACAGATCGAAGTTTGTCTCCCGTGGCATCATACGTGTAAACTGCACTGACAGCCCCAGTAACTTGCATCGGTAAGTTTAAATAGTTATAAGAAGTCGTAAGATTTCTTATCCCGTCGACAGTTGTATTGCCATTGGCGTCATACTGAAAACTTCCATTCTTAAACCCACTGACACTGCTTACCCGATTTGCATCGTTGGTATAAACAAGCGATCCGTAGTTCCCCCTTGCCAGGTTCTGAATGTTACCCATCTTGTCATAAGAAAGGGTCTCTCCAAGTTTGTTACCCGTATGACTGGAGACAGCATTTGTCAGCCTGTTCAAGGCATCATAGCTGTAAGTAAACCATCGGTTACCACTATGGCTACCTGTATATTCCTGTTCGGAAATGTTCCCATTATACTGCGGTGACGCTCCTTTTGTTGGGTTATTGTAACGCAGTTTGAGATCAAATTTGGGGGTGACGGATGATGTTGTCCAGCCCCTTTCATTATAGTTATAAGTTATGGTCTGAGCCGCATTATGAAGCTTCTTTTGCCAGAGTTGCCCAACTTCGTTATAAACATTCTCTGATAGTAATACTTCTGCTGCATTGTTGATTCGGTTCCAGGTTTTAACTAACCTATCTAAATGGTCATATTCGTAACGTGTCCTGATGGTAAGTTTACTTCCGGGACTATTGTGATAGTGTGTAATGGTTTCCTGCTCATCAGTGAATGTATAAGTGGTTAGAACACTATCTACTCCACCTCTGTAATTTTCGCTTTTTACCTGCATCACCCTGCCATCATCATCGTAAAACGTCAGACTCCTCAGCATGGTACTTGTACCCAACACCCTTGTCTTTGTCCCAGTCAAAAGGCTGTGAGTTTTCAGGCTTCTTGCAACAGGTAAAGAACCAAAAACATTACTGCCGGAAAAGGTGTACCCATCATAATAATTAATTGTAAATGCAGTAAAGGAACTGGTGGGAAAACTAAGGTTGCTGTACCCCTCATTCACACTTCCTCCTAAATATGTCTCCCAGTTTACTGATTGTGAATTAAGGGTATTTTGAAGACTTGCTCTCGATGCGCTATTCTGATATTCTCCAGTCATCACTTCCCTTTCCAGGCCGTCATATTTGGTAAAGGTCCATTTCCCGCTCAGAGCCTGCTTAGGGTCCTGGACTAACACTAGCTGATCATTCTGATTATACACCAGGCTTTCCCATCCGTCTTTTCCGGGGATGCGCTTTTCGATCAGCCGGTTCCTTCCGTCGTAACGGTACTGGTAGCAGTATTTATTGAGTTTGGTGGCGTCTATGCCTCCGTTGTCGGGTTCTGCTCCGGGTGGCAACACGAAGCTGAGGTTGCCAAAGTCGTCGTAGACATAGTAGGTGGAATAGGGCGTGCTTTCATCTTTCCAGGTGCGTTTGAGCACTACCTGGCCTTGTTTGTCTTTATATTCTTCGCTGGTACCGGTCTTGCCGCTTGTCCAGTTCTCATCTTTATTGATGGTGAGGTAGAGCTGGCTGGCTTCATAGTTACCTGTAGAGTTCAGTGTCCTTTCGTGCTGGTGATCTGCCGTAGTGACGGTTTCTGCCCGGTACAGGCGCACCGCACGGTCTCCGCTGGCGGTATTGGTGCTGTATTCGACCTTGCCGGTATGACCTGAGCCGCTCACGCCACTTGTGCTGAGCTGCCATGCTGCGCCGGGGGCCCCTTGTTCTTCAACCCGGTTCAGGGGCGAAGGCTCAAAGCGGGTCTGGGCAAAGGGGTATGGAATGGGGCTTACTCCAGATCCGGGGGACGTGTAGTAAACGGGCTGGCTGGTAAGGGCTGCCGGTTTGTAAGAGCCGGTGTTGTTGGCATCGGCATACGGGAGGTATTTCTTTGCTTCCCGGCCGAAGGCGTCGTATTCGTTGGGGACGACCAGGTCCTTGTTCTGTGAAGGGGCTCCTTTATACTGTACGGTCTGAAGAGGCCTGCCCAGACCATCGAAGTACTGAATGGTGGACTGGACATCGTTGGCGCTTTTGCTTTTGATGTCTGCTGTTCCGTCAAATGGCTTCCTTGGGGTCATCGTCAGGATATAGTTCTGGTCCTGGCTGGGCTGAGGGCCATTGACCGCCGC
>NZ_QEAS01000003.1:264526-270855 GCF_003130405.1 Pararcticibacter amylolyticus
CAGCACCTTCTGATACTACGTAATAAGTTCCGGCTGGAAGTGTGGTCTGCAGGTAAGCGGTTATACCCGGACACATAGGACCGTTGTTATCATCATTAGTGGCGATGGTGCCGCCTGAACTGTTAAGCAGGTGCATATAGGTATCAAAACCACTGCCACAATGAGATAGGGTTACTACTGATGAGTTCGTCAGTGTGAACTGATAATAGATATCATTGCTCAGCTGTCCGATATCATTCCCCAGGCAGGGGTCGGCATTGCTCATCGTATGTGTAAAGCTTCCTGAGGAACTGAACGTCCCTGCCTGGATGGCATTGTTCCTGTTCGCACCGGCAGGTGGTGAACTTACCGAAGGGCTGCTGATCTGGAGTGTATAGTTACCGGTGCTGCTGCCATAACCCTCTACCACGACATAATAAATTCCTGCCGGGAGTCCGGGATATGTTAGTTTGGATTGGGCGCCACAATCTGAATCATCGTTACTTATAATCTGGTCTTCTCCGTCCAGCAAATGTACGTAGGTATCAAAGCTGCTTCCGCAAAGGGAAATTGTGATATCTGAGCTGGCCCCTACTGTGAAATAATACCAAACGTCGGGGCTGGGTTGTCCATAGGGCTGACTGCTGCTGGTGTTCCGGTTATAGTGGTCTGAATAGGAGATCCCGTTATAATAAGAATTGTTTCGCGAATCGGTGTAATTTCCGCCGCAAGGGCTGAATGAACCTGCATAGATGGGATCATATTTATAAGTACCGTTCTGAGCGAGGGCACTGGCTATCGTTAGATACAGAATGGCAACGAGGGCACTGGCTATCTTGAAACCTGTGTGCGCTTTATATTTTATTAGAGGTTGGGGCATGATGATCTGCAGGAATTATTTCTCGATTTTGTCTTTGTCTTTACTTACCGTTCGGAGGAGGGAACGATCTGTTCCTGTTGCTCAGGGCTCAGGAAGGTGGCCAGCTTCCGGTTACGTTCTTCTATCAGGGTCCTGATCCGCTCCCTCCGGATTTCCAGGCTCAGACTTTTGTCGGCTTCCAGAGCCTTCATGGATTCTTTATAGCCGGATTGTACTTTGTCTACTTGTTCAGCTTTGATGGAATCGATTTTCAAAGTGCGTTTATAGAAGTTAAGTTGAATTCGCTTTTGACCGGAAAAACTCAAAACGCGCTGCCCGGGGGCAATACTGTCCTGCTTGGTTTGAGCGTAACCTAAAGAGCAGGAAAAAAAGCAAGCTGTGAAAAGGGAAAGGAAGAATATCAGGGGTTTCATAATATTGGGTATGTTTAGTGAATTTTAAAATTATTGTTTGTAGTGATAATTATATTCGTTTAACACTTTACCGCTTTGATCTTGAATGCGCCATAGACGTTGAAAATCGTCGTACTGATAATATGTAGTACTCCCATCAGTATTAGTCTTGCTCGTCATACCGACATACGGATCATAGGTATAGGTCGTCATGGTAGCAATGGAAGGGTACAGACACAAGTTATCAATAAGATAATTGCCGGACAATTGTACCGAAGAAACGCCAGAGAGAATACGTTTATACTGAACCCAACCGTTATAAGATCTTATCTTTTCGGCCGGTCCTCCGCTTATATTTGCCGCAGAGGTGCTATTCGCCCAATATGTCAGGATATATTGTCTGCCAGTATTAAGTGCGCCTTTGGTAACCACACCACTGTTTAAGTTATAGATTTTTTTACCGAAAGGTGCATCAGAATTAAGTTGCATAGAACCGGTATAACTCCAGCCACCTTTATTTTCAGCTTCAAAACTTGTATAGGCAACTTCTGCATTGGAAGCATTTTTTATTTCGGCTACTGGATAGTTATTTTTATAATCCCATAAATAGCTTATTGAGGGACCTTTTCTTTTTTCCAAAGCTTCTATGTTGCCTTCAGCGTCATATCTTTGGTATTTTATTAAGGTCTCAATCGGACTGGATACCCCTGATCTAGTTTGTATAGAATCGGTCAAAAATAATCCAGGATACGGCTCCCCGTAATTATTACGGCGAAAACTGATCTGAGTATTTGCTTTGAACGACTCCTCCTCCACGACAGGATCAATTATGTTTTTAGTTATCATTTCATGATAAATCCCATGAGGGTCCTTATTGTCTTTTACCATCTCATGAGGATAGGATTTGATGACGGAAACAGTGCTCAAATCACTTGTATTCTCATCTATTTTAGTCACTTGCCTGTGAAGGGGATTGCCGTAGTAATAGTTTTTAATACTAGTTTTTTCTCCGCCCTGATCATATGTTTTGGTAATTTCCTTCGATTTATAGATCCACTCGTTCTCCTTCGTATATTCTGTAAACTCGTATTCCCAGTAGCCATAAATAACATAGTTAACTATTTGAGCTCTCGTCACTCCGCTAATAAAATCACTGGGAAATTCGGAATTTTGGGTACTGTTGAATGAATATTGATAGAGCTTTTCTTGAATGAGATCCCAATTGTTCTGCTTTTGGGAGAATATTTGGTCCTTTACTAACAGGCCCCGTCTCCACTCGTATGAATTGATTTCTTTGTATCCTCCAGAAGGAAGTGAGGAGAATATTGTTGGTGGATAATCATTACTGGTGGTAAAATAACTCTTTTGTTTGGATTCATGACCATTCCCATCCACATCCAGTTCGGTAACGACATTGTACAAAACGATGCTGCCATTGGTGCCTGTGGTGGGAAGCTGGCTATCTGTGCCAAATACATCATTCATGCAGGGGGATTTAGATAGTTTCACAGTGTAAACCGGGTCCTGCTCAAGATAGCCGCTTGAAAAAACAGAGTTGTCCTCGTTATACTTAAAAATCTTCTTGGTTAATAATTGTGAATTGTGGTCATAATTTCTGATCTCCGCTACCCGTAGTCCACCAACGATTTTGTCAGAAATAATGGGATTTACAGGATCATTATTTTCCACCCAGTTCAGTGTTACATAGAAAAGAAAATTGTTGATATCTGAACAGGACGTACTCTCATTAGGCCAGCGGAAATACATTTTATAATTACCTACAGGTAGTCGGAGATTGGTTGGATATTGCTGCTGATAGAGCTTATCAACCTTGACTGTCAGCCCGGAACTAATATTATAAAGGATCAGTTCGGCACACCCTTCCCTTATTAAGTTAACATTGATACTTGCGTCATCATTAATGATTGAATAGCTAACATCGGCAGTAGGCGGCGAGCTGTCGACAACGGGATTGTTTACTGAAAAATACGTGGTATCGGTTATACGGTTTTCAAATTGCACATGTGCATACTTTCTGATTTGTGCAGGTAGCGATGTCGTAGTATTCTTTACTCTGTTGCTCTCATAGGTAAACTCAGACTTTCCGCCGGTGGGATATTTTACTGATGTCAGGATCATCGCCTGGGCGGCAACTTCATCTGCTTCCCTATCGGCACCTTCAAAGCTTACAATACCCGGAATAGCGTACATTGTTGTGCCGTTGAAATACGTTGATGAGGGAACCAGCGTTGTATTAGCTTTTCCGTTAAAGAATCCCCAATGGTCCCTGGCCCTGCTAAGCCGGGAGGGACCATCTCCTTTGTAGGCAAATTCCCTGTACATCTCAGACCGGTTGTTACTGACAAGGGTAATCTTTTTTAAAAAAAGCCGAAGGGTGAAATCAGAACCTAAGCCAGAACTGCTGTTGGATGCGGGGTTAGACGGTGTATTATAGTAATATTCAAAATCGTACCTCTTGATCTGATCCTGGCCGCGAAAAACCAGGATGCTTGTCACGGCATTAGCGCCGATAAGATCACGACGGTTCAGATCTCTGATAAATTGAATCTTCAGATCTTTGTAATTAATCGATTCTATTTCAAATGAATTAATCCAGGCATACACATCTGTAAACTCGGTTCCATTTTGGCAGGAATTAATCTCCCCAATGAAAACATGTTTGTACTTCTCACTGATATCTGCAGAAAACCCGTAATCTTTAAAGGTATGGTTATAGATTATTTTTTCCTGATTTGCCATTTTGGTCTCTAACAGGAACCAGGAACTTACTCCGCTGAATGAGCTATAGGAGGTATTAGAGGAACTAAGGCTAGTATTGGAGAAATCAAAAGCAGATTTTGAGTTATCCTCGTTATATCCGAAAAAGTATTTATTGCCATTTGGAGCTGTTATGATCCATTTTCCATTTCCCTGCATATCCTCATACTCAATTTTTAAAGGCGAGGCCGGGAATGTATAATGTTTACCATTGGGAAAGAGATAGAACTTACCGGAGTACCCGTCAAAGCTGTAGCTGTAAATATCCGGTTCCATGTCAAAATAATCATGGCTTATATCTCTGGTGGTAGCATATATCGACCTGTTTTTGAGTTCCAGATCAGCATCCGGGCTTTTAATAGCTTTAAACTGTTCGATTTCGTTATAGTAAGGTGCATTCACGTTATCACTCCTGCTCTTTACGTCTCTTGTAATCACTCCGCCCTGATTTAGCGACCACCCAAGCCCAACTTCGGAAGCAACTTCATTAACCCTTATTCCCTGCGTATTATAGTTCAGACTAACATTTATTGGATTTCCATGCACCGTGGTAGAAAATATCGGAACTTCAATATTCATAGTGCCGTTGCTTTTATTAACAGGGACGGCACCCGCTCTGAATAATGAACTCACATTAGGAGAGGACACAAGAACTTCATTGACTTCTTCTTCCTGCCCCTGTACATTCAGGGTAGCCAAACAAAGGAATACTTTTAGAACGAAAAGTTTTTTCATATTGATAATTGAGAACGACTATTTACATTGAATTTCAGGGAACTATTTCTGAATATCTGTTTAATTCAAGTGCAATAGGGTATACACTGGAATTCTATTGGCTTTTATTGATTCATTCAACTATATTTTTCTATGTTTCTCAACATACTTTTATAAGGGGAATAAGAGAAGTGTTATAATGCATCTCGTTGAATAAGGACACTTTATATCGGATACTCAAGTGGTTCAAAGATTATTGGGAGGAGGTTAAGTTCCTAGATTGTTTGAATTATTCATAAAGGTCTTTTTTCTTGAGAGTTTATTTTGTTTTAAAAATTCCAGATCATCTGGCTTGCGTTTGCAATATTGGTAAACTACATTAAGAAGTGATTACATTAATGTTATTTTAAAAAAAAGCCATACAATATAATTTGAGCCTGATGATAGCCTCAGATACCCCGATTCTTCCTTTTGTCTTTTTGGGTTTCTTTCATCAAAATTCAAAGCCCTGTTTATTTCATCAGCAATTGGCTCATCGTCCAGATCATCCAGGTAAAGGGCAGTTTGGATTCAAGTTCGTGACCCATTGACTCTTTTATATAGCTAAGGGAGCTCAGATTCTGCACTAAAAGGATAACATAAAGACATCACGGGCTAGAGCGGCACGACCCTTTAACAAAGTAGGATCAATATCCCGGATAACCTTTAGATCCTCGACCTTCAGGTTACGCTTTTCAGTTTCCGGAGGATCCCCTATCTTAAATTTTTTAAAGAGATAATGAGCTATGCGGATAATCCCACTGTCATCATTAAAGTCGGTCATTGCCTGTTTAAACAGCGTCCGGAGATCCCGCATGTAATGATGAACCCCTGAATCCTTTAGAGGCTTCTTAATTGTAGTAACTAAATTTCCGTATTGGTTTGCTCTCTGAATGGTTCTCTCTGTCCGGAGGTATTTATCCATGATTCAAGGAACTTGTAATTTATCTCAGCCACATAGACGTTTTCACGGCCAAAAAATCGACCAAACTATTCACTACAGCATTAAAACACCCAGCTGACGAATCTCTATCAGACTTTATAGACTTGATAAAGGTCCTGCAGAAGGCAACAAAATCGACCTGGCCTTTCTCTTCCCTCTTTGTTAAAAAGGCTTTTAGATCCTCGGCATCCATATAATCAACTTCAGCACCCAGAGCAAGGATCTTATTTCGATAACCTTTATTATTTCATGAACCGCATCATAGACGAAATCGTCTTTTAGTTCGAAGGATTGGGTCAGGTGTTTCTTGGTAACAAAGAAAGGAGTGTCAATGTATTTCGGTCGGCGTTTATGGATCAACCGAATTTTCACGTTCCAGGTATTCTCCTCCTTTTTCCAGTGCTCTTCAATAACCGGTTTAAATGTTGCCATTTCTCTCTCCTCTGTGAAACATTTGTGAAACATTATCGAAAAAAAGAGCAAAAAGCTGTACTTGTAAGAGGCATAAAAAATGCCATCTTTAATCTTAAAGATGGCATTATATTAGTAATTCACTGTTTTTGAGCTGTATTTTCGCTCTTTTTTTGAGTGGAGAATATCGGAG
>NZ_QEAS01000003.1:270914-273259 GCF_003130405.1 Pararcticibacter amylolyticus
TTGCTGATTGGATTGCAAATATAATGCTTCGGAGAAAAATTCAAAGAATTTATTCATAAAGTAGAAAAACGAATGTATAAAAACAAAGCCATCCCGAAACGCCGGCCATCAACATATAAACACCCGGAAGCGAGATTAGCGAAAATCAAAAAAAAAAGAAACACTCCCTCCCGCAATGACCAGCATATAAATGTATATTTGCTTAATAAGCAGATCGGCCCGTCCCCCCCCTCATTTTTCACTGATAGCAAGTCCCCCCGAAAGTTCACCAAAGGTATTGTAACTGTAATTTACATTTTTGGAGAATGAAAGTGCCAAGAACCGGCCTTCAGTCCACAGCGAGTCCACATCTGTCTGCCCCCTATGTGGACTCGCTGTGGACTGAAGGCCGATTGAATATGGAAACGTATAGAAAATATATCATAAAAGGCACGGTGGCAACCATACCTTTTCCTATGGTCTGTCTGAGCTCGGGAAAACTTGGAAATTGTGGGTAGAGATTGTCGTTTAATCTGTTGCTAAGATAATAGTTATTAGGAAGTTTGCAAAGAAACTTTTAGAAGAAAGACCACAAAAAAACTCATGAATATCACACCCACTTTAACAGCTACGCTTCTTAAAGCAGGATATGAGTCTGCCTGCGGCTTATTCAAGCAGCAATCCGATGTAATAATTAAAGGAATCGACCTCGAAGTTTTCTTTTGTGGCACCTGGAAGCGCTATTTCTGCGAATGATGTCGATGGTTTAACAAATTGGTACTCACCGCCCTTTACCCTGAGCCTTACCGGCATATCAAAATCATCCACATCAGCAATCCACCTGCAAAATGTTTTACCCTTTTCAAATTTCACTTCCAGGGTAGGAATATTCTTAAACTTCAAATACTGTCCGAACACCTTGCTCAGATCTATTCCGGATTGACCGTTGATGTAGGAAATGATATCAGTTGCATCTACTGTACGATGGTAGAATGTCTTGTTGAGCCCCCTCAATATATGGCGCCACTTTGTATCATCATTAATGATGGTTCGGATCATGTTCAGCAGATTGCCGCCCTTATAGTACATATCTCCCGAACCTTCCTTATTGACGTTATATATACCCTGAACCGGCTTGTCGTTAAGGATAGCTCCGCGGGTACCGTGGACATACTCCTGGCCTGCTTTCTTCCCGTAAAGGCTTTCGATAAAGAGAGATTCCGAGTAATTGGTAAAGCTTTCGTGGATCCACATATCGGCCAGATCCTTCGATGTAATGTTGTTTCCAAACCATTCATGCCCGCTTTCATGGACAACAATGAAGTCCCATTTCAATCCCCATCCCGTACCCGAAAGATCACGGCCCATGTAGCCGTTCTGAAATTTATTCCCATATGCAACAGCACTCTGGTGTTCCATTCCTAAATGCGGTGTTTCTACAAGTTTATACCCATCTTCATAAAAGGGATATGGCCCGAACCAATATTCAAAAGCCTTCAGCATAGGCTTAACGTTAGCTGCAAACTGTTTCTCCGCTTTCTTCCGGTTAGCTTTCAAAACCCAGAAATCAAGATCCAGTTTACCTTTCTCCCCATCAAAAGCCTCGCCCCAGTGATCATAATCACCAATATTCAGTGAAACGCAATAATTATTAATCGGGTTGGCTACAAACCAGTCATAGCGTGTATATCCATTGCCAGCGGGACTTACTTTCCGGAGCCTTCCGTTCGACACATCCTGCAATCCTTCGGGTACTGTAACACTGATCAGCATGCTGTCGACTTCATCAGACTGGTGGTCTTTATTTGGCCACCAGATACTCGCTCCTACCCCCTGACAAGCGGTAGCAACCCAGGGCTTGCCGCTATCGTCTTTAGAAAACATAACACCGCCATCCCAGGGTGCATTCTTTGCTTCCACCGGCTTGCCTGAATAAAAAACTTTAAAACGATCCCTCTGCCCCTGTTTAACAGTATTCGGAAAGGATACAAATACAGCATTAAACTCCCTTGTAAACTGCAGCTCAGTGCCGTTATATTCAATCTTTTCAACTTTCAGGTTATCAAAAAGATCAAACTGCAGACGATTAAAGTCACGTGTAGCCGTAAACTCAAATACATTTGACCCGCTGATGAACTTCTTTCCTATATCCAGCTTCACATCCAGGTGATAATACCTGATATCATAACAAGTCCTTAAATCCGTCAGATTTCCTCTCAGCGAGTCCGCCCTGGTAAACGTTTCCTTATCGGCCATAAGCTGGGCCGAAGCCCCTCCCGGCAACGCAAAAGCTGCTGCTAAAACACAACACTTTATGAGATTTGATATATTATGAGACATTTCTGTTATTAATGGCTGAAGGCAGA
>NZ_QEAS01000003.1:273314-280676 GCF_003130405.1 Pararcticibacter amylolyticus
TCGTACCAAGTGTCATATATTTGTTTAGAGCAGTAAGCAAACAGATACCGGCTTTTGGCATGCCCAATTTACTCCGCCCCCTCTTTAAACCAAAATTTTCAGGTTAAAGCACCAACCCTTATGCAGCTATAACCTTTAAACTCTCCACTTTAACCCCAAACTTATAACTTATTACTTACTACTTACTACTTCATTTCCCTCCCGGAGGGCAATACTGTTTCAGGAAGTTCGTAAACAGTGTGGAAAGATGCTTACCCGTACCCTCACCTTCTGAAATAGAATGTGTACGGTTGGGGTACGACATCAACTGGAACTGTTTGTTGTATTTCACAAGTTCGTTAATTAACAGCTCTGCATTCTGATAATGAACATTATCGTCACCGGTACCGTGGATATATAGGAGATTCCCCCTAAGTTCCTTTGCGTGAGTGATAGGAGAGCCCTGGATAAATGGCTTTGCATCTTCCGCTGGATTTCCCATATAGCGCTCCTGGTAAATATTGTCATAGCTCTGCTGATTGGCAACTGCGGCAACCGAGATCCCTGTTTTATAAATGTCAGGATACTGGAACAGGAGGTTTAGTGTAGATGATCCTCCGCCGCTCCATCCCCATACAGCAACGCGTGAGGAATCGACAAAAGGCCATTTTAAAATTTCTTTTGCGGCCATAGCCTGGTCGCGGATATTCAGGATCCCGATGTTTTTATAAATAGACTTGCGCCATTCTCTTCCCTTAGGAGCAGGGGCACCGCGGTTTTCTACCGAAATATAGATATAGCCATCTTCTGCCATATTCCCGTCATACAAACGGTTAAAGCCCGTGCCATAAGAATCTGTTACCGTTTGCCCGGCAGGCTCTCCATACACATAAAACAGTACCGGGTATCTTTTTGACGGATCAAAGTTCAATGGCTTGACCATCCAGCCATCCATATCCACACCATCTGCCGTTTTTACTTTAAAGAACTCTACCTTATTCCTTTTTGATGTTTCCATAGCCATCGTTTTACCCACGACCTTATGATCCGGAAGGCTCACAACTTCTGAACCAGGATAGACCGACGCACTTGAAAAAGAATGAAATGCCATCTTTCCGTTAGGTGATAACATGTAGCCGTTGGTTCCTTTAAAGGAAGCAGGAGTAACACGCTCCGCCTGCTTTTTTCCGCTAAGGCTTACCCTGTAAAGATAAGACTGGGTGGCATTGTCAGGGGAAGCATCGAAATATATATAGCCGTTCTTTTCATCAATCAAGCCAATGCCGGTAATATCGTAATTCCCCTTAGTGATCAGTGTTTCTTTTCCGTTACGGTCTACCCGGTAGATATGCCTCCAGCCGTCTTTCTCGCTTACCCAAATAAACTCTTTTCCTCCCGCTATCCATTCCCAGCCCGATGGATCATCATCATTCCAGCGGCTTTTTATATCGATCCATGCTTTATCCTGTTCTGTATATAACGTTTTTACTGTTCCGCTCCCCAGGTTGCAGAGCATGACCTTACTTTCATTCTGTTTACGGTTCAGTTGCTGAATGATGAGCTCGTTCTGGTTCGTAGTCCACTCCATGCGGGGAATATAATGCTGCACAGCATCTCCCGGTACTTTCACCCATTCAACGCTTCCTCCGTCTGCTCCCACTACACCAATCCTGCAGGCACTTGGATCCTGTCCGGCCTTCGGATACTCTACGGGCACGTTGAAAGAATAAATGGAATCTGTGGTGTTCAGCATCAGGTAATTCCGGATTTTTGTCGCATCAATTTGCCAGAAGGCGATCTTCTTGCTGTCCGGAGACCATCTGAAGCCATCCCGGCATCCGAATTCTTCCTCATATACCCAATCAAAGGTTCCGTTGATCATGCGATCGGTACCGTCAGTGGTCACCTTTGTCACTTTTCCGCTCGCGAGCTCTTCTGTGTAGATATTATGCCGGCTCACGTAGGCAGCCTTGCTGCCGTCCGGAGAGATTTTCGCAAACATGAGGGATGATGCAGGCAAACCCTTTCCCAACTGCCTGAGAGCACGGGAAGCAATATCATACACATAATAATCGCCACGGGTATCATATCTCCAGACCTTCTTCGTGTTGGTCATAATCAATACCTTTTTCCGGTCAAGCGAAAATAAAAAACGCTTTACAGAAACGGGAACGCCGTTTCCAGGCAAGGTTAATGCCTGCTTATCAATAAAAACGGTCTTGGTTCCCGTTCTCATATCCGTTCCGGTGATCCCTTCCGGATCTGCGGAATAATAGGAATAACCATCCTCCGACCATTGAGTCACCTGCCTGGCCTGGCCGGAAACGGAAATACTTACTGACTGAAAAACAACGGAAAGGCCAAGGACCAGTACAACCTTAGCACTGTAACTTTTTAATCTCTCTGAAATAGAATACATTTTAATAAGTAAAGTATACCGCTAACCTACGTTTTTTAAATAATTATCTATGTATTCACGTGGAGAATTTCCTATAATACTTTTAAATACCCTGTTAAAATTGGTAATGCTGTTGAAACCACAATTATATGCCACTGCTGAGATACTGTCGTACATACCATTCGTCAGTCTTTTACAGGCCTCGTTGATGCGCGTTTCATTCAGGAATGAGATAAACGTATGCCCCGTATGCTTTTTAAAGTACCGGCAGAATGCCTGGGGGGTCATATGGGCAGCATCTGAGACATTTTCGAGCGTAATGTCTTTACTGTAGTGCTGCAAAATATAATTATAGATATTACTGATCCTGATTCCTTCATTCTCACTGAAAGAAGCAGCATTGCCAAATGAAGAAAGAGGCTGAAGCTTCACCTTCATCTTGCTCAGGAACTTCAGAAGGAGAAAGAATTGCATGAGCTGGTCAGGTCCGCTGGCATCCTGGACTTCCCGCATCTGCATAGAGACCTCTTCAGCATACATGGAAGGAACCTTGAATCCCTGGGCGTTCTGATCAATAAATGCCTTAAACGACTTCATCTCCGGAAGACCAAACAAAGATGCCAGCGGACCGCATGGGTTAAAAAACAGCATCAGGGAACTGGCCTTTTTGCTGTCGTCATTTCCGAAATACTCCGGGTTGCTTTTGAATAAATGCGGTTGATTCGGACCAACGAAATAAATCTCTCCCGGTTTAAATCCATGCATATTATTTCCGGCTACTAAAGTCCCCTCTCCCTCCTGGATCCATGCTATCTGCGCCTCGGTATGACGATGAAGATAGGGATAGAAATGCGGGAGATGGTCTTGCTGCACTATTACACTTTTGTCGTGAGCTACAGGAATGGTGAATTGCAATACTTTCATAGAGTGCTCGGATTTTGATGAACTCAATTTACAAATATTACCTCATTATTAAAAGAGTATTAATCTAAGCGGTTAAAATATGAGAAGTCTTTGTTAATTTAAGGTTAAAAAGGCCTTTCAGACAATTATGAAGGACGTTTAAATAAAAAAAGAGCCCTCCGTTTCCGAAAAGCCCTTCAACATCACAAAATATATTCCTCTTCTCAACTAAAGCGGTCAGGAGAGAATGCTTTTATGTCAATATCTGTGCTTTTTTCGCTTACAATCTGGCTTACCAGCTTACCGGTTGCCGGACCGAGACTCAATCCCATCATTCCATGTCCTGTAGCTATGGTCATGTTTTTATATTTTTTAGCACGTCCGATGTAGGGCAATCCATCCGGAGAAGCCGGCCTGAAGCCAAACCATATATCCTTTTCAGCAGGTAACACGGGGCGAAGGTCAGGGAAGTACCGAGGGATGGCTTCAACGATTCCCTTCACCCGGTTCATATTTATTCTGTTGTTTATCCTGTCTATTTCCATGGTGCCCCCATAACGGATGCTGCCGTTCATGGGCGTAATGGCAACCCTGGCTTCGGCTAATAACGCGGGGATCTTCATCCGTCTTTCAGGTTCCTTCACCATAAAGGAATATCCTTTCCCCGGCAGCATAGGTACTTTCAGGCCGGCCAGCCGCGCAATCGATGGAGACCAGGAACCTCCGGCAATAAGATAATGGTCGGCCAGCCACTGTTTATTCCCTGCCCGAACAGCCGAAACAGCGCCGTTTTGTGTTTCAATATCTGTCACCTCATGTTCCCTCACAATTTCAACACCACGTGACTCCAGGAGCCGGGTTAATCCCTCCATGAGCTGGTTGGGATATAAATGAGCATCACAACGATAATGAACGGCTCCCAAAACTTCCAGATTAAGACCGGGCTGCAATGCTTTACACTCGGCAGCACTGAGAATGCCCATATCCAGACCAAGTTCTTTGCCTTTCTCCGCGAGATGAGCCTCTTCCTCAGCTGCTTTTTCTGTTTTGTAAAACATCAGGATTCCCTTCTCCTCAAGGCCGAAAGAAAAGTCTGCACTTTTATCAAGCTCTTCGTAAAGCTTCTTGCTGAGCAAAGATATATCACGAAGAGGAGCTGCCGACTGTTGTACATGAGCCGGGTTAGCCTTCTTCAGGAACTTCATTCCCCAGGAAAACAGGTCAGGATTAAGTGAAGGCCGGACATAAAAAGGACTTTTACTGTTAAACATCCATTTAATACCCTGCTGGATCATACCCGGAGCCGCCAGTGGTATAAAATGACTGGGAACAATCATTCCGGCATTGCCGAAAGAACAATTGTCGCTAAGGTTTCCTTTTTCAAGGATTGTGACTTTGAACCCTGCTTCATTCAAATACTTCGCTGAACATAAGCCGATAATTCCGCCACCAATGATAATTACACTTGCCATTATGATAATTTATAGGATAACGGGCAGGTTATAATACCTGAAATCCATGTGCGTATGGATCGTCGTCATCAATTTTAATTGTATTATATCCATAAATTTTCGCCCATCCCTCTATACTCGGAATAATCGCCTCATACTCTCCGAGAGTGACCACATCTTCTACCCTGCCGGTAAACTTACTGCCGATAATACTCTCATGTACAAAGACATCCCCCTTTTTCAATTTTCCTTTGGCAAACCATTGAGCCATTCTGGCCGAGGTCCCGGTTCCGCATGGTGAACGGTCTATTGCCTTTTCGCCATAAAAGACAGCGTTACGGGCAGTAGCATCAGAAGAAAGAGTTGCACCAGCCCACAAGATATGGGAACACCCGTTTATTGTGGGATCCAGGGGATGCACAAACGTATACTTTTCGTTGATGCGCTTCCTCAGCTCCCGGCTCCAGGCAATCAGTTGCCCGGCAGTGAAGTGTTCCAGTCCGCTAAAGTTAGGCTGCGGATCCACTATGGCATAATAGTTTCCTCCATAAGCCACATCCACGGTGAGCAGTCCGAGATCAGGGCATTCTACTTCAAGGCTTTCGGCCGCCAGGTAGGATGGAACATTCCGCAGTTTTACGGAAAGCACCTTCTTTCCTTCCTGTTTATAGTCAATGATAACAAGCCCTGCAGGTGCCTCCATCCTTATTGTACCCGGAACTCTTGGGCTGATGAGGCCCTCTTCTATGGCAATTGTAATGGTTCCGATAGTTCCGTGCCCGCACATGGGCAGACAGCCGCTGGTCTCAATAAATAAAACGGCGACATCATTTTCCGGGTTATGAGGTGGATAGAGGATGCTCCCCGACATCATGTCGTGCCCCCTGGGCTCATACATCAGCCCGGTTCTGATCCAGTCATATTCTTTTAAAAAATGTTGCCTTTTCTCACTCATATTAGTCCCTGCGAGATTAGGCCCTCCACCGGCCACGAGCCTGACAGGGTTTCCGCAGGTATGAGCATCTATACAAAAAAAAGTTTTACCAGCCATTTAGTCTTTAGTCCAGTTGTTATTTACTTTCCGCCAGATCGCAAGCGGGTTTCCATCCTGCAGTTCAGGCGGCAAAAGTTCGTTCTTCCAATCCTGCCATGCCAGCGGCCTGACAAAGCGATAAACAGCGTCAGACCCCACGGACGTGAAACGACTGTCATTGGTGGCCGGAAAAGGGCCGCCATGTTGCATCGCATGACATACCTCAACACCTGTAGGCACTCCGTTCAAGATAATTCTGCCTGTTATCTGGCTTAAAGAATCGATCACATCCGTGTATGTTTCCAGTTCTTCCTCCTCCCCCATTATCGTTACCGTTAGCTGCCCCTCGAGGGAAGCTACAACCTGCTCCAGCTCGGCCTCGTCCTCCGCAAGTACCAAAAGCGAATACGGACCAAATATCTCTTCCCTTAAACGGGGATTTGAAATAAATTCAGTCGCCGTCACTCCCGCCAGAATAGCAGCGGACTGGCTAAATTCTGCGGTTCCGCTCTTTTCTGAACGGGCAAACAGCGATACCCCCTTTTCCTGAAGGACTTCTTCCGACAAAGTATGGTAGTTCTTGCATATACCAGGCGTCAGCATTGTCGCTGAGGGGATTTCAGACATTAATTTACTAAGTTCTGATATAAAGCTGTCAAGCCCCTCACTCTTTATCCCTAGCAGAAGTCCGGGATTGGTGCAGAACTGCCCCGCTCCGAGCGTGATGGAAGCGGCATATTTTGAAGCAAGTTCATGCGGGCGTTTTTGCAGTGATCCGGGGAGGAGAACCACGGGATTTATGCTTCCCATCTCCGCAAATACGGGAATTGGGGTAGATCTTTCCGCAGCCAGTTTTGCGAGAGCCATCCCTCCCTTGTAGGAACCAGTAAAGGTTACCGCTTTCGTCAGGGGGTGCCCGACCAGCACTTCTCCCACCGAATATCCCGAATCATAAAGCATCGAGAAAACACCCTCCGGCATACCGGTTGCGGCGGCTGCCTTCAAAATTGCTGCGCCTACAAGAGCACTGGTACCGGGGTGTGCAGGATGAACCTTCACGATCACCGGGCACCCAGCTGCCAGTGCGGACGCGGTGTCACCCCCGGCTACAGAAAACGCCAGGGGAAAATTACTTGCACCGAAAACCACGACCGGCCCTACAGGATTTAACATTTTTCTGATATCCGGTCTCGCCAAAGGTTTACGATCTGGCTGGGCCGTATCTATCACCGCATCCACCCAGGACCCTTCTTCCACCAGGCTGGCAAAAAGATTAAGCTGCCCGGTTGTCCGGCCCGTCTCACCCGATATACGCGCTTCAGGCAGACCACTCTCGGCAACAGCCCTTTCCGTCAGAACTGCACCAAGCGCACTGATCTCAGCAGCAATTGCTCTTAAAAATGCAGCACGCCGTTCGTTTCCAACGAGCCTGTATTCTTTAAATGCCCCCTGAGCCGCTTTCAGCGCATCATCTGCATCCTGTTCTGTCGCCGGATAAAAATCTCCGGGCAAACTTTCACCCGTCGCCGCGTTGATAGCGTGAAAGACCCTGCTTTCTGAAGATACATAACGGCCCGCTACTATATTCCGTCCATCCA
>NZ_QEAS01000003.1:280767-297729 GCF_003130405.1 Pararcticibacter amylolyticus
ACTGCATGGCCCCATACAGGAAGCCGATGGCCGACAGCCGATAGCCGATAGCTAAAAACAGCCAATTGCTAACAACTAATTTCCAACAGCCGCCAGGCGTCCCCAGCTTCCTTCGGGCAATTCGGGACGAACAGCCAGGGCATCATTGATGATCCCGAGAACCTTCTCCCTTTCTGCGCCTTCTATTACCAGCCTTGGGCTTCTGACAGTTTCTGTGCCTATGCCGGTCATTACTTCTGCCAGTTTGATATATTGTACAAGCTTGGGATGTATATCAAGTTCGAGCACAGGATGGAACCAGCGATAAATAGCCAGGGCTTCTTCATATCTTCCTGCTTTCACGAGACGGTAGATGGCAACGGTTTCCTTTGGAAACGCATCTACGAGGCCGGCTACCCATCCGTCTGCACCCATCACCAGGCTTTCCATGGCCAGTGGATCTACACCGCACATAATTTTAAAGCGGTCACCAAACCTGTTCTTCATCCTTGTAACATTAGCTACATCCCTGGTAGATTCCTTTACGGCTTCGATATTCTCAAGTTCAGCCAATTCTGCAAACATGTCGAGTGTTACTTCGATCTTATAGTCTACAGGATTATTGTATATCATAACAGGCAGGGAAACAGAGCTTGCTATTTCTTTAAAGAACGTCACAGTTTCACGGTCATCCGCTTTATACCGCATCGGAGGCAAAAGCATTAATCCATCGGCTCCGATCTCTTCGGCTCTTTTCGCTATTGCGACTGCAGTCTTAGTAGATTGTTCAGCTATATTTAGTATAAGAGGTATTTTTCCTCCCACCAGTTCTATAGTATGTTTCAATAATACAAATTTTTCTTCATCGGTCAATACACTCGCTTCCCCCAGCGAGCCACCAAGAATAAGGCCGTCTATACCGGCGTCGAGCTGCGCCTCAATGTGCTTGTCGTAGGCGATAAGATCAAGTTCATCATTAAGCGTAAATTTAGTAGTAATTGCAGGATATACTCCTTTCCATTCAACTTTCATATTCGAACAATTTTTTATTTCAAAAGTAAAGGCCAGAAAAGTTGGGGATTTTATTAAAATTAGCCTGTACTTATTCTATTTTAACCCATATTGTTGCCGGAAATTATCTGGTAAAATCCTGCCAATAGTTGCAAAGAAACTTTTAGTCTCTGCGGAAGCCGGATAACTATATTTATCGCCCGGTTTATTTATACACCGATGTGCACTTTATTCATTTCAACTATGATCCTCCTTTGCAACGTAACTGACCTGGTTTAAGAAGCCGGTTCCCTTTACTCATGTACATGTCCACAATCACTTCTGGCAGCCCAAGATGGAAGTCAACGTAAATGTGACGATTCCTTGATCGCGTTCAGATAAGATATTACACAACAAAAGAGGCAGATTCTCAAAATAACATGAGAACCTGCCTCTTTTTGTATAGCAGTTTGCTTACCAGCCGTAGTTCTGTACCAGTTGACGATTTACTTCCATCTCAGATTGAGGAATAGGAAACAAATAATGTTTAGGTTGAAAAACCCGGGTCTGAATAACGACAGTTTTATAAAACAAAGCAAGTCCGGCTTCCTTACTGTTAACATCTAATCCGGTACTTTTAAGCTCTTCAGTAGTGGGTCTTGCATTTAATCCGTGAACAGGGCCGTTATCTACTTGTGTACCAATCAGCCAACGCCTTACATCCCAAAAGCGGTGAGATTCAAAAGCAAATTCAATCCTGTTTTCATTTTGTATCCTTTTCCTAAATCCTTCTTTAGTATTATCTTCGGCTATTACAGGCAATTGAGGCATTCCGGCTCTCTTGCGTACTTCGTTTACAGCAGCGAAAGCTTCCGGTGTAGGACCATCATAATATTCGTTCAAAGCCTCCGCATAGTTCAGATAAACTTCAGCCATCCGGATTACAGGATCATTCCTCTGAGCATCAGGCGATCCCCAGTAATTATTCATGTCAACATTCGGATCGAGCCACTTTCTGACATTGTAACCACTTATAGGGAAGGTTCCTGTCGGCTTAGGCCATCCCTGAGAGGTTCCGCCGTTAGCGCCCCACCAAGCCAGCCAGATAGGCATGTTATTGGTGTTATGTGTTGCCCACTTGCTCCCCTGGAAAGAGATACTTGCATAAAAACGGGGATCCCTGTTTTTATAACGGTTAGAAATATTCTCAAGATGAATTCTGCGGCCACTTACGCCATCTATACCATCCATATCTCCCGACCAAAAACCATCTTCCTGATATCCGGAGTTTGGATGATTTATAGGGTATCCGTTATTCATTTCATAGCTGTCTACCAGCTCTTCCAAAATACTGTATTTACCCCATCCTCCAAACTCTCCTCCATAAGGGAGAAGTTCCATTTCGATATTTTTCGTATTGGCTATCACCCTGGCAAAAATTACTTCAGTCCAGTTTCTTGTATTAAAAACACGCGCATAACTGTTAACAGGGTCGCCGTTAATTGTATTCAAATGATAAATATTGAGATCAATGACTTTTTTGGCTGCATCAGCAGCTCTTTTCCACTTCTCTTTGTCGTAAGACTGGCTGAAGATAGCTCCTCCATCGGGGTTTTTAACTGAAGCATATAACGTATTACCATTAAAAAGGGGACTTGCCGCATAAGTTAGGGTACGAGCGGCCAATGCAAGGGCAGCGCCTTTGGTAACTCTCCCCAGATTGGCATCTTCGTAGGAGACAGGGAGGGTTTCAGATATTTCTTCACACTCCGACACTATAAAATTGACGACTTCGTCGACCGATGCTCTTGGTATCCGCAGCTGATCGGCTTCAGCGGCCTCATAAGATTGAGTTATAATTGGAACACCGCCGTATCTCCTTAACAGCTCGAAATAAAACAGGGAGCGAAGAAATCGTGCTTCTGCTTTATACCTGGGGATAACAGTAGCGTAGAATGAAGCCTGTTCCCCTGCCACAGGCACTTTGTCAATGTTTTCTAAAAACAGATTAGCTTTTCTTATTTTTTGATACGAGGCATCCCAGTTATCATAAGGATTGTTAGCCGCATGCCACGCTCCGTTATTATAATACAAAGGATAGTATCCGGCTCCCCAATGATGGAATGTCTCATCGGTCGCAGCTGTGATCTCGTCAGTATACCCGTTTACATCAAGCACTCCCTGGATCTGAGAATAAAGATTAGCCAATACACCATTCGCATTATTAATATTTCCCCAAACCTGATCGTCTGTCACCAACTCCGAGGGAACCACATCAAGGAATTTCTCACAGGAGGATAAGCTAACAATAACAAGACAGGTGATTATGGCCCTTGCTCTTATTAATATATTATTATATAGTTTCATTTTTTTCTATTAAATAGTAACGGGTTGCAGAAAGATGTTTATTATTATGTCAGCGAGGGTTAAAGACCTATGGTTAGCCCAAGATTGAAAACCCGTTGTTGTGGATAATTACCCGAATCATTGGGAATTTCCGGATCAAATATTTTGATATCATCCCAGGTAATCAGGTTAATTCCGTTTACAAAGAAACGTGCGTTTTTAACTCCAACTCGACCTGTAATTGACTTTGGGAAAGTAAATCCAAGTTCTACATTCTTCAATCGTACATAATCCGTTGAACGCAGCCAATATGATGACGTTTGATGATTATTGGCATTCGCTGCATAAGACATTCTCGGATATTTCGCATCTGGCCTGTCTGGCGTCCAAAAGTTGTCCTTGATATCACTCAAAACTCCCGAATCACCCGAAAAAGCCCAGATACGCGGACCTGTTAACCAAACATTCCCTCCAAATGCACCCTGGAACAATGCACTTAAGTCCAAACCTTTATAATTGAAGCCGAGAGCAACCCCCATCATCTTCTCCGAAATCCTTGATTTTCCTAAATATGGCGCATCCTGCGAATTCACTACCCCGTCGTTATTGGTATCCTGATATCTGATATCTCCCGGCTGAACACGGCCGAACGCTGACTGATCGGGACTCGAGTCGATTTCTTCCTGTGACTGAAATAAACCCAATGCGACAAGAGCCCGCTGATCATTCACGCTACGTCCGGTCCAGCGCCTGTACTCCTGCCCAAGGTATTCAGGCTCATCCATTTCAATGATCTTATTCCTTGCAAAGGAGAAGTTACCCTTTAGAAAATATCCCGACTTTCTAAATTGTCTCCGGTATTCGGCGGAGACTTCATACCCCTTATTTTCAACTTCTCCCAGGTTGACTAACGGCAAATTACCGATCCCAATAGCGCCGGGTGTGGTTCCGGGCGGGGCAAGTATATCTTTCCTGCTTTCATAAAAAACATCTCCGGTGAATGATAAAGCACCTTTAAAAAACTCCATATCTAATCCGACATTGTATTTCGTAGCCTTCTCCCAGGTCACGTCCAGGTTCCCGGTGCGGTCTTCCACTGTTCCCGGATACCATACTCCATCCCTGTTCTTTCCAAACTGGTAGCCGGTACCTCCAAGGCTCCAGGTACTTTGATACAGAAAACGCTCACTACCGATCTTATCATTACCAACTTTCCCGGCACTTGCCCTTACCTTCAACAAGTTAACCAAGCTCACATTATCCTTGAAAAAGGGCTCTTCCGAAAGGATATATCCCAGAGAAACTGCGGGAAAAAGGTCATACCGCTTTCCTTTCGGAAAATTCTCTGATCCGTTGTAACCAAAGTTCAGCTCCGAAAAAAGCTTGCTCTTATACGAATAGCCTAATCTCCCTATGATTCCGTTATATTTATAAGGCAAACCCAGAGTTGCCTGACCGGAACCCACCGCATCAAAAAAGCTCTGTTGCTGATACAGCAGCATGGCAGAGAGAGAATGTTTGCCCAAAAACATATGCTCATAATTCAGGTAGGCCTCTACCTGCGTTCTTCTGTTGCTGTTCGCTAATACATTATATCCGAGGTTATCTGTTCCGTCAGATATTTTAGTATATATCCCTTTAGAAAGATCAGTCTCCTGATCGTTAGCAAGAGAATATTGGTAGGTATAGTATGACTTGAATCTCTCGACATTCCGGTAACCATAAGAATCAAAAGAAAGTCTCACCCTGGTACTCAAGCCCTTGGTTATAAAAGGAAGCTGCAGGGTAAAACCAGCTGTGGCCTGGAGGTTATTAGAAAAGTTTCGCTGATAACCGCCCTGAGTTAACCGTCCATAAGGATTGTAGGGTTTCGCAAGAAGATAGGCTACAGAACCATCAGGATTGGACATTGGATATAAATATGGCGGAATTGCCTGCATATCTGCAAACAGCGACCCGGCTGCTACAGACGGATAGTTGTTATCATAAATAATCTGACCTAGGTTTAGCTCCATTGTCAGGTCCCGCGTGATATTGACATCAATATTCGACCTGAAGTTATATTTGTTATTAACAGCCTGAATATTGTAGTCGGAAAGATCTGCATATCTGTAAAGACCATCCTGCCTGAGATAAGAAATCGAAGTAAAATATTTCACTGTCTGGCTACCGCCAGACACATTCAAATTTCCCTGATACATACCAGAGGTGGGTTTTAACAGCTCTTTTAACCAGTTGACATTAGGATACAAATATTGATATGCAGGCATACTCCGATCCCTGAATTTATTGAGAAATTCATCTGTATATTGAGAGGTACTCTGTCCATCATTGATCAGCCCAATTTTGTAAAGACTTAAAGCATCGTATGAATCGAGATAATCAGGTAAACGTGTTGGCTCCTGAATTCCGCTCTGAGCAGTAAATGAAATAGAAGGTTTACCCTCTTTTCCGCGTTTCGTAGTTACGAGAACCACTCCATTTGCTCCTCTTACCCCATAGACAGCTGTCGAAGAAGCATCCTTCAAAATTGAAATGCTCTCTACCTCATTAGGATCAATGCCCGAAAAAGAACGCTCAACGCCGTCTACAAGGATTAACGGATTCTGACTTCCTGTAAACGTTGCCATTCCCCTGATCCACAACTGAGTACCATCAAACCCAGGCTCCCCGCTATTTTGAAGAGTAATAAGCCCCGGCAGCCTTCCCGCCAGGGCATTACTCAGATTTGCTACAGGACTTTGTGTTAATTCCTTAGTACCTACAGACGCTATTGAGCCGGTAAGACTTACTTTCTTTTGCTTCCCGTAGCCTACTACCACCACTTCATTCAAGGATTGATTGTCCTCTTTCAATGTTATTCTTAATACAGACAGGTTTCCAACCTTTATTTCCTTTGACTGAAAACCGATTGCCGACACAATCAAAACATCTGTTTCGACGGAACGAATAGAAAATCTGCCGTCTAGCCCGGTCGAAGCCCCCCTGCTGGTGCCTTTAACCTTAACAGTGGCCCCGGGCAGTGCAATTCCGGCGGTGTCCAGAACTGTACCGGTTACTGTCCTCGTTTGAGAGAACGCCGGAAAGGCCAGGATGATAGATAAAAAACAAAAAAGTAGCTTTTTTTTCATGATTTAAAATGCATTTAGTTTGTGAGAAGCTTTAAAACCAAATCTAACAATGAAAAAAAGGCAGCTATTTTTTGATATTATCCAGATGTAGCCGCATTTTGACAAGTTCCTTATTACTATCATAACATATAGGTTTCCGCCGCCCCTATAATCTTATTAACACAACTATACTCTGTTAAAAATCGCTAACTGTCGGGTAAAATCGTGAGAGCATCGCCCCTGGTATTAATCTAACTTTATCAAAACGTTAAGCTGTCAATCTCACTAATCCAAATTAATATGAACACAAAAACGACTCTATGGAAACAAGTAAGGCTTACTTCATTCCTGATGTGTTTGTTAATTCCCTGGCTGGCCAGTGCCCAGATTAAGGTTACGGGACAAGTAACAGACGCTGGGAACCAGGCTCTTCCTGGTGTGTCAATTGCCGAAAAGGGAACAAACAAGCGGGTTAGCACCGATGCTAACGGAAACTACACCATTACCGTGTCGGGACAAAATGCAGTACTGCGCGCATCCTATATCGGATTCGCGACCATCGAAATTGCGGTGAACGGAAGGACTTCAGTCCCTATAAAACTAGTGGAATCCGGAAATACGCTGGATGAAGTAATGGTCACTGCTTACGGAACAAGCAAGCGGTCGTCCTTTACAGGCTCAGCAAGTGTGATCAATAATAAACAGATCAGCACACTACAGCCTTCGAACATCACCCAGGGGCTTCAGGGCTTGTCGGCTGGGGTGCAGGTCATCAACAACAGCGGCCGGCCCGGGGCAGAAGGAACAATCGTTATACGTGGCCTGGGTTCCATGAAAGCCAGCACAAGCCCTTTATACGTTATTGATGGTGTCCCGCTGGATATTCCATTAAGTTCGCTTTCATATTCTGATATTGAATCGATTACGGTGTTGAAAGATGCAGCATCAACCACTCTTTATGGATCAAGAGCCGGTAATGGAGTGGTACTTATCACCACTAAAAAAGGAAGCTCACAAAAAACCGTAGTAAACTTCAGGTCGAATTTCAGCACCAGCGACTTCGCTGTAAAATATCCGGAGAAGGTTTCCGCGGCAAAACAGTATGAACTGACATTTGAAGGGCTCTACAACGACGCCACCGACTTTAAGAAATTCAACGACGCACAGGCCAGGGAATATGCATATAATACTGTCACAAGAGTATTCTGGAATACGACTCCGGTGACACTTCCTGATGGTACCCAAAGACAGTTCAGGTCTGGCTGGAATACAGACTACCCCGTTGGCCTTGATGGAAAGATCAAACCGGATGCAAAACGTTTATGGGAGTTCGACGCCTTTGATGAAGCTTTTTCCCATCGGCTTAAGCAGGATTATGGAGTCGATATCAGTGGCGCGATGGGAAATAAAACCAACTACTTCGCATCTGCATCACTGTTGGATGACAAGGGTATTTTTATTACGGATAATTTTAAACGATTTACGGGAAGGCTGACCCTGAATACAGAAGTCAATGACAAAATATCATTCAGCAACTCTTTAAATTATTCCAGCTCGACTAACAGGAACGGGGATTACGCCGCCCGGGTGTTCAGGGTCTTTCCGATGGAATACTCCGCTTACCTGTGGGATCATCAGACCAACCGGTATGCCGTGAGTCAGTTTACGGGCAAGAAGCTGCTCGACGAAGGCCGGTTCAACGGCAGGGCCTGGTGGCCGGGATGGAGTGCATTCGGTTCGTTATCTTCGGATGTCAGGAACTACAACGACAATATACAAACGGTATCATCCCTCAACTATCAGATCACGAACTATCTCTCCTTTAAATCAACTTATTCCTACCAGTTAGTAAGCGCTGAAGAGAACCGGTGGAACAGCCCTGAGCGGGAAGATCAGCTTGTAGCATCCGACGGACGTGCTACGCGTGCCTCTTACCGGAATACATCACATACCTTAAATAATGTATTCACCTTCGATAAGAGATTTTCGGAGAAACATCATATCAATGCGCTGCTCGGCCAGGAAGCTTACAACTATACTACCCGCGGATTCGGGGCAGACAGGAACGGGCTTGATCTTCCGTCATATACCGAAATCTCTACTGGCTGGGGCGATCCAACCGCATGGTCGGGCAAAGATGAGTATGCTCTGTCGAGCTTCTTTTCTTCCTTGTCATACGACTACGGTGACCGGTATTACCTCTCGGCCAGCTTCCGGACCGACGGGTCATCGCGGTTTAAAAAAGAAAACCGCTGGGGCCAGTTCTGGTCTGCCGGTGCATCCTGGAGAGTTACACAGGAGGATTTCATGAAAGGTACCTCTTCCTGGCTCAACGACCTGAAACTAAAGGCCAGCTACGGAGAAGTAGGCAATGACCGCGTAGGATACTATCCTTACATGCAGCTGTTTGACGCTGCCAATAACTACGCCGGAAACGGGGGCGTTATTCAGGGTCAGCTCGCCAACCCTTCTATTACCTGGGAAACCAACGTACAAACAAATGCAGGAATCGAGTTTCAACTGTTCAACAAGCTCACAGGATCATTTGAACTGTTCACCAGGAAATCAGAGAAACTGATTTTGGATAAGCCGCTAGCTCCATCAACCGGCAACAATAGTATTACCACCAATATAGGCGATTTACAGAATAAGGGGATTGAAGTCGATCTGTCATTCCAGGCATTTAAAACAAAAGATTTTGACTGGACAATTGGCATGAACGCCACTCATTATAAGAACAAGATCACAAGGCTTCCATCTGCACAGGAAAGAATCACCCGCGGCGTGGCAACATTTATATGGAAAGAAGGGAATTCGCGGTACGACCTTTACGCTCCGGAATGGGCCGACGTAAATCCCGACAATGGCCGCAACCGCTGGTGGAAAAAGGAGTTCGACGCAAGCGGCAAGGTGGTTAACCGGGTTAAAACAGAGAACTATACAGAAGTATCCGCACTGGAACAATATGACAACGTCGGGTCAGTGCTTCCTGATGTTTTCGGATCAGTAACCAATACCTTCAGATATCATAATCTTGATCTCTCGGTCATGCTGTACTACAGTCTTGGTGGTGTGATGTACGATTACAATTTCTCAGAAAGCACTGTTCTCCGGGAGAATTTTGCAGCATATGATTATCTCGATAACCGCTGGACACAACCCGGCCAGGTAACTGATGTGGGAAAGATCTATACCTACGAAGGATTCAATGCAAACTCGGTTGCACGGTATTCCAGCAAGTTCGTTTCAAAAAATGATTTCGCAAGGCTCCGCAATCTCACGGTTGGGTATACGATCCCGCGAAAGTGGCTCGACAAGGCAAAGATCAAGAATATAAGGCTTTATTTCAGGGGCGACAACCTGCTGACGTTCGGAAAACTAAAAGACAGGGGTACGGATCCTGAAAACATCTCGGTTACGGGGAATGAGAATGTATACGGTCTAATCGATTCCAATTCCCCTATTCCGGCCTTAAGAACTTATAGTGTTGGTTTAAACGTTCAATTTTAACTAATCTGACATGAAATTGAGAAAATACACTGCAGCGCTGTTCATTTCGGCAGCCCTCTGCGCCTCCGGTTGTAAAGACTATCTGGATACAGCCCCTACAACTCCTACTGAGCAGGAAATCCTGCATACTATGGGAGGCATCAGGGCAGCCTTAACCGGCACTTATTCCCTGATGAGAAACGTCCCTTCCTGGGGTGTTAACCTCTATAGTCCTCCTGGAATTCTTGCCCTCTCGACTACAAGCGGAATGGATATCATGATTAATAATGAGCAGCCGGGAGATTACTGGAACTTTTACTCCTTCTTTACCCAGCGCTATGAGGCCTCTCAGCCTGTTCCGACCAATCTGTGGGCTGCGATGTATGCAATTATTAAAAACGCCAATATTGTTATTCAAAACATAGACAATATTGAAGGCGACGCCACGGAAAAAAACAATATCAAAGGACAGGCGCTGGCAATTAGGGCGAGGTGCTATTTTAACCTGATCAGGTTTTATCAGCATACCTACATCATTGCCAGAAACAAACCGGGAGTTCCCGTCTATCTTAATACTACAACGGAGCCGAAGGAAAGGTCGACAGTGGAAGAGGTTTATAAACAGATACTGGCAGACCTTACTACGGCCGAAACTCTTCTGGCAGAGTACAGCAGAGGCGGTTCAAAAGAATTCTATAACGACGATGTCGTTCATTTTCTCCTCGCCAATGTTTATCTGACCATGAATAACTGGGCGAAGGCACAGGAATATGCCAACAAAGTACGGACTGCATATCCGCTTATGAGTATGGACGAGTATAAAGCCGGATTTTCGACTACCAACGCCGAGTGGGTACTCGGCTATATTCAAACATCGCAGGACTACTGGTGGTATGATTCGCCGGCCTGCTGGTGGGATTTTGGGCAAAATGATGCACCCTGGCAATCGGAGTTGTTTTTACCCGTAAAGCACTTTGTGGAGGTCATCATGAAAGATGATCCCCGTAACCTGACTATGCCCAATCCTCTTTATCCCGGACAGTACGCTGCCACCAAGTTTAAGGAACTGAAGAAACAACCGCCTTACGGAGATCTGTTTGATATGCGGGCTGCGGAAATGTATCTTGTAGAAGCAGAAGCTGCGGCACGCCAGGGCAGCACTTCTACCGCTCTCCAGATCCTGAATACGCTTCAGAATCAAAGGGGCGCTGCCGTCACCAGCACCACCAGTCAGCAGCAACTTATCGATGCCATCCTGCTGGAACGGCGTAAAGAGATGTGGGGAGAAGGACTGGATTATTTTGACGTCGCACGATTGCAAAAACCAATTGTTAAAAGAGTGGCAGACGGCCACTACCAGGAAGTGAATTTGCCGGCTAATTCCAACAGGCTGATCATGATGATCCCAATGAATGAAATGATCAATAATCCCAATATGGTGCAAAATCCAGATCCTGTACAGCAACCGGTATTTGTTCCTTAATTTTCAAATTAATAGCTAATAACGATAGATACATCCGATGAAGGAGACAACAAGAATTATAATTTCCTGTATAATTACTATTTTCTTTTATTCCTCCCTTCCGGGAGGTCAGGTTTTCGGTCTCACCCGAAAACCTGACTCTTCACTCATTTCTTCATTTTCCTCAGCCTTTGTAACAACCCCTCCTGCCGGACTCGGTCTGGATCCCTTTTACAGAAAGTATTCCGATGCCTTCGGGATTCCGGTTGTTTCATCGGAGAAAGTTCCGGATGATGCACTTTTGATAGCACGCGATGTCATTAACTACATGCTTCTGAAACGGTATGATATCCGGCAGGAATTGATAAAACGTAAAGCAAGGCTTTGCATCATGGCTGCAACGGAGTTTGAGACTGACCTTCCCGAGCGGCGCAACTGGAAGAAGCCGGCCAGAGATGATGTACGTCTTACCCCTTCGGAGCGCGAGAACTACGATAAGCCAGGTGGCATTGCCGGCATGAGCGACAGGGAATACTGGAACAAGAGGGCGCGTGGTATGGGAGGAACCATAACGTCTTGTGCGGAGGAAAATATCTTAGGATACCCGGGTACACGCTACTATGGCGAAAATATCCTGGTGCACGAATTCAGCCACAACATCATGGGCGCTATTGAAACAGCTGATCCTATCTTGTATAAACGAATCGAACGTGCTTATGAGAAGGCAAAGGCTAAAGGAATGTACAAAGATCAGTACGCGATTAACACGGTTGCCGAGTACTGGGCAGAAGGCACACAATGGTGGTTCTGGTCGAACTACGAATTTTATGACGGCCAGAGAAGGATCCAGTCGCCCGATGATCTTAAAGGATATGACCCGGAACTTTTTGATATTTTAAGCCAGGCATATGCCGGTCACCACATTCCCGCTGACGTGTATTATGGAAGGAATATCAGGCCAAACAGTGTGACCAAGAAACATTAGCAGTATAATGCATTATACGCGGACCAGACCTTACAAAATCATAGAAAAGGCCCCTCCTTTCAGGGGCTTTTGACTTTCGCGCAGTTTATCAATCTCAAGTTGCAGCGTTTTTTGAAATTGCGAATGCATAAAAGATCTGAAAATATTGAGATCATCCTTTTTTCTGGTGTCGATAAGCGCCTGAAAATATTCGGCTTTATCTTCCAGAAAGACCAACGACAAGGGAAGATTGCTTCGCTGCTGAATATGGTTCATCAAAAGCCTTGAAGTACGACCGTTGCCATCATAAAAAGGGTGAATAGTGACAAATAAAAAGTGAGTATCAAAAGCTAGATTGAGGCGATGCACCGGATCGACAGACTTTTCAAGTTCTTTATTGACAGAAGCAACCAGGTTGTCTATAAGTGCCGGCACTTTATCGTAAGAGGGCGGCATTGATTGTCCAACAGTAACAGCGCTCTTTCGATACTCACCTTTAGCAACATCAACAGAGCCAAGTACTGTGCTGACAATGCCACCTGTCCTTCGCATTACCAGTGCATTGATATTTTTTATAAACTCAGTGCTTACCCGGCATGTGAGATTATCAGGATTCACAGCGTAAAGAAGTGCGTCATAATGATCCAGTACCATCATACTGTGATCGATAGGTTTCCCCTTTGGCGTAATATGTTCATCTAACAAAAGATCTGTCTCGACTCTGGTTAAGGTTGATCCTTCTATAGAACTCGAATGGTGTACGATAGCATAATGGTTAAATTTCTCATAGTTCACCACCTGCGTCAATCGCAACTCATTAAATTCTTTCAACTTTTTTAAACTCTCTTCCATCTTCGCCAGAAAAACAATCAACTTTTTTTCCGTCTTTATGAACGGCTCTGAATATATCGCAAAGTGACAAGTTACCGTACTTAAAACACAAACTAACGAAAAAAGTTAAATCTATTGCTACTTCTCTGCTCAGAAAGATTTACAAGACATTGGCTATGTTTATAACCACTTCTCTAGCGCCTTTTTAGTCCTTAGCTTTCGGCGTTATAATCCTTAGATTATCAAATGTTCCGAAGCCGGCCTGCTTTCCGTATGCGGCGTGAAATATTCCGACCTGCAGCTTAGGCCCGTTCAGATCGGGCCTCTTTACCGGGCTCCCTGGCAAATCGTACCATACATGTCCGTCCTTACTGCTTTGAATATAGAACATATCACCCTGCTTTCTTATTTGCAGATGGCGGTCATACTCCCAGGCGGAAGCATTGTTTGTCTGTAGCCTTCCGAAATCACCGAGATTAGTGACCAGGTTGCCGATCCCCCAGCCAGGCATGATACCGTTCTGAATAAGCCTTTCTGCCCTGCCGGCCGGTACGTCGCCATTGGCAAGCCGTACCATTAATCCGGCTTCATTCGCTCCAACAGGTCTCTTTTCCGCCAAACCTGTAATGTCTGTAATTTCTACCCTTATGACAAAATCACTGTCAGTCTCCTTGTACAAAAATGGCCCGGCAGGTTCTGAACCATCCCAGTTGGAACCGGAAGATGCCAGGATCAGGCTTCCGTTTACAGAAGCAATTTTTGATGCGCTGCTTCCTTTTAGCTTCCCTGTTAAACCATCCCAGAAAGAGCCGCTCATCCCACCGGCTAGAAAATCACGACCACCGTCAAATGAATCTTCATATATTGAGAAGTAAGCAGTATTCATTTTGACTTCCACAGGATCTGACAGAGCCGAAATATTCCCGTACTGATCCTTGACTTTAAAGGAAAACAGATATCTGTTGCCGGGTCTTAAATTGTAGCTAATGAACGAAGGATCTTCCTGCCATCCGCTCCCCATGCTCTTTATTCCGTCTTTTACGATAAAATAGTATTGAGGCTTCCCGCCTTTCACCGATGAAGGATCAGCCGCCATACTTACCATATCGTCACTTACCGCATGCGGGCGCTGCATAAAAACTGGTTTCAGCCCGGCTAATCCCTCTTCAAAACTTCTTTGCCATTCAGTAAAAGAGGAATCAATAGCCGACAGGGGAATTGCTCTGCCGAAAACAGCCAGGTTCGAAATGTTCAATCGCCTCAGCTTAACTTTTTCACCGGATATTTCTCCTGCCTTCTCCGCCAGCCTTCCATCGATGTAAACAAGTGGCTCAAGTCCCTGGTCTTTCACGAGCATTACCTGGTGCCACATCCCTTTCCTGATAGTCCCTTTATAGGCAGATTTTCTTTTATTACCCATTAAATCGTCAAACATTGTGGTAACAGCACTTAGCGAAACATCTGACTCAGAGTATACAGAGGCAGATACAGTAAAAGCATGAAGCGATTTGAGTTTATCTTCCAGGAAACCGGAAGGCCGGAAGCCAGCGGACATGCCTGTGCCTAAACTGATTCTGCCGCCTTTATCCTCTATGACAGCGTCCCTGCATATAAAAAAGCCTGCGGCATTCCCCTCGTTAGTGATGCTGTCTTTTCTCCCGTAAGACAAACGGGTAGGATCCAGAAATGCTACCTCAGATGACATTTTCCCATTAACCGAAAGCACCTTGATCTCGTCTTCAGACAGCGCTTTGTCGTACATCTTTAATTCGGCAAGTGCACCCTTATAGAAATAATCCAGCCATTCGCTTGACCCCAGGTAGAAATGCGTCCCCCTTTTCAGAAAGAGCATTTTATTTTCCTCTGAATGAAGCTTGCCGTCGACAAAAACACGTTCCTTCGTTCCATCGAACACCACTGCAATATGATGCCATTTTCCGGCTTCAGGAATACTCTTATATGGCTGATCAGGCCATCCTCCATGTATCACTCCTCCTTCATTCCTGTCACTGCCGTACCCGATCACAGCACGGCTCAGCTCGCGCCTCCCGTCAGCCCAGGAAAAAACAGGCTCCTGCTTTTCGACCGCAGGATTAAAGACCCACATTGAAACAGTGAAACTGCTGTTCCCGCTACAGGTGGAAGGGACGCCAAAATTAGATTCCAGGTATTCTCTCCCGCTAAACACAACAGCAGTTTTCCCGCTGATCAGGCTCACATACGGAGCTTTCGCTCCCGAAGCAAGGAACTTACCTCCTGAGGCTCCCGAGTTCCTCCATTCAGTTACAGTGGAGCCAGCCTGCAGAAGGGAGGCATCCAGGTCTATCAGCAGGCCTGCGGGTTGATCCGGTACATTTTCCGGCTGAACATCCGATAGCTGGCCCGCCTCCCGGTTTTTATCGTTATAAACTTTTACATTCCAGATAGCCTTGTTCAGACCGGGATACTGAGTGCCGGTTATTTTTATCCGCAGAAAACGCGCTTTTACGTCCGCGTAATCCTCCATCGGGCTTCCCCACTGCCTGTTCGCGCTCTTGTCGGCAAATATTCTCCAGTCTTTACCATCTGTTGAGTATTCTATGAGATACTGATAATACCAGGTGGCATATTCAAACTGGATCTGGACTCGTTTCACCGGCACCACCTTTTCAAGATCTATCTGCAGCCACGCTTCATGCATGTTGTCAGCCGCTTTCCAGAGAGTGCCATTATTATCATCTGTTGCAAAAGACGGCCGGAAATCCTCACTGTAAAAGGATGAAGCCTGTACAGGTTTCCCGGAAGCCAGATTCGTTGTCTGGCTGGTTCTTTTAGCAAGCAGGCCAATACCTTCATGGGTTGGACTAACCTTCAGGATATTCCCTTCACTGTCGAATTCCAGCTCATCCGCACATAACTGACGGTGAAAGCCGCCACCTGAATGCGGGTTATTGTGCCGGTGATATACGAGATAAAAATCATCACCCTCACTAATTACGGATTGATGTCCGGGACCATGGACCGATCCGTCTTCATTAGTTACCAGCACCGGATTATTCTTACCGTATTCAAAAGGCCCCATCGGCCCGGTTTTACTCATCACATACTGAACCCTGTAAGTCTCGTCCTCACAACGCCCCGAAGAATAGGTCAGATAGTAAATACCGTTTCTCTTAAACATGAAAGGAGCCTCAAAAAAGTCTTTGGCTACGGTATTGGGAAGTTTGCTGAATTTGGAAAACGACTTCATATCGGAATTTAGCAGACCGATGCCGCATCCGCTGTTAGGATAAATTCCCCAGGTTCCCCAGAACATATACATTTTTCCGTCGTCGTCACGAAAAGTCTGCCCGTCGAGCGTGATAACATCCGGGATACGATAATTCTTCACGATGGGCTCACTTCCCGGCATCAGGGGCGTCCACGGCCCCGAAGGAGACGGTCCGGAAGCACCATATATTTCGACCGGCTGACAGTAATACAAATAGTATTTCCCGTCAGCACCGCGTGTCACATCCGGAGCCCAGTAGTGAGGCGTATTTGGCCAGTTCATTGGCTTCATTCTCCAGTTCAGAAAATCTTTTGATTCCCATACCTGTGGCGGTCCCAGTCCGCCGCCATTGCCATCTGTAGTAGCATAAATATACCAGGTGTCCCCGAACTTCTTCACTGTGGGGTCCGCGAAATAACCCGGAATAATAGGGTTACCGGCTCCGGGGGTATCGTGCTTTATCTGCGCAAAAGCCCCCGAAACAAAAAGCAGAAGTCCCGCAACCCCGCATCCCCAGGCACTCATTTTATTCATTCCGACT
>NZ_QEAS01000003.1:297786-309805 GCF_003130405.1 Pararcticibacter amylolyticus
CCATTCTCGCCCCATTATTTCCCAAGGGCACTTTATAAGCTTCTCGTTCCTTCACAAAAGACCCAACCGGGCTGAATCCTTTTTTCCCTGCTTCCAGTCGCAAATAAGCATCCGGCGTAAATTCATTTCCAGCTTCTAATTGAAGCCAGAGCTTTCCCGTTTCCGGATCGAACGATACAGCATGGAAACGGCCTGCATCAAGTGTCAGCCAAAGCTGAAGCGGGGCGATAAACACTCTCGATTTTCCGGCAGTTGTTATCGTTACATCGATCCGGTTGCCATTCTTTGTCAGGTTGCCTCCGAAACTTAACCAGCCGAGAGCAGGATCGTGCGTGATATAGGTGCCGCTGTTCACCGCATAGCCAAAGAAATTTGATCCGTAATCGCCGGAGAGCCCATCGATAGCGAGAGTGGAAGGATATGAATGAAAAGCAGCCGGCCCGAATCCATCTTCCGTAATATTGGATACAGAACCAAGCAAACCGCCCTGTCCCACCCGTAAAAGATAAAGATCATCCGGCTTTCTCCGGAATTCCTTTAAAACGGGAATTGCATTAAGCCCTGATCCGTAATGATGAAGCTGCCTTTCCACACGCTGCAGCTTTCCGCCGTACAGGAAATCCCAATACCGTCGCGCACTTCCGTTATACCCCCAGTGGGGCACAGTGGGCATATAGGCCAGAATGGCATTCATGGTAACATCCGCTTTTGCGTGCTGGCCGAAATAGTCGGACCACATGTAAACCTCCTCCTGCCCGGTAGAATCCCAGGGCATTTCACTCCCAAATGGATATTTCAGTGAGGCCCATACATCGGCACGTTTCCTCATCACCGCCTCCAGTTCAGATGCTTTAATGGTCTGTCCCTCGTGTTTAAGATCCTGAAGGATCAGCAAAAAGACGGTTCCCTCCATTTGTCCAAACTGGGCATAGTGGGGAGCAAGGCGCACCATGGCGAGCGAGGTCTGAAAGGCATTCTCCAGATACCATTCCCAGGTATTGGCGCTGACAAGCCCTTTATAATTTCTTGCCAGCCGGTACAGCACCCACCAGGCAGCAGCAACATGAGGGTAGTTATAAGAGCGCCCCACTGATTCCGCTTCCTTTTGATTCCAGGCAGACCATGTTTTATAGTTTACCGTTTCACTGTACGTCCCCGGGGGCATTTTCTCCGGTTCATAATAGAACATACTTTTTCTTACTCCATATTTCCTGTCCCCTTCGTTGAACTGAATACCGCCCCAGAGAGTACTGCCGGCAAAGCGCTCCAGCTTTTGGATTTCTTCCCTGTCGGGAAGTACCAGTTGCTTCATGACAGCCCCGAGCCAACCTCCTGCTCCCCCTTCGTCACTTAAACCTGCAATCCAGGCACGGCTGTCTTCCGTCACCTGCATTTTCTTTTCGTAGTCATAACTGATCACAGACGGGCTTCTTTTAAAAGGGTCATCCGGCTTTTCCAACCACTGTTCATGCATCAGAAATCTTCCAAAGCCTGCTACCAGCTGTTCCTCCGGCTTAATAATTTTATAATGGATGCTCTGCTTCAGTCCATCGGCGTAAGTGATGGTCACTCTTGCCCTGCCCCGGATCTTACCGGTGACAGAGAACTGCTTCCATTGCTTATTACCAGCCTTCTCCATTCTCAGCTCCACTGCTCCCTCCGGTTCAACTGCAATTGCCTTTATGTTGCTCTGATGACTCAGAAATAGTTTAGCATTCACATCCTCCGGTACAACATATCCCGGCACTCCCACTGCAACCGGACGTCTCTCCGCTCTCAGCTTATTTTCAATGCCCCTGACCGAGTCAGCCAGAACAAAACGGACACCGTAACTTTTGGATTCCCCCGGCTTCAGTATTGACGACGTCGGCCGGTTCCACTGCTGCACACCCTTCCAGTCTGTTTCCGCAAAGGCCTTGCTGTGTACCATCCACTCATGGAATCCTTCAAACGCAATGCCCCGTGGAGTGGGATCCTGAAGAAGGGGACTATAAGCTTCAAATCCGCTTCCCGGCAAAGGAAGCACCAGTAACACTTTTCCTTTTCCGCTGAGGCTTGCCACCTGCAGATAACCGGCATCCATACCTAAGTAAGGATCAAAGAAAAAGTTAGAGGCATGGGCATCGTCCAAAGATTTTCCTTCGAGGATATTATTAAAGATCATCGGGATTCCCAGTCCTCCAATTTCAACAGCCCCGTTGCCCTTGTTGCTCAGTTCAAACCTCAGCACCAGGTCTTTTCCCCGCACCTCCCAGTACCTTTTAACGGACACCGGGATATCATCCGGGAATACAGACGAAAGATCAGCGGCAGCCAGCACTGAACCGCCGGCGGCCAGGTTTTTCACAGGTGCCCTTTTTTCGGCCGATGAGCCACTCCTCCACTCTTGCTTCCCTTCGGGTCTCCAGCGAAGCGTAAGGTCACCCAGGTGATACATTCCGTCTTTGTCCCTTTTCTCCAGCCTTTCGCCGGGCGTAAAGTCAGCTCCTCCTGCAGCGGGACTCAATGATGCAGCGGTTTGTGATGACTTCACAAGCCTGAGATTAAAATTAGCGGTATGAAGCCCGGTATACCCGGCATCTAAACCTAATGTAGATGGTTTCTGTGCGATGCGGTCCCAGGGCGACTGCGTGTAACCGGCGAGAGAACAGAAAATAAGTAAGAGAATGGTTGTAGTAGTTTTCATATAATAAAACCTTTATTGTCCGTGCGCCTGACTGGCGACCAGTAATTCGTCTTCATCAGAAGGTTCGGTTGACGGCTTTTTTTCATCGAGGAACGGCGATACCAGCAAATAAATCACGATCGTAACGGAAAGTAATCCTATAAAAAACCAATAATAGGTGGCCCCCTCCAGCCTGGAAAAAAAACCTCCATTGGAGATGCTGCTGTTTACAAATGCGGTGAACAGATTACCAAGTGCCGTGGTAAGAAGCCATAGAGCCGTCATGGTGCTCTTCATTGATTTTGGAGCATTTGTGTATGCATATTCAAGTCCCGTTATAGAGACGAGCACTTCAGCAGCCGAAAGGATAATATAAGCAGCTATCTGCCACCATACCGTAGGATGTCTTCCCTCGTCTATCGCTGTCTGTAAGAACGCGATAATGACAAAGGATAATGCCGTGAGCACCAGGCCGGCTCCAATCCTCCTCAGGGGCGTGGTCTTCAGGCCTGCCTTATCTAATAACGGATAAACGCAATAATTGAATATCGGGATAAAAACAAGTAAGAAGAAGGGATTTACCGTTTGAATCTGTTCCGGCAATAGTTCAAAGCCCAGGACGTGACGGTCGAGTTTCGTCGCCTGGAGCACCCATTCAGAGAGGTTTTGATCCCACATTGACCAGAAAACCGGGATAAAGCAGAAAAGGGCGAGAATACGGTACACCGACTTTACATCCTCTACCTTCCCGGGAACAAACTTCTGCTTGGCCACGTCGAGCCATAACTGCCCCTTTACCTTTTTGCTCCTGTTGAAAAAGGCGTAGACAGAAATAAAGACAAAGTTGTTCCTGTTAATGCCCGAAGGGGGAACTCTTTTGTATCTTTTTCTCCCGGCGAAAAAGACGACTGTTGCAAGCGCCATAAAGATGCCGGGAACGCCAAACGCCCACTTTGCACCGTAGTTTGCGTAGATCAAAGGAATTAAGATCGTGGAAAGGACAGAACCTGCATTGATGCTGAAATAAAACCAGCCATAGATCTTCGACATCAGGTGGCTGTTCGACTCGTCAAACTGATCGCCAAGATTCGCCGAAACACAAGATTTAATTCCACCAGCACCGATTGCTATCAGGACAAGCCCGTATTGAAACCAGGTAAGATCATCTTCAAAGAGTGCCAGAAAAAGGTGCCCGAAGCAATAAACAACGGAGATGTAAAGAATGACCTTGTATTTGCCAAAGAACCAATCGGCTGCTATTCCTCCCACGAACGGAAGCGCGTACGCGAGCGAAACGAAGAAATGCGTGGCCTCATTCGCCTTTGCCTCGGCAACGGCTTGCATTGAAGGATTCATGGACGGGTTGAAAAACTGGGCGACAAGAAACGTCGCCAGGATAGAACGCATTCCGTAAAAGCTGAAACGCTCCGCCCCTTCATTTGCAATAATGAAGGGAATGCTCAGAGGCAAGCGGACATTTCTCTTAGTTATTTCAGGCATGACATAAAAATCAAGTTAAAATAGCGATATGAATTGCCGGATATTTGCTTCCTTGAACAATATTTTAGCTTCTTCCCGTTTCACTGAGTCATTTGCTCTGTATTAAAGGCAGCATTTTGTAATTTTACCCATTCAAGGAACTTATTAAACCATGTTTAGCAGAGAAACATATATACAGCGGCGCCAGCAATTAAGGGCCCAGATTTCATCAGGGATCCTGCTTTTTTTAGGAAATGAAGAAAGCCCGATGAACTATCAGGACAATGCTTACCATTTCCGGCAGGACAGCTCATTTTTATATTACTTCGGTATAAGTGATCCGGGGCTTGCTGCTATTATCGATCTTGAAGAAAACACGGAAATAGTATTTGGCGACGAGATGAGCATTGACGATATCGTCTGGATGGGACGACTTGAAACATTGAGGGAAAAATGTGCAAAAGGAGGAATCGATGCAGTGCTGTCTTCAGCCACCCTAACTAATGTGATCGAAAACGCACTAAAGAAGAAACGCATCATTCATTTCCTGCCGCCCTACCGGGGGGAAAACAAAATAAAGCTCATGCAGCTGCTCGGCACACCTCCCGACCGCAGCAGGGAGCTGGCATCGGTTGAATTTATAAAAGCTGTTGTTTCACAGCGTTCCATTAAGACTGATGAAGAAGTCACGGAGATTGAGAAAGCTGTAAATATCTCAGCAGACATGCATCTTACCGCAATGCAGATAGCCCGTCCGGGATTGACGGAGAACGCAGTCGCCGCTGCAGTTCACCAGGTTGCTTTGAACGGTGGCGGGAATATCTCCTATCCGATTATCCTCACTGTTCATGGAGAAATTTTGCACAACCACTTTCATGGAAACGTGCTTGAGGAGGGACATATGATCCTGAATGATTCTGGTGCTGAGACCTCAATGGCCTATTGCGGAGACCTGACACGGACATTCCCTGCAGGGAAGTCGTTTACTCAAAGGCAAAAAGACATTTATAATATTGTGCTGAAAGCAAAGGAAGAAGCTGCTGCCTTGCTAAAACCAGGCATGCGCTTTCTTGACGTTCATATTCACGCCTGCCGGACCCTTGTTTCAGGGCTGAAGGATCTCGGCCTGATGAAGGGAGACACAACCGAAGCCGTCGCCGCAGGCGCTCATACGATGTTTTTCCAGTGCGGCCTGGGCCACATGATGGGCATGGATGTTCATGATATGGAAGATCTTGGAGAGGAATATGTAGGATACAATGACTCTCTTAAAAAAGAGAAAAAGATATTCGGACTTAAATCGCTTAGACTGGGTAAGGAACTTCAGGACGGATACGTGCTGACCGTTGAACCCGGAGTTTATATCATTCCGGACCTGATTGATCTATGGAAGGCAGAAAACAAATATGCTGACTTCATCAACTACAATTTACTGGAACAATACCGTGATTTTGGAGGCATCCGGATTGAAGATAATTACGTTATTACCTCCGGCAGCTCCCGCCTTCTTGGCAAACATCTGGCCAAGACGGTTGAAGAGGTGGAGGAGATACGGAAAGCAGCTTATTAAGTTGTAAGTAATAAGTTGTAAGTTTTAAGACCGGGAACAGCGGTTTAATATATTTCAGGCAACCTGCAAATTCACGACTTCCAATTCAGAACCTTTCGCTACCGCGTCTTTTCCTTTCTGCAGGACAAGGCGCGTCGTTTCTTCTGAAAGATAATAATGTCCGCAGTTGACACAAACCTCGGCAGGCACATTTTTAATTAACAGGATTGTATTCTTTTTTTCTAACGTCACTGTCACAAAGCCAGGCTCTGTAATTCCATTTTTGCATAATGCACATTCCATAATCAGCTCCTTTTTTTTCTAAATGAAGAATCCCATAAATCCTTGTCAGGCTGGTAAACAGTCACTATTATACATTTGTTCTTCTTGTCGTCTTTAGCAAGGACTACATGCAAAGGACGCATATTCACAAAGCCTAATAACAGATAACTGGGATATGGCCTGTCATATAAGTACTCGTTAATGATTTCACCCTTATTAATCACGGTGCTCACATCCTCTGTAGCTATATCCCGCTTAAACATTTGTATAACGGAATGATCGCTATAAACAATGCTACCGCAGTTCATTTATTAAAACATTTAAACAACAAATTTACTAATTAAATGGAACCTCACACCATCCCCCTTTTCTCAAACTACAAGAAAGTACTTTCATCTCTGCTACTTCCCCACTACTTCCCGGCTGTTTCTTTCAGGGGGGGAAGCTTTTAAGAGATGGCGGACGAAAAAGTCCCGTTTCTTCCGTCTTCCGTAGGGGCCGCCGTCACTGTGTCCCAGTCCGGGGACGGTGAGAAGATCGAAATCCTTATTAGCTTTGATAAGGGCGTCCACTACACGATAGGTAGATTCTGGCGGAACATTAGTATCTGCCTCTCCAACGATCAGGAGCAGGTTCCCCTGAAGTTTGGAGGCATTGGTAACATTTGATTGCGCTTCGTAGTGCTTCCCTACAGGATAGCCCATCCATTGCTCATTCCACCATTGCTTGTCGACCCGGTTATCATGGCAGCCGCAGGCAGAGACAGCGGCTTTGTAAAACTCAGGATGAAACAACAGAGCTCCCAGGGAGTTCTGTCCTCCGGCAGACGTTCCATATACTCCGACCCTGCTAATGTCTGCCTGCGGGTACTTTTTAGCCATCGCCTGCATCCAGAGAATGCGGTCGGGGAAACCCGCATCCGCGAGGTTCTGCCAGCAGATATCATGGAAGGCTTTCGAACGGTTGGCCGTCCCCATTCCATCGATCTGAACAACTATAAAACCGAGTTCTGCCATACTTTGCATTTCACTCGCGGGCAGAAAACTTTTAGGCACAAATGAGTCCTGCGGTCCTGCATAAATATTTTCAATAACCGGATAGCTTTTCTGGAGATCCATATTAGACGGCCGGCAGATCACTCCCCATATATCCGTTTTCCCGTCGCGGCCCTTTGCAACAAAGACCTCTGGCAACTTCACTCCGGTTGCCTGCAGGGCAGAGATATCAGTTCTTTCAATCTCCATTATTCTCCTCCCGTCTGCAGTTCTTCTGAGCTCCGTCACAGGAGGAACATTAACCTGCGAATAGGTATCGAGGTAATAAGTCCTGTCGGGAGAAAAGGTGACAGAATGGTTCCCTTTGTCAGGCGTGAGGCTAACCAGGTTCTTTCCGTCGAAACCGATACGATAATAGTGAATAAAATAGGGATCTTCGCCTTCATTCATTCCACTCGCTTTAAACCAGATTTCCCTTTTCTTACTGTCCACGCTATCAATATCCCTCACAACCCAGTTTCCCTTTGTCACCTGCCTTTTCTCTTTGCCGGTTAATTCATCCACAAGGTAGATATGTCTCCATCCGTCCTTTTCCGTAATCCAGACAATTTCATGTGTATCCGGAAGATAGCGGGTATAGATCCGCTGTTCGTAAATGAAAGCCGGGGTCTTCTCGTCAATGATATTCCTCGTATTGCCAGTTTGAGCATCTACCTCAACTACCCGGAAACGCTGATGTCCGCGGTCTACTTTTTCATAAGTAAAATACCGGCTGTTACCCTTCCGCCAATGGAGTTCGGGCACTCCAAAGAAATCGATCTTTTCCGCATTTACCTTGATTACTTTTTTGTCTTCAATGCGGCCTGCATACATTTCATAGCTGGTAAACTCATCTCCCGGCTGTGCATATTTCTGAGATTTAAGTACCCCACGTGTGGTACCTGGTTCTGAGGTAGAAACATAATATACTTCTTTTTCCTCTTTAGGGTCAATCCGGTAAAACACCAGTGTTTTACTGTCGGGACTCCAGAAGAACTCGCCATAAGGCCTGGCCCCTGTTCCATCTTCCGTAAATTGCACCTCTTTTCCATCCAGCGGCTTTATCCATATATTTCCATCTTTAACAAAAGCACTCCATTTTTTATCCGGAGAAACAGAATCTGTCTTCGGGTGCATCCACCTTGAGCGCCTTCTCTGAAGAGGTCTTGCAGGTTCATACCTGGAATAATCCTGGTTCTCCACTTTCTTGCAGGCCCACGAAGAGAGATCACATTCAAACCAGTTATCGGCTTCCTTTATCCTGAGATGTTTGCCATCTTTACTAAAAACCAGTTCATTGAGCTGTAACTTAGCAGCGTCGTGTTCAATCCCGCTTGCTTCAGCCAGTGCCCGGGCAAGTTTACGATGATCGAAGGCAGGTCTTTTTTCACCTTTTGCTGCATCAATGAAGATGTACTCATAGTGACCGTTTTTAAGCTTATTCTGGTACCAGAAAGCATTGTGAGTCAATTGCCAGTTGGGCACCACGTAAGATTTAAATACAGCTTTCTTCAGTGAACTGTCAAGCCGGGCTGCCCGCTGGTAGGATTCAGACACCTCCCTGCTATCCGGATAATAGGAAGCAAGTGGTTTCTGTTGCTGTGTATAAGCTGATAACGACGATATTAAAAGCGCTCCGAGCGCCAGCAAAAAGAAAGTAGGACGGATCATAATATTTCTCTGCGAAAGATCATAAAAATATGCTTTATAGCATGGCAACATTGTTCCGATATTATCAGATTATAGCCGAAGATTAACCACTGTTTTCCATTTTGCCTTCACCTTCGTAGATTAGTATGATTATGACGTTCGAAGAGAAACTGGCAGCAATAAGAACTGCAATGAAGCAGCAGGGTATCGATGCTTATATCATCCCCTCCTCCGACCCCCACACAAGCGAATACCTTCCTGAGCATTATAAATGCCTTCTTTTTGTCTGTGGTTTTACGGGATCACAAGGCACACTGGTGATAACCGAGGATTTTGCAGGTCTTTGGGCTGACTTCCGTTACTTTGAGCAGGCTGAGGATCAATTGAAAGGAAGCGGATACCAGCTGGTAAAACTTAAAGTACAACATACGCCTGAATATATCGACTGGCTTTTTGAGAAGCTCCCGGAAGGGGCTGTCGTAGGTTTTGATGAGGCTCTGCTTTCGGTAAACCTCGGCAAAAAACTAAAAAACGACCTTTCCTCTAAAAGGATTACGCTGAAAAATGCAGATCTGCTGTCATCAGTATGGTTAAACCGCCCTGCTCTGCCGTCAGGGAAAGCTTTCATGATAAAGGATGAGGATGCAGGTCAAAGCGTAAACAGTAAACTCGAAAGTGTAAGAACGGAATTAAAAGGATTGAAAAGCGACTACCTGTTTATTTCTGCGCTGGATGAAGTAGCATGGGTGTTTAACCTGCGGGGGCACGATGTGCCATTTAATCCTGTCGTATTAAGCTTTGCGTTGATTGGTGCCGGCTCAGCGACTCTCTTTATTGATCCCTCTAAATTGGATGATAAATCTCAATTGTCACTTCATTCAGCCGGGGTAGAAGTTTTGAATTATAACGCGGTAAATAATGCCTTGCTCTCTGTTAAGGGCTGCACTGTTTTTATTGATCCCGCAAGGATCAGCTATTTCCTCTTTAAAATCATAGAGCAGCACAGCAGGATCAATGAAGGGATCAGTCCGGTTGCGTTTCTTAAAGCCAGAAAAAATGAAACCGAAATAAAAGCCATTAAATCCTATATGGTGAAAGACGGAGTGGCGATGACGCGTTTCTGTAAATGGATAGAAGATAACATAGGCCGGATACAGATCACAGAACTGTCGGCGTCCGAAAAACTAAAAACGTTCAGAGCAGAACAGGAAGGTTTCGCCGGAGTAAGCTTCACTACCATCGGAGGCTATAATGCTCATGCCGCCCTCCCTCATTATACCCCATCGCCTGAAACAGATACAGAACTGAGGGCTGAAGGTCTTTTTCTTGTAGATTCAGGAGGGCAGTACCACTACGGAACGACTGATATAACCAGGATGATCCCGCTCGGGCCGGTTTCGGAACAAGCAAAAACAGACTATACACTGGTTCTAAAGGCATTGATTGAAGGCACCTGCCTCAGTTTTCCTAAGGGCACCTGCGGATATCAGATCGACTCAGTGATCAGGAAGCCGCTTTGGGAATACGGTATCAACTATGGGCATGGTACCGGTCACGGAGTCGGCTTCTATCTGAATGTTCACGAAGGACCTCAAAACATTGGTCCGGCCAATGTGCCGGTAGCAATTCAGCCGGGCATGATCACTTCAATAGAACCCGGCATATACAGACCGGGGCTCCACGGCGTAAGAATCGAAAACCTGGTACTCGCAGTGCCAGACAGAATCACCCCCTTTTCCGAATTTATCAGGTTCGAAACTGTAACTCTAGCTTATATAGATACCAGTCTCGTCAGGAACGAACTGCTGGAACCCCGTCATATCAAATGGCTGAACGACTATAACGAACAGGTATATCAGGAACTTGTACCATTTTTAACGGCAGAAGAGGAAGAATGGTTAAGAGATAAAATAAGCCCCTAACCCTCGTTTTCAAAGAGCATTGCCTGCTCCGGATTTCTCCCTTCAAACCAGCGGATAATATAATAAACCGGGATTCCGGACAGTGTTATGATCAGTCCCGGCCAGGTATAATTGGGCTTATAGATAATCAGCAATGTACAGAATGCAATTCCCATTACGATGTACAAGACAGGCAATACCGGATATCCGAAAGCCCTGTAAGGCCTTTCCGCATCGGGCCGCTTTTTACGAAGGATGAAGATGCCGATAATCGTCAGCATATAAAATACCACTACTACAAAAGAGATCATGTCGAGCAGATCGCCGTATCTGCCGCTCAGGCACCAAAGTGACGCTACCACACACTGCAGCCACAATGCAATGCCCGGAACCGCCTTTTTGTTCAGTGTACCCACTTTTCTGATAAAAAGCCCGTCTTTCGCCATAGAATAGTATACCCTGGCACCCGACATAATGATACCATTATCACAGCCAAAAGTTGAGATCATGATCATCACCGCAATAATGATGGTTCCCGCCTGACCAAATATCACATGGGAAGCAGCTACTGCAACCCGGTCACGCTCAGCAGAGGCTATTTCATGCATAGAGAGAACGCTCGTATAGACCACATTCATAGCAATATAGATGATCGTCACGATAATTGTTCCCAACGCGAGGCTCAGCCCGATATTACGCCTGGGTTTTTTAATTTCGCCGGCAATAAACGTTACGTTGTTCCACGAATCACTACTGAAAATTGCCCCTACCATGGAAGAGGCTATAGCGCCGAAAACGGCAATGCTCACATAACTTTCCGTACTCCCATCCGGATTTAACTTATGGATGTCCCATATATTGGTCCAGTTGGCCTCCCATACTTCCGGTTTCAAAGCAAAAAAACCGAACACTATAAGTCCCAGCAGGCTCAGCAGTTTGGTCATAGTAAAAACAGTCTGAATGATTTTCCCGTTATTGACACCTCTGGTATTGATATAAGTAAGCAGGGTAATTACCAGAATTGAAAGTAATTGAGCCGGTGATATCCTTAAAAATCCGAGATCAATTGCTACATCATTTTCACTGAATACGGGAAATATATATGCCGTAAACTTTGCAAAGGCGACTCCCACCGCAGCAATCGTAGCGGTCTGAATAACGGTAAAAAAACTCCAGCCGTACATAAAACTGATCAGAGGATTGAAGGCTTCTTTCAGATAAATGTACTGCCCGCCCGCCTTCGGGAACATGGCACTGAGCTCTCCGTAACTAAGGGCAGCTGTAAGAGTCATAAAACCAGTGATCAGCCACACCACCATCATCCATCCGGCGCTTCCTACATTCCTGCTGATATCAGCACTCACAATAAAAATCCCTGACCCTATCATGCTGCCCGCAACAAGCATGGTTCCATCTATCAGGCGTAATGATGGTTTGAAAGCGGTGTTTTCACTCATAA
>NZ_QEAS01000003.1:309853-309984 GCF_003130405.1 Pararcticibacter amylolyticus
ACCGCGTACTTAGTTGTGAGCATTAGTTGTGTGTATTAGCATTCAGTTTGATTTTTTGAGTAATATAGCTATGAACGAAAAAATGACCTTTACACTTGTAAAGCAGATGATCTCAATTACACCAGGACAGC
>NZ_QEAS01000003.1:310032-314849 GCF_003130405.1 Pararcticibacter amylolyticus
TAATCGAAAAACTTCCAGCCTGTTGAAAAATCCCGTTTAAGCGGCTGGTTGATCAGTATAGCCCTTACCATCTCCACAGGCATCCCATTTTCCTTCATGATAGCATCATTAAACTGTCTGTAAGTCATCTTCCCCGTATCCACCAGTTCCCTTTTCAGGCTCATGAACTGTAAACCTCCTACCAGGTAGGCAACCTGGTAAAGAGGACTGTAGCCTCCCTCAAACGATCTTCTTACCTCTCCGGCCGCGTTTGCACGTTCATGCCCTACCCTGTCAACCAGGAAATCGATACACTCCTGTGGTGTCCACTTTCCGAGATGGTAATTTAGAGAAAAAATAATTCTCGCACAACGGTGCATTCGCCAAAAAAGCATTCCGATGCGTTCTTCCGGCTTTTGGGCAAATCCGAGATCATATAAAAGCAGTTCCCAGTATAATGACCATCCTTCAGTCCAGAAAGGAGTCTGGAAATTATCCCGGTAGGGTTTATATCTGCTGTTCATAAAAAACTGGAGATTATGGCCGGGAATAAGCTCATGCTGCACTGTACCTCTCGAAAAGTAAGGATTATTTCCCCTCATGCTCATCAGTTTATCGTCATGCTCCATGCTGCTGGTAGGGTAGGATATGCTGATCTCTCTTCCCCCAGTAAAGAAGGGGTTGACCAGTTGTCTTTCAGGACTCATCATAATCATTTCCCAGGTCTCTTCAGCCAGCGGGGGTATTGAAATAAGATCTTTTTCCTTAATAAAAGACACCGCATCATTATAAAGCTTCAGGATAAGCTCGGGTTGTCTGCCGGCTGGGACATAGCTGTTTTTCACTTTTTCCTGGGCTTTCCTCCAGTCGTTTCCAAATCCCATCTCAGCAGATGCTTTCAGCAACTCCCGGTCACACCACGCAAATTCCCTGTTCGCTAGCGTTATCAGCTGTTCCGGAGTATAAGGGATCATGTCCACCTTCAACTGTCTTATCAACTCTTCTCTTCCGATCGGTGTTCCGGTGATCCCGCTTTTATCTTCTTTCTGAGAGGTTTTCAGCTTCCCTTTAGAATCAATCAGTTTAGCGTATCTGTTCAATGCAGAATCAAGCTGACGATACGGAGCGGGTACCCACCAGCTAAAAAGAGGATCATATCCGGAGTAAAACTCATAGACTCCCTTCAGCCTGAGCTTCAATCCTGTCACCGCATCAGCCCCCATAGATGCCAAAGATTTATCCATAGAAGAAACATTCTTTTCAAATGCGGCGGTAAGGTCCTTCACTTCTCCTGCCATGAGATGAAGTTCTCCTGCAAGCTTCTGTGCATCCGGCGATAGCCCGCGCCTCCTTCCTCTCTCGGCCTCGTATATCTTATCTGCGAAAGGAATATATTGAACGATCGCGCCATATTTTCTTTCTTCTTCCATTAAATCCCGCTGATGCTCTTCTATATTCCGTCTTAGAAGGAGATAGTCAACCTTGCCGTTTATGTTCATCGCATCAAAATCCAATAACTTTAAGCGGTCAAGATAATCGGCGTCGATTCCGAGCAAGCGCTTCCTTTGTTCAGGGGAATTAAGTACGGGCCGGTATGCCCGGCTATAGAAACGGGTTACTTCCCTTGGAGAATAAAACGTCCCGATTGCCCTGATATCCTGTTCATATTGAATAATGTACCCGGCCATTTCACTACTTTGTTCGTAGAGATCAAAGCCATAGTGTTTTTGAACCTGGGCATCCAGATATCGTTCCGGCAAAAGAAGAAAGATCAGCACTAAACCAAAAAACCTTCCCCATAATAATACGAATCTATCACTGAAAAACATAAAAAGGGCTTTTTTCGTAAAACTAACTCAAAAAGACAGTCCCTTTTTTCCAAAATTTCACATTTTGTAATATATTCTTAACTATAAGCAATAGTTAATTTAATAAAAGCTACCATCGCCGCGGCGCATCATCTGTCTCCCGCTTCGTCCGCGCGGAGAACCGCTCCACTTCTGAGGTTGCCAGCGAAAATTGAGCATCACGTAGCGGCTTAGAGCATTTGTCTTCACGTCGGTTCTGCTATAATCACTGATGGTCCTGTTAACAAAATTGTTCTGTTTTAATAAGTCGAAGCACTGAAGGCTTATCGCCCCGTTCTTCCTCTTGAAGAACTGTTTTTCAAAGCCGGTATTTATGACGAATGGGTTGGATGTCTGATTCGCGTTGATACCACTTACGTAATTCTTACTGGCGCTGAATGAAAACAACCAGGTCTGGTGGATATAAATACGACCATCCCCGTTTATAGCAAAATTATTCACTCTCGAATTATTAGAAGAAAGTGTAAAATCCGCTTTGGTATAGATATAACTCACGTTAGGATTAACTTCAAGCCATTCCACAGGATTTATCTGGGGCCCCAGGCGCTGGGAGAAAGTCCAGGTCGTGCTTTCGTTCTTCCGGTTCTCACTCATTGAAACCCCGTTCCGGTTGGTGATACTTCCGTTCAGGTGAAAGCTATACTTCCTGTCGGCAAAGGACTTGGAGATATTATAATTGCAATTATAGGATGACGCTCCATTGAGGTTCAGATAGTGCGTTTCGTTTATATAAGTAGTGTCGCCCTTACTTAGAAGCATAGGCACCTGTATCAGGTTAGATACAACTGAATTGGATACAAAACGGGCATTAAGATTTACCGAATAATTCAGCCGTGCATTGGCAATATAATTATTATAAGCCGCAGCAATGGTGTGATTAAAAGCCGCCTTCAGATCGGGATTACCAACGATTGGATGGTTGGGGTTGGAAACATCACGCACCGGTTGAATCTGATCAAAAGTCGGCTCGCTTGCATTACCGGAATAATTAAGACTTAAACGGTGCTGCCTTGAGAACTGATATTCGACACGTGCAATCGGGATCAGGAAAAAATTTGCCCGCCTGCTCGTCGCATCCAGGTGAACCTTTGTGCCTGTTAAAAGAGTCGGAATAGCCGTCATTCCGAGGGCAAAGTTAAATTTTGGAACATTGAACCTGTAATTCAATGAAAACCGGCTTTCGGTAAAAGAATAGTTAAACAAGTTAGTCAGAGAGTCTATAGGAAGCTGCGATCCGTCCTTTCCTATATTATTGGTATAGGCACTGTTATCATAAGAGCGCCTGTTCACCTGTCCGTTGAAATCAATACGTGATTTTGGGCTTAGCCGCTCTGAGAAAGTCATACTCGCCCTCAGTGTATTATTGAGATTTTTCCTTTGCACCAGCCTGTGTACCAGGGAGTCATAGTTAAAGTCATCCGAATTTAGCTGGTAATAGGTGATGATATTGTTCTGTTCGTTATCTCTCGTCTGATTATTCCTGCTGTAATTGATGTTCAGTGAAAAGTTTCTGCCCTGTTTTTTAAATATATGCTGATACAATACTGATCCTTCCAGGCTGGGCCTCGAATCCTTACTGCTGTTGCTTCCTTCCGTTAACTGATTGAGGTATCCGGCCTGCCTTGTTCTGATGTTAGATTGATTGCTGGTAAGTGTGGAACTAAAACTCAGGGATGGCTGTATACGGAGATAGTTAGCACTGTCAATATCATACTCCAGATCAAAGTTAAAAGAATGATTATTGGCATCATTGCCTCCCGAACTTTCATTAGTGGAATAGATAGTTCCTTTTTCAACATAACTTTCGGAAGTGCTGCTGTTTATCGAATTAACATCATTAAAGTTATAGGAGTAGCTGCTGTTGATGCTCAGTTTTTTGTTAAGCTGATCGCGGTAACCCAATGAGCCCCTTCCCGTACGGGTTGTTCCGCCGCTGCCGCCTCCCAATCCGGAATAGCTACCGCCGCTCCCCCCCCCTCCTCTTCCTCCGCCGTTGCCGCCGCGGAAATTACCTCCGTCCAAAGACTGACCACCGCTGTTATTAGCTACCCCGTTTACCGTATTATTGAACGACAGGTTGGCGTTTACCTGTTGATTAGCATTTATCCGGGTTCCGAAAACAGAAAGTCCGTACCGGTCATTACTGCCGGCGCCAGCATTTAACCGGCCTGTGTTGCCCACCGATCTGTCGGCCCGGGTGACGATATTCAGCACCTTCCGCGGATCACCATCTTTAATCCCCGTCCGGGCGGCCTGGTCGCCGTAATCATCCACAATCTGGATTTTTTCAACAATATCTGCCGGGAGGTTCTGAATAGCCGACGCAACATCCCCCCCAGCATAGTCCTTCCCGTTTAGCCTGGCTTTCGTTACTTGTGTACCCTGAGCAGTAACGGTTCCGTCGTTCGCTACTTCGACACCCTCCATTTTCTTTAACAGCTCATCAACAGATGCATTTTCTCTCACTTTATAGTCGCTGGCACGATATTCAACGGTATCCTCTTTGTAGGTCACCGCGGGAGTACCGTTTACAGTCACTTCTTTCAGCATATTTGCCTGGCTTTTCAGGATTACCGGATCAAGGACCAGCCTTTTGGTAGCATCATTATATAAGAAACGTTTGTTATAGTTAACATACCCGATACTCCTTACTGTCAGAATGAATTGCCCTGACGGAGCATTTTTGAAAATGAAAATACCATCGTTGTTCGTACTCGTTTTCAATGTATCTTTAGAAGAAGACAATATGACTAAAGCGCCTATAACAGGAGTGTCGGTACTGTCTTTAACGATGCCGCTTACTTCACGGGCGACCTGTGCAAACAAAACATTGGTTAGAATAAGGCTCAGAAACAGAAGAAGGTACTTTTTCATAACCTAAAGCAATTTCTTTGCGGGTACATATTTTGCCCAGAAGTCTGTAGGATCAAACATCGTGGGATCGAATCCCCGGGGAGCGCCACCCCTCAT
>NZ_QEAS01000003.1:314896-317028 GCF_003130405.1 Pararcticibacter amylolyticus
AGCCAACGACTACACCACCACGCCGGCCCATATCTCCGCCGTCTCCTGTTCTCCCGGCCATTGCAAACTGCCGTCCGTTTACTCGGATGTTATATGTAAGTTCTTTTACCTGATCCGGATTGAGCCCTATCTCTTTGAAAGGGAGGGCAAGTTCATACAGATAGTTCCCTTCTTTATCATAAGCTGCCGCTGCTTTTATCCCATACTCATTGTAAATCGAGATAAGGCTGTCACTGATCTGTTTAAAGCCCGATATCCCGATCTCCTTCATCCCGGCAAGTTGTTGTTTTCTCATTTCTGCAATAGCGGCCGAGTCAGGTCTTTGACGCCCTTCTCCGGGCTGCCCCATCCCGCCAAAGCCACCACTGCCCTGCCGTCTCTGCCCTCTTTGTGGAGGCGATATGACAGGAAAGGTAATACCGTATGCATCTTTGATCTTCTTCTTCCCTTCCGTATTAATAGAAAAGGTGATGCCGCCCATCATGATTTTATTAGTAATAGCCTGGTCACCTGATTTCACCAGGAGATACAGGTTCTTGTCATCATTGCCAATAGTGTAATAAAGACCTGTATTCTTGTTATATGCTCTAAAAGAAGAGAACGAAGAGTCGGGCTTTCCGTCAACCCTGACCGGCGACTGCACCCATACAGGTTTCGGCTGTGTTTCGGGAAGCTTTTGAGAGGCACAATCCAGGCTCACCAAAAGAGCTGCAACACTGCTTAAAAGAAACAATACTGGTTTCATTGTAATAAAATTTGAAGAATATCTACGTAATATTAGTCATTGCAGAAAACCATATTAAGTAAAAGATACTTACCGGCCAACAATGTATACCAATTACTCTTTTTTGTATACCCTTGCATGTTTCTTTCTGCCTGGTATACCGCTGCTGCATCTGTCTGACAACGATCTTAGCTTTCCTTATATCGCTTCAGAGCTTCTATAAAATAGTAATCAGCATAGGTCAGCGGAACATCAACCTCTTTTTTCTGAGGTAAATGACCGACGCTGTGTTCCAGAATAAACCCGCCATTGGAACCTGTCCCGGCTTTATACTTTGGAGAGGCAAGCGCTTTCAGCATTTTACCCGCACAGTCATAATACTGTGCGGCATCAGACTTGTCTGCGTATTTATACAACTCCAGTAAGGCAGAAGCCATAACCGCAGCGGCAGATGCATCACGTGGCGCATCCGGGATATCGGGGGCGTTAAAATCCCAGTAAGGAACCATGTCAGCCGGCATATTGGGATGATTCAAAATGAACTGGGCGATGTGATTGGCCTGATCGAGGTATTTCTTGTCTTTTGTTTCACGATACATCAGTGTATAGCCATAGAGCCCCCATGCCTGCCCTCTTGCCCAGGCTGATTCGTCAGAATATCCCTGCGCTGTACGTTTCTTCTGAACTTCGCCGGTTTGCTGATTGTAATTTATTACATGGTAAGAACTGTAATCCGGACGAAAATGATTTTTCACAGTGGTCTCCGCATGTGTCACGGCAATCTTATAAAAGGAAGAATCGCCTGTTTCACGGGTTGCCCAGAACAACAGCTCCAGGTTCATCATATTATCGATTATAACAAGAAAATCAGAATCTTTTGAATCCCATGACCTGATACAGCCCACTTTAGGATCAAAGCGGCTGGCCAGTGATTTCGCACTTGTCAAAAGGACATCTTTATATTCAGGCTTCGGAGCGATCTGGTTTGCATTTCCAAAGCTGCAATACATCATAAAGCCCAGATCATGTGTGGTCTTGTTGTCTTTTTCTTTCTTCAGGACTTTCAGTATACGTTCAGCTTCCGTTAATAAGACCTGATCCTTTGTCTGCTGGTATAAATAAAGTAAAGTGCCCGGATAAAAGCCACTGCACCACCAGTCTGATCCACTTGTCTCGAGTTTGTCTGTAGCGGCATGATAGGTTTTAGGAAAACGATCTGCCGGCAGTCTCTTCATCATCACCTTATACTGCGAAGCGGCATCTGCAAAACTCTGGTCTGCAACCTTCAGAAAGCCGGCATCGGGCTTTAACTGCTTTTTCACTGAACACGCCGTTAGTCCCGCTAACAAAGTGCAAAAAATAAATAAACTGGTTCTTTTCATAATCATCAGCCATTGGTTAGCATCGC
>NZ_QEAS01000003.1:317129-324147 GCF_003130405.1 Pararcticibacter amylolyticus
CTTTCCTTAATGCCTCCATTCCAGCACTTTCACCATCGTGGGGGGCATGCTGGCCTTCCCCTCTCCGTCAACTTGTTCTACATTCTGGATAAAGAGGTTTAAAATACCTTTTTCTTTCCATAATTCGGTATCATATGTTGGTTCCCAGTCGCCAAGTGATTCCACAGTAAGGTCTGTTATGTACCACCGGCGCTTGCTGATATCCCGAACAACAAGTGCAGAAGCCTTACTTCCCCGTTCCGCGTCACGAAAGATCATTACGAGAGAGACATTTCTGCCTTGCCTCTTTACCAGTACCTGGGGTCTGGAAACAGGTATTTTCTTGGTTCCTGTACCGCTTAGACTAAACGGAGCCTTTCTGAAGCCGGGCACCAGGGTTTTCCACCCCCCTCCACCTTTGTAAACAATATGATATTGGGGAACAGCGGAATCTTTTTCCCGCCAGTAGGTAGCGATAAACGGATTGCCTTCGCTATCGGCGCACATAGACGTTTGATTGATCAATTCGCTGTTCTGAGGTATTTTGCAGGAATACTCGGCAGTGGAGGCAGTAATGGGAAGTGTATATTTTTCACCGGTGGATTTTTCCCAGGTCTTCCCGCCGTCTTTTGACCGCGCGTAACACAGATCGTGGTTGCTGGCCACATCCGGGCTTTCGCGCCATACCCAGGATATATGAATTATCCCCTTCGAATCCACATAGGATTGACAGTAAGCATTCCGCTTACCTTCTCCGTCAATGAGATTGTCATGAAGCCTGGTCCATTTTCCAGTCGCCGTATTATATTCATTCATCACCAGGTTTCCTTTGCCGGATTCACCGTTACGATAGAAAAAGAGAAGATTTCCATCCGGCTTCCTGTAAAATTCCGGGTAAGTTACCCTTTGTTCAAGCAAAGCTGTCATGGGGAGCTTTTCCGAAAAGGTGAGCGAGCCTGGACTAAGGCTCCGGCAATACCTGAGCGGATTATTATGGTGATCCCAGGCGAGATGGAGGTAGCCCTCTCCATCAACCATCATGCTGATGCTGTTATGGGCATCTGAGGCATTACCTTTAAGGCCGGTAGATTGAAGTACCCACTCCCTTTCGCCGGCTTTCCTCTTCCCAACTATCACGACAGCATTGCTGTCATAATAAGAGATATATTGAGTATCTCTGAAGGTTACCAGCGAGTTTTTCCGGAATACAACAGCATTGACAGAATTCCTTGCCCAGGCAGTACCAACCGGCATAATCTCCCTATCCGGTATCCGGGCAGGATTCTGAGCATCGCAGGCCAGCGCCTGCAGTTTGAACAAGAGGATCAGAGCCAGGGTTCTGATAAAAAAACGTCCTGTTGATATACCGCCATACATGTTTTTATTATAATAGCTTATTTGACAATGTTTACTGATCAGCAACAGTTTTGATGGTCAACACACCTGGTTTCAACCCTTTAGACGAAACGCTGAGCTTCATCTCCCCATCCTTTTCTGAAGATTCAACTACCGCAACCAGCATCCCTTTAAAAGCATGCATGTAGGGCAGATGGAAGAGCTCGAGGCTCGTAGCATCACCATTTGCTGCAGCTTTATAACGGCCTGCTCCCTTTACTTTGAACGACAGAAGGTTAGAAGCATCGGGACATACATTTCCTTCTGCATCCACCACCCTGGCAGTTACAAATGACAGATCTTTCCCGTCTGCACTAAGCTCTGTTCTGTCAGCCGTCAGCTCTATGTGGTGCGGTTTGCCTGCAGTCTTTATTTCCTGGCTGGCTACCTGGTTCCCTTTTTCATCGTAAGCAACGACTTTTATAGTGCCTGGTTCATAAGTCACATCGTTCCACATCAGACGGTATCTTGTTTGATTATTGGTCTTATTCTTACTTTGCCTCCCCATACTCTTACCGTTCACAAAGAGCTCTGCAGAAGGATAACTGGTATAGCAGAAAACAGGAGTAACCTGTCCCTCTCTCCCCGGCCATGTCCAGTGAGGCAGAACATGAAGAGTCGGCTTTTCTGTGTTCCATTTGCTCCGGTACAGAAAGTAGCGGTCCTTAGGAATTCCTGCAAGGTCTATGATACCAAAATAGGAGCTGTGAGAGGGCCATTTGGAATCATAGGGTGTAGGTTCTCCAAGATAATCGAAGCCTGTCCATACAAACTCTCCGATAACAAAAGGAAGATCATCCTGCTTCACGAACTCATCATCAGGTACCTGCGACCAGTTGCAATACTCAAAGTCGTAAGAAGAGCTCTGGTTATCATCGTATTGCTTCATCTTTTGAAACTCAACCGGAAATTTATACACCCCCCGGCTGCTTACCGTTGAGGCTGTTTCTGTTCCGAGAATAAATCCCTGGGGAAGGGTATTATTAGCTTTTTCGTACCATGTAGGTTTATAATTGAATCCCGGCACATCCAGTATGGCAGCGAAATTCTTTGTAAGCGCATCATTGATCCTGTCCATCCCAACGGTAACCGGCCTGGTCGGGTCTTCCCGGTGACAAATGTCCTGGAGCATTTTTGCAATCTTGTTTCCGCCTTCAGCACTCTGGTCAGGCACCTCATTACCGATGCTCCACATTACAACAGAAGGGCTGTTCCTGTCCCGATGGATCATATTTATCAGATCCTTCTCTGCCCATTCATCAAAATATGCGCTGTATCCGTTTTTCACTTTAGGTGTTTTCCACTCGTCAAAAGATTCCACCATCATCATAAAGCCCATTTCATCACACAAAGCAACCAGTTCAGGTGCAGGCATATTATGAGAGGTACGAATAGCATCACATCCCATATCCTTCAGCAGGCTTAGCTGACGACGTAGTGCAGAAACATTTACAGCCGCACCCAACGGTCCGAGGTCATGATGATTGCACACGCCCTTGAACTTCCGGACCTCTCCGTTCAGAGAAAATCCTTTGCCCGCTTCGTACTTAATTGAACGGATCCCAAACCGGGTTTTATATTCATCTTTAAGTGTTGTTCCCTGGTAAAGCCTGGAAACCGCTGTATAAAGTACCGGGGTCTCAGGAGACCATAATGAAGGAGACTTAACTATGAGGTTCTGATCAAACTGAAGACCATCAGTTTCGCCGAGAGCGGATTTTAAAGTAGCCACCACTGTGCCCTGGGAATTGCGGATCTCTGTTTCCAGATGCAGATCCGAATATTTAGCTGCTGCTGCTTCCACCCGCGTTTTAAGGTTGACCTTCGCAAACTCCTTATTAATGACAGGCGTCGTGACATACGTGCCCCATACCGGTATATACACGTCTTCTGTTACGAACAGATGTACGTTCCGGTAAATTCCGGCTCCGGGGTACCACCTGGAAGACTGACTGAAGTTCTCCAGGCGGACAGCCAGCGTATTCGCCTCGCCAGCAGGATTAAGCAGGGAGGTCACGTCGAAATAAAAGGAATTATATCCATAAGGCCAGTACCCGGCTTCTTTTCCGTTTATATAAACCCGGGCATGACTCATCGCTCCATCAAACTGAAGGATGGCCTTCTTACCCGGCAGAAATCCCGGCACCCTAAATTTGAGACGGTACCAGCCAGTTCCAACGAAAGGCAGGCCACCGGTCCTGCCTGATTTCACAGACTCCTCTTTTTCCATATTCTGTTCGATCTTCACCTTCTGAAGATCGTTGCTCCCATCGAAAGGCCCTTTGATCGCCCAGTCGTGCGGAACCGATACGGTTTCCCATTTAAGATCATTGAAACGGTCTTCAATTGCTTCCGGGTGATCCCCCTTTTTAAATTTCCAGTTTTTGTCGAGAATATATTCCTTCCTGATGCTTTGAGCACTAAGCTGAAAGGTTGCCAGAAAGAGAAGAGAGAAACAGCTGATAATCTTTAATCGGGTCATTTTGCTTCGAGAAGTTTTGAGAGTTCTTTTTGTGTTACTTTTAATACCGTTCCGTGCCTGATTCCGGAGGGAAGACTGATTTTATCGGAAATATCGGTCCAGTTCTTTAAATCAGACGATCTGACAGCTCCATACTTATGTTCCGTATACTTGTCGAAATACACGATCCATTCTTCTCCGGTTTTAAGGACCGTGGGGCCCTCCGCCCAGTATTTTCCGGTTATAGGTTCACTGGCTTTGGTATATGGGCCGGTCAGTCTTTGACTGAATGCTACCTTCAGATTCTTTTGTGCCGGTTCGCGTGTTTCGTCTTTAAGGAACATAACAAACCGGTTTCCATCCTTTACAATCGTAGCATCAATGACATTGAACCCCGGATCATAAAGAAGCTTTGTTTCACTGAACTTTTTAAAATCCTTTGTAGTCACATAATACATCCTGTGATTGTATCCGTTGTCCGCCGTCGACGCTGTTTCGGTAAAGCGATCCGGAATAGTTGTGGCCCAGTATATCAAGTACGTATCGGTTGCCTGATCATAGGTAATTTCAGGGGCCCAGCAGTTTCTTGCCCCCTCTTCATGCGCCATAACCGGGATATATTTCTGTTCCGACCAGTTGATGAGGTCTCTGGAAGAAGCATATCCAATCCCTTTATCCGTCCAGCTCACAGTCCAGACCATATGAAATAATCCGTCACTCCCCCTTATTATACATGGGTCGCGCATCAGGCTGTCCTTACTTAACACTGGGGCAAGAAAGGATTGATCCCCTTTCAGAGCTTTCCAGTTATAGCCATCGGAACTATACGCAAGGTGAAGCCCGTCTTTTCCATTGCCTTTAAAATAGGAGAAAATATACGCTTCGTTCCGCGTTTGTGCTGCAACCTGAATTATCAGGACATGTAAGAGGAACAAAAACGAAAAAAATCTTTTCATTCAAAACAGGGATTAGTTTGGGGGCTAATATACTAAAAGACTATCTTTTGCAAACCATCGCTCATTTTTGATATACCCTGACATAGTCTATTTCAAACCGCCGGGGAAACGTTGTACCCGAAGGGTCTCCTCCATTGTCGCCGCCGATAGCCAGATTCAGAAGAACATAATGATCCTGTTTAAATGGATTAAACCCGCTGCCATCCGTATTCACCAGATCATCCAGGGCTACCTTATTCAACAGTTCATCATCCACATAGAGGCTGATACCATTATCATCCCAGTCCATACGCCAGATATGAAATTTCGCAGCCCAGGAAGGATCTTTAAAATCCTTCACCGCCTTCATTTTGCTGTACCACTTTGCCTTATGTTTCAACGTGGTACCACAGGCTATATTGGCGAGAATATTCCCTTTGTAGTATTCCATGATATCGATTTCTCCATTCGATGGCCATTGCCTGGTAATCCCTAAGGTCCAAAATGCAGGCCACATTCCCTCACTTATATCTATGCGGCCTCTCATAACGAACCTCCCGTATTTCCAGCTGTGAAGTCCTCTTGTGTTTATACTGGCAGAGGTGTACTCCACATTCCGACGGCTGGCCCTCCAATCGCTGCTGCCCTCCATGAATTCCTTATTAGGGAATGTTTCCCTGCGGCCCTCAATTATGAGCAGACCCGAATCGCAAAATGCATTGCTTTCCTGATACCATTGCAATTCATTGTTGCGGACAAATCCTTTTTCAAACTTCCAGTTTCGGGGATCGGGTGTACCCTTTGCATTAAATTCGTCGGACCAGACTAATTTATATCCGTCAGTTGATTGATTATTGATATTGGCCGTATTTTGGCATAAAGCTTTGAAAGAGCAGATTACCAAACAAAAAGCGGGCAAAAAAATTAAACTTTTAGTCATTCGGTTTATTTGTTTGTGATTATAACTAATAATACGCCCTCGTATCTGAGGATGAAAGAAAGCATTCCTGGCTTAATCAATGTGGGGTTCTATTGTACTTACTTATCTGACAGAAATATTACCACACGATAAACAGCCGTGCTATAACAAGTAAGCTGGGCCGGATTATACGTCCGGCCCAACTTACTGAAGATTCAGGATTCACTCCGGCTCAGCTCTTATAGAAAATCTTTTCCGGAGTGAATCTTACGCACCCTCTACAAGTGTGTCGGATAATTATACAGAACAACCTGAGTTGATTTAATGCCTTGCTGATCCTGAACATAGTTTACAACAACGCCAAGCGTAACCTTTGTCGTTGTATTCAATTGAAAAGTAACAGCAGTTTGCGGTTGGGCAATCAGTTGATACTGAACTGAACTATTGTTCACTATATTACTGTAATCAGGTAAATCGTCCGCATTGGGAGCAACGACGACATAACAAGGATCTTTTGTCCCCTGCCATTTCCAGTTCCCCCCGGAAGGATCAAAAGAATAGGTTCCGGCGGGTAAAGTAATGGTTTGAGAAAGCTTCCCGTTCAGAATTTGAGGGGAGCCCCAACCTGATTCAAGATCCATGGTCTTGCCGTCACCATCGTTCGAAAATCCTCCTACTCCACCGTGACTAAGAGCTGCAGTATTCGCCTTCCAGTCTTTAAGAGTTCCCCAGCGGGAACCATTCATTGCCGACGCAATGAACGGATTTCCGGGATTTAAAATGTATTTGTTTGTAATATTCACGGCCGGGCCTATCACCAGTGTGTTTACATTTATGACGACAATAGTGGTGCTCAGTGAACTGTTGAGCTCATATTTGCTCGCCCCCTTTAATTTTACTGCCAACACAAGATACTTACCAGCATAATCGTTTGATTTTAGCTGGGGGATATCCATCTCCAGGTAGAATGTCCCTGACTTTTTACCTGCAGGAACATCAAGCTTTGCAGGTAGAGTGTACATAGATGCCGGCATAACCCTGTAAATGGCAGGGTCAAGCAAGCGTGTATTGAGCAGGTGCTGGACCGTGTCATTATTGGCACTGATCTCTACCGAATATGCATCTCTTCCCGGGCCCGAAAGAGATGCTCCAAGGATTACCCTGATTTTATTCGCCTTGGTATCAACCTGATAGTTAAAAGTAGAAGAATCGGTACCGGAAGGCACTGGATAATTATTATCCACTCCTGCCGATTTGAAAATTGCCTGGGGCATATATATTTTAGAAATACCATAATCCTTCTCAGAATCTGCTTTCTTACATGAATTG
>NZ_QEAS01000003.1:324173-372384 GCF_003130405.1 Pararcticibacter amylolyticus
AAGTACGCTTGCAATTTTATGAGTAAACTTCATCTTAATCTGTTTTAAATTGAAAATTAATTACCATCCGGGGTTTTGCTCCAGAACACCTTTCGACTTAGTGATTTCAACTTGGGGAAGTGGATAATAATACATTTTAGAAGCATTAAACATCCTGTTTTCCACGGTTACTGTGGTATATGTGTATACCCCTGTTTCACTTTTATTAACTAAAACTCCCGTTATTGCCTGATTAAGCACAATTTCAGCATCCTTCCACCTTAACAAGTCCCAATACCGGTAATTTTCAAAAGCCAGCTCAATTCTCCTTTCGTGCTTCACAGCATCCCTAAAACCAGTCTGATCAGGTATTGTAACAGGAGCCATAGCTACCCCTGTGCGACCCCTAACCATGTTGAGAGCCTGACGGGCAGTAAGACTGTAGCCATTATTGTTATCTGGCCCAAAAGCTTCATTCATTGCCTCCGAATATTCCAGTAACACTTCTCCATACCTGAATACTGCCCAGTTATGCGTTTTAGTTGCTCCCTGAACAAGGTTCATATTATCATTGAGGAATTTCTTCAGATAATAGCCGGTTCTGCTGGTATTGGCTTTCTTCATATCATCAGATCCGCCGGGGGCTTCATTTATTGTCCTGTTGTTCCAGGTACTGTTATTTGTAACTACCGTAAAGTACAACCGTGGATCGCGGTTAGCATAGGGATCTGCCGGATCAGGTGTCCCTTTATATTCATACTCCGCAACAAGATTATGCGAAGGAGTAATTCCGCTTGATCCTCCAGGCGTTGAGATCGGATAATTATTTGTTTCGGGGGTATTATTCGCCTGATAACGGATAGCCCATATCGTTTCGGCGCTGCTTAGAGTATTACTTTCCAGGAAATAATTCTGATAATTATTGTGAAGGCTATACGCACCTGCCCCCTGTGCAAAAACAATGACATCGTTAAGCGCTTCTGCCGCCCTTCTCCATTTCAGGCCATCATTAGAAGGGTTATGGAGAGGGCTTGCTGCGTATAGCAGTGCTCTCGCCTTTAAAGCAAGAGCAGCGCCTCTCGTTAACCTGCCGTCGTTACTGGTAAATGAAGAGGTCTTCCAGTTCGGCTGCAAATCATTCTTATAAGTATCCACTTCGCTTACAATAAAACTTATGATATCTTCAAAAGGCGACCTGGGGATGTTCGTATTATCCCGAATTGTAAGAGTATTGGTCACAAGAGGAACTCCCCCATATCGTTTTGCTAATTCGAAATAGAAAAACGCCCTTAGAATATGTGCTTCTGCCCTGTACCACCCGATGTTCAGAACATCATTCTGATAATTCGTTTTACCACTAGTTGAAATAGTATCTCTGTTTAGTGCGAGCCAATTCTTATAATCCACGGATTGTTCTATAAAGTAATTAGCTGCCCGGATACCTGAATAATAAGAAGCATAATAATTATCCGGATTATCATACTGACTCCAGCTCCCGTTGTTAAAACTCCTTACGTTTGCAGAGGCGGAAGTGTGTACAGCCTCATCTGAAACAGAAGCAAACAGATTGTTATCCATAATGGTAAATTCATTCCGCAAATAGTTGTAAGGCGCATTTGCCAGAGAAAACAAGGTATTATAATTCGAATTCAGCGTCTCCTGAGTCTGTGCGGTATCAATTTTTGTATCTAAAAAATCTTTACTGCACCCCATATAAAAGAGCATAATGGAGCAGCCGAGAATTAGCCTGTATGTATCTTGTAGTTTCATTGATATCTTCTTAAAAAGTGAGAGAAATTCCTGTATTGAAAGATTTCAAGCCGGGGTATCCGGAAGTTGTTTCCGGGTCTATATGATAGTTTCGATGCAAAGAAGACCACGAAACGGGGTTAGCTGCACTAACATATAATCTCAACTTGTCAATGTGAAGTTTCTTTAGTGTTGCAGGTGACAACGAATAGCCCAATTCAACATTTCTGATCCGAAAGAAATTTCCGCTCTTCATCCAGAAAGTTGAGTTCCGGTAATTGTTGTCATTCGCTTTTGTTGTAAGCCTTGGATAATCGGCATCTGCCCTCGTGTCTATTCCTTTATCAGGATAATAGGCCCAGGCATTCCCCGCAATTGGATAAACATTTATGTTATTTACAAAAGCGACAGTTTGGTAGTAAGCAGCAGAAAGAAGATTAACGCTTACATCCGATGCTCCCTGAAGCAGGGCCGTAAAGTCAAAACCACGATATGCTGCCGAAAGACTAAATGCATAATTAAGTTTCGGGTAATCAGGATTGCCAATTACAGTTACATCATTCTGATCGATTTTATTGTTTTTGTCGAGATCCCTGTATCTGATATCACCAGGTTGGACAGCGCCGAAAACAGGAGCAGGATAACCTGATTTTAAAGAACCATTTGCATCAAAATCAGCGACGTCATAAAATCCCTCTGCAATCAGGCCCATTGGTGTTCCTATCGCCCGGCCCGTTGTTTTGCTGAAATCATTTACAGGAGGAATCTCCGCCTGATAGTCAATCCTGTTTTTAGCATATGAAGCCATTGCTCCGACCGTATAAACCAATCTCCCGGTTTTGTTTGAAAACTTAGCACTTACTTCAAGCCCCTTGTTTGTGACTTTTCCAATATTTGAATAGGGAAGTATTCCTCCAAATACAGCTGAAAGATCATTATTCTGTGTTATGATACCGCTTCTTTTATCCTGGAAAACGTCTGCTGTTAGAGAAAGATTGCGAAACAGCGTAGCGTCGAAGCCTATATTATATTTCGTGCTTTTTTCAGCAAATATGTCAGGATTCGCTGCATATGACTGAATGACTCCTCCGTTAGCTGTAAGAGAACTTCCCCCTGTATAATAATTCCCGTTAGAAACAAAATACTGTTGATAGAGATACCTTCCACTCCCAGACTGGTCATAACCTGATGTACCAGCGGATGCCCGGACCTTCAGGTAGCTTATTATATTATTCTCTTTCATAAAGCTCTCGTTAGATGCAACCCACCCCAAAGCAAGAGCAGGATAAAATCCCCGGCGATTACCGGGTGCATAATTGTCTGAGCCGCTCCATCCAAAGCCAAAGTCGGCTATATAACGTGAGTTATATGTGTAATTAAGACGTCCGCCAAGGTTTTGAAAGTGGTAGAATATATTGTTACCGGTATTTTGTCCCAGATTATTGGTACCATAATCCGTTATGTAATTACTTATAAAATAATTAAGCGCCCCGGAAATCGCATGAGGCCGGAAATCCCGTGCATACCCAGCTGTAATATTTACCTGCTTAAAATCATATTGATCAACGGGAGATGAACCATTAGATGTTAAATCTGTGTTTCTGTCAGTTGTAGTAGCCGAGCCATTGTAAAATCTGGCATAGGTGGCAGTCTTACTCGCTGAATTCCGGCTCCAGGTATTAAATGAGACAGCTTCATTCAGGTACAATCCTGGGGTAATGAAATCCAATTTTTCTTTCAGGCTAAAATTAGCCTGCAGGGTCCGGTCGTGAGTCGAAAGCCACCCCAGGCCATTAAGCGAAGCAACCGGATTATTGGGGAAAAGTGTTGTGCCCGACCAGTTATTCGTTATGTCTTTAACCGGATAAATATTAGAGGGATACTTAGACATATTTTCCCAAAGAGACGGCCCGTTAAAATTTGGATAACGCCGGTCTTCAATTCTTCCTCCCAGATCGATTTTTGCTTCAAAGATTTTAAAGAAGGTGAAATCAAAGTTGGACCTTAGATTAAAACGTTGAATCTGAGCGTTGGACTTTGTATCATTAGTTGGAACATCATATATCCCCCCCTGTTTCATGTAATCAAGGATCAATGCATACCTGCCTTTTTCCTCGCCACCCGAGAAAACGAGGTTAGCATCGGTATAAGGGCTGTTCTTCTTAAGTGCCTCATCATACCAGTCGACATTTGTCCCGCTCCCCTCTCTGTAATCCTTCAGTTGAGTGTCTGTGTAATATGGAGACCATAAATAACTATTTCCATTGAGACGATAGTTATCGTTGCTCACTGCTTCATTATACAAACGCGCATAATCATAAGATCCGAAAGGCTTATTAATATTTATCGGGCTCTGCCACCCATTTAATATCTGAGCCTTAACCTTCGACTTTCCCGATCCGCCTCTTTTCGTTTCTATCCATAAAACTCCGTTTGCGCCCTTCATTCCCATAGCTGCAAGTGATACAGGGTCCTTAAGAAGCGTGATATTATCTATTTCAGCTGGAGAGAGGTAAGAAAAATAAGAATTAGTGACCTGAAATCCATCTACATAAATAATAAGAGCCGCATTATCGTAGGTGCCTCTGCCACGAATTGAGAGAGAGGCATCATCATATCCCGGTTCTCCCGAACGCTGCTTTACCATCAAGCCTGGCAACTGGCCGTACAAAGTATTAGTAATATTGGCAACGGGAGTCTTGCTTAGTTCTGTTCCGCTTACTGAAACTGATGAGATTGCAGTTCGTTCTTTCGAAATTTTAAGATATGGCCCCGGAACTAAATAATCGCTATTGACGCTATCCGGTTGTATTTGTGCACTGACACTATATCCTGTCGCATTACACAACAGAAACACCAATCCCCCAATTATTTGTCTTAATATTTTCATCTTGAATTTTTTAAAATCATAAAGTTCAACGATCACTGTTTCCGCAATTAGTATTTGGGGTTTTGAATAATCACACCTTTATTCACTTCATTTTGCGGGAAGGGGTTAAGAAACTGATTAGGGCTCCAGAACGCTTGATAGATTACTTTATCAGTATAGTTGCTGTTTCCTGTGAGCTTTACTGTGGTGTTATTGTTGAACGCAAAAGACTTGATCTGGCCTCCGATTATCCCATTGCCGATATTTGCCAGCTTCCAGTGTTTTACATCATGCAAGCGATAGTTTTCGTTGAAGAACTCAACAGCCCATTCCCGTTGAATAATCGTTCTAAGCTTATCTTTATCTGTCTCAGTCACATTGGGAAGCCCCGCACGGCGGCGTATCATGTTTAACCTGTCAAGAGCTTTTTGAACCTGTCCGGTTTCATTGAACGCCTCAGCTGCACTCAAATAAGCTGCTGCGAGACGAAAAATCGGAAATTCGAACCATGCTCTTGATCCTGCTTTATAATAGAACTTGGTTATACGTGCAACACCATAACCCGGTCCATTACCGAAGGTGCTTTGATTCCTCCAGTTAACATCCCCCGGGTTAGTCCAGGCGTCCATCTCCCATGGCTGAAAGCTGGCTTTAAAACGTGCCTCCATCTGATTCATCTTGGAAGTATAATCAGAGAAGGATAGGGTAGTGCTGGTATTGGGCCATACTTGTTCAGTTCCGTCCTGCTTATAGTAGTTTTGCAGATAATTAGAGGTTAATACGTTCCCCTGCGCCTCCCATACCCTGGAATTATAAAATGCGTTCATCGGGAGATTATTCCAGTTACCCGAATCAAATAAAGTATTATTTATGAATTTGTAAGCAAGTAATACTTCAGGATTACCGGGCTTTGATGTGGCATTACCGTAGTCGTCTAAGGGATTTCCGGTATTGATGATTGAAGCTCCTCCGTTGGTTTCAGCCTCCAGGATAACAGCTTCGGCTGCCTTAGCTGCCGCATCCCAGCGATTAGCATCGTACCCCCCTAGATAAATCAGATTATTGTTTGCTCCAAAATCGATATACGGATTCGCGTTGTTAAACAAAGGTCTGGCCGCGTATAGCAAAACTTTAGATTTGATTGCCAGGGCCGCGGCTTTAGTCATTCTTCCACTCCAATTGTCAGCCCATTTTGAAGGCAATACACTTGCGGCCTGATCGCACCATGTTACAACAGAGTCAACAACATCCTTCAGTGGGCTTCTCGGAACAGCCAGATTCTCATTAGCCTGAAAACTCTTGCTTACAACCGGTACGCCTCCCCATATAATCAGCATCTGTTCATAACGATATGCTATTAAAGCCTGCATTTCGGCTTTTACTATAGCTTTGTCATTATCCGGCATATCTTTTACTCTGTCGATATTCTCTTTAACCTGGTAGGCCTGCCTGATAGGCGGAAAATTATTATTAAATCCGTCCATATCTTCAGACATTCCGCTTGCACTCATTCCGTTCAGAACGATATCCTTAGAAAGAGTCCAGCCAAAACCATAATTTAACGCTCCGGAAAGATTATCCTGAATCATTGCATTCCAATCATTCTTATAGGGCAGACCTTGCGAAAGAATTCTTTTATATGCGTTCGCTATTGCTCCCTGGGCTTTTACTGTGGTCGAGAATACAGAGTCAGCTGTAGTGGAATTTGAAAGAGGCATTTGCAGGAAGTCGTCCTGACAAGCACAGAATATGGTGATAAAGCTTGCTATAATTAATAGTGATTTATTTTTCATTGTTCTCATTTATAATGGGGTTAGAACTGAACGTTTAAGCCAAAGTTGTAAGTCCGGGTAAGAGGGAAAAGATACCCCATACTATTTTTACCGGTATCGGCTTGTTCCGGATCAATACCATCTATGAGACCGGAACCCCAGGTGAACAAGTTGTTGCCGTTAGCATAAATACGAACCCCTTTAATATTTGCCCGGTTAAGAAATGACGAGTGATTAAATGAATACCCGATTTCAAGATTCTTTAATCTTCTGAAGTTGTTTGATTTTAACCAGAAATCACTGAGAACAGCATTATTAGATTGTCCGCCACTGAAGGACAGAGACGGATAGTATATAGGTTCTCCGTTTGCATATTTTTCCTGGGTCCAACGCCCGTCATAGGCATACTGTAAGACTTCACCCACATTCTTTGCAAAAGGAGTACTGAGAATATAACCGAACTGAGGAAAAGAACCCCGGTCTGTTCCTATGAAAAGCGCACTTACATCAAAACCCTTATATGAAAATCCCAGAGACAAATTGAAGGAAACCTGCGGAAGGTTTGAATAACCTATCGGAACAAGGTCTTTCTCATCAATAATGGCGTCACCGTTTACGTCTTTGAACTTTAGATCTCCCAACCTTGCATTATTGCCATACTTGTTGTAAGGCCTGTTGTTCAACTCTTCAGTCGTATTATAAAAGCCATTTGTCAGGAGCCCTTTGTACTGGCCTATCGCGTATCCCGTTGAATTCATCCATTCGAATGGATATGGCGCTTCAGCCTGATATTCGATTTTGTTTTTTGCAAATGAATAGTTCCCCTTTATAAAATAAGAGAAACTTCCTATTTTATCATCCCATCCTGATTCAATTTCAAAACCCTGATTACTTACTCTGCCAAGATTGAGAGGAGGAGTTGAACTCTGGGGAACACCATAAGTAGCAGGAATAATCCCAGAGGTTACCAGAATATTATTTCTCTTTTCCCGGAAATAAGACCCTGTAAGAAACAACTTATCCTTTATAAACCTCAAGTCTGCAGAAAGATTCAGCTTTTGAGCCCTCTCCCAGGTTACTCCGGGATTGCCGAGTGCTGCCTCGGAAGCACCTGCATAATAAGGATTATTACTTGACCCATCGCTATTACCAAAGTAATAACCGGAAGATGTTACTGACCACGTATTAGGCAGATAAAGATAACGCCTTCCTCCTATCTGATCATTTCCCACCTCACCATAAGAGCCTCTGAACTTTACCCACGTCAGCCAGTCATTTTCAGAAAAAAATGCCTCATTTGAGGCAATCCAACCCGCTGATACCGCCGGAAAAAAACCAAAGCGTTTAGACTTCTCGAAGTTTTCAGTACCGTTAACTCCCAGATTAAACTCTGCCAGATATCTCTCTTTAAAATTATACGTTGCCCTGCTTACAAACCCCATCAATCCCGATGGCGTATTAAATGCCTGCCCGTTTGAGGTGTACCTTTGAGCATTAGCAAGGATTAATCCGGAGACGTTATGCGGACCGAAACTATTATTATAGTTGACCGCAGCTTCAAGATACAGCTTACGCCAGGAGCTATTTCCCTGATTATCTGAGGTAGACGCCGGATTGATCTGCCCTCCTATAAATACTATCTTTGCCGGATCCGAGGGATCCCTCATCGCGCTGTATTGAGGAACGCTGTTGGTTCTCTGAAAGCCTTTTGCATAACTGTCGTCATAGGCTACAGATATATGAGATTCAAGCCCCTTGGTCAGATATCCCATCGTATGCTTTAAATTAACCACTGTGCTAAGCGTAGTCGTATACATCGTCCTGGACCCACCTGTAAGCAACTGAGCCAACGGCGTATATCCGGATCCTCCTTTTGATCCTAAAGGGTTAGTGGGATCACCGCCCGTACCAATGAACCCTGTTACAAGATGCCCGTCGACGATCCCGGGTCCCGAAAATGGACTATTTTCAAGGATGTTCTGTATAATCGCCTGATACCTGTTTGCGAAGTCACTCGCTGAACCAGAGCCGGCAACCTTATTTATACTCGATTGGCCGCCAATATTGAAACTTAACTGGAAGTTCTTCATAACGTCCACATCAAAGTTCGACCGGAAATTATATCGTTTGAATGTGGGATTATTATCAGCTCCTCCGTAGGAAGTATTCGACAGGATTCCATCCTGATTGAAATACCCCAGGGACGTAAAGTATCTCACTTTGGATGTGCCTCCGGAAATATTCAGGTTGTATTGCCCTTGCATCCCCGTTCCACTGAATTGATCTTTGTAATAGTTATGACTGGTATAATAGAGCGCCGGACTGTTTTTGAGAGCGGTTTTCTGCTCATCCGACAGATTTGCCATTGCATCTACCTCAGTTGGGGTATAATCTCTGTTATTCTGAAATTTCCAAAGTTCGTCGTCCGAAAAAAGGAGATTATCATAAGAATGATCACCTGCAGACTGAGCATTGTGAATAGCCTCATTTCTTAAAGATGCAAACTGATATGAATTCAGGGTTTGAAATAATGACGCAGCCTTTGTGAAGCCCTGATTAAATGTAAAATTAAACTGAGGCTTATTCAGCTTACCTCTTTTTGTAGTCAGGATAATGACACCATTGGCACCCCTGATTCCATAAACAGCTGTCGCAGAAGCATCCTTTAATACACTGATCGTTTCTACCTCATTTGGATCTATAGCATTTAGTATTGTATATGGGTTTTCAGCCGGTTGCTGTATTCCGTCGATAACAATGAGAGGATCTTGCCCGTTCAGCGTAGCGATACCCCTTATGCGGATGGTTGTTGTGTTTAGTCCGGGCTCGCCGCTTGCCTGAACGGAGCTGAGTCCGGCAGTACGGCCAACCAGCATATTCGTTATGTTGGCAACTGGTGTTTGCGTCAGTTCTTTTGAGGTTATTGTCCCCACAGCTCCTGTTACTGTTGGCAGTTTTTGCTTTCCATATCCTACAATGACCACGTCATTTAGCTGACTGGCGGACAATTTGAGCTCAACATTTATCACCGACCGCCCTCCTGCCTTAATTTCCTGAGTAACAAACCCGATATAGCTGAATACCAATACCGCATCTTCCTGCACATTAATTGTAAAATGGCCGTTAACGTCAGTTCGGGTGGCTTTCCCCCCTTTTACGAGAACGGTGACATTTGGCAGAGGAGCATTCTCAGCCGTAACTTTTCCTGTAACCTGCCGTTGTGCGAAAAGAGAAACAGGCAATGTGCAATACAAAAAGAAAAAGATTACTACTGCTTTCTTAAAGAAAAGCTGCGTGATACCCGGGCGGCCAGCTTTTACAGGGCCTTCCGGAATCACATTCATGTCTGAATCATATTCAGAATCATGAGTCAAATTTTGAACAAAGAATAAAAGTTTATTCATACTACATAAAGTTTTACAATTGTTAGCTAGTGGCTGACTATCAATCAAAAGTAGATCCCGGAGCAAGAGCGAATGAGGGTATAATTCATAAAAAAAGGGGGGGCAGTTCGTTTAACCCCCAAACTGTTTCAAAACCGAATGATTTTAAATACTCAAATAGGTCCTGAGCTAACGAAAATCAGAAGCGGGAGATAGCCCATTGAGAGCTGATTTCATTTTACCAGTTTCCCGTTCAGCTTAAAATTATTGCTAAGAGGCTTTCTGTATTTTTTGATGTATTCGGAAGGCTTCATTTCGAATAGCTTAAAAAATTGCTCACGGAAATATTTAATATCACTAAACCCGGCCCGGAAAGCGGCCTCATTAACATTGCAGCTTGTATTAATGAGTACTTCCGCCGCCTTACGCAAACGAATAAATCTGATAAACTCATTAATAGATCTCCCTGAAATGGATTTAACCTTTTTGTAAAGGCTGGAGTGACTCATTCCTAACTCAGAGGAGAAAACCTTTATATTAAAATCGGTGTCATCAAGATGGGCTTCAATAACAGTGATACACTTTTTCAGAAAGTCGCTGTATTCTGATGGTATCTGGAAATCATTTCTCTGCAACGTAACTTCATTCAGGAAATACTTCTGTAAGCTTTTGCGGCTTCTGATTATGCCGGCAACCCTCGCAATCAGCAAGTCTTTTTCAAAGGGCTTTGTGATATAGTCATCGGCGCCTCCCTCAATTCCTTTAAGTTTTATTTCTGACGAAGAACTCGCGGTAAGCAAAATGACCGGGATATGATTCAGAGCAGGATCCTCTTTTATTCTTGCGCATAGCTCAATACCTGAAACGCCGGGCATAACCACATCAGAAATAACAATATCGGGTTGATACCTGGTAATTAAAGAGTATCCCTCTTCTCCATCCCCGCATGTATATATGATGTACTCATCTTGAAATATACTTTTAATATAGTTGCGGATTTGAATATTGTCGTCAACGATTATCATAACAGGCCGTTCCGAGACAATATCCTTTGCAGCCTCCGGTGCGGCTTTCTCTGAAGACGCTTCCAAAGAAAAAGAATTGACATCAATGAGTTCTTCAAGAAAAACAGAACTTTCACATACGTCTTCGAATATTAAAGATGAATGAAAGTGATCTTTACCTTTCAAAAAAGTGAGTTCAAAACAAGTTCCTTCTCCCTGTTTGCCCGAATAACCTATACTTCCGCGATGCGCTTCTATGAATTTCTTTACCAGGTAAAGACCTATCCCGAAGCCGGTTTGATGATTACTCTCTCTTACGCGATAAAACTTTTGAAAAAGAGCATCTCCAATTTCCTCCGGAATACCGCAGCCATTGTCTGAGACGAAAACTTTCACATACTTATCCGTGGCTACTATTTCCAATGTAACACGTCCGCCGTCACTGGTATATTTTAACGCATTATTGATCAGGTTAAACAAAACGATTTCAACTTTCTCCCTATCGACAAACAAGTCGACTTGCGTCTCCCTGCAAATAATTTGATAATTAATATTTCGATATGACGCCTGCTGACTAAAACACAAAAAAACTTCCTTACAGAGATCCACAAAATTCAGCTTGACAACCTTTAATTTGTCTTCATTACAATCCGCTTTTCTAAACAGCAACAGTTGATCTACAAGACTTAGCAGGCGACGGGAATTCCGGTAAACAACCGACAACTCCTGGCTATCAATTATTCTGCCGGTGCTGTACAACATTTCCTTTACAGGATTTATGATGAGTGTCAATGGGGTTCTGAATTCATGAGCTATATGAGTAAAGAAAGAAAGCTTTTTCTCATTGAGTTCTTTCTCCTGATCAATTTTTAAATTAACCAGTTGAATTTCATATTTCAAAAGAGCCTGTTTCTTCTGATAGGCGATGTAAGCATATACCACCGTCACACCCAAAATTGAGTACAACAGCCATGCCCACCACGATCTCCACCAGGGCGGCAGAATAACGACGTTGATATATCTCTCGGGGCAATTCTTATCCCATATTCCATCAGTATTGGTAGACTTAATCCTTAATTTATAATGGCCTTCCTGGAGACGCGTATAATAGGCTGTTCTTGCTGTGCCACAATAATTCCAGCCTTTATCCCAGCCCTCAAGATAATAAGCATATCTTATTTTCTCCTGTGCAGAATACTCCAGGGCTGCGAAGTCCACGGATAACACAGCTTTATCGTAAGGTAATGTAATGTCGGTAACATCGTAAATGGTTTTCCCCGGCGCATAGGAGTGATCTTTCTCAAAAGGAACATTATTAATCCTCAGACCCGTAAGAATGACTTTAGGAAAAGTAGAATAAGGCCTTATCTTACCGGGATGAAAGACATTAAACCCTTTAATGCCGCCAAACAAGAATTCACCGGTACTTAATGAGGCAGCTGCATTATAATTAAACTGATTGCTTTGAAGCCCGTCAGACTCATAAAAGTTCTTGGCTTTTTTAGTTTCCGGATTAAATTTACAAAGGCCTTCAAATGTACTCAACCAAAGACTTCCTTCTTTATCTTCCAGAACAGAAAGTATAGAATTGCTTGTCAGGCCTTCAGCTTCCGAAAAACGCTGGAAACTCCCGGTCTTCGGATTGAAATTTAATAACCCTCCGCCCTCGGTTGCAATCCAAAAGTTACGGCGGCGATCTTCCAGAATAGCTCTCACCGCATATCCAATGTGATAGATTATATGCTTTTTATTGCCAGGATCGATCCTGACGAGATCAGAGAAAGTTCCTCCCCACAAATTACCATTCCGGTCTTCGGCAAGGGTGATTATATTCTTAAGATCTTTGCTGAATAGTTCAAACTTATCCGTCTTTCTGTTCAAACGGTAGAGGCCCCCTTCCGTACAGGTACCAGCCCAAAGATCTCTGTGGCTGTCTTCGAAAAGGCTCCAAACATTCCAGTCATAATATCCGAAAGATGAATTATAACAAGGATACAGCTTAAAAGAATGGCCCTCAGTGACCCTGTTAATCCCACCGCCATAGGTAGCCAGCCAAATCTGGCCCTGGTAGTCCCGGACTATCCTGGAAACATTGTTGTTGCTCAGAGAGCCGCTACTGCCTGTATGAACATAGTTCATAAACGTATTTTTTTCCCTATCCCAGTAATTCACCCCATCACCGTCTGTGCCGATCCATACATTTCCAGACCTTTCTTCGCAAAAAGAAATAATGAAATTACTGCTGACGCTATTTTTCCTGAGCGGATCATGCTTAAAAGTCTGGAAACCGGATTTTTTCTGATCCAGTATATTAACTCCCCCTCTTAGTGTACCGATCCATATTCTGCTATCTTTATCCTGGAAAACAGCGTATACAGCAGAACTGGTTAAGTTGCCGGAAGCATGATCTATATAACGAAACGTTTTCGAGGCTATGTTGAGAACATTAACACCGCCACCATCCGTTGCTACCCAAAGCTCACCATTCCTGCTTAAACACATTTGCACAACCTGGTCGGCTGACAGTTCTTTCTTATTAAGCCTGTAGCTTTCAGTGATTTTCTGTTCACGTAAGTTGTAAGCGTGCAACCCTAACTCTCCGCCAATCCATACATTGCCATGATTATCCGGTTCAATACACCTGGCAGTTCGGATCTCACTGTTTACCAACCTGACTGACGACGATTTAAAATCAAAAAGAGCCAATCCTTCTCCTTGTATAAACAGCCAGAGACGTCCGGCTGAATCCCCTTTAATTGCCTGAACATGATAATCCGCCAAAACTCCATGGCTACTTTTAAAAGGCACCTGTACCGGATGAAGAGCATCTTTACGTTTTAAAAGTAAGCCCATACCGGCGGTTCCGGTAAAAAAATTACCATTTCTGTCACGTTCCAGGCAATTAACCACATTTGTCATCTTCCGGAGCTTCTTATCAGTTGCTGAAAGAAAAGACAGGGGAACAAACGAAGACGATGCAATCCGATAAATCACTCCTCCACGTTTGGTCCCTACCCAAATATTGCCGTCATTGTCTTCATTTATAGCGGTGATCCAATTGTTAACCAGCGATGATGAATCACCTAACCGGTTACGAAATACCTTAAAGCTGTATCCATCATACCGGTTTAGACCATCAAACGTACCAAACCACATGAACCCGCGGCTATCCTGAAAAATGGAGGTCACCGCATTATTGGACAGACCATTCTCTATTCCAAGATATTGCAGGGAAGGAATAGTTGTAGCATTTACACTTGCTAAAAAAGACAGAAAAAAGAAAAAAAAGTAAATTTTTCTCATAAGCATAATTGGGTTATTACTAAGCTAAACGGTTGTTAATACCAAATTTAAGTTCAAAGCCTGATTGAGTTGTTCAATTTCGTTTCATTTGTATGCTGTAATCGTTTCAAACTGATTTTCACAGCAACTCCTCGCTAAAAACACCAAAGCGATCCTGATGCCTTCAAAGGCAGATGCTGAGCAAATCCTGTCAGTAAAGGCACCTTCTGTGGAAGGAGCCTCTCTAAACAAACTCATTTATTACCATCGGGCTTTTTACAGCCCAGCCGATTTCAGGGTTGCGTTAAATGTACCTTTATTTTGCTTTAATCCCATAAAGCCAGCCCAAAATTCCATCCTGTATGAGGCAATACTATTTCCCGCATCATCCCGGGCTTGAAATACAAACGGCACACTGGCGATTTCTTTAGGCAACTCTCCGGTGCTTTTGATTTCGCGGAATTTTGATCTCTTTAGGTCCGCATACGGATAAAACTTCAGAAACCAGCCGTCGGCATCATCGTAAACGCCATAAGACCAACATTTAAAAAGGCGTGGCCATAGCCACGCCTTTATCCGGATAATGAATATACAACTCTCAATCAATAACCGGGATTTTGAGTTAGTTCAGCGTCTTTATTCAAGCGTATTTCCGTAAGCGGGATCGGTAATAAAATATTGTAGTCCTGAAATCCTGTAATGATCTTACCGGTTGGAGACATATCCCCATTCTTCGCTATCCGCTCTTTAAGCTTCCCGGTACGAACAAGTGTCATCCTCCTGTTTTCTTCAGCAATCAACTCACGGGCTCTTTCATCGAGAATGAAATCTATCGTAATGTCTCCGGCACTAACCTTGCCAAGGTTCGGATTATTATTCGCAGTACGCGCAGTTTTAAAAGCCCTGTCACGTAATTTATTGATATCGTCAGCTGCTCCCTGCAGGTTATTTTGCCGGAAACGGGCTTCAGCACGCAGCAGGTAAGTTTCTCCAAGCCGCATCACAGGCCAGTCTTTTACAAGTGCATAACCAAAGTCGTCAGTAGGATCATAACCTCCCCACTTTGTAGGATAAGGATACCACACTTCAAGGCTGTCTGTTCTGAATGGAACAGTGCGGTCCCCCGTTTTTATAGTCACCATCCTTACTGCTGTTGGTGCATTTGATGCAACACGGAACCCATCTGCGTCTATACCAATCGGGGCACTGAAATTTGCACGGTTGTAATATGTATAACGGCGGATGTTATAGTTGCTGTTCCGGATATCTCCTTCAAGACCTGTCCATACTTTATATTTCATAAAATTGCTCAGGCGTAACCTGCCGTTTCCCCGTCCGCCGAGGGAATCCGCATTCACCATTCCGTCCCACTTATGATATGCTGGTTGCCACACGCGACGATGCTGTGGATTATCAACAGTCCCTCCTGCCACTACCCTGTTATACTCCATTTCGAAGGTCCAGATGCCTTCCGTATTTCCCTGTGACCGGCGTTGATTCCCCCAGCGGAACATATCGCGGTAATAATCACCGCCTTCAGTAAGGAACTTTCCATATCTTACTCCAATTAACTGATATTTTCCGCCATTAATGATAGCGTCGGCCGCCTGTTCTGCTTTCGCGAAGTAACTATCATTTCGCATACCGATGCGCAGATAGACTTCAGCAGCCAATTGCCTGGCTATATCTTTATTGATACGGCTTTCGCTCGCAGCCTGTCCAACCTCAGGGAGATAGGTAATGGCATAATTGAGATCGTCCTCTATTAACTGATCAATTTCTGCAACGGGCTGACGCGTGTAATTGAAAACGGGAGTCGTGACAGGCGTTTTTACAAGGGGGACATCTCCCCACAAAGTTGCAAGTATATTATAGGCATAGGCCCTGAAAAATTTGGCCTCTGCAGTTGCTTTTATATTATTCTCGCCGACAGCAGCAATGATCACATTCGCATGGTTAATAAAATCATAACATTTTTGCCACAGATAGGATACACCGGCATTTTCAGAGTTCAGATCAGCATATTGATAAAATGGGTTTTCTACTCCCTGGGTAGAGCCTGCACTCGCCACATCTGTACCAATTTGCCAGCAGGCCAGAAATCCTTGCTGTCCGCTCCATCCCCAGAGCTCTGCAAAGATCTGGTGAAGCCCGATCACCTGGGCTTCAATAGTTTGAGCGTCTGTAGCCCCTGTACGATAGCTTGAGTATGGATTTTCTTCCAGAAAATCTTTTTTACAGGAAGCTGCTGTCAGAGAAACAATTACCAGCAGCGTATATATTTTTTTATGGTATCTCATCATGATGTTATTAATGATTCACTATTCACTAAAAAGTTATATTAGCCCCAAAAACAAAACTCTTTACCATCGGGTAATTGATCTCATAATCTGCCGATCCGCGTGTTATATCACGGGCCTCCGGATCCCAGCCGAACCAGTTTGTCCAGGTATGCAGGTTACGCCCGCTTGCATACAACAACAAACCTCCCAGCCCTATTTTTGCTGTTAATGATTTAGGCACGTTGTAACTGAGGGTGACATCCTTCAGCCTGGTAAAACTTGCATCGGAGGGAAATCCATAGCCATGTATATTTGAATGATTGCCTAGTGATCGCCATTCATTGCTCTTATTCTCGCGGGTCCAGTATCCTATATCTGCAGGAGCATTACGGCGTCCGATCTCATCAGAAGCAGCCCCGAGCTGGGAATTATTACGAAGAGCCCCCTGTACGGTGTTAATGAAAATGCTTAATGTAAAATCTTTCCAGGAAAAGGTATTAGTAATACCGCCTGTCCATTTCGGTGCCGTTTGTCCCAGAATACTCCGGTCATTATCATCAACCTTTCCATCGGGAACGCCGTCAGGACCGCTGATATCGGCCAATTTCAGATCACCAGCCAACGCAGCAACATCCCATCCCTGGTTAGCTCCGGATGTTATATCCTCCTCCTGCCAGATGCCCACTTTGGTATAGTCATAAATAACCCCAACTGGGTGACCAATAAACCAGCGGTTACCCACATCATCTTTCCCGTCACCATAAACTTCCTTAATCTTGTTTTTATTCCGGGAGAACACAATAGTGCTTGACCAGGTAAAATTCTTCCGAACCAGGTTTTTGGAGTTAACAGTCAGCTCAATCCCGGTATTGGCAACTTTACCAATATTCGTCCACACTTCCTGGTATCCTGTCGCTCTTGGCATCCGCTGCAAAAGCAGCATGTCGTAAGTATTGGTTCTATAAACATCCACGCTACCATTGATCCGGCTGTTCCATAAACCAAAATCAAGCCCGGCGTTGAATCCGGATGTTCTCTCCCATTTGAGATCATCATTTCCCATCCGGCTATTTATTTTGAGCGAAGTAAGAGATTTACCTCCCATTGCCAGAGAATTCGAGCTCATTAACGACAAGGTTTGATAGATGCCTATCGCTTCGTTCCCCGACACACCATAAGAAAGCCGGAGCTTCAGATTGCTCACCACATTCTTATACCCTTCCATAAATGACTCATTATGTAAATTCCAGGCTAAAGCCGCAGACGGGAAAGTACCGTATTTGTTATTTTCGCCAAATACCGAAGCTCCATCCCGGCGCACAGTAAAAGTAAAAAGATACCGGCTGTCATAGCTGTAATTCAAACGCCCCATTTGAGATACTGAACGATACTTATCAGCCTGAGAGGAAACTGTTTGTGTAGATGCAGACTCTAAGTTTCCCCATTTCAGATCATCGTTCGGAAAAACTTGTCCGGTTGCTATTGCCTGCTGCCAGTATTTCTCCTTAGCCGCATACAGGCCGGTAAAATCAAAATGGTGACGACCAATATCTTTGGTATAAGTAAGTATATTTTCCAGTGTATATGTCTGTGATTCATTATTTGTGATTCGGCCAAGGCCAGTCATATTATACACCGTTTTCCCTTCATATTCGTTAATGCGTACGGGGACATATGAATACCCTGCATTGAGCTTATATTTCAGCCCTTTCAATGGTGCCCATATTTCCCCAAAGTTCAGGTCCGCATATCCATTCAATGACAAATTGAACTGGCGGCGCTCCGGATCTAAGGTTGTCGGAAGCAAAGGGTTCGCCCACAATTGCTCGGAATACATAGGATACTGGGTGAGTGAACCGTCGTCATTATACATTCTGGCAAAAGGGCTCATAGCCGTTGCATTTAAAAGATTCGCCCTTCCTCCATCTCTGTTATGCGCAACAATAAATGATGAAGTACCAACCGAGATATATTTTGTGGGCTTAATATCCGTATTCGTACGCAGCGAATAACGTTTGTAATTATATCCCAGTAAAACACCTTTCTGATCAAGATAATCTCCTGAAACGAAATACTTTCCGAATTCATTCCCACCGGAAAGGCTCACGTTGTGATTCTGAACAATCCCTCGCTGTGTCACCGCGTCCAGCCAGTCTGTCGTTACCCCATTCACGTAATTATCATACTCATATTGGTTCCTGACAGGACCACCGTTAAACAAACTGGTGTTTGTAATGCGGGCATACTCGGCGTACCTTTCCAACATCTGTTCCGGCGTAGCATTTTTAAGCATATGGGCTACATTCTCCACACCTGTATATCCGCTGTACCGGATACTTGGTTTACCTGTAGTACCTCGTTTAGTAGTAATAAGGATTACTCCATTTGATCCGTTTACTCCGTATATAGCTACTGCAGACGGGTCTTTAAGTATTTCGACAGACTCGATATCATTAGGGTTAATGTCATTAACTGAACCATCGGTCCTCGACAGGGGAATGCCATCTACTACTACATAAGGTTCAGATGATGCATTAATGGAGTTTCTTCCGCGAATCTGGGTCGAGGGCGCTTCCCCTGGTATGGAGGAAGCCTGGGATACCGTTACATTCGATACCGCACCCTGTATCGCTTGCATGACATTGTTAACGGGCAGCTTAGACAAACGTTCTTTAGGTACTGATGCGACCGATCCGGTAACGTCAGAGCGTTTCTGGGTGCCGTAACCAACTACCACGACTTCTTCCAAAGAACGTTCTGAAACCTTTAGTATTACGTTTTGTATCACTTCATTTCCGGTTCCACCGATCTTAATGGTTTGATGAGAAAAACCAATGAAAGAAAAGGTCAGAGACGCTCCCGCATTCACCAGGATAGAATATTCCCCATTTGCATTCGCAGAAGTCCCCTCATTTGTTCCTGTAATCTTGATACTCACACCGGGCAGGGGATCTCCCCTCTCGTCCGAAACCTTCCCTCTTACACGTATCCTTTGCACTTCTCTGATTTCTATTGCCGGCAAATCCGGAATCCGTTTAATCAGCACAACATCTCCCGACTCTTCAAAGGATAGTCTGAGCGGAATAAGAAGCTCCAGTAAAACTTCACGAACCGTCCTGGTATCCGCCGTTACCGATACTTTCCGTTCTGCAGCTATGATGGCAGAACTATATATAAACCGTACTTCCGATTGTTTCTCCAGCTCTGAAAGCACCTTTTTCAGTTCCTGATTTTCGAAACGAAGGGATATATTTTTGTCAAGAGCATTCTGAGCCTTTCCTTCACCCGCAATAGCAGCACCCGCCAGGGCAAGCATCAGAGAAACCTGAATAAAAGTAATTTGCATGATTACTACATGTATAGGTTTTTTTTTCATAATTTTGATTTAGAAGTTGTTGACCTTATAATTCGACAAAAAAAGTCCCTGTAATAACCTAAACGGGTTATTATAATATCTCTAGCTGGGACTGACTTCATGAACGGTAGTGTTGGCCCACTGCCGTTTTTTCTAAAAAGAGTTCTATGTTTTCATAATTATTCCTTTGATTTTAATCAGTTAGTTTAATGGGGTTTACATCCTTTCCCTGTTATTACAATCTTTCCATCGTGGGTTTCGAACGTCGCTTCAACTGCCTTGCATATCAATTCCAGTTTTTCATAAAAAGGCAAGTCACCCAGAGATGCGGTAAGAGGGCAGTGAGACAATGCTTGTTCATCATATTCAACAGGAACCTCATAGGCCTTGCTGAGGGAAGCTATTACCTCCGAAAATGGCGCTTCGACAAAATTAAAACGGTTCCGCCCCCCCTCATGTGAAAGAACAGAAGGTTGCGGCAGCTCCTGCATGGTCACTCCCGGTTTATTTCTGTAGACCAGGGCCTCCTGATTCGGCGTTAGGATCACTTCTTTCCGACTGATATCATTCTCACTTAAAACAGCGACTTTTCCAGTCGTCACCGTTACACTAAAACGTTTATCATGTCTGTATGCCCTTACAAAAAAGCTTGTGCCAAGGACTCTGACAACCATTTTATCACTCATCACCACAAATGGGCTGGAAGGCTTTTTTACCACCTCAAAATAGGCTTCTCCCTCAAGAAAAACCGTTCTCTTTCCTCCATCAAACCTGCCGGGATATTTTATTGTACTTCCTGCACGTAATGTGACCGAAGTTCCATCCGGTAATCTTACCAGTCCCGGACGGCTTACAATTTGCAGCCCTGATACCGGCTGGTCCGCTACCTGCCCGCCTGACTGATAATAATAACCTAGAAATGTTAAAGCAGATGCAAGTAATACAACAGCGGCAGCCCTGGCCCATAAACCTGCCCGGAATCTGCGAACAGGCAGAGCTTCTATTACAGGCTCAGAGGTTTGGGCATCGATCTTCTCGTTAATAAACCCCATAATTTTTAATATTTCCGGCTGTGGCAGTTCTTCAGAAGGTGTTATTTTAACAGATCTGATTATTTCACGGGCCTGTGTTACTTCCTCTTCTTTGCCCGGATTATTCAATAGCCAGCGTGCCCAGTAATGATCCGTGGAACAACCTGTTTTGACCCAATCAACAAAACTGTCGTCAAGTAAGAAATCCGCAACCGAATAGCTGGTGTGATCCTTCATCCTGCTTATTTATAAAAGGTGTTTACTACTATTATCCTTGTTTCTGTAAATTCTACTGGTTAGGGAAGAAAAAAAAACAACAACTAAAACAATCAACTCATTTACAGTTAATTAATTTCTTCAAAAAACAATCTTCGGTAAAAGAGAAACGAGTAACAAAACCTCGCTGAACCAGAATTTCCTGAGATTACAGACGGCATCATAAAGCAAATTATAAACGGATTGCCGGTTAAGCCCCATGACCTGAGCAATTCTGGCATGATCCAGGTTTTCGTAGAACCGGAGATATAATATTTCTTTTTGTCTGCGGGGCAGACGGTTCAGGGTATTTAGAATGCGAAGTCTGGTTTCGTTTCTATTTTGCTCCTCGATCATTTTATCTTCCACACTAAAATCAACCTCAAAGGAATAGTCGGTATCCGCCAGATTATCTGAATTCCACTTATCTTTTTCTTTGAAAATGCGGAAACGAAGGGATTTTAACAAATAAGATTTAACCGAAGGAGTTTGATTAATGTGGAGTCTGCAATTCCAAAGCGATAGGAAAACATCCTGGATGCAATCCTTCACAAAAGCTTCATCCTGAACAAACCGGAATCCATAGGTATACATGGGACTCATGTACCTCTTTATGAGAATATTGAAGCAAACCCGGTCTCCGTCTCTGAACTTACTCCAGAGTTCATTATCTGAAATCCCGCTGTCTTTTCTTGATTCCATGGCGACGAATTACCGGCTTCCCTGTGTTATAATCTGATATAAATTTAGCTTTATCTCTGATCTTCGCAAAATGGGAAAAAGAAAGCACAGCTTTTGACGGCCAGACAGCAATATCCCCAAGCCGTACACTAACAGATAGCGGGTGTCATTCTGCCCGATAATCCCGGATTATCCAAAAAATCATCCGGCAGAATCACACCCCAAATCATAAAAGCTCATAGCCGGTTGCTGACAGCTAATGGCAATCTACATCTTTACCCTTATCACATTTACCGACCAGGGCTTTAGCGAAACGACCAGCTTCCCACTCCTCACCTGCACCGGTTTCTGTACCGGCCCGACAGCCAGAGGCACTTCAAACGAGTTGACAAGCTCCAGTTTGCCGCTGCTCAATTCGGTCATAGTACCCTTCTTTCCGCGGAAACCTTCTGTGATGAACTCAGCGTCTTGAGGATTCTCAGCAGCGTTCACAACTTTCAGGATCAGTTCATTCGTTTTTCTGTCAATGCTCGCAGCCCCATATAAGCCTTTCTGCCCCGCAGCAGGCTCATTATTAATAAGCAAAGGAACGACCACAGAACCACGGTTAACAGAGAACAACTTTTGAACCTGGTAATTGGCAGTACCGTATGAACGTAAATTATCTACCCAGATCAGGTCAGGAGTCCATTGCCATCCTTCTGCATGAGCAAAAAGAGGGGCATACGAAGCCATAGTCACCACATCAGCATTACGCTCCAGGCCTGTCATGAAAGCAGCTTCTGAAAGAGCACACTGCCAGTTATTTTTATTATCGGGACTACCGGTTCTGACGCTTTGCGCTGCATATTCACCGGCAAATATTTTAGGACCCTTCCTGTCGTAACTGTCGTATCTTTTCACATTATCCAGGAACCATTGAGGGGGCCTGTAATAATGCTCATCAATGATATCTGCTTTCATTTCCCTCAGCTGGGTATTAAGATAATCAAACCGGTCTCCGTCAGGATCTGTGCCCGAACTGTTCACAAGTTTTATTTCAGGGTATTTCTCCTTAATGGCCTTCGTAAAAAGCTTAAGGCGGTCAATATACTGGGATCCCCAGTTTTCATTCCCCACTCCAAGCATTTTCATATTGAAAGGCTCAGGATGTCCCATCTCAGCCCGCTTCTTCCCCCAGGTTGAGTTTACCGGTCCATTGGCAAACTCAATCAGGTCCAGGGCATCCTGTATGTAAGGATCAAGCTGATCTAAGGCCACCACTTCAGCTGTGTTAAACTGGCATGCCATCCCGCAGTTTAGTATCGGAAGCGGTTCAGCACCTATATCTTCACATAACTGAAAGTATTCAAAGAACCCAAGTCCGAAGGACTGAAAATAATCAGGAGTAAGCCTGTGTTTAAATTCAACATTCCAGCGGTTAATGATCAATTCCCTGTCTTCCGCAGGGCCGATTGTCTTCTTCCACTGAAATCTCTCATCAAGAGTGCGGCCTTCAACAATACACCCTCCGGGAAACCTCACAAAGCCGGGTTTCATGTCAGCCAGCAGCTGAACCATATCTGCCCGTAAACCTCCTGCCCGCTGTTTCCAGGTATCTTTAGGGAAAAGGGAGATCATATCCAGGTCTATTGCTCCTTTACCATCCAGCAGCAGTTCAAGATGCGCTTTGGCTTCTGTAGCAACGGATTTAAAACTAACCGTATATTTTTTCCATTCTGCTCCTTCGGGCTTTAAGGTCGCGCTTCCAAGCCTTGAACCGTCAGGGCCTGCCAGCTCAATCAATAGGCTGACAGAACCGCCATTTACCTGCCTTGCCCATACAGAAAAGTCATAACCATTATCCTTTTTTATTCCCATCCCGCGGAACCCTTCATTTGAGATTCCGTAACCTTTTCCGGACAAAGATTCCAGGCGGATATAACGCGTATTTGCGGTGGATGACACGCCTTTATTCGTGATCAGGTAACTTCCGTCAGCACCATCCTTCTTTATCTCCCTCCACCCCATCATAGGAACATCAAACTCGAAAGAACGGTTCTTTACCAGCTCGGCATATAAACCTCCATCCGCACCCTGATTAATATCTTCGAAGAACACACCCCACATGGTTGGCTCTATAGTCGCTTTCACCTCGTTGGCTTTCACCACGAATACATTTTTTTGCTGAGCCCTTATGATGTATACCGGAAATATCAGGCACAGGAAAAACAGAATAAATGATCTTTGTTTCATGAAGTATTTATTTAAGTTCCAGCATTACCACAGATAAAGGAGGCAGCTCCACAGTCAGCTTGTTTCCATTCTTTTTCGCAGCTGTAAACTTCGAAGAGGTTATTTTATTAGCGTTATCAAAGCTGTTATAATCATTAAACTTTGGAGAAGTAACGATTTGCCCGCTGACACCGCTCCATTTTGTTCCGTCGAGTATAGATGAAACTGTTATCTTCTTCGAGGGGTCCACATTTACAAGGGAAATATGGATCACTCCTTTTGAATCAAGTGACGCCGATACATTCACTGCCGGGATCTTTTCATCTCCCGACACATAATCAGGACTCGTAAACTGCACTGGTATCAGTCTCGCATCCATATGAGCCTTATACAGATCAAATACATGGTAAGTCGGAGTAAGAAGCATCTTTTCCTTTTCTGTCAGGATCAGGGCCTGAAGCACGTTAATCGTTTGAGCCAGGCTCGCAATCTTCACTCTTTCACAATGATTGTTAAAAATATTTAAGGTTGATCCGGCGATCAAAGCATCCCTCATCGTATTTTGCTGATAAAGAAACCCTGGATTGGTGCCAGGCTCAACATCAGTCCATACCCCCCACTCATCTACCACAAGGGCAACCTTTTTCTTAGGATCATATTTGTCCATGACCGCAGAATGCCGTTTCACTATTTCATCCATGGCGAGGCAATTCTTCATGGTACTGAAATATTCTTTCTCATCGAATTGAGTCGCGGAACCCTTATGGCTCCATTTTCCGGTCGGGATGGTATAATAATGTAAAGACAAGCCCCACATCTGGCCGGCAGGCACATTCTTCATCATCACCTCTGTCCAGTTGGTATTCCAGTCACTGGCGCCACTGGCAATCTTTTTTAATGGCGATCCGGGATAGTCCCTCGCATAAGTCGCATATCTCTTATAAAGATCAGAATAAAACTCCGGGGTCATATTCCCCCCGCATCCCCAGCTTTCATTTCCGACTCCCCAGAAAGTTACTTTCCAGGGTTTTTCCCTCCCGTTCTGCTTGCGGAGATTTGCCATCGGACTTATCCCGTCAAAGTTGAAATACTCCACCCATTTTGCCATCTCCTCAACAGTTCCGCTGCCAACGTTCCCTGCAATATAAGGCTCGCAGTTCAGCAGGCTGCACAGCTCCATAAACTCATGCGTACCAAAACTATTGTCTTCCGTTACTCCCCCCCAGTTGGTATTGACCATCTTGGGGCGCTGATCCCGCGGCCCGATCCCGTCCCTCCAGTGGTATTCATCGGCAAAACAACCTCCCGGCCAGCGAAGATTCGGAATATTGATCTTTTTAAGTGCGTTCACAACATCCATCCTGATCCGGTCCTGTTTAGGAATATTTAAACCAGGATCTACCCAGAATCCATCATAAATACACCTTCCGAGATGTTCTGAAAAGTGCCCGTAGATATGCCTGCTTATTGTATCCTTAGCTCCGGCAGCATTCAGATTCAGCATAACTGTACCCTGGGCGGCCGAACGAACAAAAGGGATAAAGAAAAGAACAATGAGAAAAAGAAGGGATTTCTTCATGAACGTGGTTTTAATGGTTATTAGTTAATGGTTTATCCTCAGATAACGCTTTAAAGATAAAATCATTTATTTAAATGTCAAAAAAACAATTAAATATCACTGCAAAAAAAGAGACGCCTGCTTACGAGGCGTCTCCGAAGTATCTCTTTTTCAGACCGTATCCTTCCCCTATTTTCCCTGCATCTTTACCAATGAAGGATTATACAACTTTTGCGTTACTGACTTCAATTTTGATTCAGGAACCTTTATTACTTTCCTGTCGTAGGTCATCAATCCGTTCGTTTCCACCTCCACGTCGGTTGTCTGTGTGTAAACTGCGGCCGATAAACCGGACTTAATTAATGACTCCAGGTCATCCATGAATTCAGAATACCTTTTAAACAGATCGTCAGCGTTCTTAAAGCTCTGGTAGCCCCAGTTGTCCTTTTGCTGCCATACATGCCCGTTTACAGGCAGGCCCAGGCCACCAAACTCTCCTAACACAAGTGCCCTTTCTTTTCCAAAAAGCTGAGGATCGGGCATAGCAGGTTCCGGATAAGTATGCAGGTCAACTATATGCCCCGTTTGATAAAAGTTTCCACCGCTCGCACTGTTTATAAGGCGTGAAGGATCCTTTTTTATGGTCCATTCAGTGATTTCCACTGTTTTAAACTGCCCCCAGGCTTCATTAAAAGGTGTCCAGACAACGATTGATGGATAGTTATATAAGGCATCAATAATAGCATTCCACTCTTTCCGGTAGTATCCTTCAGATTCCTTTGAACGTTGCTTTTCATTTGCCCGGCCAAATACCCCCGGACGCGAATCCCACCTGTTCCCCAAATCGCCGCTCGGCATATCCTGCCAGACCATTACCCCCATTTTATCACAATGATAATACCAGCGGGCAGGCTCTACTTTAATATGCTTTCTGATCATATTAAAGCCCATATCCACCGTTTTCTCAATATCAAATTTCAACGCTTCATCTGTTGGAGCGGTATATAATCCGTCAGGCCACCAGCCCTGGTCAAGAGGTCCGTACTGAAAAACGAACTTATTATTCAGAAGCATTCTCTGGATTCCGTTGGCATCCTTTCCGAGGGAGATCTTGCGCATGGCAAAATAACTTTTTGCCTCATCCACTACCTTTCCGTTTCTCACAACAGAAAAACGCAGGTCATATAAAAAAGGATTTGAAGGCGACCACTCCTTCGGATTATTAATAGTAAGAACAGCTTCCGCACCTGCGTTTACCTCAGCTTCGGCAATCTTTGCCTGCCCGTCCCATGCAGAAATCCTAAAAAGGTCTCCCGGCTTCGAAGCCGTCACCACAGCCTGCACAGAAAGAGTCTTCCTGTCAAGATCGGGAGTCTGCCTCACAGCAGAGATGTAAGTCTGAGGAACCGCTTCGAGCCAGACAGTCTGCCAGATACCTGTAGCCGGGGTGTACCAGATTCCTTCAGGCTTCCTTACCTGCTTGCCTCTCGGCTGCGGCCCCTGGTCTGTCGGGTCCCATACTCTTACCACGAGGTCCTGTTTACCGCTGCCTTTAAGAAAAGATGTAACGTCAAAAGAGAACGGATCATTTCCGCCCTGGTGAGTGCCCACCCTCTTTCCGTTTACAAACACTTCTGTTTCCCAGTCGACCCCGCCAAAATGAAGCAGGACCCTGTTTCCCTTCATGGAGGGCTGGGGAGTAAAGCTTGTCTGGTACCAAAGCGTACTATCTTTTCCCACATTCCTCCCCACTCCTGACAAGGATGACTCTATTGCAAAAGGAACAAGTATCTTCCCCTGGTATGAAGAAGGCCGGGCCGAACTTTTCGCATTGACCGAATAATTCCAGAGACCATTCAGGTTCATCCAGTTGGGTCTTACAAACTGAGGTCTTGGATATTCAGGCAGCACAGCTGAAGGATTGACCTGTTCACTCCACTTTGTGGAAATTTTGCCGGGCACAGGACGCCATCCGGTACTCTGGGCGTGTAAAAGAGAAATCTGACAGCACAGGAGAAGAAGAGGGGTAAGAAAAATTCGTTTCATTGAGTTCAATATTATAAGATTGCGATATTTTTTAATTAACAACCGGGAATGAGGATATTCTCAGCCTTGAACCTCCCATCGGGACTAGGGTAAGCTTCACTTTTTCAGTATTTACCCTTACCGGACTTTGAGGCAGAACGGACACCAGGCCATGCTCATCAATTTTCCAGTCGGGCAGCTTCCTTCCGGTCGCGACAATTTGGATCGGGGCTGTTTGATTCGTAAACGGATTATCATCTGATGGCCATGCCCGCTTTTGAACCTTAAATGATGTTTCCGGATTTGCAGTATTAATGACAAGACCGAAGTTCCAGTCGGAAGCAGGATGTATCTCGAAAGAAGGCCATTTTGCAGGATCCGCTTTTTCCTGCCAGCCCGAATCTCCGATTGCAGTTTCCTTACTATCCTTCTTAATATAATTCTCTTTTATATTGAGGGAATAAGTAAGAGGGCCGTAATTCACGCTGACGCTGTTCTTGTTCTTTTCCCAGGTACGAACCTTCAGCTGCATCGGCAGCGTCAAACTTATCTTATCGCCATTCTTCCATAAATTGGAGATCTTCACATACTGTCCGGATTCAGCCTTTACCGCTATCGCCTTTCCGTTCAATTTTACAGAAGCCTGCCTGCACCATGACGGAATTCTCAGGTAAAGCGGGAAGCTGACATCAGAAGCAGTCCTGACCGTGAGTTCCACAGACTCTTCAAAAGGATATTTCGTGACAGCAGATAATGTAACTTCCTTTCCATCTCCTACTTTTGCTGTCACGTCTCCCTGCGCGTATAACTGAGCCGCCAGCCCCCTGTCGGGAGTAGCCATCCAGCTGTTTTCCGCGTAGTATACCCACCCTGCAGCATGATTATGCTGGCAGCAACGGCTGCTGAAAGGATTCATCATCAGAAAGGGCCCCGAGTTATCAATGCCCGGATGATGGTTCTTGCTGTCACTGATCACCATGTTAGGTGCAGTAAGATACCGGAGAGCTTTATAGTCGGGCATAAATGCCGCCGGAAAACTATTGAATGCAATGTCTTCACAATTATCAGCCCAGTATGGATCGCCGGTAGACCGTAACATCATCTGGTCTGAGGTCATCTGCTCTACAAACCCGCAGGTTTCGGTGGCCTGCCGGGGATCATCATATCCTTTCCTGGCATTTTCGTCAGCTCCGAACATTCCGCCTGGCACATGTCCATAGATCTCCCTGATCAGCTTAAAGTTGTTATAGGAAGCGTTAAGGTCCTTTACATCATGACTTAGCAAATAGTACTGAGCCGGTTCGCGGAAGCATTCCGCGATATTGACATTGTGCCAGTTGGGCAAATTGTCCGCCTGCCTCCAGTTAGCCGTGTTCCGGTCCGTTTTCGCTGCAAGATCAAGCAGCCATTTATCTCCTGTTATATTATACAGCCAGAATACGCTGTACAGATTATCGCCCCCCCGGCTGTTTTCCCAGTAATCTTCCAAAAATAAGCTGTCGGGAACAGACAACTGCCATTTGAAATATTTCGTCATAAAATCAATTACGCGCTTGTCACCGGAATATTCATAATAAGATTGCAGGCACCAGATCATCGGCATGTTCGTCCAGAGATCCCTTTTCCCTTTACCCTTTTCAACATCAGGGCCAAAATCTCCGTTATCCCTTTGATTGCTGAGCACTGCCTCAATCCAGAACTTCGCGTCGCTGATCATTTTAGGATCATTTAGCATATACCCGATATTAGCATACCCCTTCAGCCAGTAGGGCAACTCTTCCCATCCATATTTCCCCTTTCCCTCCTTATTCAGCCAGGCATTATCTTCCTTTGAAAGCCAGATACTGATCTCTCCCAGGTTGCCCGTTAATCCCTCACGCTGAAGAACCAATGCTTTTTTAAGCCACCCACCCGGTTTGAACGATGTAACAGGCAGTTTCATGAACGGCTGCTTTAATAAAGGTGCGCGGTTGTTCATATAAAACTTGTTCACTTCCGATGTCTCAGGCTTTGAGACGACCTCTGTTTTAATACGGCTTTGTGCCAGTCCGGGCTGTACAGACGAGCACAGCAGAAGTAATGATACCCCGATTGCAGCCCTTTTTGAAAAGTTATTCATATATCCTTGTGTATGAGTGTGTGTTGCGGCGATAGAGAGGAGCCGAAGCGCGGCGCACATCCTGTGATTTTCTTTCAGAAGGAAAAATGAAAGAGACACATAGCTTGTTCATTTGAAAACCGGCAAAAAGCCAAATGAGCACGGGCATAATAGAGTTAGTTTTTCGTACAGTGCAAATAAAAAGGTTTTCTTGGTTTAAATCGTATCATTATTTCTCTGATTCGTCTCATTTATAGCACTGATCGCTGTAAAAGAGCCCCTGCCTGCCCACTTTGGACTTACTATCATCGTAATAACAATGATGCGTCTGATTTCACGCATCACTGTTAGAATGTTCATGGCTTTATTTCTTTTCAAGCATTTTAATAAAATACCCTCCCACCACACTCCGTGCCTGAAAACCAACCTGTTTGCCGTCCGTTGTTTCGTGCCAGTCGCTTATCGGAACCCGCGAAGTGGTTTCTACAGCATATTTATATACCGGCGCAACGAGGGCCTCAAAATCTTTCTGATCTTCGGCAAGCACTGATGTCCAGATGATCCAGTCGGATTTGGTGTAGGTCTTTCTGCTGTCAAGCGGGAGGCCGTATGTATTCTGTTTATTGAGATAGAATTTAATCTCTTTCCGATACACCTCTTTGGGGAACAAATTTAAGCCGAGAAGCTTGTCCCATACCAGGTTGTACTTCTGGCTCCATGTCCCCTTATTCTCAAAAGCAAGAGTATAGTGGTCGCCATCCGCCGAAAGTTCCTGCCAGCGGGGTACCATCCCTTCAGCTGCTGTTCTGAATTTAGCCGCCGTTGTACTTTCTCCCGTCTGCTCAGCCAGCTTTGCATAACAGCCAAGAGCTACTATCGCTTTTACTGAAAGGTTTGCATTTCTGGCAAGGTGACCGGCAAAGTCATCCGTACACAACTGGTTTGCCGGGTCAAATCCTTCTTTCAGCAGATAATCAGCCCACACGGAAAGCGTTGGCCAGTGCTTCTTTGCATATTCTGCATTCCCTTCTGCTTTTGCAATTGCGGCTGTAAGAATGATCATATTTCCTGATTCTTCAACCGGCATATCTTCCCCGTATGTCTGACCATTCGCCAGAGGATAAGTTCCAAGATCATGAGCAGCAAAAGGTTTCTTCCACTTACCGCTTTCACTGTAGTAAAAGATCCCGTTTAACATTCCCTTCAGCAAATCCGGATTGTACACCAGGAATAAAGGAGCAGAAGGATAGGTTACATCGACCGTATTAATAGAACCGTTGCTGAAGTTCTCCTTTGAGAGGAATAAGATCTCCCCTTCAGGGCTCTTAACCAGTTTATGAGCAGAGATAGCCTGGCGATACCCCAGTACACACAGGTCTGCGTATTTCTGACCTCCGGCTTTTAGCGCATCAGCATACATTTTCTTGTCAAATGCTTCACATCTTGCAAGCACACTTTTGTATTCAGAGGAAGCAAGGGCGATTTGTTTTTCAATCGTTTGCTTTCCATCCTGGTTCCACCAGGGTCTCAGGTTCTGCCCAAAATATTGCACTGAATAAATATCATCATAAGCCAGCATCACAAATTGCTCTTTAGCTGTACCGCTTACCTGACCAAATGGAATAACAGTATTCAGAACCAGCCGTCTGCCGGACTTCACGGCAGGAGCAGACGTTTGCCCGGAAAGGAAGGATACCAGGGCAAGATCACTTCCGCTGACATACTGAACAGCCTTTGATGATGAAGGAACAGCGACATACATATATCCCCAGTCAATCCTCACGTCGTCTCCTTTTGTCTTAAGCACAGGCTGACTAACCGTCCCTGCTTTTAATATCGATGACCCACCGTTTGTATATTTAGTTACCGAAACCTCCTGCCCCGGGGAGTTTACAGCAATATCAGTAGAAGCTCCCAGGTAAAGTTTCACATTATGCGGGCGCCCGTCTGTAGATTTTACCTTACAGGAAATATACGAAACAGGTCTTGCCATCAATGAAAGGTTGTCCATCAGAAGCGGACTTGTAAAAGTCAGGGTAAGATCAGTGTTACCACATGCAAATTGGTAGATGGTCCGGGTAGCCGTTACTTCGACACTTTTCTGCCGGGCAAGCGTTATTCCGGCTGTCGTCTTCAATTCTTTTTCCTGAGCAATACCTGCATCCAGCCATTGTCCGCCTGCAGTATTGGCGATATGGACAGCCAGGACGTTCTCTCCTTTTTTTAACGCCTTCCGTATTTTAGTGTCAGCATCTTTGTATTCGAACTTATGGTTCCACCCCTTATGATCATATATCCTTTGTCCGTTCAGATACACTTCAACATTATCATCATGCATTATTTTCAGATACAATTTCTTAGAACTTATATCCCCCAGATTGAACTTCCGTCTCATCCAAAGGTCTCTTCCTGTCCAGGATGTTCCTGCATCATTGTTGTCTCCGAAAGATCCGGTTCCGGTTTTCCACTGGCTGTCATCAAATCCGGATTGCGACCAGCCTTCTCCGGGAGTACTTTCTGTATATTTAGTGGAATATTTCGCTTCTTCCGAAGTTGGTACCAGGCTCTCGTAAAAAGTTTCCTGCTTACCTAAAAAGCGGTATACTTTCCCGTCTACACTAACCAGACCTATCAGCGATTGATCTGTACCTGTCCAGTGTTTTGTAGGAGATGAGCTCAGCTCATCAGTCGTAGACCAGATACTAAAATAAGGATCATGTGTTATAAGCGGATAAGCAGGAGCCTTTTTAATTTGAGAAAAGCTCTCAGATGTTCCCGTAATGAACAAAAAGATAAGAAAAGAATACTTAAAAAGTGTGTGTTTGAAAGTGTTCATAATTGTTGTTTGTAATTTTATGTCTTTATTGTATTGTCATTCAGAATTCCGGGCATCTGTACAATCCGGAAAATCCTAAAAGTACGAATATTATAAAACGATTTAGCAAAATAATAAATGTTCCATATTTTCACTGAATATTTCTTTCTGCTATTTAAGAACGGCTCCGCCGGAAAGTGAAAATGGCTTATCCGAATCGCTTAACTTTATGCCTGTAGCCGGCTTGTCTTGCATATTAAATTCAAGCTTTCCTCCTTTTACAATATCAGAATACCGCAGGAAAGTTGGTGTATAGGCTTTTCCGTTCAGCGTAGCTGATCCTATATATACATTATCCGAACTGTTGTCATTAGCCTGAATAACAAATTTCTTCCCGTCTTCCATGGTAATAGTGGTCTTTCTGAATACGGGACTGCCTATTACGTACTGGTCGGTTCCCGGACAAACGCTGTAGAAGCCCAGAGCACTCAGGACGTACCAGGAAGATGTTTGCCCCTGATCCTCGTCACCCGGGTAACCGTTTTCAGTTGAATTGTAAAGCCTGCTCATTACCTGCCTGGCGTGATATTGGGATTTCCATGGCTGTCCTGCATAATTATACAGATACACCATGTGCTGGATAGGTTGATTTCCGTGTGCGTATTGCCCCATATTAGCCATCACCATCTCCGTCATCTCATGGATCATATCTCCGTAAGTTCCGGGATTTACGCGGTTAGGCTCCGAAAACACCGAATCGAGCTTCGCTGTAAAATTTGCTTCTCCTCCCATTAATTTAATGAGCCCCTGAATGTCATGAAAAACCGACCATTGCCAATGCCATGCATTTCCCTCGGTATAGGGACCGCCCCACTCTACAGGATCAAAGTTATTTTTCCACTCCCCCTTACTATTTTTACCTCTCATAAAGCGGGTGGCAGGGTCATACACGTTCCGGTAGTTGAACATCTGGCGTTCGAAGATCTTTTCGTAAAAAGGCTGGCCTGTTTCTTTAGCAAGCTGATAGCCGCAAAAATCATCGTAAGCATATTCCAGGGTTTTGGCTGTAGCTTCTCCATATTCGGGATAGGGCACGTATCCCAGCTGATAATATTCTTTCCAGCCGTGACGACCATTTGCCGGCCCCCAGGGACCTTTGTTTGTAGCTTCATGCAGATATGCCTCAAGCGCTTTTTTCGGATCGAACGTCCTGATGCCCTTTGCCCACGCATCAGCAAATAGTGAAATGGCATGGTTACCGATCATGCTCCCCCCTTCACCAGGGAAAGACCAGGAAGGCAGCCAGCCGCATTGATCATATGCCGCCAGCATGGCCTGCATATAGCGGCCCTGCATAGTAGGATGAAGAAGTGCAGTTAAAGGAAACTGACCCCGGAAGGTGTCCCAGAAGCCGGTGTCGGTAAACATATATCCCGGATAGACCTTTCCGTCGTAAGCGCTGTAATAATATGGCTTTCCATCTTTATCATATTCGAAGAACTGGCGCGAAAAAAGGCTTGCTCTGAAGAAGCATGAATAAAAGGTTGCCTTCTCTTCCTCTGTTCCCCCCTCTACCAGGATGCGGCCCAGATGATCATTCCAAACTTTCGCTGCCGCATCGCGGGTGGCTTCGAGCTTTTTAAAACCGCCAAGCTCTCTTTTCAGCGTAATCCCGGCCTGCTCATGGCTTATATAAGAAGAGGCAACCTTCGCCTGCACAACCTCCCCTTCCTTAAATTCAATAAATGCCCCCGCTCCTTTTCCTTCTTTTTCGCTGGTTCCGGCGGCTATCGTGTTACTCGCATTATCCCAGGTGCCGTATGATTTGATCGGTTTGTCGAAAACCACTACGAAATAGTTCCTGAAGTTTTGAGGTACATAATGCCCGTTATTCACATATCCGATGATCTTTCTTTCAGATGGAATGATTTTCACCATACTCATTTTGGTATATCCATCAAGAACAATATAGCTCTTACCTCCTTTTGGAAAGCTGAACCGAAGATGAGCGCCACGTTCAGTAGGTGCCATCTCTGTGGTAATACCGTTATCCAGTTTCACCTTATAATAATGAGGTTTAGCAATTTCGTTCTTATGACTGAAGGCGGCAGCCCGCTCATCTTCATTCACCTTCAGCGTACCAGTAACCGGCATGAACGAAAATACTGCGTAATCATTGCTCCATGAACTGCACTGATGGGCCTGCTGAAATCCGCGGATCGTCTCCTTAAAATACTGATACTTCCACCCGTCGCCGTTCCGGCCTGTCTGTGGAGTCCAGGTATTCATTCCAAACGGAAGTGCTGTGGTGGGATAGGTATTTCCTCTTGTCAGTTCGTGCTTCGAATTGGTTCCCTGCAAAGTGTTCACATATTGTACAAGATTGTGGGTTTGGGCATTAGCAATCCTGCCAATGAAGAAGAGAACAAATAAATACTTCAGTTTCATCAGAGTGTGTGTAATCTTTTTATGATTGGTGTGTTAGTTTAAATAGCACCGGAAGTATGGCACCACGGCTCCGGCATTCTTTATTCTTGCGAAAATAAACGGATTTCTCTGCCCTGTCTAGTTAAAACGTCTCAATTACTATCCATTTCGTCTCATACAGGCATATCCCCTGTAAATTGTTACAAATACTTAAATGTAACGAAGGTATTCAACTTGGGGAAGAAATAAAAGCTAAGCCCACTGTGGCAATCCCGGCCAGGTAATTCCTGCCGGCAGCATCCTCTCCGCAACGTCATCATAAAGCCGGCCTTCGTTTCCATTTTCTTTTTTGTCATTATAAACCTATTTTTAGAACCGCTTTGAACGGGAAACAATTATTCACCTTTATAACTCTCATCCTTCTTACAGGGTGTGTAACGGCTCAGCCTTATTATTTCAAACGCTATGAAGTTGAAAGCGGCCTTTCTACCAACACTGTGTACTGCTCGCTGCAGGACAGGCATGGTTTTCTCTGGTTTGGTACGATCGACGGGCTGAACAGATTCGATGGATATTCATTTAAGGTGTTCAGACCTGACAAAAGCAGGAAAGGCAGTATTGGAAACGGTTTTGTTATTAGTCTCTGTGAGGATAAAAAGGGCATTATATGGGCCGGAACAGAAAACGGATTATACCAGTATGACGCCGTGACGGAATCGTTTTTACAGATTAAGCAGACCAAAAACATGACCATCACGAATTTGAACGCATCTTCGGACGGCAACATCTGGTTTAGTGCCCGCTCTGCTATCTATTGTTATTTCCCCTCCACCAACCATCTGCGTCTTTACCAGTCTAAAAACCATCCCGATATTACCACCCTGGTTGTGGATAGCTGTGGTACCGTATGGGCAGGTACCTTTTCCGGAAAACTATGCAGGCTTGTACCCGGAAAAAGCAAACTGCATATCTCCGACCTTTATACCCACTCTTCATTTACAACCTCCAGGATGGTTACCAGAATATTTCCGGTAAATGACAAGTTCCTGTTCGCAGGCACCTCAGCCCAGGGACTAAAACTGTTTAACAGGCGAAATAACACATACGAGGATCTCCCGCTTTACAACAAAAACAAAACACCGGTATATGTAAGAGATTTCATACATGATAAAGAAGGCCGTTACTGGATCGCAACAGAAGTGGGGCTTTTTATTTATGATCTGAAGACCAGGACCTTTGAAAATCTGGTAAAAGATCACAATAATCCATACTCGCTATCAGATAACGCAGTGTATACTTTATGTAAGGAGCGCGAAGGAGGAATATGGGCGGGGACTTTTTTCGGAGGACTAAACTACTTTCCCAAACAATATAATCTTTTCGAAAAATACTTCCCGGATAATGGTGCAACCTCTATCAGCGGTTCCGCCGTAAGGGAAATCTGTTCTGACGGAAAAGGCAATATCTGGATCGGGACAGAGGATGCCGGATTAAACAAATTCGATCCGGCTAACGCCACGTTTAAGCATTTCTTATCCGCCGGTGATAAAACCAACCTTTCTTACAACAATATCCATGGTTTACTAGTCGACTCACAGAAATTATACATTGGTACCTACGAACATGGCCTGGATGTCATGGACCTGAACACCAGCAAGATCATAAAACACTTTGAGGCAGGCGATACCCGCGGCTCCTTAAAAAGCAATTTTATTACAACCTTCGGAAAAAGCAGACGGGGAGTAATGTATGTAGGAACATCAAGCGGGCTTCAAACATTCAATCCTCAAACAAACCAGTTCGGCCAGATTACCCTGGGCGATGGGTTCCAGCCTTTTATTAACAGTATTACGGAGGATAGTTCCGGGAACATCTGGCTTAGCACATTAAGGGAAGGTGTCTTCGTAATTGAACAGAAAACCGGTAAAGTACGCCTGATCCAGCATGATCCGAAGCGAAGTAACAGTCTCAGCAGCAACAGGGTGAACTGCATCTTTGAAGCTTCAGACAAAACAATCTGGATGGGAACCGAGGGTGAAGGTTTATGCATGCTCGATAAGAATGGTCAAACCTTCACCCGGTATAGCACGAAGGACGGCTTTCCAAGTGACTTTCTCTTCGAGATACTGGAAGATTCCCGTAAAAATCTCTGGATCAGCACTTCGGGGGGTCTGGTATGTTTCAATCCTTATACTAAAGCGATCAATGTGTTCACCAAATCCAGCGGACTTCTCAATAACCAGTTTAACTATAGTTCTGCGTTTAAAGACACGGTTACTGGCTATCTCTATTTTGGAAGCGTCAGAGGACTGATACGCTTTAATCCCGACTCATTTACCAGGAACACATTTATCCCTCCCGTATACGTCACTGGATTTGAGGTAGATAATAAAGAACTCACGATCGATACTAAACACTCTTTACTGAAAAAATCGATGCTCTTTACCGACACGATTATTCTTCCTTACAACCAATCTACTTTCAGTATCAAATTTGCTGCCCTTACCTATACGGCTCCCGAGATGACAGAATATGCTTATAAGCTGGAGGGGCTGGACTCCAAATGGACGCATCTCAAAACTAACCGGCAGGCATATTTTACGGATCTTTCGCCGGGGGATTATCTCTTTAGGGTGACAGCATCAAACAGCAGCGGTGTTTGGAACAAAATGGACAGAAAGCTTGCTATTATCATCCTTCCGCCATGGTGGGACACAGGAATTGCGCGGGCGGGTTATACTGTTGCGGTTTTACTTTTAACCTGGCTAACTGTAAAGCAGTACCACAACAAGATAAGGGCAAGAAATAAAAGAAAGCTGGAAATGCTTACCTATCAAAAAGAAAAAGAGGTTTACCAGGCGAAAATAGACTTCTTTACAAATGTTGCACATGAAATACGGACTCCTCTGACATTAATAAAGGGACCTTTGGAGAAGGTTATGAAACGCGTGGAAGAAGTTCCCGCCATCGAAAGAAACCTCCGGATCATGGAGCGCAATACCGCACGGCTTCTTGAGCTCGCTACCCAGTTGCTCGACTTCAGACAGGTCGAAACGAATAGCTTTAGTCTTAACTTCCAGCCAATGGATATAAGCCAGCTTCTTAAAGAACTTCACCAGGTGTTCCAACCCACTGCCGAGCAGCAGAATATTCGTTTTGAGCTAGACCTTCCGGATCCCGCCGTAATTCTTAGTATAGATGCGGAAGCGCTCAACAAAATATTAAGCAACCTGATTTCGAATGCTATTAAATACTGTGATCAGAAGGTCATGGTATCTTTCCGCACTCAGCAGTCCCCCGAAGGAATCGTCATAAAGGTGAAGAGCGATGGTGCCATCATTCCACAGGAATTGAAAGACAAAGTATTTGAAACATTCTACAGGATAAAAGGCAACAGGAAACAATCGGGTACCGGCCTGGGGCTTACGCTTTCGCGCTCTCTCGCCGAATTAATGAACGGAACATTGATATTGGATTTACCGGAAAATAACATGAATGTATTTACCTTATATTTGCCGGTGCAGTTATAAGCCGCGGCTAATGTAGACACTCATGACGGAACTTAAAAGTACTTCTGAAAAACCCACTGTATTACTGGTAGATGACAATGAAGATATCCTCGACTTCCTTGCAGACGATCTGGAAGAAAAATACACTGTCGTCACCGCGTTTGACGGGAAAGAAGCCCTTGATATTTTATTGAAGGAATCGGTTCAGCTGGTTGTCAGTGATGTGATGATGCCCGAAATGGATGGATTTGAGCTGTGCAGCACCATAAAATCAAATTTTGAATATTGCCATGTACCAGTGATCCTGCTGACGGCCAAAAACACGCTGCAATCTAAAATCGAAGGCCTTGAACTGGGAGCCGATGCCTATATAGAAAAGCCTTTTTCTCCCGAATACCTTCAGGCTCAGATTGCTAATCTGCTCTCTAACAGAAATAAGATAAGAAACTATTTTGCAAGCTCTCCTAATGTTCATATCCGGACGATGGCTTATTCAAAAGCAGATGAAAGCTTCCTGGAAAAACTGAACGAGATCATTTATAAGAATCTGTCCAATATCAATCTGGATGTTGAGCATCTGGCTGCCTTTATGAATATGAGCAGACCTACTTTATACAGGAAAATTAAAGCCATTTCTAATCTTACACCAAACGAGCTCGTAAATGTGACCCGCTTAAAGAAAGCTGCTGAGCTTCTCCTCGAAGGCAGCTACAAGATCTATGAAATAGCTGATATGGTGGGTTATAGCTCGCAAACACATTTCGGCAGGAACTTTAGCAAGCAATTCGGGATGTCTCCCAGCGAATATCAGCAGAAAAAAGGTGAAGCCTGACAGTTGCGGCAGAGGGCAGATGATATACTGAATCAATTTTATACCTTTGCGGAAATGCAGATACAATCCGCCGAGTTTAAGTGCAGTAATACCAGGACTGAGAAATTACCTCCTCCTGTTTTACCGGAGTATGCCTTCATTGGCAGGTCTAATGTTGGAAAGTCGTCACTCATTAATGCCCTTACGGCCAAAAAGGGACTGGCAAAAACATCTCAAACCCCCGGCAAGACTCAGCTTATTAACCATTTTCTGATTAACGAAAACTGGTACATAGTGGATCTTCCCGGCTACGGATATGCCAGGGTATCGCAAAAAACCCGTGAAGAATGGGAGCGCTTTATCCGCTACTATCTCAGGAACCGGGAAAATCTTCAGTGCGTTTTTGTCCTGATCGACAGCAGGATCGACCCCCAAAAGGCTGACCTCGATTTTTGCTTCTGGCTGGGAGAGAACGGCATCCCGTTTGTCCTTGCCTTCACTAAGGCGGACAAACAATCAAAAATCAAAACAACCCACGCAGTCGACGCCTTCAAAAAGGCACTTTTGAAATATTTCGAAGAGATCCCTCCTCTGTTTGTCACCTCCTCCGAAACCAAAGAGGGCCGCGAAGAAATTCTTGATTTTATTGATGGCGTGAATAAAAATTTCAATCCTCCAACCCCGGTTTAACAGGCTTCTAATTGTACATTCCCCCCCACTTTCAACTTATTTAGCTTTCGGATGAAGAAATATTTATCGCTGGTACTTTTTGCACATACTATCTTTGCGATGCCCTTCGCCTTTATAGGCTTCTTCCTCGCACTCAGTACAACAGAGAATTCATTTGACTGGATGAAGCTGGTGTTCATGATCCTTTGTATGGTTTTCGCCCGGAATTCTGCGATGGCTTTCAACCGGTATCTCGACCGGAATTTCGATTCTAAAAACCCGAGAACTGCTTTGAGAGATATTCCCGCAGGAAGGATACCAGCGAAGAATGCATTGCTTTTCACTCTGATCAATTGCACCCTCTTCATTTTTACCACCTGGTTTATCAATCCCGTTTGCTTTTATCTGTCACCGGTCGCACTGGCAGTAGTGCTTGGATATAGTTTCACCAAAAGATTCACTCCTCTTTGTCATCTGATCCTGGGAGTGGGACTTGGACTTGCTCCGCTTGGCGCTTACCTGGTTGTCACCGGCAAATTCGATTTACTACCCGTCTTTTTCTCTCTTGCCGTTGTTTGCTGGGTTAGTGGTTTTGATATTATTTACGCATTGCAGGATGACGAATTTGACCGACAGCAAAAATTATATTCCATACCAGCCTGGCTTGGAAGAAAAAAGGCTCTTACCGTTTCGTCGGTTCTGCACCTCTTTAGTGTAATTTTTGTAATCTTACCTTTGTTCTTTACCACTCTGGGAGGATTTTATATTGCTGGTGTGGTCTTTTTTACGGGTCTCCTGATCTATCAGCATAGCCTTGTCAAACCTGATGACCTGAGCAAGGTAGGCCTGGCTTTTGGCACAACCAATGGCATTGCATCAGTCATCTTTGCACTGTTCTTTCTGCTCGATGTTTTTTTCAGGTAGGATGCTATTTTATAAACGTAAAGGAGTTTGACAACAACATGACCCGAATTTGGTTTAACTTAGCAAAGAATTAATCAAATCTGAAAGGATCATGATCATTAAAAAGAAACCAAGAACTTACGTTCCCGAGAACCTCGAAATAAAATGGGAAAATATTGAACCACTGTTTAAGGAGCTTCAGGCAAGAGAAATACAATCTGTCCCTGATCTTGAACGCTGGCTGCAAAACCGCAGCGAGCTGGAAGCTGTACTGGAGGAAGATTTTGCATGGCGCTACATCAGAATGACCTGTGACACAGGAAATGAAGAGCTGCTCAAAAATTTCCAGTACTTTGCAATGGAAATAGAACCTAAGATAGCACCTTTAGCCAACGAGCTCAATAAGAAATTTATAGACAGCCCGCTTACAGAACAACTTGACCAGGATAAGTATTTCGTCCTGATCAGAAGCATCAGGACAGCTCTTGATCTGTTCAGGGAAGAAAACGTTCCTCTTCTTACCCAAATACAGGTTACACAGCAAAGGTATCAGTCTATCACAGGAGCAATGTCTGTTACCATTGACGATAAAGAATACACACTGGAACAGGCATCGGTGTTTCTGAAGAATCCCGACCGTCTCCTGCGGGAAAAGGCCTGGGATGCAATATCGAAAAGAAGATTGCAGGATAAGGATCAGTTAGACGAACTGTTCAACGAATTATTAAAGCTTCGTCACCAGGTCGCTCTGAATGCCGGTTTCGAAAACTTCAGGGACTACATGTTCCGTGCCCTTGGCCGTTTTGATTACACGCCCCATGATTGCTATAAATTCCACGAGGCGATTGAGCGGGAAGTGGTGCCTATCCTTCAGGAACAAGCGAGGAAGAGACAGGTGGCCCTGGGACTTGAGGCATTGAAGCCCTGGGATATGGACGTAGACATCTCCGGTAAACCGGCTTTAAAACCATTCACTACCGGCGCTGAACTGATTCAGAAATCCATCGAGTGCTTTAAGGGATTGGATCCTTACCTTGGCGAAAGCCTTAGCATCATGCAGGCAAATAACCTGTTTGATGTGGAAAGCCGTAAGGGTAAAGCGCCCGGGGGATATAATTATCCGCTTGCGGAAACCGGTGCTCCCTTTATCTTTATGAATTCGGCAAATACCTTCCGGGACCTGACCACTATGGTGCACGAAGGCGGGCATGCCGTTCATACTTTCATATCTTCCGGGCTTGAACTGAACGACTTCAAACACCTTCCGTCAGAAGTGGCTGAACTGGCTTCTATGAGTATGGAACTGATCTCCATGGACCGGTGGGATATCTTTTTCGACAACCAGGAGGATCTTACCCGTGCAAAGAAAGACCAGTTAAAAGATGTATTAAAAACCTTGCCCTGGGTAGCTGTGGTCGATCAGTTTCAGCACTGGATCTACACTAATCCCGACCATACAGCTGAACAGAGACGCGAGGCCTGGGTACAGATATTCAAGCCTTTTGGGCTTAATTTTGCCGACTGGACCGGTTACGAAGAAGCCCTTGAAAACCTCTGGCAAAAACAGCTTCACATTTTTGAAGTTCCGTTCTATTACATCGAGTATGCGATAGCGCAGCTGGGCGCTATTGCCGTATGGAAGAATTACCGGGAGAACCCGTCAGAGGGTCTTGAAAAATATAAAGCCGCCCTGAAGCTTGGCTATACCAAAACGATCAGGGAGATCTATGAAACTGCCGGTATTAAATTCGATTTCAGCACCGAGTATGTAAAAGAACTGGCAGAATTTGTCCACTCAGAACTGGATGCACTGGACAATAACGGGTAAAAGAATGAATGATGAGCTGGGGTATGAACTGCGTAATCGTTCATAACCCGGCTCATCCTTTAAAAGCCTGATTCACCGCTCATAATCATAACATCCACCCTCGTCCTTCCCCTGTATTCAAACCTTTTTCCCTTAATCCGGGTTAAAAGGGAATGAAAAAGTTAATTCTGATATACACATTTATACTCTCTTCTTTGGCAACAGTTGCCCAGGAATGGAAAGCAATGACTATCGATGACTCTGTTCAGATCGCCCTGCCGCCCGGCTATGAAAAGAAAGATACCTTAGGGCAAACACTTATAAACGCGAAGTCATCATTCGGGAACATTATCATTACAAAGCAGCCCGATAACCCGGCAAGTACCCCTGATATTGAAAAGAAAAAACAACTCGACAGTTATTACAGTGATTTCGTTAAACGGATCAGCTCAACTTCCAAGGGGACGGTCAGGGATGAAAAAGACACGATCCTGAATAAGCTTCGTGTAAGAGAATTCACGCTGGAAGTAGACAGTGGAAGTGGCAAACAGTTCAGGCACATCCGGATCCTGCATGTCAACAATGCAACGTATACCTTCCAGTTCCTCTACAAGGAGATCCATGCCGGCTATGCAGAGGAAGAAAGCAGGACGTTTTTTAAGTCTATTACGATCCCGCCCGATATCGGCTTATCAAGCCAGTTCACCAGCCCGGAAAACACAACCGGAAAAAGTGCTTCGGGGAGCAATACTCTGCTGATCGGCGGAGGCGTTCTCCTTTTAGTAATCATTATTATAATTATCATTCTCCGCAAAAAGAAGCGAAGGCAATAAAAAAACTAATATTGTCCTGATAAATGATAGCTAAAAAGTATTAAGGATTCACTCATTTGCAAATCGGATACTTTTTAGCTGTCATTTTTTATTTATCTTCAAATATTCTTTATGTTTGGCCTCGAAAAACAAGAAACAGATCAATAATTGGCATGTTGAAAAACTACTTCCGCAGGAAGCCCCTTTCGAGTATCCTGTCGGATGTTCAGAGCGGTTTTAGTGATGGTGAAAGCAAAGAAAGCGGGCATTCAGGACTTAAACAGGTATTAGGAGTAAGAGACCTTACATTTATGGGAATTGCGGCAGTCATCGGTGCCGGAATATTCTCAACAATCGGCGAAGCTTCATTTCACGGAGGTCCCGGAGTAACATTACTTTTTATCATCACAGCCGTCACTTGTGGTTTTTCGGCAATGTGCTATGCTGAATTCGCTTCAAGGATTCCGGTCTCTGGCAGTGCTTATACTTATGCCTATGCGTCTTTCGGCGAACTCATTGCCTGGATTATAGGCTGGGACTTATTAATGGAATATGCCATCGGGAATATTGCCGTGGCAATCTCCTGGAGCCAGTATTTCACAAATCTTCTTGAAGGTTTCCATATTCATATTCCGGAGTATCTTACCATGGATTACCTCTCGGCATCCCGGGGGTACGAAAAAATACAGGAGTTAACAAGCAGCGGCAATACCGCAGAAATCACCTCGCAGCTTCAACATCAGGCAGCTGCATGGTCAACTGCACCAGGCTGGGGTAATATTAAACTTATTGCAGATATTCCGGCACTGGCTATTGTGATTGCGATTACTTATCTTGTATATATCGGCATCAGGGAAACGAAAAGAGCAACCAATGCCATGGTTATCCTGAAGATAGGAATTGTCATCGGAGTCATTATTCTCGGCTTCTTCTACATTACGCCGGCCAACTGGGATCCCTTTATGCCTAACGGATTTAAAGGTGTCATGCGGGGCGTGTCAGGTGTATTCTTCGCTTATATCGGTTTCGACGCAATTTCCACAACAGCAGAAGAATGCAAAAACCCCCAGCGCGACCTGCCCAGAGGTATGATTTATTCGCTCATCATCTGCACTATTCTCTATATCCTCATTGCGCTGGTACTTACCGGTATGGTAAATTATAAAGAGCTTGCAGTGGGAGATCCCCTGGCCTTTGTATTTAAACACGTTGGATTAAACGAGATCAGCTATATCATTTCGGTAAGTGCTGTCATCGCCACAGCCAGCGTATTGCTCATCTTTCAGATGGGGCAACCGCGTATCTGGATGAGCATGAGCAGGGACGGCCTGCTGCCAAAGGCATTTTCAAGGATACATCCCAAACATAAGACTCCTGGTTTTTCAACCATCGTTACCGGAATAGTAGTTGCAGTACCGGCCCTCTTTATGAATCTGACTGAAGTAACCGACCTGACAAGCATCGGTACACTATTCGCATTTGTACTGGTCTGCGGGGGAGTCCTGGTTCTCGATAAGGATACAGAACCAACCAGGGGCAGGTTCCGCATTCCATATATTAACTCAAGATATATCGTTCCGGCCTTATTAATTGCCGCTGTTGTGGTGTTCAGAGAACCGCTGGCAGGGCTCTTTAAATACTCAGGAGACTGGCACACCTACAAGGACAATCTCCCCTATTTTCTGTTTATCATCCTCTCCTCCGTCATCGCTGTATTATGTGTGGTTAAAAAACTGTCTCTTATCCCTGTTATGGGGCTTTTAAGCTGCTTTTACCTGATGACTGAACTGGGTTACACCAACTGGCTCCGCTTCCTGATATGGCTCGGTTTAGGCCTTATTGTGTATTTCGGATATAGTTACAAGAACAGCAAGCTGAATCTAAGATCTGAAGGATAATTATTCCTGTTCAGCACAAAGGTTTTACGGCGTTCTTTTCTCTTTTGGATGCTGTATTTAGCGTATCAATCTTTCTTTATGCTGCTTACTCGTTACTGCCTTCTTACTCCGGCGGAGAGTAATAGGGTTTCAAAATAAATAACCGGATTAAATAAGTATCCTGTTGAAGAATACAGACCCTATTCCGTTAATAATAAAACACTTAGCAATCTTTTCTATTGTCCGAATCATGCGGACTTTCGGATATCCTTTACTAAAAGGGCAATTCCAGATCCGGAATTGCCCTTTTAGTAAAGCTATTTAATCCTCTTCAAGGTAATTTCATCCCCGGTAGACACAATAAGCGGAACTTTCTCTACCGTAACAAAACTTAAATCAAGGCCGAACCCCCTTTCCTCAGAAAGCCCCAGTTTTTTGAGGACAAAATAATAGGCCATGATAAAGCGCTCCATAAACTGTAACTTATTAGAACGGGAAAGCACTTTTTCCAGAACAACAAATTTAAAATCGCCGACTATTTTATGTTTATTTAGTGAAGGATATTTACTGGTAATATCCACTTCTCCTTTTCTGACCAACTCCTCTACTACCATGCGGAAGAGGATATTAATCCGCTGCTCAACACGGAAGCCAAGCCTGAAATCAATACGAATCAACTTCTCAGGTACCAGAAAATCAACTTTATACTCGAGGGTATAAGGCTCGTCGGTAACATCCACGTGGACCAGCCAGTAAAGGTCGGCCCTCTTTGGCTGCTTCTGCAAAATGGAGTACATGATCTTCGACTCTATTTCCGACTTGAAATTGGCACTGGTAAGATAAACAAGTTGTGAGGAATACTTGGGAACAGTTTGATCCTCGCTCAGTTCGCTGATTATCTCGTAATAATCCTCAATTTCAACAAACTTCACATACCTGTTTTTAATCTTCCTGGCATTAGACCAGGCCCACATCACAGAAAAGAGGAAGGTACCAATCAGCAAACTGAACCATCCTCCGTGTGTAAATTTAGCCATGTTGCCCAGCAGAAAGGTAAGTTCAATAACGCAATAAACCGTCATAAAAATACCGATCAGGTATAGAGGGATCTTCATCCGCCTGAGGAATATCGCGACTAAAATAGTCGTCATCAACATCGCTACGGTTATAGACAGCCCGTAGGCCGCTTCCATTCTGGCAGATTCATGAAAAATCAGCATCACCAGGATACAGCCCCCCAGCAATAACCAGTTCATCGAAGGAACATACAACTGGCCTTTCTGATTGGTGGGGTAATTTATCCTGACTTTAGGCCACAAGTTGAGCCTCACAGCTTCCGATATTAATGTGAAAGATCCTGAAATCAGAGCCTGACTGGCAATAATGGCAGCTGCAGTTGCAATGGCGATCCCAAAAATCAGGAACCATCCCGGCATAATCTGGTAAAAAGGATTTTCGTTGATGTCGGTGTTCAATGTTGTACCCTGCCTCTGCCATAACCAGACGCCTTGTCCAAGGTAATTTAATACAAGACAGGTTTTAACATAGATCCAGCTAACCCGGATGTTTTCGCGGCCGCAATGCCCCAAATCAGAATATAAGGCTTCAGCTCCTGTAGTACATAAAAATACTGCGCCCAGGATAATGAAAGCATCGGGAGATGTAGTAAGCAACTGCCATGCATAATAAGGATTCACGGCCTTGACGATAGCCGGATATTCCACCACATACCCTAATCCGAGCACCCCCATCATGGTAAACCAGATAAACATGATCGGGCCGAAAGCTTTACCTACCAGCGATGTACCAAACTGCTGAATGACAAAAAGGATTGTAATGATCGCAACAACGATTGGCACTGTTGGTAAACCCGGATATTTTGTTCCAAGTCCTTCAATTGCCGAGGAAACAGTAATCGGCGGTGTAATGATCCCGTCTGCCAATAGTGCACATCCCCCTATCATAGCTGGAATAACAAGCCAGCGGGCTCTGCGCCTCACCAGGGAAAACAAGGAGAATATACCTCCTTCGCCCTTATTATCAGCCCTTAAGGTTATCAGTACATATTTGACTGTAGTTTGTAATGTTAATGTCCAGAATATACAGGACAGACCGCCTAATATCAGATCCGGCGTGATCAGCCGCTCACCGATGATTGCTTTAAAAACGTATAAGGGAGAGGTCCCGATATCTCCATAAATAATTCCCAAACTAATCAGCAGGCCTGCAGCGGAGAGCTTATGAAGATCTTTATGATTTGCCACGCTATTTTTTTAAACCGGGCACAAAAGTAAGAGATGCCAGACAATTAAACAACCATGATTATCAGTAGTTTTTATTTTTTATTTAAAACTGAAAATCAAGTACTTTGTTAAATTCCCGGACGGCTTGCTATATCTTTGTTAAATTTTGTTAAATAAACTTACCAGATACCATTAATCGTATTTAAATTATTAGCTTTGTTGAGGAGATAAAGGATGAAAAAATTTTACCTGTTAGCTATTTCGTTTTATTTTATACTGCTGGGCGCCAGAGCCTTCGACAGCAAGAGCATACTAGTGCTCAGAAATGAAACTATGGATTCTATAAGAAGGCTTCAGCCAAAGCCGGCTAGCAAAATAACCGACACACGGCCGGACAGGCCAACCAGGAACGAGCTAAAGATCAACATAACTCCGTTTAAGCCTATTAGTACAAGAACATCATCTGCAGCTTCTTCATCTCCGGCTTCAGCGCCAGCATCTGCCGGCGGGCCTCAAAAAACTGCCGGGCAGGATGTGAAAGCTTTAAGCAACGTCAAGGTATTCCCCAACCCGGTGGAAGATCAGATCAATATCTCTTATTCCCTCAGTAAAGATGCCAACGTAACAGTTAAGGTAATGGATGTACTCGGAAACGAGATAGCAACCCTCCTCTCTCAACGCCTTCCCGCAGGAGAGCAGAATCACAGCTTTGCTATTACTACCAAGCTTAACAGCGGATACTATTTCATCCGCGTAATCGCAGGAAACGAAACAATCATAAAAAGGGTATCTGTATTATAG
>NZ_QEAS01000003.1:372480-372595 GCF_003130405.1 Pararcticibacter amylolyticus
AGAACAGCAGCCATGTGAGTATAATTCCTGAAAATCCTATCTCCCTCACTTAAAGTTCAAGTACAGACCACAACAGGTTTGCCTCTCCTTTTGCCTCATCCCAAAATTCATCACC
>NZ_QEAS01000003.1:372646-375465 GCF_003130405.1 Pararcticibacter amylolyticus
ATTCAAAACTAATCTTACTTTTGCCTTATGAAGATCATTGCAATTGGAAGGAATTATGCGGAACATGCAAAAGAGTTAAATAATCCTGTTCCTTCGAAACCTGTTATCTTTATGAAGCCGGATACGGCGCTGTTAAAAGATAACAAACCATTCTATCACCCGGATTTTTCATCTGACATTCATCATGAGATCGAGATCGTATTAAAAGTAAGCAAAGAAGGAAAGCATATCTCTGAGAAATTTGCGGGGAACTACTTTGACGAAATCGGGCTGGGTGTAGACTTTACCGCACGGGACATTCAAAAGGAGCATAAAGAGAAAGGTTTGCCATGGGAACTGGCCAAAGCTTTTGATAATTCCGCTCCGGTTAGCACCTTTATCTCTAAAAATGATTTCCCGGATCTTTATAATATCGGCTTCAGTCTCAGTGTAAACGGAAATATTAAGCAAGAAGGCAACACAAAAGACCTTCTTTTTTCGTTTGAACGGTTGATTGCATTTGTCTCACAATATATAACCCTGAAAAAGGGCGACCTGATATTTACCGGTACTCCTCCCGGAGTCGGCAAAATCAGCATCGGAGATAAGCTTTCGGGGTATATTGAAAACGAAAAACTTCTGGATTTTGAAATTAAGTAGAACTGGCAGGTTAAGAAACATATTATTTACATCTATTTCACTTTTAGTTGCAGGCAGTACCTTTTCCCAGGAAATCACGGTTTCCGGTACTTATCCTAAAACAGATTTCATTCCGCCTTTGGATCTTTCGCCATCGCTGGCGGGGTCTTTCGGAGAGATAAGAGGCGGGCACTTCCATTCGGGACTGGATTACAGAACGAATCAAAGGGAGGGATACCCGGTCTATGCCGTCGCCGACGGCTTCGTGTCGCGGCTCCGTGTACAGGTCGGAGGTTTTGGAAACGCTCTTTATATCGGCCATTCCAACGGTTATACCACAGTTTATGCACACTTGCAGCGCTTTAGTCCCCGGATTGCCAGGATAGTAAAAGATTATCAGTACAGAAAGCAATCCTTCGATGTAGATTTCCCCCTGCTGCCGATTGAAATTCCGGTAAAAAAGGGAGAAATAATAGCATGGTCGGGAAATACGGGCGGTTCGGCAGGGCCGCATCTTCATTTTGAGATCAGGGACAGCAGAACGGAAGAAACCATCAACCCACAGTTGTTCGGACTGGAAGTTCCCGACCGGATAAAGCCCACCATTGAAGGACTTTATATGTACCGCCTGAATGGCCTTCCGTTTAATGAAAATACCACAAAACAGTACTTCAGGCTGAGCGGCTCCAACGGAAATTATAGGTTAGATCAGTCACCTGTGATTAATTTCAGCGGCGAAGTAGGCTTTGGGATCATTACCTACGATCTGCAACCTGCAGGTAATAAAAACGGAGTGTATTCCATTGAATTAAAAATGGATAGCACCACCATCTTTCTGTCGGCACTCGAACGTTTTGCATTCAGCAACAGCCGTGCGGTAAATTCCCATATCGATTATCCAACACTCCTAACCTCGGGCAGGACGATTCAAAAGAGTTTTATCGAGCCTGGGAATCCGCTGAGCATCTATAAAACAGCCGTAAACAGGGGAATCATTAATACCCGGGATAATAACATCCACAACATGCAATACATCGTGAAGGATGCAAAGGGCAATACCAGTACGATCAGTTTCCGCATCAAATACAACCCGGGATCAGTCATCGCAAACACAGAAAAGCAGGGAGTAAAGAAATTCTTATACAACCAGGTCAACGAATACAGCTCGGGCCAGATGAAGGTTGTGCTACCCAAAGGGGTGCTATACAGCGATATCAATTTATATTATGACCGGTCTCCGCGGCGCAAGGGCACATACTCGGAAATACATAAGCTCCATACCCGGCTGATCCCTCTTCATAGTAATTATGATCTTTGGATTAAACCAGACTCGAGCCTGCCTGCCAATCTCTATAATAAAGCCGTCATCGTTGATACGCGGGGAGCTTCGCACGGTGGAGTATTCGACAGTGGATTCATAAAAGGACGCCCCCGGGTATTCGGCGAGTTCTATATAGCGCTGGATACCATAGCACCTGTTATCCGCCCGGTCAATATAACTGATGATAAGCAGATGGCGGGAATCAGCAGGATCAGCTTCAGAATTTCTGACAACCTTTCAGGCATCCGTTCCTTTACAGGAACAATTGACGGGCAATGGGTGTTAATGGAATACGATCCGAGAAACGGTAGTTTATGGCACGCTTTTGAGGATACACTTCCAAAAGGCAAACATCATTTTCAGTTGCTTGTAACAGACATGATGATGAATTCAAGAACGTATAACGCTACTTTTTACAGATAAACTATGGCAGAATTAAAAGAAGGAGATAAAGCTCCTGATTTCTCAGCAAAAGACCAGAACGGAAAGCTGGTTTCATTAAGTGATTACAAAGGTCAGGATGTCATCCTCTATTTCTATCCCAAAGATGACACGCCCGGATGTACAGCCGAAGCCTGTAATTTCAGGGATAACTACCAGTCGCTTCAGGCGCAGGGATACGTGGTGATAGGCGTAAGTACAGACGACGAAACCTCCCATCAGAAATTCGCCAGCAAATACCAGCTGCCATTTACCCTGATCTCCGACGACGAAAAAAAGATCGTAGAGGCGTATGGAGTATGGGTAGAGAAAAACATGTACGGCAAGAAGTACATGGGTACAGCACGAAAAACCTTCGTGATAGGAAAAGACGGAACCATCCGGAATATCATCCACAAAGTCAATACCGCAGAATCTTCCAAACAGGTACTGGAATTGT
>NZ_QEAS01000003.1:375832-380371 GCF_003130405.1 Pararcticibacter amylolyticus
TTAACCGTCATTTTTACACTTTTCCTTTTCAACTTAAATTCCTATTTTAGTCGCTTTCCAATTAAAGATGAAAGCAGACATAGAAAAATTAAACGACATTGCCACCCAGGTTCGCCGTGACATCGTCAGAATGGTCCACCAATGCCAGTCGGGCCATCCCGGAGGTTCGCTCGGATGTACTGACTATTTCGTTGCTTTATACTTTCATGTATTGAAGCACAACGTGAATTTCAACATGGACGGAGCTGGTGAAGACTTGTTCTTCCTTTCAAACGGACATATTTCACCGGTATGGTATAGTACACTGGCTCGGGCAGGGTACTTCGAAACAGCAGAACTTGGAACATTCCGTAAGATCAATTCGAGGATGCAGGGCCACCCTACTACTCATGAACATCTTCCGGGAATCCGTATTGCGTCAGGATCTCTTGGCCAGGGCATGTCGGTTGCTATTGGTGCTGCGCTGACAAAAAAACTGAATAATGACAATTCGCTGGTTTTTTCACTTCACGGAGACGGAGAACTACAGGAAGGCCAGATCTGGGAGGCTGCTATGTTTGCCCCTCACAATAAAGTTGATAACCTGATTTCTACCATCGACTACAATGGCCAGCAAATTGACGGTCCTACCGACAAAGTCCTTTCTCTCGGCAATCTCAGAGCAAAATGGGAAGCTTTCGGATGGGATGTACTGGAAATGCAGGGCAATGATATGGAAGATGTGATCAGGGTACTGGAGCTTGCGAAATCAAGAGCATTTAAAGGCAAACCAATCATGATCCTGATGCATACTGCTATGGGATATGGTGTCGACTTCATGATGGGATCTCATAAATGGCACGGAGTAGCTCCGAACGACGAGCAGTTAGCCGCCGCCCTTGCGCAATTAAACAGTTCTTTGCAGGATTATTAACCGTTTCGGGCAGAAGAAAGCCGGAAGCGCTCCGGCCGGACTCTTCGCCGTTAAAACAAAAACTCAGTTAAAAGCACGTTAGGCTAACATTCACAAAGATGATGTAACTTATCGCAGCTTCATTGAGATTAAGAAAGATTATTCACATGAAAAAATACACTTTTACAGAGAAAAAAGATACGCGTTCCGGATTCGGAGCCGGCCTTCTCGAGGCAGGTAAAAGAAACGGTAATGTTGTCGCCCTTTGTGCCGACCTGGTAGGGTCTCTCAAAATGGAAGCATTCATCAAAGAATTTCCAGAACGCTTCTTCCAGATTGGAATTGCAGAGGCCAACATGATGGGAATAGCAGCTGGAATGACTATTGGTGGGAAGATCCCCTTCACCGGCACTTTTGCCAACTTCTCAACCGGCCGCGTTTACGATCAGATCCGTCAGTCTATTGCTTATTCAGGCAAAAACGTAAAGATCTGTGCCTCGCACGCTGGCTTAACACTTGGTGAAGACGGCGCTACTCATCAGATCCTGGAAGACATCGGGCTGATGAAAATGCTTCCGGGCATGACGGTGATCAATACCTGTGATTACAATCAGACCATGGCCGCAACTATCGCTATTGCAGAATATGAAGGTCCCGTGTACCTCCGTTTTGGCCGTCCGGTGATCCCGATATTTACAGCTCCCGATCAAAAGTTCGAAATCGGAAAGGCATGGATGGTGAATGAGGGTAGCGATGTCAGTATCTTTGCTACCGGCCACCTGGTATGGGAAGCAATTCTTGCGGGAGAACAACTTGCTGAGATGGGAATAGATGCGGAGATCATTAATATCCACACGATCAAACCACTTGATGAAGAAGCAGTATTGAAGTCAGTGGCTAAAACAGGATGTGTGGTAACTGCCGAAGAGCACAACAGGCTTGGCGGACTCGGAGACAGCATTGCACAGCTGCTTGCAAAAAATAACCCGACACCTCAGGAATATATCGCAGTAGACGATTCATTCGGAGAAAGCGGCAAACCTGCTGATCTGATGAGCAAATACGGCCTTGATGCTGCCCACATAGTTGAAGCTGTGAAAAAGGTCATGGCAAGAAAGAAATAAAGTTACTTTAGAAAAATGATGAGAGGGATTATCCGGGACAACCAGATAATCCCTTTTTTATTGCTGAGGTTCTACCTCAATCCAGTTGCCGTCTTCCCTGATAATTTCAATAAGCTCGTCGAGGGCATTTTCCGTGTTGACACTTTTCTTCACCACCTCCTTTCCGCGGTAAAGAGTGATCTTACCAGGGCCAGTGCCGACATATCCATAATCCGCGTCAGCCATTTCGCCCGGGCCGTTAACAATACAGCCCATGATCCCGATCTTTACCCCTTTCAGATGACTGGTCCTGCTTCTGATCATTTGAGTGGTCTCCTGCAAATCAAAAAGAGTCCGTCCGCAACTTGGACAGGATATATATTCAGTTTTTGAAATCCGCGAGCGTGTTGCCTGAAGAATTCCAAATGCCGTACTGACAATTGTTTTTGCAGGTATATGCGATGCGTTCAGCCATATACCATCCCCGAAACCATCTACCAGGAGGGCCCCGGTATCCGTGGCGGCGTACAACTGAAAATCCGATTCTGCCTTTGCCGGATCCATCAAAGATCCCTCCCCCTCAGAGCTTGTATAAGACCTCTTTAAGATAACAGGAGTGCTGATTCCGAGTTCTGCCAGTGCAAAAAAGAACTGGCGCTGATCCGCCATCCCATGTTCCCTATCCGTCTCAAGGACAAAAACGAGCGTATCATCGATGTTCAGTTTTGCAACTAAGCCCGATTTCAAGTCATCATAGCTGACCTTTACCAGGTTTAAGGCCATATCCCTCTCCCCTGCTTCCAGGTATTCGTTCAGTCCGAACAGAGGATGACAGTTCTTCTTTTTAGCAAGTTTCAGCCAGGTAGTATAATCATACAATTGCTTGAGATTGCCGGGCATCACAAAAGAAGGAAGCTGATCTGCCAGATAGACAAAATCGACAGACTGCTCTCCCATGTTATACTTGTCGAGCAAGGGCGAATAATGATAGCCACCGGCAGCGAGGACAGCAGGATCACGAAGGTTCTCCCTGCTAATATCGAGAACTACACGCGGTACCTGGTGGCCCCCGATAAAGGTATTTAATTCGCTGGATGGTCTTTTTTGATATTCATAAGGAGAAAAGCCTGAAGGTAGTCCAACCGGAGTGAAAGGGTAATCAGTACCGGCAGACTGCCGTTTGATATAGCGGTCAGCCAGGGCAATTGCCACGGGCGCTTCAAATTCAGGATCTTCCGTCAGCGAAACACGAATAGTATCTCCCAGCCCGTCCTCCAGCAAGGTTCCAATTCCTACAGCTGATTTTATCCGTCCGTCCTCGCCATCCCCGGCTTCAGTTACACCGAGATGAAGCGGGTAATTCATTCCCTCCTTCTGCATAGTCTCTACGAGGAGCCTGTAAGCCTGAACCATCACCTGGGGATTACTTGCCTTCATGGATATAACCAGGTTATAATAATTAAGGCTTTCGCACATTCTGATAAATTCCATGGCCGACTCTACCATGCCCCGTGGCGTATCCCCGTAATAGCTCATGATCCGATCGGATAAAGATCCGTGGTTGGTACCGATACGCATAGCTGTTCCGTATTCCTTGCAAACCTTTACCAGCGGAGCAAATTTCTGATAGATCCGTTCAAGTTCTGCTTCGTATTCGGCAGGAGTATATTCCAGTTGGTCAAACCTCTTTTTATCAGCATAATTCCCGGGATTGATCCTGACTTTCTCCACTATGCGGGCGGCAGCTTCTGCCGCATTAGGAGTAAAATGGATGTCGGCAATAAGGGGAACATCGTAGCCCCTGTACTTCAGCTCCTTTTTTATGTCAGCCAGATTCCTGGCTTCCTTAATGCTGGGCGCTGTAATCCTGACATACTCACATCCGGCTTCCACCATCCGGATGGTCTGTTCAACCGTTGCCTTAGTGTCCATCGTATCTGTGGTCGTCATACTCTGGATCCTGACAGGATTGGTTCCTCCAAGAGCGATATGCCCGATGGAAACTTCCCGGGTAAGAAAACGGGAGTATTCAGTAAGGGAATTACAATATTTTCCCGGCAGCACAGTATTCGATTCAGCAGTATTCATAAGGATCTATAAAACATACAAAATTACGGATTATTGTTGGAATCCCCCGGCAGGATGGACGAATCCAGGATAGATACGCTTAAAAATAACCGGAAACCGGTGTAACGCAGGTATAGGCATTTACCACACCTATGATACCCAGCCAGGCTGAATCTGCACATTCCCCATCCAGGCTTAGCTCATCCCCTGATCACTTCCTGATTGCATTATGAATGTTCCCGCTCATCTCCCTCTTATGTACCGCATAGAACCCGCCTTTCTTACGAAAAAGGCGGGTTCTGTACGGGTCTTAGCCTGTAAATACATGGCTTTATTTAGAATTAATCTAAATAACAACCAGCACTTGATCCCTGTCCTGTAATATCCCAACTTTACTCTCAAAGCCGGCAGCACCGGCGCCCCTGACCCTCCAGGAACCTCCTTCAGAGAATATGATCCTCCCGGGCCTCCGACGCT
>NZ_QEAS01000021.1:0-1495 GCF_003130405.1 Pararcticibacter amylolyticus
TTTGGCGACGCCGCGGCGTCGGGTGAGCGACGCTGTAGCGTTACAGCTCAGACGCCAGTCAGGAGAGTGTCGGCAGCCGGCCCGAAGCCCCCTGATGTTTGTTATCCTGAAATTGCATGGGAAAGACCACTCTCTGACAATACCGGGACAGTTCCGGGATGGCTCGCAGTGGTCTGCGACTTTTTTACGTGTTTTCTGCGAGTCGCCTGCGACTCAAACCCGAGGCCGACACGAGCAGTACACGCGGAAGACACGCGGAAAACACGAAGCCTCCCGCCTGTTGTCCCGGAACTGTCCCGAAAAAGAGCCGGAACTGTTTTATCAGGGGATAGCTATTTGCCTTAGAATCCCTCCGCCTCTTCCGGACTACTGCGCACAGACAAGCACTCTTGTTTACCACAGCAGTGAAACTTGCCTATATGTCTTCTACTCACACAACAGGCCATCAACCGGGCGCTTGCCCCGACTTATTCACCCCTGCCTCAACCCTCAATAAAAACGCCCGCCGTTCCCAGTGTTAAGTTTTGTTAAAAACCTATACCAGTCATCATAATATATTACCTTCGCGAGCTGTTTAATAAGTAATTGACTATTATATTGAATTAATGTATCTTTGCAGGATGTTTAAAAACAAGCGTTTATTAACGTGGATCCTTCTAATTACTATTACGATCTTTTCGGGATGTAAAAGTAAATTCGAAAAGCTTTTGAAAAGTAATGATACCGGAAAAAAGTATCAGGAAGCAATTCGTCTATATAACAAAAAAGACTACTCTAAAGCATTGGCCTTATTTGATCAGCTGAACCAGCGGTTCAGAGGAAGGGCTGAAGCTGAAGACCTGGCTTATTACTATGCTTATACTAATTACAGGCTAAGAGATTATACCACCTCCAGATATTTATTTAAAGTATTTGCAGATACCTATCCGAACAGTGCGAGAGCCGAAGAGTGCCGGTTTATGTCGGCTTACTGCTTTTATCTCGATTCGCCAAAATATTCACTGGACCAGCAAAATACGATACAGGCGATCGAATCCCTCCAGCTTTTCATCAATCTCTATCCCAAAAGCGACCGGGTAGCTGAAGCAAGCAACCTGATCGCCGATTTGCGGGATAAGCTGGAAAGAAAAGCTTTTTCCAACGCCAAGTTATATCTGGACATCGGAGGTTACGACGTTCAGAACTACAGATCAGCTGTTTTCGCATTTAAGAATGCCTTAAGGGACTACCCTGACACGAAGTATGCAGAAGAGATGGAATATCTGACCGTGCAGGCCCAATACCTTTATGCTGAAAACAGCATTGAGATAAGACAGGAAGACAGATATACTGAAGCGATCGGCCTGGCAGACGATTTCATTGAAGATCATCCCGACAGTAAATATCTTAAAGCCGTTCAGGATTATAAGAAAAAGGCCAGCGAAGCCATTGTAAAAGTTCAGAAGTTGCTGGCTGCACAGCAGCAGGCTCAACAGCAGAAATCTCAGCCGGCAGA
>NZ_QEAS01000021.1:1562-26516 GCF_003130405.1 Pararcticibacter amylolyticus
CTCTATCCCTTCAACTACAGTTACCCGCGATTTACGTCAGCTGGATAAAAGCACTGATAATCTTTATGAATCTCTGGTAGTGGTTGCCAAGCGCGCAAATCAGATATCCAACAATATTAAAGAAGAGTTACACAGTAAGCTCTCTGAGTTTGCTTCTTCTAATGATAACCTGGAGGAAGTATTCGAGAACCGCGAGCAAATCGAGATATCAAAGCATTATGAGCGCATGCCAAAGCCTACGCTTATCGCTATTGATGAGTTCTTAAACAACAAAGTATACTTCCGTAATCCATCAAAGGAGCAAGGATAATTATACAGCTCTTCATCTGCCGGAATTCCTTCAAATAGGCAGATGAAGAGCTAAAAATGTTGTATATGCCGTTTCTGTAAAATTGCACATATAACATTTTTATCTAAGTTTGAACCTTCAATGTCTGATAGCCGTATAAGGTAAAAACTGCAGGCTGAAGGCATAAAGCTAAAAGCTTTATATTTTTAGACTTTGTGTAATTATGATTGAAGGAAAAAAGATATTACTAGGCGTTTGTGGCAGTATAGCCAGTTACAAATCTGCTACTTTAACTCGTTTACTGGTGAAAGCTGGCGCAAACGTCAAAGTAATCATGACTCATGAGGCTACCCGGTTTATAACTCCCCTTACATTATCTACCCTCTCTAAAAATCCAGTTTACAGCACTTATTATAAAGAAGATACCGGCGAATGGAACAGCCATGTTGAGCTGGGCCTGTGGGCCGATGCTTTCCTGATTGCTCCTGCAACTGCTAATACTATTGCTAAACTAGCATACGGCTTATGCGATAATCTCCTGACAGCCACTTATCTTTCGGCTAAATGTCCCGTTTATTTTGCTCCCGCCATGGATCTTGACATGTGGAAGCATCCATCAACTCAGCGGAATGTTCGTTTAATTGAGGAATACGGGAACATCCAGATAAAACCCGGGTACGGAGAACTTGCCAGCGGCCTAACCGGAGAAGGCAGAATGGCCGAACCGGAGGAGATATTCTCATTTATAGAACATACGTTTAGCAGTGATCAGCTTTTGAGGGGAAAGAAAGCGATAGTAACGGCTGGCCCAACCTATGAAGCAATAGATCCTGTTCGTTTTATCGGGAACCATTCTTCCGGAAAAATGGGCTTTGCTATTGCGGAAGAACTTGCTGGACTGGGAGCAGAAGTTACGCTGATAAGCGGACCTTCGCACCTTAGCACCCGGAACAAGGGGATTACGCGGATACCGGTTATGTCATCCGACGAGATGTTAAACGCAGTGGAGAAAAGCTTCCCGGCCAGCGATATCACCGTCATGAGTGCGGCTGTGGCAGATTACAAACCTGCAATTGTTTCAGCAGAAAAAATAAAAAAAGACCCGGCAGATTTTAACCTTGAACTGGTTAAAACCACGGATATCCTGGCAAAAGCAGGGAGCTCGAAACAGGCAGGTCAGATCCTGGTGGGGTTTGCCCTCGAAACAAATGATGAAGAAGCCAATGCTATAAAAAAACTCAGGAAGAAAAATCTAGACTTCATTGTTCTTAATTCAATGAATGACAAGGGAGCAGGCTTCGGAACCGATACGAATAAGGTGACAATTATCGACAAAAGCCTTAACGTCACACATTTTCCTTTAAAAACAAAAGAGGCTGTAGCAAAAGATATATGCCGCAAGATAATAGAATTGATATGAGAAAAAGAGGTTTTGTATTTATCCTGCTGTTTTTTGCAGTAATAACGGCATCGGCGCAAGATCTGAATGCCAGGGTTCAGATTTTATCTCCTCAGGTGCAAAACACCAATAAAAGGCAGTTAACTGTTCTTGAAGGAGCTATCAGGGATTTCCTGAATGGAAGAAAGTGGTCTGCCGATATTGTTCAAAGCCAGGAGCGTATCGATTGCAGCTTTGTCATTAATATAACAGAATGGGACGGGTCTTCGAGTTTCAAAGCGGAGGCACAGATCCAGTCGAGCCGGCCGGTATATGGTTCCACTTACAATTCGACCATCCTGAATTTAAGTGATAAGGACTTTAGCTTTACGTATACGGAGGGACAGCCGCTTGATTATTCCGATCAGTTGTTCACTACCAACCTCACGTCGCTTCTCGCCTATTATGCGTACATTATTACGGGAATGGATTATGATACCTTCGCAAAGTTCTCCGGAAGCCCGTACTATGCCAAAGCACAGACGGTGGTGAACAATGCACAAAACGCTTCATTTACAGGATGGAAAGCGTTTGAAGGAATGAGGAACCGGTATTGGCTCGCCGAAAATCTTACTAATAAGGCTTACGATCCTGTAAGGCTGGTATTGTATGACTATCATCGCAACGGATTGGATGTGATGTTTGAGAACAAGAATAAAGGACGTAAACAGATCATCACTCTCCTGCCCCAGCTGCAAAAAATCGACAAACAACGTCAGGGCTCGATGCTTGGCCAGATGTTTTTTACAGCCAAAGCTGATGAACTGGTAAATATTATCGGTTCGGCCAGTCCTACTGAAAGAATGTCAGCCTACAATATCTTAAGCGCTGCCGACCCTGCCAACATCGGCAAGTATGATTTGCTGCGCAAGCAGCAGAATTGATCCATGCTGAGATGAAGGGATAAATTATCGAATTGATTCGTGATTTAACGCCGATATTGTTATAATTGAACCTTTGTACCGGCCTGAGATCTTAGGATCTTGTACATGCCTGGATACAGCAATTGGACATTATATTTAAGTTAAACAATCAGGAATCTATGCTGGGCCGTCTCATAATCCGAAATTACGCTCTTATTGAAGACCTTGATATATCCTTTTCTGAACAGCTCAATATTGTAACAGGAGAAACAGGTGCCGGGAAATCTATTATCCTGGGAGCTTTGTCCCTTCTTCTGGGGCAAAGGGCAGAAAGCCGTTATTTCTTTAACCAACAGAAGAAATGTGTGATTGAAGGCCAGTTTAAGATCTCTGGCTACAATCTTAAGACCTTCTTTGAGGATAAGGATCTCGATTATGAGGATGACACCCTGCTTAGAAGAGAGATTTCTGCGGACGGAAAATCAAGAGCTTTCATTAATGACACTCCAGTAAACCTTACCATCCTTCGGGAACTGGGAGAACTCCTGATTGACGTTCATTCGCAGCATGCGACAATGGAGATTAACGATGAGAGGTTTCAGCTGCTGGTGGTTGATTCTCTGGCCGCTAATGAAATCCTTCTGAAAGGTTACCAGGAGAACTACTCTCAATATAAAAAGATTACCGCCAGGCTCAAAGAGCTGGAAGAACAAAGCCGGCAGGCGAAAAACGACATCGATTATTTTCAGTTTCAGTATAATGAACTTGAACAGGCTGTTCTTGCAGAAGATGAACAGGAAAAGCTGGAAACGGAGCTGACAACACTCAACCATGCAGAAGAGATTAAAAGGAACCTTCTTGCTGCGGTTTATCTGCTGAATGACCATGACCACGCCGTGGTGATCAGCCTGAAGGAGGCCCTTCAGCAGCTTCAGCATATTGAAAAGTTCCTTCCCGCCACAAGCGAGCTGTCATCCCGGATCAACAGTTCTCTGATAGAATTAAGAGATATTGCAGATGAGATTGAATCAATTGAACAGAACACGCTCATCGACGAAGCCCGTTCAGCGGAAATAAATGAGCGGCTTAATATTATTTACAACCTTCAAAAGAAACACCGGGTAACTTCAGTCCAGGAACTTCTGGCTATCCAAACTGAACTTTCAGATAAACTTCACTCTATAGCTTTCTCAGAAGAGGAACTGGAGAAGCTAAAAGCAGAGAGTTCAAGGCTTAAGGCAGAACTGGTTGTTCTGTCTGACACTCTTTCGGCCAGCCGCAATGAGGTGATTCCAGATATAGAGAAAAAGATAAAGGAAATCCTGGCAGAGATTGGAATGCCAAATGCTGTATTGAAAATTGAGAACATGCTGCTGGACGAGGATTCGCTGAACCTTTATGGCCGTAATAAGATCCAGTTCCTGTTTTCTGCTAATAAGGGACAGACACCTGCTCCGATGAACAAGGTGGCCTCAGGGGGCGAGCTGTCGCGTCTGATGTTAAGTATTAAGTCTCTTATCTCCCGGCATATTGCATTGCCGACTATTATTTTCGACGAAATTGATACCGGCATCTCCGGTGAGGTAGCCTGGAAGGTAGGACGTATTATGGAAAAGCTTGCAGAAGGGATGCAGGTGATCACGATCACGCATCTTCCTCAGATTGCAGCGAAGGGAGAAGCGCACTATTTCGTTTATAAAGACGAAAAACAGGACGTTACCCATACAAATATCACGCGTTTATCCGAAGAAGCAAGGGTTACCGAGATCGCGAAGATGCTGAGCGGCGAAAACCCCGGGGAGTTTGCACTTCAGAACGCCCGGCAACTTTTAAACGGAAATTAAAGCGCCAGGAAAGAAAAATCACTGATCCTCAAATCAGAAACTTTACTTATTTTAGCGGCCAAATTATTACTACATGGCTTATAATTTATTAAAAGGAAAACGCGGCATCATTACAGGCGCCTTGAACGAGAACTCTATCGCCTGGAAAGTGGCTGAAAAAGCGCATGAAGAAGGCGCCGCATTTGTTTTGACAAATGCCCCTGTTGCCATGCGAATGGGCGAAATGAATGCCCTGGCCGAAAAAACGAATTCTCAGATTATACCCGCTGACGCCACCAGTGTAGAAGACTTGACTGATTTGTTTACTAAGTCCCAGGAAGTGTTAGGAGGTAAGATCGACTTCGTATTACACTCCATCGGGATGAGCGTTAACATGCGTAAAACAATTCCTTACGCTGAATCGAACTACGAATACTTTCTGAAGGGTGTTGATATTTCAGCACTTTCTTTTCATAAAATGCTGAGCGTGGCGAAAAAGCTGGATGCGATCAGTGAATGGGGAAGTGTTGTTGCCCTTACATACATGGCCGCTCAAAGAACTTATCCGTTCTATACTGATATGGCGGATATAAAGGCGATGCTTGAATCTATTGCGAGAAGCTTCGGCTATCATTACGGCATAGAGAAAAAAGTAAGGATCAATACCGTTTCACAATCTCCAACTAAAACGACGGCAGGTACAGGAATTAAGGGATTTTCAGACTTTTTTGATTACGCGGATGCGATGTCGCCACTAGGTAATGCAGATGCTGAATCATGTGCTGATTACTGTATCACTTTGTTTTCTGACCTGACCCGTATGGTTACAATGCAAAACCTGTTCCACGACGGAGGATATTCTTCAACAGGTGTGAGCACAGAAATCATGCATAAATTCGGACTTAAATAATATTAATCTTGTTTCCATAAAAAAAAGGCGCCCTAAAGCGCCTTTTTTTGCTGATCCCCCATCCTAATAATCCGAATCTATCAAAACGATCTTCACAGTCATAACTGAAGAGGGAGGATCAAAAGGTGTAATCCCATCCGAGTCTTCGCAAGTGATCGATATTTCACCGGCTGCTTTCTCCCATCTATAAGAATATCCCCGGTAAACTTCGGGTACCTGTTCATAAGTTCTTCCGCCGTTAAAGGAAATGTATACCAGCACCGCACCCGTTTCCATGATATAATGATCAAGTTCGGGAACCGATATCCGGGCAACATAACTTAGTCCCCTATCTGTAGTGGTCCACCTGTTCACGTCTGTTACAATAGTACGGTTGGGAACGACGTAGTGATTTTGCTCGCAAGCTGTCATCAGCAGTATAACAGGGAGCATTAGAGTAAACAATTTCTTCATGTCTGTGTGTGTTTCTTATTGTATAGACGAGAATCGCGGGCAATGGTTGCATCCACGTTTCGGCACACCAGGATTGTCAGCAACTTTTTACAATCCATTTTTGGCTGCCGGTGAAATAATATCGCATTTTCACTTTGATATAACGTTGGAATAGCGTTATTTTAGCAATAGATAAATTTTTCGATGTGAGATCATCCGTTTTCAACGGGCTCCGGCTTAAAACAGACCGGCTAATTTTTCACTTCCCTCAGACTGCTTTTGCGCCTCCGGGACAGACGAATAATGACTATACTACACCTGCTAAACCAATGAAAATGTTCCTTCAAACAGTGTTCACCAATTATCTAAACCGCAAACCAGATAAACTACTAATATATAAACATGGAACAAATTGGAAATTTTTTAGCCCTTTTAGGAGAGAATGAGCAAATGCTCTACTTTGTGATCCTAAGTATCTTCGTTGGCATTGAAGTAATTGGAGGTGTGCCCACTATTCTGCATACACCACTTATGAGCGGAGCTAATGCTATTCATGGGGTCGTGATTGTAGGGGCGATTTTTGTTATGCTCAACACAGCTGCGAATGATTATCTCTCACTCACCCTCGGCTTTTTCGCCGTCCTGCTCGGCACATTGAATGTGGTGGGGGGATTTGTGGTGACAGACCGGATGCTTGAGATGTTTAAAAAGAAGTAATTAACCTGATCTGCCGGAGTATCGTGCCGACATATTATTTGTTTAACCTTATTCATATAAAATTATGAACCAGCACATATTATCAATTCTATATATTATTGCCTCCGTTTTATTTATTATTGGCCTGAAGATGATGGGCAACGCAAAGACCGCAAGAAAAGGCAATCTTCTTAGCGCGGCAGGGATGATACTTGCCATCGCCGGTACCATCCTTCTTCACGAAGGGGAAGTTGGCAACATTGTCTATGTACTCATTCTGCTTGCCATTATCATCGGAACAATCATCGGCTGGACGACAGCCCGCCGCGTACAGATGACAAAGATCCCCGAACTGGTATCTATGTTCAATGGCATGGGAGGCGCCTGTGCAGCCCTTATTTCCCTGATTGAGTTCCAGCATCTCTTTCCTTTTGATCATGTACCTCCCGGAGGGAGCCAGGGCCACTCCGGGACCCTGATCTGCATTATTTCGGGTTTAGTGATTGGAAGTGTCTCTTTTGCCGGAAGTATTATAGCCTTTTTTAAACTAAATGGCGTTTTAGACAAGCCTGTCAGACTTCCCCGATACAATTATATCAACCTGCTGATCCTTTCGGTAGTAGCAGGCATCAGTATCCTCTTGTTCTATTCTGCCAGTCCGATCACCATTTATGCCCTCCTGGCCATTGCCCTTTTATACGGAGTTATGCTGGTATTGCCAATAGGCGGTGCCGATATGCCGGTTGTGATATCGCTTCTTAACTCGTTCACAGGGGTTGCCGCAGCATTCGGAGGCTTCCTGTATGATAATCATGTGATGCTGACAGGAGGCATTCTGGTTGGGTCTGCGGGGACCTTATTAACGGTTGTGATGTGCAAGGCGATGAACCGGCCGATCATGCAGGTTATCTTCGGAGCCTTTGGTACTACCGCTTCCGGAAGTTCGGTAAGCGAAAAAGGTACCATAAGAGATATATCTGTTTCTGATACGGCTGCCCTGATGAATTATTCTAAAAAGGTGACCATCGTTCCGGGCTATGGACTAGCAGTAGCACAGGCCCAGCATGCTATTCACGAATTGCAAACGATTCTTGAAGATCATGGTGTGGAAGTAAAATATGCCATACACCCGGTAGCCGGAAGAATGCCGGGCCACATGAATGTACTACTGGCAGAAGCGAGCGTGGATTATGACAAATTAAGTGAGATGGACGACATCAATCCTGAGTTCCCAAATACAGACGTGGTCTTTGTGGTTGGAGCCAACGACGTGGTAAATCCTGCTGCAAAATCAGATCCGGCCTCCCCTATCTTCGGGATGCCCATCCTGGAAGCCGAAAACGCGAGAAATATCATCATCAATAAGAGATCCATGAATGCCGGTTACGCGGGAATCGACAATTTATTATTCTATAATACAAAAACGTCTATGTTGTTTGGCGACGCTAAGAATGTGATCACTAAACTGGTTTCCGAACTGAAGCAGATGTAACTGATTTTACGATGTCTTTAGATGAATAAAACTAAAACAGGCAGCAATTATAAGAATGTATTTGCCGCCAGGATGCCGGATGTGATCTTAAACAATAAAGAGGAGCCCAGGCTTCTCTTTATTGTTTATGTATGATAGAATCATTCCCGTGATCGGGGATTACCCAAGCATCAGCCATCTGCTTCCTTATGGGTTTGTTACCGCAACGGGTAGAATCTTCCCGTTGAAAAACTTATGCCCGGTGAGGGCAAAGTCTGCAATAAACTTCCCCATTTCAAAAGCCATTACGGGTGACTGGTAATCAGGAAAAGCTTTCTCCAGCATTTCCGTTTGTGCTGATCCTAAAGCCAGACAGTTGAAATGAATAGAAGAAGAGCTGTACTCGGCAGCCAGGCATTCAGTAAGGGTATGGAGTGCTGCTTTACTGGCAGAATAAGCGGCAAGTCCGGGAAATTTCGCACTCCCGCTGAATCCTCCCATGCTGCCTATATTCACCACATGAGCATTTTCATTGAGAAGGGGCATCATATGCTGGATCATTTTGACGTGGCCAAGCAGATTACTTTGCAGCATCTCTGCAAAATCAAGCTGTGTCAGCGATTCAAATGGTTTATTAATCAAGGCCCCCGCATTATTGATCAGCACGTCAATACTGCCGGTACGCAGTTTCACAAATTCTATCAGGGAGGCATAATCGTCATGGACGATATCAAATTTGGCAGGAAAAAGTTTACAGTCAGGATTCAAACTGATTGCAATCTCATACAGCCTGCGGAGTTTATCCTCCGACCGTGCCAGGGCAATCACCTCGTTCTGATTGTTCAGGATCAGTTCAAGTACTGCCTCAAATCCTACACCGCTGCTCGCGCCTGTTATTAAAATCTTCATCTCACTATATGCTTTTAGATTTACAAGTTAAAGTAGCCCACTCTGCGCCCTGCTCCTACAGAGGCAAAATATCAGGCCGTCTACCTTTTGCTAAGTTAGAAAAAGAATAGCGTACCATAAAAAAAGTACCTGCGACCGACAAAAACTTTCTGGGAAACTGTAGCTTTGTCGCCTGTTTATATTTCATAAATGAGACACATTCTGGTAACAGGCGGGGCTGGATTTATAGGGAGTAACCTGATCAGGGTTTTACTTCAGAATAATTTCAGAGTGACAGCCATCGATAACTTCGATGAATTTTATCCCCTTGCCCAAAAAGATCTAAATATTCTGCCCTTCCGTAACCACCCTTATTTCACCTTGTTGCATGGTGATATCAGGAACACCGCCGACCTGCAAAAAGCAGGAGACGTCGAAGTGATCGTTCATCTGGCGGCGAAAGCCGGGGTAAGACCCAGTATTAAAGATCCCGTTTTATACCAGGATGTCAATGTGGGGGGCACGCAAAATCTCCTGGAATTTGCAAAGGAAAGGGATATAAAGCAATTTGTTTTTGCCTCTTCAAGCAGCGTGTATGGTGTAAACCCCAACGTGCCATGGCATGAAGATGAAAAGTTACTGCCAATCAGCCCGTACGCATCTACCAAACTTTCGGCGGAGATGCTCGGACATGTTTACAGTCACCTGTATGGAATTCGTTTTCTGGCGCTTCGTTTTTTTACCGTATATGGCCCCGGACAACGGCCCGATCTCGCAATACATAAGTTTTTCCATCATATTATCAAGGGCAAAGCGATTCCCGTGTACGGCGATGGTTCAACAAGCCGCGACTACACGTTCGTCGGAGATACGGTCAAAGGTATTTTGGCAGCTATTAATTATGAAGCTTCGGACTTTGAGATTCTCAATCTGGGGAACAGTAATACCGTTACCCTCACTGAGCTGATCAGGGCGATAGAACAGACGTGCGGCAAAGATGCAATTATCAACAGGCTCCCTGAGCAACCCGGTGATGTCCCGCGTACTTATGCCGATATTGGAAAGGCTCAAAAGCTGTTAAACTATCGGCCCTCCACTTCTCTCCGGGAAGGTCTAAACCAATTTTACGAGTGGTTTAAGGCATCTTCAGATGCGATTCAATAGAACCGGGATCCAGGTCGTCTTCCACATTTTTAATTTCTTCTTCATCCGGCATGGGTTCGAATTCCTTTGAACGGTAAACGAACCATACTCCCGGCAAGGCGGCAAGGACAGAAATAAGCCAGAACGTTAGGCTGATTAAAACAGCCAGGTCGGCCGAAATGTCAAAAACATCTGCTGCATGTGCCATAAATACATCCTTCACACCGAGACCAGCTATTCCTACGTTGATGATCCCGATAATGGATGAAAGCAGAAAGCTGAAAAGATATGGAGCAAACTTCCCGTCGAAGTCCTGTGCCAGGAGAATACAGATAACAGCGAGCACCTGCAGCGACTGCGCCATACCCGCTTTGCAGTGGCTGATCACAAACTGACGTGAATACTCTCTGAAAAATCTCCTGAGTATAAGATAGTATACCAGCGTTCCAGTGAGTAAGGCGGTAACAGGCCATGTAGCCGGAATATCAATCTTCGGAATAAAGATGATGAGGCATACGGCAATAAACCCGATGGCCCATAACCCGCTCAGCCTGTCGAAGAACAAAGCCAGTAGCAGCCTTTTTGTCGGAAGTTTGAACTTCCTTCTCAGCAGGTAGATCTTATACCCATCCCCACCTATTCCACCGGGGAGAAAGACGTTATAAAACATCCCCAGTAAATAGAGCCTGAAATTGAACCAGAATGGAAGCTTCAAATCTATATTTTCAAGAAAAGTGCGCAGACGCCAGGAGGATACGACCTGGGAAGTGCAATACAGCACAAATGCCAGGAGTATAAAGGAGGCATCACTGGTAAGAAAGAGTTCCTTTACCTTATTAAAATCAATTTTTTGAAACACATACCAGATCAGCAGCGATGTAATAACAATTTTAACCGCTATTTTACTGATGTTCCACAGTTTCTTTTTGTTCATTATAAATTCTTCTAACCTGGTACGTTTTTCTGTTGGTGCCCTCAAAATAGTTCCTGATGCTAATTTCGGCTAGTATACCGATAGTGATCAGCTGAATTCCTCCCAGCAACAGAATAAGTCCGAGGATCAGGAGTGGCTTTCCCCAGATGTCGTGTCCCAGAACCTTTAAAATCAGCAGGTAAAAATTGATAAGGGCGCCCAATCCGAATGAAATAAACCCGAGTGATCCGAAGAGGTGCATGGGTTTCTGAATATACTTCCTGAAAAACACCATGGTGATCAGGTCTGCCATCACTTTAAATGTACGGTTCAACCCATATTTCGACTTTCCAAATTTCCTTGCATGATGCTTTACGTCCACTTGCGTGATATTGGCCCCTTGCAGCTTCGCCAGTACAGGGATAAACCGGTGTAATTCCCCATATATTCCGAGGTCTTCTGCGATCTCTCTTTTGAAGACCTTCAGTGTACAACCATAATCCCGGATATAAACCCCGGTCATCCTGCGGATGAGGGCATTGGCGATCTTTGACGGAATCTTTCTCAGGAACATTCCGTCCTGCCTGTCTTTGCGGTTGCCAGCCACCACATCCCAGTCTTCGTCCAGAAGCTTCTCCAGCATCATGGGAATATCGGATGGGTCATTCTGAAGATCACCGTCAAGTAAAGCAATATATCGTCCTGTCGAATGTTCTATACCAGCGGTCATTGCAGTACTTTGTCCGTAATTGCGGCGAAGTTCTACCAGCACCACATGTTCATCTGCATTTTCCCGGATTTCCTTCTGAGTCCCGTCAGACGAACCGTCATCTACGAATACTACTTCATAATTCAGCCCCTCCAGTGCAAACCTGATCTCGGCCAGCAACGGTGCTATATTCTCTTTTTCGTTAAGTACTGTTATGACTACTGAAAGATCTCTCATTGAACTCTGTATAATTTTAAGTTATCTTCATAGGTTTTCACCAGAACTGCCCGCGGATTTTGTAAATCCCGGTCAAAGGTAAGATAATAACCTTGTTTTGTGTCCTCCTCGGTAAATCTTACCTGCTGCTTTTTAGTACGCTGCAGATAATAAATTATCTTATGGTGATAAGGCAAACTCAGTACTTCCGGATGATATTGATAGAGAAAGAAGGGACTGCCCTTGCTTTGCTCCGCCATATCAATAGAAACTGTCCTCATATGTTCAGCCTTCGCCAGGCGCGACGGCAATACAAACCAGCTGAACGCCAGCCTTACCATCAGCAGCAATGCTATAAAGGGCACAATTTTATTCTGGCGGAGGCTGTAGATCAGAAAAGTAAAAAAGCCACATGCTGCCAGCAACACCAGTACCTTCAGCATAACGAAACTGACCGGCTGAGGAAACTTTATAAAAAATACAGAAGGCACAGCCAGGGTTACGAGCACAGCCAGCATCAGCAGGACCTTATTGAAAATTGTGTTTAAACGCGGATACTGCTCACGGAACATATAATACCCATTGCTCAGCACAATGAAGAGCAGGGGGTAAAGCATCAGCAAATAACGGGGCCTCGTCTCCGGCGAAAGCCAGTATACCCAGATATTGGCCAGAAATACCACACTGATGTACTTGATGAACTCATCCTCCCGCACGTTCTTCAGGAACTTTTTGTTCAGGCAAAATATCACCAGCAGGCTCACAGGAAGCAGATGGACAAGATGTTCGAAAGGAAAGGTGAACAGATGCCCGAAGCTATGGATGAAACCCGATCTGGCTATCGTACGCTGGCTGCTTTGATCCCAGATCACATGGAAATACTCTTTAAGATCGGGATTATGATGATAATAATTAAAAAAGTAAGCCCCTATTATGAGAAGGCAGATAATACCGCTTAGTATATGCTGCCAGCTGAAGAACCTCCTGAAATTGCGTGTATAGAGAAGCAGCGCAATGATGGTCATGCCCTGAAAAACAATAGAGGGGAGTCCTTTGCTCAGAAAAGTAACAGCGGTAATAAGATAGGAAACAAAAAAAAGCAGGAACCATTGCTTCTTCCGGAAGAAATAGAAGATAGACATGAACGAAATGAACGTGAGCCAGGAGTAAAAGATATCGATATGGCCAAGCATCGAATCATAGAGCAGCATCCGCCCGTTCACTAAAAAAGCCAGTCCGCTTAATAGCGCTACCCGCTTATCGCGGATAAAGAATGCAACCGCATAAAATATGGTGACCGCAAACAGGAACATCGGCACCACCGCAGGCAGCCGGGTGACAAACTCAGAGTAAGATCCGGTGAGAGCATAGAGCCCGGCTAGTATCCAGTTATACAGGGGAGGCTTATTATAGTAGTACTCCCCTCCAATCGTCGGTACCGAATAGTTTTTTGTTAATATCATTTCCATTGCCACATTCGCCCTTGTAGGCTCATCGGCAAAAAGAGGAAGCAAACCAAGGTTGGTGAAGAATGCGGGGATCGCTATAAGCAGCAATAGAAAAAAGACCATACGGGGTCGATCTTCTATAAATCTATCTAATGATTCCATAAATCAGATGCAAAGATAGAAAAGCCCTGATATTAAAGAGGAAGAGAAATGGTAAAGGTTGTTCCCTTTCCTACCTCGCTGTCTACATCAATGCTCCCTCCCAGGGATTCGATCTGTGCCTTAGTCATGTGAAGCCCCAGTCCCCGGCCTTCAGGCCCCATAGTAAACCGCTTGTACAAACCGAATATCTGATTACCATATTTTTCCAGGTCGATCCCGATTCCATTATCAGATACCCTTATCAGACAATATTCACCATCTTTTTCCGCTGTTATCCTGATCTCGGGAACGCGCAGATCCGACTTGTATTTCAAGGCATTAGAAATAAGGTTATGAAAAACACTGTGAATGTACCCTTTTATACTGAAAATGGCATCTGCTTCTGTGGCAATCTGCATAGTAATTTCCGCTCCCGATTCCTTTATCGGCCAGAAAAGATCATTAGCAACTTTATCTATTATCGTTGAAAGGCATAGGGGCTCCTTCTTTTCATTTAAAACAGATTTTACCGACAAAATACGGTTCAGATCTTTGATGACCGCATCAATGGACTCGGCCGACTCTGAAATATACTGGAATATCTGTTTACGTTCATCCTCGGCAAGTTCCATGCTGAACAAAGAGGACATGCCCAGAATATTAGCGACTGGAGAACGGAGATTATGAGAGACGATATAATTAAACTGCATCAGGTCTGTATACTTATTGTTAATCTCACGGAGTAACTCCTCGCGTTCCAGTATATGCTGTTTGATCTCAGTCATATCCTGGATCACTCCGAAAATATATTCCTGTTCACCCGTTGCCGAAGACGATTCCTCTTTGATATATTTCACCGTGCCGTTGCCGGTAACAATGCGATACTCCAGCGACCAGGATGTAAGCTTTTTTAACTGATCTTCCCGGCTTCTTTTTACTTTTTCAAGATCCTCGGGGTGGATCACACTATAGAACTTCTCAAGAGAGGGGCCCCTGATTTCTTTTGGAAGATCAAAAATATCATAAATTCCGTCACTCCACTCCTGCCTGGAATCTTCGGGATAATACACCCAGTATCCTATCCGTGCTAATTTATGGCTGAATGCCAGGAGGTGTTCTCTCCGTTTTAACTGATCCTGCACCACCCTCAGTGCTGTTATATCTACTCCGTAGCCAAGTTTATAACTACCTGAGCCACTGCTGAAGGGGGTAACAGTACGGACAAAGATCCTTTTACTTCCGTTTGTATCTGCTATTTCCTCGATCCATTCGACAGGCTCCTGAATCTGGTCCGCCAGGCCATACATTTTCATTCTCGCTTCAGCAATTTCAGGATCGTTGCCTTTCATCTGGCTATATTCAGCATCATCCTTTCCTATGATCCACTTCCTGAGATGGGGACTGTGCAGGGCCGAACGATTGATCACCACATACCTGCTCCGGTCATCCAGAACGGCAATATCCATATTGACGTGATCAATGATATCCTCGTATAGTTCCTTCCAGGCTTCTATGTCCTGTATTTTTCTGACGGAATTGCTGATGTCTCTTACTATCGCAAGTACTTCACGATCGTTATGCTTAACAAGCCTGGCTTCGTAGTAAAGGAAATTTCCCTGCTCACCTTCAATCTTGTACTCAAATGTTTCCGGTAATCCTGTATTGACAGCCTTAGCGACATGGTTGATCATCGCAGATGCAATTTCAGCATCAAGCCAATCTGATAAATTTCTATAGCTGTCTTGTCCGGCAACAGAGGGCTGGAGATTTGTTCCCGGATGAACCGGAACACATGTCCCTTCTAAACTTATTTTGTATAACTTGTCGGGCAATCCACCAATCAAAGTTTCCCAGACAGTTTTGTTTGTCTCTACCGGCTCCATAATTGGTTTAGGTATTTATTTGAAAAAAAGCCTCCATAAATACATAATTAAATGTAAAGATAACATTCCTATTTATTTGATTATTCTTTACAAAATTAATCTGCTGATTTCCTTCAGGAAATTACTTTAAAAATTGACATTAATACCGGCAAAAAAGTTTGCAACAGGTGCCGGGTTAAAGTACCGTCCGCCAAAAGCGTTCAAATCATTCCCAAGGCTATAGTTTTGGCTTAAGATATTATCCAGCCCCAAAAATGCAGAGAAAAAAGCACTTTTCATTCTTTTTTGACTCCATTCTGCTTTTAATTGGACCAGATGATATTCTCCGGAATAAACTGTTCCAGCATCGTTTAACGGTGCCCGGGATGAGTAACTATGCTGACTGTTAAGGCTTAAGCCCGCCGGAAACCTGAAATTCATCGAAGTAACGACCATATGGCGGGGCACTCCGGTCAACCTGTTTCCCGAGAAGTTATCTTCTCCGCTTATGTAGTCACGGAAGTAAAAAGCACTTAATGTATAACTGTTCGAAAAGCGAAGCGCCCTGAAAAAACCGGTTTCCCGGGGTGGAATCAACCAGGCAAGGAATTGTGATTCGAACCCGTTTTGACGGGTCCTCCCCGCTGTCTGAAAAAACTCATTTCCCGACTGGCTCAGACGCCTCACAATCGCGTCATTAAGGTTGAAATTAAAAACTACCCCATCCCAATACACCCGGTTGTGAAACAGCGACAGTCGTATCCCTGCCTCATATTGCCATCCCGATTCGGCGTCCAGGCTGGTATTGATCACATTGTCGGATGCCCTGACTTCGGCAATGGTCGGGGGCGAATACCCCCTGCTTGCAGATACCCTGATGGCAACATCGGGATGCAGAAGATAAGAAAAGGCAATACGAGGCATCATCTCGTTATCAAATGTTCTTCGGTACGGGCCGGAAGCAACAGGAGCGATATTGGAATAACGGTAATTATAAAAGTTGTAACTGCCCGCTATCTCCATCAGCAGCGCCGGGCTTAAGTTTGCTGACATATGGATGAAGAAAAACTTTTGATTGGTGCTCAGATCGTCAGCTGCCTGTATCGTATCCCGGAGTCCCCTCCTGTTCCCGTAGTTCGAAATATCTGCACCGGAATGCTGTCCCTCATAACCAAGCTGTATCTTCCAGGGTCTTACCGAAGCTTCGCGCGATGTTAATTCGAAATAGGTTCTGAGACCTATGGAATTTTCATTCCGGACCTCATAGTTTGTGATGAAAGGGTTTTTAAAAGCAGTATTTGAATAGGTGACAGCAGTAACATTTCGGAGCCGGTCATTGAACCGCAGCTCGTGGCCCAGGCCCGTCAGTAAGGTCCGGTTCCTGATCCCCGCCTTCTGCTCTTCTGCTCCCGGTGTAACGGCAGTGGCCGGTCTGGCAGCCCTGGGATTTTCTTTCAGCTGACTTTCAGTAAGCCCTCCGGGGGTTCTGTAATCCATGTCGGAATACAGGATCAAAGCTTTTAACCTGGCTCCCGCAGAATAGGATAAGGAAGGTGCTACGTGAATATAATTACGCCGCATAGCGCTATTGTCTCTGTATCCGTCAGAACGTTGCCAGGCTTCACTGATGCTGATATCACCATTCTTTCTTTTCTGATAAAGGGAAGCCTTTTGATATAGCAGGCCATAAGCCCCACCTGTTATTCCAGCACGGATATGGGAAGAGTCACGGCTACCCGTTTTGGTATGGATCAGCATCACTCCTCCTGTATTGGCGCCAAAAACGCTGGCTTCCGGCCCTTTTAATATTTCCAGGCCGCCCACGCCTTCGGCATCCACAGAACCGAGATAGGTATTTCCTCCTGCATCAGTCAGAATGAAGTCGTCCATATAGATTTTCACATTCCGGATACCGAAAGGGGATCTCAAAAGGCTTCCCCTGATAGACAGGCGGTAACTGCCAGGCGAGCGTTCCTCCATCCTGACCCCTGGAACAGCATTCAGCGCAGGCACCATAGAATAAGGCTGCTGTGCCTGAAGGTCATTCCGGGTTATTACGCTGACCGATGATGGCAGGGTGAGAGCCGGCTGGCTCCCGAAATAGCCCTGGATCGTTACCGGCCTGAGCATCTGCACAGAATCAACTGGCTGACGGGCATTCGATGCAAGAACAGCAAATATGAAAAGTGTTGTTAATGCGCTTTTTTTTAACATTCAGCTAATTTAAAATATCGCGCTTAAATTAACCTCCGTAACTGACTTTCCAGAGCGTATTGGCTGCGTCGTCAGAAACCAGAAGGGATCCGTCGGGCAAAACAGCTACACTGACAGGCCTTCCGTAGACGTCGCTTTTTTCCTTATCTGCAATAAACCCGGTGAGAAAGTCCTCCATCCTGCCGGAGGGCTTCCCGTTTTTAAACGGAACAAAGGTAACTTTATATCCCACCAGCTGCGAATGATTCCACGATCCATGCTGCCCGATGAAAGCCCCGTTACGGTACTTCTCAGGAAAGGATTTCCCGTCATAGAAAGCCAGCCCCAGGGAGGCCGTATGCGACCCAACCTGGAAATCAGGAACCAGTGCTTTTTTTACCAGGTCAGGTCTCTCTCCTTTGAGCCTCGGATCTTCATGCTGCCCATAATAAGAATAGGGCCATCCATAAAAACCGCCCTCTTTTACACTGGTGATATAGTCGGGTACCAGGTCGTCGCCAAGTCCGTCCCGTTCATTGACGGCAGTCCACAATCTTTCGCTTTCAGGATTCCAGTCCATTCCTACCGGGTTGCGCAGCCCGGAAGCATAGATCCGTTCTCCCGAACCGTCCCTGTTGATCTCCAGGATACAGGCACGCCGCGTTTCATTCTCAATTCCATTCTCGGCTACATTGCTGCCCGACCCAACTGAAATATAAATTTTGGAATGGTTCGCGTTAGCAATAAGATTCCTGGTCCAATGATTATTGTACCCTCCTGCTGGCAAGTCAAGTATTTTCCTTCCCTTGCCCGAAATCTTCGTCTGTCCGGCTTTATAAGGAAACGCCATGAGTCCGTCGGTATTGGCAACATAAAATGAATCCCCCGCGATAAGCATACCGAATGGTTGATTCAAACCTGTGAGAAATATCTCTGTCACATCTGGCTTTCCATCCTTATTGGTGTCCCTGAACAACACGATGGAATTAGAGCTCTCTCCCAGGTTTTGCGATTTGGCTTTCCCGGAGACTATAGCTTTTGCCTTTGCAGTGCCCTTAGCCTCTGTATTGGCCATTGCGACAAATACATCCCCGTTAGGCCCAACATAGATAGACCTGGGGTTACTAAGGCCATCGGCAAACTTGGTTACTGTAAATCCAGACGGCGCAACAGGAGTCTTTCCTTCGGGCCAGCCTTTTACTTTACTGTAATTGGTTGAAGATTTGCCCGGCTGAGGGAGCTCTGCCCCGGTAGAATCAAGGCTGACAGAATCGGCCTGCTGGTCTGCAGTCTTAGTGCGGTTAGAAAAATTACAGGAAAAAAGTAAAAGAAACACTGTGCATAAAGAAAGATCCTTCAGTATATTCATAAGAAAACCATTTTAATTAAAAAGCTAGTAATCAAACGTATCGTTATCCTTGCGGTTTTACTTTTTTCGTTAAACATCAAACTCTGCAGTACCATTCAGCGTTCTTATCATAAATATGACGTCATGGCATTAGTATATCCAGAGCTAAGGGAAGAAGGAAAGACAGGGCCTTTATACGGTTCTCATACAGGATCTGTCAACATTAATAAAGCAGAAAGAATGTTCTCATTACTGGCAGGAACTGTCCTGTTATACAACGGAATAACTCAAATTACAAAAAAGCCTTTTACTGCGGCTTCAAAGTTGGTAGCAGGAGGAGCGTTATTGGTGAGAGCCGTATCCGGGCACTGTGCGGCTTATGCTGCTGCAGGAAAAAACAGTGCCAGGAGTGAAGCAATTAATATCAGGCAGCAGTTTACGGTAAACAGACCTCGTGCAGTGGTATTTCATTTCTGGCGTAGCCTGGAAAATCTGCCGCTCTTTATGCGTCATCTTGAGAAGGTCGAGAAAAAAGAAGACAACTTATGGCTGTGGAAAGCAAAGTTTTCAGACAATTTTCCTGCGATAAGCTGGAACGCGGAGATCGTAAAAGAAAAAGAAGGATATTTCATAGGGTGGCAATCTGTTGATAATGCAATAATTGACCACGCCGGAAAGGTGGAGTTCAATGATGCAGCCAACGGTCATGGTACTGAAGTACAGGTCGTGTTCACTTATCGTGCTCCTGCAGGCACCATTGGAACAGGTATCGCCAGACTTCTTAACCCATTCGTAGAAAAACTTATTCTGGAAGATGTGCTCAACTTTAAGCAGTACATCGAAGCAGGCGAAATTCCGGAAAATAGCACTGCTTCTCCGGAGGCAGCGGTTTAAGTCTATTCTCCGACATACAGAGCGCTCTCGCGCTCTCTGCCATGCGGCGGGAAACTGCCGTGTGGCTTTTTATGGTGTCAGTTTCTCTATAAGTCTGGCACTCTGCCGGGCTCCTTCCTGGAGCCTGTCGGCAAAGAAGTCCTTTACCTGGTTAAAATGCGCTAGATAACCGTCCATATCACCGTATTCAATAATGGATGCCCACTCCCGTACAGCAGAATGAAACTCCAGGTCATCTGCTCTGATACTCTTATCGTATAAAGCAGTCACAATACTTTCTTCCAGCAGTGCTTCATTTTTAAAAAGGTATTCTGCAATTCCCAGCCGCAACCTGAACGGCGGAGTCTGGCAGATCAGGTTCTCATAAGGGTTTACCTTAAGCCGGTACCATGTATCCACCATCGCAAATATACTGAGATGAGAATTTGGCATGTATTCACCCGACTCTTCAGCCATTTTAAAGTCCTTCATAACATCATGATCAAGAGTGATGAAGTTCCGTTCTCCATGAAATACAAATTCGCTTGCGGCCTTTATCCGTGCCCTGAAAGCATCTTCCTGCTCGCAAATCATCATCTTAAATAACTCTGATTCCGACCTGGCATATTGCCTCACCTGCTTTCTTGCAAACGGGTTCATTATGGCGAGCCCGGCATAGACGTGAGCCTTATAACTGAATATTCTTAAGGTAGTAAGGATTTTTACATTATCAATACCATTAGAATAAGCGCCGTGGTCCCAGGGGTAAACTCCGGCATTCTTCCAGGCAGTGCCCATACTTTCAAAACCCATGTGGGTAACTGCCTGTGTATCCGCCATGATCCTGTCATGATGCTCGAAGCTTTCTACTTCTATAATCTCCGACTCCAGGGCTTCATAAACATCCATAGCTTTTCTGTAAATCTCATCGGTCGCCCTGTGAGGCACTACTACCAGCTTCTGCCCTTCTGTAGAAAATGCTGGCCCATGAAGGGAATGGCAGGTCACAATAAAAACATCGTCGGGCAGATGCTTTTCGAAAGCTGCTATCTCCGGATACTTCACGGAAGTCTGTCCGGCCACAATAGCCCCATACTTCACCGAATCCGCAGTAGCAGCCACTACCTGCTCAATATTAGCCGCTTCCACTGAGTATAATAAAAAATCAGCTTTCCTGGCCACTGCCCTTGCCGAGGGAAGGATCGTGACAGACGTCCCTTCAAACAGGTTCAGCAACGATTCATAACGCTGGGGCAGATCACATCCATATACAGTATAGCCCTTCTGGGCCCATTTACGGGCACATAAGGATCCCATATCTCCAAGCCCGATAATGCCTATGTTCATATCGTAAAGATATAGATTGATTTCAACAGCAACAATCTTCCGGCTTTTTTTGAAATCTTAATTTTTAAAAGATAATTCTTATACTTGTTTCGATGAGGACCTAATTTACTCTTATGAAGCGATACTTTTTGATTTCATTGATTACTCTGATAACGACGACTTCAAGTGGTTACCTGTTCGCCCAGGACAGTACAGCCAGAAAAAATGCTACACTCAGCAGAACACCGGCTGGCCCGCCTGCTGATCCGTCCCTGCAGGGACAGTATCAGGAGATGCTAATGAGATCCAGGACGCAGGATGGTTATAAACTGATCAATCCATACCGGCTTACCACACTTTGGAAAAACTCAATGGATTCCTTAAGGGCAGAGAAAAAAAGACGTATAGAGGCAGAAAAAAGGATCTCTTCTTCAGCAGAATCTGTAAGCGCGATGAGAGACAGCCTTTCAAAAAACCAGGAAAGTCTCGATCAGTCGCAGGAAATGATCGACAGCATATCACTTCTCGGAATGAAAATAAACAAGACCCTGTATAATTCAATCATGTGGGGAATTGTTCTCGTACTGGCATTAGCCCTGGCGATTGTCCTCTTCCTGTCAGGAAAGAACAGGCGGGAAGCAGCCTACAGGATCAAACTCTTTGAAGAACTTTCGGCAGAATTCCAGACCTATAAAAGTAAAGCGAATGAAAGAGAAAAAAAGCTTGCCCGCGAGTTACAGGATGAAAGGAATAAACTCGACGACCTGACGAACGGAAAATAAAAAAAGCCGGCAACCGCCATAAAAAAAGCCCGTTAAGTTAGAAACTCAACGGGCTTTATCTTTTTCAAAAAGTCCTGGCTGTTACACCTTGATTTCAACTTCAACACCACTTGGCAATTCAAGCTTCATCAGCGCATCTACAGTCTTCGAATTTGAACTATAGATATCCAGAAGTCTTTTGTAAGAACATAACTGGAACTGCTCACGGGCTTTCTTGTTTACGTGAGGTGAACGAAGAACAGTAAAGATCTTCTTCTCTGTTGGCAGAGGAATAGGACCACTTACTACTGCACCGGTAGGTTTTACCGTTTTAACGATCTTCTCTGCTGACTTATCAACCAGATTGTAATCGTAAGACTTTAACTTGATTCTGATTCTTTGGCTCATTTTTGTTTTTTATTTAAGACACCGTTGTAAGAGCTATTAATTACACTGGTGTTTTTCTTTGTAAAGGCAGGAAACCCGCTTCCGGTTTACACCGTCTGCCCTGCTTCCTGCTTATGATTTTTTAATTTTAAGTAAAGCTTTTAACTCAATTAAGAGTTAGAAGACTTTCCCTTTGACTTTGCAATTACTTCTTCCTGCACGTTCCTAGGAGCTGGCTCGTAGTGATCAAACTCCATTGTAGAAGTAGCACGACCTGAAGTGATAGTACGTAACTGAGTTACATAACCGAACATTTCAGACAGGGGAACCATTGCCTTGATTACCTGCGATCCTGCACGGGTATCCATGCCCTGAAGCTGACCACGACGACGGTTAAGGTCTCCCATTACGTCACCCATGTTTTCTTCAGGAGTTAATACTTCAATTTTCATGATCGGCTCCATCAGCACTGGCTTAGCCTTTGGTAAAGCTTCGCGGAAGGCTGCACGGGCTGCAATTTCAAATGATAATGAGTCAGAGTCAACCGGGTGGAAAGATCCGTCGATAAGACGTACTTTCATGTCAGTTACCGGGTAGCCCGCTAAAACACCATTTGCCATGGCTGCGTCAAAACCTTTCTGAACAGAAGGAATGTACTCACGTGGAATAGAACCACCCACGATTTCATTCTCGAACTGAAGACCAGACTTACCTTCATCAACCGGAGAAATAACAACCTGGATATCGGCAAATTTACCGCGGCCACCAGTTTGTTTCTTATAAGTCTCACGGTGCTGAACAGTTCCGGTGATCGCTTCTTTATAAGCTACCTGAGGTGCACCCTGGTTTACTTCAACCTTAAATTCACGTTTCAGACGGTCCATGATGATATCAAGGTGAAGCTCACCCATACCTTCAATCACGGTTTGACCTGTATCTTCATCTGTCTTTACACGGAAAGTTGGATCCTCTTCTGCAAGCTTACCAAGAGCAAGACCAAGCTTATCAACGTCAGCCTGAGTTTTAGGCTCGATAGCAAGACCGATAACCGGCTCAGGGAACTTCATCGATTCAAGAACGATAGGTGCCTTTTCATCACAAAGAGTATCACCTGTTCTGATATCTTTAAATCCTACTACCGCAGCAATATCACCTGCTCCTACATTAGGAATAGGATTCTGCTTGTTGGCATGCATCTGGAAGATACGTGAAATACGTTCCTTGTTTTCAGAGCGGGTGTTATAAACATAAGAACCAGCTTCAAGATTTCCGGAATAAACACGGATGAAACAAAGACGGCCCACAAAAGGATCGGTTGCAATCTTAAATGCAAGAGCAGCAAAAGGCTCTTTAACATCAGGATGACGAATAACTTCCTCCTCAGTATCAGGGTTTGTACCTTTAATAGCTTCCTGATCAAGAGGTGAAGGAAGTAATTCCATCACATAATCAAGCATAGTTTGCACACCTTTGTTCTTGAAAGAAGAACCACAAGTCATAGGAACGATCTTGCCTGCAAGTGTCGCCTGACGAAGAGCATCCAAAACTTCGCGCTCAGTGATTTGAGTAGGATCATCAAAGAACTTCTCCATCAGCGTATCGTCAAACTCAGCAACTGCTTCAAGAAGTTTTTCTCTCCATTCAGTAGCTTCTTCCAGCATATCGTCAGGAATCGGCACTTCAGTGAAAGTCATTCCCTTATCATGCTCATTCCATACAATACCACGGAAATTTACCAGGTCTACCACCCCTTTGAATGAATCTTCAGCTCCGATAGGCAGCTGCAAAGGAATAGCGTTAGAACCAAGCATTTCTCTTACCTGCTTAACAACTTTGAGGAAGTCTGCACCTGAACGGTCCATCTTGTTTACGAAACCGATACGGGATACGTTATAGTTGTTTGCAAGACGCCAGTTTGTTTCAGACTGGGGCTCTACACCATCTACAGCTGAAAAGAGGAATACCAGCCCGTCGAGTACCCGCAGCGAACGGTTTACCTCTACAGTAAAGTCAACGTGTCCGGGGGTATCAATAACGTTTACCTGGTATTTGTCATTCCTGTAATTCCAGAAAACGGTAGTAGCAGCTGAGGTGATAGTAATACCGCGCTCCTGCTCCTGAGCCATCCAGTCCATAGTAGCAGCACCTTCGTGTACTTCTCCGATCTTATGGCTTACTCCCGCATAGTACAAAATACGCTCGGTAGTAGTGGTCTTTCCAGCATCAATGTGAGCTGCAATACCAATATTTCTTGTATATTTTAAATCTCTTGCCATTATAATTTATAATTCTGATTCGCCGCTAAAAAAAAGGATTACACTGATCTTCCATCTTGCCGATATCAGTGTAATCCTTTTTAACTCAGCATAATCTAACTGTTAGAAACGGAAGTGTGAAAATGCTTTATTTGCTTCAGCCATCTTATGAGTATCTTCTTTCTTCTTCACTGCGGCACCTTCACCTTTAGAAGCAGAAATAATCTCAGCAGCAAGCTTCTCCATCATAGTCTTTTCACCACGACGACGGGCATACAGGATTAACCATTTCATACCCAAAGCAATCTTACGCTCAGGACGAACTTCCGTAGGTACCTGGAAGTTTGCACCACCTACACGGCGTGATTTAACTTCAACAGCAGGCATTACGTTGTTCAATGCTTTCTTCCATGCTTCAAGACCGCTTTCACTGGTTCTCTTTTCAACAAGTTCTACAGCATCATAGAAAATTGAATAAGCAATAGATTTCTTTCCGTCATACATCATGTTGTTCACGAAACGGGTTACCATCACGTCATTGAATTTCGGATCAGGCAGGATAATTCTCT
>NZ_QEAS01000021.1:26576-30798 GCF_003130405.1 Pararcticibacter amylolyticus
GCAGGTGCTGCAGCAGCTTGACCTGGTTTAGGACGCTTAGTACCATATTTAGAACGACGCTGATTTCTTCCGTTCACACCTGAAGTATCCAGTGCACCACGAATGATGTGATAACGTACACCCGGTAAGTCCTTCACACGACCACCACGGATCAATACGATCGAGTGTTCCTGTAAGTTGTGTCCTTCACCTGGGATGTAAGCGTTCACCTCTTTTCCGTTTGTTAAACGAACACGGGCAACTTTACGCATCGCTGAGTTTGGTTTCTTAGGGGTAGTGGTGTATACACGGGTACACACGCCTCTTCGCTGTGGACAGCTGTCCAACGCTGGTGACTTACTCTTGTCCTCCAGAGCTACTCTACCTTTCCTAACTAATTGTTGAATAGTAGGCATTTACTTTTTTTTGATTTTTAATTATTTGCTTTTATTCTTTTTTCCTAAAAAGGAACGCAAAGGTAGTAAGTTATTTTTGATTTTCAAGGGGTTGAAGGAAAAATACAAAAGATATCGCAAATCCCGCCCAATCACTTAAATTATCTGCCATTCGGTATGACAGGGATGGTTCAAAAGAAAACAGAAAGGCCTTAAAGACAACCTCGGCTGATATTTTCTCTTATCTGAATCATGAATTTTTATTGGTTAGCTGAAGAAAAATATCCTCCAGCGTCTTCCCAGGGTGTGCGGCATGCAGTTCCGTCATCGTATTATCAGCAACAATCTGCCCCCTGTTAATAATTACAGCCCTGCTGCACACAGTTTCCGCTTCAGGCATAATGTGTGTAGAAAGGATCACTGTCTTCGTCTTCCCCAGCTCCCTGATCAAAGCTCTGACTTCAACAAGCTGATTGGGATCAAGACCAGAAGTGGGTTCATCCATGATCAGCACAGCCGGATCAGGCAAGATCACCTGAGCCAGGCCGAGGCGCTGCCGGTATCCTTTTGACAAAGCACCGGCCTTCTTATGGCTCTCACGCCCGAGTCCCGTTAATTCTATGACCTCTTCTATTCGCCTCCTCTTATTACTCACCTTATGAACATTGGCTACAAATTCAAGAAACTCCTTCACATACATATCAAGATAGAGAGGGTTATGTTCTGGAAGATACCCCAGATTCCGCCTGACATCCAGGGACTGCGAGCTTACATCATATCCCGCCACGCTTGCTGTTCCGCTCGTCTGCGGAATAAAACAGGAAAGTATCTTCATCGTAGTAGATTTCCCGGCGCCGTTCGGCCCCAGAAATCCCAGGATCTCTCCGGGAGAAGCAGTAAAAGAAATACAGTCTATTGCCTTTTGTTGCCCGTAAACTTTAGTAAGCTGGTTAACCTCTACGCTCATAATTTAGCTGTTGGCTGTCAGCTTTAGCATCCAGCCCCTTGAATAAGCCCAAAATTGCAAAATGTTTTCCCTACTATGCAACATAATCTTTCTTTGAAAATGAAAACAAACACACCTGTCCAGTCTTTCCCCGGCAGTACGGTCAACAATTTACATTCAATACTATAAAAATCATTTATATTATTTTGTTTTGTAAACTGTTCCGAAAACTAACAGCTGATTGCTGATAGCTAACTGCTGAATTATATATTTGCAACATCATGAGTAAAAATAACGACGAACTGTTTAAAAACGTTATATCCCATGCCAAAGAGTATGGATTTGTATTTCAGTCAAGCGAAATCTACGACGGACTCAGTGCCGTGTACGACTATGGACAGAACGGCGCCGAACTAAAGAATAACATCAAAACATACTGGTGGAAGTCGATGGTGCAAATGCACGAAAATATAGTTGGCATCGATGCTGCGATTTTTATGCATCCAACCACATGGAAAGCGTCAGGCCACGTAGACGGGTTTAACGACCCGATGATCGATAATAAGGATTCCAAAAAGCGTTATCGCGCCGATCAGTTAATTGAAGATAAAATAGCCCGGTACGAAAAAGACGGAAAAACGGAGAAAGCCGCACAGCTTCAGACAGCGATGGATGAAGCCCTAAAAGCAGATAATCTCACAGCTCTTCGCGACCTCATTGTCGAGCATGAGATCGTTTGTCCGGTATCAGGGACCAGGAACTGGACGGATGTACGTCAGTTTAACCTCATGTTCTCCACTCAAATGGGTGCAGTGGCAGACGATGCTGATGTGATTTATCTGCGTCCTGAAACAGCACAGGGGATTTTTGTCAACTACCTGAATGTACAAAAAACGGGGAGAATGAAGATTCCTTTCGGAATCGCCCAGATAGGCAAAGCCTTCCGTAACGAAGTAATTGCCCGTCAGTTTATCATGCGTATGCGGGAGTTTGAACAGATGGAGATGCAGTTCTTCGTCCGCCCCGGCTCCGAAATGGAGTGGTATGATTACTGGAAGCAGACCCGCCTGAAATGGCATAAAGCCTTAGGCACCGCTTCCGAAAAATACAGGTTCCATGACCATACCAAACTGGCTCATTACGCCAATGCGGCGGTAGATATCGAATTCCAATTCCCATTTGGATTCAAGGAAGTAGAAGGTATCCACAGCCGCACCGACTTCGATCTAAGTCAGCATCAGAAATTTTCGGGAAAAAAGATCCAGTACTTCGACCCGGAAATCAACCAGAATTATGTTCCCTATGTAATTGAAACATCAATAGGGCTCGACAGAATGTTCCTGCTCACACTGATCAACGCATACGAAGAACAGGATTTAAGCGAAGGCGACAAAAAAGACAGCCGTGTAGTCCTAAGGCTTCATCCATGCCTTGCACCTGTGAAAGCGGCCATTCTTCCTCTAACCAAAAAAGATGGTCTCCCCGAAAAAGCAAGAGAGATAATGGACAGGCTGAAACTCGACCACAATATCATTTATGAGGAGAAAGACTCCATAGGGAAGCGCTACCGTCGCCAGGATGCAATTGGTACGCCTTTCTGCATTACCGTCGATCACCAGTCGCTCCAGGACAATACCGTCACTATCCGCCATCGCGATACCATGGAACAGGAACGTGTGGAAATTGCACAACTGGACCGTATTATCGGAGACCGCGTGAGCTGGAAAAACCTGCTCGGCAAATAGAATATAATATTATACACTTATATAAGAAGGCCACTGCTCCCGCAATGGCCTTCTTATATAGTAAAACCGTTTTTCTTCCGCTTGAATTATCCTATAAGGAAATATAATTAGTTATTTATGACAATTAAATAAGGTAATTATTTGACTGTCAATACAACCTTCCGTATCTTTGTACCGTACAAGAAGCTGAAAACGAACATCTATCGAAACAACGCTACTTAATTTAAACTGAGGGAAAACATGATGAAGAGAATTTGGAGGGGAACAGCGTTTGCTGTCTTAGCATTAAGTACGACCGTATTAAGCTGGTCATTAAAAGGAGATTCAACATCTGTTTCTGCTGGAAATTTTTCAAAAGATACCATTTCAGCTACAGAACCCGTTGCTCCTGTTAAAACAATTTCAGCAGCGCAGGCCTACGTAAACTATGTAAATGATATCTACACTTCAGCAGATCTGAAATCAGCCGATCTTGATTTTAATGTTTTCAGAAAAGCTATGACAGGATACCTGAACTTCAGGACCGCTGGTATGGTATCAGCAGCCAGGCAGATCATTTCTATTGTCGACTTTAACAAAGCCAGTACAAGCAAACGTTTATGGATCATAGATCTTGAAAACAGGAAGCTTTTATTTAACACCCTGGTTGCTCATGGACAGGGCAGCGGCGACAACATAGCTACCAGCTTTTCAAATACAGCCGAGTCTCACCAAAGCAGTATCGGTTTTTATATTACCAGCAATACCTACCAGGGCAAACATGGATTATCCCTGAAACTCAATGGCATGGATAAAAACTATAATGCCAATGCATTCAACCGTGCGATCGTGGTACATGGCGCCGAATATGTAAGCCAGAGCTTCATTAACCAGCACGGCCGCCTCGGCAGGAGCTACGGATGTCCCGCCGTACCAGTTGAACTTACCCCGGCCATCATTGATGCCATAAAAGGTAAAACCACTTTATTCATAAATGGCCCCGAAACGGTAAAATACGCCTCAGGTTATCTTAACGAAGAATCAGCCGCCAGCCAGTTTGGCCAGGGTGAACTGCTCGCAGGTAGTTAATATACAATAGTTGAAAGTAGAAAGTTGAAAGTCTAAAGTTTCTTGAATGTTAAATCAGGAGAGTTCGAACCTGATGTTTATTAGCACTA
>NZ_QEAS01000021.1:30834-39170 GCF_003130405.1 Pararcticibacter amylolyticus
CATCTTCTCGCTCTCTCATACTGCACCGGCCAACTGATCTCAGCGCCAAGTTCACGGGCAGCGTGCAGGGGAAAATAAGGATCACGCAGCATTTCACGGGCGAGCAGCACAATATCCGACCTGCCGTTGGCCACAATCGCCTCCGCCTGTTTTGGCTCAGTGATGATGCCCACAGCACCAGTCATGATATCAGCCCCTTTACGGATCGCTTCTGCAAATTCTACCTGGTAATCAGGACCTGCAGGGATTTTTACATTAGGGATATTCCCCCCCGAAGAACAATCAATAAGATCCACCCCTTTCTCTTTCAGCAAAGCAGAGAGCTTCACAGAATCGATACTTGTCCAACCGCCTTCTACCCAATCTGTAGAGGATATCCTCACAAATAAAGGATATTCCTCCGGCCAGGCTTTCCTGACAGCCTCGGTCACTTCAAGCAGCAATCTTATCCGGTTCTCAAAAGATCCACCGTAAAGATCTGTTCTGAAATTAGAGAGAGGAGAGAGGAACTCGTGCAGCAGATAACCATGAGCTGCATGGATCTCCAACACTCTGAAGCCAGCCTCCAGGCATCGTTTGGCAGCCGCGTGAAAATCAATAATCACATTCTCTATCCCTTCAGGAGTAAGAGCATGCGGCAGCCAGTCGCCTTCAGAAAACGGCACCGCACTCGGTGCAAGTGTTTGCCAGCCGCCTTCCGCAGGAGGAATATAATGATTCCCGTTCCACGGGGAAGTTTTGCTGGCCTTTCTCCCGGCATGGGCAATCTGTATCCCCGCAACAGTTCCCTGCGAATGAATAAAATCAACAATTCGCCTGAGCGGAATAATATGTTCATCCTTCCAGATTCCAAGATCTCCGGGGGAGATACGCCCTTCGGGTGAAACTGAAGTGGCTTCGGCCAGTATCAGCCCTGCACCACCGACAGCCCGGCTGCCCAGATGAACAAAGTGCCAGTCGTTAGCAAACCCATCATCTGCAGAATACTGACACATAGGAGACACCGCGATGCGGTTTTTCAATTCTATATCTCTGATTTTTAAAGGTGTGAAAAGCGCCGACATAATTATAATAATTAAGAATGACAACTTAGAAACAATATCTGTTCCGGTTTAGTTTAAAACCAGCTATTTAGAAGAAATTGGCTTCACTGTATACCCCGATTGGGTCAGGAGATGCAACAGGCCCTGTTCACCCGGTAAATGACCTGCCCCAACAGCAATGAAAGTAGTTCCGCTCTGCAGGATAGACGGAATCTTTGTCATCCACGCCTTGTTCCGTTTGATAAGCAATGCATCCATTTCCTGAGGGTTCATATCTTTATTATCCTTGAAATCCTGTTCCACCTCGTTCAAATCCTGTTGCTGGTAATGCCTGAAGAGCACAGCCGACTCTCTGATCATCCGTTCCTTTTCCCTGACTGTAAGAAGAAGCAATTCCTTCTGTCTTTCCATCGGTAGATCAAACAACAGCCTGGCCTGCTCTTCAACGGTTTCAAACGCCGTCACCTTTTTATTCACCGCCTTTGCTTCACTCTGGAAATACATATCAAGAGCAGGGTTTGACGGGGATATATCTTTCGGAACAAGCATCATCACAATAGTCATCTGTACCGCTATCGGCTTAAGCTGATTGAGCTGCACCAGCCCCACTCCCATCTTTTCTTTAACCACGGCATCCACCTCCCCAAATTCCGCCTGCGTTAAGATCTTATCCAGAGAAGTTCCCTGCAGAAGCATAAACGGCATCATCTTTTGAACCATCGTTTCGTCTGTCAGCACTTCTCCTACTACCGTCTTCGACTTATCAAACTGCTTTTTAACCCCCGGAAGCGAATCCAGGAAACTCTTGCCGGCAGCATGATAAGTTCCAAAAATGTAAGAAGGTTCTTTAAGTCCCTTTCCGCTGATCTCCCACAACAGGCTGTTTCCTTTCTGCACAGCTTTCGGAGTTTGAGCAGAAATATGAAACACCACCAGCCAAGCCAGAGCTATTGAAAACACGACATTTTTCATACTCCGAATTTCACCCAGGCTTCTCCTTCAAAGCCGAAAATAAACTGTTTAGGCTGTATAATCTCCGCCAGCATCTCAAGGGAATCAATTATCGCAGGCGACAGGAGGTGGATATACTTTTTACCATCAAGGATATACACCCGGTTATTTTTAACTGCCGGCAGGTCATTCCATCCATCCAGTCCGAACAGGAAATTAATCTCACGCACAGTCATTTCAACCGTATTGCCCGGCACCGCAATTAAAATAACCTCCGGCTCCAAAGATTCCAGGACATCATACCACAGGCCGCCCTGTCTACCAACAGGTTTTCCGCCGGCGATTGAAATCAGTTCAGCTATAATACCACCATTCGTTTCAAGCGGCGACAAACCCGTAATACAGACGACAGAAGGCCGGTCTTCCACAAACTTAAGCTTATGCCGTATAATCTCTGTACGCTCTTTCAGTTCTTCAACAAGCACCTCCGCTCTTGCTGTCACACCATAATTCTCAGCAATATGCAGGACATGCCCGAATATATCATCAATGGAAGAAGGACGCGAAGAAAGCGTTTCCGCAATTCCCGCGTTCTCCGCAGCCGCAAGGGCTTCTTCCTCAAGACCTAAAGCGACCAGAATATCCCGAACGGCCCTTGAAGAAGATTCAGTACTATAATTTGACATTCTCTTTTTTCCGCAAAGGTATAAAGATAGTTTAATTAATTTCCGCTACCCATACCCTGACCTCCCTGGCCCCCCTGACCGTTATCCTGCTTTAAATCATCGTTATTTACCCCCCTCTTCTTACGCGGTTGAGGAGTAAAGTTTACCTTTCCAAAAGAATAGCTGAAATTAATTCCTACCGAACGGAAAGGAATTGAAAAGTCAGATTCCTGAACCAGCCTTCCGGTATTAACCTTCGATCTGAAATGCTTGTTCTCATTAAACGGATCCACTACATTGATCCCGATCTTCGCCTTCTTGTTCAGGAATTGCTTATTGAACGACATCACCCACATACTGAAAGAAGGATTCTCTCCCTGAAATGTACGCCGGGGAGAATTGAGGATCATAAAAGTCTCCGCCACAAAATTAGCAGGAAAGTTAAAGGAACCACTGATAAAAGCCTTATACTGCGCATAGGTTTTCGATGTTGCAGCGTAGTCAGTAAATGCATTCGACGCCGTTGGCTTGTAAGTAAACACATCTACATTCCCCCTCAGCGTCAGGTTCTTCACAGGATTTACAGAACCATATAAACTGGCACCAAACGAATTATTATCCCCTGTATTATCATAAGTAGTGAACACCACCTCCTTACCGTTATAAGTATCCGGCTTCGCAAAGCTCTCGATAATGTCGGTAGTATGCCTGAAATACACCGAGGTATTGATCATCGATCCGGGCGACGGCATCGCCGAATAATTCAGTTCCAGCGAATGAGTCACCTCAGGCGCAAGCTGTGGGTTTCCCTGGCGCTGAGACTGTTCATTGCTGACATCTCTGAACGGGTTCAGGAACTGCAGGCTTGGCCGCTGGATCCTCTTGCTGTAGCTAAATCTCACTGACTGGAAATTCTTCAGAGTTTTTGAAATAGCAAAGCTCGGAATGAAGTTGGTATAGTCGTTGGAAGCCGGGGCAACGCCCGAAGCCGCATTTTCCGACCGGCCCTCAATGTCTGTATATTCAACACGTCCGCCAACCTGCAGGCCCACTGTTTTCGACATCTGCAGGCTCAGCACTGTATATCCAGCGTAAACATCCTGATTATAGGTATAGACGTTAGAAAGCAAATCATCAAAGACAAAACCATCCCCCGCAACAGTATAAAAGTTAGAAGGGCTCTTAATATCTCTGAATATCCCTTTTCCCCCGGCCTCAATTTTCACCACTTTGCTTAGTGGAAGAGTATAGTCCAGCTGAGCGGTATATTCGTCATTTTTTGCATGGTTATCCCCCCGTACGTCAGCAAAAACATCCGAAGAATAAAGAGTAAAGAAATCAGTATTATTCAAACTATGGCTCCACTGTCCGGCCAGGCTCAGTTCATGCCCCTGAGTTTTAAACTTGTGAGTATAATCAGCATTCCAGTCGAAACCGCCGAACTTCGTTTTATTGTAATTATCCCTCTCATACGCTTCCAATGCGACCGAGTTATCGCTCCTTGAATTACTGGTCGTTCCGTCAGTCTTAAACCGGCCTTCATTCAACCGGATGCCGGTAGATAAGCTGTTAAAATCATTAAAATCATAACTGACATTTCCCGACGCCATATACCCGTAGCGGCTGGTGCGGCTGTTGCCTCTCTGCAATTGCTCCGTTCCGGATGAAGGCGTGAAACTGTTAAAGAAAAGATTCGTCGTCTGAGGCCAGGTAGCATTCCCGCCAAAATTTGTGGTTACACTCAACTTATTCTTATTCACATTCAGGTTAGCATTCCCGTTATTCTGCCGGGTACCTACTCCACCGCTTATAGATCCGCTCACCCCGCTCATTTCCTTTTTCTTGGTAATGATATTGATGATACCTCCGGAACCTTCAGCATCATACTTGGCAGAAGGGCTAGTGATCACCTCAACATTCTTGATCTGGTCAGCAGGCAGCATTCTCATCGCATCTGCCGCACTGGCCGCTACAGCGCCAGTTGGCTTTCCATTGATCAGGATCCTGACGTTCTGATTGCCCCTTAAGGAAATATTTCCGTCCTGGTCTACCGAAACCATGGGTACCTTCCGCAACACATCGCCCGCATTTCCTCCCGATACCGTTGCATCTTTTTCTGCATTGTACACCACCTTGTCTACCCGGTTTTCCACTACCGGAACCTCTCCGGTTACAGCAACTTCCTTCAGTACATTCGCAGAAGGTAAGAGCAAAAGCTTGCCTGCATTCTGTTCCAGCTTGCCAGCCTCAGCCGTTACCTTCACAGACTTAGCCTGATATCCCATAAAAGAAACCGTCAGCTTATACTGGCCCGGTGTAACATTCGCAATCTTAAAATTCCCCTTTCCGTCTGTAAGGGCTCCGTTTATATTTTTTGTAGTACCCCACCTGGCAAGCGATACTGTGGCATACTCCACTGGTTTTCCACTCAGCGAATCGATCACCTGCCCGGCAATCCTGCTCCCTGTCTGTGCCATCCCGGCAGGCGGTGCTCCCGCAGCCGGTGCCTGGGCAAAAACCACACTACAGCTCCATAAAGCAGCGATCAATAAATAAAAAGACTTCATCGTGTTGATTATTTTTCAATATTAGTTGTACAAGGCCGGTGTTTGTTACAGGCAAATTGTTATTTCTGTTAATCCAACAAACCGGCGTAGCTCCTCACTACGCCGGTTTATCTGCATACAAATGCTTTTTCTGGGGTTTCTCAGACCTCACCAATCCCCTTCCGCATATTAACTCTCTCTTCACAAGGTCCCCGCCGCTTTCAACAGCCGATTGCCAATAGCTAACTGCCGAAAGCTATTCGCTCTAAACCACAATATTTACAATCCTTCCCTTAACCACAATCACTTTCTTCGGTGTTTTCCCGTCAAGGTATTTCTGGACATCAGCATTTTCCAGAACAAGCTTTTCCACCTCAGGCGCCTCCATCGTCAGCGATATGTTCAGGTTAAGACGCATTTTGCCGTTCACCGAGATCGGATAAGCAAACTCGTCCTCCACCAGGTGGGCAGGGTTAAACTGAGGATAAGAAGCATAAGACAGTGATCCCTGCTCATTCCCGAGCAAATGCCACAGTTCTTCTGTGATATGAGGAGCATAAGGCGACAGCACCACTAAGAGATCCTGCAGGATACTCCTTTTATTACACTTCAGATCGGTAAGCTCATTAACACAGATCATAAAACTAGATACCGATGTATTAAAGGAAAAACGCTCGATATCCTCTTCCACCTTGCGGATAATCTTGTGCAGGGATTTCAATTCAGCCTTAACCGGCTCCTGGTCAGAAACAGCCAGCTCAAACTGGTCATTATGAAATAACTTCCAGAATTTCCTCAGGAACTTAAATACTCCCTCAATGCCATTGGTATTCCAGGGCTTACTTTGCTCAAGCGGTCCCAGGAACATCTCGTATAAGCGGAGGGTATCAGCCCCATAACGTTCAATAATGTCATCAGGATTTACCACGTTGAACTTTGACTTCGACATCTTTTCAACCTCCACACCACAGATATACTTCCCGTTTTCCAGAATAAACTCGGCATTCTCGAACTCTGGTCTGAATTTGCGGAACTTCTCAATATCCAGCACCTCGTTCTCCACGATATTTACATCAACATGAATCGGTGCAGTATGGTACTGATCTTTAAGGCCATGAGAAACAAAAACATGCGTACCTATCCCATCCTCGTTGATCAGGCGGTAAACAAAGTTCGATCTTCCCTGGATCATCCCCTGGTTGATCAGCTTCTTAAAAGGCTCTTCTTCCTGCACATAGCCCATATCTTTCAGAAACTTGTTCCAGAAACGGCTGTAAAGCAAGTGTCCGGTAGCATGTTCCGAACCTCCTATATAAAGATCCACATCCTTCCAGTATTCTATAGTCTTCGCAGGTGCGAAAACATCCTCCTTCCTGTCTTCCGGGGAAGCCATGTACCGGTACCAGTACCAGCTCGACCCGGCCCAGCCAGGCATTGTACTCAGCTCATAGGGAAGCCCCTCCCTGTATTTCCAGTCAGTAGCCCTCCCAAGCGGAGGATCCCCGGCTTCGGTGGGAAGATATTTATCAACCTCCGGCAACACCAGCGGAAGCTCACTTTCTTCAATCAGATGCGGAAGTCCGTCTTTAAAATAAACCGGAACCGGCTCTCCCCAGTAACGCTGACGACCAAAAATCGCATCGCGCATGCGATACTGGATCTTTGCTTTACCAGCACCCAACTCCTCCAGCTTAGCGATCAGGGCCGGAACCGCTTCCTGGTATGTCATCCCGTTAATAAAATCCGAATTCACATACGTCCCTTCTTTAGTCGCATCCGCTGCATGCTCAACATCCTTCTGGGCATCCAGTATCTGGATGACAGGCAAATTAAAATGCCTTGCAAAAAGCCAGTCACGCTGGTCACCCGAAGGTACTGCCATCACAGCACCCGTGCCATAACCGGCCAGGACATAGTCAGCAATCCACACCGGTATCCGTGCTCCGTCTAAAGGATTTAACGCATAACTCCCCGTAAAAGCGCCCGACACAGATTTCGTATCGGCCATCCTGTCAAGCTCCGTCTTCTTTTTTGTCTGGGCTATATAATTTTCGATTTCTTCTTTCTGTCCGGCGGTTGTAAGCACCGGCACAAGCTCATGCTCAGGTGCGATCACCAGGAAAGTCACACCGAAAATCGTATCTACACGGGTAGTAAAAACCTCAATAAAGTTCAAAGGAGAAAGTTCCGGATTTAAGGCTGCGCCCGAGCCTCCGGCTTTTATTGTCTCGCTCTCCAGCGCAAACTTCACACTGGCCCCGGTGCTCTTCCCAATCCAGTTCCTCTGCATTTCCTTCAGAGGCTCAGGCCAGTCTATCGTGTCAAGCCCTTGCAGCAGACGATCAGCATACGCAGTGATCCTCATGCTCCACTGCATCATTTTCTTTTGTTCTACCGGGTAGCCCCCTCTTTCAGAAACACCCTCCTTCACCTCATCGTTGGCAAGTACGGTCCCCAGTGCAGGGCACCAGTTCACAGTGCTTTCCTTCAGATATGTCAACCGGTATTTCAGAAGCTCTTCCTGCTGCTCATTACTGCTCATTGCCTTCCACTCTTCCGCGCTGAATGTCTTCACATCCTCGTCGTGAACAGCTTTAATACCCTTGCTGCCACTTGTTTCAAAATGCCTGACAAGTTGCTCTACTGGTTCAGCCTTGTCAGCTTCCAGGTTATACCAGGAGTCAAACAGCTGCATAAATATCCACTGAGTCCACTTATAATAGCCCGGATCACTTGTGCGAACTTCCCTGCTCCAGTCAAACGAAAACCCGATCTGGTCAAGCTGCCTCCTGTACGTAGCAATATTCTGCTCAGTTGTCAGAGCCGGATGCTGACCGGTCTGGATGGCATACTGTTCTGCAGGCAACCCAAACGAATCATATCCCATAGGATGTAATACATTGAATCCCTTCAGTCGTTTATAACGTGCAAAAATATCTGAAGCGATGTATCCCAGCGGATGCCCTACATGCAAACCTGCACCCGATGGATACGGAAACATATCCAGCACATAATACTTGGGTTTTTCAGAACTGTTATCAACTTTGTAAGTCTGTTTATCAGCCCAAAACTGCTGCCATTTTTTCTCAATGTCTCTAAACTGGTAATCCATGTCGCGAAAATAGCAAATG
>NZ_QEAS01000021.1:39244-43077 GCF_003130405.1 Pararcticibacter amylolyticus
GAGAGGGTCAAGAGGGAAGTGGAGATGCGCAGCAGGAGTATAATGGCAGCGTATAAATGTTTTTCCAACATAATTTACTACTTTCGCATACTCAAACGGCAACTATGGAAGAATTTGAAGTAAGCGCTTCTTCTAGAAAGACAAAGCAGGTATATATTTCAACAGTGATCAGCATCGCCCTGGTGCTGTTGATGATCGGATTGCTAGGCCTGATGCTCGTCCACGCACGCAATTTATCCAACTACGTAAAAGAAAACATTGTACTCAATATTATAGTAAGCGATGGTGCAAAAGAAGTGGACGTGCTAAGCCTTCAAAAGCAGATTGATACCCATCCCTACGTTCTGCACACCCAATATGTAAGTAAAGAAATCGCAGCTCAGAACCTGCAAAAGGACCTTGGGGAAGATTTCCTCCAGTTTCTGGGCTACAACCCGCTTCTCTCGACTATTGATGTGTATATGAAGGCAGAACACGCCAACAATGAAAGCATTCAGGCCTTCAGCAATCAGTTGACAAAAAATCCGCTCGTAAAGGAAGTGATCTATCAGAAATCACTGATTGACATGGTCAATCAGAATATCCGCATTATCGGTCTGGTCATTCTGGCATTTGCAGCCGTGCTTCTCATTATCGCAGTAGCACTGATCAACAACACGATCCGCCTCGCCATCTATTCGCAACGCTTCCTCATCAAAAGCATGCAGCTGGTAGGCGCAACCAGGGGCTTCATACGCCGCCCCTTCCTTGGATATGGTATCCTACATGGCTTCCTGGGAGGTCTGATTGCCGTCATCCTGCTTCTTCTAACCCTCTACCTGGCACAGCAACAGATCCCCGAACTCATCGTTCTCCGCAACTGGTTTGAATTCGGTGCAGTCTTCGCAGCTGTCGTAATAATAGGAATACTCATCTCCGGTTTAAGTACTTATTTCGCTGTCAGCAAATACTTACGGTTAAAAATTTACAACCTTTACAGATAAGATAATGGCAAAAAAACTATTCTCTGAAAACACAGGGAACAAAGAGCTTCACTTCATTTTCGATAAAAGCAATTACAGGCTGATGCTTATCAGTATCGCGGTTGTCGTGCTGGGCTTTGCCCTGATGACCGGCACCACCGATATTTATGATTTCCGTAAAACAGTCCTTGCACCCATCGTTGTTCTCATTGGCTTTGCAATAGGCTTTTTCGCAATCTTAAAGAAGCGTAAATAGTATTCCCATGACCATATTTCAAGTAATTATACTGGCCATCATCGAAGGCCTTACCGAGTTTTTGCCCGTATCTTCCACCGGCCATATGATCATCGGCTCGTCCCTCATGGGTATTCAGTCGAATGCATTTGTAAAACTTTTCACAGTGGCCATACAACTCGGAACGATACTCTCCGTTGTGATACTCTACTTCAAGCGCTTTTTCCAGAGTTTCGATTTTTATTTCAAACTCCTGGTTGCATTCATACCGGCAATATTCTTCGGAGCATTGTTCAGCGACATGATTGACGACCTGCTTGAAAGCCCGCTTGCTGTTGCAATCTCGCTCGTATTGGGAGGCATCATCCTCTTGTATGCCGACCAGTGGTTTAACAAGCCGCAGATCGAGTCAACAGACCAGATCAGTTACCCCACAGCGTTTAAGATCGGGCTTATGCAATGCCTGGCTATGCTTCCCGGCGTTTCAAGATCAGGAGCTACCATCATCGGCGGTATGTCACAGAAACTTTCCCGCAAAGCCGCAGCCGAATTTTCCTTCTTCCTTGCCGTTCCAACCATGCTTGGAGCAACCGTCAAAAAGATATGGGATTTTTACAAAACCGGCCACCAGATTAACGGCGATGAATTAAACATGCTCCTTCTCGGCAATGCTATCGGTTTTATCGTAGCTATCATAGCCATCAAATCCTTCATCGGTTATGTAACCAAACACGGATTCAGGGTATTCGGATGGTACCGCATCTTAGTTGGCGGGATAATATTAATTTTGCTGCTTGCGGGGAAAGACCTGCAGATCGTGTAATGGATACAGAAGAAAAGACAAAAGAATTTCCGCAGTTCAACTTCCCCGAAGGAGAATTACTATTAGTTAACAAACCATACCGCTGGACCAGTTTCGATGTGGTCAGCAAAATAAGAAACGCTTTCAAGCCATTAAAGCTCAAAGTAGGACACGCCGGTACGCTTGATCCACTGGCAACAGGGCTCCTGATTATCTGTACAGGAAAGCTGACAAAGAAAATCGACGAATATCAGGCACAGGAAAAGGAATATACCGGCACCATGGTGCTCGGAGCCACCACCCCTTCCTATGACCTCGAGACGGAGATTGATGCCCGTTTTGATACAGCCCATCTCCGGGAAGAGGATATTCAGGCAGCCTGCAAATCCTTCATCGGAGAAATTCAGCAGTACCCGCCTGCCCATTCGGCAGTGAAGGTTGAAGGCGAGCGCCTCTATCAGAAAGCAAGACGCGGCGAAGCTGTCGAATTGCGAGCGCGCACCGTTACTATCAGTGTCTTTGAAATCACCGCGATCAACTTTCCTGAAGTTGAGTTCAGGGTAGTTTGCAGTAAGGGAACATACATCCGTTCACTAATCCATGATTTCGGAAAAGCACTCGGCAACGGAGCATACCTTTCGAGACTTCGGAGAACCAGGAGCGGCGACTTCCGCTGCGACCAGGCATGGGAAGTGATGGAACTCGTCCGCCATATCAGAAGTCTCAAAGACACAGAGCAGGAAATGAAGGAGGATTGAAAAGTAGCTTCATCTGTAAAAAATACTCCAGGGCAGGTAAAAATCCGGTAAACTTACTCTTATACAGCTCTATTTGAACTTACATATAAACAAGTTTATCTAAGTTTGCACAGGCAAATGAAAGTTTACAGACACATAGACGAATTCCGCAAGTTAAAAAATGCCGTTGTCACTATCGGCACTTTCGACGGCGTACATATCGGACACCGCAAGATCATATCCCGACTCGTAGAAGATGCCCGCAATATGCAGGGAGAAAGCGTCATACTCACATTTTTCCCCCACCCCAGGATGATCCTTCATCCTGAAGACGAAACCCTCAAGCTCATTAACACCATTGCCGAAAAGACTGAATTGATCGAGCAATTAGGAGTAGATCACCTGATCATCACGCCTTTTACACGAGATTTTTCCAATCTTTCCCCGGCCGATTATATCAGGCAGATCCTCATAGACAAGATCGGCACCTGCAAAATCATTATCGGATACGATCACCGTTTCGGAAAAGACCGGGCCGGCGACTTCAGGCTACTGCAGCAGCACGCCCCCCTGTATCGATACGAAATAGAAGAGATTCCCGAACAGGACATACATGATGTCGCAGTAAGTTCCACCAAAGTACGCGAAGCACTGCTTAAGGGTGATGTTAAAACAGCTGCAGACTTCCTCGGATATCCATTTCAGCTACATGGACAAGTGATCAAAGGCGATCAGATAGGTCGCAAAATCGGATTCCCCACGGCAAACCTGCTCGTCGAAGAAAAGTACAAACTCATCCCGTCCGATGGTATCTATGCTGTAGAAATAACAGATGTCCCGGCAGCCACTCCGGATCGATTCAATACCAGCTCGCCTCTCCAGGGAATGGCCTACATCGGCAACCGCCCCACAGTCAATGGCATGACCCGCAATATTGAGGTCAACATCTTCAACTTCGATCAGGAAATTTACGGCAGGAAGATCCGTATCCGCTTTCTTCACTACATTCGTGGCGACATGAAATTCAACTCTCTTTCCGAACTCCAGCACCAGATAGCACAGGATAAGGAAGCCGTACTGGCAACAATGAAAAACCA
>NZ_QEAS01000021.1:43229-45077 GCF_003130405.1 Pararcticibacter amylolyticus
CCCCCCTCACATTCCATATCTTCTCCGCTTTCCTTCCAATCAACCAGAAAGAAATAGCCAGCACACCGAAAAAGACAGCCTTATTCGTTACATCCCAGAGGTATTCAAAATAGCGGGTATAAATATTGATCAGCAGGAAAGTAATACCAAACTCACGTGCAATCGAATCCTTTCGTCTTAACCCATAGATCATAAACCCAAGAGACACAGCCGCTGATATGATGCCCCAGTAGAACAGATCCGTTTGTTTCACTTTTATCCAATCCTCAATATCGCCGAAATTGCCGAAAATAGATAGCAGCCATAAAGAAATAAAGAGATAAAACATCCCGATAATATAGGTAAGCGTATTAAACTCAGGCATTTTCTTCGCCTTTTCGAGATAAAGTCCTGCACAAGTAAGGATAACTCCAAAGATCACGAAGCGCAAAGGATAATTCATTCCAAGGAAATAATCGCTCCAGTTAGTCTGATAGCCCGTCTCTGTTCCAAACCAGCTTCCCAACGACACCAGGGCAAAAGCCCAGATCAGTTTCGAGCGGAATTTTATAGCCAGCACACCGTAAATAAAAACCGAAAGCAGGAAAAGGATAGAAAAATGCCCCGCACCGTTATCGAGTGCTTTCCCCAAAAAAGCAACACTGATGGCTGTGAACAGAACCCCTGTAAAAAGAGTGGCTTCATTACTGAACACTCGTTCGGAGAATCTCTTTTTCAGTTTCTGCCCATAGTAATAAAACCATCCGGCCAGCCCTCCGGCAATAACGCTGATCACTATATCAGGAGTGTCGTATAACTTTTTGATCATATCAATGATCGCATCGTCAATAACCACAGAGGCAACAGCAATAAGCCCGCAGGCCAGAGCCACCCAGAAAGAATATTGTGCAAGCCTGCGCCAGTCAAACTGTTTTACATCATACGATGACCGCAGTTGCCCTGCCGTATCACTGTTAATCAGTCCATCTTTCTCCCAGTGAGCAATAGTTTGTTCCAGGAAGTCCGCCTCCTGCCGGTCAAGATTAAGCTTTGTCATGTTCATATCACTGGTCATGGCCAAAGGTACAACATTCGATTTACGATTTTTGATTTACGGAAAGCAAGGTGAAACTAGTAAGCCGGAAGTGAAGAGTTAAGTTAAAAACTGATACTGATAGCCAACACCTGACCTCCAATAGCTGACTCCAGATATCTCAGAATAAGAGTTTTAACACATGAATGGCAGCAAGAGTAAAAAAAACAAAGGCGATACTCCTGTTAATAATGCGGGCGCTAAGTGCAAATTTCTCCTGGATATACCGTGCAAATCTGGCAAAAAGAAAAAGACAAAGAAAGGCCCCCAGGCCTGCGCCAATGGCAAACAGTTCAATACCTGCTCCCTCCGTCGTAATCCAGCCATGCGAAATAAGGTAGGTCCCCCCGATCATCCAGAAGGGGATTTGCATAGGATTAAAGATCCCCAGAACAATTCCATACCGGATACTTTCATGAGCCTTATACTCCACTTTTTTCTGGTGAGTAGAAGCATGCCAGCTCATATACCCCATTACAAGAAAAACAACAATAAGAAGGTAATCCAGGAAATGCCACCAGTTTTTATGCCCGGCAAACCATTCAGCAAAACGCATCAGGATATAAGTGATCAGGACATCCATCACCGCAAAAGTTCCGGTAAAATATAGCGCCTGTTTCAAGCCCCGGTTAACCGAAATCTGCACCGTGGTAAGATTAATATTTCCCAGAGGAATATATCCCAGAAAATTAACAGCAACAGCAACCAGGAAGGTGAGAAGAAGCAAGGGACTTTATTTATAAATGGTAAACGAAAAAAGTTTTAAGCCAGCCGTC
>NZ_QEAS01000021.1:45138-46898 GCF_003130405.1 Pararcticibacter amylolyticus
CATATGTGATCTCTACTCCGCCCGCAGCGAGCATGTCGTGCACAGAGCAATATTTCTTCACAGCAAGTTCAGCAGCCTTTTCTGCCTTCGCCCGGTCAATATCTCCTTTCAGGTGAAACAACATCTTTATCTTCGTAAAAACAGCCGGAACCGCATCTGCACGCTCACCTTCAACGGAGACCGAAATATCTTCAATCTCCTGTCTTTGTTTTTTCAGAATCTGGATCAGGTCAAAAGAACTGCATGAACCCAGAGCCATCAGCACCAGCTCCATCGGGCGTACCCCCTTTCCTTCTCCGCCTATCTCCGGAGAACCATCAATATGAACTTTCACATCTCCCGAACCGGAAGATTCAAAATGAACCGCATCATTTACACGGCTTAATTCTATTTTCATACTATCCTTAAACGATTTTTACTGCTTCGAATTGTCCAGCGCCTGTTTTACATCCTGCAGGATATCCTCACAATCTTCCAGCCCCACAGAAATGCGGACCGAACCCGGATAAATCCCCAGGTTTACGCGCTCCTCTTCAGTCAGCTTAGAATGAGTGGTAGAGCTTGGGTGTGTGGCAATAGAACGCGAATCTCCGAGATTAGATGTGATCAGGATCATCTTCAGGGCATCCAGAAAACATTTTGCCCTTTCAAAGCCGCCCTTCACCACGAAAGTAACAATCCCTCCGCCCTGTTTCATCTGCTTCTTAGCCAGTTCATACTGCGGATGAGATGCCAGATGGGGATACCTCACCACCTCCACTTCCGGATGCTCTTCCAGCATCTCAGCAAGTTTCAGTGCACTGCTGCAATGACGATCCATCCGGATAGTAAGCGTCTCCAGGCTTTTCGAGAAGATCCAGGCATTAAAGGCCGACATCGCAGGCCCCGTATGACGGATAAAGAACATCAGCTCCTTAATCAGGTCAGCCCGCCCCGCCACAATTCCTCCCAGCACCCGTCCCTGACCGTCCATATATTTAGTAGCAGAATGACAAACCAGGTCTATCCCATACTCAATCGGCTTCTGCAGGTATGGTGTCGCAAAACAATTATCCACGTTCAGGATAATCTGGGGATACTTCTTCTTCAAACTACCCAGCCACTCCAGGTCCACCAGCTCAAGCCCGGGGTTAGAAGGCGTTTCCAGGAAGATCATCTTCGTTTCCGGCCGTATTGCAGCTTCCCATTCATCCGTTTTCAACGCATCCACATACGTATAGGTAATTCCCCAGCGCGGAAAAAGCTGGTTCAGCAGCTGGTGCGTAGAACCAAATATCGAACGGCACGCAACAACATGATCCCCGCTTCTCAGCAACCCCGCCATAGACGCAAACACAGCCGCCATCCCCGAAGAAAATGCCAGTCCGGCCTCTGCACCCTCCAGCTCACAAACCTTACTGATCAGCTCCGTTGTATTTGGGTTAGAATACCGGGAATACACATTCCCCTCCTCCTCTTCAGCAAAAACAGCTCTCCCCTGCTCCGCACTGTCAAAAATAAAACTTGAAGTAAGATACAAAGGAACCGAATGTTCCCGATGCTGGCTTCGTTCAGCCTGGTTACGAATTAATCTGGATTGTTCGTTCATGATTAAAAAGCAGTTAGCTATTAGCAATAGGCCTTTAGCTGCCTGCATTCTTTGTTAAATTAAATATTCGCTAATATAAGTTTCAACGAACGATAAGCCTAATATATTTTGAAAAACGACAATCAACTGATGGCCGTCAGCTACTAATATGATGCTAATAAAACACTCATGC
>NZ_QEAS01000021.1:46938-47884 GCF_003130405.1 Pararcticibacter amylolyticus
GCATAAAAGCCAGCAAAAATCCCCCTATACTCTTCAGACTAACCAGGATCACAATAACTCCTACAGCCAGCATGATCGACTTCGCCGAAATCTTATTTGCCACCCGGGCGGCGATCGGCGACGCCACAGCACTCCCCAGCACCAGCCCGCCAATCGCTTCCCAATGCAAGCCCTTCAGTACAGTCACAAAAGTCAGCGAACTCATAAAAGCCACAAAAAAGCGCGAAAGCTTCACTGCCCCCAGCGAAAAACGGGCGTGCCGGCCGCCTGCAATCAGAGAAGACAGCACAATAGAACCCCATCCTCCGCCGCCAACAGCATCTACAAAACCACCAAACAGTCCAAGCCCCCTGATATTCGTAATCTTTTTAGAATTCGTAGTTTTCCTTGCAGCAATATTCAAAGCCTTCCTCAGGATCACACACCCAAGGATCAGGGTGTATAATGACACAACAGGTTTAGTATACCGGCTGTAATGTTCCAGCGAAGAAAGAAGGTAAGCACCAGTCATAGAACCAATGATTCCCGGGATCACCAGCATTTTGAAAAGTTTCATATTCACATTACCCATCCGGTAATGCATCACCCCCGCGATTCCGTTACTCAGGATCTCCGAGAGATGAACAGCCGTACTCGCCGACGCCGGCGGAATTCCCATAGAAAGACTAAAAGTTGTAGACGTCACGCCATACGACATTCCTATTGCCCCGTCAATCATCGCAAAAACGAACCCCGCAGCCAGGAAATAATAAAACGTTTGGGGAATCTCCTCAAACCTCGACCTGAAAGATGGCACATAACTCCAAAGCAGCACAAACGCAATCCCGATGATCAGAAAAGAAATAGCCCAGAACAGCCATTTCTGCCTCTTCACCACTTTCGCCGGCTCCTCCGCCGGAATAACCGCCTCTTCGGCTCCCCCTTCGTTCATTGATTATTTTCCTTT
>NZ_QEAS01000021.1:47946-52796 GCF_003130405.1 Pararcticibacter amylolyticus
TTTGGGTTAAGATACATAGCCATCAACTTATAAATCATCACTCACAACCTCTCTCCCCCCTGCCCTCAACTTTCTACTTTTAACTTTTAACTTCCAAAAACCTCCCCGTATACGACCTCTCCTCCTTCACCAAATCCTCGGGCACCCCTTCAAAAACCAGTTCTCCGCCCTTATCTCCGCCCTCAGGACCGATATCGATGATCCAGTCAGCACACTTCACCACGTCCATATTATGTTCAATCACAACAATTGTATTACCCTGGTCGAGCAGGGCATTAAAAGATTTCAGCAGTTTCTTAATATCATGAAAATGAAGGCCCGTAGTTGGCTCATCAAAGATAAACAACGTTTTACTGCTGTTATTTCCCCTGATCAGGAACGACGCCAGCTTAATCCGCTGCGCCTCCCCGCCCGAAAGCGTATTCGAAGACTGCCCGAGTTTCACATACCCCAGGCCAACATCAGCCAGCGGCTGTATCTTGTTCACAATTTTAGCCTCATCCTTAAAAAACTCCAGCGCCTCCTCTATGGTCATATCAAGCACTTCCGAAACACTCTTCTCCTTGTAAGTCACATCCAGCACATGCTGTTTAAACCGTTTACCGTTGCAGGCCTCACAGGGAAGAAAAATATCCGCCATAAACTGCATCTCGATCTTCACTTCGCCCTCTCCCTGGCAAACATCGCAGCGCCCGCCCTCCACATTGAACGAAAACGCCGCCGGCTTAAGTCCCGCCGCTTTGGCAGATGACTGCGAAGCATACAAGTTCCGGATATCATCCCAGGCCTTCACATACGTAACAGGATTAGAGCGCGACGACCGGCCAATCGGGTTCTGGTCCACCAGTTCCACCTGTTCAACCAGGTTATAAGCACCTTCAATGCCGTCATAAGCCCCGGTTTGTTCCCCCGAGTAATTCCCGATAGCCTTTTGCAAAGCAGGTTGCAGAATCCGTTTCACCAGCGAAGTCTTACCCGAACCCGACACCCCCGTCACACAGGTAAGCACGTTCAGCGGAAACTTCACATCAATGTTCTTCAGGTTATTCTCCCGGGCCCCCTTCACCTCGATAAAATCAGTCCACTTCCTTCTCCCCACCGGAACAGCAATCTCCTCTTTCCCGCTCAGGTATTTTCCGGTGAGGCTGTTTTCATCACGAATGATCTGTTCATAATTACCCGCAAAAACCAGTTCGCCGCCATGAGTACCCGCCGCCGGGCCGATATCGATCAGGTGATCCGCCGCCCTCATCATTTCCTCCTCATGCTCCACCACCAGCACCGTATTGCCTGTATCCCTCAAAGACTTCAGCACGCCGATCAGGCGCTGCGTATCACGCGGATGAAGCCCGATACTGGGTTCATCCAACACATACACCGACCCCACCAGAGAACTTCCCAGCGAAGTCGCCAGGTTGATCCGCTGCGACTCGCCCCCCGACAACGTATTCGAAAGCCGGTTAAGCGTCAGGTAGCCCAGTCCCACATCGTTGAGGTATTTAACGCGGTTGGTAATCTCCGCCAGCAGCCTCCTGGCAATCTTCTCCTCATTTTCGGTAAGCTCCAAAGAAGTAAAAAAGCCAAGCGCCGTTTCCAGCGGCATCAGCACAATATCAGTGATCGACCTCCCCGCCACCTTCACATAAGAAGCATCCTTCCGCAGGCGGCTGCCTTTGCATTCAGGGCAGTTCGTTTTTCCGCGATATCTCGAAAGCATCACGCGGTATTGTATCTTATAAGTTTGTGTCTCCAGCTCAGCGAAAAAATCATCCAGTCCGCGGAACCACTTATTGCCTGTCCAGAGCAATTGGCGCTGCCCATCCGTCAGCTGATTATAAGCCCGGTGCACCGGGAAATCAAACTTCAGCGCATGCTTCAGCAGTTCGTCGAGCCAGACCTTCATCTTCTCACCCCGCCACGGCGCAATCGCACCATCATACACCGACTTGCTCTTATCAGGCACCACCAGGTCCTCATCTATCCCGATCACCTTCCCATACCCCTCGCAGCGCTTGCAGGCTCCATATGGATTATTAAAACTGAAGAAATTAGGCCCCGGCTCCTCAAAGCGGATCCCATCAAGCTCAAACCGGTCGCAGAACACATGCATATTGCCGCTCTCCTCCACCAGGCAATCCCCCAGGCCTTCAAAAAACGCTGTTTGTACAGAATCTCCCATCCTGCTGATCGTTTCCTCTTCCTGGTTCACCGAGATTCGGTCGATCACGATCTTCACACGTCCGTCATCCTGAAGCTTCATATCCTTCAGCGACGCATCCTCCAGCACCTCCTCAATCCGCCGCAGGCTGTCATCCAGGTAGATCCTGGTAAAACCCTTCTGCAGCAACACCGCCAGTTCCTCTTTCAGTGTCCGGTTGTTATGAGGATGAAGAGGACAAAGCACTGTCGCAGGCGTATCATCCGGCAGGGCGCTCATAAAATTCACCACAGTGCTCACCGAATCCCGCTTCACTTCCCTCCCCGACACCGGCGAAAACGTCCGCCCGATCCGCGAAAACAACAATTTCAGGTAATCATAGATCTCCGTAGAAGTGCCCACGGTCGAACGCGGATTGCTCGTGATCACCTTCTGTTCAATAGCAATCGCAGGCGCAATCCCCTTAATATAATCCACGTCCGGCTTATTCATCCTTCCCATAAACTGCCGCGCATACGACGACAGGCTCTCCACATAACGTCTTTGCCCCTCAGCGTACAGCGTATCAAAAGCAAGCGAAGACTTTCCCGAGCCCGACATCCCTGTAATCACAACCAGCTTGTTTTTCGGCAGCGCCACATCAATGTTCTTTAGATTATGAACACGCGCCCCCTTTATGATAATATACTTCTTTGGATCTTTCTCTGTTTCTGTCATCATTAAACCTTACACCGCCTCCGCGGTCTAACCTACTACAAAGGTAGGGAATAGTGCTTAGATATGAGATATAAGGAAACAGATTTGAGGAGGAGGAAGCAGCAATCAGCCTTCAGCTATCAATACCGGCTACCGGCTATCATAACCCATGTCTCTTAACTCTCTTTTCACTTTCAACTTTAAACTTTCAACTTAATAAAAATGTTGCACCATATACAATAATTCATTATATTTGAGTATAGATTCAACACACACACATTAATAGCTAATTAACTTAACAGGAGAAGAAATTTGGAGAAACCTCTACTTAATACTTTTTTGCAATAAAAATTAAAGGGGAATTAAAAGAGAGGAGTCCTATGAAGCTTCAAGGGAAGAATGACCAGGAGTTGATACACATGTATGTCGCTGGTCAGGAGGCGGGTTTGGCTGAGTTATTAAGAAGACACAAATCCAAAATTTATACATCTATTTATATGCTCGTGAAGGATCAGTATCTGGCAGAAGACATTTTCCAGGACACCTTCATCAAAGTGATCAATACCCTGAAAACAGGGAAGTACAACGAAGAAGGCAAATTCCTGCCCTGGGTACTGCGCATAGCACACAACCTGGTGATCGACTATTACCGTAAAGAAAAGCGCACACCGGTCATCACCAGCGGCGATGGATTCGACATTTTCGACGTACTCGGTTTTCACGATGAAAGTATCGAAGAACGCATGGTGAGAGATCAGACACACAAGGATTTACGGAATCTCATCCAGATGCTGCCCGCAGAACAAAAAGAAGTATTGATCATGCGCCATTACGGCGACATGAGCTTTAAGGAAATAGCCGACGTCACCCAGGTAAGTATCAATACAGCCTTAGGCCGCATGCGCTATGCCCTTAACAATCTTCGCAAGATGCTGCAGACAAAAGAAATCAGCGTCAGGGTCAGTTAATCTGGCAAAATTTTCAGTACATTAAAATAAAATCATAAGGAATGCCGTTCTAGTTAGAAATAATTAATAAAACGGCATTGCTTATGATACAATTTTCTACCCTCCTGTCAGGCCTTTATCCGGCAGAAGAGCTCCGGATCGAATCCCCGGATACGCTTTCAGCTGAAGACGAAAACTTTTACACTTCCATCCGCCCTAAACTGGACGAAGCCCTTCGCGATCCGCAAGCAGAATCCATTAAAAAAATCATGGAATATTCTTCCAGGTTCAGGGAATAACAACCCCGGGCCATATACTAATATCCCGCTGCTGTCGTTACTTTTGCATATGCAAAAAAAAGAACGGTTCAGAGCTTTTGTGGAATATTTTTCTGCCCATCAGCCCGATGCCCAAACAGAACTACATTACAGCAACCCTTACGAACTGCTGGTAGCCGTTATTCTATCAGCACAATGTACCGACAAGCGGATCAACCAGGTAACCCCGGCCCTGTTTCAGCGTTTCCCGGATCCCTACATGCTGGCCGCATCCACACCCGAAGAAGTTTTTCAATATATCCGTACCGTCAGCTATCCCAACAACAAGGCCAAACACCTCGTCGGGATGGCCCAAAAGCTAACAACAGAGTTTAACGGAGTAGTACCCTCCACCATAGAAGAACTACAGAAGATGCCCGGGGTTGGCCGTAAAACCGCCAACGTTATTGCCTCCGTAGTTTACCACGCGCCCGCTATCGCTGTCGACACCCACGTATTCCGTGTTGCCAACCGCCTTGGCCTCACCCAAAACGCGCGCACACCCCTGGCCGTGGAAAAGCAGCTCATGCAGTATCTGCCCAAGGAAACCCTTGGCACCGCCCACCACTGGCTCATTCTCCATGGCCGCTACATTTGCCTGGCACGCCGCCCCAAATGCGAAGTCTGCCCCATCACCTGGTTCTGTAAGTATTACGAGCAAGGACAGAAGAAAGCGGCAAAGTTGCAAGTTGCAAGAGGAGTTATGGGTGATGAGTTATGGGTTATGGTTAA
>NZ_QEAS01000021.1:52844-62619 GCF_003130405.1 Pararcticibacter amylolyticus
AAAAGCCAACAGCCAAAATTAAAAGCTATTCTTTATCTTTGATCAGTCGATACAATCCAAATAAACTAAATAAATTAGCATTTAAATATTTTTCATTATATTTACACCAACAAAACTAAGTAAATGAGCAACGCAGATAAATTAAAGGCATTGCAGCTTACGCTGGATAAGCTGGAAAAATCATACGGAAAAGGCACCATCATGAAACTTGGTGACACCGCCGTAGAACCCATAGAATCTATTTCTACAGGCTCCCTGGGGCTCGACATCGCACTCGGAATCGGCGGTTTACCCAAGGGACGTATCATCGAAATATATGGACCAGAATCATCCGGTAAAACCACCCTGGCCATTCATGCCATTGCCGAAGCACAGAAAAAAGGCGGCATTGCCGCATTCATAGATGCAGAACACGCTTTCGATAAGTTTTACGCAAGCAAACTCGGAGTAGACATAGAAAACCTCCTCATATCACAGCCCGACAACGGAGAACAGGCACTCGAAATTGCCGACAACCTCATCCGTTCCGGTGCTATCGACATCATCGTAATCGACTCCGTAGCAGCTCTCGTGCCCAAAGGAGAAATCGAAGGAGAAATGGGCGATTCAAAAATGGGCTTACAGGCCCGCCTGATGTCCCAGGCCCTGCGAAAACTAACCGGCACCATCTCCAAGACCGGATGTTGCTGTATCTTCATCAACCAGTTGCGTGAAAAGATCGGCGTCATGTTCGGCAACCCCGAAACCACCACGGGAGGAAACGCCTTAAAGTTCTACGCATCCGTACGCCTTGATGTACGCCGTATTTCCCAGATCAAAGATACCGACGAAGTATCCGGAAACCGGGTAAAAGTAAAGATCGTAAAGAACAAAGTAGCCCCTCCTTTCCGCCTCGCAGAGTTCGATATCATGTTTGGGGAAGGCATCTCCAAAGCAGGTGAGATCATCGATCTTGGAGTAGAGTACGAGATCATTAAGAAGTCAGGATCCTGGTTTAGCTACGGCGATACCAAACTGGGACAAGGCCGTGATGCGGTCAAGCAGCTCATCCTCGACAACCCTGATCTTATGGAAGAGCTCGAAGAAAAGATCAAAGAAGCAGTAGCTGGCACACAGCAGGCATAAACATACCCTCTCAATACAAAGGAAGGTTGCTGTAAACCAAAACAGCAACCTTCTTTTTTTAACACGAACAATCATCAGAGCCATTCATTCAGAATAGCCATTATCATCAGAATCCCTAATTTCAGAACGATATCTCAATCGGCACCGGATCCCATTCCCCGTTTACCCCAACCTTAAAGCTGCCCGAGGGATTCGTAAAAAGCTTTCCGCTGAGAATTGTTTTCCTGTTCCGCACACACTGAACATTCTGTATGCCCAGAGCCTTCACAGAAACACCCTTCTCGTTAAAGCACCCAATGCTGACCGTAAGAGGCCCCGCATCATTTAGTACCGATACATTAACTGTCACATTCGTCCGTTCACTCTCATTCGTCAGTGTTTTAGAAACCTTCTTTTCGCACTTCGTCCCGCTGGTAACCACACTTGCCGAAGAAATCTGGAAATTCGAATAATCATTTACCACTGTAAAATCCACCCGTGCCACTTCAGCCGGCAACACCTCCAGCAGCTTTAGCTCAAGGCAAGAAGTCACCCGGTCAAGCTTTACCTCCTCGTCCACATCATCCTTTCCTACCGTTATCGAAATCTTCTTAAAGTACAGATCGTCATCCACAGCAGAGCTGATCACTCTCACGGTGTTGAGGTAAGCTGTAGAACCGACAGGATCATCATTCTTCGAACCAATGAACACAACCGTATAAGTACCAGCCTTCACCTTATCCGAGATATTCCCGAAGTCATCACTCTCAGCCCCCTGATTAATGTTCTTCACAAGATTCCCTCCCGAGTCATAAATATAATAATGCAGGTACCGGATATAATTCCCCGGGCTCTCACTATCCGAGGGTGAAAAAACCGCATTTTTTTCCTCCACGACCACCTGGTCGAAACCAGTAACAGAGAAATTAATAGGATACAAATCGGAACTCTCCGGTTCCGGAGACCCGCTTTTTCCGCAGGAAAAAAGACATAAGGTCACAAACGAAAACATTGATAAGTTTACCTTCATGATGAAGTTTTCTTCCAAGGTAAATTTATTTCTACAAAAAAATCAACCCAACATAGCAAAAATGACGAAGATCATTTTTCCAAAACAAAAAAAGGCGGCCTTGAGGGCCGCCTTTCATATTGATTAAGAGCGTTAGAGAGATGATTTCTAACTAAAGTTCGTTACATGCTTCCTGAAGCATCTTCAGATTATTCTCAGGTGCATATTGTCCAAGGATTTCGCCTTTATCTTTATCTGTACCAACAGTAGCCTGGTTGATATCAATTGCCTTAACAGTCTTGTTATTGACAGTCTTGGATTTACTGCCCCATACTCCTCTGAAGTCATAAGCAACAGTAGTGCTTAAAGACGTAGTCGAGATAAATCCATCTTCAACCTCACCGAGTAACTTAAACTCGCCGCTTCCCGCAGGTCTGTAATACAGGATGAATGTTGGCAGGATTTCTACCGGCTGAGCTTGGTTAGGACATCTTACATAAAGCTGAAGACTTACAACAGGTTGTTCAGTTGGGGCTGACAAAGTAACATCGATATTGCCGCCACCACAATTTACCACAATCGGAGTATTTGCAAGAACCTGACCAGTTGAAGCATGCTCTACGATTACCCTTACATTGCTGGAAGGTATCGACTGTAAGGCTACCAGGTTTTCATTGTTCTTATTCGAGACACTCAGCACTGTTTCGTAAATATTAGCACCGCCCACATTCTGTATCTTTAAACGCAAAGGATAAGTAACACCATCCTTCATCCAGCTTCCCTGGAGCGCAAGAGTAGTAGAAGTACAAGCACCTTCAAGTTCGCTTCCGGTATAAGTAGAAAGGTGAGTGATAGGATATTGAAGAGCGACACCAGCACCTGTGTTAGAAGATACAACGGTACCAACTCTTTCATAGTCAAACATTCCGCTAGCTACAGTGTAGCTGTAAACAGAGATCACATCTCCAATCTGAGAAGTACGGCCGGTCTGTGAGCTTACATAAGTAGGATCAATATCCTGCTTCACCACCGGCTGCTGACCATCAAAGAACGCAACTCTCTGTCCGCCTATTGTCAGTTCAATATCCGTTACAGTAGCCGGGTTAAATGTACCAGCTACAATCTGGTCTGAACTGTTTTTGATCTGGTCACTGCTCAAACTCCCGCCTGGGAATACACGCAGTCCGGCAACTGAACGGGGGTCGATATTCACGATCGTAGCTTTCAGCTCAGAACCAGAGATCACCTGGTTACTGGCATTCTTAAACTGAGTTCCGTTAGGGAAGGTCACCGAAGTAACCAGGTTTGTATTATTTTCAGGCTTTGAAGAAATCGAGATATTCTTATTAGCCACACCTGCAGTAAGATCTCCTGTGAAAGTAAAGTTTTCAACTGATACACCAGGAGCCGGATTATTCAGATCAAGGATATAAAGTACTCTTTCCTGGAACTGGTTCTGCTTGGTAAGCATTACCGGGAAATTCATATCCAGGATACTTGCACCAGTCACAATGAAGTTAAACTTCAATGGGCGGGCATCTGTCACTTCAACATGCGGATCCACACCAAACTGAACCACACCGTTAGTAACAGTAAAATTCTTCTTACCATCAAGCGAATAGATAGATGCAGCATCCTGGCCTGTAATCGCTACCGAGATCCCGTCGGGCAATGCAGCTCCGTCCTTTGCATTCGTAAGCCTGAAAGAAGACTTGTATTTAAAAATATCATCATTACCCAGCGTAATGGTGATCCCGTCCTTCGGGTCATCACACGCGTTAAAGGAAAAACTGGCAAGCGCAAGTAACGCAGCGTAAAAAATCTTTTTCATAACAGCACTTTTTTTATAAATCACCTTTGCACATTAATAATTAAACTTCAGATTGATCGAGAAATTAGGAAGCCATTTGTAATCCTTCAGGTTATCTCTCAGGATTGGCTCGTTACGAACGTCGTTACCACTTAACATATTGGTAGCCCCCATCTTAACATCAGGTTTACCCAAATAGAACGCACCCAGGTCAAAGCCGATGTTGAACGTATCAACGATACGGATATTGTGCCATCCCAGACCTGCATAAGGTGCCCATCCGGTCCAGTCTGCACTACCAGTCACAACACCCACTTCTTCAGGTGTGAACACAAGGTCTCCGTACACGTAGTTCTCAGTAAGCTGAGCTTTTGCTGTACCCTTTGCCTTATAAAAATAGGCACCACCTACGGAAAGAGCCATGCGGTTAAAGAACCCTCCTGCAGTAGGGAACGGCTGCCAGTCAAGCATAGCGCGAAGGTTCATTACATCCACGTCAATATCCGTTTTGTAATCACGGCTACTGTTAAATTTCGAAATTTCAGTAGTTTCCCATGGAAGCAAACTAGCGCCTAAACGCAGGTTAAAGCGTGTTGAAAGGGGAATACCCACTTCCGCACCTAAACCTTGTGTACCCACAGTAAAACCAACCTGGTTTCTGAACAAAGGATTTCCGGGTTCACCATCCTTAAGCCAGGTGCCCGTTTGTTGTGCTTTCGTTATCGATGAAACGAAGACACAGCCAACAATTAAAAGTAATGAGAGCGATGTTTTCATATTTGTTTCTATTTACTATTAAGCGAAATTAATTCCCTACGAACAAGCCCACAACAATCCCATCCGCACAATTCCCAAATGTTCAATAGAAGATGTTTTAATTCTCAGGATGACCAGTATCTCTAATAAGCTTTGTCTTCGCCCTTGAAGATATTGATAACGGTCATGAAAATAATTTTAATGTCCAGCATGGCACTCCAGTTTTCCATATACCAGATATCGTGCTCCACGCGGCTTTCCATCAGTTTCGGATCTTCAGTCTCACCCCGTAAGCCATTTACCTGCGCCCATCCGCTGATACCAGGCTTCAAAAACTGTCTCACCATAAACTTATCGATGATGGCACTGTACTGTTCAGTATGCTTCAGCATGTGAGGTCTTGGCCCGATCACACTCATGTTACCGATAAGAACATTAAAAAACTGAGGAAGTTCATCCAAACTTGTTTTTCTTAAAATTCTTCCGATAGGAGTGATCCGGCTGTCGTTTTTAGTAGCCTGCACCTTATCACTGTCATTGTTCACACGCATGCTTCTAAACTTGTAGCACCAGAAAGGTTCATTATTTCGTCCGCTCCTGAGTTGCTTGAAGAACACAGGTCCCGGACTTTGCATCTTGATGATAACCGCAATGATCGGCACCAGCCAGCTTAATATAAAAACTAAGACAAGCGAACTGAAGATCAGGTCGAACATCCGTTTTCTCACGCGATTTTCTATATTCTCCAGAGGTTCCTTCCGGAGACTGATCACCGGAAACTCTCCCATATAGCTTACTGTAAACGGTGCAGCAATAGAAGCGCTCAGGTCGGGCACAAACTTCAGCCTCACGCATTGTCTCTCTGCCTCTTCCAGCAGGTACTTCGCTTCGGGCATTCTTTCAGGCGTCAGCGAAACATACACGTCTTTAATACCGCGGCTCGCAGCACTGGCAATTTCCCTGCAGGCAGAAGGAAGAAGCGTACCGCTTCCATCCACATAATAAGACTCCTCTTCGTTCAGGAAACCTTCAAACTTAAAATTCTGGCTTTTCTCCAGGAACCCTGCAAGCTTCAGCCCGGTATTATTTCTGCCAAGAACAGCCACCGACCGGCTCACCTTAAAGTGCCTGAACAGCATAAACTCAAACACGGTTCCAGCAAAACGGCTCAGCAGAAAGCCAAAGCCAACCAAACCATACATAGTCAGAAGGAACCCCCTCGACATATGATCATTGCCCGAAAAGAGCAGGTAAAAAACAAAAAGGACGGCATGAAACACAACGGTTTTCCAGGTTGCCCTGTAGATATTCACCAGTTGTTCCAAAGTAAAATCACGGTAAAGGCCAAATAAGCTGGATGAAAAAAACCAGATGAGATTACTGACAAGTAGGTAATTTCTGTAAGAATCAGGTATGGCTAAGCTTTCAAAGCCAAAATAACAGAAATAGCCGAAAATGAAGGCCGCATTTACAAGGAAGACGTCAGTTATGAGCAAGAGTATACGTAACACGTATAAGTAACGAGTCTGCATGAGCGTTGATTTAGAGCGTAATTCAGTGCAATAATAATGATTTTATTTCACAACTATGCATTTTATTATTTTTTTCTCAAAAAAGCAAGTAAGTTAATAAAATCTTAACAATACCAAGCTTTGAAAATATGATAGAGAGCACACAATTTCACACTCTTTACCCCATTTGTTCGAGAATTTTATAGAAAGCGTGGTATATTTTGCGTAAAAGTGCCGGATCAGGAATTCCATCCTCGATCCTGAGTTCCAGGAAAGGCGCCTTGCCGTCGTCGGGCTGCAGCAGGTACTGTACCACCCCAAAGCTCAATTCAGGCAGGGACACAAGAGTAGAGCGCAACCCCGGATCAGCGAAGAGCAGAGCACACCGTGCCTCATCATTCGTTTTCACCACAAACCGTTTATCAAACTCAGGATATCCGAGCACAATGTCCTGCATTCCAAAGAATTTACCAATTTCGTCCAGGAAATTTTGTTTATGGATCGCAAAGCGAAAGTTATCGCGGCTATATAAATAAGAGCTGAAAGTAGTTGATGCTGTTCCGCTGTCGAAACCTCCACCAAGATCTACATCGATATCCAGGAGAACACGTCTCCCTTCCTGTTGCAGAACAACATGATATTCGAGCAAATCCTGCACACCGGCCAGATCCTCAGTAACCTGCTTCCATAAAACATCTTCATCAACTGCTGAGAAAATCTTTTCCTCCGACAAATTATCCATTTCTATTGAGACGTTAATCGTAACTTCCCAATAAAACCGGCAATTATTTGATTTGTTTTAAATAAAGCAGAATATTTTTTTTATTTTTTTCAACCCGGACAAACCAATGGTTCTCAGCACAATACAGTATCGCCCTTCAAATATTCAGCCGATTCAAGCTCAAATACTGCGATGTTTTTGTCAAAATTACCATACACGGTACCGATCAGGCAGATCCGGCCTTTATCATTCAGCCCTTCAATCAGGATAGTTTCCCTGAACACATCTTCATTGGTTGATTTCAGTCTCGAAAAGATAAGATCCTCGTCTTTAACACAAAAATCGGCAGGATTGACAGCATACTGGTTAAGTACTTCGGTAAAGTTCGAACTGTTAAGCAACAACTCTTTTAATGGCATAAAACCTCCTCCTGTTTTTTACAACAGCTTAAATTTTTAAAATTAAAGTCGCCGGGCAGGTCCTGTTGCCCGCAACCCTGCAGATTGGCAATATAAGCAGGAGAATACACCATAATTCCGCCAGTGTCAGGCTTTTAACACAGGCATAATTATATCGCAATAATATGGTATTATTTGAATATTACCTAATCAGGTAACAGAATTATTTCAATCAAAGCTCTCGCCATCCTCTTCCGGGTCGGGCGCCGCCTGCATCAATTCCTCATATATCCAGATATACAGAAAAGCTATTAATATAACGGTAGGTGTCATGGCTCTTTCGTTAATGCGGTTAAAACTTATTAGTTAATTATACCAAGTAACGAAAAAATAATGACAATTGTTGCGCCACAATGAAAAAAAGGGCTTTTTTCTCAAAATAAGGAACCAGGCTGTGAACGCCTGCTGCGCATCGGTCACCCCCGCAGGGGAAAAAACTTATCTTGCGAGGATATAAAATTTATTGTGACAATGATCACACTGGTACCGTTTCAACGGCATCCAGAATAACACCTGGCTGGCCATCTTTCCGTTGGGAAGCCGGTGGCTGGTATACGCATCGCATTTCGGACAACGGTGCAGGGGACTGTCACTTGAAGGGGCCAGATAACCTCTGCCGCCAATTCCAAGTTCAGAAGTAGATATTGTATTCATAGCCTTGAGTTTTTAAATACGCCGGTAAAATTACAAAATATCATTCGAAAAGTTTAATGAATTTCAAATATTAATGGAAATTTAACAAAAAAGGACAAATTTCCATAACAATACGTCAAACATGTCGTTTAACAAAAACAGAGGTACGCGGGGCAGACCGAATATCATCGCTCATTTAATTCCTCTGCCCGCGCCCCCTGATTTCTTTGGGCATCAATAAAAAAACACTTGAGCCCGGCCTGTATCGGATGCACTTGCCTGTTGGGAAGAATGGCAAGCACCAGGTCAGGCTCTGCAACAATATTCCGCATTTTTTCCGTAGAAACAGCGGCTTTGGCACGGGTTGTATAACACCTGACACCACAAAACCAATAAAATGTATAACCCCTGCACAAAACTTACCAGGCACTATACACCTTCAGCACATGTTTGCCTGTCCTTTTTTCCATACTGCGTCTTAAAACTGCTACATTCCATCCTGCGATGAGAATTTGCCCGCAAAGCGCTTTCCCATCCCGCTTTTATTAACAAAAAATTAACAAAAAACCCGTATCATTGCAAAAATAAAAGCAAAACGCTCAAAAATCTACATTCATGCACAAAAACTACTATGCAGTGATCATGGCAGGCGGAGTAGGAAGCCGCTTCTGGCCGGTAAGCCGTACCACTTACCCTAAACAGTTCATCGACATCGCCGGAACAGGCAAAAGCCTCATCCAGGCCACTTACGACCGCTTCAAAGACATCGTGCCCGAACAGAATATTTATATTCTGACCAACGAAAAATACCGGGACCTCGTAAAAGAACAGTTAAAAGGAATTACCGATGCACAGGTACTCTGCGAGCCGGTGATGCGCAACACCGCTCCATGCATCGCATACGCCTGTCATAAAATACACGCATTAAATCCCGATGCTGCTATCGTGGTTGCCCCGTCTGATCACCTGATCCTCAACACGGTTCAGTTCAGCAAAGACGTCAGCAATGCCCTCGAAACCGCATCACAGAACCCCTGTCTCATCACGCTCGGCATCCAGCCGTCAAGGCCCGATACAGGCTACGGCTATATCCGCTTCAGCGAAGAGCTGCTGGGAAATGGGTTCCGCAAAGTACAGCAGTTCACCGAAAAACCGGACCTGGAAAAAGCCGAAGCATTCCTTGCCAGCGGCGAATACCTCTGGAATGCCGGGATCTTCATCTGGAGCGCAGCAGAAGTGTTGAAGTCCTTCGAAAAATCCCTCCCTGAGATGCACCAGCTTTTCGGCGGGGCAAAAGAGATCTACAACACCCCCGAAGAAGAGACCTTCCTCAAAGAAAACTACGCATCCAGCCAGAATATTTCCATCGACTATGGCATTATGGAACAAGCTGATAACGTCTACGTCCTTCCGGTAGATTTCGGATGGTCAGACCTCGGCACCTGGGCATCCCTCTACACCCTGGCCGAAAAAGACGCCAACGAAAACGTCGTTGTTCCCTCCGGCAGCGCCCTCCTTTACAACACCAGCGGCTGCATGATCAACCTCCCTGCCGGCAAAAAGATTGTCGTCAAAGGCTTACAGGACTACATCATCGCCGAATCCAACAATACCATCATGATCGTCCCCCGCAACAGCGAACAAGAAGTCAAACAAGTTGTCGCCGACGTCAAAACCACCTTCGGCGAAGACTATATATAACCCAAAGGTCTCCCGGAAAGGGAGACCTTCTTTTTAACTTAAAACTTACCACTTATAACTTACAACTCATCC
>NZ_QEAS01000021.1:62697-65773 GCF_003130405.1 Pararcticibacter amylolyticus
CCTCCCTCATGCTCACCCCCTGGCTCACCCTCTCCTCCCAAGACGTTTCCCCCAGCAAATGGTTCCCCGTCACCAGGGATGAAGTTCAGCTCCCCGACGGCACCATTATCGACGACTATTACTATTCCCCTCTCGGAGGCGTCGTCATGGTACTTCCCCTCACCCCCGCAGGCGAAATAGTCCTCGTAAAGCAATATAAACACGGATTAAAAGAGATCCTCCTCGAACTCCCCGGCGGCATGCAGCAGGAAGGCAAAACCATCGAAGAGTCGGCCCTTGCCGAGCTCGAAGAAGAAACCGGGATCAGGGCTTCAGCAGAGCAACTCATTCCCCTGGGCAGGATTGCCAACAACCCCACCAAGACCGACCAGGTAACCTGGGGATTCCTCGTAAAAAATGCAGAATTCAATTCGCAGCAGCACTTCGATCCCACCGAGCAGATCCAGGTGATCACACTTCCCGCAGCGCAGGTGCTGGAGATGGTAAAAAATGGTGAGATCTGGGTCACCGATTCGGTGTCCTTCCTCCTCAAAGCCAGCTATCTGCATCCCGAAATCTTCCACTCCCAACCGTTCAAATAAAAAGAGAAGACAAGATTATTCTTCCCTGTATTTCTTCCTGTACTCTGAAGGAGTAAGATTCGTCTGGTTCCGGAAATACCGGTTAAAAGAAGTTTTCGAATTAAAACCGCTCATCAGGCCGATCTCCTCCAGCGGGGTCCCGGCATTATCCTTTTTGATCAGTTCACAGGCATAATCCACCCGGTAAGCGTTAACATACTGGTAAAAATTAGAGTTCAGGTGAACGCTCAGCAGTTGCGTCAGATGATGCCTGGGCATCTTCAGTTTAGACGCCAGCCGCTCCAGCGAAAGATCCTGGTCAAGAAACACCTTTTCTTCAAGCATCGTATTCTTCAGCCTCTCATAATACTTTTCCATCACATCAGCAGGCAGCACCGATTTCTGATAAGACACCTCCACCGTTTCCGCCACCTGCAGCCGCGCCACCCGCCGCTTCTTCATCCCCATGCGCTCAGCCAGCAGCACCAGGGCATACCTGAACAACACAGCCACCACCCCGGTCATCATAAAATACGCCACACTCCTGGGCCACTGAAAACGGTTAAAGCTCGATTCCGGCATTGAGAGCCTCACCGAAATAAAAAGCAGGCTGGTAGTACATAATATAATCGCGAAAAGGCTCAGTAATCTTTTCACTTTAGTCCTCTGGAATATCACCAGCAATGCATAGACCAGAAAAGACACATTCAGGCCCCGGTACAACACTATCCGGTGCATCTGCAGCCATCCCTCACGGTAGCCCTCAAAGAAAAGGATCAAAAGATAGGATACCAACAGCACTCCAAACGGAAGGGCATGCAGCAGGATCTTCCGCTTATTCAGTTTCCCGATACTGGCACGCTGCGCAGCTACCAGGAAGGGCCCGTACAACAAGCCATAAGGAGCCGCCCAGTCAAGGAAACGATCTTCAGGGGCCCCGAAAAACACCTCGCAGATGAGCACGTGTACAAAATGGATCAGGATAAATACCAGGAAAATCCTGCATACAAGGTAAAAATCGCTGCGGGCACTCAAAAGCAGAAATACACACAAGGTGCATATCGTAAGCGTCGTACCGATAAGGAGAATACTTACCATCAGGCCGGCACCTCCACCCCGGAGTTCCCCAGGTAACCTTTAAATTCCGACGGAGTAAGCCCGGTAAATTCCCGGAAATAGCGGTTGAAAGAGGTTTTCGAATTAAATCCGCATTCCGAAGCAAGAGCCTCCATACTGAAAGACGACTCACTTTTCTCAATCAGTTCAATCGCATAGGCAATCCGGTAATAAGCCAGAAAATTATAGAAGTTTCTGCCCACATACACATTCAGAAGCACGGAGAAATGATACTTCGAGATCCCCAGTTCATCAGCCACCATCCCTGCAGTAAGCCCGGGGTTCAGAAAAGCCTTCGAAGTAATGAAGTACACCCGCAGTTTCTCCTCATAGGAAGCCAGCATATCCAGCGACGGCATCGTCCCCTTATAAGAGCGGATGCGCTCATCAAGTGGAACCAGCTGAGGCTCCTCCCATTTTTTTTTCTCCGGTTTCCGCTGCTGCGTTCGCCTGTAACTGTAAACCAGGAAACGGATCACCAGCATCACCGAAGTGCCCTGCAGCGCCAGCACGATCCATTGAATGTTAAAGCTGAAATGAGGTAACCCTGTGGCAAAATTCACAAAAAAACATAAGATCAGCAGTCCTGCAATGATCTCCAGGAAACACAGTTGGTCTGCCATCGCTTCAAACGTACTCTGCTTACCTGCAGACCTCATCAGGCACATAATACCGTAGCTAATCAGCGACACCGGCATCGCGAGAAAATAAGCAATGTAATATCCTTCCAGTATCTCTTCAGAATATAAACCCCTGAAAATCAACCAGTATAGCACAAAGTACCAGAGTGAAAACAGTAAAAAAGGCAGGCAGTGCAACAAGGCCTTTCTCCGCTGCACGGGTTTCCGCCTGTAATCGCGCAAGGCCAGTAAAATAAGGGGGCCGAACAGTAAAACAAGCGGAATCCCGGCGTTCACCATGACAGCAAGTCCATGGCTTAAAGCGGTTATCAAAAAAAGAAATAGATAACGATACCTGGAAAATTTCTTAAAAAAGAAAGAAACTAAGATTATTAATAAAAGTAAAAAGGCGAAACTTCGCAGGTAAAATATCATTCATTCAGGTGCTAAATCGGTATAACCGGATGTCCTCTAGCATCTGGTTATACTTTTCTAACAAATGTAAGTATTTCATTTTATAGAAATCATCATCAATAGAGAGAGAAGTGCCTTCAAAAATATCTTTCTTATTTCTGATGATGTCCGAACTGTCCAGTCCCGGTATCTGGACAGAGAAGTCGTAACCTATGCAATCTCCGATATTCAACACTACTGCTTCCGGTATCCTCGGCCTGGTAAACCAATTATACAGAGTTCTCCGGTTAACGTTAAGACTTTTTGAAATGTCCGTGATGCTGACCATGCTGAGTCGCACCTGCTTCTCAACTATCCTGCCCATGT
>NZ_QEAS01000021.1:65813-66839 GCF_003130405.1 Pararcticibacter amylolyticus
AAGTGCCGAAAATAGGTTTCATAAGCTCACGAAACGTTTCAACCAAGCGGGAAGACCGACATCCCGCACACCTGAAACAAACCAGCACTTACTCAACGCATCAACACACCACGCACAAACGATTAAAAATCAGCAATTTATGCAACCATTATTTATGGCAACTTTTATTCATGTCCAAAACACAATTTTTAATCATTAACACCCGGTTTTCATCTCTCCCCATCACTTTTCACTCCAAAACCCTCAACCCATAACCCATAATTCATTCAACTTTTAACATTTAGCTACCCAAATGGCACCATCCTTGCTTCTCAGATTCCCATGAAAAACTACACGATCATTCACACCCTTTGCTCTTTTATCATAGTACTGAGCCTGTCCTGTACCAGTAACCGCCAGCCAGATTCAGCGCACGATCACGACACCACGCATACCCAGAACAACTCTACCCAGCACGACACCCTTTCGTCAACAACCGCTGAACCCCAATCTGCAACCGAAGCCGCCAAGGCCCCTGCCAATACCGAAGAAATCCAAAAAGCCTATGCCGGTATTATGGATAAAGCAGAAAAAGGCGCGCTCGATTCCACAACTTTCAAATACTCTTGTAACGGTGAAAAAAACGGTACCGTAAGCTACTACACAGAAAAAGGCCGCTTACGCCTCATCGTCCACCAGTATAACGAATACGATCACTATTCCGCCACCGACCGTTACTTCGTGCAAGACAGCACCCTCTTTTTCGTACACCGCCAAAACACCACATGGTCATTCGAATCAGGCCCCGAAGGAACCACCCGGGACAATATCACCGAACAGCGTATCTACCTCGTCAATCAAAAGCCCGTAAAATGCCTTGAAAAGAAATACACCGTCCGTTCAAAAGCCAAAAACAACCCCGATCCCGCCACCATCCCCAACAAAGAAACCAACTGCTCATCCATCAAGTCCGTCATCACCCCCTACCAGTTGCTCTTCAAACACCGCCAAAAACCCACCCAGGGCTGCCTGGAGTAGCCCCGGGAA
>NZ_QEAS01000021.1:67073-72110 GCF_003130405.1 Pararcticibacter amylolyticus
TTTTCCCCCTTCACTTTTTAAACTTTAAACTTCCCCCCCCCTTCCCCCTGTATCATATCCTCTCCTCCCTCCGTACTCTCTAAATACAACATTCAATTAACCATATATTATGAGTACAATTAAATTTACCCTTTTCACATTAACCATTCTCGCATTCCTGAACACGAACGTCAAAGCACAAGCACCCATTTCCCGCGCCCAAAACGTCTTTGTAGAACTCGGAGGCCCCGGACTACTCGTCTCCGCCAACTACGACACCCGTTTCACACAGAAGCGCGACGGCATAGGCGGCCGCCTCGGAGCAGGCTACATGTCAGTAGACAACTCATCCCTGTTCACACTTCCATTACAGGCAAATTACCTCCTTGGCAAAGAAGGCAAATACTTCGAGATAGGCTTAGGCGCCACTTACATTAACTTAGGCGATGATGACGACGATGACTTCCTCTCATTCGATTCCTCATCCAGCCTCATCGGAACCATGACCTTCGGCTACCGCTACCAGCCCGAAACCAGCGGCTTCAGCTTCCGCGCCAGCATCAACCCCATTTTCAACAAATCAGGCTTCATCCCCTACTTTGCCGGCATAAGCTTAGGATACGCCTTCTAACCCTCACCACCAACACATCCGCCTTATATACAAAAAAGGCCATACTGTTTTATATAAGCCCTATATAAAACAGTATGACCCTTTCAATCCCTATTTCCGTCCCCCACTCACCTTAACCTTCCCCCCAAACCATCACTCACCCTCGACTCGTCACATAACCCTCTGCCCTAACTTTAAACTCTCCACTTTCAACTTTCAACTATCCCCACATAACCCTTTCGGCAATCAGCAGTCAGTTATCGGCTTTCAGCTATCAAACTCGTCACTCATAAATCATAACTCATCACCCATAACTTCTCTTCCCCTCCTGTCCTCAACTTATAACTTACTACTTATAACCTACAACTTCTCTCCCCTCCACTTTCAACTCTGAACTTTCCACTTTCAACTTCTTCTTCCCCCTCTTTTTCCCAAACTTCCTCCCATACCACACCAAAAACCCCGTCACCGGCAAGCTCGCTCCGATCAGAGAAGCCAGGAAAGCCATCACTTTACCAGGGAAGCCCAGGATACTCCCCACATGGATATCATAATTCATTTTACGCACCTTCTCCCCGAACGACGCCTCGCTATAAGGAACAGAATAAGCATCCTCCCGCACCATTTCCTTCACCGTATGCTGATCAAAAGAATAGCCCTGGCTATTATAAAACTGCCCCTTATTCGGATACACCACCACATTAATCGCCGCTTTCGCATTCGAAGTATCCGGGAAGCTGTAATAAAAGCCCATGGACTTCGGATGCTTAGCAATCACTTTCGCCCAGGCCAGGTCCATCGCCGCTTCCGGCCTGTACCCCTTACCCTTCTGAAGAGAATCAGACTCCATAGTCTTATACTCCGCAAGCTTTTGCCCACCTGAAGTTACCCAGTACAGCACTTCGCTGTACCACTTAATGCCATACACCATTCCCGTCAGGGCAATCGCCGCCAGGAAAAGCAGCGAATAAAAACCCAGCACATTATGCAGGTCGAGGTTCACCCGTTTAAAAGAAGCACCCCACTTGATCGTAAAACTCTTCTCGCGCGTCGTCTTATTCCATTTTTTAGGATACCACCAGATCAGGCCGGTAATCAGCAGCACCACAAAAACCAGCGTTCCATAATTCACGATAGGCCTGCCGATCTCGTAAGGCATCCACAGGAAGCGGTGTCCGTTCAGGATAAAGCGGAAGAAATCAGTCTCCCCCTTTTTGCGCACCTCCGTCTTAATCACCTCCCCCGTATACGGGTTAATCTTCAGCAGCGTCCCGCCGCTCCGGCGGTCGCGGGGTGCGGCACCCACCACCCTCAGGTTCAGATTAATCGTCCTCCCCTGCTGGTATTCAGCATACGAAGGCACCTTATCAGGATGCAGCCTGGCAGCAATCCCCATCAGTTGCGAAGGACTAAGCACCTGTTTCGCCTGCCATTCCACCTTCGTCTCAGGCTCCATCAAGTTCGTGATCTCCTCGTGGAACACCCAGATACAGCCAGTCAGGCACACCACCAGCACAATGATCCCCGATATCAGGCCCAGCCACAAATGGAGCCAGTTATTAATCCTTTTAAAAAGCGAATCCTTTTGCTTCTTCCTTGCCGGCCTCTGTCTCATGGTGCTCATTATGCTGTGTAATAAAAACAATCAATTAATTATTTGAACCTGTAAGCCACTGTCAGCCTCATGTTCCTGGGCATTTCATAGATATAGGTATAGTAATTCACCGCATCCGCTTTCTGCTCTTTCAATTCCGTGTAAGACCCCTGTGTAAGCAGTCTGCGGTCGAGCAGGTTATTCACCAGGGCAGAAATGGTGATCTTGCCCTTCTCATAAGAAGCCCCCGCATCAAAGCGGATATAATCAGGAAGGTTAGGCTCCCTGGCACTATTTCCGGTAAAGCGTCCCAGCTGCATCTGGTAGCCGCCGCTCAGCCCAAAGCCGTTCAGCAAAGCTCCCTGTTTCCGGTAGCGGTAAGAAAGCCATCCGTTAGTAAGATGGGTAACAGAATTAGCGATATGGTTACCTATTCGGCTCTGTAGCGCGTCTTCAGTCACCTTAGCATCTGTATAAGCATAATTCAGTACCACATCCAACCCTCTTACAATTTCACCCATAACATCAAATTCTATCCCTTTAAACTGTGCTTCACCAAGCTGGATAGAATAAGCCCTGTTTCCTGTACTATGCTCATTATCCGGCGTCAGTACATTCTTTTTAGTGATCTGATAGACAGCAGCCGAAGTATTCCATTTACCATCAAACCAGTCCTTCTTCAATCCGAACTCAATATTATTCCCCCTCACAGGTTTAAAATAGTTTTTGAAATAATCCTGCCCCGCCTGAGGGAGGAAACTCTGATCGTAGAGAGTGTAAGCGGTAAAATCTTTTGTGATTGAATAACTTAATCCAACCCTCGGACTGAAAGCATTGTCTGACACATGTATGCTATCAGCTTTGCCTACCGTCACCGCATGAGTAAACCTGCCCGCAAGTGTCAGGCGCAGCTTCTCATCCAGCATCCGCAGCTCATCCTGCAAGTAAACCCCGGTATAAGTTACATTAGTAGCATAAGTATTTGCTCCCGAACGGATCTGTATACTCCTGGACCGGTCAAAAACCGGGATACTATCCGCAGGAATTCCGTATTCCGGCTTATAGATATTAAAAGGGCGGTTGTCACGCAGCTTCAGGTCACCATGCATCACACTCGAAAAATCCCCCCAAGTCTTCAGGTTCCCCATATCCACCCCCGTCATAATCCGGTGGATCACCGGGCCCGTACTCACATCCCCCATCAAACTCACCTGCGCATTCTTATTGATCGCCAGCTCCTCACTGATATTCAAATACCTTCTCATATCACCATTTGGAGCAATCTTCGACGGCCAGGGCGTCCCGCCATACAAGCCATACTTCACATAAGCCGCCTGCGCATTCACCTTCCAGTCCGCATTCAGCTTATGCGTAAAATACAAGGTGACATTATGGTCATACAACTTAGCAGGATCCAGCGCCGGATCCCCCAGGAAGAAACTCGGGTCCGTATCCCCGTATCCATTCGGAGAAAAACCATAAGTACCCAAAGCCTGAGCCTCCACATGCTGCGTCGTATATTCCGCCATCACCAGCGTATTGCTGTCAACCTGGTAGCTCACCACCGGCGCAATCACATATTTATCCGTGTAATTGTATTTATTATAGCTCCCCTTCGTCTGGGCCGCCACGTTCAAACGGAAAAGCAGCCTGCCGTCAGCCGAAAGCTTGCCGTCAAGGTCCACTGCCGCCCGCGCCAGGTTATAGCCGCCGCCGCTCAGGCTCACCGAACTCTTGTTCTCACCCGTAGGTTTCTTAGTCACAATATTATAGATACCGCCGGGCTCCCCGTTTGCCATCATAAAGCCCGAAGGCCCCTTCACAAACTCAATCCGCTCAATCGTCGCCGCATCATCAGCCAGCGGTCCCCAGGGCATCTTCAGGTTCATTCCGTTCCTGAAAGCCGGAATCGTCGTTCCCCTCGTCGAAATATTCGCATACTGCGCATCCCAGTGCCCAGTCCTTACCGTCCCGCTCACATTGCGGGTCACCCCGTCAACAATGTCAAATACCAGTTGGTCTGCAATCAGCTTATCCGTTACCACCCGGATATTCTGCGGCACCTCCAGCAAAGGAGTCTGCAGCCTCAAAGAAGAAGAAACCTTATCCGTTTTAAACTTATTCCGGCGACCGTTCACCTGCACCACATCCAGTTCCGAGCGATCCTCCTTCAGGGAGAAATCCGCAATCACAGTACCATTTCCCGAAACCCGGATTTGCTTTTCCTTCGGGAACAAACCCACCGCCGAAACCACGATCGTATAATCACCCGCTGGCACCCGCTTAATATGATACTCCCCATTCTCATCAGACATCGCACCAAACTTAGTACCCTTCAGCACCACCGACACATACGACGCCACACTGCCGTCAGCAGTCGTAATCCGTCCCCTCACAGACCCCGTCTGCTGATCCTCCGCACGTAAAGTTCCACCATAAGTTTTTTGATTAGATGCCGGCACATGAGGCCCCTGGAAAGCGTTCGCTACAACAACACAAGTGCAAAAGGCACCCGTCAACAGAAAATGTTTAATTCGCATTAGTCTAAAATATACATGAAAGATGTCCGGCAAGCCGCCCGCCCGACAGCACTCAGCCGTCCGGCAATTTCCGGCAAAGATATATTTATTTAGACCGGTTCCAAACAAATCCCCATACTTATTTAGAATCATTCCAGCAGATCTCTCCCAAGCGCCTCTTAGCTGTCAGCAATCAGCTATTAGCGATCAGCTCCTGTATAAGGCACTATTCTTATGCAATTTCAAAATAAGGTTTATGTAATTTCAAAATAGCCCCCCTGCCCTAAGCTTTAACCTTTCAGCTTTAACCCCTAGACTTTTTCTTAGTTGCCCTC
>NZ_QEAS01000021.1:72195-73384 GCF_003130405.1 Pararcticibacter amylolyticus
ACCACACCTCCCCAAACCCCGCCTTCACCACAAACCTATCTCCATTCACACCCACTTTCCGTTCCTCACTCCCTAACACATCCAAAGAATCCACCTTCCCCTCCGGCACCACATCCCCCTCCAGCCACTCAAGCTCTCCCGCATGTCCGTTCCCCGATGCACGCAAACCCGTCCCCGCAATCCCATCAGCAGCAATGACAAGTATACCCAAACCAAGAAAGACACAGAAAACCCTCAGGAAAAACCTCCACCCCAGCCGGTAAGGCACAACAAGAAACACCAGGGCAACGACCAGAGAAAAGATCAGAAAATTAAACAATTCAAGAAGCATAGTGTGAGCGCACTTTACCCCAAAAGTACCCCCTTTACCTCACACCCCCACTACACAAAAAACATCACACTTTTTCACAAACCACTAGCAGTCAGCTCTTGGCAATCGGCGGTCAGCTATCAGCTCCCCCACTCTTAACTCATCCCTCATAACCCATAACTCCTACCCCCCCTCTTATTTAAAGTTTCACTTAAGTACAACTTTTCCTATCTTTGTTTGTGCTCAAAAAAACAAAAGTCCGAACCGTTATCTTTTACAAAGATTACTTTGAAGAATTTTTCTTAAAGCAGAGAGACAAGGTAAGGGATAAAATTATATGGACTTTAGAGCTCATCCAAGAACTACAGAGAGTACCAGAGACATATCTGAAGCATCTAGAGAACACGGAGGGTCTTTTTGAAATCCGGGTACAGCAGGGAAGTGATATTTTCCGAATATTCTGCTTCTTTGATGATGAAAACCTGATAATATTAATGAACGGATTTCAAAAAAAATCACAAAAAACGCCCAAACAAGAAATTGAGAAAGCACTTAAAATAAAGGAAGAATATGAAAGCGGGAAATGAGAAACTAAAAACACTTGATCAATTTAAGGATAAGCACTACGGTCAGCATGGTACCCGGAAGCGTGATGCACTTGAAGCCGGATATCAGAACTTCAAAATAGGGGCACTGATACAAGAAGCCCGCCTGGAAAAGGGACTAACACAAGAAGAACTGGCGATCAAAATAGGAACCACAAAATCCTATATTTCAAAGATTGAGAACAACGTTAAAGAAGTCCGCTTCTCAACCCTTCAGAAGATCATTGAAACCGGTTTGGGAGGACGTCTCGAGCTTTCAATAAAACTCTGAACA
>NZ_QEAS01000021.1:73549-98472 GCF_003130405.1 Pararcticibacter amylolyticus
CATCACTTATCCCCCCCTGCCCTAACTTTAAACTTTCAACTCTCAACTTTCAACTCATTCCCCATAACTCCCCCTCCCCCCCCTTCATATCCTCAACAAATCCCTCCTCACCGCCTCCAGCACCATCCCCACCCTACTTTTCACATTAAACTTCGAAAACAACGCCTCCCGGTAGCCATCCACTGTTTTCTCCGAAAGGAACATTTTCGAAGCAATCTGCTTATACGTAAGGTCACTCGACGCATACTTCAAAAACTCCCTCTCCCGGTCCGTAATCACCGGCTGCTTATGCTGATCATGCAAAAGCAGCCGGTTCAGGTTCACTTTAATAAATCCCGCATTATAATAACCCGAAGAGTAGATCTGGGTCAGCGCCCACTTAAGCTCATGCGGATCAATATCCTTCAGCAAATAAGCACAGCACCCCGCCCTCAGCATCTTCAGCACCGAGTCGTCATCCTGCTTCATCGAAAGCGCCACAGTTTTCACCTCCGGAAACGAGATCCTGATTCTCTCCGCCGTCATGCAGCCATCCATAACAGGCATACTCACGTCCAGAAGCACAATATGAGGCCGTTCCTCCGCGTCCCGGAGCTTAAGCAGCATCTCCTCCCCGTTCAGCGCCTCAGCAGACACAGAAAAGCCCGGAAACGAAGAGATCAGGGCCGACAAAGACCGTAAAAACAATTGCTGATCATCAGCCAAACCTATCCGGATGTCCATAAACAAAATTCCAGCATAAAAAAATTACGACAACATCTGTGCGGGAATCCTGGCGACGAGGCTGGTACCCTTTCCCTTATCAGAGAACACTTCCAGGTCTCCCCCCAGCAGCCCCATCCGCTCCTTCATGATGTACATCCCCTGGCCCGCCCCCGTTTCATAGCCAATCCCCCGGCCGTTATCACTTATCCTCAACGAAAAGCCCTCAGCAAAATCCAGGTCCACACGGATCGTATCCGCATCCGCATGCTTCAGAATATTATTAATCGCCTCCTTTGCAATCCTGAATAAGATAAACCCCGTTTTCGGGTCAAGCACGTCCTTCCCGATCACATTCAGGAACGTCCTGTAAGCCCCCGACTTTTCCACCAGCGCCAGGTCAGCCCTAAGCGCCTCAGGAAGATTAAACTCCCGGATATTCTCCGTATACAAACTGCTCGAAAGGTTCCTGATATCCGCAATAGCCTTTTGAGTCAGGCCGATCGTCTCCCGCAGCATCGACGGATTCTCAGTCGCCCCCGTCCCATCAAGCAGGTGCAGGTTCAGCTTAATGATAGAAAGCGTCTGCCCCACATTATCATGAATCTCCTGCGAAACCGTGTACAAAGCCGTCTTCCTCTTCTCTTCCGCCAGCAGGAGGCTTTTCTCTTCCAGGCGCTTAATTGCCGCATTCTTCCCGTTTTCAAACACCAGTGCCATCGAGAAAATAATCAGCACCAGCCCCGCATAGCAATTAGCCGACAGCATATTCTCCCAGCCCCGGTCATAGCTCACCGGAAATGCATAATCCTTGCCGCTCAGCCAGGCCAGCACCAGGACACAAACCGTATTAAAAGCCATCCAGAAGAACCCCGTCCGCCTTCCAGCCATCAGCATGGCCACAATAGGCGAAGTAGACAACCAGGGCAGGACCGGCGACCTGAAGCCTCCCGAATACCAGGCAGAAACCAGTACAGCCAGCACCCCCGCCGCCACATACACATTCGTCACAAGCAGCAGGGAGCTGCCCCTTTTCAACGCAAACAAAGCCGAAAACTGCACAGCCGCAGCAAAGAGCATCACCTTGGTTCCCTCTTCCAGGCCAATCAGCACCGTTGTGAAGGCATAATCCATATCAAACAACACGGTGATCAGGATAATATTCACAACCAGGGAATACTTCCGCAGCAGTTCAGGACTACTCCTGCCCTCCGGGGGAATAAAATACAAAGAGAGCGCCTTCCACATCGTCAATAGAGTTTTAACTTTTTAAAGATCTGTAAGAGAACATTCAGGATTCCCGCAAACCACGGCTCCCTGAACATCCAGGGCAGGCCCTGAACATACCGTCGCTGATCAAACCGCTTATAATACAACAGCCAGTCAGGCTCATCCAGCTCCCACACCCTGCAAAAAGAGCTCCCGCTGCCCGACACCTCCAGGATGTTATTCACCGCACGCCTGGCCGCCTCATTCGCCCCCTCCATGGTTGCAAGGTCTGTATGCGTCCGCACATAGTCCGAAGCCAGGAACAAGTTAGACACCGCCGTCCTGGCATCACTCCGGATAGCCCAGGTATTAATTTCATTCACCAGCAAAGGCTCTTCATTCCGGTTGATGCCCTTCGATCCATAAGGCATCAGTTCATTCAGCTCCGGGTCGGCAGCTTCCGTCCATTTCGCAGCAAGCTCATTCTCAAAGATGATCGCACCATCCACATACGCCAGCACCAGGTTCTCATCGGTCAATACCACCTGTCCCACGTTCACCGATCGCTTAAGCTGCTCCCAAACCTCCGCAATAGCCTCCTTTTTCGTACACCGGTCAGCCGGTTTATGATATAAGATGCCCGGCCGTTCCCAGTTAGAAACATCCACCGAAATGATCCCCCCAACCCCGCCGTTGCCATACCCCCTGATGTCCACATTCCAGAACTGCACCTGCGATATCGCCGTCAGCGCCCAGGGAGTGTCGGCCATAATCACATGCCCTTTTTCCAGGCTCACATCCTCCCGCAGGAAAAACTGCATCCCGTTCATCCAGGCCACGCACTTACTCAGGGCGATAATATTATTAAACTCCTGGTGCAGCTCGTTCAAAGCCGATTTCTTCACAAGTTCAGCAGCCCTTTCAACCGGCAAAGCACACAGGTAATAGTCCGCAGAGTACAGCACTTCCTCATGCCCTTGTTTCACCACCACACCTGTAACAGCATTGCTTTCCACATCCGTCTCGAGCCTGAACACCTCGCTGTCAAAATGATACTCCACCCCTATTTCCCGCAGATAAGTCAGCCAGGGGAAGAGCCATTTCTCATTCGTAGGGCCGCATAATATCCGGTCGGTCTTAACAGCAGGATTCCCCATATTAAACAGCAGCTGCACCAGCACATCCCCGTTCGTCTTCGTATTGCAGGTTTCCGCCCTTGCGGCTACCAGCGTTCTCGTCAAGCCATCCGCAAAAAGCGTCTGGTAAGCTTTGCTATGCCGGTCGGCCTCCGTAAACTCCCACCAGCCAATCCGCTCATACTCGTTGATCCGTCTCTCTTTACAGGAAGTCATAAGCTGCCACAACTTCCGGGTCATCAGGTCCTGCTCACCCGGCTCCAGCACGGTGTCGGCATTCAGCAAACGGCTGATCATCTGCTTCAGCTCCCTGAACGAACGTGGAAAATGATTAGGCAGAACGATCGGCAGCTTATCCATCCGGGCCAGGATCATGTTGGGGCACTCAATCAGGTTATCACACACCGATCTTTTTCCCGTCCCGTCCATCAACGGGATCCTCTCCATCGTATCAATAATATGTTTATAAAAGCCCGGGAAGAACCTGAATCCATGCTCACCCGGCAGAGGCTCCCTTCCGCCGGCAGCAGTACCCTCTACAGGGATCGAGCGGGCCTTGCCACCAGGCAAAGAGCGCTGTTTTTCAAAAACGGTGACTTTGAACCCCCGTTCAGCGAGTTCATGGGCTGCGCTCATACCGGCTACCCCACCACCCAGAATGATCACATGCTTTAACACGTTCGGAATATTGTTAGTTACCAGAAAGATAAGCAGATAACCTGACTATTCCTATTTATAATTTCATTTCCCGAAGCAAGGAAATTTCCGGATTCAAATACCGGAAATTTCCGGGTATCCAATCAGGGAATCTCCTCTTTTAAACCGCCCGGGCTGCCGGTAATTTAGCATAAAAGAAACAGCACATGAAGAAGTTCCTGTTCGCTCTCCTGCTCTTCTCCTGCTACATCACGCTGCACCCCGGCACAGCAACAGCCCAGGCCGCAGCAACGCCGGTGGCGGTGTCACTGGATTCGTCCACTATAGGTTCAACAAACCTGCTGTTTGACCGTCCGCTTCCCATTACCCTGCAACACCCTGCCGGCAAACAAATCGTCAATGTATCTCTTTTGGGGATCAATAAGTCAGGCTGCTTTGCCACGCTCAAGCCAACATGTGTTTCCAACCTGTTCTCCGGAAGGAAGATCCATTCATTAAGGATAGCAACAAAAAAGGAAATCCAAAAACAGGGGCTGAACCTGCTTCCGGTCACCGACACCCTGACCGTTAAGCCCGGAGTATTCAAAATCAATCTCCCGGCCCTGTTACCAGGCAACCGCTATTTCATGCTGGTTACCACCCGGTCAAGGCCCGAAGGCATGATCAGGATTGTCGACTCGCTGTTTGCCCCTCTTCCTGCTTCATCAGCCATGAACGCCGGCAGGCATGTGCAGCAAACAAAATCCATTTATAACACCATCGACAGTTTACAGCGGATCACGTTCTCATCCCCCTCAGCCAGCTGCAACTGCGACTCCTTCGAATTTGGGTTTAACGAGTTCAACGACTTCCTCAAATTCCTGAACACCCCCATTGTAAATCCCGACGGAAGCAAGACCGATTTCTCCCAACTCATCGCCCGGTTAAAGGCAGAAGAAGATAAGCTTGAAACACTAAAAGCAGGTATCGACCGCTCCCTGACAAGCCAGCTTCCGCCCCTGGCCATCTCGCCCGTCATGATAAAGGCACTGACAAAGTATAGCAGTAAATGCATTCCCTGCGCGTCCCTGCCTTCAGTGAACAATCTCTCAGATCCCGGCATTTTGCTGGGCTACCGCTCTCCCGTCAATCTGCACCCGGTCAGCCGGGCAGACACCGGACCAGAACAGCGCCTCGCCAATCTCGACAGCAGCATTTTTGTGATCAACAAACTGATCTCAGCCCTCCGTCTTTATCACACAGAGTTTCCGGGGAGCAGCCAGGCAAGCACAAACATTCAGGCGCTGCAGCAGGAAAAAGACACCCTGGAAAGGAACTATCAGGTCCTTAAGAAACATATTGCCACCATCAGCTCGCTAACAACCCGGATAAACAAATTAAGATCAGAAAAAGAGAGCATCATTTACAGTTATGAAGGCTTTTACCAGCCCTCATCAGGATTCTACTCCGACACCTATACATTCAATTTTGAAACCCGGGCAGACAATGCCTTAAAAGCAGAGTTCGGCTTTCTCGCCTACGGATCTCCGGGAAACAAAGCAGTTCCCAGGGGTTTCAGTCCTTTTCTCGGCTTCCACTGGAACCTGAGGCCCATGGACACCGACGTGCCTTTCAACCAGATAGACAAAGGCATTGCCGGATACCTCTCCTTCCATTCAGGAATTCTCATTGGCTCATTTAAAGAAGACGGAAAAAGGGATGGCTTAGTAGGAGGAACCGCCATCTACACCGGTATCGGCCTTGCATTCAGCCATGCCGTCAGGCTCCATTTCGGCTCCGTATGGTATCGCAAAGAAAGCCCCAACCCACTGGTAAGCAAAAAGACCACAGCCGCCGTCCCTTACGCTTCACTTGCACTCGATCTCCGTTTAAAACAGATTTATGAAAGCTTTACAAACATTTTCACTCTTTAAAACAAAAGTGCTAATCACAGCATTATCTGCAGTCGCCCTGCTCCATTTATCCTGCGAACAGGACCAGACGGAGTACATCCTCAAAAACAAGCAGCAGCTCCTTTCAGCCGAAGCAGATGCGCTGAGCGTGGAAGCCGACGGCAAGTCCTTCATTACCATCACCGCCAACGTAAATCTCGATGCAGACCTTAAGGAAGTGGAATTCACCACCACTGCCGGGAAATTCAGATACAGCGATACATCCTCCTTAAAAGTTCAGGCCTCACTCAGCAGCGGCAGGCTGCTGGCCAAAGCATACCTGGTATCCTCCTTAACAGAAAATGCCGGCACCGAGGTAAAAGTATCCGTCCCCGGAGTCGACACCATCATCCGGCTCAGCTTTACAAGAGCCCTGCCCGACAGCCTGCAGATCGAATCCTCTGTAGCATCAGTGCAAAAAGGGTTCGGAAGCGAAATCCCGGTCCAGGTATTCCTGATGAGGAAAAAAGGTTTACCTAGCACAGGACAATCCGTACAGTTCCGCGCAGAAAAAGCAGACCGGAGCCGCATAGGTGAATTCCGGGGCATCAGCTCAGCCGGATCAGACCTGAGAGGAATGCTGAATGCCATTTTCGTACTGAAAGACACCCTCTACACAGGGCCGGTCAGGATAATCGGTCAAACCCGCGCAGCAAGCGGCAGCCTGAGCGACACCCTCCACGTATTTGTAACCAACTAAAAAATAAACAATATGGGCACAACAAAAAATGAAAAACTGGAGCAAGGCCTCCAGCTGATCCGCGAAGCTATCAGCGAAGAATACGGGGTAGACTTCAACAGTGAAACAACAGAGATATCCCTTACCGAAGGAGAAGAAAACGGAAACAAATCCCTGAAAGCCAGCATAGGAGGAAGAAAAATAAGATGTCACTACGACCGCAATCTTAAAAGATACGTTTGTCATTAAACCCAACAGCCTCTAAACTGAAATCCAGATAAAATCCCGATAACCGGATCATCCAGTTGGCTGGCGCTCCCCTATACGCCAGCCACTCATTCTCCCTGCCCTCAACTTTCCACTTTAAACTCTAAACTTTCAACTCTAGCGTAGCAGATAAACCACCCCGCTCTTCCGCGGCTTCGAGTCCCGCACACTCATCCCTTCCCATTCCTTACCATCCTCAAACACCGCCTCAATCGCCCACATATAAGCACCCTGGGGAGCATCCGCACCAAACATCTTTCCATCCCAGCTCTCAGCGGGGCTTCCGTCCGCACCGATCACATCTGTCTTCCAGATCACCTGGTCCCATTTATTAAATATCGTCATTTGCCATTTCGCCAACCCATGTCCCTTCACAACAAAGTTGCGCAGTTCCTGCGTATTGCTCGCCGGCATAAATGCATTCGGAACAAACAAAGCACCCACATTCTCGTCCTTTACTTCAGGCTGCGGCTCCGGCTCTTCAGACGGCTTACTCACCGGCTGCTTCTTCACGCTTAATACCACTTTCACCGAAAGCAGGTAATCTTTACAAGGAGTCGTAATCCTCAGGCGGTAATTATACCCATCCATTTCCTCAGTAACTTTCGGAATTGTCAGACTTCTCTCTGTAGCTCCAGCGATATCTTCCCAAGTGCCCGTACCTTTATTCACCTGCCACTGAAAACTGACATTCTCTCCCTTTATCCCAACAGAGAAAGCAACTCCCGAACCAACTGTAGCTTCTATATTGTCCGGTTGAGAATATATGGTAACAGAATCTGCACGGGCAATAACGTTAAAGCTGTATTCGCAACCGGTAGAAAGTTTGCGGTAGGCTTTGTATACACCAGATCCTCCTAGTTTATCTAAAGGATGTTGAAAGGAGACATCATCTGATTTGTAAAGGGCGTAACCTGTAGGGAGATGCAAGTCGGAAACTGGGGTTCCTGAGCAGTAAATATTGATTGCGGTATCTTTTACTCCGAACTGAGTATCGAACAGAATATTTACAGGGCCTTCCAAAGAGCAATTATTCTTAATCACAGCAGCTGAAGGTTCTTTTGAAAACCAGTTAGTATTTATATTACCATAATATTGCAACCAAGCATATTTTGAAATTATACTCCCAGCACATTTAATCTTATCTAAATCACTCGTAACTTGGGCTCTATATCTTACTTTTACAGAATCACCAGAAGCGATAGCTCCTAGAGATGCTTCAATTCTCTTTGTCTCCCAGGAGTACTTAATATATCTACCTCCTTTTGATTCTTGACTCAACTGAATCCAACTTTCGTTATCGTATTTTACCTCAAAAGAGCCTTTAATGAAGTCAAAAGAATCAGGAATTGTATCGATGAAAGTGGTTATAGAGCTTTTATCATTTCCTATATTTTTTAGATTGTACTCAAAGCTCGCTGTTTCACCAGGAACAAGCAGAGCATTACCCTTATCTCCGATGACCGGCTGAGATTGAAATTTAAAGTCCGGATTAAAGTTATCAATAGCAGAAGTTAATACGCCTACAAAATAATCTTCTTTGACTGTTTCTAAAGTAACAACCAAGGATGTTTCATTATTTTTCAAATATGTGAAATCGGAATTCTCCAAATGAATAATGCTAGCATCATATCCAAGCGTATTCTTTAATGCGGGACTGGTATTCTTTGCAACTTCCCCATTAACGGCTATTGTGCTGTTAAACACATTGTCCTTGTCGTGTAAGATATCAAATACCGGCTTGTTATTAATTAGCATCCTGTCACCACCGATCCCTCTCTCTCCGTCGTAAGCAACCACCCCAAAATCTAAACTTACAGGTCCCCGGGGAGGCGTTTGAAAACCGCCGATATTGAGATCAAAACGAGTAGGATAAACCACTGGGACAAATCCGTCAAATACTGACAGATCTCTTGACGGTAATAGGTCGTTTTTGAATACAACAACAATCGTCCATCCCGCATACAAGTCTTTAGCCCCTTGATCTGTTACAATGTTGCCTACCGTGAATGTGCCATTGGGTGAAGGCAAGGTATGAACCAACGAAGTAATATCCTTAAAATATTGATAGTGCCTGTTCCTAAAGTTGCCTAGATCTTGATCCGCTACCAAATCTATGTAAGATTGCTTTCCAGGTAGCCCTAATTTTACCCTATTTTTCTCTTTTATTCTTGGATTTGTCGGTGAACCTACCGCCCCCCAGTACAAGCCAACAAAACTTATTGAAGAGCAATCTGGTAAATTTAAACTGGCTGAACTTGAATTAAATGTAGTCTGATCTTCGTCAACATCAACAAAGAACATATCAAAATCATTATTATTTCCTTTACCATAAGGAGGTAATTCATTCACCGCATCACATCCTTTACAGCTTAAAATCGCATTTGCAACATACTGAATTCCTCCTCGTTGTTGGGTATGATATCTTAAGTTAAAAGGGCTGGTAACTTGGGAACTTACTTCAAAAGCATTGAAAAAAAGATTCATCAATAAAATATACAGAAATTTATTATCCCAAACTGCTCTAAGGATATCAAACGGTCTCATACTGCATTCCAATAACATATATCACTACGTCATTATACGCGCAAAAAAAAAACAAGTTGTGTATATCGTAATATTATCGCTTAACTGATCATGAATGAATCTGCCAGATCCTATCCTCTAAGCCATACTAAAATAGGCGTACTATGCTCGCTAATTTTGGAAATTTCAACGTCAACCCTGTGTGCGAAGCATGTTAGTACTATCCACTTAATAAATCAAATATTGGTTTTAGCATCTTTTTACTGAAGAAGTAAAATTTATCGATGCGTCTGAATAGTAAAAACCCGGACACTCTTGACTTTTCGCTATCCAATCCATTATTACAATGACTTTCCCTAAAGACAATCAAAAGCCCTTTGCAGCAGGGCAGAGTTCTTTTGATTCAAAATATCTTCATATCTTTATTCCCAACTCAATCTTCAGAAGTTCGTATTTCTCTTAAATATGATTCAGTCTTTTACCCCATTCATATACTTTCTTATACAAAAAGGAACAGAAATTACAGCTATTGTATTGCTTTATGATATAAGATTAACGAAAAATATTAATTTTACCCTGCGCTACTGGAACCTCACTAGAAATGAAAAAACTGAATTGGACAATACTATTATTTTTATTAATCACGAAAATTTCTTATTCACAATCAAAGATTGATTATGAAGCGGCAATGCAGTCAACTATAACAAATAAAAGCTCCGTTCCATTCTGGCTTCGTTCCAATCAGAATGGCAGCATCCCTGTAAAAGGGGCGAGTGGCAGTATGATTATGAAAGTCCACAGAGACTACGATTCAACAAGTAATCGTTTGCTAGATTGGGGATTCGGTTTCGAGGGACGAGCGAATCTCGGAAATAAATCTGAACTTCTTTTAATACAAAGCTATTTGAAGCTTAAAGCCGGCATATTTCAATTAAAAGCAGGGAGAAGTAAAGACATAATGGGACTAAACGGTGATACGTCACTATCTTCCGGAAACTTTGCAGTATCCGGAAATGCACTGGGTGTTCCCCAAATCGAAATTTCTATACCACAATATTGGACCATACCTATCGCAGATGGTTTGATAGCTATAAAAGGCACATTCTCCCACGGATATTTAGGACGGAAAGATGTCCTTGACACGATTAGGACGGCTCCGCCCACATCTTTCAGATATCCTCTCTATGACACACATCCCAAGACTTATTTTCATCAAAAATCCTTTTATGGAAGAATCGGAAAGCCTGAGTGGAAACTAAAATTGTATGGAGGATTTAGTCACCAGGTCTTTTGGGGAAATGAGCGAAAAATTTATGGAGAGGATTTTGATCTGTCTCCTATTGAGACCTTTTTTTATGTAGCTGTCGGGAAAACATACGGCGCTGGGAAAATTCCCAGATCAAAGATCGGCAATCAATTAGGATCAATAGATATCGGGGCTGAATATGATTTTTCCAATATAACAATGCTCATCTATCGTCAGAGTTTTTATGATGTCGGGGCATTATCCAAACTGGCCAATATAAAAGACGGGCTTAACGGTATCACATTAAGAAATAAAAACTTTAACCGATCAAATGATGGTTTCAAATGGAAAACTATATTATTAGAGCTATTTTATTCAAAAAACCAGGCAGGAGAATTCGGATCTAAGCCTACAAAATCAGGAGACGAAGACTATTATAACAACTACTTTTATCTAAATGGATGGACATACAAAAATATGGTATTAGGATCACCATTTATTACATCAAAGATATTAGGACGAAGCGATCTGCCTTCATTTCAAAATGAATACTTTGTCAATAATAGAGTTGTCGCATTTCATCTAGGATTGGAAGCCGCAGTAAAAACATTTAGGATTATGACGAAAGCGTCCTATTCTGCTAATTACGGGACCTTCGGCACGAGTCCAGAAGGCCACACCACTGGAGACGAGCCGCGAAGTGTAACTCCTGTTGAGCTTTTATTCGGCAGAGTGAATCAATTTTCTGGTTTAGTTCAGGTCAACAAAGAATTAAAAAACAACTTCGATTTAGGCGTAACAATAGCTGCAGATGAGGGCAAACTACTAAATAACTCTTTTGGGATGAGTGTTAAACTATCGAAAAAGTTCTAATTGGATTACGCATGAATGTGAAAAGAGCTTGGTTTGCGATAACACAAAACAGGGCCTCTTCACATTCGTACCTATTAACGCTTGCAATAATCCAAAAGGCTATATTAAGCCTAATAAATATTGGCCATATCCGCTTTTTACTAGAGGTTGAGCGATCTTTTTCAACTCATCCATTGAGATAAATCCCATTCTATAAGCAACTTCCTCTATACACCCCACCTTCAAGCCCTGCCGCTCTTCTATTACCTGAACAAATTGCCCGGCTTGCATCAGAGAATTAAAAGTACCGGTATCCAGCCATGCAGTACCCCTACTTAAAACACCCACTTTCAACTTCCCTTTTTCAAGATACACTTTATTTACATCGGTAATCTCATATTCTCCTCTTGGTGATGGCTTGATATTCTTTGCTATTTCAATTACAGAATTATCATAAAAGTAAAGCCCAGGGACGGCATAGTTAGATTTAGGGGTCTCAGGCTTCTCTTCTATAGACAGAACTTTATTGTCGTGATCAAATTCTACAACTCCATACCTTTCAGGATCCGCAACCTGATATGCAAATACAACACCTCCATCTGGCTCCTTTAATTCCTGTAAAAGATGAGACAAACCATCACCGTAGAATATGTTATCACCTAAAATGAGAGCCACGCTATCACTACCAACAAACTCTTCTCCAATTACAAACGCCTGAGCAAGGCCATTAGGTTGTTCCTGCACTGCGTATGAAAACTTACAGCCAATACGAGAACCATCTCCTAAAAGCTTTTCAAAATTAGGAAGATCATGGGGGGTTGAAATAATCAATATCTCTTTTATTCCTGCAAGCATCAGAATAGAAAGCGGATAATAAATCATTGGTTTATCGTAAACAGGCATCATCTGTTTACTAGTTGCTAACGTTAATGGGTGCAATCTGGTTCCAGATCCCCCTGCTAATATAATGCCCTTCATGTTTGTGAATTATAATAATACTAACTTTTTTACGATTGATTGTTGACTAAGTTGTTTCTGCTAATCTTTCGATACAAGCCTCAAGGCTCTTCTTCCAATGCGAAATCTTTATACCGAACACATTCTTAATCTTCGCCTTACTCATGACAGAAAACGGCGGTCTTTGCGCACGGGTCACGTATTCAGAAGTAGGGATTGGATTCAACTTTACATCTATATTACTAATTTCAAAAATGGCTTCAGCAAAGTCATACCAAGATACCGCGCCCTCGTTGCTAAAATGATAAATGCCATAAGCTTCGCTACCCGACTCTATTATATCAAGAACGGCGGCAGCAAGATCTATCGCATATGTTGGAGTCCCAACCTGATCTACAATTACATTCAGCACATCACGTTCTCTGCCCAAGCGTTGCATTGTCTTTACAAAATTATTCCCGAATTCTGAATACAGCCAACTTGTACGAATGATAAAAAAGGATTTGATCAGCCTTTCTATGTCTTGTTCACCCTCTAACTTGGTCAATCCATAAACACTAACAGGTTCAGCAAGATCATCTTCACTCAAGAGTTTAGGAATATCCCCTTTAAAAACAAAATCTGTCGAAATATGCACCAATACAGATCCATAGGCATCACAAAAAGAAGCAAGGTTCGCGGCTCCATCTTTATTAACTTTCCTTGCCGTTTCCACGTCATCTTCAGCCCTATCTACTGCAGTATAGGCGGCACAGTTTATAACATGCGAGGGGCGAACCTCTTCAAAAAGACTCTTTAAAGAATCCAAATCTAGAATATTAGCGCTACTTTCCTCTGGAAAAACCATCCTGGAAATATTTCTTTCAGCAGCCACCTTTTTCAGGCAGCTTCCTAATTGTCCGGATGCTCCGAAAACAAGAATTTTACTCATAAGCTGTAAAAATAATGGGTTATCACTTCCTATAGCGCATTAAGGTTTGGAAGTTCCATATCCTTTTCAGACACTAATAGCTTTTCAACAGGCACTTTCCAATCAATATTAAGGGAGGGGTCAGCAAAATAGAGTCCCCCTTCAGATGCCTTATTATAATAATTATCACATTTATAAAAAAACTCCGCATGTTCTGAAAGCACAACGAAGCCGTGAGCAAATCCCCGGGGAACGAAAAACTGCAGCTTATTGTCCTCATTTAGGAGAACACTATATGATTTCCCATACGTTGGAGAATCAGGACGCAAATCTACTGCAACATCAAGAACCTCCCCCCTTAAAACTCTTACTAATTTAGCCTGAGCATGTTCCCCGCGCTGAAAATGAAGACCTCTAAGAACACCGTAAGACGACGATGATTGATTATCCTGAACAAAGTGAATATTAAGTCCTGCTTTTTCATTGAATCGAGCCTCATTAAAACTTTCAAAAAAATAACCACGGGCATCGGGGAATACAGATGGCTTTATTATAAAACAACCGGACAGAGGCGTATTAATTATTTCCATTTATTGAGATATCATTTAGATTAAGAAAATCGAGATCACCGTGATGTATATTGATCATCGTAATACTTTTGATAATTACCAGATGTTACGTTATCAAGCCATTCTTCATTGGAGAGATACCAATCAACAGTCTTCTCTAATCCTTCCTCAAATTGTAAGCTCGGAGTCCATCCCAACTCTTTTTGCAGTTTGGTTGAATCAATGGCATAACGAAGATCGTGCCCGGCTCTATCTGTTACAAAAGTAATTAGCTGTTCTGATGTTCCTTCGGATCTATTAAGCTTCTTGTCCATAATCTTGCACAGCAGTCGAATCAAATCAATGTTCTTCCACTCATTGTGTCCACCAATGTTGTATGTATCGCCAGCTTTAGCATTGTGAAAAATGACATCTATAGCTCGCGCATGATCTTCTACCCAAAGCCAATCTCTAACATTTTCTCCCTTCCCATACACAGGAACAGGTTTGTTGTGCTTTATATTATTTATTGCAAGAGGTATTAATTTCTCAGGAAAGTGAAACGAACCATAGTTATTAGAGCAATTTGAAATTACTGTGTTCATCCCATAGGTATCCGCATAAGCTCTGACAAAATGATCCGACCCAGCCTTCGAAGCAGAATAAGGGCTATGAGGATCGTATGCTGTTTCTTCAGTAAACATTCCTTCTTCTCCCAAAGTACCATAAACTTCGTCTGTCGATACGTGATAAAATCTCCGATTCTCGTAATTACCTTTCCATGCTTTTCTCGCAGCATTTAAGAGATTTACAGTACCGACAACATTTGTCATTACAAAATCAATAGGACTAGATATTGACCGATCCACATGGCTTTCAGCAGCTAAATGGATCACTGCATCAAATTGTTCTTCTTCAAAGAGTTCGTCAATAAATGAAGAATCGACAATATCGCCTTTTACAAATCTATAGTTACCGGCGTTTTCAATATCTTCTAAATTGGCCAAGTTACCAGCATAGGTAAGCTTGTCAAGATTAACTATAGTATATTCCGGATAAGAACTCACAAACCGTCTAACGACATGAGATCCGATAAAGCCTGCGCCACCTGTGATTAGAACTTTCTTTTTCATTTTATTTCAACTTAACGAGTTATTATTCCTTTTATTGATTGAAGATGATCTGCATATTGCTGGACGATAATGTCCCAGTTGTACACATTATGGATTTTATTAGTATTGTTCAATATCATTTCTTTGCAAAATAAATCTTGCTTAAAAATTGATGTCAAGACCTTACTCACCTCCTCCGAATTACTAAAATAAACGGCATCCTTTCCAAGGATATATTGATTAAATGGATTTAGGTTTGCACAAATCAAACTATTAGATGCCATCGCTTCCAATAAAGAAGGATTCGTTCCGCCAACTGTATGCCCATGAAAATAAATATTGGAATAGTATCTAATTGAATTTAGTTTTGTAATATCATAAATCCCACCAACAAACCTTATAGATTCATCAGAACTATACTTCAACTTCAAATATTCACCATACTTAGTCTCGTGCTTGCCAATAACTAAGAATGGCCTTCCTGTTTTAGCTTGAGATACTCCGTCTAGAATGACTTCTATACTATTTTCCGGCTCTAATCTGGCGATCAGCAAATCATATTCATACTCCGTGATCTTATATTCATCCAGGACTTTAGAATCAGGAGTATCGGAAACATAAGCACCATAAGGAATGAAAGTCGATTCCTTTCCATATTTGTCTTTTAAGTAATCTTGTATCCCAACAGAATCCGATATTAGATGGTCACTATACTTAACGCCTAAACGTTCAGCCCATAACAAAAACTTCCTAACCTTTGATGAATATTTAGTTCTTTTCCATTCTAAACCATCCATATTGGTAGTAACAACCACATTTTTGGGCAGCAACCAGCCCCATATAGAACTACTTGTATAGCCCAGTTGGAGAACTACGTCAACATCCCGGCTTTTTAAGTCTCGGATGCAATTCAAATCATAAATAAACTGGCCAGCTGTTCCTAATTTAAACTCAGGATCATAGCAATGAACCAATTCCACTCCGTTCCAATTCGATTCTTGATAGGGGTGATTATGAGAATTATAAACTATCACCTCATAGCCCTTTTTTACAAGACCCAACGCAAGGAACTCTGCGCATTGTTCGAATCCACCATAATTATTGGGGATTCCCCTAGTTCCTAATATCGCTATTTTCATTAATTGCTATCAGTTTGTTATCGATCGCTTTGTATGCATTAAAAGTCTGATTAGCAGCAATTTCCCATGTATAATTACTGGCAATATACTCTTTTAAAGCAGGCTTAACAGGATCATTGAATGCATTTACAACTGCGTTCCGAATCGAACTTATATCATCAGGATCGCAGTAATAGGCCAGGTCCCCAAAGTACTCTTCCGTATCTCCCTTTTTTGTGACCACTACGTTACATTCCATAATCCCTGCTTCTAATGAGCTAAGACCCGTGGTTTCAAACCAGCTCGGCAAAACATGCACCTTAGCAGCTTTATAAATACTAACCAAACTTTCGTGATCGATATGTTCAATAAACTCAATATTAGAATCTAATGCTGCAAGGGTTTTACATTCGTTATAGTACTTGATGTGATTGGGTGAAGGTTTGCCAATAATTGTCAACTTAAGTGGTGATCCAACGAGTGCTTTGATTAGATTAAGTTGGTTCTTTCGGCCTTCGATTCTTCCAACACACAATACATGATCTTTATATTTTTCAGCCAGGGCCGCCTTAGAATTAAATAACGCGTCATCGATAGCGTTAACAACCTTTCTATATGGAACATCAATCCCTAAGTAATTCGTCAATCGTTGATACTCACTATGAGAATTAGGTAGAAGAAGTTGAGACATTGAGGCTATTTTCCTCATAGACGCCTTATGCCCTTTAAAAAGATAATAATTTGACTTGATCTTATCCCCGTTGAAAAGCCATCTTGCAATCGCCTTTATATACTCAATTTGCCCACTAGATAAAAATCTAAACAACAGTCTTCTTATAGTACCAGTATTGATCTTCTCATATTCAGAATAATCAACAAATATAGTAGATACTACAAATGGAATTCCAAGATTGATGAATGGCAAAATATCATCGGGTCTTATTACATTGAAAAAATGAAGTACATTATATTTTTCGACATTTGTTACATCTGTAGACACTTTCACATCTACATTTAGCCCCATTTTTCGTAGATACTTAGCAGTCATTAAAACTTGCGTAGTATCTCCCCCTGGACTAGAGTAAATATTAGATCTAACAATCATTAAAACACTTAAGCTCATTAATCTGACGGCGTTATAATTATAAAAATTTTTCCTAAAGAAATTTATCTTTAACTGCCAACCTTCTCTTTATCATTTTGGCCGGAACACCACCATAAATACAAAATGGTTCATAAACCCCACCCGTTAGCACTGCACCGGCGGCGACGATGCAACCATTTCCCAACACTACTCCATCTAAAACAGTAACCTTCGCACCGATCCAACAATCATTTCCGATAGAAATCCCTTTATGAGAAACACCTTGCTGTCTAATAGGAACTTCAAGTGAAGTAGTAATATGGTTCTCCGAATGAAAGCTGACATAATTACCAATAATTGTATTATCAGCTATTTCAATCCCCCCGGCACATCCATAATAACAATCCCTTCCAAGGCCGACATTATTACCAACCTTAATTCCCTTCCCCAAATGAGAAAGGCTGCCAGAGCATTCTATCACGCTCCTTTTTCCGAGCGATACATTGTCTCCCAAAACAACACCACCTGAAGATAATGCATCTATAAAAGATCCTTCATCAAAAGTCACCCCTCTGCCAACATGAATTTGATAGCGGGCGCGTAAAACTACCCCTCTTCCGACAAATAGAAATCCCCTATGCTTAATCAACACTACCTTACCCCTAACAAACATAATAAATCGTCTTGCAAGTAAAGCTATCAAATACCCACCAGAAACACGCGGATCAATTGTATAACCATCTCCTTTTAAACGCTTTACAATTCTATTAACAATACTAACAATGGCCATTAAATAGTCGGGATAAAATTAAACTTATAAATTTTATTGATTAAGCCTTTGTCCGTTTACAGGCGACTTTAAAATTTTAACGATCATTTACTGACTAAGTACTTTCTAAGCACCTCAAGATAAGCATTTCCATACTTCAAATCCGGTTCAACGTAGTTGCCTTCAGCCCATTCATTCCAAGATTTTAGAAACAATAACTTATTTTGTTTTTTTTCCACCAAATTCATCATACTCTTCATGTGCTCTTCAAATAGCTCTGGAGTACTTTTATGAATAATTAATGCTCGTCGTCCTGAACGAGGAGAATTGTCCCAATTAGGGAAGATACAAGGCAGCACTTCTTCTCTTTCATCATCCTCTTTTATCCAACGTCCAATTATGCTTTGATAATCAAACTTATTCAAGCCAATTGCACCATTAAAAAAGCGATCAGAGATATTAGAGTAGTATCTTTTGAAACCGGAAATTTCATTCTTCGCCTGTAGAACACGAAAAACGTTAACTGCATCAAATCCTAATTCCAATATTTCATCAGTTTCAGAAAGAGGCTTATTAGTGACACCAACAAAATAAAAACCGTTTAACCCGTTTTTATGAGCTAGATCATTCCATAAGTCTATAAAGCTCTTTGCATCAGGAAGGTTCAAAGGCTTGTAAATTAAGAAAAGAAGTTTACCATCTATTCTTATATAACGCTCATCCCTGAATGCGTCTAAATTAGCTTGAAAGTGGGCTATATGATCTTCCTTTCCTGGGTACGTCTGTTCAACGAGAATTCTTTTATGATCATTATTCCAGACACCAGACCAAGTTTCATTTGCCCAAGCCAAACAAAATGGTAAAGAAGGGCTACCGCTTTTGAGCACCTCATTAAATGGTCGTTCTAACAATCTTTTACCCGCAAACCAATAATGCCAATATGCAAATCCTTCAACACCAGCATATCTGGCCATCTCAGCCTGAGCTTCTCTAATCTCCGGTTGGCAAAGGTTGTAGTATCCTAAATCAGCAGGAACTCTAGGTTGATAATGTCCTTTAAATAAAGATTTTGCTCTTCCAACATTCGTCCATTCTGTAAATCCCTTACCCCACCATTGATCATTCTCAGGAATAGGATGAAACTGAGGAAGATAAAAAGCCACTACCCTTGCTTTGGAGCTTTCTTTCGAATTCATAATTGTCATTATTTAATGAATATAAATAGCTAAGTAAAAAACTATAATATGTAGAAAAGATTTTCATATAACCATATTCGCCGGTTAATACAGCAAATACTAAATACGAAATCAGAAGCATATTCATTATATGCATATCATGCCCCTTTAAAAGTTTCCGGTTTACTTTAATCAAGATAAAAAAGAACATAATCCAGAGTGCACATCCAATAAACCCACTGTTACAAATGACCACAAAAATGAGACTCTCAAAAGCGAGAATAATCGGATGATTTCCTTTTGTGCTCATATAATAAGTTGTCCATCCATAACCCTTCCCTTCCATCTCAGTTCCTCTAATTTCATTCAAGCACCCAAGAAATTGGGTAAAACGCATCTCAAAAGAGGAACCTTGAACATTTGTCTTTTGACCTGACAGATCAAATATTGACATTATATAATCATTGAAGCTACTGAATGTCAACATGACTACATATAATAAAACTAGGGACATTAATCCATAGAAAAATATCTTAAATTTTCTTTCAGCCACCATGTAATAAGCTAATCCAGCAACAAGAGCAACAATGCCTGTACGGACACCGCTGATAAAAAGGTTAACTGCAACCAATAATATTAAAACATAATTTATTCTCTTATGCCCCTCCTTATTAAGGAAAGTGAACAAAACAATAGAAATGAATACTAGATACAAAGCCCAACTCATTGGGTGCTCAAAAGTAGATTGAATTCTCCCGAATAACCTACCACTTTCATTAGTAGTGTAAGTATCAAGAACTTCAATACCGAAAGAACTCATTATTTGCAGAATATAAGGATTGATACCCGCTGTTTGTGTCAAAAACAAGCCATATATGCATGCGATTATCGTTGCAACTGCAATAGCGTTCTTTAGATATTTTATTGTACTTCTATCGTACTTACTTAAATTCCATATAATAACAGGCAATATGCATATTGTCAAGAAATCCCGGACCCATAGAAAAAGCTGATTGCTCCATGGCATAGAGTCCTGAAGTAAGGTTAAAAACAAAAGAGCTATTAACAAAAATAAAAAAGGTTTTACAACAACAGAGTCAACACCATCATCCAACTTATTTCGATACTTAAAAATAAAAGCAACAAACAATACAGCATATATAACTCTAAAAGGAATAGCTATGCCGAGTTGGCTAAAGTTAAAAACAGAAGGAACTAGAGTCTCAAATGCAACACACAACGCAATTGAAAGCTTCAGGTTTAAAAACGCTACAATGGGTATTAACAATGCAAAAACAGTTAAAATTATAGGGAGTGAATTCATTGTAGATTCGTTAAACTATCTGTTTTAATATTCTGGCAGGATTTCCGCCTACAATACTATAAGCAGGGATATCTTTTGTAACTACGGCATTAGCTCCAACTATAGAACCAAATCCAATCCTAACTCCGGGCAAAATTGTTACCTTATCTCCAATCCATACGTTATCTTCAATAAACACAGGTCCTTTTGAATGAAGCTGACGACTTAAGGGAGGGATATTTAGCTCGTCAGAGGTCAAATTTAAACCATGGGAATTGTCTGTAATTGTTATCCTCCTTCCCGTAGTGACGTTATTACCAATCGATATCTGTGATATAGCTGTAATATGGCTTTCATCACCAATTACAACGTTATCGCCTATTGATATTGATGGAGAATAGGAAAAATTTAAATATCTATCCCAAGCTGTGAGGACTACCCTGGTTCCAATAGAACAGTCCTTCCCTATTTCGATATACTTGCCATTCAATAGAACCAATCCTCTCATGATAGACGTCCTGGATCCAACTTTCCTTAAAGCACTGGATACCCATTTCGTATAGATAGCATCCCCAAAAACACCCAGCAAGACGTTGAGCTTATAGGGCATCAAAAGTGAACCTATATAACCAATAAAGGTTGCTATTCTCAATAATATTCGTCTAAACAGATTTTTCATCCAATACAGACTTATATATATTTATCAGATTATTAAGTAATGTTCCTCCATCATGTCGCAATAAAGCTTCCTTTCTTCCTTGTCGCCCTAAATATGTAGCGAGTTCATCGTTACATAGAACAGTTTTTATATAAGACGCCAGTAGAAATGGATCATTTGCCGGAACGAGAAGGCCACTCTCCCGATGAGAGACTAAAGATGATATACCGCCCACATTAGTACTTATTACAGGCATACCCAACAACTGAGCCTCGCAAACGCTATTGGGGCTGTTATCTATGTATGAAGGGTGAACAAAAACATCCGAGTTCAACAGTTCGTCTTTTAATTTTTCTGCTGATACAGTCCCTACAACTTCAACATTCACTTCTGCTGAAGCGATCTTTGTTTTCCATTCATGAAACTTAACATTAGATAGTCCAAATACCCGCCATTTGAATGCCTTAAACCCATTATCCATCAACAACTTTGCTGTTTTCAGGACCAAATCCACCCCCTTATATAATGGCGCAGAAATTGTTGTTGTTATAATGAAATCACTTCTCTTTTGCTTATTCCAGATTCTTCCGCCCTCCTCAAAAAAAACCTGCCTCAAAGCTTCACTACAATAAAAATACCGGGCAGATGGATTATAAAGAGATACTATACTCCTATCCCATTCCGTTCTACCCATAAAGTATTGGCATGATCTGAGAATCTTTTCTTCCCTTTTAGCTCTCAACCGAAAGTTCTTCTCATTATAAAAATCTAGTATTGTTCGTATGAGATTTACACCATTGAACCGAATCAGATCAAGATTATTATAACCAACTGGAAAACGGGCATTAAAGTAAGGAGGGATGCTGCCTTGCATATGGATAATTAGTGGTATGTTGATATGTTGAGCTATCAAACCAAAACACCATTCTGATCCAAACACATGTATAACATCTGGTTTGAAATCTTCAATCACCCTGAGGCAGGCAGGAATCAAAAGTTCCTCTTCAATATTCAAGTTAATTCTTCTTTTAAGCTTCTTCGCTTTAGAAGTCCAAACATTAATTGGGTAATAAGTAACATCGCCGTCCTCGACCTTGAACTGACCATCTTCATGCTCAAACGCAACTGCTAATTGGACATCTCCAGAACCTCGAACAAGCGACTCCAGTGATGCAATCCATCCCCCCCCATTATGCCCACTAATTTTACTTTCATAAAGAGAAGGCGTAACAGAAAACCAAAGAACTTTCACGGGACTCATTAAAGATTGTTTTAAACTTAAATATAACTAGTTAAGACTTCCGAAACTCCTACATTTTTCCACCAATTTTTCTTTCAGAGAAAGATAATTTGGCTTATTAGTAACTTTCGTAGACGGAACGATTTTACTTCCACCTTCCCAAGAAAATCTCGGAAATAGCTTTCCCTTTTTGTAATCAATTACATTAAACAACTCCGTTATACCATCAAGTCTACAGGAACTTGCTTCGTCTTGTCCTAAATCATTCACATAAACAACAGGGGTATTCATACCCAATGAAGGTAAAGCACAATGAATTCTACTAGTAACAACTAAAGCTGCTTTCGAGTACTTGCGAAGGAGGGATTTGGCAAGATCAAACTTTTCCTCTTCATTCTTAAATTGAGATTCTGGGAAATAATGATGTATATACTCTGCTTCCATCAAAATACTGTCTGAGAAATACTCAGAATATGCGTCATAGAATCTAGAAGCAATTAATAACGATTTAATTGAAGTATCCCTCAAAAGTTTATGCGCCAACTTCTTAATCTTTGAGTATCTAGTAACAACACCTATTAGTGCTTTCGAAAGGGAACCAAAATCTTTCGGTTTATCAAAAATTGGATCAACCATATATACTTTACCATCAGTTTCTTTGGTTGCATAGGTTTCACCTAAGGTCAAGGTAAGACAACCTGTAAAGTACGCATCGACTCCTTTTTCTCTTAATAGATCAACTGTTCCTTTGTCACGACAACCTATGGGCTGATGTTTCTTTAGGTATTCAACACCGGCTTCCCGAAGAAGTGTATTTTTAGCCAAGGAATTTACATGGAAAGACACAAATAACGGTTGTATTTTTTCAGAAGGGGGCCAATTTTCTGGTTTGTGGGTAAACCAACCATTCATTATAAGTTTTACCTTATCGCCCGAATACGAATTCAAATGCTCTCTATGCAGATATACATCAGGTTTATTGCCTAAAAATTGTAAAGCCGCCAAACTTTGAACATAATCCCCTATATTTTGTTCTCCATACCCAGGCATGTAAACAAGTACACCATTTTTCATTTGTTCCGAATTCATAAAATAAAATTTGATCTTAAATCTCTATAATAATTAAATTAACTACTTCTAGGCAGCATTCATTATGTTAATACAATGCTATAGTTATACTATCTCTTGGCACCAAAGCAGGATACCATGATACAGTTAATAAGTACCACTAACTCTTACCTTTTGAATAATGCTCGTTCTGATCCTTTTATAAAAACTATCAATTAAAGCTTTTTCATCCTCACAGAGGCCAAAGAAATATATACTTACTGAAAAAACAAAACAAGAAATGACTCCATTAAAAATGAACCTAAAACCAAGTTCAATAGTATGTGAGATCAAATAGCTGGTGAGAACAATTACACAGACCGGAACTATTTCTTTTAGAAAAACTCTTTGGGTATATTCTTGCAGCGACAAACCCGCGATTCGCTTCAGGAACAATAATCTTAATCCACATGCCAAAATTTCAATAACCGACCCAATAAGTAATACCATCTGTGGAGAATAGCCAAAATATAACAGAATATACGCTACCGGCAGATTCAGCAACTGAACGCCACCGACTACAACTTGGTACATTTTTATCTCACCTATAGCCTGAACAGCGGACTGCAATCCGATTGTCAATTGATTTAGAAGTATAGAAATAAGAACAAGATTACAGAATGCCTCTGTATATTCCGGAACATTTTTTAACCAAAATGTCAGGATTGCTTTCATCTCAAAGATTACAGGTACTGTAAAAAAAACCATGAGAAAGAAACTAAACTTGCTAACCACCATAGAAAGCCTCAACATTCTATTCCTGTCACTAGCCCCTTCGCTTCTCATAATCTGTGGATTCACTGCCCGGAGAAGAGTAACTGAAAAAAAAGTTAGTTGTGAAGAAACCTGGTTTGCGATTCCATATGCAGCATTCACTACTGCACCTAAAAATATATTAAGTAAAACTGCGATCCCTTGTGTTTTTCCTAAACCACATATTGATCCGAAAAGGTTCCATCCTGCAAATGAGGTTAATTCCTTAGATAACTTCTTGTCGATCCTAGTAATTCCCGAAATTGTACAATCTTCGTACTTGAAAAAGCAATAAGATGCGTACAAAATAAGACTGACCACGCTCAACAATGCTGTAAGTCCCCCAAATAACATTAACTTATCAATTGAAGTATACGTAAGAAGTATAGCTATGAGCAGTTTTAATATTGTTTCGATTATATTCACAACAGCCACCCATATCATATTCTCATGAGCTATGAGCAATCCGTTGAATGGAACAGCAACGACTGTAAAGAAGACGGTAACAGTCATATAATGATAAACAACCTGAGCAGCAGCCATCCTGTTATCCGGAATATTTAAGAACCCAAGAATAGCCCATCCAAGTATCTCCAATATCACCACTAACAACAACCCTATAATAATGTGAATTATTAAGCTATTTGTGAAGACCTTCTTCTGCATGAACATATTGCTTTTCCCTTGATAATAGGACAGGTATCGTTGTGTAGAAGTTGCCATGGCCGTATTTAAGAACGACAGCATAGCAATTATACCTGCAATTAAATTAAAAATACCATAATCCAAGCTACCAAGACTATTCAATACAATGCGCGTAGAATACAATGAAATGACCATTGTAATCAACATCCTTGCGTAGGAGATACCGGTATTTACAGCTATCCTATTAGCGGCCTTCATGATTAATTTCTATTATCGCCTCTTAAAAACAGATGAAAACTTACTCCACATTCCCTTCTTTCGTGCCACTTCACCATATTC
>NZ_QEAS01000021.1:98527-106249 GCF_003130405.1 Pararcticibacter amylolyticus
TTATCACTTCTTCCTATGTCGTTTACGACAATAGCAATCTTTCCAAATTTATTATTGTCATGAATATCATTAACGATTCTCAATTGATCCTTGTACGTGATCTTTTGTCTGATTATGAACAAAGACAGATCAGCATACTTGCTCAGTAACTGAGCATCAGAGACAAGTCCAATTGGGGGGGCATCAAGAACAATATAGTCAAAACGTTCTCTTAAGTACTGCATAAGAACGTCCATTCTGTTATTTAGAATTGTCTCAGCCGGATTGGGAGGTATCGGCCCGGCACTAATGACGAATAGATTTTCATGAACCCAGGTTGATGTAATTATCTCATCCTCTTTTACACTATGGTCTATTATATAATTTGTAAATCCATACTTGCCGATTATTCCCAAGTTCTGAGACAACTTTGGTTTCCTAAGATCTAATTCCAACATCACCACCTTCTTTCCCGAGATTGCCAGAGCAGCACCCAAATTGGTTGAAATGAACGATTTTCCCTCTCCAGACATACTTGATGTTAAAAGAATAGTTTTGGAGTCGGAACTTGACGATATGAAAAATGACAAATTCGCTCTTAATGCTCTGAATTGTTCTGAAATCGGAGTTCTAGAATCTTTTACGACAACAACATTTTCATCTGTTAAGTTATGACCAATTTCTCCAACTACAGGCACAGGTGACAACTCTTCTATATCCTTTTTCGTTTGAATCTTGGTATTCAGCATACCTTGTATATAAATCTGTCCGATAGGTAACGCTAGCCCGAGTAATACAGCCATAAGTAATGCGACAGACTTCTTAGGAGAGAAGGGCAAAGGCTCCGCTTTGGAGGCATCTATAACCCTGGAGTTAGCTAAATTCGCAGTCTTTGATATCGCAGTTTCTTCTCGTTTTTGAAGCAAGTATATATACAACTCTTGTTTTATTTCTTGCTGACGAGTTAAGTCAAGATAGGTTCTTTCTTGTCCTGGAACTGCTCTAATTTTTCCCTCAATTTTCCCTGCATTTCTTTCTAATTGCTGTTTACTAATACCTAAAGAACGAGAAGTACTAAGAAGATTAGACAACATGTCTTTTCTTAGCGAAATGATTCGCTGCTCTAGATTTTTAACAACAGGATTATCTTCGGTTGATGAAAGCAATAATTTGTCCCTTTCAAGTACCAAATTATTATATTTATCAACAACAGCTGCAAAGATCGGATCATCAGGCAGCACAGAATTCGGAACTACTCTTTTATTTCTGGATTCATCCTTCAAATAATCAATAAGAGCCTCCGAAATATTGAGCTGGGTCTCAATCTCCGCCAATCTCTTTACATAATCACTAGAGTTACCAACAAGCAACTTGCTCTGTTCAGTAATATCAGCAAGCCCCTTTACCTGCTTAAAACTCTGAATATTACCTTCTATATTTGCAAGTTCTCTACTAACTACTAAAAGCCGGTTTTCAATGAAAGCAATTGTGCTATCCGCGATCTCATTCCTATTTGAAAGATTAGATTTAATATAGCTATTAATGAACTCAGTTAAAATTTCTTCACCTTTCCGGGGAATGGGGTACTCAAAGCTTAGATCGATGGTACTAACCTGTTTATTTGTAACAGACACGCTAATTAATTGCCTCATATTCGCCACAGTTTGCTCAAAAGAGGAAACTGAAAAAAGGAAATCGTCTTTAGGATTCCCTCTGTATTTTGGGTTTCTTATTACCCTTATTGTACCAACATCGTCAATAATAAACGGCTGATTATATTGGTATTTCTTCTCTATCTCGTCATCTGATGATCGATCCTTATATTTAATATGAAACGAATTTCCATCTGTGCTGTTAAATGAAAATAGTGTTGAAATTATTGTATCCTTTGTAGCTAATAGTTCTACTGAAAAAGGAGCTTCATATAATTCTAAATTTTTAAAAGTACCTTTTTTGTAATATTTAACATTTAGCTTAAGATTCTTAACAACCTCTTCCACGAGAGTTCTTGTTCGTAATATTTCAGCCTCATTGTCAACATTACTTTTCGTATTAAATAAATTTCCTAAATCACTAAAAACCTCGGCAGGGGCAGCGATTCCTGCTCCACCCTTTTGTTGATCTTCTACAAGCAATTTAGCTCCGACCCTATACATAGGAGTTTTATATCTCAGGTATAGAGCTCCTAGAGCAACACATATTATTATACTGATTACGAAAATCCACCATTTATTCAAAGCCTTAGCTAAGAATAGTTTTAGATCTTCATTTTCGTCTTTCTGAGCAACAGACCTCTTCTCGTACGAAGGATGCATATACAATTATTTGATAATTATGAAATACTACAATCTTGTGAGAGCCACAATCAAAACTGATATAATAGACCCTAAAAGAGCAAGAGTTTGAGTTCTGGCTGCATTATTAGCAGCAACCTTCCCCTTTCCTGGCTCCACATAAATAACATCATTTTGCTTTAGATAGAAATAAGGAGACTTAAACACATCAGATGAATTTAAATTAAACCTCACAAATTCTTTTTGCCCATTGTTTTCTCTTACTAGGAGAACATTCTCGCGCTTTCCATAAATGGTTAAGTCTCCTGCCAGCCCCAAAGCATCTAATAAAGTTACCTTTTCGTTGGGAACAGTATAGGTAGCAGGTTTATTAACTTCACCAATCACAGTTATTTTATAATTTGCAAAGCGAACTTGTACTGTAGGCTCCTTAAAGTATCTCGCAGCCCGCTGCTGTATCAAGTCCCTTGCTTGAAATGTTGTTAATTCAGATACTTTTATATTGCCGAGCATAGGAATAGATACATTTCCGTTTTTATCCACTAAAAACCCTGTCACCATTTGAGATCCCGTTGGTGTCGCAGAACTAGCCCCGATTACAGGCATGGCTGATACCTGATTTACAGCGGCAGTAGTCGCTGGATCAATTGTCTGTATAGTTATACTTAAAATATCATCTGGCTGAATAACTGGATCTTTAAATTCAGAAGGGGTAATCTCCCTCAATTTCGCAGTATCGGGCAAATCGGTAAAATAGACTGATTTCTTAGTTACCACACAAGACGGCAGAATAAGGACCAATAAAAACGCCAAAACTATATACAGCCTGGCAGATAGCAGGTTTTTCAACATATATGAGAGGTAATTTTTCTTTTTTCTAGTTTTTAATTTTTAAAATCAAGTACCAAAAAGTGCTGCAATTTAAGAATTTTTTTGATTTTCGTCACTTTTTTTAAAAAACTTAACAAAAAAGGTGTTTTTTGTAAAAAGTTTCACAAAAATTAACAAAGTGTTAAGATTGTGATAATTACGTGATCTTTGTGATAAAAAATGGGCACCGCTGTGCAACTTATAAAAAGAAGTCATACAGCCCTAAAAATGTTGCTTTCTAACATTAAAACAGCTATAGCAGCTAAAGGCAATCGCCTTACTGCGTTAATAAATAGAAGGTATATGATATACCAATCTTTCTTGATGCGTGGTGTAAAAGTGATGCCACTACTTGGGCAAAATAACTCTGCCATCTTTTGTATTCTGGCAGTAGAAGGGTACTCTTCGGACATATCATTTCGCAAAATGCGCTTCATTTGGATGCGCTGTAACGAAAACAATACAAAAAAGCTTACTGGTTTGTTTTGATTTTTTGATAAAAGATTGCAGGTATCTAATATTGAGTGGTTTACTTCGCAATTACCAGCTTGATTTCTAAAATCCCAATAAGCAAACCATCCTAAGCTGCCACAAAGAAGGCTAGGCTATTTGAGGATTATTGTAACCCATCCAGAAAATCTGCCTTGCAGATTCATCTGGATTCTTCTTTTTGCCTTAAAACTTTTCCTGGATTATGTAAAAGTTACTTCTGCAGCATCCGCACACATATCTCCTTGCAGGTTTAAGGAATAATAAATATTTGATATACCACTCTCTTTTGATGCGGGCAGTGAAAGGCACCCCGCAGTTAGGGCATAGAATATCTGTCTCTTTTCTTTTACTATCAGATTCTTGTAAAGTACTTGGCATCTTTTTAAATTCGTATTTGATTGATTTAAGAACACAAAAATAAAGAACTTGATTGCTTAGTTCAGATCAAAAACGCAGGAACGTGCATTATGTTTACCAGAATGTGAAAATGTGTGAAATTCGCGATCTGCCTTAATCCTCCCTCTTTTTTGTTATCTTAGCTCATTCATCCTTGTTTGATAAATTATCATGAATGCTGTCGCTTTAAGGATCAAGAAGATCCGCTCTAACATAGGCCTCACCCAGGAACAAATGGCCGACAAAATAAACCTCTCCGTCAAAGCCTGGCAGAAAATTGAGAATGGCATTACACGCCTCGACCTGGAGAGATTGAACCAGATTGCAGAGATACTGGAGACATCTTTAGTTGATTTGATCAATGCGGATGAAGGCATTTATGTACATCAGGAAATTGACAAAAACGAGAATATCTACAATAAAGAGGTCAATTATCACAATAACATTTCCGACGAAGAACGCGAACTCTACAAAAAGATCATCGCTGATAAAGAAAAGACCATCGCCGACAAGGATAAAGAAATCGAATTCCTGAAAGACCTCCTGAAGAAAAGTTAAAGCGATCAATTCTAACCCGTCGTGCAGTTCAACCGGCAATATTTAATCGAGATAATTATTTTAGTGACAGCACAACATTGGGAAGTTTCTGAGCCCCGACCGGCTGGTAGTTTCCTTCGGGTTGGCTCCTGATTGGCTTCTGATCTGCAACGCTTTCCCTACGCTTTCGGAACGCTTTCCCTACGCTTTCCGTTCGGGAATTGTCGAAGCAATAGCGTAGGGAAAGCGTTGCAGTAGCGTTACTGATCAGACGCCAATCGCCGGAATGTCGGGAGCCAGTCCGAAGTTTTATGCAGTTTACAGGGAGAGTGTTCAATTAACATTCCTATATTTAAGCAGTAAAACGCTCAACTTTACATTATCACATTATGATCAGAAAATTTACGTTCCTTGCCCTTATGGCTGCTGCTCTGTTCAACGCCTGCAGCAAAGAAGACGCTCCTCCCGGCAATGAGAAGCAATGCATAATCACATCGCTTTATAAGACCGATGCCCAGGGCAAGCGGTATGCCACAGCCAACCTCATGTACGATGCACAGGGCAGGCTCACGAAATTAACCAGCGACAATGACACTGCATTTTTTGACTTTAAAGCAAACTACGAAGATGCGAAGAAGACTGTCACCGTCTATGACGAGTCTGAGTATCTGCGATCAGTCATTAATCTGGACGACAAAGGAAGGGCTCAAAAGCTATCACTGTATAACGGAACTTATGCTTTCCTTTTTTCCTACCAGGACGATTACCTTTCCACGTTGACATGGCAGTACAATAACAAGTCGATATATTCATATGCGTTGCTGTATAGCAATGGCAACCTCGTGTCCGTTAAAGCACAGCAGAATACCGGCAACATCGATATCAGGTTTGAATACGATGATCAGCCCGCTGTGTCCATTCCAAATGTCGGAAATCCTCTCAGCCATCTGGGTATACCTTTAGTACTTCCGGGAATATTGGGAAAGACTTCAAAGAACAGGCTGGTTAAAGTAGTGGAACCTTTTAACGACGGATTGACGCGCACGCGCACTACTACCTATCAATATGAAACAGATAAGGATGGGAAAATAACAGCGGTTAAATACCTGGTGAGTGTCGCTTTCAACGGCCAGGCCAGAGATTATCAGTACGGCCACACCCTCCACATCGAATACAAATGTGAGGAGTAAGGCGCCGCTTTACTCAGTCCTTTCTCAATCGCAGCCTCTCACAATACGCCAGCTGCATGTCTTCTCTACTTAGCGAGTGCTCGCAAGCCTCACCCTGCGGCTGTGCAGGCAGCCTCATATTATTTTTATTTGCTTCTTTTAAAATCCACCAGGCAGTCATTCCTTCTAATCCCGGCCTCAGCCTGGTATGGCTCTCATAAATCTCCAATTGCATGATTACCTTAGCGAGCGCTCTCAAGCCTCACCCTATGGCTGTGCAATCAGCCTCATTATTGCTTCTTTATATGCTACTCATTCCCTCAACCCGCTACTCACCAGACAACTTTAAGCCAAAGCCAACTGCATGTTTTTAACTTAGTGAGCGCTTAAAAACCTCACTATACAGCTGTGCAGGCAGCATCAATCGCAATCTCTCATGATTCTCCAGCTGCATGTCTTTCCTACTTAGCGAGTGCTCGCAAGCCTCACCCTGCGGCTGTGCAGGCAGCCTCGCTATTTATTTCTATTCTTCCAGTATCTCAATCCCTGCCCGTTCGAAGCCATCATGTTCATGGGTATCTGGCCTTTGTACATAGCCGGAAGCAGATCTCCTGCCACCCGTAGATCTTCTGCCTCACCGCATTCACCTCCTCCGCATCCTGCGTATCCACCAGGAGCTGAATCTTCCGCACCACCACAACAGTACCGCGTTTCCCGCTCATAGCTCAAATCTACCAGCCGCAGCAATAAGGTCACACCTACTTTTGATTACCGGGAGGGGGAAGGTTTTAGAGAGGCCATGCAAACATGATTGTGATTGTTACCTGAAACTATTAGTCCCTGCTAAAATAGCATTCGCCTTATACATAAACTCTCCGGTCTATTGGCAAATGAGCCGATCATCAGCAGATCATAATTGCTCTACTTCTTCAGGAGACAACCCGGTGGCTTTTGATATGCTGTTTGCAGGAAGCCCGAGTTTCTTTAATTCAATGGCAATACTACGTTTCTCCTGGTTACGGCCTTCCAAATGACCTTCTTGACGGCCTTCCAAACGACCTTCTAAATGCCCCTGACGTCTTTCCTGCAGCTTTACTGTTTCTATGATGCCCATATCAATTATACCTCCTGTTATCTGGTAAATCAATGTATCAAATTTACGGTTTATTTCTGTATTTCCGATAAAGATTATGTTCTTCAAAAATTCTAAAAAACTGAGAATGCGATCTTTATCGTATTTTTGATGCAATAATAGTGCCCGCGCTATCATGCTTCTTTCTTCCCCCAGCGCTTCTTCGCTCAGCTTTTTTTCCAGCAGAGCTTTCTGACATGCAGCGACGATCAGGGCAAAAATATTATCCATACCAAGCAATTGCTCCTGGCTGTGATCAAAGATATGGTAACTCCGGTAGCTGAATTGAATGGAGGTATCCAGTACCTTCCGGCAGTATTCCGATGGCCGCGCCTGGCTTTTGTCGCCGGTATAGACTACAATAGTGGCTACCGGCAATTCATATCTGTCAGTGATCCGGTAATTATACTGCCACGCCCGATAGGCAAACTGAGGGTCGTTGCCACCCTCAACTTCGACGTTCAGCAATATCAGTTGCGGACTGCCGTCTTTTAACCACACCTTTACCAGGAGGTCGGCCTCCCGCGAGCCGCCCTTCCGTTCCCGGTCGGGCACTATAGTGTGAAGTTCTTTATCAAGCATTTGGAATCCCTTGCTGAAATCAAACAGATCATCGGCATCGGGATAAAGAAAGCGAAGCAAATCGACGAAGTTTTCTTCGAACGCCCCTTTGAGCAGTTCATCGTTCTTCCTTCGTGGCGCTTTGCCGGAAGTTGTTGAAGGCATGGTTTATTTGTTATGTTCAAAACTAATGAGCTTTTTAGCTTGAAAAAAGTGATGCTTATCATTTACTTCCGGCAACAACGGACTAGCCGCCAGCTGCATGTATTTATTGCTTAGCGAGCGCTCTCAA
>NZ_QEAS01000022.1:0-31940 GCF_003130405.1 Pararcticibacter amylolyticus
ATTATTCGGAATAGGATTCTCTTCCTGCAAGAAAGAAAATGAAGTAAAACCCTCAGTGAAGTCAGAAAAGAGTGTGATGGTCGGCGAGAAGAAGGACATGGGCGGCTGGGACTAATATTCAAAAGAATATACTTTAGTAAGAAACTTATCGGTGAATGCTCGCTATATTTGCTCGAAACATATAGCGTATGCAAGAAATAAAGAAATATGTAGACGAGAATCAGCAACGTTTTCTGGATGAACTATTCGATTTGTTGCGTTTTCCATCTATCAGTGCAGATCCCGCTTATAAGGGGGATGTGTTGAAGACTGCAGACTTTGTTGCAGAAAAATTAAGAGAGGCAGGTGCCGATAATGTTGAAGTATGTTCAACGGCGGGATATCCTATAGTATACGGAGAGAAGATTATTGATCCGTCTAAACCGACAGTACTGGTTTATGGGCACTACGATGTGCAGCCTGCAGATCCGCTGGAACTGTGGCATACCTCGCCATTTGAGCCTACTATAAGAGATGGTAAAATATTTGCCAGGGGAGCCTGTGATGATAAAGGCCAGTTCTATATGCACGTGAAGGCATTCGAACTGATGCAAAAGACCGATTCTCTTCCATGTAATATCAAATTTATGATAGAAGGAGAAGAGGAAGTTGGTTCGGGCAATTTGGGCATTTTCGTTAAAGACAACAAAGAGCGCCTAAAAGCCGATATCGTTCTTATCTCAGATACATCCATGATTAGCCTTGATACCCCTTCGCTTGAAACAGGCCTCAGGGGCTTATCTTATGTTGAAGTGGAAGTTACAGGACCTAACCGGGATTTGCATTCCGGTGTATACGGGGGGGCTGTAGCCAATCCTGCAACGATACTTTCTAAATTGATAGCATCTTTGCATGATGAAAATAACCATATTGCCATTCCCGGGTTTTATGACGATGTTCAAAGTCTGACTGAAACCGAACGGGAGCAATTGAATAAAGCACCTTATGACGAGGAAGAATACAAGAAAGATCTCGGAGTAGAAGAGTTATGGGGAGAACAGGGATATACCACCATTGAAAGAACCGGTATTCGTCCAACATTGGAAGTAAACGGAATCTGGGGCGGATATATTGGGGAAGGCGCTAAAACAGTCCTTCCTTCCAAAGCATATGCCAAGATATCAATGCGCTTAGTGCCTAACCAGCAATCAGGAAAGATTACCGAGCTATTTAAGGAGCACTTTGAAAGGATTGCACCTAAAAATGTAAAAGTAAAAGTTACGGAACATCACGGTGGAGAGCCGGTTGTTACCCCTACTGATGGAGTAGCATTCCGGGCAGCCGAAAAAGCCATAGAGGAATCTTTTGGTAAGAAGCCAATTCCGACCAGGGGCGGTGGCAGCATTCCTATTGTCGCTTTATTTGAAGAAGTTCTTGGAATAAAGACTGTCCTAATGGGATTTGGGCTTGATAGCGATAATTTACATTCTCCTAATGAGAAATACGATATAGCAAACTATTTAAAAGGAATCGAAACGATCCCTTTGTTCCATAAATATTTTGCAGAACTCAGTGTTTAAAAAAGATTTGGCCGGAGCTTTATCCGGCCAAATTAACTTATTTAATTTTCTTCCGTGGAATAGAAACTTTTTCTATATTTGCAGCCACAATCGGCACCCATAGCTCAGCTGGATAGAGCAACGGTTTTCTAAACCGTCGGTCTCAGGTTCGAATCCTGATGGGTGTACATCTCTCCGAAAGGGGTGATAAAAATGCCTCTGCAGCCCCGTAGAGGCATTTTTTCTTTCTATTCCACGGATAATATTTTAACATTGCTTCAACTGATTCCTTTGCAGGAAATAGCAAACTATGAGTGGGCTGACCTGGATTTCCGAAGTAAGCAGCCTTTTTCAAAACGGGAGCATTTTCAGTTATAGCTTTCGAGAGCGGCTAGTCCTACAGATAGAATTTTAGCTTTGACAGGATGTCAAAGAGCAAATGCTGCTGCATACCAGTACCAATCCTTATCCTAAAGGTTCTGCCCCGAAATTTCGTCGAAAAGATCTTTAATCTGATTCCTCAGCTCAACAGGAAGAAGAGAATCCGCATGGAACCGGATCTGGTGGCCCGCTCCGCTCATGTAAATGTAATAATGGTCGTGGATAGAATTTACTGTGTTCTCCCGGAGGGGAGGATACTTCGAAAACCAATCGAGGTTCTCCCGTTCAAGCTCGTCCAATCTCGCCCTGAATTCGTCTGATGTAAATGCCATGTATTGTTTTTTGCCCGAAATGTTTTTTTACCCCAAGCCGAATATAAGGCTTTTAAGCCTTAATATAACGTTTAAGCCAAATTGTTACAGGAAAAAAACAAATACCGCCTTTAGTTATTTAAACTTCTGCTGACTTAGATAGCCGGACGTTTCTTTAGTGCGGACAGTATAAAGACTGTCGATCTCTTCGATCTTCTTTTTCTCTTCCGCAAAATAAGCAACCGACTCTTCTCCCGACTTTCCTTCTGTATCTGGCTGGAATTGGTGCATCCAGTCGTTCATCTTTTCTTCAGCAACTTTAAGCCCGTTAAGATGAGCCGTCAGGATGATCTGAGTTGCAGCCGTGTCAAGCGCCGGATTTTTAATTTTCAGACTGTCCATATTACGAAGGAGTGTATCGATTTTCATTTGTAAATGAACTACCTCGTCATTTCTGGCCATTACCTCGTCATGAAGTTTTATCACTTCAGCCCGCATTGCTTTATAGTCGCTCTTCGTCTGGCAAGCCGAAGCCGAGATAAGCAATGCCAGCAAAAAATATATGGAACGGTTTCTCATTTCTACAGTAAAAGTAAAATAATATTCTGATAAACGGAAGAAGTACATTCTCTCAGCTTTCTGTCAATAAATTGTGCTATATCTCCGTATTATACTTTATTTTTGGCAAAATTTAGAAGCATGAGGGAGCAGGGGCAGCATCCATCGGCCAGGGCGATCAGAACTACCCAAATTGGAATTTCGGTAAGTGTAATTCTGGTAGCAGTAAAGGCCATAGCAGGTAATTTGGGACATTCTTATGCTCTGATAGCGGATGCCACAGAAACAGGTGCAGATATATTAAGTTCAGCTTTGTTGTGGCTTGGCCTTCAGTATTCCCTTAAGCCGGCGGATAAGGGGCATCCTTACGGACATGGAAAAGCAGAACCCATTGCGGCTATTGTCATCTCCCTCTTTCTGCTGATCGCCGCCTGTTGGATAGGATATAATGCCATTGGATTCATCAATACACCACATGAGCTTCCCAAGCCGTTCACGCTCTGGGTGCTTCTTTTTGTTATTATAATCAAGGAAGCCCTCTTTCGTTATGTTATCCAGGTTGGAAAAAGTCTTTCAAGCCAGGCCGTGATAGCAGATGCATGGCACCATCGCAGCGACGCTATGACCTCCCTGGCAGCATTCGCCGGAATTGTTGTGGCCTTAATCTGTGGAAAAGGGTATGAAGGAGCGGATGATTGGGCTGCACTTATTGCGGCCTGCCTGATTGTATATAATGCATCCCGCATTTTACGTCCTGCTTTCAATGAGATCATGGACAGCGCCCCCTCTGATGGTATTGATGATTCTATCCGGAAAATAGCAGTTAGCGTTTCGCAGGTTAGAGACGTTGAGAAATGTTACGTCCGGAAAATGGGTTTCGACTATTTTGTTGATTTACATATTCTTGTTGATGCCGATCTTACCGTGGCTCAGGGCCATGATATAGCTCACGAGGTAAAAAACAAGCTGATGACTACCGACACCAGGATAAAAGGTGCACTGATCCACGTCGAGCCATATTAAGGATTCATCACTCCGGCTTCGATTCCCAGTTCTATTTGAACCTGCATCCTCTTTTAAATGTAAAAAAACTCAAACCGGAACTACTCGTGATAGTTATTTATATACATTTATTCAAATATCTCTATTGTTATGAAGTTTAGAAACGTAATGCTAGCAGGGTTTTTATTAATCCTGCTTTCTCCATCAGTTAAAGCACAGTTTACAGTACCCGATTTACCTTATGCTTACGATGCACTGGAACCTGCTATTGATAAAGAAACAATGCAAATCCATCACGATAAGCATCACGCCGCTTATGTCAAAAACCTTAACGATGCTGTTAAGGGGACTGCAGCCGAAAAAGCGTCATTAGCAAGTATCTTAGCCGGTGTCTCAAAATATTCAACGGCGATAAGAAATAACGCTGGCGGCCATTATAACCACTCCCTTTTCTGGCAGATAATGGCTCCTAAGCCAGGAGCTCCATCTCCTGCATTTGCGAAGGTTATAGACGGAACCTTTGGGTCATTAGACAAATTTAAGGCTGCATTTGCCGACTCTGCTGCAAAAAGGTTCGGATCGGGCTGGGCATGGCTGATCGTTCAAAAAGGAAAACTTAAGATCTCTACTACCCCCAACCAGGATAATCCGTTGATGGATGTAGTGAAAGAGAAAGGTACACCGATTCTTGCACTGGATGTTTGGGAACATGCTTATTACTTGAAATATCAGAACAAGCGTCCCGACTATATTTCTGCATGGTGGACAGTGGTTAACTGGACGGAGGTAGAAAGACGTTACAATCAGGCAAAATAGAAGAGGAAATCTTATAAAATAAAAAGCCTGCATTCATTAGAGATGCAGGCTTTTTATTTTATAAGTAGTTATTTATCTCCTTAGCCGCCGGAGCGGACTGTTTCATGCTCCCGTGCATTTTTCTTTTCAGGTACCGCCGTACCGTACTTCCTAAACCAGCTGTTGACTTTTATCTGGATCACCCCGATAAATGCTTCCCTGAAAATATTGGTGCTCATTTTTGAAGACCCCAGTTCCCTGTTAATAAATATGATCGGAACCTCTACAACTCGGAATCCGTGTTTAATAGCAGTAAACTTCATTTCTATCTGGAATGCATAACCGACAAACCTGATTTTGTTAAAATCAATAGTAGCAAGCACCTTGCGCCTGTAGCACTTAAAGCCTGCCGTAGTATCGTGAATGTTCATCCCAGTAATAAACCGAACATACACAGATGCAAAGTAGGACATCAGCACCCGGCTCATAGGCCAGTTAACGACATTAACACCTGTTACATACCTGGAGCCAATTGCAACGTCAGCACCCTCAGAACAAGCTTTATGTAATTTCAGGAGATCCGCAGGGTTGTGTGAGAAGTCTGCATCCATTTCGAAGATAAACTCATATTCATGCTGTAGAGCCCACTTAAAGCCATGGATATAGGCAGTGCCCAAACCAAGTTTCCCTTTACGTTCTTCGATAAAAAGCTTGCCTGTAAATTCTCCCTGTAGACTCTTAACAATAGACGCAGTGCCGTCAGGAGAACCATCATCAATGATCAGGACATGAAATGGTTGCGGAAGCGCAAATATCGCCCTGATAATATTCTCAATATTCTCCTTCTCGTTGTAGGTTGGAATGATAATTAAGCTATCTGACAACACGTAGTGAGTAGTATAAATTTTAACGAAGATACGCTATTAACGAATGCCATGCATCATTTTTTTGAGCTTGCCTGAGAGGAGTAACAGGATCACCGCAGCAGTTCCCGGTAGTATTACAAACAGAAGGAAAAACTCAAAAAGATTATGTATAGTGAATCCGGCAAATACAGGATATTCTGTCGGAATACGCAGTTCATGGAGTTTTGCAAGCTGTTCTGCACTAGGAGTAATTGACCTATCTAGTACTGCCTGAAGATTAATTCCAGCCTCCTGTGCCGTCGTAAACTTATCGCCGGTTGGAGGAATAGAAGCGCCGAGCGTTCCAGCAAGAGCATAACCCGCAGCATTTGCCAGGAACCAAACCCCCATCAGCAATGATGAAAAACGAGCCGGGGCCAGTTTTGACACCAGGGACAATCCGATGGGAGAGAGGCACAGTTCGCCAAGGGTATGGAACAGGTACATAATGATCAGCCAGAAAACTGCCAGCTTTTCCGTGTGTCCAAGATCCTTTACCTGGAATGCAATGATGAGGAAGCCAAGAGATAAAAGAAATAAACCTATAGATTGTTTAACGGGCGAAATAGGTTCGAGCCTTCGTTTTTGCAGACTAAGCCAAAGCCAGCTGAACGGAAACGCAAATATCATGATAAACAATGAATTGGCGTTTTGAACGAAACTAGGCGGCATGTTCCATCCAAACAGTCTTCTGTCGGTCTGATTGTCAGCAATAAAGGTTAGCGACGAACCTGCCTGCTCAAAACATGCCCAGAAGAACATCACGAAGAATCCCAGAATATAGATTACCAGGATCCTGTCTCTTTCAATCGAGCTAAGTGATTTATCTGTAATAATAAACCCTGCGAGCGTTAGTCCGCTGCCGTAAATGAATGAATATATCCAGTTCTGATCTACAATAAAACGAAATACCAGAACCAGTGCCACGAAAGCAGCTATCGCACCATATTTTGATGCAACTGAAAAACTTGCCTCCTGAACCTCTTCTGCTCCTTTGGTAATATTGAGTGCAGGTTTTGCCCCCACTGGTTTACCTTCCGGCGTAACAATGTACTTATTCTTCAGAAGATAGAAAACGAATGAACCCACGAACATAGCCATAGAGGCAGCCAGAAATCCCCATTTAAATGCAGCAACTACACGTGTGCCATTTTCCAGTACCACGTCACCTACCAGGGGGCAGATGTACATACCCAAAAACGCACCAACATTTATACCCATGTAAAAAATGGTGAAGGCGGCATCCAATCTGCTGTCCCCTTTGGGATAGAGTTGACCGACCATCGACGAGATATTCGGTTTAAAGAATCCGTTCCCAAGAATAATGATACCAAGAGCTGCATACATAGCCAGTTTCGAGATATCAAAATTCGAGTCGAAAGTGCTGGCACTGAAGAATAGAAACAGTTGTCCTATTCCCATCGTCACACCTCCAAGCAGAATACAATTTCTGTTTCCCAGAAACCGGTCGGAAATAAAACCGCCGAGCATTGGGGTCAGATAACATAGTCCTAAAAAGCCACCGTAAATGACAGATGCCTCTGCCTCCCGGAATGCCAGGGCGTTTACCAGGAAGAGGGTAAGGAGGGCACGCATGCCATAAAAATTGAACCTTTCCCACATTTCGGTTGTAAACAAAACATAAAGGCCTTTCGGGTGTCCTTTTGTTGGAGTAGGAGTTTCAGCAATATTAATGGTATCCATATTTTATTTTATTCTGTTAAAATGCGCAATAGTGTGTTCGTTTGTGTTTAATACACCGTCTTCTCAGTGCATACCAGAGGGTGGCGTGTCGGAATAATTAAAATGATCAACAATTGTATGTCCTAAAAAATACATTTAAAAAGGAAGAGGTCAAATATGAGAAAAATTTAAAAAAAAATAGTGACTTCTCTCATTTAAGCTTGTTTATTGTTTCTTTTGATGGCTTTGTAGGGTCAACATAAAGATTATCTATGGCAGAGGGAGCATTTTTAAGTGTGATGTTCTCAATAAATTTCAGGCGTCCTCTATCAAGTTTAAGGCCATCGTATGAGAGATCGGGGCCGTAAGTCTCGTGGCTTGATTTCATTTCCGGATTGGGAGGGACAAGATGATCGAACGCTATTATCCCTTCTTTCGGAATATAATTCAGCATCATGGACGTCTGGCGGCTGTATTCAAATATGATCCGCCGTTTCCCTCCCCATTTTTTGTTCCCTTCAAAAACCGGCATTCCGAACCATGCCTTACCTCCTTTAAAGTACAGGATATCAATAACTCTTTTCGTCGATTTCACACTATGGCCTTTCCACCCTAACAGGATATAATAAGGTGTTTGTACATTACTGGTTACCGGAATAATTCTGTAGTACTGTGCCCCGTACCAGCGTTCACTGCTGAGCACGCTGTCGGCCGGTGAAGTGATCCTGGGCGAATGATCAACCAGGGGATACATCTGCAACTTCCCCGGGCTGTTCATCTGAATCGTGCCGTAATAACGGTAACTTCCGTCATTGTTTAACACATGCCACGAAAATATCCTGAATCTCCTGTCCGGTGAGGTCTGTATAGAGATGGTTTTTAGCGAATCAAAACTAAAGTTGAAAGAGTTGTTCAGCCTGAGCGCCGATACAAGTGTTCTGATCATCTTATAGCTGGCGTTGTAACGCTCAGGTTCGCTCGGATTGTTTACCACCTGGTATCCGAATCTTTTCAGGCTGTCCTGCAGTCTGAGAAGTTCCTGCTGAGCAGAGATACCACCTCCCTGCTGTGCTTTTACTGCAGCACTTATAATCAAGGAAAAAATCAGAAAATAAAAACCTCTTCTCATGGTATATTGTCGCAAGTATAAGCCTAATGTTTAAAACAGCAAAATTGAAGCCGGGATCTTGTTATTAACGTACCGGCCCGGGTTATGTTATTCAGCGCCTGTTGTTTTACAGTCTTAATTCTCAGATGGTCGGGCTTCCGGGAAAGAGAGAGTCGTCGTTTGTATATAAAAAACTTCATGTACATTTGAGGGTTTAAGTAAAAATAGTGGCTAAGCTTAGAAAAAAGTACATATTCACGTTATATCACAGATATACTTCATGGATAAAATACGTCATGATGGTGCTGTGTGTGGTAATTGTTACACTTTCTCTCCCTAAACATGCAAGGTTTAAGTATGAGTATGCAAAGGGAAAGGTGTGGATGAACAAAGACCTGGTATCTCCATATAGTTTTGCTATAGAAAAGACCTTTGAAGAAACTGAACGAGACAAGGCTGATATCTATAAATCCATACTCCCGGTCTACCAGAACGATACGGAAGTAGCCTCGAATGAGCAGCAAGCATTCATCGCCGATTTTGACGTACGCTGGGAGAGTGCGGTCGAAGATGAAAAACTGAAGGAGGCTTATAAGGAAACAGGCGGGCGGATACTGGAGGCTGTTTATCAAAGGGGGGTGATGGCTTATAATAAGAGGCATCAGCAGGGTAATTCAAATTACAACTTCAATCTGCTCACCGGCAACAGAGCCGTGCAGACTAATACTGCTGTCGTTTTCACCATTGAAACGGCGTTACGATATGTGGAAGAACAGGTGGAAAAGGCCACGTCAATCAGAAATAAAGCATGGCTTATAAAGCTAATCTCTGACCATATACAGCAGAACTATATTTACGACGAACGTCTTAGCAGCAAAATTGAAGAAGAGGCGCTTAAAAATCTCTCGCCCACGAGGGGAATGGTACAAAAAGGAGAACTCATCATAGCCAATGGCAACATCATTACGCAGGATGTCTATCAGAAGCTCGAATCGCTTAAAAATACTTATGAGGATGATAGTAAGTTTGGCGGAGACCGAAAGATCATATTCTTTGGACAACTATTGCTGGGCGGCCTGATTGTTACCCTCCTGATGATATTTCTCCGCTTATTCCGCAAAGATATTTTTGAAGATAACCGGAAGATCTCACTGATCCTGGTTGTCATCACCGTCATGCTTGTCTCCCTTTCCTGGGCCATAAGTCTGAAGATCCCCAACCTTTATTATATACCTTATTGCATCGTACCGATTATCATCAGGATATTATTTGATACCCGGCTTGCGTTGAATATACATCTGCTGGTGGTACTCGTGGCGGGATTCTTTGTGCCGAACAGTTTTGAATTTGCTTTTCTTCAGGTTACTTCAGGCATGGTTGCCATCTACAGCATAAAAAACCTGGTAAAGCGGGAACAATTCCTGATATCAGCACTCCTCATTTTAACGAATTACTTTGTTGCTTATCTAGGGATTTCGCTCATCAGAAATAACGGTACAATGGACAGTATCGAATGGGAGAACTTTGTTCCCTTTATTTTTAGTGTACTGCTCTCCCTGCTCGCTTATCCGCTCATTTATGCTTTCGAACGGGTGTTCGGACTAACCTCTGAAGTAACCCTGATGGAGATCACCAATACCAATTCTAAATTGCTCAGAGAGCTCTCTTATAAGGCTCCCGGAACTTTTCAGCATTCCCTGCAGGTGGCAAATCTTGCAGAAGCAGCAATTTTTAATGTGGGAGGGAATGCCCTCCTGGTCAGGGCTGGTGCCCTGTATCATGATATCGGAAAGATGGAAAATCCGCAGTACTTTATCGAAAATCAGAATAAAGGACAGAATCCTCATGACAGTCTTTCTTACGAAGCCAGCGCACAGATTATTATAAGGCATGTTACGAAAGGAGCGGAGATTGCGAGGAAAAATCATCTTCCTGAATTGGTGATCGATTTTATCCGTACTCACCACGGCAATACCCGTATGGATTATTTTTATCAGTCATTTTTGAAAAACTTTCCCGAAAAGTTTGTAGACGAGAACATCTTCCGTTATCCCGGCCCGATTCCTTTTTCAAAGGAAACCGGCGTTTTGATGCTTGCTGATTCTGTAGAAGCCGCTTCCAGAAGCTTAAAAGAACCTGATGCTCAAAGCATCAGCAATCTGGTAGATCGTATTATCGATTATAAATTAGAACAAGGGCAGTTGAACAACAGTAATATCACCCTAAAAGATATCGCCACTATCCGTACGATATTTAAAAACATGTTAATGAGCATCTACCACGTCAGGATTGATTACGAGATATAAAAACGAAATTTTTTTTTGCAGGATACATTGAATTACTATATTTGCAGTCCCTGAAACAAAGGGGTGAGGTGCCTGAGAGGCCGAAAGGAACAGTTTGCTAAACTGTCGTACGGGTAACCGTACCGAGGGTTCGAATCCCTCCCTCACCGCAAAAAAGGGCTTTACAAATTAACGATTTGTAAAGCCCTTTTTTTATTTGGGCGGTGATTTCAAGAGGCTGGGGTGGCTCAGGATTTATCTGTCGCCTGAAGGTACTTTTGCAGGGCCCTGTACATTTTCCACTACGTCTTCCTGCTATGTCTTGCATAAATCTGTGATAGAAAACGATAATATCAACCATTTTACCTTCGCCTATCCTCAAAGCAATTTTTTATATCCTGGGAACAGTCCCAAAAATGGGAGCGATCCCATTGCCATTAATGCAAAAAAAATATCTTTTAAAAGGGGTAGCTGAATAGATTTGATAGCCAAACAATTATAATACTATTTGTAAATCATTTATGCGAAGCTTTTTATTATCCATACTTTTTTTGTGGCCCGGTTATCATAGCGTAGCTTTGACAAGAGATCTGAACGTGAAACATGCATTATCAGCTGTATTGAAAGAAACACTTTCAGATAGTAGTTATGAAATTTCGCTCAACGGAAAATGGCTGTTTAAAACCGACCCTGCTAACGAAGGCGAAAAGCTGGAATGGTTTGCAAATAAGAGCGTAATCTTTCCCGATGCTTTAACGGTTCCGGGTAACTGGGACACCAAAAATGAGTATGCCAATTATACGGGTAAAGCCTGGTATAAAAAGACAATCGTCATGCCGGCTAAATTAAAAGGGAAGGTAGTGAGACTGTATTTTGAAGGGGTAAATACCGATGTAAAAGTTTGGGTGAATGGCCAGTTTGTGACCGCAAACAACCTGGGATATCTGGAATTTGAAAAAGATGTATCTGCGTTTTTAACGTATGGGGCAAGCAACACAGTAACCGTAAGTGCCGATAATAGTTTTAAAGTTGGGGCGCTATGGAGCTGGGGCGGCATCAGACGTCCGGTTAAACTGCTTATCAATGATCCGGTATATATTAAACAGACGAGGATTACCCCCAAAGTAGATCTGCTCAATAAAACCGCTACAATTGATTTTGCAGTAAGTGTTTTTAATAAAGAGTCATCCTCTCAAAATGTAAATGGCAGTGTATTAGTTTATCATCAGAAAAAACTTATTAAAACCATTCCTTTTGCAGCCAGTCTTGGCGCGGAAAGTCTGCAGACTATAAATGTTAAAACACAATTGCTTGCGGCCGATGTAAATCTTTGGAACCTTGATGATCCGCAGCTATACGATTGTAAGGTTGTTTTGTTAAAGAATAAAGCTGTTATTGATGAGAGGAAGGACAGGTTCGGCCTGCGCCATATCGAATTGGATAATGTAAAACATCAACTTAGATTAAATGGGGAAGTGATAAGGCCTGTTGGTTTTAACCTGGTGCCTGATGACAGAACCAATGGCAATGCACTGCCGCTTTGGCGCGTAAAAGAAGACATCGACCTGATGAAGAGCCTGGGAGCGGGTTTGTGCCGTATGTCGCACGTTCCGTTCCATAAAGAATTACTTAATTATCTGGATGAAAAAGGCATCTTAATTATAGAGGAAATACCTGTTTGGGGACCGTCCGACCTGGTGAAAAAAGATAATGAAGTTACCAATGTCTGGATGAAACGGATGATCAATGATCACTTTAATCACCCCAGCATATTTGGCTGGAGCGTTGGCAACGAAATTGGCTATAACGCAGAAGCAATGGATTATGTTGAAGGCAGCATTATCTATACACGGCCTTTAGATACTACGCGTATGCACGTCATGATAAGCCATTCAGCTCATCGTGAGAAAGATCCCCTGCAGTTTTCAGACCTTGGCTTTATCAACTGGTATGGCATGAGTGGTAACTATGCAGATAGCGTACACAAACTTCATCCCAACAGCACTCTCTTTTTCTCAGAATACGGCTATGATCAACTGAACGAAGATCTGTCGGCAGACTTCCCTATTAAGGCCTTAATGGACGATATATCCCAAAAACCCTATCTTATCGGCGCCTCGTTATGGACGTTTAATGATTACCGGAGTAATTATAAAGGCACTAAAGAATTTTCGCAAAACCGGCCCTGGGGAATAGTTGATGCTTACCGGCAAAAGAAGAATGCATTTTATTCTTATCGAAATGCAAATAAACCTTTCGCTGAGATCACTTTAAGTAATGCGGCTTTGAGTACGGATCATAAACAATTTACTGCTGAATTAACGTTAAAGCCGCATGGAGCGCTCGACATACCCGCTTATCCGCTGCTCAATTATCGTGTGGTATGGAAAGTTCTTGATGATAATGGTTTAATGACAGCCGGTGACAGCAGATCATTATCAAAGATCAGCCCTGGCGACAATGACATAAATATTTCATTGAATAGCAGAATGAGGGGCAACATTCCAGCCAGGGCCACTGTAAGTATTGTATCGCCATTAAATTATACATTGTATGACACCACGGTATATTTTAGGAAGCCCTCAGTGGCAAAGATCATAGCTGCCTACAGCACCTTAAATACGTCCGGCAAAGATTTCTTTGTAAAAGTATTGTATGAAAAAAACAGCTCAGCCAGCTCTTATAAAATAAGATATTCTATAGATAATCAGCCTGAAGTGGAAACCCCGCAATCAAATTTGAACTACATTAATATCACAGGACTAAAGCAGCAGCAAATAGTAAAGCTGAACCTGGTAAGCATGAATAATGCAGGCGAAACGATTACAGATTTAAAACCGGTTACAGTAAGCGGAACGATAAAGAAGCCGTTTATACAATATACCGAGCCTGCAGATGGTGGTTTTTTTATAGGATTTGAAACCCTGCCAGCTGATAACAAACTAATTGTACAGGTTACCGACAAGGCAGGTAATTATACCAATTGTAAAGAAATTGAAGCAAACGTGAAGGGGCTTATTCATATAGAAGGGCTTATCAACGGGAAACGGTATTATTATCGTTTAAAGCGGGATCAGGAGAACGATAACTGGTCGCCCGAGGTTCCGGTGGTGCCTGATGGGGGGCTAAAACCGTCGAACCCCTTTATTCAGGGGGTGATTTTGAGTAACAACAATGCGATTGTTTGCTTTATGCCGGTAAGAAAAACGGAGGGGTATTGTTTACAATATAAATTGCCGGCAGAAAATAAGTGGCATACCGAGATCATCAACGCCAGCCAGATAGAGGAGTACCAGTTCAAAGTAAAAGGCAATCCCAAGACAATACAGGTTAAACTGGCTGCAATTAACCAGTACGGGCAATCGGTCTATACAGAGTATACAATTCCCAAATAGTTGTTCAACTGCGCAATAGATATTACAGCCCTTAGAGGGGGGCTGTAATGTCTGCGGAGCAATCAGCTGGAATTACGCACAATTAATTGAGTTTTTAAAACAACTGTCGGGGCTTTCCAATCGGCCACGTCCCGTGCTATCTGATCAATCAGCAGTTGAGCGGCAGTCCTCCCCATCTCTTTTATAGGCTGTTCAACTGTGGTCAATGAAGGTTCTATTAGTGAGGATACGAAATCGTTACTAAAGCCAATTATGGCAATATCTTCAGGAATACGTAAGCCGGTTTCTTTAATAAGCCTTATCGCTTCAATAGCGGTAGGATCGTTAATGCAAAAAATAGCGTCAGGCCGTTCTTTCAGGTTAAGAAAATAATTGACATATATCTTCACTTTATTGATGGTTAGATCGTAATGTACAAGTAGATCTTCGTCAAATGATATCTGGTGTTTCTTCAGTGCAGCCATATATCCAGCTTTGCGGCGTTTGCAAATGCTTAGCGACTCTGGCCCCGAGAGGTGGGCAATTCTTCGTTTACCACGTGATATTAAATGTTCAACAGCGGTAAAAGCGCCTTCCTGATCTTCTACAATTACTTTGGGAACGATCATTTCATCGCATACCCTGTTAAAAAACACAATAGGGATACCTTTTCGCTGAAAAATTTTCAGGTGTTCAAAATTGTTGGTTTCGCGGGTAATGGATATTAGCAAGCCATCTACCTGGTGCGCCAGCATTACCTTGACATTCGAAACTTCCGTTTCATAACTTTCATCGCTTTGACTGATGATGAGGTTATAACCGGCTTCTTTAGCCTTCTCCTGGGCGCCAATTATTAACTGCGGAAAAAAAGAACGTGAAAATTCCGGTACAATAATACCAACTGTATTACTGGCCTTTCTCATTAAGCCAATGGAAAACATATTACGCTGGTATTCCAGGTCGTTGGCCAGTTGTAATACTTTTTCGCGTGTTTGCTTATGTACACTCGGGTGTCCGGTCAAAGCCCTTGATACGGTAGATTTTGAGATACCTAACTCCTTAGCGATATCAAAAATAGTAGTTTGATGTTTCTTCATTTTATTAAACCAGGTTTTAAGTCTCCCGCATTATCCTAAGATAAGGTGTTTATCCTTAACTGCTTATTTTCCTGTACTCAATTAAGGCACTTGGGAGCCGTCCCAAATTTGGGACGGCTCCCAAGTGCCTTAATTGCTGTTTTTCCTATTAAAAGATATGTTTCAATAATATTTTCGGACATCAATATTTACCAGGAGCCGCGTACTGTTCATACAGCCGGTTCCAAAAAACCAATTATGATGAAACCAAACGACTCAGAGTTAATCAAGCCGGAATTAACCACAGGCTACGGCTGCAGGCAAAGTGATTTTCAAACAAATTATTTATCAGAACCTAAATGTTAATACGATGATCAAAAAACTTACTCTTTTAGTCTTTCTGATTTTTTCATATAACTTGATATCTGCGCAAAGCCCCCAAGTTATTAAGGGTCGGATAGTCGATGATACTGACGCCCCGTTGGCTGGGGCAACGGTTTTTCTCACAGTTGAAAAGAAAACAGCAGTTACAAATGCTGCCGGCAATTTCAGCATCACTTCAAATAATGCAGAAAATAAGCTTCGCGTAACCTTCATCGGTTGTAAAACCAGGGAGTTTGACCTGGCAGCATTTGAAAATGGCAGTACCATTGTCCTGTTAAACGATGGAAATAAGCTAGACGAGGTGATTGTGGTGGGTTACGGTACAACCGTAAAGAAGGATCTTACAGGTGCGGTAAGCACCCTGAGTGCCGATCTGATCACCGATCGTAAAACAACTCGTGTAAGCCAGGCTCTGCAGGGGGCTATACCAGGTGTTCAGGTAAACCGCAATGCAGGTACACCCGGTGCAAGCGGCAGCATATTAATAAGGGGTATCACTACTTTGGGCGTGAATGATCCACTGGTCATTATCGACGGCGTACCCGGGAGCCTCGATAACCTGAACCCCGACAATATAGAAAATGTTACGGTACTTAAAGATGCCGCATCCTCTGCCATATATGGTTCGCGTGCTGCTGCTGGTGTCATTTTAGTAACTACCAAACGTGCTAAAGACGGACAAACCGACTTTAATTACAATGCCGACTTTGGTTTGCAGAAGCCTACTACCATGCCAGAGTTTGTTAATGCGCAAACTTATATGTCTTTATTTAACGAGTTGAAAGTTAACGATGGAGCCACACCTATTTATGATGAGGCAATCATTAAAGATTATGCTGCTTTAAACGCGGCCAATCCTGATAAATATCCCAACACTGACTGGCAAAAAGCTTATTTTAAAGAGAACGCTTTTCAGCAGCGGCATGACCTGAACTTTACCGTAGGTACGAGAAACGTAAAAACCAAGGTGATTGCAGGGTATATTGACCAGGGAGGCTTGGAGCCAAACCGTTCATTTAACCGATACTCGTTCCGCGTAAACAACGATCTGCGGTTTAACGATAAACTGAACGCGAATGTCGATTTTTCTTATTACAGGGCACAATCCTTATCTGCAACTACTTCCAATATCAGTTTGGTCAGGCAGCTCCCCGCAATTTTTGACGACTATTACAGCGACGGGAGGTATGCGCCGGGTAAAGACGGTGCTAATCCTATTGCCAATAATATGCTTGGGGGACGGAACAATGTGCGCAATAACCAGTTCAGTGCCCGCCTTCAATTAAATTTTGCGCCTGTTAAGGGCCTTAAACTAAGCGCAATATTTGCACCTCAACTGGGTTTCTTAAACTCAAACGTGTTTTCGCAAATGGTGACTTATACATCACTGACAGATCGTTCGGTTGTGGTTAACACGTTTAACAACACGAATTCCCTGACACAATCAAACACGTACAGCCAGGCGTTAAATTCGCAGTTTTTGGCCAACTATCAAATATCGGTCGCAAACGATCATTCCTTTGGCTTTTTGTTAGGTTATGAAAGTAACGATTTTCGGGACGAGAACTCAGGCGCTTTCAGAGATGGTTACGTATTGCCGGATTACCAGGTACTCGATGCGGGAGCCAAAGTGAATGCTGCCAACTCAGGCAATGCATCCGAAAGTGCTTTACGGTCGTTTTTCGGCCGGGTGAATTATAATTACAAAGGTAAGTATTTATTGCAGGCTAATGCCCGTTACGATGGTTCTTCGCGCTTTGCACCCTCAACCCGCTGGGGTTTCTTTCCGTCAGTATCGGCCGGCTGGGTAGTGTCCGAAGAAGAGATGTTTAAAGGCAAAATGCCATTCTCTTTTTTTAAGATAAGGGGTTCATGGGGGCGTAACGGCAACCAGCAAATAGGCAACTACAGCTATCAATCGCTGATCAACCTAAACACCGTATTGTTTTATAACGCTGCCGGGCAGATCGTACCTGCCACTGCGGGCAACCAGTTAAACTATGCAGTTAACGACATTACCTGGGAAGCCAAACAGGATTTTGATATCGGTATGGATATGGCATTCTTCAGAGACCGGCTGTCGGTAACAGTCGATTATTTCAATAAAACTACCTTCGATATATTGTTGAATTTGCCTATCCCACTGAATACCGGGCTGCTTGAAACTCCTCAGAACGGTGGTAAGATGCTCAACAAAGGCTGGGAACTACAGGTAGGGTGGAACGACAGGATAGGTAAGGACTGGAAATACAGCGTATCTGTAAACCTGTCCGACTATCGTAATAGAGTTGTCGACTTAAAAGGTACTTCTACGCTTGGCTCGTATGCCTTGCTGGAGGGGCAGCCATACAACGTCTGGTATGGATACAAAAATCAAGGGTATTTTAAAGATGCGGAAGATGTTGCAGCCTCGGCCAAATTAACGGGCACTGAAAAGCCAGGCGATATTAAATATACCGATTTAAACGGCGATGGTAAAATTACTGCCGATAAAGACCAGGTGCCTTTAGGCAATTCATTACCGCGCTATTTATTTGGGGGGAATGGCAGCGTAAGGTACAAGAACTTTGATTTTGGTTTCTCATTCCAGGGAGTGGGCAAGCAGCTAAGCCGCCTTAGCGGGTTTATGGTACAACCCTTCGACAGCAACTTCGGAAACGTAAATACTTATTACATTGGTAACTACTGGACAGCAGATCGTCCCAACGCCAAATATCCGAGGCTGAGTTATAATAATAAGAACATCAACTACGATCAAAGCTCAGATTTTTGGTTCTTCAAGGGTTCGTACATCAGAATAAAGGATGTCACCTTCGGTTATACGTTTGAACCCTCCGTGTTCAGACGTCTGGGGATAAAAAACGCGCGGTTATTTGTAAGTGCGACAGATCTGGTTACATCAAGCCATTTTCCAAAGGGCTGGGACCCAGAAGGTACGCAGGGTAATAACCCGTTGGTAGTAACTTACTATACAGGCCTAAGTGTTACTTTTTAATTCACCAATTATGAAAAATTCACACGTATATATAAGCTTGCTGCTGATGTTGTCAACAGTAGCGGGTTGTCGCAAGCTAGATCGTTTTCCGCTCGACAGCCCAAGTACAATTACCTTTTACTCTACCAAAACTGAGCTGGAACTTGCAGTTAATGCACTCTATAACAGCGGAATTTATCCGCAGGATTCGGAAGAATGGTCAGATAATTTTTGGAACAGGGCCTATCTTGGTAATGAGATCATCCATAGCACGGCAACGGTGCAGTCGTCTATGTTTTCAAATACCTGGCTATCCTGCTATAAAGGCATAGCCAGGGCGAACGGAATTCTGGACAACATTAATAAGGCCACAGACATCACCGCGGAATACAGGCAGCAAATTGAAGCGCAGGCCCGGTTTGCACGCGCGTATGGGTACTCTTTACTTATTGTTCATTTTGGTGATGTGCCCTTAATTAAAACGACACTTTCGCTTGCCGATTCTTACAAGATTAAAAGGACTCCGGCAGCAGAAGTTCAAAAATTTATCAATGACGAGTTTGATTTTGCAGCCTCGATACTGCCGGCAAGTTACAAATCCGGCTTGCAGTATTTTACAAAAGGAGCAGTGCTGGGTATGAAAGCGCGTCTGGCAATTTCGCTTAATGACTGGGGCACAGCAGCCGATGCCGCAAAACAGATCATGGATCTGAAGGTGTATAGCTTGTATCCCTCGTACCGGAATTTGTTTTTGCGGGCAGGTCAGCACAGCTCAGAGATCATACTTTCGTTCCCAAGATCGATAACCTACCTTAATACCTACGATATTCAATATACTATATCAAGGTTAGCAGGCGGATTTGCCTCCAATATTCCTTCGCATGAACTTATCGACAGCTACGAATGTACTGATGGGAATACCATTGATAAATCGCCGCTGTATAATGTAAGTAAACCCTTTGCCAACCGCGACCCGCGCCTGAGTGCAACAATCGTTACTCCGGGCGATACTTTTTTAGGTTACGTTTTTCAGAATCACCCCGACAGTACATTGGTCTTTAGTACTAAAGACAACAAGAAGATAACCAATAAAGATAATAAAGGTGCGGCGAATCCTTTCGCCAGCTTTACCGGCTATTTATGGAAAAAAGGAATTGACGACAGCCAGCTGGCAAATATCAACAAAGTGGATCTTGACCAGATCGTGCTGCGGTATGCCGAAATATTATTGATATATGCAGAAGCTAAGATAGAACTTAACCAGGTAGATCAAAGTGTTCTGGATGCTATCAATATGGTCAGGGCCCGGGGATATGGTGTGTCTGCCGAAGCTACAGCCAGCTACCCGGCAGTAACTACTACCGCGCAAGCAGGTTTAAGGAAGATACTACGCCGCGAACGCCGTATAGAACTGGCGCTCGAAGGAAGACGCTATCTTGACTTGCTGCGCTGGAAGTTGATCGATAAAGTTTTCAGCAAACCTATGTATGGTGTGCCGCTTAACAAATCCGATTACCCATATCCTGGTATCCCCGTGTTTGATGCTGATGATATTCCCTCTTACGACGCATTTGCATCAAAACTCACGGTTATCGATACACGTGTATTCGACGCCAAATTTTACATATGGCCGGTGCCTTATAACGAGTCGGCCTTAAATAGCGAACTGGGACAAAATCCGGGATGGTAACCAACATCACTGCATTGCAAAATGCAGTGATTGCTTATTATAATTGAAAAAGCTCTTCGCCGGACTTAAAGATGCAGAGGGAAAATGAGTTTGTTAAGGATGTTGGAGCTTCCATGGCTTTACGGCTTCGATAATAGCGCGTGCCTTGCACAGGATAAATTGCTATTCCCAGATAAAGGTGTTCTCCGCATCCATTATCCTGTCAGACTAAAGGCCGGGTAGACGATAGGGACATGTTGCTAGCTTGTTTATCCATGGAAGTATGATGCTGGGATAATTATTCTGCACATCTCCGTCTGGATCATCGGTTTTAATCGTTCCTGTATCGTCTGCAATTTCAATAGTTGTCCTTGCAGATATAACTACAACCCGGAACGCGGTGGAGAGCTGCCCGGGCAGCTTAAGTAGGCCTAGAAGTCCTTGCCATTTTAAGTCGTTTTTTCCTGCTGAAAGTCATTTGAATTTTTTTAAAAAAAATGTTTGATAATTAAAATAGAGTTTCTATCTTTGCAGTCCCTTCAGGGGAAGTTCTTAAATATAAAAAAACAAGTTCGGGGTGTAGCGTAGCCCGGTATCGCGCCACATTTGGGATGTGGAGGTCGTAGGTTCGAATCCTGCCACCCCGACTTTAAAGGACAGGTCAGATTTATTTCAGGCTTGTCCTTTTTTATTTATGCCTCAATTTTAGTCTATTCCTATAAATAATTGCTGTTGAATAAGATTCTGGTGACATGGGGGGAAATTATAACCAATTGGCTTTGGTTAAATTGGGAGATATTTTTACAGACACGCTTTTTTCGGCTTATTGGGAAAGATAATAAACGAAATTAGCTCGTGGCACAGTTAATGAACTCAAGGAATCTCACTTTATAGTTTTACTCCCAATGAAATAAAACACAGCGATCCAGATCAGTCCTTTAATCAGAAAGAACAGGAACCCGATTATTCCCACGCGTTTCAACCAAAGCAGGATTTTTTCTTTCATGGCCTCTGCTAAGATACAATCTAAATACCGGATTCCGATGCGGTCAATAAATATCTAAAAAATCATCTTTCTTAAGTTTTTGCTATGTCGTAGGTTTGCCGCAGGTAAATCAACAACATTCATGGATTTTTTACATACTCTTTTAGGTAGTGATATTGAGGCCGGACTACTGATAATTCTTAACCTGATTGTTATAGAAAGCCTTCTTTCTGTGGACAATGCTGCTGTGCTGGCAACAATGGTCATGGATCTGCCGAAAGAACAAAGAAGCAAGGCGCTGAGATATGGAATAATAGGAGCATATGTTTTTCGGGGAATATGCCTGCTGCTCGCTGCCTGGCTCGTTAAAATATGGTGGCTGAAGCCCCTGGGAGGCCTGTATCTGCTTTATCTCGCTTTCAGTTATTTCAGGAAGAAATTTTCTACTGATACGGAAGGAGAAGACGCGGAAACCGTGGACAAACAGGGAAGCTGGCTTTATCGTTCTACCGTAGGGTTGATCGGTAATTTTTGGGCAACCGTAGCATTGGTAGAAATAATGGACCTTGCTTTTTCGATTGATAATGTTTTTGCAGCAGTTGCATTCACAGATCATTTGTTCCTGATCTATGCAGGAGTATTCATTGGAATTCTGGCCATGAGATTTGTCGCTCAATCCTTTGTGAAGCTGATGGAACGGTTCGCTTTCCTTGAGTCGGTGGCTTTCATCGTTATTGCAGTGTTAGGAATCAAGCTTTCATGTTCTCTGCTGACGCATTTCTGGCCTCATATACCGGTTTCGGAATTTCTCGAAAGCGAACAGTCTGACCTGTTTATTTCTATATTTACCGTCGCAATTTTTATTCTTCCGGTGCTGTCCTCCCTTCTTTTTAATTTTCCGGCTAAACATCACAACAAGGTCAGGGAAGAAGAAAAGAAAGAACGAATCCCTGAAGAAGAATATGTAAACTGATCCGGAATGAACCGATACGGCATATTAACCTGCGCATTTCTGCTGAGCAATATTCTCCATGCCGGAGCACAGCAATGGCGCAGTAAGCTTTATCCGGAGTCTCCGAAGAAGGTGGAAGCCAATTTCTATTCTGACCAGATGATCCAGGACTTCTCATTTGCCGGGTATCACAAGGGGGACAAGGAAATTCCTTCAGGCTTCTCAACGATACTGGACGTCACAACGGCGCCGTATCATGCCGACAGCTCCGGTAAACAGGACGTGACCCTTATTCTTCAGAAAGCAATCGATGATGCCGCCAGTGTAAAAGGCGGTGCTGTCGTGTTTCTTCCCCAGGGAACCTATAAAGTCAGTCCGCAAAAAGGTAAGAAATATTGCCTCCTGATTTCACATTCTAATACTATCCTGCGCGGTGCGGGGCAGGCCCGCAGCCGGATCTTTAATGTCTCTGCGGGGATGAGAGGCAGAGCAATTCTGCTGGTTTCGTCCGGTTCATCCTGGCGTACCGAAGGCTGGGCTCTTCAGCGGATCGCAAAAGACCTGATGGCTCCGTCTACATCCATCCCGGTTGGTTCTGCAAAAGATTACAAGCCGGGTGATCTGATCATTATCAGGAACTATATTAACGATGATTGGGTTGCAGATCACCGGATGTTACCGTACTGGAAGGGAAGGGGGGGCAACCTGGGCGGCTTACTTTACTTTAGAAAGGTTATCTCGGCAGACAATAAAAAGAATATTCTTACCATTGATATCCCCACGCGTTACGCTCTTAAAACAGCACAAAATTCCTGTGTATATAAAGCTCCTCCTGTACTTTCGGAAGTCGGAATTGAAGACCTTTCTTTTGGCAACGTTCAAAGCTTTCAGGAAGGAGACTGGAGTGAAGAATCCTTTACAAAGCGGGAAAATCCTTCCTATGAAAGTCACGATTCCTGGGCTGTTGCGATAGAAGGGGTGTACAATGGATGGATCAGGAAGGTGGCTTCCTGCTGTCCCACGGGAAATCTTTCCGGGGCTCATCTCCTGTCTAATGGCATAAAGCTCTCTCAAACAGCCAATGTAAGTATCCTCGAGTGTGATTTCAGGAAGCCTCAGTTTGGAGGGGGCGGCGGAAACGGCTATATGTACCGGATCATGGGTAATGAGAACCTGATAAAAGATTGCCGGGCGGAAGCAATGCGGCATGGCTTTGTATTATCAGGAATGAATGCCTCCGGCAATGTGTTCTTCCGCTGTATAGACAAAGATACCGGCCGGCAGACCGGCTTAAGCGGACACGAAAAAACAAGCGGGAGCGGCAGCGATCATCACATGCACTTCAGTCATTCCAATCTCTTCGATCAATGTACGGTTGAGAACAGCTTTTTTGCGGCCGGGTGGCGCAGATGGGGAGGAGCGACTATTCATGGCCTTACCGCTGCCCATAGTGTATACTGGAACCTGGTGAGTAACGGCACCCAGGAGTATGGTGTACAAACCCAGCAGGGTCGTTATGGCTATGTTATTGGTACCTCGGGAGATAAACCCGGAGTCAGGACCACTGCATGGTTAGAAGGCACAGAAGAGATCACAGAGCCACTTGATTATACAGAGGGAATCGGGGCAGGCGCAACGCTGATCCCCCAGTCGCTTTATCTTGATCAGCAGGAAAAGAGAAAACAGCGGGAAGCAAAAGATTAAACCGGCAGCACCTCATTATGATACTACGGAAAAATCAGTTCAAAGATTTATTGCTTTAAGCAGGACTTTCTTTTATTTTGCGGCTTTATTGATTCATTATGCTATTTCGGGTATACAATTATCTTATTCTTTCCGGTCTGTGCCTTAGCCTGCTGTCCTGCAATCAAAAAGGAAGCCATTCAGACGCTGACAATACTAAATCCGGCGCAGATACCGCTCTTGCCAATTCTTCTGCACCTGTTACATCGTCTTCCCCTAAAAACCGGAAGCCAGCTGATGCAGCGACGATATTAAGCCGTAAGCAGGTGCCTGTTCTCTGTTATCACCAGATCCGGGATTGGCGCGCATCCGATTCCAAAACAGCCAAAGACTATATTATTCCTGTTTCTACATTTAAGGATCATATTAAAATGCTGGCAGATAGCGGATACCATACTGTGCTTCCTGACCAGGTATATAATTACCTGGTATATGGCGATCCTTTGCCTTCCAAGCCTGTTATGATCACTTTTGATGATACCGAGCTGAATCAGTTTGCGATAGCCAATCCAGAGTTGAAAAAGTATGGCTTTAAAGCAGCGTATTTTATTATGACCGTTTCACTCGGAAGGCCAAACTATATGAGCCGTGACCAGGTGAAACAATTATCGGATGAGGGAAACATGATCGGAAGCCATACCTGGGACCATCACAATGTGAAAAAATACAAGGGAGATGACTGGCTTATCCAGATTGAGAAGCCAACCAAAACACTGGAGGAAATAACAGGAAAAAAGATAGAGCACTTTGCATATCCTTTCGGGCTCTGGAATAAAGAAGCAATTCCAGAGCTGAAAAAGCGTGGTTTCAAGTCTGCATATATACTGGCTACCAAACGGGATGATGCAGATCCCCTGTTCACGATCAGGCGTATTATAGCGAGTGGTTACTGGAGTGCGAAGACACTGCACAACAGTATCGTCAATAGTTTTGCAGAGAAAAGGAACTAAGCCGGACGGCTTAATTCCCTTTGCTTAGTTTTTCCAGCAGCCCAAAGGCTTCCGGCGAAGAGTAGTCGGCAGCCCCTTCATGCCGGAATACTATTTTTCCGGTCTTATCAATAATGATCGTAGTGGGGATTGCACCGGTCAGCAATTGACCCGGGATGTCGCTCTGCGGAACATACACCGGCAGATCGTATTGATGTTTATCCATAAATTTCTTCGACCGGTCATAGTTGCCGTCCACATCAACAAGGAGAAATACGATGTTCTCATCCTTACTGAATCGCTCCCGCAGGGTGTTTATCGACGGCATTTCTGCTATACAAGGCGGGCACCAGGTTGCCCAGAAGTTCAGGAGGATCACTTTACCCCTCAGTTCTTTGAGGTCGACAGTGCTGCCAGACGGCGCACCCAGAAGCAGGGAAGGGGCAACGGAAACTTCGTCACTCTTACCAGTTGAAGGGTCAAAGTCTGAATTTAAGATTCCTGTGCTGATCAGTCCCCTTATTAAAAACGCTTTTGCATCTTTGTTAAGAGCAATAAACGCCAGCAGGGCGAAGGAAATCAGGAAGCCGGCATTGGATTTTAGATATTTTAACAGGCGCATACTAGCAGGGATCACGCTTTATTTAAAATCACTTATCGCTTCCCCAAGATCGTACACCTCTGCCTTTCCCTGAAGTTCAGCCGCCAGTATAGAGCTGCCCGCTGCACTTCTGTATCCCGCCGCACAGTGAACCACAATAGGCTTATCCACGGGAATTTCGGTAAACCGTTTCCTTAACTCCGGAAGCGGGATCGAAATGCTGTTGGTAAAGATCTTTTTCTCATTCACTTCCGATGCATTTCGTACGTCGACTATCGTATACTTCTCTTGATCATCCTTTAGTTCAATGGCCGGCAGTTTCTGGTTCTTCAGTGGGCCTTCTGTAATCACAAAGGCTTTTTTGATCAGCTTTTCATAGCCGATAGATGCAGTCCTCCTGATCATCCGGTTTAGCTGTTCAGCCGTTTCTCCTGCCAGGCAGAATGATTCGTCTGGACGGATGATGGTGCCGAGCCAGGTCTCGAATTTTTCACCCTCCATAATATTGACTGAATAAGGAAGATGACCTTCTTTGAAGATCTCTTCTGCCCTCACATCAACCACCCACGCCGTTCTGTCACAACCTTCTCCTTGTGTCTGCGAAAGTTTCACCGCAGGTACACTGTCCCCAAAATTGTCAGCCCCTTTCATGTTTAACTCTACATCATAAGGAAAGTAAGCAGGTATAAAGGGTTGATTCGAAATGAGTTCCTTTACAAATTCATCTTCCGTCATATCACGCAGCGCCCAGTTGCCAACTTTCTCGCGACCGATAGTACTGCTATTGGCTTTACTAAGGGATTTACCGCAAAGAGAGCCTGCTCCATGTGCCGGGTAGACCACCACATTGTCATTCAGAATCATCACCTTCTCTCTTAGCGAGCGGAACATTTTTTTTGCCAGTTCTTCCCGCAACACAGCGGCGTTCTTCTGTGATTCCCTGAGGTCGGGCCTGCCCACATCTCCTATAAATAAAGTATCTCCTGTAAATAGTGCTTTCTGTTTTCCGTCGTGTTCAAGGAGAATAGAAATACTATCGTTAGAATGGCCTGGTGTATTTAAGGCATGCAGTTTTATCTTTCCCAGTTCAATAAGATCACCGTCATCAAACGTTTTATGTTCAAACTTTGCATTCATCAGCCTGCTCACATAAATGGCCGCTCCCGTTGTCCGGTGGATTTCGAGGTGGCAACTTACAAAATCAGCATGCGAATGTGTTTCGATTACCCCTGTAATGGCGGCTCCTTCTTGCCGGGCATATTCGTAATAGGGCTCCGGGTTGCGTGAAGGGTCGATTAGAATGATCTTTCGTTCACATTCACTTAGTATAGCATAGCTGTAGTGTGAGAGGTATTTATCCTCAAATTGTTGAATCTTCATTTATGTAATTGTTTGCTTTACCGGAACTGCAAGGTAGCTTGCTGATTTTCCATATTGCTTTTACCGGGAGCAAATTTACGGCAATTAGTTAAGTGCCGATGGTAACTTTAGTCACTTTAGATTAATTTTTATCCGTTAATATTCATTCAATTGCAGGAGATGGGCCGGCTTAATAGCTGATTTTGCCATCAAAAAATGAAAAAATGGCAGTATCTCTGTGCTTCGAAGCTGGATTTTTCATTGTAGTTCTGAAAATATTACAGCTCGTCCTTGTAATATTTCAGGAAAATGTACCTGGCTTTCGGGTGGCATACCCTTTGATTTATACACGGTGATTTTGATTAAGTCAACAATAAAAGGAGGACATAGTCATGTCATTAGTTAAATTTAATAACGGTAAAAGCAATGCATTGGTCCCAGGGATCGATGACATTTTTGAATCTTTCTTCAATGATTCTTTCTTATCAGACAGGATGATTTCGAGGGTTCCTGCCGTCAATATCTGCGAAACAGAAAATGAGTACCACATTGAACTGGCAGCGCCCGGTCTGAAAAAGGAAGATTTCAAAATTAATCTCGACCGGAATATGTTGTCTGTTTCCGTGGAGCAGAAACCACAAAATGCTGAAGAGTCGAAGAAATATAACAAACGCGAGTTTAACTATACGTCGTTTGTAAGGTCATTCGCCTTGCCTGACAGTGCAGATAACGCCAGGATAGAGGCAGAGTACAAAGATGGGCTGCTCAGCATCGTAGTTGCTAAAAAAGAAGAAGCCAGGTCGGTTTCCCGTCAGATTGAAATTAAATAACCAATGTGTTGGTTTTGAAATTAAAGAGGCTGCACCCAGATTGAGGAGACAGCCTCTTTTTGTATGTGCCCACCCGAATTTGGGCAGACGAATCGCCGGCAATAACCTTTGTCAGATTTTGCAAATATCAGGTTACAGGTCCGTTAACATAATGATCATATCTTCAAAATGTAAAAGTAATACTCTGAGAGTACCTTGCACATATAAGATGAACGAAACCATGAAGATCAGGGTAAATCCGCTTTTATTTGTCTATTATGTCAGAACCTTGCTTTTCCGCGCAGGAATGAAATCATTTTTCCTGCACTAAAGAGCCTGGCTGTTCCTATGACAAAAATTTTGTATGCGGTTCAGGGAACCGGTAACGGACATTTGAGCAGGGCAATGGAAGTAGTCCCCTGCCTGGAGAAAATAGCCGAAGTGGATGTACTGGTCAGCGGCATTCAGGGTGATCTGGAACTGCCTTTTCCAATTGCCTATAAGCTCCGCGGCCTAAGTTTCATATTTGGAAAATCCGGAGGAGTGAATCTTTGGAAGACCCTCGTAAAAGCGAATCTTCGTAAACTGGCTAAGAGCATCAATCTGCTTCCGGTTGAAAAATACGATCTTGTTATTAACGACTTTGAACCTGTTTCAGCATGGGCATGTTACCTGAAGAACAAGCCTTGTATAGCTTTGAGTCATCAGGCCGCAGTACTTTCTCCAGGTATGCCTATGCCCGAACATACCGATATGATCGGTAAACTCGTTCTAAATAATTATGCTCCGGCCAGTGCCCGTTATGGGTTTCATTTTCAATCTTATCAGGACAATATATTCACCCCTGTTATCCGGAAAAAGATAAGAGAACTGGAGATCCGCGACCGCGGGTATTATACCGTCTATCTTCCTTCCTATGACGATGAGAGGCTGATCAGCCGCTTGTCGGTCTTTAAGGATGTCGAATGGGAAGTATTCAGCAAGCATAACAGGAAGCCGGCTAACATAAAGAATGTTCGTATCCGTCCAATCGACGGAAATAAGTTTATCGAGAGTATGGCCGGGGCATCGGGCGTCCTGTGCGGGGCAGGCTTCGAAACCCCCGCAGAGGCTCTGTTTATGAAAAAGAAGCTTCTTGTGATTCCTATGAAAAATCAGTACGAACAGCATCTCAATGCAGCTGCACTTAAAGCTATGGGCGTACCGGTGATTAAAAGTCTGAAACCGAAACATGAGCTGCTCATTTCCGGCTGGCTTGAAAGTAAAGGGATTGTGCCTGTTGACTACAAGGACAATACTCAAAGTATAATCAATAGGGTTGTCGAACGGCATTTAGCCGCAGATCCGGGAGACTGGAGCATTGACAATCAGTTTAAAAATGCCTAATCTTATAATTTCAAATATTTAATGGACAGAGAAGGGGAAAAGCTTCACAGAGATCAGTTTGGCGATACTTTTAAATGGGGTGTTACCACTGCGGCCTTCCAGGTTGAGGGAAGTTGCAACGCCGATGGAAAAGGCCCGTCAATATGGGATACTTTTACCGCCAGGAAAGGCAGGATCAAAGACGGACATCATGCGGGCACCGCTTGCGATTTCTACAATTGTTACCAGCAGGATGTAGCGCTGGTAAGAAGGCTCAATATTCCCAACTTCAGGTTCTCCCTTTCCTGGCCGCGGCTTCTGCCTTCGGGTACCGGGCAGGCAAACCGCAAGGGGATCGACTTTTATAACAAACTGATCGATTCGTGCCTCGAAAATGATATTACCCCCTGGGTGACACTTTATCACTGGGACCTTCCCCAGGCGCTCGAACAGAAAGGAGGATGGACCAACCGGGATATCGTTTCCTGGTTTTCGGAATATACCCACTTGTGCGCGCGAACCTATGGCGACCGTGTTAAAAACTGGATCGTACTCAATGAACCCATGGTATTCACTGGTGCCGGGTATTTTCTCGGGCTGCATGCCCCGGGACGTACTGGCCTGAAAAACTTCTTCGCTGCTGTTCATCATGCAGTATTGTGTATGGGAGAAGGGGGAAGGATTCTGCGCTCAGAGGTCCCGGATGCAGAGATCGGAACAACCTTTTCATGTTCTCATATCGACCCCTGGTCTTCAAAACCACGGGATATCAAAGCCGCAGTGCGCGCAGATGCTCTCCTCAACAGGCTGCTTATTGAGCCTGTACTGGGTTTGGGGTACCCTGTAAACGATGTGCCTGTCCTGAAAGGCCTCCGCAAGCATTTTAAAGAGGGAGACGAAGAGAAGATGAAGTTTGATTTCGACTTCATCGGGTTGCAGAATTACACCAGGGAGGTTGTCAGATATTCTCTCCTGACTCCCTATATTCATGCAAAGCTCGTAAAGGCGGAACACCGGAATGTTCCTTTAACTACTATGAAATGGGAAGTTTACCCGGCTGCTATTTACCACATCCTTAAAAAGTTTGAAGCCTATCCCCAAATAAAAAAGATCTACATCACCGAGAACGGTGCTGCATTTCCTGATACAATGAAAGACGGGAAGGTGGACGATCCCCAGCGTCTTCAGTTTATCCGCGATAATATAGCCCAGGTGCTGAAGGCGCGCGAAGAAGGCTGCAGGGTCGACGGCTATTTTATCTGGACACTTACCGATAATTTTGAATGGGCAGAGGGCTACCATCCCCGTTTCGGATTAATATATGTTGACTACGCTACCCAGAAGCGCACCATAAAAAGCTCAGGAAAGTGGTATGCCCGGTTTCTGCTGGGTCAGAACAGGGTTGCAGAAGTGCTGTAGCAGGCTTTTTACATCCATCTTCGATTTTAAATCTTCTGAATCGAACAGGTCCGTATCTTCGGATGCTTCTGCAAACTGCTCCGGCTGGTACCGGTAGATCTTCCATTCTCCCTTATGAAATTCCAGGGCAGTAAGGTTCTCCACCCAATCTCCCGAATTGAGGTATAAAACATTGCCTTTTTCAGTAGCAATTTCGCGGAGCTCTGGCTGATGAATATGCCCGCATACAACGAAACGGTATCCCTGGTCTATTGCAAGTTCTGCGGCAGTATGTTCAAAGTCATTGATAAATTTCACGGCATCCTTAAACCTGGCCTTGATCTTTTTAGAAAAGCTCATTTTTTCCCTCTTCAGGAGTGCCAGCAGCCAGTTCACAAGGCTGTTCAGCAGGATCAGACTGTCATACCCGATGGCCCCAAGCTTGGCGAGCCATTTAGAATGCTGCATGGTGACATCAAATACATCTCCATGAAAAAACCAGGCCTTGCCTCCATCCAGTTCCAGTACCAGCTTATTCGTCAGTTGAAAGCTTCCTATCTCCAGGTCGCTGAATTTACGAAGCATCTCATCATGGTTCCCCGTGAGATAATATACAGGAACCCCGTCGGAGATGAATTTCATGATCCGCCTCACAACTTTCATGTGCGATTCAGGCCAGTAAGACTTACTGAACTGCCATATATCAATAATGTCACCATTAAGGATCAGCTTTTTCGGCCTGATACTTTTCAGATATTGAAGGAGCTCCTTTGCGTGGCATCCGTAAGTTCCCAGATGTACATCCGAGATGACAACCAGATCAACTTCCCTTTTTGGCATAGCGAAATAAAATATTTGGAAATGAGACTTCAAACATGAGATATCAGATGTCAGGGGTATGTTTATATAGGGCTTTCAATCTTGTTCCGGTGTTTGATTGAGCATGAATATCTGATTGCAAATTTGCCCCATTGCCATTAAGTTAATATTAAGGATATATGAAATGTCAGGCCTGTGCATTCAACTTGACGCAGGGATGTTTTTCGGTCATTTTCTTCTTTCAACTTTTAGCTTAATTTTGCCGCCGATGGATAAAAACTTGAAAGAGGCTTTCGACGGGTTGATTTTTGATCTTGACGGAACGTTATGGGACTCTACCGTAAGTGTTGCCAAAGCGTGGCAGGCGGCAAAAGAAGAAGTGGGATATGTGAAAACGGATGTTACCCCTGAGATGGTTGCCGGGATCGCCGGAATGACCTATGATGCAATCTATGATACATTATTCCCCGATCTTGACAGCGCAAAACGAAAAGAGTTTCAGGCTTTATGCGCAAAAAAGGAACTCGAAGTATTGGAAGAAGACGGTGGCATACTTTATCCCGGTCTCGAGGAAACCCTTCGGTACCTCTCATCCCGGTATAGATTGTTCGTGGTAAGCAATTGCCAGAGCGGCTACATTGAGATTTTTCTCACCTATAGCAAGCTTGCCCATTATTTTAGCGGACACGCCTGCTACGGAACAAAAAATCAGCCGAAAGCAGAAAACATAAAAGAGGTGGTAGCTCAGTATAACCTTCAGTCCCCCGTTTATATCGGCGATACAATGGGCGACTATGAATCAAGCAAAAAAGCAGGCGTTCCTTTCATCTTTGCCTCCTACGGGTTCGGTGATGTAAAGGAGGGACAGATCGCAACGATTGCACAGTTTACAGATCTGAAAGAGCTGCTGTAAAGGGCGGTTGGCTGTTAGCAGTTG
>NZ_QEAS01000022.1:31982-32058 GCF_003130405.1 Pararcticibacter amylolyticus
AGAAGGTGCAATTGGTTTTACTACATAATTGGATAAAAAAATACACTGGCCCGGCCATAGATCACTCAGAGAAATC
>NZ_QEAS01000022.1:32155-36827 GCF_003130405.1 Pararcticibacter amylolyticus
GAGCCCCCCTTCTCTCATGACCAAATTACAAGCACTCACCCAACTCTCAAAAGGCGACTATAAAGCTTTTCTATACGACTGCGACGGTACTCTTGCAGATAATATGCAGGCGCATAAGGATACTTACGTAAAGGTAGCCCTGGACCACGGCGTGACGATCGATCCTGCTATCATTGATGAGTTTGCGGGACTGCCTATAGTAAGAGTGGTAGAGGAGATTAATAAAAGATACCAGTGCAGCCTGGATCCTGTGACCTTTAATGCACTGAAATATGACTTATATTACAACGAGTATATCCAGCATATCAGACCGGTAGAGTTTGTAACGGAACATTTGAAAGTGCATGCGGGAAAAGTAAGGATTGGGGTGGTTTCCGGCGGTTCCAGGGATGCAATAGAGAAAACATTGGAGATCTTAGAGATCAGGGATCTGGTCGAGGTCCTGGTGTGTGCGGGCGAAACAGAACGGGGTAAACCATATCCCGACCCCTTCTTACTGGCGGCTGAAATGCTGGAAACAGACCCGCAGTATTGCCTTGTGTTCGAAGACGGCGAAGCGGGCGTAAAAGCGGCGGATGATGCCGGAATGGACTGGATCCGCATCGATAAAGTCGAGGGGACCTGACCTGGCTGATCTTCCTGCCTTCCTGTAAACCTTATCTGTCTCTTTCCAAAAAAAATTGGATATAAAGAATTAATTTCTATATACTTGTATATGTCAAGTAAAAGGATTTAGCTTTGGGCAAACCGGTGCATTTGCAATAAAATTGTTACACGTATCCACAGCCCAGGGTGCAATCTTCTCTATATTTATTTACATATTTATCTAACAAAATAAACTGACTAACATAAATAAACATTACCCGAAATACATCTGAATAAATAACCAACGCACACTTAAAACCTGTTAATGATGGCAGAGAATACCTACGACGCAATTGTAATCGGTTCAGGGATAGCGGGAGGCTGGGCAGCAAAAGAACTAACCGAAAAAGGGCTGAAAACAATCCTGCTGGAGAGAGGCAGGAACATCGTTCACGTGAAGGACTATGTGAATGCCAACAAAGATCCCTGGGATTTCCCTCACCGCGGAGGACGAACGCAGCAGATGGTGGAAGACTATCCTGTGCTTAAACGGGACTACCCGCTTAACGAAACTAACCTCGATTATTGGGTAAATGAGAAAGAGAGCCCCTATGTGGAGGTGAAACGCTTTGACTGGTACCGGGGGTATCATGTCGGTGGGCGCTCGCTCATGTGGGGCAGACAATGTTATCGCCTTAGTGATATTGACTTTGAAGCTAACGCAAAGGAAGGCATAGCAGTTGACTGGCCTGTCAGGTACCGGGATCTTGCACCCTGGTACAGCTACGTAGAACGTTTTGCCGGTATCAACGGTTCAAAAGAGGGCTTACCGCAACTACCCGACGGCGAATTCCTGCCTGCCATGGAAATGAACTGCGTGGAAAAGGACGTGGCAGCGAGAATAAAAGCTCATTACAAGGGAAAGCGGACGATGATCATGGGAAGGAGTGCCAATCTTACCGTTCCTCATCACAGCCGGTCGAATTGCCAGTACCGTAATAAATGCTGGCTGGGATGTCAGTTCGGGGCATACTTCAGTACACAATCTTCTACGCTGCCTGCGGCTATGGCCACAGGCAACCTGACGCTCCGTCCATTCTCCATCGTTACCAGGATCCTGTATGATAAGGATACGAAAAAAGCAACGGGGGTGGAGATATTGGATGCGGAAACTAATCAGACCTACCAATTTTTCGCAAAAGTAGTCTTTGTGTGCGCCTCTACACTTAACTCCGCCTGGGTGCTGATGAACTCGGCCACGGACGTATGGGAAGGCGGACTGGGCAGCAGCAGCGGTGAGCTGGGGCACAATTTGATGGATCATCATTTCAGATGCGGCGCTGCGGGAATTGTGGAAGGGTTCGAAGACAAATACTACTATGGACGACGCCCGAACGGTATTTATGTCCCGCGTTTCAGGAACCTCTTCGGAGAAAAACGGGATTATGTGAGAGGCTTCGGATACCAGGGCAGCGCCAGCAGGCAGAACTGGGGCCGGGAAATCGCGGAATTTAACATCGGTGCTGAATTTAAGGATGCCCTTTGTGAACCGGGGCCATGGCGGATAGGGCTGGGTTCTTTTGGAGAAACCCTGCCATATCATGAAAATAAGATCAGCCTCGACAGAACAAAGAAGGATAAATGGGGGCTCCCTGTTCTGGCAATAGATTGTGAGATAAAAGAAAATGAGCACAAAATGCGTAAGGATATGATGACCGATGCGCAGGAAATGCTGGCAGCCGCAGGAGTGAAGGACCCCGCTACTTACGATTCAGGCTATGCGATGGGTCAGGGCATTCATGAAATGGGAACGGCAAGAATGGGACGTGACCCCAGGACATCAGTTCTGAATGAATGGAACCAGGTATGGGATGCTAAAAACGTCTATGTCACTGACGGTGCCTGTATGACCTCTGCAAGCTGTGTGAATCCATCGCTCACCTATATGGCCTTAACGGCCAGGGCCGTAGATCATGCCCTGAAGGAGCTTAAGAAAAGAAATATCTGAGTAATTATTTTAACCTTTAATTTTATGTCAGAAAAAAAAATCAACTCTGAAGCTGCAAGGTCTTCGAGGAGAGACTTTATCAAAAATGCGGCTGTTGCAGCGGCTGGCTTTATGATTGTTCCCCGTCATGTACTGGGAGGAAAAGGATTTCTTGCACCAAGCGACCGCCTGGTGATTGCCGGAGTAGGTGCCGGGGGAAAAGGGCAGAGCGATATAGCAAGTTTCTTCCAAAGCGGAAAAGCCGAAATTGCCTTCTTATGCGATGTGGATGACCGCAGGGCTGCTGAAAGCAGGAAGGCTTTTCCCAGGGCAAAGTATTATAAAGACTGGAGGGAACTTTTTGATAAGGAAGCGAAAAAGTTTGATGCCGTATCCGTTGCGACTCCCGATCATAATCATGCCGTCACCACACTTGCTGCCATGCAGTTGGGCAAGCATGTGTATGTACAGAAACCCCTCACTCATGATATTTATGAAGCCCGCGTGCTTACTGATGCGGCCAAACGGTATAAGGTAGTAACGCAGATGGGCAATCAAGGTGCCTCCGGAGACGGCGTAAGGCAATTGATGGAATGGTATAATGCGGGAATAATAGGGGATGTCCATACTGTTTATAGCTGGACCAACCGTCCTGTCTGGCCCCAGGGAATTCCCTGGCCTGCTTCAAAAGCGGATATACCAAAGGAACTCGACTGGGACCTGTGGCTGGGTACAGCGCCTTATAAGGATTATATCGACAAACTGGTGCCGTTCAACTGGCGGGGATGGTGGGATTATGGTACCGGTGCCCTTGGTGACATGGGTTGCCACCTGATTGAACCCGCTTTCCGCGTGTTAAACCTGGCGTATGTAAAGGATGTGGAGTGCAGCGTCGGAAGCGTCTATGTCGATGAGTTTAAAAGAGGATACTTCCCTGAAAGCTGTCCTCCTTCCAGTCACGTCACCATGACCTTCCCCAAAACAAGCAAAACACAGGGGCCTGTAAGGCTGCACTGGATGGACGGCGGTATTCAGCCCGAAAGGCCGGAAGAGCTGGGGCCTAACGAAATGTTTGGTGACGGAGGTAACGGCACCCTTTTTATCGGAACAAAAGGAAAGATGATGTGCAGTACCTATGGCGCGGATCCCAGGCTCCTTCCTCTTTCAAGGAACCAGGAGGTTCAGGTGCCCAAAACGATTCCCAGGGTGCCGCAGAGTGCCAACGGGCATTACGCTCAATGGGTGGAAGCCTCCATTGCCGGATACGGAAAGAAAGAGGTGAGTTCTCCTTTTGAAATTGCGGGACCTGTGACGGAAGCCCTGCTGATGGCCAACCTGGCCATACGCGGTTTCGATATTCAGAAACCAAAATCAGACGGAAGCGGGTTTGATTACCCCGGCCGGTATATAAAGCTCCTTTGGGATAATCAGAATATGAAGGTGACCAATTTTGACGATGTGAACCAGTTTGTAAAGCGGGAATATCGCCAGGGATGGAAACTGGGTGTTTAACAGCAGGAAAAATTCAATGAACAGAAGAGATGCAATTTCCCGGGTGGCATGGCTGCTCGGTGGTACCATAATAGGGGCGGAACTTTTTGTTGATATGGCGTGTACGCCGCGGCCCGGTAAAGTGAACGATCTGTTTAATACCGATCAGCTGGCCTTGCTGGATGAGATTGCCGAAACGATCCTTCCCCGCACCAGCACCCCCGGGGCAAAAGATGCCAAAGTCGGAGCGTTTATCACCATGATGGTGGAAGACTGTTATAACCCAGAAGATCAGCGGGTATTTATGAAAGGCTTGTCGGAACTCGACGACGCATGTAAAAAGAAACACAGTAAGACCTTTATGGAATGCGACGCGAAACAGCGTACCGAATTTTTGACTCACCTTGATAATGAACAGAAACAATATCAGAAAGACAAAAAAGAGGATGCGCCTAATCATTATTTCACCATGATGAAACAGCTCACCCTCCTCGGATATTTTACATCGGAGACCGGAGCTACAAAAGCCCTCCGATATGTGTCCATCCCCGGAAAGTACAACGGCTGCGTACCCTACAAGAAAGGCGACCGCGCCTGGGCGACTTAGAT
>NZ_QEAS01000022.1:37177-98633 GCF_003130405.1 Pararcticibacter amylolyticus
TAAATAACATGAAGCTAAAACTCGGAATGATAGGAGGCGGAACGGGGGCATTCATCGGTGCCGTGCACCGGATTGCCTCCAGGATTGACGATCAATACGAACTTGTTTGCGGAGCCTTCAGCAGCGATCCGGAGAAAGCAAGAGCCAGCGGCATCATGCTTGGTCTCATGGAAAGCAGGATCTATAACTCGTATGCCGAACTGTTTGAAAAGGAAAAAAAATTGCCACCTGAAGAACGGGTTCAGGTGGTGAGCATCGTTACCCCTAATCACCTGCACTATGAGCCTGCTAAACTCGCTCTGGAGAGTGGTTTCCACGTGATCCTGGACAAGCCGGCAACGTTCTCACTTCTGGAAGCGAAGGAACTGGCCCGGCTGGTGTTGGAAACAGGATTGCTGTTTTGCCTTACGCATACCTATACCGGCTATCCGATGATTAAAGAAGCCCGGCAGATTGTAGCTTCCGGGAAACTTGGAGAGATCAGGAAAGTCTACGTGGAGTATCCCCAGGGATGGCTGAGCGGCTTCGAAGAAGGTTCAGGCAATAAACAGGCGTCCTGGCGCACCGACCCTCAGCAAAGCGGGATTGCGGGGGCTATGGGCGATATCGGAACTCATGCTTTTAATCTTGCCGAATATGTGAGCGGATTGCAGGTAAATCGTATATGCGCTGACATAAATATCGTGGTGAAAGGCCGCAAGCTGGATGATGACGGAGCTGCTTTATTGAAATTTTCCGGGGGGGCTTCAGGGCTCCTGATGGCAACGCAGGTAGCTGCCGGAGAGGAAAATAATGTCAGGATCCGGGTGTACGGGGAAAAAGGAGGCATTGAATGGCAGCAAAGTGATGCCAATACTCTTCTTTTGAAATGGCCCGACAGGCCGTCTGAAATTCTGCGTACAGGAGGGGGATACCTGAGTTCTTTTGCAGCTCATAATACACGCGTCCCAGCCGGGCACCCGGAAGGGTATCTGGAAGCTTTCGCCAACCTGTACCGCAATTTTGCGCTCTCTGTGAAGGCGAAGATCAACGGAGATGAAGCAAAACCGGAATGGCTGGACTACCCCGGGATGGAGGAAGGAGTAAGGGGAATGGCGTTTATTGAAAACGTGATTGCTTCAGGCCGTTCAGAACAAAAATGGATTGATTTTACAGTTTAACCAATATGACGACAATAAAAGGCCCTGCCGTATTTCTGGCACAATTCATAGGGGAACAGGCTCCTTTCAACAGCCTCGGATCCATTTGCCGCTGGGCAAAAGATCTTGGATTCGAAGGGGTGCAGATCCCTACAACCGACCCCCGGTTCATCGACCTGCAGAAGGCTGCAGAAAGTAAAGATTATGCAGACGAAATCAACGGTGTAGTAAGGGAAGCGGGACTCGAAATTACCGAGCTCTCCACGCATCTGCAGGGACAGTTGGTAGCCGTACATCCTGCTTACGATCAGTTATTTGACGGATTTGCCCCTGAGGCAGTACGAAACAATCCCAAAGCAAGACAGGAATGGGCTGTTCAGCAGCTTAAGTATGCTGCTAAAGCTTCGCAGAACCTGGGGCTGAAGGCTCATGCTACTTTTAGCGGTTCCCTCTTGTGGCCGATGGTTTATCCCTGGCCTCAAAGACCGGCAGGCCTGGTGGAAACAGGTTTTGAGGAACTGGCATCGCGGTGGCTGCCGATATTGAACTATTTCGATGAATGCGGAACAGACCTGTGTTACGAAGTGCACGCAGGCGAAGACCTGCATGACGGAATTACCTTTGAGCGATTCCTTGAAAAGGTAAATAGCCACCCGCGTGCCTGCCTTCTTTATGATCCGTCACACTTTATTCTGCAATGTCTTGATTACCTTGAATATATCGATCTCTACAAAGACCGTATCCGGATGTTCCATGTGAAGGACGCAGAGTTCAACCCCTCCGGGCGGCAGGGAGTTTATGGCGGATACCAGGCATGGGTAGACCGGGCCGGACGCTTTCGTTCGCTTGGCGACGGCCAGGTTAATTTTAAAGCAATTTTTAGTAAGTTAGCACAATACGGGTTTGAAGGATGGGCGGTAATGGAATGGGAATGCGCCCTTAAACATCCGGAAGACGGGGCGAGAGAAGGGGCTGAGTTTATCCGTAACCACATTATCAGGGTGACAGACAAGGCGTTTGACGACTTTGCAGCTTCTGGTATTGATGTAGCTGCAAATAAAAATATCCTTGGAATTAATAAATAAAATAGCACACATGAAAAAAACACTGATCCTTTTTAGTTTTTATGCATTTATCACAGCCTGCGGGGGGAGTTCGGATAAGACCGCCAGCGGAGATACCAGCGCGGCGGCCGATCTTGCGGCATCAAGCCGGCAGACAGAAGTGGATACCAATGTCAACAATATCGGTACCAACCGGGCGGAAGGTTCTGCCCCCAGCGGAGCGTATGAGAAAGGCGCCCAGCTTATTTCCGAATCCGACTGCCTCACCTGTCACAAAGTAAATGACAAACTGATCGGCCCTGCATATAAGGATATTGCCAAAAAGTACAGCAAGACAGACAAAGACGTCGCATACCTGGCGGGTAAGATCATCAAGGGAGGAAGCGGTGTCTGGGGCGATATTCCAATGACTCCTCATCCTGCTGTGAGTGAAGACGACGCCAAAGAGATGGCAAAATATGTTTTATCATTAAAAGAGTAATCAAATAACTATGAAACGTTTTATTCTACCGGCAGTGGTGTGCGGCATATTTATATCCTGCGCCTCATTTAAAAACACATCCTCGATGAATACAGAAGTTGCAGGCCAGAAGGCTGGCTGGGTTCCCCTTTTTGATGGAAAAACTACCAGCGGTTGGCACATTTATGGAAAAACTGTGACCAGTTCGGCCTGGAAGGCCGATAACGGAACTCTGCATCTGGATCCCGCAGCGAAAAAACAGGGAGCCGAAGGAGGGGATATTGTTACCGACCAGGAGTTCGAAAATTTTCATCTGAAGCTTGAATGGAAGATTTCAAAGAATGGCAACAGCGGCATCATATTCCTGGTGAACGAAGATCCCAAATATCAAAGCACGTATAATACCGGCCCTGAAATGCAGGTACTCGATAACGACGGGCACCCCGATGCTAAGATCCATAAACACCGTGCCGGCGATCTTTATGACTTGATAGCCAGTTCAAAAGAAACAGTTAAGCCTGTGGGCGAATGGAACAAGGCAGAAATTGTCTGCATTAAGGGTAAGTTGGATTTCTTCCTGAACGGAACAAAAGTGGTTTCCACCACGTTATGGGATGATAACTGGAACAAGCTTGTTGCCGGGAGTAAATTTGCTTCCATGCCCGGCTTCGGAACATTCCGGTCGGGCAAGATCGCCCTTCAGGATCACGGAGACGAGGTCTGGTACCGCAACATTATGATTAAAAAGCTGTAAATTACCCATCAGACTAACCAGACATGACCACAGCCAATCGTATTAAACTTTCAGTGATGATGTTCCTCGAATTCTTTATTTGGGGAGCATGGTTCGTCACACTGGGAACTTTCCTGGGTAAGAATCTTCATGCTTCGGGTACACAGATCAGCCTGGCCTATCTGACGCAGTCTATTGGAGCTATTATTGCTCCGTTTATTATCGGGCTGATCGCCGACAGGTTTTTCTCTGCACAGAAGATCCTGGGAGTCCTGCATCTTGCCGGGGCTGTCCTGCTGTGGACGGCATCCCGGGCGTCCGGTTTTGACGCTTTCTTTCCCTGGATACTGGTTTATATGGTTCTTTTTATGCCCACCCTTGCTTTGGTCAACTCAGTTTCTTTCAGGCAGATGACCGATCCCGGAAAGCAGTTTCCTTCCGTCAGGGTACTGGGTACTATCGGGTGGATTATCGCCGGCTTGACGATTGGATGGTTAAACTGGGAACAGAACAATCAGCTGGAACTTACGTTTGGAATGGCTTCAGTTGCTTCTGCAATACTCGGGCTTTTCAGCTTCACATTACCCTCTGCACCTCCTGTTAAAAGAGGAGAGAAGACTTCGGTGGCAGATGTGCTGGGGCTGGATGCCATTGGCCTGCTTGCCAACAGGTCTTATCTGTTGTTTTTCGTGGCATCAGTCGCTATCTGCATTCCGCTAGCGTTCTACTACAACTTCACCAATCTGTTTCTCAATGAAGCAGGGATGAAATCGGCAGCCGGTGTTCAGTCCCTGGGGCAGGTGTCCGAGACTTTGTTTATGCTCCTGATCCCCGTGTTTTTTGTCCGCCTGGGTGTGAAAAAGATGCTGGCAATAGGAATGCTTGCCTGGGTGCTCCGATATGTTTTCTTTGCCTTTGGAAATGCAGACGCCAATTACTGGATGCTGATCCTCGGGATTGTCCTGCATGGCGTTTGTTACGACTTCTTCTTTGTCACCGGGCAGATCTACACAGATAACCTGGCGGGAGAACGTTTTAAAAGTGCAGCGCAGGGGATGATCACACTGGCTACGTATGGTGTCGGGATGCTGATAGGATCGCTGGTGGCGGGGCCCGTTGTCGATCTCTATGCACAGGGAGGGAGCCATGACTGGAGATCAGTCTGGCTGATCCCTGCGGCAATAGCGGCTTTTGTCCTGCTGCTCTTTATTCTCCTGTTTAAAGACAGGAACCATGTAAATAAGCAAGCGGCTGTTCTTCCGGGAGAGAGCCGTGAAATAGATCCTCTGATATGAAAACACAACAGAACCGCCGCTCGGCAATAAAAAATATTCTGGCCGGGACAGCAGCTATCACAACATCCACTATGGTGCCTTCATTTGCATGTGCCACAGGGCATAAGGAATATAAGCTCAAAGGAAATATCAATCACGCCGTGTGCAGGTGGTGTTTCAGCGACTTGTCACTCGATGATCTGTGTATGAAAGCAAAGGAAATCGGAATAAAGGCGATTGATCTTGTGGGGCCTAAGGACTGGGAGGTGCTGAAAAGACACGGACTGGATTCGTCTATGTGTAACGGTGCCGAAATAAGTCTGACAGAAGGCTGGAACACCAGGGAATACCACGCTGCCCTGGTTAAGAATTATTCTGAAATGATTCCGCTTGTAGCAAAGGCAGGGTACAGGAATCTGATCTGTTTCAGCGGCAACAGAAGGGGAATGGATGATGAGACGGGTTTGAAGAACAGCGTTGAAGGGCTCAGGCAGGTACTGGCCCTTGCGGAAAAGCACAAAGTGGTGCTGGTTATGGAATTGCTGAACAGCAAGGTCAACCATAAGGATTATCAATGCGACCGCACGGCCTGGGGCGCCGAACTGGCCAGGCGGCTGGAGTCGGAAAGTTTTAAACTGCTCTATGATATCTATCATATGCAGATCGATGAAGGCGACGTGATCCGCACTATCCGTGATAATCATCCCTTTATTGCTCATTATCATACAGCCGGGGTGCCTGGCCGGAATGAAATTGACGATACGCAGGAACTGTATTATCCTGCCATCATGAAAGCAATTAAGGAAACGGGTTTCAAAGGATATGTTGCCCAGGAATTTATCCCGTTACAGAAAGATAAAGTTGCTTCTTTGAAAAAAGCTGTTGAAATTTGTGATGTGTAATTCCGGCATTGAAAGATAAGTTAGATTAAAACAAAATGATCAGAAGAAATTTTCTGCAGCATGCCGGTTTGTTGAGTGCAGCCTTCCTCTTGCGTCCGTCTTTTTTGACAGGCAGGCCTTCCCGGAAGATTGGGATTCAGCTATATACACTTCGCGATCTGATCGGGAAAGATGTCAGCGGAGTCCTGGCCAAGGTAGCAAAGGCAGGGTACAAGGAAGTGGAGGTTTACGGCTTTAGCCGGAAAGATAAGTTCTGGGGCCTTGAGCCCCGGGCATTTAAGCAAATTTTAAGATCTCATCAGCTTACTTCTCCTTCAGGACACTATGATCCTGGCATGTTTTTAGCTCCCGGAGGAAAGGAAGATGATCTCAAAGTAAATATTGAGGCGGGAGCGGCCCTTGGCCATTCGTATCTTACTGTTCCTTATCTTGATGATCGCTTCAGGAGAAGTGCTGATGACTATAAAGCTATCGGGGCAAAATTTAACAGGGCAGGGGAGCTCTGTAAACAGTCCGGCCTCCGGTTCGCTTATCATAATCATTCCTTCGAGTTCGATCGCCTCGGCGATACTTCGGGATATGATATCCTGCTGAAGGAAACTGATCCCGCATTAGTGAAGTTTGAATTAGATTTGTACTGGGCTGTCAGGGCTGGAAAAGACCCGGTTGCGATGTTTAAAGAACATCCCGGCCGTTTCGCCATGTGGCATGTAAAGGATATGGACAGGCAGAAACCGGATCTTAATACAGAAATTGGGGATGGAAGTATAGATTTCAGGAAGATTTTTGCAGCAGCGAAAATCTCTGGAGTGAAACATATCCTGGTGGAACAGGAGAATTTCGCTATCGATCCTTACCAGAGTATCGCCAGGAGTTATCAGTATATCAATACTAAGCTTCTTTCGGAAATATAGGATAAACAGATCTTTTCAGAAATACTGGCGTCATCTGCTCTGTCATATCTATGACTTAGTGTATTTTCTTCTCCCTGTATAGGTTAGGTGAGATACCCATGATCTTTCTAAAAAGGCGCGAAAAGTAATATGGGTCGTCAATCCCTACTTCATTCGCAATTTCCTTTATTCTTAATGTCGTAAAAAGTAAAAACTGGCATGCCTTCTGAATCTTCAAATGGTTGTAGTATTCAATAGGGGAAAAGCCTGTTTTGTTCTTGAACAACGAGGAGAAATAAGATGGAGACAGGTTAACATGTGAAGCTATTTCTTCCAGAGTAAGCGTTTTGCTGATATTTTTGCTTAAATAGTCGATAGCCATGTCCGTCGTATTCTTGTCATTAAGCTGTCCGGCCGGATCGGATTGTATGTTATAGATGAACGAGGTTAAAAAATGCCATAAACACATATTGGTATAAATCAGGTTATCTGTGCCATAACCTCGCTCCAATTGATTGTACATTTCATTAAAAAGGCTGAAAATCCTTTCGTTATTCCTTATAAATCCTTTGTGCCCGCCTGTTTGTTTTTCAAAAAGCGAAAGTATAGAATGCGAAATGCTTCCTTTAAAATGTACCCAATAAATTGTCCATGGGTCATTTACATCCGCTTCATATTTATGTGCGACTTTTATCGGAATAATAATGAAATCACCCGCTTCAATCCGGTATTCCTTTGTTTTGACAATTACATCACCCGCTCCTTTATAGCAATAAATAAGAATATGCTGATCAGCACCGTGAGGTCTCTCCCTGTAATGGTAAAGTGCTTTAGGATAATAGCCTATATCGGTAATGTACAGGGTGCTGATGATATCATTTTTTACACATTTCTGGGCAAGCACCGGCCTTGGAATTACTACCGCCTTTTGCCCCTGGAAGCCTTCTTTCTTTTTTAGCGGGAGACTTTTGTTCATAATTTAATGATAGTAAAAAAATCCATCATTATAAAAAAAACTTCCATTTTTCCCCCACTTGCCTCTGCCTATTTTAGCGTTATAGTTTTAAGCCAGTTATATGATAAATGAAGTAAATGCCTGGAAAGAGGATGTGGTCATTCCGACCTATCCCGTCGGGCAGCCCGAGAAAAATCCATTGTTCTTAGAGAAAAGAGTTTATCAGGGCAGCAGCGGGGTGGTATATCCTCATGCTGTTATCGAAAAGATCTATGATGAAAAAGTTGACCAGACCTATCAGGCGGTTTTTATTGAAAATGAATACATCAGGCTGATGATACTTCCCCAGCTGGGGGGCAGGATACAAATGGCATATGATAAAGTACAGAACCGTCATTTTGTATATTATAATCAGGTGATTAAGCCGGCTTTAGTCGGTCTGACCGGACCATGGATCTCCGGCGGGATCGAATTTAACTGGCCTCAGCATCACCGGCCTTCAACTTTCGAACCTGTTGACTTTAAGATTGAGGCGAACAGTGACGGGAGTAAAACCGTGTGGGTAAACGAGGTGGAGCGAATGTCCCGGACTAAGGGCATGGCGGGCTTTACCCTTTATCCTGGAAAGGCATATATTGAGATCAGCGGAAGAATTTACAATCGTACGCCCTTTCCTCAAACCTTCCTGTGGTGGGCAAATCCTGCGGTGAAGGTAAACGACGATTATCAGTCTGTTTTTCCGCCCGATGTTTACGCGGTATTCGACCATGGAAAACGGGATGTTTCTTCGTTCCCTATTGCCAAGGGTGTGTATTATAAAGTCGACTACTCCCCCGGTACAGATATTTCAAGGTATAAGAACATACCTGTTCCTACGTCCTACATGGCCATAACTTCGAAGTATAATTTTATAGGAGGATATGAACACGATAGCCGGGCCGGGCTGCTGCATGTTGCCGACCATCATGTTTCACCCGGTAAGAAGCAATGGACCTGGGGGCATGGCGACTTTGGAGTTGCCTGGGACAGAAACCTTACTGACGAAGACGGCCCGTATATTGAATTGATGACAGGTGTATATACAGATAATCAGCCGGATTTTTCGTGGTTGCAGCCGTTTGAAGAAAAGCGTTTCGTGCAGTATTTTATGCCTTACAGCGAAGTCGGCCTGGTCAGGAATGCCACGAAAGAAGCTGTAGTAAGTATCGGCTGCCAGGAGCAGACTGTTGAGATAAGGCTCTATGTAACTGCGGAATATCCGCGATTACAGGTGATCTTAAAGCAGGGGATGGATGAACTCTTCAGCGAGGAAACGAAAGGCTCGCCGGATCTTCCCTATATTAGAATAGTTGAGCCGGATAAGTCATTTTCTGAAACTGAATTAGAATTAATAATCGTTGATTTATCCTCCGGCAGAGTTCTGGTGAGCTACCAGAATGAGAAACCGGAAGAACAGGAAGTTCCGGCTCCGGCCACGGCTGCAAAACGCCCGGAAGAAGTGGAAAATAATGAGCAATTGTATCTGACCGGATTACATCTTGAGCAATACCGGCATGCGACGTATTTGCCTTTAGATTATTACAACGAAGCGCTTCGGCGCGATCCCGGCGATGTGAGGAGCAATAATGCAAAAGGACTATGGTATTTGAGGCGTGGAAAATTTGCGGAATCGGAAGGTTATTTCAGAAAGGCAATCTTCACGTTGACGCAGCGTAATCCTAATCCTTATGATGGTGAGCCCTTCTACAACCTTGGTTTGGCTCTTAAGATGCAGGGAAAGAATGCTGAAGCGTTTGACGCTTTTTTTAAATCGGCGTGGAACGATGCCTGTCAGCATGCTGCCTATCTTCAACTTGCACGGATAGCTTGCGGTGACGGGAAATTTGAGGAGGCATTAGACTTTGCCGAACAAGCGTTGATAAAGAATTATCGCAGCCATACGGTGCGGCATATTAAAACCGCGATTTTGCGGAGACTCGCCCGTAAGCGCGAAGCGCTTGCCTTTGCCGATGATTCTCTTGCTGTTGATCCTTTTAACTTCGGATGTTTATTTGAAAAATACCTGCTGTTAAGTGAAAGTAATCAGCCTGATGCTGAACAGTCGCTCGAAGCTCTGAAAGATTTAAGCCGGAACTGGGTTCATAATTTCATAGAATACTCTCTTGACTACAGTCATGCCGGTTTGTTTGAAGAAGCGTCAGACTTGTTACAAGTACATGTGAACAGCAGCGGCAGTATCTATCCTATGCTTTTCTACTATTCAGGCTGGTTTGCTTTCAGGCAGGGGCAGCATGAAACTGCTCTTGAATATTTCAGGAAGGCCTCTTTGCTCGACAGCGGGTATTGTTTTCCTAACAGGATTGAAGATGTCCCCGTACTGCAACTTGCTATGGATCTGAATCCCGCGGACGCAAAGGCACCTTATTATCTCGGAAATTTCTGGTATGATAAAAGGCAATATGCCGACGCGATCTCGTGCTGGGAGCGGTCTGTTGAAACAGATGCTGCCTTTCCCACTGTACACCGTAATCTTTCTCTCGCTTACTTTAACAAGCTTAATCAACCCGAAAAGGCACTCAGGTCTCTGGAGAAAGCTTTTATGCTTGATACGACAGACGCACGTGTGCTGATGGAGCTGGATCAGTTGTATAAAAGGCTGAATACTCCGCACGCGGAAAGACTCGCACTGCTGGAAAAAAACATAGATCTCGCGGAAGCAAGAGATGATTTATTCCTGGAGCGAATAACCCTCTGCAATCAACTGGGAGACTACAAGAAAGCCTGCAAGCTAATATTGTCCAGGAAATTTCATCCGTGGGAAGGGGGAGAGGGAAAGGCCGTGGGGCAGTATCTGATATGTCACACAGAACTGGCGAAGGAGGCAATTGCTGCCGGTAATTATGAAGAAGCGTTGGGTTTGCTGGAAGAAGCGGGAAATTACCCCGTTAACCTGGGAGAGGGAAAGCTGCCGGGCACGCCTGAAAATGATATATATTTCCTGAAAGGCCTTACTTTCGGACTATGCGGAGATGAAGAGGCCGCTACACACTATTTTAAACTTGCAACGCAGGGAATAAGTGAGCCCGTTCAGGCCATATTCTACAATGATCCGCAGCCCGACAAGATCTTTTATCAGGCTCTGGCCTGGATGAAACTGGGTAATCCACAGAAGGCGGAAGAGTTGTTCACCCGGTTAATCGATTTCGGGCAAAAGCATATAGACGATGACGTTACTATCGATTATTTCGCTGTATCCCTGCCCGACCTCCTGGTCTTTGATGTAGATCTTGTCCTGAGGAATAAAATCCATTGTCTCTATCTTATCGCTTTAGGCCGGCTGGGACTTGGCAAAGACGGGGCTTTGCAATTGGAAGGTGCTTTTAACGAAGTGCTGCAACTGGATTGTAACCATCAGGGCGCTATTCTGCACAAAAATATGATCGGTTTTTTAGGCGGGGAGTTTAGATTATCTTCTTCTCAATTAGAAAAAAAGTCCATCAAATCCAACTGATTATCCATTTTTACTGACACAACATCAGAATAAATTTGACATAATAAAGCTAACCAATTAACAAACTTGAAATATGAGATGCGATCCTCTAAAAATCAAGAAGCTTAGTGCTTGCCTCAGGCTGAATCTTTTATTCGGCCTCCTCCTGGCCTCTTTCTTTTCCTTTGGCCAGGGAACTCTCAAACAAGTTACAGGGAAAGTAACTGATGACAAAAAGGAACCTTTTGCCGGGGCAACCGTCAGGCTGAAGGGGAAACAAGGTTCTGGAACCCTTACTGACGGTAAAGGTGCTTTTTCTCTCATGGCAGCGCCGGCAGACACCCTGGTGATTTCCGCTGTCGGTTATTTAAACGTAGAGCTGTCTGTAGGAAGCAGCACAAGTTTCACGGCTGCACTTATGCCTTCGTCAAATACGCTCAGCGACGTCGTGATAGTGGGTTACGGCTCGGTCCGCAGGACCGATCTTACAGGAGCTGTAACACAGGTAAGTTCGAAGGATTTAACCAAACTGCCTGCCGCAAATGTTGATCAGGCGCTTCAGGGTAATGTGCCTGGTCTGTGGACCAATCAAAGCGACAGAAGTCCCGGTGCAGGAGTCAACATCGCTTTGCGGGGTAGCAATTCGTTTTCCGGAAATGCACCGCTTTTTATTGTAGATGGTTTTCCGATCGCATCGGGCGGAGGTGTTAATGCCATTAATCCCAATGATATCGAATCTGTATCAGTATTAAAAGACGCTTCATCCATTGCAATTTATGGCGCAAGAGCTGCCAACGGCGTAATCCTGATTACCACGAAATCCGGGAGGGCCGGAAAGAACAACTTTACAATCAATGCATTTAACGGGTTCAAATCTTTTGATAACCCGCTTGAGTTTCTCAACGGCGAAGAACTAGCTGCTTTAAGAAGAGAGGCTTACAAGAACGATAATGTAAATGGCGGAGTAGCTGTGTTCAGACCTGAAGAAAACACCATGCTTCAGAACGGTCAGTATACAAACTGGTGGGACGAGGTAACTGGTTCCGGCCGTCCTACTCAGAACATCCAGTTAACCTTTGGTGGCGGGTCTGAAAATACCCGTGTTCTTCTGAGCGCCAACCTTTATAACGAAAAAGGAGTGGTCAACAATTCAGATTTCTTACGGGGAAGCTTCCGCGCGAATATTATTCAAAAAGTAGGTAAGCTTACCTTTACGAGCAACAACAACCTGGCAATGGTAAGCGGAAGAGGGGTTTCGGGGCCAAGTATCTTATACCCGGCAATGGTCGGTAACCCATTAGCTCCTATAAGGCAAGCCAATGGCGATTATTACACCATGCTGATCGGTGTCGGCAATACTCCATGGGCTAATCCGGTGGCCTTTTCCGAATCTATCAAAAGCCGATATACAGAGCCCGTCATCACCAGCTCTCAGGCTCTCGAATACACCGTGTTGCCCGGGTTGAAGTTGAAAACGCAATTGTCGGGCGAGTTGGACAGCTGGAAGGAAAATTTCTACGTTCCCAAGGCATTGTCGGGAAATCATGAAGAAAGCGGCAGGGTAGCAGATGGATTTGCCAGAATTACCAATAATATCAATTATAACTGGATCAGTGAGACCACAGTATCTTTTAATAAAACCTTTAATAACGTCCACAGACTTGAAGCCCTTGGCGGATTCTCTGTACAACAGAACCGCTGGGAGTCGGTTATAGCCTCGGCGTCGGGTTTTCCTTTTGATATCTATGAAACGTGGAACCTGGGAGCGTCCACCGGCCAGGCGCGCAAGCCTTCGTCGGACTTACAGAAGTGGAGTATGGTATCCTACATCGGCCGCATAGGCTACACCTTTAACAATAAATATATCCTCACCGGAAATATCCGGGCAGACGGCTCTTCCCGTTTTGGCTCAAATAATAAGTGGGGGGTATTTCCAAGTGTGGCAGGAGCCTGGAAGGCTTCAGAAGAGAGCTTTGTAAGGGATCTTAATGTGTTTGATGAGCTTAAGTTCAGGGCTAGCTACGGACTTGCCGGGAATGCAAATGCTCTCGGTGTTTATTCAACCCAGGCCAGGCTTTCCCCGGCTTCCTTTAACTGGGGAGGCGTCGAAGCGTCGGGCTATTATCCCAGCCAGCTTTCCTATGATAACTTAAAATGGGAGACGACGAAACAGTTTGATATCGGTCTTGATGCTGGTATATTGAACAGGAGGCTGACTATTACGCTTGACTACTACGTCAAAAATACATCGGATCTTATCCGCCAGCTTCCGGTACTCGCAGTTTCGGGTTTTCAAACCGGCTGGGCAAATCTGGGTAACCTGAAAAACCAGGGTGTTGAACTGGCCCTGAAAGGAACCGTAGTTGACAAGGAGTTTAAATGGAATGCAACTCTTAATCTCGCTGCAAACCGCAACAAGCTGACTTCGCTGGGCGACGGGACCACAAAAATCGGTACAACCCACTGGGTCGGAGAACCTATTGGCATTGGCGCACGGTATATGATCGAAAAGATCGGAATCTGGCAGGAATCCGACAGGACTGAAGCTGCACTCTACGGAGCTAAGCCGGGGGATGTACGGTATCGCGATCTCGATGATGATAAGAAGATCAACAATAACGACAGGGCCTTCCATGGCAACCTTACTCCTGATTATTACGGGTCCTTAACAAACGACCTTACCTATAAGGGATTTGATCTGAATGTATTTGTAACGTTTGAAAAGGGAAGGACGGTGTATAACGGGCTGAATTATAAACTGCTTGCAGGAGATGGGTACGATAACCACCGCAGAGAAATTCTTGAAAGATGGACGCCGGAAAATCCAACCAACAAGTATCCCCGTGCGGCTCTTGGTTACTCAAACCGTTCCACTATGGCCTCCACTGAATTTTTGGAAGACGCTGACTTCATTAAGTTCAGAAGTATTACGCTTGGTTATACATTGCCCGAAAAACTAACCCGCAATATAAAAAATGCAGGTCTGCGCGTTTACTTCTCAGCAATAAACCCGATAACAATCACGAACTATTCAGGAATGGATCCGGAGGACGGAGACTATGGCAATACAGCAAGATATGCGCCCTATCCGATCACCAGGTCGTTCATTATTGGACTGAATCTTAATTTCTGATCTATTTACCATTAAATCAGGTTAACATGAAATCAATTTGCTACACAATATTAATGGTCTTCACCTTCGGTCTGATTTCCTGTAACAAGGATTTCCTGGAAGAAGACCCCAAAACGTTCCTCACACCTGCCAATTTCTATAAGACAGAGCAGGATCTTCAGATGGGACTGAATGCGGTTTACAGGACGCCCCAGGACCGTTATTCCAATATGTGGGGAGCACCATGCTGGTTCGGCTGGGCCACAGACATTGGCTACCTTACACCGGCAAACGGACATGCTTTTCATAATCAACCGAGTCTTCTGCGAAACGATTTTAACTCATCCTCTGATATGCCCTGGTACTTTTGGGATTATATGTACCGGCATATAAAAGATATCAATTTCCTCCTCCTGGCATTGCCCGACGTACAGGTGAACGTTGACGTGAAGAAGCAGATTGAAGCACAGGCGAGAGCCTGGAGAGCTCATATCTATTTTGATGGTATACGTATTTTTGGTGCTGTGCCATTGATCCTTGAGCCGATATCGGACGTGAAGGCCCTGAACAGTATGACCCGTACCGACGCCACAAAAGTATATGATCAGATAATTGCTGATCTCCAGTTCGGGAAAGATAACTTAACGAATCAGTGGACTGATGCCAAAGACCGCGGGCGCATTACTGCAGGCGCCTGCGCTGCTATGCTTGCCCGCGTATATATCACGATGGCCGGTTACCCACTGAGGAAGACCGAAAGGTGGCAGGATGCCCGTACCGTACTGAAAGAGTTTGTCGACGATAAGAAATACGGCAACCAGTATGGGCTCTTCGACGAATATAGCCAGGCGTTTGCCGATGCAAACATTCCCGGAAAGGAGAGTGTGTGGACTGTAAACTTTACCAGGGGGACGTTTGGTCAGGGGAGTCAGGTACATACTGACTTTTCGCCTATTGAGTTGTATTATGATTCCCGTGCCGGTTTAACGAGAGGCGGTGGCTGGAGTAATGAACTGCCTACCGATGCTTTCCTTAATTCATACGACAAAGCACAAGATAAACGATATAAATTTACCTACTGGTCATCTACAGCTGATATACCGGACGAATATGCTGATATCAATAACAGCACCACCGGTCCGGTTGTATTTGCCAGGCCCCATGTTAAAAAGTTCAGGGAGCGGACGCCCAACGACAACTCGCAGGGCTCAGGGATCGATCATTATATTATCCGTTATGCCGACGTTTTACTGATGTATGCGGAAGTCCTCAATGAGCTGAATGACAATAATGCTTATCGCTATATTGATATGGTGCGTCAGAGAGCCGGCCTTGACGATCTTCCCCAGATGACGCAGCAGCAATTCAGGGATCACATGCTGCTTGAGAGGGCATGGGAATTGTGTTTTGAAGGCGAAAGAAGGTTCGATCTTATGCGTACGGGAACCTATTACGACAGGGTGAAGGCCTGGAATCCTCAGGCAGGTGCCAATATTGTAAAAGGGAAGCATGAGCTTTGGCCCGTGCCTCAGAGAGAAATTGACATAAACCAGAATCTGGCACCAAACAATCCCGGATATTAAGTAGTATCACAGCAGCCGCTTGCCGGCTGCTGCTGCTCTCGTTTATTTTTAAGGTACAGATTACCAATATTATTGTTCTATGAGTACAAATTCCGCCAGCTTCAATAGCGGGTACATTATGGCCATATCCTTTGTGTCTGCTCTGGGAGGCTATTTATTCGGTTTCGATTTTGCCGTGATCTCAGGTGCTTTGCCTTTCCTGAAAAACGAGTTTTTGCTGTCCGCTGCCGGTGAAGGTTTTTTAACCGGCTCACTTGCTCTCGGCTGCATCGTGGGGTGTATGATAGCCGGAAGCATGGCTGAAAAATATGGAAGAAGGCCTGCGCTGATGCTTGCCGCATTGATTTTTGCGGTCTCGTCCCTTGGCATGGCTTTCTCAACCGGACTGAGCGTTTTCATTTGTATGCGCTTCGCTGCGGGCATCGGGGTAGGGATGGCTTCCATGCTGAGCCCTATGTACATTGCAGAGATTTCGCCGGCTTCCGTAAGAGGCCGCAACGTGGCGATCAATCAATTGACCATTGTCACGGGGATCCTGATTACCAATCTTGTGAATTATTCACTTTCCGACAACGGCGTGAATGCCTGGAGGTGGATGTTTGGTCTGGGTGCTGTTCCTTCAGTCTTGTTCTTTGTGGGGGTACTTTGGCTGCCGGAGAGCCCCAGGTGGCTAATGAAGGTTAACCGTCAGGCAGACGCAGCAAAAGTGCTGGGTAAAATCGGAAACAGCGCTTATGCCGGTGGCGTACTTGAAGATATTGAAACTTCATTGAAGGGCGTGCTTCAAACATCATGGCGGATGCTTTTTCATTCATCGGTATTGCCTGCAGTAGTTGTAGGTGTCGGCCTGGCTGTCTTTCAGCAACTGTGCGGGATTAATATTGTGTTTAATTATACCTCAAGGATATTTGCATCAGTGGGTGCTGACCTCGACCGGCAACTGCTGGAAACTGTAGCCATTGGACTGGTGAACCTGGTGTTTACCCTGATTGCCATGTGGCAGGTCGACAGACTGGGGAGGCGCCCATTAATGCTTGCAGGTTCTATCGGCCTTTCCGTATTATATCTTTTGCTGGCTTTTGCTCTAAAGGAGCAGCTCAGTCCGGCATTCGTGTCCGCCTTCGTTTTGCTGGCTATCGCCATGTATGCAACCTCCCTGGCGCCCGTAACCTGGGTGCTTATATCAGAAATCTTTCCGAACCGGGTTCGTGGCCTTGCATCTTCAGTGGCAATTATCGCGTTATGGGCAGCTTATTTTATACTGGTATTTACATTCCCCATATTAGCGGAAAGACTTGGTACTTATGGCCCATTTTATCTGTATGCCGGGATCTGTTTGCTTGGTTTCTTTTTTGTGAAAGCGAAGGTAAAGGAAACAAAGGGCCGGACACTGGAACAACTGGAACAGGTGATGACTGGTCACTAAATTTTAATAGACTAATATTTCATGATGCAGAAACAGTGCCGGGTAACGGCAGAACGCTGGGGAACGACGGATGGGCATGAGGTTTTTTTGTTCCGGCTCAGTAACGGGGACATTGACGTTGAAATAAGTAATTACGGAGCAACTGTTGTGAGCATAAACGTCCCTGACCGTTTAGGGATAAGGGATAACATTGTAGCCGGATTCAACAATTTAAAACCGTATCTTGGTGAGCACCCTTATCTCGGCTGTATAATAGGACGCTATGCAAACCGCATTGCTTACGGGAGCTTTACTTTAGATTCGGTCAATTATTCCCTCGTAAAGAATGACGGCCTTAATCATCTGCACGGCGGATCCTGTGGCTTCAACCGGAAAGTCTGGCAGGAGGAAAAACGTATTCAGACAGATACTGAAGCTGGTATAGAGTTAAGCTACCTGAGCGCTGATGGCGAGGAAGGATATCCCGGTAACCTCAAGGTGAAAGTTCGTTACATTCTCAGTATCAGTAATAAGCTCCATATTCAATATGAGGCCTTTACGGATAAGCGGACTGTTTTTAACCCTACTAATCATTCTTATTTTAATCTCACCGCATTTCAGGAACCAACGATTCACAACCACTTCCTCCAGGTTTACGCCGACTCTTATACCGTGAAGAACGAAAATAATGTTCCTTCCGGGGAATTTGCACCTGTAGAAGGAACGGCACTTGATTTCAGGGAGCCGAAAAGGCTTGGAACTGATATTCTGAAAATGGCTGCAGACCGGGGATACGATCATAACTTCGTGATCAGAAAGGGGGGGGACCTTCCTTCTCCCGCAGCTCTCCTGTATGATGAGCATTCGGGAAGGGGACTGAAGGTTTATACTGACCGGCCGGGGATGCAGCTTTATACATCTAATTGGTGGGACGGAACGCTTACAGGGAGCCAGGGCGTGTGCTATGAAAAGCATGGTGCTGTGGCACTCGAAACGCAATCTTTCCCCGATTCTCCGAACCATTCTCATTTTCCTTCCACGGTGCTGAGTCCCGGAGAAGTGTACCAAAGCGAAACCATCTATGAATTTTATGTCAGATAAAGCTATTCTTGAAGTTTGTGCATTTAACATTCAATCCTGTCTTATTGCTGAACGTGCAGGTGCAGCGAGGGTTGAACTTTGTGATAATCCTTTGGAAGGCGGAACAACACCCGGGTATGGTACTTTGAAGCAGGTGAGGGACAAGCTCTCCATAAAGCTTTATCCAATCCTGAGACCGCGTTCAGGAAATTACTTTTATGATGCAGATGAGTATGAAATCATCCGGAAAGATATTGAACTGTGCAAACAGATAGGATGTGACGGCATTAGTGTGGGAGCTGCCACCATAAATGCTGAAATAGACACTGAATGGCTGAAGCGGCTGGTGGACTGGGCGGGGCCGATGGGTGTAACATGCAATCGCGTGTTCGACGGAACTCCCGACCCCTTCAAAGCCCTCGAAGACGTGATCGCCTGTGGTTGTGAAAGGATCCTTACCTCCGGTCAGGAAAGTTCTGCGCCTGAAGGAATTGGATTGATAGCGCGGCTAATAAGGGAAGCCGGAGACAGTATTATTATAATGCCGGGTGCGGGCGTTAAATCATCTAATATTGAAGATCTGAAAAAACAAACCGGGGCGAAGGAATTTCATGCGTCGGCAAGAAAAATAGCCGGGAATCCCCTGAGCTATATTAATACAAAAGTAAGTGATTACGGAAATGTATATATCGCGGACGAAGATGAAGTTCGTTTGCTTGTGCAAAGGATTTCCTGAATTAATGAATGAACTAAATATGTTTTTTATGATGCCATCTGCTATCACCCGTTTTTTTTCAAGACCCATCAGTATGTTACTCACCCTGTTCCTGGTGGGGGGCGCTGTTTTTCCGGTGTATTCTCAAAAAATAATAATCCCGGTTTATTCAAAATCAAATGCGCTCATATTACAGGTTGAAGATAGCAAGGATCTCAATATGGCTTATTTTGGAGAAAAATTGTCAGATGAGAACGAGTATAAGAATATCAGCCGTGTCTACCGCCCTGCTGAGGATTATTCCTCTATGCTGGCGTCTGCTTACACTGCTTCCGGTACGCGAAATCTTGCCGAACCGGCTATCAGTGTAACTCATGCAGATGGCAATAATGGTCTTCATTTATTATACGAAAGTCATAAACAGGAGAAGATCGATGAGAATGTCTCTCTGACAACCATTGTCCTAAAGGATCCTGTTTATCCCTTCTGGGTGACTCTCTATTATAAAGCTTATGTGAATGAGGATGTGATAGAGCAATGGAGCAGTATCAGACATAAAGAAAAGAAAAGCGTTACACTTGGAAAATTTGCCTCTGCCAATCTCCTCATGAGGGGCAGCGCTTACTGGCTGAGACAGTATCATGGAGACTGGGCGCGGGAAATGCAGCCGGAGGAAAGCCGGCTCACACATGGAATAAAAGTTCTGGATTCAAAGCTTGGTACCAGGGCCAATTTGTTTCAGCCTCCTTTGTTTATGGTGTCTCTTGACAAGCCTGCCACAGAGGACGAGGGGAAAGTACTGTTTGCATCCCTTTCATGGACTGGGAACTTCCGGGTAGATCTCGAAGTGGATCATCAGGATAACCTTCGTATTATTGCGGGCGTCAGCAATTTTGCCTCGGCCTACTCTCTTAAGCCCGGTGAAGAATTCAGCACCCCGGCTTTTTTGTATACCCTTTCTAACAGTGGCAAGGGGCTAGCCAGCCGTAATCTGCACGATTGGGCAAGAAATTACAAACTTGTGGATGGAAAAGGAACACGTCTGACGCTTTTGAACAATTGGGAAGCAACCTATTTTGATTTTAACGAAAGTAAGCTGTCTGCCTTATTAAAAGATACTAAAAAGCTGGGAGTCGATTTGTTCCTTCTCGACGATGGCTGGTTTGCAAACAAATATCCCCGGAATGATGACCATGCAGGGCTCGGCGATTGGCAGGAAAACAAACAGAAACTTCCTAACGGGATCAGCTATCTGGTGAAAGAGGCGGATGCAAATGGTGTAAAGTTCGGTATCTGGATAGAACCGGAAATGGTGAATCCGAAAAGCGAGTTGTACGAAAAGCACCCAGATTGGGTAATCCGCCAGCCCGGCCGGGACGAGCATTATTTCAGGAATCAGCTGGTACTGGATTTAAGTAATCCTAAGGTTCAGGATTTCGTATTCGGGATTGTGGATGGGCTGCTTTCTAAAAATCCGGAACTGGCTTATATAAAATGGGATTGCAATGCTGTTATTTACAATGCTCATTCATCTTATCTTCAAAATCAGTCGCATCTCTACATAGAGTATGTCAGGGGCTTGTATAAAGTCCTTCAGAGAATACGGGCAAAATATGCTTCTATTCCGATGATGCTATGTTCCGGAGGCGGTGGAAGGGTGGATTACGGAGCCCTGCAATACTTTACGGAGTATTGGCCGAGTGATAATACTGATCCTCTCGAGCGCATCTTTATGCAGTGGGAATATTCCTATTTCTTTCCCGCTATCGCCTCTGCCAATCATGTAACGGACTGGGGAAAGCAACCTGTTAAATTCCGAACTGATGTGGCTATGATGGGTAAGCTGGGTTTTGATATAGTGATAAGCAAGCTGGATCCAAAAGATCTGACCTTCTGCCAGCAAGCGGTAAAGACATACGATTCTGTTAAAGATATTATCTGGCAGGGTGATCAGTACCGTTTGACAAACCCGTTAACTGATGACGTAGCATCTGTTTTCTATCTGGATAAAGCAAAATCAGCAGGAGTGATCTTTAACTATCTCGTCAATAATCGTTACGGAGCCGGAAGCGCCGTGCCGATCAGGTTGAAGGGGCTGGATCCATCGAAGAAATACCGGTTGGAAGAAATAAATCTTTATCCCGGAACAAGATCTGCTTTAAATCCGGGCACTATCTATACGAGTGATTTTTTGATGAAAATAGGCTTCAATCCGGCGGTAAAGTCTGGAAGAAATAGCGTAGTAGTAAAGATAACAGAAGTCAGATAGTTTAAAGGGCAGCCGGTCGGCTGCCCTTTAAACTATCTGATCAAAGTCTGTTTATGCCTGAGTTGAGGAAGAGCTTGCACTGTCTCCACCCGCGCTGATTTTAGATTTTACGCTGCTGACTGCCTGATCCTTCAGGTCTGAAAGATCATCAGCTTTAGCCTGGAATCCTTCTTTCACTGCCTGTACCTTGTCTTTCAATGAGCCGGCAAGATCCTTTGCTTTGTCTGAGATCTGGCTTCTCGTTTCAGCACCGCTGTCAGGAGCAAACAGAATTCCGATAGCAGCACCAATAGCTACACCGGCAACAAGAGCGGCAATTATTGCGGATGTATCATTACTTCTACTTTTGTGCAGCCCGCTGGGCAAATACTTCTTGTAGTTCATATTCATAGCTTTTTATGTCTATGTAACATCGTAACACTCATTGTGTTTAGAATAAATCATTAATTCCTTTTTTCTGTCATTTTGTATACCCTCACATAATCTACCTCCATGCTCTTCGGAAAGATGCTGTCGTCTACGCCCTGCTGGCCGCCCCAGTTGCCTCCAACGGCAATATTGAGCAGTAGATGGAATTTCTTGTCGAAGGGCCAGGTAGAGTACCCCTTTTCGCCATTGGCGTATTCGAAAATAAGATCGTTGTCGATATACCCCTGGATACCCTTGGGCGTCCAGTCCAGTCTGTACAGATGAAAGTCCGTGGTAGCTGTACCGATTACCTTCGAATTGCCCTTCTGTGTGTTGCTTGCACCATTATAAGCTTCGTTATGGATAGTAACATGAACGCGGTTCTGATCGAAACCAACATGCTCCATAATATCTATTTCCCCCGACTTTGGCCACCCGCCATAGGCATTCTCTGTGGGAAGCATCCAGATGGCAGGCCAGGTACCCCGCCCGCCCGGAATTTTAGCTTTTATTTCAAATCTGCCGTAAAGAAAGTCCCCCTTTCCTTTAGTTACCAGGCGTGCAGTTGTATAATTCTTTCCTTCGTATTGTTCTTTTATGGCTGTTATCGTTAAAACTCCGTTCGCTACGCTGGCATTGTTTGCCCGGTCAGTGTAAAATTGCAGTTCGTTGTTACCCCACCCGGAGCCGCCAATATCATATCCCCATTTAGAAGCATCGGGCTTTCCTGAGTAGTCAAATTCGTCAGCCCAGACAGGGCTTGCTTCAAAGGCATATTCGATGGTTCCGCCTTTGCCCGGATCAACGGGATCCTGTGGCAGTGGTTTCATTTCGTCCTTTCCCGAGCAGCCGGTCATCAGGAATATGCAGAGATTAGCAATCAGAGTGAATGTCATTTTGTGCGGTATTTTTAAATCTTCGTGAAACATAATTTTAATCTTTAGAATAGATGATCATTCAATCAGATAAAAAATAATAAACCGGAACCCCGGGTTCCGGTTTACCTGATCTATTTTTTCAGTTCAAAATCATCCATGTAAAAGATACCCGGATACGGATGTCCTTCACCCCCGATCTGGAGGACGATCTTGTCGTATTTAGTCACCGTGGATATTGCCGAGAAATCAAACTCTACTTCCACCCACTGGTTATAAGTGCTGATAGGTTTAACGATCTCGTACTGCGTTTGCCAGGCGTTGCCACCCTCCAGTGAATTCTGAAGCTTCAGGGCGATCTGCGGTTTTACTTCAGAATAGTTATTATAGCCGGGCAGGAGTACCTTTACGGTAAATTTGTTCCGCTGGCTCAAGTCCATGCGATAATCCAGGGTTACCTGCAGATTTCCGTACTGGAAGTCATTTCCGGCTTTCCTGATATATCGGGCAACTTTAGGGGAAGCATTGACGCTCAGAGGACCGGGATTGTCGAAATTCGGTGTGAAGTCAATATTCTCCGCAACCCATTTTACTTTACCCGTGCCGTCAAAGTGATCTGTAATGTCAAGCGCCTTGGATGGCTTCTCCACAACAGGCCTGGAGTATCCTTTCGGAACCAGCCTCAGCCACCAGGCGTTTGCAGGAGTTGCCTGGTCGGCAACCTTCAGATAAAGCTCGTTTTCCGAAAGTGCCAGGACCTGATATTTGGAAACCCCGGTATAGTAAGCAATAAATCCTCCCCCCGAAATGCTGAGGTATTTCTTTCCGTTCTCTTCCGACATACTCCATTTCATATTGGTAGGAGGGGTATAGCTCATGGTATAATCCGATCCTTTGGTTCCTCCAAGCCCGGCAGCGTTAGCTCCGTTGACGAAAGTGGTCCCATGATTATTGTAAATATACTCGAAATTATTGTTCAGGTTGAAAACCATTTCATCATCATACATCCCTTCACTCGCTTTCTCATTTGCCCCTGCCGTCCACCATTCAGGAGTAAGCGCTTCGATAGGGCCAACTCCCATGTGTCCGGGATAATCCTTCTCGATCACCCATGTCTTGCCCGTTTGGTTCTTTGCTCCTCCGGTAAGTAAATTGTATTCCGGAACATCCAGCATCTCCGACTTTGTATTGGCGATGTGAACCACCTGGGAGGCGCTGGCGTATCCTCCGCTCGTAAAAACGGTCAGGGTAACAGTATAGTCGCCGGCAGTGGCAAATCGACCGGTTGCTGTTTGTCCGTTTTCTTTTTGTCCGTTTCCGAAATCCCAGTTGGCACGGCCCACACCAGGGGTTTCGTTCGAAAATATAAGTATATTTTCGTTGTCCTCCGAAGGCTTAAAAGAGAATTTTACTATGTCTGAAACCGGGGCCGCTCCCAGTTCCGGATCTTCCTGTTTACATCCCGCCCAGCTTACTACCGAAATGAGCAGGATAAATATATAATGAAGTCTTTTCATCTTGATCTCTTTAAATATTAATAACCAGTATTCTGATGCAGGCTCGTACAAAGGTCGAGTTCTGATTGCGGGATAGGGAAGAATCCTTTGGCGGCGGTGTTGAATTTGATGTTGAAATCAACAGCATCGCCGACATAATGAGGCCCTCTGATGTTCTGGATCGTAATAGCCTGATCTGCTACGGTCACCCCTCTTCTGAGCAGGTCCCAGTACCGTTGTCCTTCCAATGCCAGTTCAGTCCTTCTTTCCTTGTAGATATTATCCAGCGAAACCACTTTTTCGGGGAGGTCTACCCGGTCTCTCACCCTGTTAAAATAGGTCTGTGCATTTCCCGCGCCCGTGCCCAGATCGAGCTCCGCAGCCATGAGCAGCACATCAGCAAAACGGATATCCCGGTAATTATTCCCCCAGTTTAATTCGTATGTGCCGGTAGCAGGGGCATATTCTTTTGAAGTAGAATATTTTTTGCTGAAATACCCCGTATGCTGATATCCGGGAGTCACGGTGCCGGTAAGATCAGTTTCCTCAACCAGGATTGTCGCTTCCCTCCTTGGATCATTGGCTTCGAAAGCATCTGCAAGGGACTGGGTAACGGGAGCAAAGCTCCAGCCGGTTGTATAATTGGGATCATTACTTATCCTGGGACCCTGCATCAGCGGCTGCATGTTCCCTTCTCCGCCCTGGATATAGTTCCAGTCATACCAGGGGTTCAGGTCGGAATAGGAGATTTCCCACACCGATTCCTTGCTGAATTCACTGGCTTTTTTGAAGATGTCGGCATAATTTTCTAACAGGTCGTGACCGCTGCTGGTGATGATATCTGTCAGGTGGCTAAGTGCCCGTTGTTTATCTACTGTAACTGTTCCTGCCTGAAGATCTTTCTTATAGACGCCGTTGTAGAACAGGAATGTTCTTGCCAGTAAGGCTTTCGCAGCCCATTTAGTTGCTCTTCCTTGGTTTTGGCTCAGTGTTTTGGCCGGAAGATCCGCAATCGCTTCTTCCAGGTCCGTAGCTATCTGGTTGTAAACGGCTTCCGGCGTAGCTTGCGTGGCACATCCGTCACTTGCCTGTGTGGGTTCAAGCAGCAATGGGACGTTTTCATAAAAGCGTACCAGGTCGAAGTAGAAATAGGCTCTAAGGAATTTTACCTGGGCGGTGACCGATTTTTTGAAATCGTCGCTCACAGCGGCCGCAGGAAGTTTTTTCAGCAGGAGGTTGGCCCGGTAGATACCTGTAAAGTGATTCCCCCAGTGCACTGCCAGGTCTGAATTGGTTGGCAGGATATTTTGCTGATCGACAGAGATCATATTCGGCGAATCTGAACGGTTTCCTCCTCCGGCAAAAGAATCATCCGAGGCAATATCGCTTAAAAGGGGACTGGGGCTGAACCCTCCGCCACCTGCATTCGTATGCCATTGAAGAGCGTCATATACACTTGTGAGCGCTTCGTTTATATCACTTTCTGTCTTGTAAAAGTTTTGTTCAACCCTGGTATCCAGCGGAGACAGTTCCAGGAAATCCTTACAGGAGGATAGTCCCAGCAGACCCGCAGTGATTAAGGCTGTTCCTGTTATATTTCTGATGATCGTTTTCATTCGAGTAATTATAAGTAAGCTAATTAGTTGTTTCCGGCCTGTCTAAAAAGTTGCGTTCAATCCCAGCCTGAGGGTGCGCGACTGCGGGTATACTCCCCGGTCAATCCCTATGTCCAGCGTGGTTCTTGCACCGATTTCGGGGTCAAAACCTGAGTAGTTTGTAAATGTGATCAGGTTATCGCCCGAGATATAGATCCTGAGCTTTTGCAGCCTGATCTTAGACAGGGCAGCCCGTCCGAGATTATAGCCAAGTTGCAGGGTCTTCAGGCGTACAAAATCACCGTCTTCGAGATACAGGTCGGATATGTTGGTGTAATTTTTATTCGCATCATTCCAGGTAAAACGGGGCATCTCATTGGTGCTTCCTTCTCCAGTCCACCTGTTCAGATACATGGTAGACATATTGGCGTCTTTAAGGTCATGCCTTCTGATACCGTTAAAGATCTGGTTACCGAATGAACCACTGAAGAATCCGCCCAGGTCGAAGTTCTTGTAGCTTACGTTAAAGTTAAAACCGGCAAAAATATCAGGCATCGGCATCCCCAGGTACATGCGGTCTGCCGCGTCAATCTTCCCGTCGTTATTCTTATCAACGAATCTCACATCCCCCGGTTGTGCGTAAGGTTGGATCTTCTGGCCATCTTTTACATAGGCATCTACTTCAGCCTGGTTTTGGAATATCCCGTTCATTTTATACCCGTAGAAGTAAGAGAACGGGTCGCCGACCGTGCTTTGAGCAACCTGCCCGTATGTTGAGATCCCTGCACCAGGTAATTTCTTTTCTGCGTTGTTGATCTCCGTTACTTCATTCTTGTTGTAACTGCCGTTGATTCCCAGCGAAATGCTCCAGTCATTTATCTTTTGCTGGAAGTTGAGGGCCAGCTCAATTCCCGAGTTCCTTACGGATCCGCCATTTCCCGAGCCTGCAGGCACCCCTGAATAGCGCGGGATCGGCAGGGTAAGCAGCCAGTCCTTTGTCGTCTTGATATAGTAATCGCCGCTAAAGCTCAGCCTGTTGTTCAGGAAGGCGAGATCCAGGCCGATATCTGTTTGTTCTGATGCTTCCCATTTGATGTCAGGATTGGCCATGTATCCGGGAGAAGCTCCGCTCTGGTATCCGTCTCCAAAACTATATCCTCTTCCCACCGATATAACGGGGGCCCATGGGTAGTTGTCGTTTATACGGTCGTTTCCGTTCTGGCCCCAAGACATCCTCAGTTTTCCATAATTCACGAATTTGCCCTTGGGGAAGAAACCTTCTTCAGAGAATATCCATCCTCCGGATACAGAAGGGAAGGTTCCGTACCGGTTATTGGCACCGAAACGGCTGGAACCGTCTCTCCTGATCGTTGCAGAGAAAATATACTTTCCTGCATAGTTATAGTTAATCCTGCTGAACAAAGACAAAAGGGCAACTTCACTTGCTCCCCCTTTAGCCGTAGCTGTCTGGGCTCCCGTAGCCAGGTTGAGGTAAGCCATGGAAGGATCGCTGACAACAAGCCCGGTATTCGACCCGAAAAGATCTTCGAAGTTTTCTTTTCTTGCCGTTGTTCCTACCGTGACATTCAGGGTATGTTTATTAAATGTGTTATCGTAATTGATGTAATTTTCTGTTTGCCAGGTATACCAGCGTTTTACTGACTTATTCACAGAACGGGTATTGTTAAACTGTGCCTGGTTCAGATAAAACAGCGGCGAATAATTGTTATCCGTCTGAAATGCAAGGTCGGCAGCGAATGTTGACCTGAAAGTAATATGCCTGGCGATCTGAAGGTCGGCAGAAAGGTTGCCCACAAACTTATCCACCCTGGTTCCTCCGTTTGTAACAGCCAGCCTGGCAAGAGGGTTGACAACTTCCTGCGCAACCCTTGTCGATATCCCATAAAGTACCCCGTCTGAATTCCTGACGGAATTCGCAGCGTAGGTATCCGGAACCACAGGGTCTGTCATCAGTACCGGTGTGATCGGATCCAGGTTCAGTGCATTACTGAGGATTCCCCCAAACTCCTGGTTAGGGTCGAAAGCCTTCCTTTTAATTTGTGAATAAGCAATATTAGTCCCGATCTTCAGGAAGTCTTTTACTTTGTTATCTGCATTTACCCTGAAGGTATATCTTTTAAAATTTGACTTGTCTCCTCCAACCAGCCCGGTTTGATCAAAGATAGAAGCAGCAGCAACGTAATTGCTTTTTTCTGTTCCTCCCGAAACAGTCAGCTGGTGGTTCATTATGGGGGCGCTGTCATCGAAGATGGCTTTCTGCCAGTCCGTTCCATAGCCCGCCGGGTATAGGCTGAGATCCGGGAAGGGAGGGGCGATTCCTGCATTCCCTGCGCCTTCATTCATCATGATCGCGTATTCATGTGCATCGAGCATATGAAGCTTTCTCCAGGCGCTCTGAACACCCTGGTAGCCATCGTAAATAATACGCATGCTTCCGTCTTTGGTGCCGCTTTTGGTGGTGATCAGCACTACCCCATTTGCTCCTCTGGCACCATAAATGGCCGTAGAGGCAGCGTCCTTCAGGACATCCATTGATTGAATGTCGGCGGGATTCAGGTAGTCGATACCGTTAACCTGGAACCCATCCACTATGTACAGGGGAGAGGCATCTCCATTCGTTCCGATCCCTCTTATACGGACGGTCGGAGCTTCTCCCGGCGCGCCTGATACGTTCGAAACCTGTACGCCCGCTATTCTACCCTGGAGCGCCTGCTCGATCCGCTGTACCGGTGTCTGGGTGATCTGCTCCGGTTTAACGGAGGAAATGGCGGTTGTGACGGCCCTGCGTAACTGCGTTCCGTAACCCACCACCACTACTTCACTCAGCTCATTGGCTTTCTCCGCGAGAGCTATCCGCACGGGCTTATTGTCCCTTACTGTAAATGTCTGGCTTTCCATCCCGATCTGACTGAAGGAAAGGACCGTTCCCGAACGGGGTACTGTAATTTTAAAAGAACCGTTGATGTCTGTTGAGACTCCTTGTTTGCTTCCCTGGATCATGACAGTGACTCCGGGCAAACCGGTTCCGTCTTTCTGCGAAGTGACTGTTCCTGTAATAACCATCTCCTGTGCATAAAGCACGGAAGAGGCGATAAAATAGAGGATCAGGAAAAACAAAGTACTTTTTCCATTCATAGTAAATTGATTTAAGTGAATAATTGATTTATTGTGATCGGGCAGGGTATGCCGGTATCACTTTCCAAAGGTATCAATACATTGTCCGCAGGATCAATTTCAGCCTACAACAACGACAATACAAAACGCCATTTACAGCCTTCTTTGAGGCGTTTTTTCCTCATTTACCCTACAACAATACTACTACATGGCGGCAGCACCGCCCGGAGGAACGCCTTTAGATCCTTTTTATGGTTATCAGGCAGCTTACGGCAACAGAAAGGTCCGACGGGTTGAATAGTATGTTTTATTGAGGGAAGATTCCTGGATTATTCATAGCTTTATGTGGCCATACCGGGATCCCTTCGGGGACTCTATGGGAGATGAGAGCACCATGACAGCACGTTGAGAGCACGGTGAGTGCACCCTTTTCCCGGATAACGTGCACTCACCGTGCTCTCACTGTTCTCTCAATATGCTAACATGCAGGACTCTTATCCCACCGGGATAGAATAGGGATCAGGCAGCTCTTTGAACTGGCTGTATGGCATCCTTCTGCCGGGAGTGCATCAGGAGGTGCCGGCCCCTCCCGGAGCTGTTGCCGGGAATAGCCCCCTGGCAGGTCGCAGGCACACAGGAAAAGCCCGCTGTTTTTTCTTTTGGTTTGTCATTTTTTATTTGAAATACTGTTGAAGTCTTGATGCTTTCAATGGAATCGTTATTTTTACGCAACACCATGATGAACCCGGGGAAACTAACCTTTATTTTTCTATTCTTTTGCAGCACTCTTGCCTCTGCCCAAAACTCAATAGGGCTTCCGCACATTACCAATTACAGTACCCTTGATTATAAAGGCGGTACGCAAAATTGGGATATTCAGCAGGATAAGAGCGGAATATTATATTTTGCCAATAATGAGGGTCTTCTGACTTTTAACGGCTGTTACTGGAAAATTTACCCCCTGCCCAATAAAACGATCGTAAGATCGGTGAGGCTGACGCCCGACGGAAGGATCTATGTGGGAGGGCAGGACGAAATGGGCTATTTCTTTCCTGATGAACGCGGCGTTTTGAAGTTTACGTCGCTTAAAAACCTGATCCCTGCTTCAGCAAGGCAGTTTTCGGATGTATGGAATATCGTGGCAAAAGGCAGTGATGTATTTTTCAGGACGATGGACAAGCTGTTCAGACTGAAGGATGAAAAGATTGAGGTGCTCAGGGCTGCCAGCGAATGGGAATATGCGGGTCTTGTAGACGGAGAGTTCTTTGCCCAGGATCTGAGGCAGGGGCTCATGGTGTACAAAAACGGGCGGCTGGATTTGCTGTGTGATGATGCCAGACTGAAGGGTGAGGTCATCTCTGGTATCCTGCCTTATCGTGGGGATACGCTTTTAATTACCACACTTAAAAACGGTCTTTTCCTTTTGGCGGGTTCACAGCTGACCAGGAAAGAAAGCAGCGCAGATGCTTTATTCCGGGATGCGAGGATCTTCCGGGCCATCCAGATTGATAAAGAACATTATGCGCTCGGGACCACCTCGTCGGCAGTCATGATCATGGACAGGCGTGGAGAGATCGTACAGCATTTTTCTTCTGCCGATGGCTTGCAGAAGGATAATATCAGGAGCCTCTTTCTTGACCGTGACCGGAACCTTTGGGTGGGGCTCGACAATGGGATCGGTTATATCGCCTATAGCAGTGCCATTAAAACCATCTATTCCGATCGCAGCAAACAAGTAACGAGCTACAGCACAATTATCTATAACCAGGAGCTTTACATCGGGACGTCTAACGGGGTTTTTGTGTCCCCCGTAAATTTGAAGAATAAGGATCTCAGTTATTCTCCCGGGCGCTTCAGGGAAGTGGAAAATACCTCAGGACAGGTATGGAACCTGGCAGAAGTGAATAAATGCCTGCTGCTTGGCCATGAGGACGGCGCTTTCGTGATAAACGGGACGAAGGCTAAACAGATCTACAAGTATCCGGGAACATGGCTTTTTCAGCCGGTGTCTGCTGTTTATCCCTCGCATGATATTATCGCCGGTACCTATAATGGTTTGTATCGGCTTGGTTTTGATAAGGCGGGTTTCGTTAATAAGGGTCCTCTGGGGGCAGTTACGGAACCACTAAGATTTCTTACTTACGACACGGAGAACAATACCGCATGGGCTTCACATCCTTACCGGGGCATCTTCCGGTTCGTGTTGTCTGCCGACAAAAGCCGGGTGATCAAGTCTGCGCTTTACACGCAGAAAGACGGGCTTCCATTTTCACTCTATAACTATGTCTTCTTCGTCAGGAACAGGATCGTGGTTTCAACGGCCAGGGGAATCTATGAATACAACCCTTCGGATAACCGGTTTATCAGGAGTCCGTTTTTCAATGATATCCTGAAGAATACCACTATCGAATATCTGAAGGAAGATACTGAAGGAAATGTCTGGTTTGTATCCAATAAGAAGATAGGGGTGATTGATTTCTTAAAGAAATCATCAAAGAAGCCATTTTCTGTCATCTATTTTCCGGAGCTTACCGCCAGGATTGTGGCTGGCTTTGTCAGTATTTACCCTTATAATAAGAACAATATTTTTATTGGGGCAAACCAGGGTGTATTTCATATCAACTACGAAAAGTATGCGAAAAAGCTCGATAAGCCAAGAGTCATGATCGGGCAGGTGAGATTAACAGGGGAGACGGACAGCATCATTTTCGGTGGTTACTTTGTTGAAAACGGGAGTATTAAAACCACGCAGAGTAAAGATGTTCTTCCCTCGCTGCCACACCGGTTTAACTCTCTCCACTTTGAATATGCTTCGTCCCTTTTTGAGCATCGCGATAATACCGAGTATAGTTTTCAGCTGCTTGGATTCGACAGGAACTGGTCTGAATGGAACGCAAAGAGTGAAAAAGACTACACTAACCTTCCTCCGGGTACTTACACCTTTCGGGTAAAGGCGCGGAACAACCTTGGAAGTGAATCGGCTGTTGTGAACTATACGTTTAAGATAAGGCCGGCGTGGTATCAAACTTACTGGACTTATTCAGTATATATGCTGCTGCTCGTGGCGATGGTGTACCTGATCATTACCAGGCAGCGGAGAAAACACGAAAACGAACAAAAGCATCTCAAATACCAGCATCAGCTGGAACTGGAGCGCAATGAAAAGAAGATCGTGTCTCTTCAGAATGAGAAGCTGGAAGCAGAGGTGGTTTATAAAAATAAAGAACTGGCCACAACGACGATGCACCTGGTGCAGAGGGGAAAGTTATTGTCGAAGATCAGGGCCGAGTTAATGCCGCTGATCAAGGAAGACCAGGGAGAATATTCTGCCAACGTAAAAAGAGTGCTGCGGCTTCTGGATGATTCTGATAAGGCGGATTCCGACTGGCATCATTTCTCCATCCATTTTGATCATGTGCACTCCAACTACCTCAGTATATTGAAGGAGAAATTTCCGCAGCTCAGTTCGAATGATCTGAAGCTTTGTGCCTACCTGAAAATGAATCTGACCACCAAGGAGATGGCACAGCTTATGAACATTACCATCCGTGCTGTAGAAGTAAGCCGGTACCGGTTAAGGAAGAAAATTAACGTGCCGACGGATGTTAGCTTGTTTGATTTCCTGATGCTGGTGACCGGACAATCCTATGCTGACCGTAAAAACCACGACGACAACTAATATCAAACTGATGAAAAGATACTGTTTTGCACTCGACCTTAAAGATGACGCCGGACTGATCAGGGAATATGAAGAATACCACAGGGCTGTCTGGCCGGAAATCATCGGGAGTATCCGGAATTCGGGCATCCTGGATATGGAGATCTATCGCACAGGCACCCGCCTGTTTATGATTCTGGACACGCACGATTCTTTCAGCTTTGAGAAAAAGGCTGAAATGGATGCCGCTGATGCCAAAGTTCAGGAGTGGGAAGATTTGATGTGGAAGTATCAGCGGCAATTGCCGGGAGCGAAGCCGGGAGAGAAATGGATGTTGCTCGACAGGATCTTTTCACTTAATAACTAACTGGCGGAACCAGGTACTCACGAACAACATGGGGCATTTTCTCTGCAGGACAGAACATGACAGTTCTTCCATGCAGAGGAGTTATTATTGTAAAGCGGCTTTGTCCTCATGCCGGGGTTCCGCGCTTTATATTTTTTACAACCAAACAACCATGAAATTAAAATTAACCAGATTTGCTTCTTTTACTATTCCGGTCTTTTTAATGTTTTCTGATGCTGCATTTGCAGCCGGAGAACCCTCACCCGTGGATCTTCAGTGCGAGCATTTAGTCCGTCCTCTGGGAATAGATGCCTCGAAACCCCGTTTATCCTGGCGTATCGAAGATTCCCAGGGAACCGCTGTACAGGCTGCCTGCCAGGTGATTGTGGGGACTGATTCAGTGGAGGTAACTAAAGGAATCGGGAACATGTGGAATAGCGGGAAATTGATGACAGGAAATCAGATGATCTCTTATAGTGGCAAAGTGCTAAATCGATTTTCAAGCTATTTTTGGAGGGTAGAGTTATGGGATGGCCAGGGAAAAAAGTTAAGTTCCGCAGTTTCGTCATTTGAGACCGGAATGATGGGAAATGGGGGGTGGCGCGGTAACTGGATCTCCGACGGTCAATCGATGGACACCCGCCCCGCGCCTTATTTCCGGAAAGAGTTTAATTCGGGTAAGCGGGTAAAGAGTGCCCGTGCATATATTGCGGTGGCAGGGCTTTACGAATTGTATATAAACGGCAAAAAGATCGGCAATCACCGGCTCGACCCGGTGTATACGCGCTTTGACCGGCGGAATGTCTATGTAACCTACGACGTAACGGCCAGTTTGCAGGAAGGAAGAAATGCTGTAGGGGTACTTTTGGGCAACGGCTGGTATAATCATCAGCCCCTGGCGGTATGGGACTTTGACAGGGCTCCGTGGAGAAACCGGCCTGCCTTTTGTTTCGATCTGAGGATCACGTATGAAGATAACAGTACCGAAACGATCAGCAGCAGCCTGGATTGGAAAAGCAGCTCCGGCGCGATCTTATCAAATAATATCTATACTGGCGAGCATTACGACGCCCGAAAGGAATTGTCCGGATGGAGTTCTGCGAATTTCGACGATTCAAAGTGGAGAGGTGTAAACCTCAGGTCTGCCCCCTCTCAAAATGTTGTAGCGCAAGCGCTTCATCCAATCCGCAATGTGGAAAAGATACCAGCGAAATCGGCTAAGCAGATGAACGACAGTACATGGCTTTTTGACCTTGGACGGAACATAGCAGGGGTCGCCGAGATCAGCGTAAAGGGGGAAGAGGGAACTGTATTGCGTCTGACGCACGGAGAGCGGTTAAAGGATGATGGCAATCTGGACATGTCGAACATCGACGTCTATTACAGACCGAGGGATAATAAAGACCCCTTCCAGACAGACTTTTATACCTTAAGCGGAAAGGGCACGGAAACTTTTATGCCGAAGTTCAATTATAAAGGATTTCAATATGTGGAAGTGACCACCAGCAAGCCGGTAAAGTTTACCAGGGAGAGCCTCACAGGGTATTTTATGCATAGTGATGTTCCGGTTGCGGGAAAAATTTCATCCTCGGATAACCTGATCAATAAAATCTGGGCAGCCACCAACAACTCTTACCTGTCCAATCTTTATGGGTACCCGACCGACTGCCCCCAGAGGGAGAAGAACGGATGGACCGGTGACGGGCATTTTGCTGTAGAATCGGGACTTTATAATTTCGATGCAATCACGATATATGAAAAGTGGCTGGCCGACCACCGCGACGAGCAGCAGCCTAACGGGGTGCTTCCTGATATTATTCCGACAGGAGGCTGGGGCTACGGAACGGCGAACGGCACAGACTGGACCAGTACTATTGCCATTATCCCCTGGAACGTTTACCTGTTCTATGGAGACAGCCGCCTGCTGGAGGAATGCTATGATAATATCCGCCGTTATGTTAACTATGTGGAAAGCATCAGTCCGGACGGCCTTACTTCCTGGGGAAGGGGTGATTGGGTACCTGTAAAATCGCAGTCTTCCCTTGAACTGACATCGTCTGTATATTACTATGCCGATGCACTTATTTTATCCAAAGCAGCAGGTTTATTCGGGAAGAAAGAAGATCAAACTTATTATTCGGCCCTCGCAGAGAAGATCAGGAAGGCCATAAACGGGAAATATTTTAATGCTGCTGCCGGGACTTATGCCAGCGGTACTCAAACGGAACTCAGCGTTCCCCTGTTCTGGGGCCTGGTGCCCGAAGAGTATAAACAAAAAGTAGCGGCCAATCTGGCACGAAAGGTCGAAGAGAGTAACTTTCATCTGGATGTAGGGGTCCTGGGAGCAAAAGCGATCCTGAACGCGCTAAGCGAAAATGGATATGGAGAGACAGCCTATAAGCTTGCGCGCCAGGATACTTACCCTTCATGGGGATGGTGGATCGTAAATGGCGCAACTACCCTGTATGAGAACTGGGACATCAAAGCAGCACGCGACATTTCACTCAATCACATGATGTTCGGCGAGATTGGTGCCTGGCTTTATAAGGGACCCGGAGGGATCAAGCCGGATGAGCGCCATCCCGGCTTCAAAAATGTGCTCCTCGAGCCCACTTTTCCGGCCGGGCTGAACGAATTTTCAGCAGAACACAGCGGTCCCTACGGTATCATCCGTTCTGCCTGGAAGAAGACCGGCAATAAAGTGATTTACAGCGTTACGGTTCCTCCTAACTCCACTGCAGAAGCCCGCCTTCCTGCAGGAAAGACTAAAATCCTGGATGTTAACGGGAAGAGATCCGCCAATACAAACCTTGCTGCGGTAACAAATTCCGGCGCACTGAAAGACTCTTATAGTCTGCAGCCCGGCACTTACCGTTTTGAAATTAGATAAGGCAGAAACATTTTTACCTCAATACAGGTTGTATTGAGGTAAATCATTAATGCTGAAGCTATGGACAATCCAAATTGGAAGGGCAATCCGGACAGGGATCGGATCAGCCTGGACGAAGATTACGAAGTCAGGTACTGGAGTCATAAGTGGGGTATAAGTCCTGAACAACTAACTGAAGCCGAACAGAAAGCGGGAAGTAATATTGTGAGGAAGGTGCACGATGCACTGTGTGAACTGGGATATATGAAACCACAAATCGGGAACTGAAACGTTTCCCGGCTAACTAATTTAAACATTCTTGACCCAAAATCATTTGAGCTAACAGAACCCCCGGATATTTGAAGATATTACCGGAACATCTGCAAAATAAAAGAACAGGAATCTGTTTACAAATTCCTGTTCTTATGATAGACAATTTTGATAGATATATGCTGATCAGACAACCGGCAGGTCATTATCCCGGTTCGCCTGGTGTATTGCGGATGTTAATTTGAAAGCTCTTTTTTTCATGATTTTGCCTTGCTCTCAGAGTAAAGCCAAGAGTATGCCAATTATATATCTACTTTAAATTAAACGCTGAAAAACAGAATTTTTGCCGGAGGAAAAGTTGTCTGTCCTGTTTTGAGTACAGTGAAATGTGTGTAATTAGTATACAATCCGTGGTGCACACAAACAACAAATGTGAAATAATTGTAACTTCTTATATCTCACCCAGGTATACAGGAAGTAAGGCGCGCGACAGCAGCCGGCAATATTGAAAATTGTAAATCTATGAACGTTTCTACAGGTAAGCTCACGTCCATCAGGGTTTTTTGCTTCCGGTTACTAAGAGTGTCTTCTCTCTTGAGCCTTTTATCCCTTTCTTACCTGGCCAAAGCACAGGATTTTATCAAAAATACCAGCGTTCTTTCGGGCGTGCAGGTGGGAGCAGGGAGCTGGGCCGACTACGATAACGATGGTTTACAGGATGTCCTGGTGGCAGGAAGCGGCAGTACGAAGCTGTACAGGCAAGCTTCGCCCGGTGTTTTTACAGTAACTTCCGGGGTGTTGCCTGCAGGTGTGCTTCTGCCGAGCAATGCTTCCGTGAGCTGGGGGGATTACGATAATGACGGCAACCTGGACTTCATTCTGACAGGAAATAACGGAAGTCCTTTTACCCGGCTTTACAGGCAGAAAGTAGCAGGCTCTGTGCGGACATTTGAAGACGTTACGTCAACTGTGTTCGCTGCTGCAGTAGCTGTTGAAAGGGCTGCTGTAAAGTGGGGAGATTACGATAATGACGGCCGGCTGGATATCCTTCTTACCGGTCTGAATGGTTCTACGAGTTATATCAGGCTTTACCGCCAGAATGCAGGCGGGGTATTTGTGGATGTTACGGGTGTTTTACCTGCCAGCGGCACCTCATTTTACGGAGTTGCGGAAGGAACTGCCGACTGGATTGATTTCAATAATGACGGGAAACTGGATTTTTTCATAACAGGCCGTAACAGTACTACGAGATATACCAAACTTTATCAACAGGACGGGGGCAAGTTCAGGGATGTTACATCCACGATGATGGCTGCTTTCAGTACCGGGATCAGTAACAGTTCCACATCATGGGCTGATTATAACGGAGACGGGCTTATTGACCTGCTGTTATCAGGAGATAATGGTTCGGGCACTACTTATGTGAAACTTTTAGCGCAAAACACCGCAGGGACGGCCTTTGAAGATAAATCGACGTTGATTAGTAACCTTCCTCTTTTAAAGCAGGGGACGGTAAGCTGGGCAGATTACAATAACGACGGAAAACAGGATTTTATGATCACCGGGCTGGATAACGCATCTGTCCGGTTTGTTTATTTATACCAGCAGGATGCAGCAGGGACCTTTTCGAGGACTTCTGCTGCCCTGCCTTCAGATTTGCCGGCAGTGTATAACAGTTCTGTGCAATGGGCCGACTATGACAACAATGGAAAAACAGATTTCATCCTGACCGGGAACGCAGCAAGCGGCGTAGTAAGTTTGATCTATACGAACCAGGGAAGTTTTGCTGCCAACGTTAAACCGGCGGTACCTGCTTCGCTGAACTCTGCGGTTAACTATACCGCAGACGGGCCTGTTGTCAATTTTTCCTGGACAGCACCGGCTGACGATTTAACACCTCAGGGATCTCTGACTTATGATATTTATGTAAGGAATACCGGTACCGGTGTACTGCAGGCTGGCCCTGCAGCTGATGCAGCTACAGGACTTCGCCGTATTGTACAGCAGGGAAATATTCAGCCTGTGGCTACTACCATCGCAGGCCTTGATCCGGGTAATTATGCCTGGAGCGTACAGGCGGTAGACGGGGCGAATACCGGGTCCTCCTTTGCGGCAGAAAAGAATTTTACCCTCGAATATCCCAGGTTTGTGAAAAAGGCCGGTACTGCATTTCCCGGCCTTGAGTCGGGGATGAGTGCCTGGGGCGATTATGATAACGACGGTCTGCCCGACCTGCTGATGACCGGTATCACCGGAAACAATACCCTTAAGCTCTACCGTCAGAAACCCGACGGTACTTTTGAGGATAAGACCTCTCTTATTGCCATTCCGTCAGGAATGAGCAGCGGGCCGGGAGCCAGCAGGGGAACTATCAAATGGGGTGATTATGATAACGACGGACGGCTTGACTTCGCCTTCCTCGGATACAATGCTACTTATGCTTCGGCAACTTTCTTCATTTATCACCAAAAGACTGACGGAACCTTTGAAATGGTTACCGGGCTTTCGGTTAACTCGGGCAGTACTTACCAGGTAAATACGCCGGGTATTGTTTCAGGACTGGGGTATGCCCAGTTTACAGACGGAACGTTTAACTGGGTGGATTACGACCAGGACGGGCGGCTTGATATTTACATCAACGGGTACACCAACCTGCCTTCTGTTAACTATTATACCTACCTCTATCATCAGAAGCCGGACGGCACCTTTGAAGCGAAAACAACTTCCATCAACGGACTTGTCCCTGGTTTGCAGAATGCATCCGGCGAATGGGTAGATTATGATAAGAACGGCCTGCCCGACCTGCTGATAACGGGGTACAGTAATACCCTCGGGTATATCACAAAACTGATCCGTCAGACCAGTGCAGGGGTATTTGAAGATGTCACTTCCCGGATCCCTTCGGTGCCGGGTGTATTCAAGGGAGCTGTCAAATGGGGAGATTATGATAATGATGGCCTGCAGGATTTTCTTCTGACCGGGTTTAATGGCTCAACACGTTATTTCAGGCTTTACCGCCAGTTGGCCAGCGGCAATTTTGAAGATAAGACATCACTCGTGGCAAATGCAGCAGCCCTGGGTATTACAGATGCGAATGGTTCTGCACTAAGCTGGGGCGACTATGATAACGACGGGCGCCTGGACTTTCTGGTGACGGGGAATTCTTCGTCAGGGCGGATCACCCGCTTGTACAGGCAGACTGCAGCAGGAGGGTTTGAAGATGTAAGCGCGTTGTCATTACCCTGGGATATATCACTGGGTTCTTCCAGTAACATCGAGTTTGCTGACTATAATAAAGACGGGCGTCTTGACTTTTTCTTCAGCGGTAATGATAACAGCGGGCTAAGAGTGGCTATGATCTACGATAACCGCGGATCGTCTGTCGTGAATGCCGTACCTGCGCCCCCTTCGGGTTTAACTCATCAGGTAAACGATAATGGGACTGTCACCCTTAGCTGGACTGCCGGAACCGATGCGGAAACGGCATCAGCGGGATTAACTTACAATGTTTATTTAGGTACAGCTCCGGGAACCGCTAACAGGATCCCGGTATCAGCAGACCTGGCTACCGGTTTTGGCAGGATCGTTCAGAAAGGGAATCTGACTGCGACCAGCTTCACTGTTCCGGTTTCACTTCTTGACCCCGCTGCCCCTCTTTACTGGAGTGTGCAGTCGGTAGACGGAGCCTACGCGAGCTCACCCTTTGCTGCAGAGAAAAGCTTAACGCTTGACTATGCCAAGTTTGTTAAAAAAGCAGGGACCTCTTTTCCAACGGGAAATTACGGAACGACCAGCTGGGGTGATTATGATAACGACGGACTGCTCGATGTACTGGTGACCGGCCAGAATGGCGCTGGTATGCTGAAATTATACCGTCAGAAAGCTGACGGCACTTACGAAGACAAGACGAGCCTCATCCCGGTACCAACGGAGATCGGTGCTGCTAACTTCGGAGTTTACCAGGCAGATATAAAATGGGGGGATTACGACAATGACGGGTTGCTCGATTTCGCTTATATCGGCTATAACAGTAATAACACCAATAGCTATTTTATGGTCTATCATCAGAAGTCTGACGGTACTTTTGAAGTAGCCAGCGGGATAGGACAGAGAAGCAGCAGCACATTCTACAGCTATAACGGGATCATGCCGTTCACGAAGTACGGGTTGTTTAATGGTGCATTGAACTGGGTGGATTACGACCGCGATGGCCGTCTGGACCTGTACGTCAACGGGTACACTTCTTTTAATAATTCGTATTACAGTTACCTGATGCGCCAGAAGCCTGACGGTACTTTCGAAGATAAATCAGCCCTTATAAGTTCCTTTGTACCGGCCGGTTCTGCCACCACTGCTGACTGGGCAGATTATGATAATAATGGCTTTCCCGACCTGGCGATCTCAGCCTACAATTCATCGAACGGATATTTCTTCCGTCTGATCCGTCAGACCAGCCGCGGCGTATTTGAAAATGTATCGGCGAGAGTTCCCGGGGTTATTGCGGTAAATGGCGGTGCTGTTAAATGGGCTGATTATGATAACGACGGGTTACTGGACTTTATCATAACCGGGAGCAACGGTACCCGCTATTTCAGACTATACCGTCAGAAAACCGACGGGACGTTCGAAGACAAGTCATCTCTGGTTGCTGATTATACGAACATTGGTGTTTCGGATGCTACTGCAAACGGAGCTGTAAGCTGGGGTGACTACGATAACGACGGTCGCCTGGATTTTCTTATCAGCGGGAATTCAAACTCGGCAGGCAGGTTAACAAGGCTTTACCGTCAAACCAGCAGCGGCACCTTTATAGATGCAAGTTTGCAGGCACTGCCCCTGGATATGCCTATGTTTATATATGGCAAAGCGGAGTTCGTTGATTTCAACAACAACGGACAGCTCGACTTCCTGATCATGGGAAGCGGATCGACAGGAGGCATCCAAACCTCATTATATGAGAATAAGGGATCTTCCATTACCAATACACCGCCGTCAGCACCTTCAGGGCTGACTCATACGCTGAATGCGGACGGGTCTGTTACCCTTAGCTGGACGGCATCCACCGATGTCCAGACTCCTTCAGCTGGTTTGAGTTACAGCATATATTTAGGCTCAGCAGCAGGGAAAGATAACAAAGTGAGTCCTTCTTCTTCATTGAGTAATGGCTTTCGCCGGGTGGTGCAATCCGGCAACAGCCAGACGATATCTTATACCCTGGCATCAGAGATCTTTGAACCGGGAGTTCCTTACTACTGGAGCGTACAGGCGATAGACGGGGCTTATGCCGGTTCTGCTTTCGCTGCTGAAAAAAGCTTTACGCTGGACTATACCAAGTTTGTAAAAAAGGCCGGCACAACATTCACTGCCGGGAATTATGGTACGGCCAGTTGGGGCGATTATGATAATGACGGCCTGCTCGACGTCCTGGTGGCAGGACAAAACGGTAACGGGGTCCTGAAATTATATCGTCAGGTATCTGACGGAACCTTTGAAGATAAGAGCAGTCTTATCCCCATTCCTACGGAAATCGGGACCACTCATTTCGGGGTTTACCAGGCAGATATTAAATGGGGCGATTATGACAACGACGGTCGCCTTGACTTCGCCTATATCGGGTACAACAGTTACAGTGCCAGCAGTTATCTGATGGTGTATCATCAAAAAGCAGATGGTACATTTGAAGTGGCAAGCGGCATGGGTCAGAGAAGCAGCAGTACTTTTTATAATTATCCGGGCATTATAAATGTTGGCAGGATGGGCTTATATAACGGAACCCTGAACTGGGTGGACTACGACCGTGACGGGCGCCTGGACCTGTATGTAAACGGCCTGTCTTCCTATAACAATACTGTTTACAGCTACCTGTTCCGCCAGAAGGCAGACGGTTTCTTTGAGGATAAGTCTTCACTTGTCACTTCGTTTGTTCCTGCGGGCCAGGGTATGATAGCAGACTGGGGAGATTATGACAATAACGGATTCCCTGACCTGGCAATTTCCGGTTATAATACCTCAAACGGATATTTCTTCCGCTTGTTGCGCCAGACCAGCCGCGGGGTATTTGAAAACGTGACAGCACGTGTACCGGGAGTTATCGCTGTAAACCAGGGGGGGCTGAAATGGGCCGACTATGATAACGACGGTTTGCTGGACTTTATCATAACGGGGACCAATGGCACCCGGTATTTCCGGTTATTCCGTCAGAAGACCGATGGCACATTCGAAGACAAATCAGCGCAGGTTTGGGATTATGCCAATATCGGGATAACCGATGCCTATGGGAACGGAGCTGTCAGTTGGGGAGATTACGATAATGACGGGCGTCTGGATTTCATCATCAGCGGGAACGGGAGTTCCCGGGTGACGCGGATCTACCGTCAGGTGAACAACGGGGCATTTATTGACGTAACATCGCAGGTACTGCCCCTGGATATGCCTTCGTTTATATATGGTAAAGCAGAGTTTGTAGACTTCAACAATAACGGGCAGCTGGACTTCCTGATCTCAGGTAGCGGTTCGACCGGTGGTGTACAAACATTGTTATATGAAAACAAAGGGTCCTCAGCCATCAATACACCACCGGCTGCTCCAACAGGGTTGACCCATACGGTGAATGCCGACGGTGCTGTTACCTTTAGCTGGACTGCCTCAGCTGATGCACAGACCCCTTCATCGGGGCTGAGCTATAACCTATATTTAAGTACAGTAGCAGGGAAAGAGAATAAGCTCGGGCCGGCTTCAGCACTGAGTAACGGCTTCCGCCGGATAGTGCAGCAGGGGAATACTCAAACTGTATCTTATACCCTTCAGCCGGATATTTTTGAACCGGGAACGACCTATTACTGGAGTGTACAGGCAATAGACGGAGCTTATGCCGGTTCTGCCTTCGCTCCTGAAAAGACACTTAGCCTGGACTATACCAAGTTTGTCAAAGTAACCGGCACTTCATTTCCCACCGGGAATTACGGAGCTACCAGCTGGGGCGATTATGATAATGACGGACTGCTCGACGTACTGGTAACAGGGCAGAGCAGTTATGGTGTGCTGAAGCTGTACCGTCAGAAGCCTGATGGTACCTTCGAAGACAAAAGCAGCATTATTCCGGTCCCTACGGAGATCGGGGCCACTCATTTCGGGGTTTACCAGGCAGACATAAAATGGGGCGATTATGACAACGACGGCCGCCTTGACTTCGCCTATATCGGCTACAACAGTTACAGTGCCAGCAGTTACTTCATGGTATATCATCAGAAGACCGACGGTACATTTGAAGTAGCAAGCGGCACGGGACAGAGAAGCAGTTCCACTTTCTATAACTTTAACGGGAACATACCTGGTGGTAAGATGGCCTTATATAACGGCTCATTGAACTGGGTAGACTATGACCGCGACGGGCGCCTGGATCTGTATGTAAATGGTATTTCATCTTATAACGGAAGTTTCTACAGCTACCTGTTCCGCCAAAAGCCGGATGGCCTCTTCGAGGATAAATCCGGGATTATTACATCTTTAGCCCCTGCCGGTCAGGGTATGATGGCAGACTGGGGAGATTATGATAACAATGGCTTTCCCGACCTGGTGATCTCTGGTAATAATGCATCAATCGGATATTTCTTCCGCCTGATCCGGCAGACCAGCCGCGGGGTATTTGAAAATGTCTCAGCCAGGGTGCCGGGAGTTATTGCCGTAAACTACGGGGGCCTTAAATGGGCTGATTACGACAATGACGGGTTGCTGGATTTTATCCTGACCGGTACGAACGGTAACCGTTATTTCAGGCTGTACCGTCAGAAAACCGATGGTACGTTCGAAGATAAGTCATCTCAGGTATGGGATTCTGCCAATCTCGGGATATCAGAAGCGTATGGCAATGGAGCTGTGAGCTGGGGCGATTACGATAACGACGGCCGCCTTGACTTTCTGATCAACGGAGGTACGAATCTGGGAAGGCTTCTGCGGCTCTACCGCCAGACTCCTGCCGGAACATTTGTTGATGTAAGTTCACAGGTTTTCTACCTGGATATGCCAATGTTCAACTACAGCAAAGCGGAGTTCGTAGATTTTAACAATAACGGGCAGCTGGATTTCCTCGTGATGGGAACCGGATCGACAGGAGGGGTGCAAACTTCCTTATATGAAAACAAGGGTTCTTCATCCATCAATACACCTCCGGCCGCACCGGCGGGGCTGATTCACACACTAAACGAAGACGGCTCTGTTACCTTCAGCTGGACAGCGCCAGCCGATGGCCAAACTCCTTCTTCCGGATTAAGCTACAACCTGTACCTGAGCACAGTGGCAGGAAAGGAAAATAAGCAAGGTCCGGCTTCTTCCCTGGTCAACGGCTTCCGCCGCATAGTACAGCAGGGACATAGCCAAACAACTTCTTACACATTACCGGCAGATATTTTTGAACCGGGAGTAGCGTATTACTGGAGCGTGCAGGCGATAGACGGAGCTTATGCAGGCTCACCTTTCGCTGCTGAAAAAAGCTTTACTCTGGATTATACGAAGTTCGTCAAAGTAACCACTACGTCTTTCCTGTCGGGTAACTACGGCTCTACCAGCTGGGGGGATTATGATAACGACGGAAGGCTGGATGTACTGGTGACCGGACAAAACGGTAACGGAATGCTGAAGTTATACCGTCAGAAACCTGATGGCACCTTCGAAGATAAAAGCAGCATTATTCCGATCCCTGCGGAGATCGGGGCCACTAATTTCGGGGTTTACCAGGCAGATATCAAATGGGGGGATTACGATAATGATGGCTTACTTGATTTCGCCTATATCGGATATAATAGCTACAACGGCAATTCTTACCTCATGGTCTATCATCAAAAGACAGACGGTACATTTGAGGTGGCGAGCGGGATCGGTCAGAGAAGCGGCAACACGACCTTTTATAACTATAACGGGATCATGCCTTTTACCCGCTACGGACTATACAATGGTGCGTTGAACTGGGTCGATTATGACCGCGACGGACGTCTCGACCTTTACGTAAACGGCCTTTCTTCTTTCAATAGTACTCACTATACTTTTCTGATGCGCCAGAGACAGGACGGTGTATTTGAAGATAAGAGCTCCCTGATCAGTTCGCTGATCCCGGTTGGCCAGGGTGTTACAGCCGACTGGGCTGACTTTGACAACAACGGGTTTCCCGACCTGGCGATCTCGGGATATCATCCTTCAAACGGGTATTTCTTCCGCCTGATCCGGCAAACCAGCCGCGGCGTGTTTGAAAATGTAAGCTCCAGGGTGCCTAATCAAATTGCAGTAAGTAATGGTGCGTTAAAATGGGCGGATTTTGACAACGATGGTCGTCTTGATTTTATCCAAACAGGTACTAATGGCACCCGTTATTTCAGGTTGTACCGCCAAAAAACTGACGGTACGTTCGAAGACAAATCCTCCCTGGTAGCGGATTATGCGAATATCGGGATCTCAGATGCAATGGGCAACAGTGCGATCAGCTGGGGTGATTACGATAACGACGGACGCCTGGATTTCATTATCTCAGGATACGCTAATTCGAACCGGTTTAACAGGATCTACCGTCAGATCAGCAACGGAACGTTTGCCGACGTTACGTTGTCTGTATTGCCCTTAGATATGCCGCTGTTCTCCTACAGCCGTGTGGAATTTGTTGACTTCAATAACAACGGGCAGCTGGATTTCCTGATCATGGGAAACGGCTCCACAGGAGGGATACAAACTCTATTATATGAGAATAAAGGATCTTCGGCTATTAATACACCTCCTTCAGTGCCGGCAGGCCTGACACATACAATGAATTCCGACGGATCCGTCACCTTTAGCTGGACGGCTTCTACCGATACACAAACACCTTCGGCGGGACTGAGCTACAACCTGTATCTCAGCACGGTTTCCGGTAAGGAAAATAAACAGGGGCCCGCTTCTTCCTTGAGCGACGGCTTCCGCCGTGTCGTGCAGTTCGGGCCAACTCAAACGACATCTTATACGGTATCTCCCGATGCATTCGACCCCTCTGTTACCTTCTACTGGAGCGTGCAGGCGATAGATGGTGCTTATGCAGGATCTGCTTTTGCCCCGGAGAAGAGTTTTTCTGTTGTTTACCCGAAGTTCGTGAAAAAAGCAGGAACTCCTTTCCCGAATGTCTATTCAGGTGCGACCAGCTGGGGTGATTATGATAATGACGGCTTGCTGGACCTCCTGATCATTGGAGCCAGCAACTATGGAAACATAAAATTATATCGTCAGAAGCCTGACGGGACATTTGAGGACAAGACTTCCCTGATCCCCTTCCCTTCACAGATCAGTGCCAGCCCGGGTGTTTACAGCGGCGATATCAAATGGGGCGATTACGATAATGATGGCAGGCTCGACTTTGCTTATATCGGATATAGTAACTATTACGGTGCCAGCAATTTCTTTGTCTACCATCAAAAGACCGATGGTACATTTGAAGTTGCAAGTGGTCTTGTGCAAGGCAGTTCTACGCTTTATAATTATTCAGGAATCATATCAGCATCCAGAACTCCTTTGTACAACGGTACGATAAACTGGGTTGATTACGACAGGGATGGTAGGCTGGATCTATATTTGAACGGTCAATATTCCGGCAATTCATCTTATTACACATACCTGTATCGTCAGAAACCAGACGGGACTTTCGAAGACAGGACATCAGGCATTTCCTATCCGGCATCACAGTCATCCAGTGACTGGGGAGATTATGATAACAATGGCTTCCCTGACCTGTTGCTCACCGGCTACAGTCCAAGCTACGGGAACTTTACAAGATTGTTCCGCCAAACCAGTGCAGGGGTGTTTGCGGATGCTACTTCAACGATCCCTTCTGTTCCGGGTGTTAATGAAGGCCTCGCAAAATGGGGGGATTATGACAATGATGGCCGCCTTGATTTTATCATTACAGGCAGCCGCCAGTTCAGGCTTTACCATCAGAAAACTGACGGAACGTTTGAGGATAAAACATCCCTGGTTCCCAATGCATCAGTCATTGCCGTGAACCAGGCTTCGAACGGAGCTTTCAGCTGGGGGGATTATGATAACGATGGTCGTCTCGATTTCGTGATCAGCGGGAATTCAGGCACAGGCAGGAGCACACGTTTGTATCATCAGAAAGCTGATGGCAGTTTTGAAGACCACAGTGCACTTTCTCTTCCCTGGGATGTGCGCCAGATGAACAATAGCAGGGTAGATTTTGCAGATTACAATAAAGATGGTCGCCTGGACTTCATTATTTCAGGCTATGATCAGACCGGCATCGCACAAACGGTTTTATATGATAATTTATCCACTCCGAAGCTGAACACAGCTCCGGTGGCTCCAACCGGCTTAAGCCACGTGGTGAATGCCAATGGTACGGTGACCTTACGCTGGTCTCCTGCTACAGATACACAGACTCCTTCCGGCGGTTTAAGTTATAATGTTTACTTTAGTACTGTTGCGGGGCAGGTAAATAAACTGGGCCCTGCTTCTGACCCTGCTAACGGTTTCCGCCGTGTGGTTCAGCAGGGTGTTACACAAACCAACAGTTATACGATCAATATCAGCGGGATTGATCCCGGCATCACTTACTACTGGAGTGTGCAGGCCGTAGATGGCGCGTATGCCGGATCGCCTTTTGCCCCTGAACAAACTTTTAAACTGGATTATCCTAAGTTTGTCAAAAAGACCGGAACGCCTTTCCTATCCGCCAGCGGAGCTTCTACGCATTGGGGTGACTACGATAACGATGGCCTTCTGGATATCATTATAGCAGGCGGGAATATGCTGAAGCTTTACCGTCAAACGCCGTCAGGCGGTTTTGAAGACAAAACTTCCCTCATCAACCTGCCTTCCAATGCTGCTTCGTATGCGGGAGTTATAGATGGTAACATTAAGTGGGGAGATTATGATAACGACGGACGCCTTGATTTTGCTTATGCCGGCTACAATACATCAGGCTTTTATAATTTCTATATATACCATCAAAATGCCGCAGGTTCTTTTGACGTTGCCACGGGAACTGCTCAAAACAGTTCTTATACATATCAGGTACAAGGTATTTTTAACTCGACCCTATATGGCTACCGTTACAGTTCGCTGAACTGGGTGGATTATGATCTCGATGGCAGGCTGGATCTGTATGTAACCGGTCAGAGATATGATGGATATAGTGATCATATGCTGTTCCATCAAAGAAGCGATGGTGGATTTGAAAACAGGATCGGTGCTATTTCCAGCTATTTACCAGCTACACATCAGGGTACCGCAGAATGGTGTGATTACGACAAAGATGGCTTGCCTGACCTGCTGGTTTCAGGTAACAACTATAATGGCTCTGCCAATAATTACTATGTCCGGCTATTAAAACAAACTGCACCCGGCGTTTTTACTAATGCAACTGCAAAAATTCCGTCAATTCCGGCCCTTTACGGCGGAGCTGCAAAATGGGGAGACTATGATAATGACGGACGGCAGGACTTCCTGTTCTCCGGCTATAATGGTACACGGTACCTGAAACTGTATCACCAGACGAATACCGGTACTTTCGAAGATAAATCCTCGCTGATCCCGAACGCTGCTAACATAGGTGTTTCGGATGCCGGAAACGGCAGCTTAAGCTGGGGTGATTATGACAACGACGGCAAGCTGGATTTTCTTTTAACGGGATATCCTCAATCAGGCACCTATACGAAATTGTTCAGGCAAACCAGCTCCGGATCGTTTGAAGATGTTTCAGCACTGACTCTCCCCTGGGATATGCCACAGGGAAATAACGCCCGTGTGGAGTTTGCAGATTATAATAATGATGGCAGGCTTGACTTCTTCTATGCCAGTAATGGATCGGTTTATGAGAACCGGGGCTCAACAAAGCTGAATACAGTGCCATCTGCTCCGGGTGGGCTAACCCATACCGTTAATGCCGATGGTTCTGTTACGCTTAGCTGGACAACGGCTACAGATACGCAAACTCCGGCGGCGGCATTAAGCTATAATTTGTATGTGAGCACGGAGCAGGGGAAGGCAAATAAGGTGGATGCCATGTCGATCCTGAGCACAGGGTTCCGGAAAGTGGTGCAGCAGGGGAACCTTCAGAAAAGTTCTTACACTATTCGTACAGAGTTGCTGGATCCTGCGGTTACTTATTACTGGAGTGTGCAGGCTGTAGACGGTGCGTATGCAGGCTCTGCTTTTGCTCCGGAGAAGAGCTTTAGGCTGGAATATCCAAAGTTTGTGAAAAAGACAGGAACGTCTATTGTTTCTATGAGCTACTCAGGAGGAGCCTGGGGAGATTACGATAATGATGGTCTGCTCGATCTCATTGTAGCGGGTTCTGGCGCATTAAAACTTTACCGTCAGACAGCGGCAGGAGGGTTTGAGGATAAAACTTTGAGTATCAATCTGCCCACTAACGGAAGTGCTCCCTATGCCGGGGTGTATTATGGTGATATCAAATGGGGTGATTATGATAACGACGGTCGCCTTGATTTCGCTTACATTGGCTACAGCAGTTCAGGGTATTGCAATTTCTACATCTATCGTCAGAATGCTTCCGGCACATTTGATGTCGCAAGTGGTATCACTCATAATGCTTCCTCCAACTGGACCATTCAGGGGAACATGCTCAATACGATCTATGGATTCCGCTACGGGACGCTGAATTGGGTGGATTACGACCGCGACGGTCGCCTGGATTTATATGTTGCAGGCCAGACATATGATAACAACCACTACATCATGTTATACCGGCAGACAGCAACGGGTACTTTTGAGAACAAGGGGGGATTAATCTCATCATACGTGCCGGTGGGCTACCATCTGGCCTCAGACTGGGCTGATTATGATAACGACGGCTTGCCTGACCTGCTGACGACCGGCTATAATCCGGGCAGCGGAAACTTTACAAGACTTTTAAAACAAACCAGTCCCGGTGTATTTACAAATGTTACTTCGAAGATAGCTTCTGTGCCGGCAGTATATACCGGAGCAGTAAAATGGGGTGACTATGATAACGACGGACGTCTTGACTTTCTCCTTTCGGGGTACAGTAATGGCGGAAAGCTCAAGCTATACCGTCAGACAGCCAGCGGTTCGTTTGAAGATAAGTCGTCGCTGATTCTAAATGTCGCTTCGCTGGGTGTTTCAGATTCCGGTAACGGGGGGATCAGCTGGGGTGACTATAATAATGATGGATTGCTTGACTTTTTATTGACCGGATCCAGTAGGACGAAACTGATTCGTCAGAACAGCAATGGCACTTTTGAAGATGTGTCTGTTCTTTCGCTGCCTGCCGATATGCCGCAGGCAAACAATGCAAGAGTAGAATTTGGGGACTATAATAAAGATGGCCGCCTGGATTTCTATTATTCTAATACAGGGGCTATTTACGAAAACACGGGATCGCCAAAAGTGAACACTGCGCCTGTGGCACCCGCCGGCCTTTCTCATACCGTAAATGCGGATGGTTCAGTTACGCTTAAATGGACTGCCGGTTCTGATGCTGAGACGCCATCAGCAAGCCTGAGCTATAATTTATATGTTAGCACGGTTACCGGGAAGGAAAATAAACTGAGCCCGGCTTCTGCTCTGGCGAACGGTTTCAGGAAGATCGTACAGCAGGGAAATCTAAACGGTGTTACTACCTATACGATCCGGACGGATCTCCTGGATCCGGATGTGACATACTATTGGAGCGTACAGTCTGTAGATGGAGCGTATGCCGGTTCAGCATTTGCGCCGGAGAAAACGTTTAAACTGGATTATCCGAAGTTTGTCAAAAAGGCTGGAACCAGTTTCCAGATGTTCTACGGAGGATCAATGAGCTGGGGCGATTTTGATAATGACGGCAGGCTGGATATGATTACAGTGGGCGCCAATACGCTGAAGCTCTACAAGCAAAACGCAGCAGGAGGCTTTGATGACCGGACAACACTGATCAATGTGCCGTCTGCAATTGCCAGTTATCCGGGTGTTCATAATGGAGATATCGAGTGGGGAGATTACGACAACGATGGTAAACTCGATTTTGCCTACATGGGTTATAACGGGTCGTATGGTTATTATCAATTATTCATTTATCGCCAGAACGCCTCCGGATCTTTTGATATGGTTGGGGGAATATCACAGAATAGCAGCGGCCAGACAAGTATACCATCATCAGGTATCCTGCCGTCCGGCCTGTACGCGCCCTCTTATGGCACACTCAATTGGGTGGATTATGATCGCGACGGCCGGCTGGACCTGTATGTAAACGGACAATATTTTAATGGCAGTTATGCTACCTATCTTTTCCGCCAGAAGCCGGACGGGACATTTGAGAACAAAGGAGGGCTGATTTCGTCTGTTGCTCCTGCGGGCTATAACAGCTCAAGTGACTGGGCCGATTATGATAATAACGGTTTGCCGGATCTTCTGCTGACCGGTACCAATGGGAGTTATTTCACCAGGCTGATCAGGCAGACCAGTCCGGGGGTATTTGTAAATGCTACTTCCAATATACCCTCAGTTCCGCAGATAGCTTACGGAACAGTTAAATGGGGCGATTATGATAATGATGGTCTCCTCGACTTTATCATGGTGGGCAACGGCTCGACAGGAGGTTACCAGTTTAAATTATATCGCCAGAAGGCTGGCGGAAGCTTCGAAGACAAGACAAGCATTGTGGCTAACGCCTCAAAAATCGCCATGACCAATGCGGGCTACGGCGCTGTCGACTGGGGCGATTACGATAACGACGGCCGACTGGACTTCGTTTTATCAGGATCGAGCAATTCGGGCACGATCACGAAACTGTATCACCAGACAGCTGCCGGTACATTTGAAGATGCGAGTGTCCTCTCGTTACCTTTTGATATGCCTCAGGCCTATTATTCCACTGTAAAGTTTGCAGATTATAACAAAGACGGAAGGCTTGATTTCTTCTTCTCCGGATATAGCGGATCGAACAATGCCTTTATCTATGAAAATAAGGGATATTCTGTAGTGAATACAGCACCTTCAGTTCCAGGTGGCCTGAGTCATGTGGTGAACGCGGATGGCTCAGTAAAGCTGAGCTGGACGGCATCCACGGATGCTCAGACACCAAAGGCAGGTTTATCTTACAATATTTACGTTTCGACAGTATCCGGAAAAGAAAATCGTACCGGGCCTATGTCAGACCTCACCTCCGGGTTCCGCAGGGTAGCGACCATCGGAAACATGTATGAGAATACTTCGTTCACACTGGCTGCTAATGTACTGGATCCTGCAACGGATTATTACTGGAGTGTTCAGGCTGTCGATGGCGCTTACGCTGCCTCTGCATTCGCACCTGAAAAGAGCTTCAGACTGGACTATCCAAAGTTTGTCAGGAAAACGAACACTACTTTCCCTGCCTATAATGGTTCTGCTTCCCATTGGGGAGACTACGATAATGACGGGCGCCTGGATTTACTGATGATAGGAACTAACGGGAACTCAAATATCAAGTTATTCCGTCAGAAACCCGACGGGACTTTTGAAGACAAGAGTTCTCTTATCCTGGTGCCTTCAGGGCTTAATACCTCTACTATGGGTGCATACATCGGTGATATCCAGTGGGGCGACTTTAACAATGACGGCAAACTGGACTTCGCTTACATGGGGTATAATGGTTCCAGCGGGTATTACAACTTCTTTATCTACCGCCAGAATGCAGCCGGAAATTTTGAAGTAGCAAGCGGGGTGGCACGCCTGAATGCTAATTATTTGTCCTCCATCCCTGGAATAAACAAGGCTCCTATGTCTGGTTTCAGGCAAGGTACATTGAGATGGGTGGATTACGATAACGACGGACGTCTGGATTTATACGTAAACGGGCAGGATCATACAGGCGGCAGCACTACTTACCTGTATCACCAGAAAACGAACGGCGATTTTGAAGACAAGACAGCTTCGATCATTAATTATGCTCCTGCCGGAAGGTTTACATCTGCGGAATGGATCGACTATGACAAAAACGGGCTGCCGGATCTCCTGCTTATCGGAACCGCAAACGGCTCTACCGGTGTTACCCGTCTGGTCAGCCAGACGAGCCCGGGAGTATTTGTCAATGCGACTGCAAAGATCCCTTCGGTTCCCGGTTTTTACCAGGGCGCTGTAAAGTGGGGAGATTATGACAACGACGGAAGACCTGATTTTCTTGTATCAGGAATGACTACAGGCGGAACCCGTCAGTTTAAACTGTATCATCAAACCAGTAACGGCACTTTCGAAGATAAGACGGCATTGGTAACAGGCAATACGCTGCTCACGGCATCTGAGAGTAGTATCAGCTGGGGGGATTACGATAATGATGGCCGTCTTGACTTTATTATATGCGGATATTCGGGGAATCCGGCCAATTCGCCCCGTATTACAAAGCTGTACCACCAGACACAGAGTGGTACCTTTGAAGACGCAAGTTCCCTGAGCTTACCGGCTGAATTGCCGCCGATAGTGGGGGGACGAGTTGAATTTGCAGATTACAACAACGACGGGGCCCTGGATTTCTTTGTCACCGGGTACGATCCGTTTGCCGGCCAATATTCTTCTATTTACGAAAATAAAGGCTTTTCCAGGTTTAATAGCGTCCCCGCAGCTCCGGCCAATCTTACGCAGGTGGTGAATGCCGACAGGTCGGTGACCCTGAGCTGGTCGGCTCCGGCAGACGGAGAAACTCCGCAGGCGGGATTAAGCTATAATGTCTATCTCACCACGGTTACCGGCAAAGAAAACAGGATGAGCCCGATGGCTGCTTTAGCTAACGGTTTCAGAAGAGTAGTGAAGCTTGGAAATACACAAACGACCAGCTTTACCATAAGCGCGTCTGCTATTGTTCCCGGCGCCACCCATTACTGGAGCGTTCAGGCTATAGACGGAGCCTACGCAGGATCTGCCTTTGCTCCGGAAAATTCATTCTTTGTTGATTTTCCAAAGTATACCAAAAAGGCGGGCACTACTTTCCCTGCTCTGCAATATTCATCGAGCAGCTGGGGAGACTATGATAATGACGGACGCCTGGATCTGCTGATGACAGGATACAGCACGGCTACGTCGTTTTCTGCGATCAAGCTGTATCACCAGAAAACAGACGGAAGTTTTGAGGACCTTACTTCTTTAATCCTTTTCCCGTCGGAGGTCAGCTCATATCCTGGAGTACAGCAAGGAGATATCAAATGGGCAGACTATAACAACGACGGGCGTCTCGACTTTGCTTATATCGGTTATAACAATGCTTACGGTACCAATAACCTGTTTATCTTCCGTCAGCGCACAGACGGCCGCTTTGAGCAGGTAAGTGCGGTTTCGCAGATCAACAGTTCTTCTAACAGGATATTATCACCGGGAGTACTTCCGGCGTCGGCCAAAGGCTTGTTTAAAGGGACACTGAACTGGGTGGATTATGACCGCGATGGCCGTCTTGATCTGTACCTGAACGGCTGGTCAGCTGCCAGCAATGCGAATGTAACCTTCCTTTACAGGCAGAAGGCAGACGGCACTTTTGAAGATAAGAGTTCGCTTATTTCAACGGTTGCTCCGGCAGTAGAGAGCCCGGCGGCTGAATGGGCCGATTTTGACAGGGATGGATTACCGGACCTTATGTTGTCCGGGATAAACGGATCTACGCGCTATACGCGCCTGATCAGGCAAACCGGTGTTGGGGTATTTGCCGACGTAAGCAGCCGGATAAGCGGTTTACCGCTGGTCAACCTGGGCTCTGTTAAATGGGGAGACTATGATAATGACGGGCTGCTGGATCTGATCATGACCGGGACAACCGGTTCTAATACCTTTAAACTGTACCGCCAGTTGCCGAACGGAACTTTTGAAGATAAAACATCTTCCGTAGTTGGTGCCGAAACCCTGGCTTCATCCGACAGTGGAAACGGAGGGATCAGCTGGGGAGATTATGATAATGATGGTAAATTAGACTTCCTGCTGACCGGCAACACGGCCACAGGTGCAATTACCCGTTTATTCTATCAGACCTCAGACGGAACATTTGAAGACGGATCCTCTTTATCGCTGCCTCTCGACATTCCGCAGAAATACAGGGGTAAGGCAGACTTTGCTGACTACAACAATGACGGACGCCTGGATTTCGTTCTTTCGGGTACGGATGCTACCACGTCTGAGACCTTTATCTACGATAATACAGGTACTTTTACTGCAAATCAGAAACCAGCTGCACCAGCCGGAGCTGTCGCTTCGCTGAATGCCGACGGCAGCATCACCTTTACCTGGGAAAAAGGCAAGGATGATGTCACTCCGCAGGACGGGCTGAACTATGCTATTTATGTGCGTACAGCTGATGTTTCGGACTACGGGAATAAGGTAAATCCAACTGCTAAACTCAGCAACGGGTTCCGCAGGATCGTTCAGAGGGGCGACATCCAGAATAACTCCTTTACCATACGCAACCTGGATGGGGCATTTGTGGTGGGCACTACCTATTACTGGAGTGTACAGTCCGTTGACGGAAACTTCAGGGGCTCAGAATTTGCACCTGTTCAGAGCTTTGTTTACGGAAATACCACCTTCACAAAAGATAATATTGCAGCATTCACCGACCAGTTGCAGAACGCTTCTGCTAACTGGGGCGATTATAATAATGACGGTCTCCTGGATGTATTGGTTTCCGGTAATGCCGGTACCAGTGGCATTACCAAGTTATACCGTCAGACCAGTGCCGGCGTGTTTGCCGATTTGACTCCTTCGGGTCTTCCGCAGTTAACACAGGGCGCTGCCGACTGGGCAGATTACGATAATGACGGAAGGCTTGATTTCATCCTGACCGGTAAAACAGGAACAGGAACTTCGGGTATCACGAAATTGTATCATCAGAAAGCAGACGGTACTTTTGAAGACCTCACCAGCACAACAACATTCCCTGACGGAGTACCTGCAGGGGTGTTTAACAGTGCCGTGAAGTGGGCTGACTTTAACAACGATGGCCGGGCCGACTTTATGTTCACCGGAAATACCACCAGCACTTCAGCATATATCTCAAAACTATATGCCCAGGAACTTGCTGCTGATAAAACCACCATCGTGTTCCGGGATAAAACCGCTATGCTGCCCGGGTTACCTGCGCTTGCGTCCGGTACCGTCAATTGGACAGACTACAACAATGACGGTCTGGCTGACCTGATGCTGACTGGTTTCAATGGTTCCTCGCGCTATGTTAAGCTTTATACACGTTCAACACCGGCAGATGCAGTGTTCACAGACGTGAGCAGTTCTGCTTTTGCGGTGACACCTGCTGGGATAAGCAACAGTGCCGTGGCATGGGGCGATTATGATAACGATGGCAGGATGGACGTTGCTATGCTGGGTAATACGAATGGTTCCGTTTACAGTACGAAGCTTTACCGGAATGATCCTGTGACTGAAAAGTTTGTGGACGTAACCGCTAAAATGTTCCCTTCAGCTGTCAATCCTGTTAAGAACCTGGCTTATGGCTCGCTTAAGTGGGGCGATTATGATAATGACAGTAAACCGGATCTGCTGATGACAGGTTCAGACGCATCCAATGTTTATTACACATTATTGTATAATCAGCGGTCGATGCCTGATACCATTTTTGCAGATGCAAGCTCGGTGATCCTCGGAAATATAAATGTGAGCAGGGGTACTGCGGAATTTGCCGACTATAACAATGACAGTAAACTGGATATCCTGCTTACCGGTTCAAAATCAGACGGTACATCAATTCCTGTTACCCTGTTCAGGAGCAGTACGCATAATGCCAATACACTGCCCACTATGCCGTCGTCCCTGCAGGCGGATGTAGCCGCCGACAACCTGGTAACCCTTAACTGGGATGCCGGTACTGACAGCAAAACAGGTCAGGGCGGATTAAACTATAATGTGTTCGTAGGTACTGCGGGAAGCAGTCAGAACCCACTTTCTTCCCTGGCCAGCGGAAAGCTGAAAGTGGTACAAACCGGTAATGCAAAAGCAACCTTCAGTATCATCAAAGACCTTCCCGGCGGTATATATACGTGGGGCGTGCAGTCGGTAGATAACGGTTATGGCGGATCGCAGTTTGCCATTGCACCCGAGCCGTTCGTTATAAAAGACAAGCCTAAGTACACATTCAATCCACTGGCGAAGGTTTACGGGGCGCCTGAGTTTATTGCTGCTACCAGTACGAACACGGAGATCCCGGTCAGGTATGCAGTATCAGACAGCTCGGTGGTTGAAATTACAGCTGAAGGAAAGATCCGGATCTTAAGAACCGGACGTATCCTGCTGACCGCTTACCAGGCTGAAAGCGAACATTTCCTGGCAGGCTCAGCCAGCGACAGCCTGATCATTACCAAGGCTGTCCTCACGGCCAAGCCTGATCCCAAATCCAGGATCTACAAAACTGAAAATCCTGAATTGACGGTCGGTTATACCGGTTTTGCTTACAACGATGACCCGACGACCCTCGATCAGGCTCCGGTAGCTTCCACTACGGCGAATATCAATTCACCTGTAAATAAGTACCTCATTACGCTGAGCACCGGCCTGGATGATAATTATACTTTCGTCTATAAGCAGGATACGCTCTCGGTAACGAGATCGGTGGTGACTATACGGGTAGATGACCAGGCCCGTGATTACAAAACAGCCAATCCGGAACTGACTTTTTCCTATGACGGCCTGCTGGAAGGAGAGACATGGGCAGATATCGATGTTAAACCCGTGATCGCAACTGCCGCAACGATAAATTCCGATGCGGGAACTTATCCTATCACGGTTAGCGGCGCAGCTGATGCGAACTACACTTTTGCCTACGTCAACGGGACGCTTACCATCAGGAAGGCTGTCATTGATGTTGTTGCAGATTATAAAACAAGGCCATACGGCGCTGAAAACCCTGTATTCACCCTGAACTACAGTGGTTTTGTAAGTGGTGATAATGACAGTGTACTGGACGTAAAACCGGTTGGTACTACAACAGCAACTGTTTCTTCGCCGGTAGGGACCTATCCTGTCACGTTTATTCCAGGTCAGGATACCAATTACGACTTCAACTATACAGAAGGAGTGCTTACCGTTGAAAAGGCCATGCTGACCGTCACTGCTGATCCTCAGATCAAAGGGTACGGTTCAGATAACCCTCCACTTACCCTGACCTATTCAGGATTTATGGGCATGGATGATGAAACGGTGCTCGATCAGAAACCGGAAGCCTATACCACGGTGAACATCAGTTCGGGAATGGGTATTTACGATATCTTTATATCTCCCGGATCCGATGATAATTATGACATGACCTATGTGAATGGTCTGTTTGAGGTGACGGGACCGGCGATTACGGTACGTGCAGTGCCTAAAACCAAGGTTTATGGCAGTGCTAATCCGGAACTAACCATTACCTACAGCGGCTTCCTTAACGGGGATACGCCGGATTCGGTGAGTATGCCTTCGGTTTCGACCGCTGCAACGGCCACTTCACTTCCGGGAAAGTATCCAATCACACTCACTGGCGGGGAATCAGAGAACTATAATTTCCTCCTGGTTAATAACTTCCTTACAGTAACAAAAGCACCGCTTACTGTCAGAGTTGCGCCTAAAACCAGGGTGTATGGTACCGCCAACCCGGAGCTCACCCTGACGTACGATGGTTTTGTGAACGGAGATGATGAAAGCGCTGTTACAGCTCCTGTTATGACCACTATGGCCACGACGGCTTCAGTGCCGGGTAAGTATCCGATTATTCTGAGCGGCGGGTCGTCGGATAAATATCATTTCATATTTGTGAATGATACCCTGACAGTTACAAAGGCAGCGCTTACAGTAAAAGCTGATGCGAAGTCGAGAAATTATGGACAGGGGAATCCTGCACTTACAATGAATTACAGTGGCTTTGTAAACGGTGATTCTGTAAGTGCCATCATTCCTCCGTCCATCACAACGACGGCAACCCCTGCTTCGGCCGGGGGTAAATACCCGATCACCCTGAGCGGCGGATCATCAGACAAATACAGCTTTATACTGGTGAACGACAGCCTGACTGTCGGTAAGGCTCAGCTAAGGATCACCGCGGACGATAAGACTAAGACATACGGCGCTGCTAATCCATCCTTTACGATGAGCTACAGCGGGTTCCTCAATGGAGACACGGTGAGCGCCATCACTCCGCCGGTAGTAAGCAGCATTGCAACTGCTGCTTCAGGAGCAGGAACTTATCCGATCGTGCTTACAGGCGGATCGGCAGCGAACTATGATCTGCTGTTACAAAACGGAACGCTGACGGTTAACAAGGCGCAGCTGCATGTTACCGCCGCCGATACCAGCAAAATATACGGAATGCCGAATCCTGTTCTACCGCTGAGGTATGCAGGTTTTGCTAACGGAGATACCGAAAGCTCGCTGTCGTCGAAACCTGAAGTTTCTACTACTGCAACTACCGGATCACCGGCAGGCACATATCCCATCAGCGTCACCGGCGGCTCGTCTGACAACTACACATTTATTTATACAAACGGTACGCTTACCGTAGGTAAAGCGCATCTGACCATCACTGCTGATGCGAAGACAAAGGTATACGGTACTGCAAACCCGGTACTGACTGCTACTTATACAGGCTTTGTAAACGGAAATACGCCCGGGTCGCTGGCTTCTCTTCCGTCGCTTTCGACCACGGCAGGCACGATGTCAGGAGCAGGAACCTACCCGGTTACAGTAACCGGCGGAGCTTCACCAAATTACGACTTTACCTACGTGAACAGTACACTGACCGTGAGCCCTGCTACACTGACTGTCACGGCGGATTCATTAAGCAGAAATTATGGGGTTCAGAATCCTCCTCTGACGTTCAGTTATTCAGGTTTTGCCGGCAGCGACAACGAGAATTCGCTTATCAGCAAGCCGGTGGCAACGACAACGGCTCAGGTAAATTCTCCGATCGGAACTTACCCTGTTACGATTAGCGGAGGGACTTCGCCTAATTATAATTTTGTTTATAAGAACAGCACCCTGACTGTCGGTAAGACGATGCTTACTGTTACAGCTATGCCGAAGACGAAGGTCTACGGATCGGCTAACCCGGAACTTACCCTGGTATATTCAGGATTTCAGGCGGGCGATTCGGAAAGTTCCATTACACCACCGGTGATCAGTACTACCGCGACGGCTGCTTCGCCTGCGGGAACTTACCCGATCATAGTGAGCGGAGGAGCTTCTTCAAATTATGACTTTACTTATGTCAACAGCACACTGACGGTTACAAAAGCGCCGCTGACGGTTACTGCCGACAATAAGAATAAGGTGTTTGGTGCTGCAAATCCGGCGCTGACGGTAACCTATTCAGGTTTTGTGAACGGCGATACAGAGGCTTCTGTTACGGCACCTGCTGTTTCTACAAGTGCTACTCCGGCGTCCCCGGCGGGGACTTACCCGATCACTGCCAGCGGAGCAGCTTCTTCTAACTACGAATTCACTTATGTGAATGGCACACTTACGGTTGGCAAAGCAATGCTGACGATCACTGCCGACAATAAGAGCCGGGCGTATGGAGCGGCGAATCCTGCTCTGACGGTTAGCTATTCAGGTTTTGTCAATGGAGACACCCCGGCGTCTATTACTGCGCCTTCAGTGTCCACAACTGCGACTACGGCGTCTGTGGCCGGAACTTATCCGATCATAGCCAGCGGTGCGGCTTCGGCAAACTATGACTTCACCTATGTGGATGGTACGCTGACGGTCGGCAAGAAAATGGTAACGATTACGGCTGAGAACAAGAGCAAGGTCTATGGGGCAGAAAATCCTGGATTAACAGTTACTTATTCCGGCTTTGTGAATGGAGATACCCCGGCATCTATTACGGCACCGTCTGTTTCCACAACGGCAACAACTGCCTCAGCAGCGGGAACTTATCCGATCACAGCCAGCGGGGCTGCTTCGGCGAACTATGATTTCACGTATGTGAACGGAGTACTGACGGTTGGCAAAGCAATGCTGACGATTACTGCCGACAATAAGAGTAAAATCTACGGTGCTGCTAACCCGGCGCTGACAGTAAGCTATTCTGGTTTTGTGAATGGCGATACCCCGGCATCTATAACAGCGCCTTCGGTTTCCACGACTGCGACGACAGCATCCGTGGCGGGTACTTATCCGATCACAGCCAGCGGTGCAGCTTCGGCGAACTATAATTTTACATATGTGAACGGTGTGCTGACGGTTGGCAAAGCGATGCTGACGATCACTGCCGACAACAAGAGTAAGCTCTATGGGGCTGCAAACCCGGCACTGACAGTTAGCTATTCCGGCTTTATAAACGGGGATACCCCGGCATCCATTACTGCACCTTCCGTTTCTACGGCTGCGACTACTGCATCGGCAGTGGGTACTTACCCGATCCAGGCCAGCGGTGCTGCTTCTGCTAACTATGATTTTACCTATGTGAACGGTACGCTGACAGTCGGTAAAGCGATGGTGACGATAACTGCCAACAATAAAAGCAGGATCTACGGAGCTGCAAATCCGGCACTAACGGTGAGTTATTCCGGTTTTGTGAATGGCGACACCGAGGCTTCTATAACAGCACCTTCTGTTTCCACGACGGCGACTACTGCATCGGCTGCCGGAATTTATCCGATTACAGCCAGTGGTGCCGCTTCTGCGAACTACGACTTCACGTACGTGGATGGCACGCTGACAGTTGGTAAAGCGATGCTGACGATCACTGCCGACAATAAGAGCAGGATCTACGGAGCTGCAAATCCGGCACTGACAGTGAGTTA
>NZ_QEAS01000023.1:0-59043 GCF_003130405.1 Pararcticibacter amylolyticus
TCACCAACTTTAACGCCATCTACGAGGATCTCTACGGTAGCGTTGGGTTCTGTCACACCCTTGATCGTCGGCGTGGTCGTGTTCACATGACCGCCGTTACCCGGAGCGTCCGGTGTTACTGGTTTATCAGGAGCCTCGGTATCCAGCATAACCTTGCTGGCATCCGTGGTAGAAGTCTTAGCGTCTCCGGTGTTGCCTACCAGGTCCCTGTAACCAGTAATGCCGATCTTAATATTCCCGTTTCCATCTGCAGCTTCTGAAGCATTCATCACCGCACTGGCTTTATACCAAAAGGCTTCCGGGGTGGTGTTCACCGCGTCTGCTTCTACCGTAGCCTGCTGGCTGCCGATCTGGATCTGATAGGCTCCTGAAGCATTTAAGTCAAGTTCTTCGCTGACCTGGAAAGAGACCGTTACCATATCGCCTTGTTTGGCCAGCTCCGGATTGGTGTTATCTGAAGCAATACGGATGATACTGATCGTTGGTTTTGCCTGATCAATAGTATAGAGTTCGCCGGTACTAAAGGCTGCGGTAATGACATTGCCTGAACCATCGGTGATCCCGGTACCTGAAGCATTCAGGTCCAGACGAAGGGTTCCGTTACCACTGATAGACGGTACAGTGATGTCGTAAACCGATGAAGAGACTGCATTGATGCCAGGAGTACCCTGGCTCAATGTACCCGATACAGTAGTTGCTGTAAAATCAGTTGCATCAACTCCGCTTACTGCTTCTGAGAAAGTGACTGTATATATTACTGAGGTAGTATTCGTATTCTGAGCCGACGGTGTCTTTCGCACAATGCTGCTCACTAGCGGCAGGGTTTGATCAACCAGGTAAGTATCTCCGGCAGTATAACCACCTGAAACTGCATTACCTGATACATCAATGATCCCGGTGCCTGAAGCATTAACGTCCAGGCGAAGGATTCCGTCGCCGCTGATAGCCGGTACGGTGACGTCGTATACAGAGGAGGAGACTGCATTGATGTTAAGAGTTCCTTTGCTCAATGTACCCGATACAGTGGTTGCTGTAAAATCAGCTGCATCTACACCGCTTACTCCTTCTGAGAAAGTGACTGTGTAGGTTACTGAAGTGGCGTTCGTATTCTGAGCCGACGGTGTCTTGCGGACAATGCCGGTCACTGCCGGCAATGTCTGGTCAACGAGATACGTATTACCTGCAGTAAATCCTGCAGGGATGGCATTACCGGCGACATCAACAATACCAGTTCCTGAGTTCTTCAGGTCCAGGCGAAGGGTTCCGTTACCGCTGATAGCTGGTACGGTGATGTCGTAAACGGATGAAGAGACGGCATTGATACTAAGGGTACCCTTGCTCAATGTTCCTGATACGGTAGTAGCTGCAAAATCAGTTACGTCAACTCCGGTTACTGCTTCTGAGAAAGTTACTGTATATATTACTGAAGTAGCATTCGTATTCTGAGCCGACGGTGTCTTTCGCACAATGCTGCTCACTACCGGCAATGTCTGATCAATGAGATACGTATTACCAGTGTTAAAGCCTGCAGCAATGGCATTACCGGCTGCATCACTGATCCCGGTACCTGAGGCATTCAGATCCAGGCGAAGGGTGCCGTTCCCACTGATAGACGGTACGGTGATGTCGTAAACGGATGAAGAAACAGCTGTCGCTGTTAAAGTTCCTTTGCTCAGTGTACCAGATACAGTGGTTGCTGTAAAATCAGCTGCATCCACACCGCTCACTGGCTCTGAGAAAGTGACTGTATATATTACGGAAGTGGCATTGGTGTTCTGTACCGAAGGCGTCTTACGGACAATACTGCTCACTGCCGGTAATGTCTGGTCAATAAGATAAGTACTACCAGTAGTATAACCTCCGGAAACCACGTTACCGGCTGCATCACTGATTCCGGTGCCGGAAGCGTTCAGGTCCAGACGAAGTGTACCGTTACCACTGATAGACGGTACAGTGATATCGTAAACGGATGAAGAAACAGCTGTCGCTGTTAAAGTGCCCTTAGTAATGGATCCGGAAACGGTAGTAGCTGTAAAGTCTGTTGCATCCACACCGCTCACTGCTTCTGAGAAAGTAATTGTATAGGTAACTGAAGTGGCATTCGTATTCTGAGCCGAAGGTGTCTTACGCGCAATGCTGCTCACTATCGGAAGGGTTTGATCAACAAGATAAGTATCGCCACTGGTAAAGCCTGCTGCAATGATATTGTCAGCTGCATCACTGATCCCGGTACCAGAAGCATTAAGGTCCAGGCGAAGGGTGCCGTTACCACTGATAGTTGGTACAGTTACATCGTAAACTGAGGAAGAGGCGGCACTGATACTAAGGGTACCCTTGCTCAACGTTCCCGATACGTTAGTCGCTGTAAAGTCTGTTGCATCCACACCGCTTACTGCTTCTGAGAAAGTTACTGTGTAAGTTACCGAAGCAGCGTTCGTGTTCTGTGCAGACGGCGTTTTGCGGACAATGCTGCTTACTACCGGTAATGTCTGATCAATGAGATAAGTATTACCGGTGTTAAAGCCTGCTGCAATAGCATTGCCAGCCGCATCACTGATCCCGGTACCTGAGGCATTCAGATCCAGACGCAGGGTGCCGTTACCATTGATAGACGGTACAACGATGTCGTAAACCGATGAAGAGACTGCATTGATGCCAAGCGCCCCTTTGTTCAATGTACCTGATACGGTAGTCGCAGTAAAATCAGCTGCATCCACACCGCTCACTGGCTCTGAGAAAGTGACTGTATATATTACGGAAGTTGAATTGGTATTCTGTGCTGAAGGCGTCTTGCGGACAATACTGCTTACTACTGGCAGGGCCTGATCAATGAGATAAGTATCTCCTGTGGTAAAGCCTGCTGCAATGATATTTCCAGCCACATCGCTGATGCCGGTGCCTGAAGCATTCAAATCCAGACGAAGTGTACCATTACCGATGATAGCCGGAACGGTGATGTCATAAACGGATGAAGAAACTGCTGTCGCTGTTAAAGTGCCTTTGCTTAGTGTACCAGATACAGTAGTAGCTGTAAAATCATCCGCATCCACACCGCTCACTGGCTCTGAGAAAGTGACTGTATATATTACAGAAGTTGAATTGGTATTCTGTGCTGAAGGCGTCTTGCGGACAATGCTGGTCACTGCCGGTAATGTCTGGTCTATGAGATAAGTCTCTCCTGTTGTAAAGCCAGCTGCAATGGCATTACCTGCTACATCGCTGATGCCGGTACCTGAAGCGTTCAGGTCCAGGCGAAGGGTGCCATTACCGCTGATAGATGGTACGGTGATGTCGTAAACGGATGAAGAAACAGTAGCTACGCTAAGCGTACCCTTATTAACGGTTCCCGATGCGGTGGTAGCTGTAAAATCAGTCGCATCTACACCGCTCACTGATTCAGAGAAGGCAACCGTATAGGTCACCGAAGTGGCATTGGTATTCTGTGCTGAAGGTGTCTTGCGGGCAATGCTGGTCACTGCCGGCAATGTCTGGTCAATGAGATAAGTCTCTCCTGAGGTAAAGCCTGCTGCAATGATATTACCAGCCGCATCGCTGATGCCTGTACCAGAAGGATTCAAATCCAGGCGAAGTGTACCGTTACCGCTGATAGCTGGTACGGTGATGTCGTAAACGGATGCAGAGACGCTAGTCATGCTAAGTGTACCCTTATTAACAGTTCCCGATGCGGTGGTAGCTGTAAAGTCTGTTGCATCCACGCCGGTTACTGCTTCTGAGAAAGTTACTGTATATATTACTGAAGTAGCATTCGTATTCTGAGCCGACGGTGTTTTGCGGACAATGCTGCTCACTGCCGGCAGACTTTGGTCAATGAGATATGTATTACCTGTCGTGAAGCCTGCAGCAATTGTATTTCCTGCCGCGTCACTAATTCCTGTGCCTGAAGCATTCAAATCCAGACGAAGTGTACCATTACCGCTGATAGCCGGAACGGTGATGTCATAAACGGATGAAGAAACGGCTGTCGCTGTTAAAGTTCCTTTGCTCAGTGTACCAGATACAGTGGTTGCTGTAAAATCAGCTGCATCCACACCGCTCACCGCTTCAGAGAAAGTTACTGTATAGGTCACCGAAGTGGCATTGGTGTTCTGTACCGAAGGTGTCTTACGGACAATACTGTTCACTGCCGGTAATATCTGGTCAATCAGGTATGTGTCACCAGTGGTATAACCACCAGAAACCGCGTTACCGGCTGCATCACTGATTCCGGTGCCGGAAGCGTTCAGGTCCAGGCGAAGTGTACCGTTACCACTGATAGACGGTACAGTTATATCGTAAACCGATGAAGAAACTGCTGCCGCTGTTAAAGTTCCCTTAGTAATGGAACCGGAAACGGTAGTCGCTGTAAAGTCCGTTGCATCCACACCGCTTACTGCTTCTGAGAAAGTTACTGTGTAGGTTACTGAAGCCGCATTGGCATTCTGGGCTGCAGGCATTTTGCGGACAATGCTGCTCACTGCCGGTAATGTCTGGTCTATGACATATGTACTACCAGAGTTAAAGCCTGCTGCAATGGCATTGCCAGCCACATCACTGATGCCGGTACCGGATGCATTCAAATCCAGGCGAAGTGTTCCGTTACCACTGATTGACGGTACAGTTATATTGTAAACTAAGGCAGAAACGGCATTTATACTGAGAATTCCTTTGCTCAGTGTACCAGATACAGCAGTCGCCGTAAAATCAGCCGCATCCACACCGCTTACTGCTTCTGAGAAAGTAACAGTGTAGGTCACTGAAGTGCTATTCGTATTCTGAGCCGAAGGTGTTTTGCGAATTATGCTGCTCACTGACGGAGCGGTCTGGTCAACCACGTAGCTGTCGCCTAAAACAAAAACGCCCGAGATCCCGTTACCAAAAGCATCAACAATACCTGTCCCCGAGCCGTTGAGGCCGAGTAACAAGTTGCCGTTTCCCGTTACCGGAACGCTGACCAGGTATTCGGCAGCATTATCGCCGTTACTTACAGACAATGCTCCGGCTGTAAGACCAGTCCCGACCATAGCAGTAAAATCGGCGGCATCTACCCCGGTAACATTTTCACTGAAGGTAACTTTGTAGATAACTGGGCTGATATTGGTTAAATTTGCAGTTGGATTATACCTGGCAATACTGGTGACTACCGGTTGATCACGGTCTACTATAAATGTTTCATTTCCTGTATACCCCCCCGGGAGCGGGTTACCTGCATCGTCCACCATACCAGTCGTGCCTGGTTTAAGATCCAGACGTATCGTTCCGCTGCCGGTAACAGGAACACTTATACCATACTCAGTATTGCTTATTCCACTTAAAACGAATGTTCCTGCAATTAAAGTTCCATCGGTTACGGCGGTAAAAGCGTCGAGGTTTACCGATGAAATAGATTCCGAAAATTTGATACGAAAAATTACGTTGCTGGAGTTGGTATTCTGCTGAGAAGGGCCCAACCTGGTTATGGAAATCATAGAAGGTGGTGTCTGATCGATCATGTAGGTCTGACTAGAAATTCCGGCAGGAAGTGCATTACCGGCCATGTCAGCAATTCCGTTCGACCAATTCAGGGTAATATAATAAGACCCATGACCACTTACCGACGGAATAGTGATAAAATATTCTGCGGCAGTGGCGCCGGCACTTACCGTTAATGCGCCAGCCGTAACGGTGCTTGCTTTGGTAACAGAAAAATCTGTAGCGTCAACTCCGGAAACATCTTCACTGAAAGTGAGCTTGTAGACAAGCGAAGTTGAATTAGTTATCCCACCCGTTGGATTATACCGTGAAAGACTCACCGACGTCGGTGCGGTCTGATCAATAGTATACACTTCACCATCGGGTAGAGTGCTGCTCAACGCATTCGATCCGAGATCAGTTATCCCTGTTCCCGTTGTATTTAATTTTAATTGTAAGGTTCCATTTCCTGTTACCGGGACAGTCACGAGGTATTCAGACGCATCACTTCCATTTGCTACAGTAATAGTTCCGGGCGTAGTTCCCGAAACCATTGTATTAAAGTCAGTAGCATCTACCCCCGTAACGCTTTCATTAAATTTCACTTTGTAAATGACGGAAGTAGCTTTGGTAAGGGCAGATGCCGGCGTATTTCTTATGATGCTGCTCAGCTCCGGTGCTGTCTTATCCAGAGTATATACATTCGTACTGCTATACGGCAGATTCAACACATTCAGGCTCGCTCCGGTAGCGTTATTCATCCTGAGCTTTACAGTCCCTGTGGCAGATGGAGTATTCACTACCACCGTCCATTGTGTATTACCAGCCACCGCCGTAACGCTTGCTACAGAGGCTCCAGTAGCTGTAGAGGCCGGATCCAGGTCAAAATTAGAGGTTGTAAGTCCTGTAACAGGTGTATCAAAAGTTACGGTGTAACTCACGGATGAAGCATTCGTCACCAATGGCCCCGTTGAAGCCATTGACAGCACAGTAGCGCCGGTCACTACCCAGGCATGACCAGACACATAGTAATATTTAGTACCGGAAAATTTAACTGTTCCTACAGTAATCTGCCCCGGAGTATTCCGATAAGCTGTTGAAGAATAAGTTGAGTTTCCATTTGCAAGAGTACCCATGTTGTCAGCCCCCCAGGTGTACAGTGTACCATCTTTTTTAGTAGCTGATGAATTTTCAAATCCCGCTGCAATTGTATTATAATTTGAACCGACAAAATAAGGCGAAGACCGGTTGGAGGTTCCTCCATCCCCCAATTGTCCTTTACTATTAACACCCCAGCTGTAAAGATCTCCGTTAGTTTTTAGGGCAAGAACATGTTGTGCGGTCAAAGAAACTGCCTGCCAGTCCTGGGCCGTGCCAATACGTTTGGGCACAAACGAATTAGTCGTAGTGCCGTCTCCAAAATTTCCATATATATTAGTGCCCCAGGCCCACAACTCGCCGTTCTTTTTAATCGCAACTGCATGCGCCATCCCGCAAGCCATAGAGGCCCAGTCCGTGTCATTATTCAATTTAGTTGGAACCAAAGCCGGAGTAGAACCGCTGGTTCCTTTTCCTAACTGGCCAAACGAATTATCTCCCCAAATATACAGCGTACCGTCCTGCTTCAGGGCCATGCTGTTCGACTGACCCGTCTTTACAGCTACCCAGTCAGTAGCAGTTCCAATTTTTGTAGGGACCAAACGATCTGACTGCGTGCCGTCTCCAAGCTGGCCGTAGCTATTATCACCCCAGGCCCATAGTGTTCCATCCTTCTTTAGCGCGAGGAAATAGGCAGTTCCCGCAGAAATTGCAGCCCAATTTTTTTCGGTACCCACCTGAGTCAGGGTATAGTTCAGGGTGGTTGTCCCGTTTCCTAATTGCCCGTCAAAATTGGCGCCGCACGTCCATAAAGATCCGTCCGTCTTAATACCGCCACACATGTTACTGCCTGTTTCAAAAGCAGCCCATGCACCGTCCGCTCCTATTTTGGTAGGAGAATAAGCCTGACTGGAGCCAGTGCCCGGAGCCAATCCCCAGGAATAAACTGTTATCTGCCCGAGTACCGAAGCAAAAGGCAATGCTGAAAGAAGGAGAAACAGCGTTAACAAACGTTTCATAAAGGATGTACCGGCTAATAATACGGCCTTTCTGTTTACGAAATGTTACGATAAAAGTTACACCACCCAGACAGTCAAAACCTTCTGGTCTATTTCAGTATGTATAAATATTTATAAAACCTATGCTGGCAGATCAACCGGAGTGCCTGAGCGATGATCGCTTTGCTATTCAGACAAGTATGCCCATGGGAATCTTAACTAGTTACCAATTTTGCATATAACTGCGGCGTTTTCGTAAATAATTAATCTGAGCTGATTACAAACAAAAGCAGCTGTTAATTTATTTATGATAAATTTGTTTTCAAGCCTGTTTGCTTGTAAAGGTAAATGTGGCCTTGATTGACAGCTAAATTATGTTGTATCTGTCTGTAATTCATTAATTAATGAAAAGGATGATATTTTTTGTTGCTATTGTATTGTTGGCATCGCTTGGCTTTTGGTTCATCATGAAGAAAAACAGCGGTGTTTATGAGCGCAATGATGAAAAAATACCGTCTCCCTACCAGGCTTACCAGCCCGTTACGCCCGCTTATCAAGGTACCGATTTCTCAATAGAAGAAATTTGCAGCACCAATATTTCCTTGTCAGCATCCCCCAATCCGGTAAAGGCATATGAATCCGTTAACGACCAGATTATCATTAATTGCGCACGCGGAGATGATGAGACCAGCAAAGGCGATAACCAATATTACAAGATCGCCGGAAATGGAACGATAACCGATTCTCTTTATGTCAAATACAGCGGGTTCTGGACGGTTTTGATCGATAGCTTTACGGTTGCCACCAAAGAATCGGAAGCTTATTTCACCTCGTGGCCACTCAATGGCGATACCACAAGGAAACGTTTTCGGGTATATAATGCAGATTTTTCCATGCCCGGGCCAGAACTGGAAGCCACCTGGGAAAAAGCCACAAGAGAAAGTCAATACCATTTTGTACGCGCTTATGTAAACAATCGTGTATTCACCCGTGCCCTCTATTACTGCAAAGGCGGGGAGTGGAACACGCTTTGGAAAAAAACACCTGGCTACGAGTCGGAAAGGGATTCAGAAAGCGCAATGCGTTATCAGAACGATCTTTACCGAAGTGGCGATAATGATCCAACCTTACAAACAGATGTGCAACTGGAATATTTCCATCAGCAAGATCGGATAAAATATTACCACAACATTGGCGGCGGTGCTCCGGCCACAGAAGCAGTTGGTTGGCGTGGAACCGGATTTTTTAAAACTACAATAGACAAAAAGCCCTTTCACTTCAGTATACCTGATCTGGTAGTGGAAAAGGAGCGTTCTGACGGCTTTAAAACACGGCTTTATGGAGCTAAGGAACCAAAGTCATCCGTCGTTCTCATCAGTACTAAATTTTACCACTCACCTTCCGGCTTTGCACTTTATGCCCCGGATGCCTCAAAAATGTATCGAATCAAACCGAATCAATAGATCAATCAGACTTCATGAAGATATTTTTCAGTAAATTTATGCTTTAGTAATCGTAGTGCAGCCCTCTGCCACTCACCTTCACCCGAAAAGGTGCACTTTTGTACCTTTTTGCCGAAGCTGTCCGCACGAGGGCTCGGCCGAGTGTCGAACAAGCTCACCAGCGGTCCCGGCCCGTTCCGCACGAGGGCCTCAACAGCACCTTAAAAATCGCTTTATGCTGCCATTTCCAGCAGCCAGATAAAATTAATCTTCGCCCAGGCTTAATTCCATCTGAATATTGGCACGCGCATAAGGCGTTGCCCGGCCAAATACTTTTTTAAACCCTAGTTTATGATACAGGTTTATCGCAGGTTTCAACAAAGTGTTGCTTTCCAGGTATAACTTGGAAGCACCCAACTCCCGGGCGGCGGCAAGGGCAGTTTGTCCGAGCAGCCAGCCGATGTTTTTCCCCTGCATTGCAGGAGACACAGCCATTTTGGCTAATTCGTAGTCGTAATCCGGATCATTCATCTTTATCAATGAGCATACCCCGACAGGCTGACCTTTGTATAAAGCCACGAATATCCTGCCCCCGTTATCCAATATGTAGGATTTCGGATTGTCCAGCGCCTTACGGTCGGTATCTTCTATTACAAAGTATTTAGAGATCCATTCTTCATTCAGTGCTTTAAAGGCCTCCTGATATTTTTCATGGTATTCCACAATCTCTATCTCCCTGCCCTCTCTTTGCTTTCGCTGTTCCTGTACCCGGTTAAGCAAAGATTTCTGATCCAAAAGGTATTCCCATTCTTCCAGCGCTTCCCAAAGATTCGAACGGGCTTCGGAAATAATACTGTCAATAACGGCGTCGACATCCAAACACTGTATCCTGAGCCTTTCAGATATGGCTCTGCCCTTTTTTGTCAAAGCCACAACCGTCCTGCGTTTATCCGAAGACTTCATATTTTCCTTAACCAGGCCGCCGGCAGTCATCTCTTTTACAATTTTGCTCACAGATGGCTGCGAATGCCCTATCTGACTGGCTATCTCAGTAACGGTGTTTTCTCCGTCCTCCGAAAGAACAAAGAATACGGGAAACCATTTCGGCACAAGATCAACATCATAGAGCTCATATATTTTCGCAGCATCTTCAGTAATACGTGCTGTAAACAAACGCAAGCGGCTTCCTAATGCCATCTTGCCGGTCTTTTCAAACAGATTCATATAGCCAATTACATAACTAGTTATGCAATAATAGAAAAATAATTTTAGATTATCAGGAGAAATTCATCATGCTGTTCCATCTTTCTGAAAATATGCGTTTACAGTTACAGTGTTTGTGACTTTCTTTTTGTCATCTGTAAAGATGCGGACACCGCCGCCCGGATTTCAGAAGAACCAGTGCAGATATTCTTTTCAAAGAATACCTGCACTGCCAGGGCAGCCTTAAGGGTTCGCCTTATGTCTCTTCACCTCTTCTACTATTTTTGAAAAAGATTTATCTCTTCTGCGCTTTTCATGCTCAGAAGAGGAAAAAAGCAAGGCTTCACGCCGAAGTTTCAGGTAGCTCTCATATACTTTCCGTTCTATTATTCCGTCTTGTACCGCCTTTAAAACAGCACAGCCAGGTTCGCTGATATGCCCGCAATCCTTAAACCGGCATGATTCTGCATAGTCAGAAAGATCCAATATTTCATTAACAGATCCGGGATTGCCAACAGCCAGACCAAATTCGCGCACACCCGGAGTATCAATCAGAATCCCCGAGCCCTCCATCAATACCATTTCCCGACGGGTAGAAGTATGCCGTCCTTTTCCGGTTGATTGGCTGATGCCAGAGGTGAGTAATAACGATTTTTCGCAAAGCGCATTAACCAGAGAACTTTTCCCTACACCCGAAGAACCCACAAATACTACCGTTTCTCCTTCTGCTATGGATTCTCTTAATTTAAGAATCTTCCCGGGATAAAGAACACTGGTGAAAAAGACCGGCATTTGACGGGCAATGTGGCCGAGTTGCTTTTTAACCTTCCGTTCATCAAAATCTAAATCGGCTTTATTAAGAACCAAAACAGGCCGGATATTTTCTGCCAGTATCTGAATCATTAAACGCTCGGCTCTGCGAACATTGAAGTTATCATCAAGGCTTTGAACAATAAACGCCTTATCTACATACGAAGCAATGACTTGTTTGTCGGCAACTGTTCCGCTTTTCCTACGGCACAAGGTACGTTCACGGGGCAGCATCCCAACAATAATTCCTTTGTTGCCGTCGAATGGTTGAAAGATCACCCAATCGCCTGTACAAGGCAATTCAAAGTCCGGCTTTCCATATATCATGTTTCCGGCAAGTTCGCATTGAAACAGCCCATTTCCGGAAATCACTTCATAGCAAGTCCGATGGACTATACTCACCCGGCCGTGGGGCAAAACCTTGTATTCTGATTCTTGTTTCAGCTGGTCTAGCATGTTATTCCAGCCATAAAAATTCAAATCAATGGTAGCTTTAAATTCGTTGTTCATTATTTTAAAGTGTTGCGTACAGCAAAGCATAATGATGCTTCTGCAACTGCACGCAGGTTCAAAAAGTCAAAATCTATAAAATGAAAATCAGCTCCGGATAGAATTTTCCGGGAGCAAACGAAAGGACAATCTATACAGGATGTACAGATTGTTTACTACACCAAATCCGATTTACGTGAAGTCTTTAACATGAGACAAAGCTACGGAAATCGTTCTAAATACGAATAACAAAAACAGTTACTCCCACTTATAAGCCAGTACCGTTTTATCCAGGGTGGGAATGATCAATAATTTATGCTCCGGGATAAACTCTATGTCAGCGGTGATGATCTTTTTCTCCCCTAAGTCCAGTACCAGCCTTTTTTCACCTTTTGCATTCAGGTGAAAGATCTGTCCCTGCCAGGCACCAGAGATAAAATAACCATCTTTTCCATCGCTGACAATCCCATCGCAGTTCTTAATGCCTTCGCAGAACAAGGTCAGTTGTTTACCCGCTTTGTCTCCAATGAAAACATCGCCCCGTCCCATATTTAAAATGAACAAATTTTTATCGGTACAAAGCAGACCGTTAGGGGTCGACAAGCCCGGATCATCCGACCAAAGTTTCACTACTTCATCTGATATTCTGTATATTTTATTTTTCCGGCAGTCGGAGACATAGATATCTCCATTTTTATCAATCGTGATGTCATTCAAAAACTGCGCTCCCTCTATTTTAAACTCTTTCTCAATCCTTGATTCCTTCACATTTATCCTTACAACTCTATCTATATCAGCAACGTATAAATTACCACGGAAAAATCCCAATCCCTGCGGGTTATCCAGTCCCGTACACCACTTCAGATCTTCAATCTTTCCGTCGGGGTCTATTTTGGAGATAAATCCGTTCCCGTCTCTGGCCAGGTAATCTCCATTAATATTTGAGATATAAATCACCTTGTCAACCGGATTGTATAATGCAGATTCAGGCTTTAAGAACAAAGTATCCGTTTCCCATTTCAGCGAGAGATTCTGTGAAAAACTTACAATTGCGTTTAACATGATCACAGCTGTCAGAACTATCCTATTCATTTCTCTGGTTTATTCAGGTTTATAATAAGTTAACCGGCAGGTACCTCAACTTTAAGCATTGACTAACAACAGCATAAACATGAGGATGCTTAGGGATAAAATTATAAAAAAATTCTGTGCACGACGAAAAGGCTTTTCAAATTCAAAAAAAAGGCCATATTTGAAGAGGATGAATATTATTTCAGTAAGGAAACGTTTGGCTTCCGGTATCTGAATCTTTGTACCGACCATACCGGCTATTATGAAAAACATGGTTTTTATTATTACGGTCAGGGATACCATCCCTGGGAAGAGGAATCGAAGATCTACCAGATCGATTTAAAATAAGACGACCTAATGCTTGCTGCCGGACCGGGAATTGTTTCTCTACATCTACAGGACTAAAATGAGACTATTCGTCTAAATAATGAGACTGTTTAACCCGGCTCAGACAGCTTATTTATTTAATTTTACAAGCTGTTAAAGAGCAATTATAAGCAATCCCGGACAAGCATGAAGATGAAACACGGGAATATAAAGACCAATGAATCATTACAGCGTTTCAGTAAAACCGCATTACCCGATATTGGACGGATTACGGGGCGTCGCAGCCATCATCGTCGTGACGTTCCATCTGACCGAACCGTTAGGGACGGGGCACCTGGATATCCTCGTTAACCACGGTTATCTGGCCGTCGACTTTTTCTTCCTGCTGTCGGGCTTTGTGATCGGCTATGCCTATGACGACCGCTGGAAAAAAATGACTATTGGTACTTTCTTCAGGCGCCGGATCGAACGGCTGCAACCGATGGTGGTGCTGGGGATGAGCCTGGGGGCAATCGGGTTTTATTTTACCGATTCGACGATCTGGCCGCTCATTCATACCGTTCCCCTGTGGAAGATGTTGCTGGTGATGCTCATCGGTTATACCATTTTGCCTGTTCCTCTGTCTCTGGATATACGTGGATGGCAGGAGATGCACCCGCTCAATAGCGTGGGCTGGTCGTTATTCTTTGAATACGTTGCCAATATCCTGTACGCGATCGGCATCAGGAAACTCTCAAAAACAGCGCTGGCTATTTTGGTTGCAGCAGCGGCTATAGCTCTCGCTCATCTGGCAGTTACCAGTCCTAACGGAGACGTCAGCGGCGGCTGGACATTAAACGCGGAACATCTTCGCGTAGGCATCACCCGTACGATGTACCCTTTTTTTGCCGGGTTGCTCCTATCACGCATAGCCAAACCAGCCCGTATCAGGAACGCCTTTCTCTGGTGCAGCCTGCTGATCGCCCTCGTTTTGTATATGCCGCGCATAGGCGGCGCAGAGCATCTCTGGATGAATGGAATTTATGAATCAGTATGTATCATCCTCATTTTTCCGCTGATCGTTTACCTTGGTGCCAGCGGCGTGATTCATAGCCACACTGAAGGCAGGATCTGCAAATTCTTAGGGGAGATATCCTACCCGCTTTACCTGGTGCATTATCCTCTGGTATACTTTTATGTCGCCTGGATCAGCAATCAAAAAGGTGTGACCATCATAGAAGCCTGGCCCTACGCCTTGTTGATCCTGACCGGAAGTATTATTCTGGCATATGCAAGTCTGAAATGGTATGACGAGCCGGTCCGGAGATGGCTGAGAAAAAGGACAATTGCATAATAGAATTTCACTCCCCCTCAAAGGACTTCAGGGACCCGTCAGTATTGAATTCAATGTCGTAGTTAAAGCGTTCATTGGAAATACTTCCGGGATGCCATCTTATTTTCCCGTTATAGATCGTAACATATACGGTGATATCATTCGTGTTCCCTCCTATTGAACTCAATTTCTCCTTCAGGCTTTTATAAACACGGGATGCGTTGCGGAAAGGGACGCTGTCGAGATCAACGACATCTTTGCCGATATTTTCACTTATTGAAAGGACCACAGGCCTGGGGGCCTGCCAGGCTCCCTTTTCGTAAACATACTCATCTACATACCGGTGGTTATCCGGATTTTGAATGGATAAGATAATACGATGATTATCATAGAAATGAATAGACTTGTAAATTTTGATCTTCTTTCCCTTCAGTCCGGGAAGATTTCTGAATGCCTCCTCTGCGCGCTCCAATGCCTCCGGTGATGCTGCAAATTCTTTTGGAGCCACTTTTTCAACAGGGACGGTCGCCGCCGGACCGGCTTCCGGACTTACACGGGTTGCAGGACTTCCGGACTTTGTTTCTTTTATGCTTTGGGATACCCAGTCGCAGCTGCTTATGCCAAGCATTGCAGACAGGATGATCGTCAGGTTTATTATTTTCATACTAATTATCTTCTATATCTTTTTCAAAAAGTGTCTTGTCTTTATTCTGCGGATCATAAAATACCACGACCTCATCTCCAGCTTTTATGCCCGGCAGTTCAATAAGGGGAACGATCTTTTTTATGCTGGTAAGATTTGTACGGCCTGAAGCATCGGGAAATTCGATCTCGAACTCCACTTCGGGCTGCTCGTTGATGTAGGTTCCTGTTTGTTTTAATGCCAGCACTTTTGCTACAGCTCTTCTCCCGTTGAATTTAAGGATCAGGGTATCTTTCCCGATATTCAATTTTCGCAAAATTATGAATTTAAAAATAGCCCAGATAATGAAGGAGAAAAACAGGAGCACCAGGGGAGTCATAAGAAGCGGGTGGTCCAGACTCAAAAAACGCCAGCCATATCCTGCGCTTTCAAGATCATAGACAAAAAAGTACGCGCAGGCAATGAGAAAAGGGAGACACGCCCATAGAAGCATCCAGGTCCATCTGGCCCTGGGGGCGCTTTCTTCCAGTGCAATGTACGGAAACCTGGAAAATGATTCATCTATTCGCAGCGCAACAAGGCTTCCAGGATGAGGTATGCGGGTAGCTGTCTCATCGCTTTTCAAAAGCATCCTGTGCCGTACCCTTTCGTTTTGAAGGTTATCAAACTCCAAAAGTAAATTCCCTGCATGATCACCGCCGGCAGCAGAACTAATTACCCTTGCTTCCCGCTTTCTGCCCTGCTTTTTTATATAATTCGTATTCCTCGCAGACCGCACGAAGTATTTAAATAAAAGGTAGAAGCTGACCAGCAGAACCACCAACCAGAGAAAAAGACTTAAGCCCAGGCAGACCAGGGCCCATGTTGCATCGCTGTAAGCCAGATTGGTTTTAGGAAATGACGCACCGTAGTAGATAATCGCAGGATGAACAAAAACGAAGTAAAAGAAAAATAATAACCAGAATAAAACGAATACTTTTTTCATTAATAAAGAAGTTAACCGGCCGGCTTATTGTCCCGGAAGATACTTCACACTGATGACCGGCCTAAGCTAAAAAAACGGCCTCCTGGCCGATTATACCCAATAACATCGCGAATGATAAGTTGTTCAAAAAAATTCCAATGAAATTAACAGCCCGTTAAAATCAGTAACTCCTGATGGCACTGTATTTGTAAACGGACATGTTTTTTACTTAACACATCAATATGAACAAATTTTCAAAATTCCTTTTCATGGGCCTGGCCCTTGGTCTTACCGTTTTTTCTTCTTGTAAAGATGATGATGACAATTCACCATCCGGTTCACACAAAGTTGTTTTCAAAGCCATTGGATCAGCCAATGTGGACATTTCCATGGCTGTATACACAGATGGAGCCGGAAAAAATGAAAGTTTCACGAGCCTGTCCGGATCTACCTGGACCAGCCAGGAATACATTGTTCCATCATCAGCACAGGTTGTTTCATTCGGAGCCAATGCAATGGGACCGGCTGATAATTCCACTTTAGTCGCTGAAATCTGGGTAGATGGGGAGAAAAAGATCGAAAATAAGTCTACCGGAAAAATTTTAAGTGCTAGCGCCACCTATAGCTTCAAGAAATAAACATTTTCCGAAATTTAGAATAATGAAAAAAGGGCTGCATGCAGCCCTTTTTTCATTATTCTAAATTTCAAGTGCACTTAAAGCAATACAGTTTCGACCAAAATAGGAGTCAGTTGCTCTATCAGCTCTGGGTGTTTTTCAGTTTATCACTATATGGCCATCGCCAAGCTGTTTGCATGGGCACACCGTCACAATTAACATTAATCCTTTCTGCTCAATTTGTAAGCATCGGGTTCTCAACTGGGTCCTTCCTCCCTTGTGTCCAGATATGAGGCAACAATAAACAGAGATAAGTAACGGGGATCTAAAAGAATAAAGTTAGATTCTACACATGCATTAAAAACACATAACACTACATATCAACCTCTTACCATTATTCAAATTTAGATTTTAATGAGTTTCCGGCGGTAATCAAAACGGGTATAAAAGCATTTACAGAACTTTGACCTGCTACTTAATCAAAAGATTCTATGGGAAATTTCAACAAGCATTTAATGTTAGGACAAGGGCTATCCGGACCTCCTCCGGATGCTGAAAAGGTCTGAGGAATCAAGCCTGCTTCTGACACCCTTCTTAATGCAAAGCGTCGGATTTTGTATAAAAGACGGAGAACAAACAAAAAACAAATTAATCGAACCAGCCAATTACCAGCAGCTAATAAACCGGTATAGCGAAACCTCCCGCATCTAATAACAGACCTTATAAGATCTGTTGCAGGCAGCAATCCCGGAAATTAACTCTTTACCAACAGCTGAACCGGTCTGTTTAGCGCTGTTGATTGACCTAAAATTAACCCTGTATGAAAAGTAAAAAGAAATGGCTTTTACCTATCCTGCTTGGCTGCATTTTGCTCGGAGGGCGTCTGTATGCAATCCCCGGCAATAAAGCATCCTATGCAGCGAAGATTCAACAAACAACTATTAAAGGCACCGTTACGAACTCGAATGGCTCGGAGCCACTGATCGGCGTAAGTGTAAAGATCAAGGGCGCTTCGGGAGGCACCTCTACCAATCAGAACGGCGCTTTCGAGATCGCTGTACCCGCTGCTGGTGCTACACTGATCTTCTCTTACATCGGCTACGTGACAAAGGAAGTGCGGGTAACAACCGGCCAGCCGGACCTGACCGTACGCTTGCAGGAACAGGCCAACACGCTCAGCGAGGTGGTCGTGGTGGGCTATGGTTCCATTGACCGGCGCGAGCTCACCAGCGCCGTATCGAACCTGAAACAGGACGATCTGGTTGCGGGCAGCGTTTCGCCCCTGATTGCGATTCAGGGGAAGGTACCCGGCCTGAATATCTCCTCCGGCAACGGGTCTGATCCCAATGCCAGTGTATCCCTGCAACTGAGAGGGGTTAATTCCGTTAAGGCATCGCAGGGGCCGCTGGTCGTAATCGACGGAGTACCGGGAGGCGACATCAATTCGGTTGCCAAAGAAGATATTGAATCAGTCAACGTGCTGCGGGATGCCTCAGCCGCCGCTATATATGGAACCAGGGCATCGGGAGGTGTCATCCTCATCACCACGAAAAGGCCGCAAGCCGGAAAGGCAGCCGTTAATTTCACTTCCGAGTATTTCGTAGAGAGTGTCCGGAGAAAACCGGAACTGCTTTCGGGTGACGAATATGTTGCTCTTGGACTCGGAGATGATAAAGGAGCGAGAACGGACTGGTACGACGTCGTCACAAATAAGAACCCGTTTAGTAACCGCCAGGTGATCAACGTAAGCGGAGGATCGGAGACGGCCAATGTATATACCACCTTCTTTAAGCGGGACGCCAAAGGGATTTCCATCGGCTCAAAACGGGGCGAAATAGGCGGCAGGCTAAACAGTAACTTCAAATTCTTCGATAACCTGCTTGAGCTGACCACCAATGTAAGCTATAACCAGGTCAATGCTGATTTTCCGGGCAACAGCGCACCAGGCAATTTCAGGGATGAGAACAACAGCCTTTACAACATCGCCATCGGCCTTGATCCGACAATCTCGCCATACGATGCCTCCGACCCTACCGGGTACAACGTCCTCACAGGCGGATTCGACAGATGGAACCCTCTGGCAGAGGTGATGCTCAGGAAAAAGGAAAATCAATACCGCTACCTGCTTGCTAATGCCACGGTGAAGCTGAACATCACGAAAGACCTCTACACATCAGCCATGTTCGGAATCAAGAACAATACGGAACACCCAAGCTTCTTCCGGTCCTCGCAGCACCGCGTATCGCGTGAACAGAACGTTGATGGCTATGCCAAGCAGGAATACAAACGCTGGGACGACCGCATCTTCGAATGGACCGTCGGGTACACCAAAAGGCTCGAGGATCACCAGATCAACGCCGTTGCGGGGTATAGCTACCAGGACTTTAACGGGCAGGGATTCTGGGCAGAAAATTCGGACTTCCCGGTCGACGGCCTGGCGGAGCACGACATGGGTTCAGGTACCTGGCTTGCCGACGGAAGAGCAGGCCTCGGATCATGGAAAGATCCCTGGGTAAAACTCGCTGCATTCTTCGGCCGCATCAATTATTCGTTCAAAGACCGCTATATTATTACCGCTAACCTTCGGCATGAAGGTTCCTCAAAATTCGCCCCGGGAAACCGCTGGGGCTCGTTCCCCGGAGTATCCGTGGGATGGCGGCTGAGCCAGGAGCCCTTCATGAAAGGCATAAGCTTCATTGATGATATCAAGATCAGGGGTGGCTATGGCGAAACAGGGAACGAAGGCTTCGGTGCGGAAGTCTCCACCCGGATGTACTCTGCCGATACCTGGTGGCTTTTTGATGGCGGCTGGAACCGCACCTTCGGTGTAAAACACAATCAGAATCCCGGCATTCGCTGGGAAGTAAAGAAAGAGTTCAATGCAGGTATAGACTTCGCCATCCTGGCCAATAAATTAAGCGGCAGGTTTGACTATTACAAAAGAGTGATCGATGATCTGATCTACGACATCAGCGTTTCTCAGCCCCCGGCGATCCACGACAAAACCACGATGAATGTGGGCAGTATGGAGAACCGTGGACTGGAGTTTGAATTGAATTATAATGCTGTCAAAACAAAGAATTTATCATACACGACCTCCATTGTAGCAGCACATAACAAAACAACGCTGCGCAGCCTCTATGGCAGTCAAACCTTCCAGGATGAGATGAGCTTTCCGGCACCAGGTTCACCGGGAACTGCCGTACGCCTCTACCCGGGCGAGCCCATCGGGCAATATTACATCTGGAAATTTGCCGGTTTCAGAGAAGATGGTGAATGGCTTCTCTACAATAAAAATAATGAGGTGATCCCGGCTGGTGATAAAAAGCCGGAAGATAAACGCTTTACCGGCAATGCCATCCCCAAACTGCAGCTCTCCTGGAACCATACTGCCTCCTACAAAAACTGGGATGCCGGCGTCTACCTGCGCAGCTGGCTGGGATATGATGTGTTCAACATGATGAATATGTACTACGGCATTCCGAATATTAAAGGCCGGAATGCGTTGAAAAGCGGCTTAGGGGAACTTCAGAATGTAAAAGAGAAACAATTGAGCGATTACTGGCTCGAAAAGGGAGACTTTCTGAAAGTGGACGCGATCAGCGTTGGATATACCTTTAACAAGAAATGGACAGGGCCGTTCCGCAGTATCCGCGTGTATGCAGCAGGAAGGGACCTGTTTGTCATCACCGGATACAATGGACTGGATCCTGAAACAAATATTAACGGGCTCACGCCGGGCTTTGAGGTGCTTGATGTGTATCCGAAAACCCGCACGTTCATGTTTGGTCTGCAGGCATCATTTTAAAACTCAAAAAGAACAAAAATGAAAAAGCTTTTCATATATCTGCTCCTTCCGCTGCTGATCCTCGGAAGCTGTACAAAATTAGATCAGGAGTTCTACAGCCAGGTTACTCCCGGAACATTTTTCAAAAGTGAAAAAGACATCCTGGCAGCCCTGAACAGGCCCTTTACCCATGCCCGCTGGTATGTTGGCGAAGACCGCTGGTATTTACAGGAACATACGGCTGACAATTTCGCTATTACCACCAAAGGACCGCACTGGGAAAACGGCGGAGAAAACAAACGCTATCATTACCACAGCTGGACGCCCGACGACGGATGGATCTGGGGAAGCTGGCGCGGAACATTGATGGGGATAGCCCTTGCCCTTGATGCACGCAGCGACCTCGAGAAGCTCGACTACAGCAAATTTGCCCTGACGACCGACGATCAGCAGGCACATATCAACCAGCTAAATACCCTGATTGCTTATTTCTATATGAGGGGGCTCGACTTTTTCGGAGGCTTACCCATCTTTAACAGTCTCGAAGGCGAAAACCTCCCGCGTAACACCGACCAGGAAGTGTTTGCTCATATTGAACAACTGCTGAAGACGGCCATAGAAAAATTACCCCCAAAAAGTCAGTTAGATGAACCTGCTGCCGGCGAGCTGAAGCAGGCAGCAGCCGCAGCTATGCTTGCGGAGCTTTATTTCAATGCCGAAGTATATATCGGCCGTCCTATGTACCAGGAATGCCAGCAGCTGTCACAGGACATTATAGACGGGAAGTACGGCCCCTACCAGCTGGATGCCACCTGGTATGGCCCGCATAGTTTTAAAAACGACAGATCTCCCGAGATTATCTGGTCGATCCCCTCTGAGTTCAATAAGCTGCAGTACGACTGGTTCTACAGCAGTTTTTACCATTATAACAGCCGCGAATATTTCGGACAGGATATGGGTGCCAATAACGGCACACACATGACCCCTTCACGCCGTCCCGACTCCACGCTTTACCGGAACGAATGGAAGCTTGGCTCCCCCTTTGAAAAATTCGACAACGGCGATCTCCGTAAAAAGCCCTACCGGTATCTCGGAAGCAGTAATTATGAGGGCATGTTCCTGGTTGGAGAACAACGTAAACCGGATGGCGGTGTTATTAACGGTACCCAGGAATATGATCGCCGGCCACTCTTCCTGCGCGACCAGGTGGGCCGGTTCTCAGAAGTGGGGCCGGGAAAAAAATACAGTTCCGTTGCCCAACTTCCGTCTAACATGTCAGAGGGAGAAGAGAATACCGGTGTCCGCCTGGTCAAGGTGCCTATCCCTACTTTAGCCGACAACTCCCTGCGCTGGGGTGCCGACAACCCAGTCATCCGCCTCACAGAGATCTATTACATGCTGGCAGAATGTAAATGGCGCAGAGGCGACATAGCAGGCGCTGCCGGATTAATCAATACCGTCCGGAAACGCAACTTTGTCAACGGAGCCGATCCCAATCCGGTTCTGGCTGCAAACTTTGATAAATACCGGTTTATTGATGAATGGAGCATTGAATTCCTGGGAGAAGGGCGCAGGCGTACAGACCTGCTGCGCTGGAATATGTTTACGACAGAAAAATGGTGGGATCATAATCCTTCCGGGTCCGATCACCTGAAACGGTTTCCGGTACCCACACAGGCAATCTCCGGAAATAACAATCTGCAGCAGAACCCGGGCTATTGATAAAAAAGTACAGGGGCTGGCTTGCCGGCCAGCCCCCTGTACTTTTTTATTTTTCGCTCCTCACCATGTCAACCATCAGGGAGATCTCATCCACCGCTGCCTGCCTGCTGCTGTTGAACCCGGTCAGCTTAAAACGGATATTCCCTTTCCCGTCGATAAGGAATTTTGCCGGGATGCCTGATACATGGTAATCCGCTACCACCTTGTTTGCTTTGGTTTCAGGATCCTTTGTATCCATCAATACATGAAAATCATATTTCATACCGGCAATATATGCCCTGGCGTCCGCTGCCGGATCTGGGGTTCTTTCCCAGGTATGAATAAATAAAAACTTCACGTCAGGATCGTCTTTATATTTATCTACAGCCATTTGCATCGCAGGAAAAGAAGCCTTACAGGGCACACACCAGGTTGCCCAAAAATCGAGAATGACGATCTTTCCTTTGAAGGCAGAAAGGGTAACCTTCTTCCCGTTTAAGTCTGTCAGCGTAAAATCGACAGCCGGTTCACTGATCATTTTTTTCATCAGTCGTTCTTTCAGATCGTTGCCGGCCCCTTTACGAATATCTTCCGTCAAGGTCTCCAAACCTGCATTACTTCCTTTAACTCTCACATATAACATCCGGAATACCTCCCACATTTCCTCCGTTGTCTCTCCCGATCTTACCGCCATTTCGATCTTGTCATAAGCGTCGCGGTCCCGGTTAAGTGCTATCAGGATATTGGCATAAGTGAAATTCACCGGGGTGCTTCTTCCTTTTGCGGCACTGTCAGCGATCTCTATATATTTCAATGCTTCCAGATATTTTTTCTGTTCATATAATATCCGGGCATATCCTCCGCACATTTCAGCATAGCCTGAAGCGGCCCACTTAGCCGCTGTGCTGTTACCTATTTTTCCTTCGGCATAGGGCAAAGTGGCCTCCACCGCCTTTTTCTGGTATAAAGCGGCGTTTGTTAAGTCGCCGTTGGCATGAAAAATATCAGACAGATCGTGATAGGGCTTCCGCTTCCAAAAATCTGCCTCCAGTAAACCGGCATAATAGTTTGCCTTAGCCTTATTCTTTTCCATTGCGTAGCCTTTAGCCAGGGTATAGCGTATACGATCATAAGGCAGCCTGTCCTCGCCCAGGGGTAATCGCGGGTAGTTTCCCGGAGGAAAGTTTTTAATGAATGCCCGGTATCCCTCTTCCATTTCCGGCAGGCTTTTCATCCGGGTGATTTCCTGCTGTGCCTTGCTCCGGGCTTCCAGGCCCCGCGGGAACTTCCTGATCGCAGCAGTCACCACCGAATCGAACGCCTTTGTATTGTTAATCCGGAAGTAATAGCTCGCGGCTATCCCCATATCATCTTCACGGGAGCTGGCAGCTAAAGCCTTGAGGCGACTGTTCAGCAGCTGCAGGACTGCCGGGTCTTTAGATGCAGCTAACCGGTCTAACTGTTTTTTGACGCTGTCAGGATTCATCCCGTTTTGCGGCTGTGCATGAAGAGTTACCACAGAAAGCAGTACTGCCGCACAGACAAAAACACCTTTATATTTCATCGTGTCCATTTATTCATAAAGAGTGGATAAAACAGCTGATTATAAAGGATTCTGAACAATCAGTGGATTGATCGCTGTCTCCGAGCTCGGTACAGGCCAGATGTAGCGGTTGTCTGCTGCCGGTATAGCGGGTGCATTACCCTGGGCTCCTGATTTAGCGGGCAATGTTAAGCCCTGGCGCTGCAAATCCGGAACGAGAAAGCCCTCTCCCAGCAGTTCGATCTTCCTCTCCTGTAATATGGAAGCGAGCAGGGTTGTTTGTGTATTAACAGTTCCTGAGGGGAACACATAAGAAGCATCCGACCTGTTCCTTACCGCGGCAAGCAAGTCCCTGGCCCTTGTGAGATTGGCTTCGCCGCCGGTACGCGTCAAAGCCTCTGCGTACGTTAAGAGCACTTCAGCATAACGGATCACCGGCACCCAGTCGGAATAAGAAACGGGGACTTTGAATTTACTTAACCATTTTTGGCTGGTGTTGGTAAATACAAAGTTTTTGCGTGCATCGGCAGACGTTGCTGAACTGTAAACAGGATCAGAGATAGTTGCCGAAGCATTAAGATAATACGAGCCATTGAAAGGAGCGATATTGAAAAAATTCGCGAGCAAGCCCGGCTCCGTAGAGGTAAACGGCAGTGAAAAAACTGACTCCGGTCCGGCATAGCTGCCGCTGAATACAGTTGCAATGCTGGCCTCCAGTTTATTGTTAACACCGCCGGAGGGAGCCTGAAAGGGAGCCTCAGCTGATACAATTTTACTACCTTCGGCGATAACCCCGGCATAATCGCCTTTAGCCAGATCCACTCTTGCTTTAAGCGCGACGGCTGTATTTTTTGTGGCCCTGGTAGTATTTAAAACGGTGGTACTATAGTGAACCGGCAAAGCCCCCTCAGCATCATTTAAATCTTCGAGCACCTGGTTGTAGATCTCAGCAACCGAACTTCGTGCCAGCTGGTTCCCTTCATTGGATCTTTCCGCCTTCAACCGTAAAGGCAGGCCAGGTGAGGCTCCTCCGTCACGTGTATAAGGCTGGGCATAAATTTGTACCAGGGTGAAATAGCAAAGGGCCCTGATAAACTTAGCTTCACCGGAAAAACCGGCATATTGCTCTGCTGTAATTTTATTTTTGTTCTGTTCCAGGCCCGCCAGGAAGGTGTTTACAGCATTAATTGCCGCATAACCGGTGCTCCAGGTATTAATCACCTCTGTGGTACTGGGATTAACGGCCTGCAGCCAACTTTGCTGCCCGGTGGTGACGTTGGGCTTATTCATAATAAATTCGTCGCCCCGCAGTTCGTTGTAGATGATCACCCCTCCGCCATAAAAGAAAACACTTTTTAAAGACGCGTAAAGTCCGTTGATCTGGGCTGTGATGCGGGTTTCATTATCAAATGCCGTAGCATCGGAGATACTGGTCCGGTTGGCAGGGTCCAGGAGGTCTTTTTTGCAGGCAAAGCCCGACGTTAAAAGGCAGCCTAGCAGTGAGGCTCTTATAATGATTGTTTGATATCTTCTGATGGTTTTCATTGTGTTTGTCATTAAAATCCTACATTAACTCCGATGATGAACGACCTGCCTGCAGGTACAGAATTCTTATCACGTCCGGAGGCCGTATTAGAATCGCCGTTGGCAGAAATTTCCGGATCGGAACCTGAGTACTTCGTATGTAAAATAATGTTGCTGGCCGAACCATACACCCTGACCGATGAGATCCCGGTCTTCCCGTACAGCTTTACAGGGATGGTGTATCCGAGAGAAGTGGTACCCAGTTTGATATATGTTCCGCTCTCTGCATTGAAAGAATTAGGCAATACAGAACCACTGGCCTGCTGATCATTATAATACACGGCCGGAATGTCTGTCACATCCCCCGGAGCTCTCCACCTGCGTAAGATATCTTTCTGATTATTAAAGAAATTATTATTCAGCAATGTGGCTTTCGTCCCGTTATAGATCAGGTTGCCGCCCGAGAATACCACATTTACATAGAGATCGAATTGTTTGTATCTGAAAGTATTGTTGAATCCGCCATACCAGGTGGGCAGGGATGGCCCCATAATCACCCCATCGCCATAAGCATCCATTGCAGGAGCTGCGGTTCCATCCAGGTAAGACCATTTGCCTCCTACAGGGTTATACTGTACGGTTGCACCGTCCCTGTTGATATACGTCCTTAATCCATTCTCCGGATTTACCCCATTTGTTTTAACTACATACACCGAAGCTACTGAGTATCCGGCCCGGGTAATATTAGAGGTTTCCAGGCTGGCCGTCCAGATATCGGTATTGTTGGCCAGGGCGGTAACGCGGTTTTTTAGTGTACTGATGTTAAACCCGGAGGTCCACTGGAAAGCGCCGCGATCCATAACATGGGCCTTGATATCAAATTCGAAGCCCCGGTTAAACATGGATCCCACATTCGTATTAATGGAATTACCCGGAATACCTTTTGAAGGAGCCTGGGGAGCGGCTAAGATTAGTCCGTCGATACTGTTATGGTAATAATCAGCGTCGAGGGTAATTTTATTCTGCCACAGCCCGATGTTCACCCCTATATCTGTTTTCTTGCTGGTCTCCCACTTCAGGTCAGGGTTTCCCGTTTGCGAGAGAGCAATCGAGGCAACTCCCCCATAAGTGCCTGCACTGTACAATGACGATGCGGCATAATCACCAATGTTAACGTTACCTACCTGGCCGTAGCTGGCGCGAAGCTTAAGGGAGGAAACCGTTCCTGCCAGGACTGAGTTGCGGTAGAAGTTTTCTTCGGAAAGGTTCCAGCCAACAGAGCCTCCGCCAAAGTTCCCGAACTTATGATTAAGCGCAAGCCCCGAAAATCCATCTCTTCTGAAGCTCGCACTTAACAGGTACTTTTTCTTATAATCATAAAAAACATTACTGAAGTAAGACCTGTACCCATTTTCCGTATGGGTCCCCTCAGCATCGCTTATGTCAGTGAACCCACCGGCATAAGAATCAAAGTAGGGATCGATCAAACCGGTACGGGTGGCGGATGTTCCATTCATTACCGTATGGATCTCTTCATAACCTGCCAGCGCACTGATATGATGATCACCCGCTATTGTCGTTTTATAACTAATGGCGTTGGTAAAGCTTGTGCGGTAGTTGGTATTGTAGTCGCTGGAAGCAGAACCATTACTGCCAAACGCGCTGCCCTGGAGTGGGTTACCAAAACTGGTGTTAGCCACATTGAGGCTGTTGATACTGTAGTTTGTTTTTACCTTAAATCCTTTAAACAGTTCCCACTCGGCGTATACCAGTCCCAGGAAGTTATTGCTTTCAGAAGCATACTTATCATGATCGATTATCGGCAAAGGGTTATAGTAGCCGACAAGGATGGTATTGGGACCGAAGCCAAGGCTGTTGGCGCTGACATTATACGAGCCGTCCGGGTTATAGGGCAGCACATTGGGCGGCAGCACCATAGACTCGCGCGTCAGGTTATTCCTGCCGAAAGAATTATTGACACCTGTGGTCAGGTTGTTGTTGACAGCGTTGCTGTAAGTGAAATTAGTTCCGATATGCAAGCCTTTTATCAGCAGGTGATCCAGGTTTGCCCTGGCCGACTTACGCTGGAATTTATTCTTTACCAGGAATCCCGTCTGGTCGCTGTAATTGAGCGACACAAAATAACTGGTGGTTTCCGAAGCTCCGGAAACACTGAGATTGTGATTTTGCGAGCGGCCGGTTTGATAGAAGTAATCGTACCAGTTGGTTTCCTGTATGGAGCCGTCAGCATTTTGTCCAAGGGCGTATGCCTGCTTGAGGCCCGAGTTGGCCTGGGCTTCGTTCTTAATCGTCACATAATCCTGCGCACCCAGCAATTCGGGTAACTTGGGTTTTCGGGTAATTCCCGCGTAGGCATCATAAGACACCCTTGCTTTACCGGCTTTGCCCTTTTTAGTGGTGATCACCACCACGCCGTTTGCAGCGCGGGAGCCGTAAATCGCTGTTGCTGAAGCGTCTTTTAGTATTTCAACAGACTCAATGTCATTTGGATTGATGCTGGACAAGGGATTGTTTCCGGTAGCCGCCGAAAAGCCGGCATTCCCGGTAAATGATGTAACCCCGTCAATAATGATCAGCGGATAAGAACTCAGGTTGATGGAGTTAGTTCCCCTGATACGGAATACCGGGGTGGCATCCAGGGAACCGCCGTTCGATGTCATCTTAACGCCTGCTGCCTGCCCCGCTAAAGCCTGGTCGAAACTTGGAACCGGCCTGTTCTCAATCGCACTGCCGTCAATCCGTGCTGAAGAACCGGTGAACTCAGCCCTGTTCTGAACGGTATAACCGGATACCACTACATCTTTAAGTTGTTCGGCAGCGGGGGAAAGTGTCACTGAGAAAACGGTCTCCGTCCCGGTTTTGATCTCCTTCGGTTCGTACCCGATAAATGAAAAAACAAGAACAGCATCGCGGCTGGTCACTTCCAGGCTGAAATGGCCTTCGGAATCCGATATTACCACATTGCTTTTCCCTTTCTCCTTCACCGTTACTCCCGGCATGGTCTGCCCCTTCTCGTCTTTAACTGTTCCCGAGATGGTCACCTTGTCCGGGGCAGCCTTCGTTTCCTGTACCGGCACAGGCTTTCTCCTTCCTTCAATCAGGATGATCTTATTTTCCTGATCAATAGTATAGCCCAGGTTATACTTACCCAGTAATTGTTTTAAAACATCTGCCAGCTCGCTTTTATTGAAATCTGCATCCACAGAAAGGTCTTTATTCACCTCTTTAGACGACCATACGAAGTTATAGCCTGTTTGTTTCCTGATTTCCTTAAACACTTTAATCAGGGAAACCCTCTTCTGAGTGAAGGTGACGGATTGCCCGAAAGAGGAAGCGCTTACCTGCAGGAGCGAAACAAAAACGAGAAGGAACGTGAGCTTCATAATCCGGAGAATATTAGGGACGCAGCGTGGCAGCCGCATAAAATTCCTGGTAAAAATTCTATACATTTACATACTTTTAAATCGTGAATAATTGTTTGAGACGCAGTCATTCCCCGGTCTTACCGGGAAAGATTTAAGAGCCTGAGAAAGGGAGTGTTGACAGCACTTCCTTTCGCTCTGTAAGCCGTTTGGTAATTTCCCTGTTGATTCCTCCTTTTATCAGTGTAGCAAATAATTTTCAGCGTTTAACGGACATTTCCCGGATATACCGTTATCACCCTGCCTTCGATTTTAAAACGGACCTGTCTGGTCATTTCCATCACCTGCAATACCTTCGATATATTAGTATACCGGGTGATGCTGGCCACAAAGGTGAGCTGCCTTAAAGACTCTTCTTCAAACCTGACGTCTACGTCGTACCAGCGGCCCAGCTCCTGCATCACACTAGCCAGCGCCACGTCATTGAACATAAAATAACCGTTTTTCCAGGCAACCGACTCCTCTGTATCCACATCCCTCACTTCGATGTTTCCTTGCCTGTATTTTGCCTGTTCTCCGGGCTTAAGAAGCCGGGAAGACTCCTTCGTGGTGATCTTCACTGCACCCTCCAGCAAGGTGGCAGATTCATGTTTTTCATCCGGATACGCGTGGATATTGAACTGGGTACCTATATCTTCCACTATTCCGCCGGCAGTTTGCACTTTGAATGGATGCGCAGCGTGATGGGTCACTTCGAAATAAGCTTCACCGCTCAGTTTCACCACACGCTCCGCGCCGCTGAAGTTCACAGGAAAGGTGAGGCTTGACTGAGCATTTAGCCAAACCCTGGTTCCGTCGGCCAGCACAACAGGATAGGGCGATTGTTCCCCCCTTGCTGTCGTTAAAGTATTGAATCCGGTTTCCTGGTTTCCGCTGGCAGACTGATAAACAAGCTGCCCGTCGAGAGCATCTATGCGGGTCTGCCCCTCGGTTGCGATCTCTCCGTTCAGACTCCGGGTGAGCGTTATCTTTTTCCCGTTAGCAAGAACAAGCGTAGCCCGCGAATGGCCGGGGGCTACGTCGTCTTTAGAGGCAAGTTGCTGCGAAGATTGTTTTGCAGATCTGTTCAGAAAGAAGTAGCTGCCAATGATAATGGATAACAGGATCGTAGCCGCTGCTGAGACAGGAATCCATGCCCGTCTTCTGCGAGCCGGACGTAAACGACTGTCGAGCAGAGCTGCAAGACGATTTTCGTCTCCATATTTAGCGGCGTCCCATGATAATCGCTTATCCTGCTGGAAGCGCTCATAGATTGACGCGTAAAGCCTCAGTTCTTCGTCTGAAGCCTTCCCGCCGGCAACTTTAGCCGCCAGTTCAAGGAAGTCTTTTTGTTCCATATCATGTGTATGGCACAAAAAGGACCTTCAGCCCCTATATAATTTTAAAAAAAAATTAACACGCTGATTAAAAGAAGATCATATAAGCTGATAAGCGGCTTAGTGTGACCCGTAGTTTTTTGAGCGTTGAAGTCATATGGTTTTCCACTGTTTTTTCAGAAATGTCGAGGCGGCTGGCAATCTCTTTGTTGGACAGTTGTTCATAACGGCTTAAGCGGAATACTTCCCTGGCTTTTTCCGGTAAAGACCTGGTAAATTCAGCAATCACATTTTTGAGCTCTTTCAGCTCTAATGTTTCATCACTAAACCCAGGTTCATGACCGCTTATTTGTTCCAGTGCAGTAAAGAAGCCGCTCCTGGCTTTGCCCTCCCTCAAGGCATTTGCTACCTTAAAGCGGACAGCCGCATAGAGATAAGCCCGTAGATTGTCTACGTGGAAATTCTCCCTGTTAGACCAGATCCAGGCAAAAACCTCCTGCAGCACGTCGAGCGTTGCAGCTTCATCACGCAATACATTGTAGGCGGAACGATAGAGTGCCGACCAATGCCGGGTATAAATTTGTGTATATGCAGCGGTGTTACTCCCCCGCAGAAGGACAACTAATTCACTATCGGTCAAAACGCTATAGGAGCTCATGAGACCCTAATATAAGCTTTTCTCCGACAAAGATCAAATCCATGAACCCGGTACAGTCCCGGCAGCTTACAGTTTAGCCACTCCAACAGCCTGAAGACCTCTGGGGCCGCGCTCTGTTGTAAAAGTTACCTTATCATTCTCTTTAGCCTCGTAGGTCAGGCTGTTCACATGAAAGAACACATCTTCTTTCGTCTCGCTGTCGCGGATAAATCCGAAGCCCTTCGCCGTGTTATAAAAGTTGATAACGCCGGTATTCGGGGCGTCTTTCGGCCGTTGTACCTGTTTTGGTATAGCCACTGCTATGTCGTCCAGATCAACAGGCTTTGGAGCCATAAATTCTGTAAATGTGGTGGTGAGATTACCGTTCTCATCCACATACGCCATCATATCTTCCAGGCTTTTGCCTTTGTCTGAATTGGCTTTCCGGTTCTCTGCTTTAGCTTTCTTGTCCTGTTGCTTTTTAAGGCGTTTCTTTTCTTTTTCTTTTTTGTTAAATGTCTCGTTGGATCTTCCCATTCGGTTTGTTAAAATTATATGATAAAAAAAACACCTGCCGGTGGGCAGGTGTTCGAAGTAAATCTTATAGTGATAATTAAATTACTTTAACGTTTACTGCGTTCAGCCCTTTCCTGCCATCTTCCACTTCGAAGCTCACTTTGTCGTTCTCACGGATCTGGTCAATCAAGCCAGTAGAATGTACGAAGATATCTGATCCCGTACCATCTTGCGAAATAAATCCAAAACCCTTCAGGGTATTGAAAAACTTCACTGTTCCTTCTTTTTGCATTATATTATTTTTTAATAAGTGTGCAATATAGGCTTAATTTCCGACATCCTCCCCATTTTGAAAAAAAATATACTAAAAGTTAGGAATCACGCCCGGAGACGAAAAGATTTATTTAATTTCTTATGTAACCTTTTTCAGAGCCTAACGTAGCAATCAGCGGGCACTCAGACCTTATTCTTTCTGACTGCCGAAAAAGAATTTATTTAATTAACAGAGAAAAGAAATGAAGAAAACCTTTCTGGCCGCAGGTATTTTCGCCCTGGCCTTATTCGGAGCGTGTAAAAAGGGTGATAAAGACCAGCCGGTAAACCTGGTAACGAAAATTTCCAACGTCGACGGTTCAACTGTCCAGGAATATGATTACGACAGCAGACACCGCTTAATCAACATCCGGTTTAAAAGTGACAGCCGCCGCGACAGCGACGTTATTTCATATGATGCTGCGGGAAGAGTGGCTAAGTTCGACCAGTATGATACTGAAGGCCTGGACGAAAGCATCAGCTACTCGTATGAGGGTAATACTGTTACCCGGACAAAAACGGGTTACTCCAGTGACGGGATCACTTCAACGAGCTCCTCTTCATTCGTGATCAACGCACAAAATCAACTGCTTGAACAACCCAGGGGGGATTATAAGTATATGTATGAATACGACCAGAACGGCAACATGGTGAAAAAGATCAAGGTATATACGGATGGCACGCAAAATGTTGCAGACTTCTATGTGTTTGACGACAATTCGGGCATGGCTTCCAATTGCACCACTCCTTACTGGTGGTTCATCGTTGAAGACCTGTTTCCCTTTGGAAGCAGTACCAACCTGTTATCAACCAAAGACGAGACCAAGGCCTTCGCATACGCCTTTGACCTTCATGGCTACCCCGAGGGGATGCTTGAGGTCAAAATAAAAGATGGAGTGAGAACCCCTTACCGTGAATTTAAGCTGGAATACATCACGATAAGATAAAGTATTTTCAAAAAGAGGCTGTCCGGCTTTGAAATGAACTTCAAAAGCCGGACAGCCTCTTTTCATACAGACGCCTTCTTTTCAGCGGCAGCCTCCGGACCGCACTACCTGAAGTAGCCGGAAACCCTCTCCGGACTGAGCATTTGCCAGAGCGAGGCAACAGTCCAGCCCGGCGCAAAAATGTCATTGTAAAAACCTTTGCCGTTTTTGCCATAGTCCCAGTTGGTGTGCTGTACTACCTCGGGGTAATAGCCTGCCTTCCCGATATCATACATATTACCTTCCTGCGGCATCAGCTGCAGCATGGAGCTCCTGATAACGGAAGAAAACTCAGAAAACCGGGGTTCTTTCCGTTCGCGGGCCAGCCAGTCAAGAACCGTGGCAAATTCAAAAATGAACACGTCAATATGGTTGTTTTCAACCGAGACATTCCCCCACCCTCTTGATTTAAACCCAACATCTCCGAGCATCTGTCCACGCGCAAACGGCACATCCCACAAATAATACCATGACAGGCAGAAGTAAGCTGATTTCTTGCAGAGATCCGTGTAACGCTGACGCTCTTTCCCTTTTGAAACCATAGCCAGGTAGTACATGGCCGTAGAGGCATACAGGGAAGCTTCTTTGTCTTCACAGTTAGCGTCGAGTGTGGAAGAAAAATAATCGGCTTTTGAGATCAGTTCTTTCTCCAGGTACACGGCAGTCCTCTTAGCACTCTCCAGGTATTGCTTGTTTTTAAAATAAGCATATGCCATTGTCAGCGGCAATGTCGCAGAAGGGGTGCTCCCGCCGGATGCATCTGTTAAGCTGAAATTATCATCAAACTTACGCGGAAAGCTGCCCTCCGGCTCCTGTAGTTTCAGAAAGTTATCAAGCAGCTTTTTCATCCTGGTCTCCCACTGAGGGTGCAAGCGCCCTCTTTTCCGTTCATATCCCAGGTAGTTAAGAACTGCAAACACGCCTTCCGACTGACGGCGTATGCTGAATTCTTTGGTCTCTGAATGGTGATCATAATCAACAAACTCCCTGAAGAATCCGGCGGGGGTAAATCCTGCTTTCAGGAAACTGTCAAACACCGCATTTGCTTTCGCTACCAGGTCAGGTTTGCTGTTCTGCTCTCCATACTCAAGCGCGTTGAAGGCGTTAAGCAAAACACGGCCTACAAAGCCTACTTCTACGGAACCTGTACTTTGGCAGTCATCGATTCTCATATGAACTCCCGAAAAGTACTTTAGATCATATTTATCCACGTAACTTTCTGTAAAGAAGTTAGACAGGGCAGCTTTTGCTTCCGCAGTATTCATGGTGCCGGCGACCTGCTGAGGACGCATGGCATCAAACGAGTAGTTCCATACATCGGCTACAAATGCAGAATAATCTGCGGCCCTGCCCCTCCTGATCTCCCAAACCAGTTCGCGGGTTTCACCCTGCTCCAGTTTTTCAAATGCCTGTACACCGGGAGCCAGTGTAAGTTTGCGGATATATGTTTGAGGCGCTTCATGATACGGAAACCCGAATACCAGGGCCGTTCCGCCGTCTGTATTGCGGAATCCGGTATGCCCCAGGGAGGTTTTCCCGGAAAGGATCACCTCTCCGGAATTATGCGCCGAAAGGCTCTCATGTTCAAATTTATCAACCCTCAGAACAGTATAATAATCACCTGTCCTTTCGTTATAAATACCCGTTAGCGGTGCACTCAGGCGGTCTTCCCTCACCTGCCAGCTATCGCTGGTATGGAAGGAAGGCGCCTCTTTGGGCGAACGCAGGTTGCGGCGATACCAGAAGCCGGGCATCAGGAACTGGCAGTCGCTGTGCCTGATGGCGTCCGGAAGTTTATATACCTCTTCGAAATTGTAATAAACAGGCTGGTTCGCTTTCAGCGTAACCGTAATGCGGGTAATATCACCATTTTGTATTTTCCGCTGCCTGATTTCGAGAGGCAGGGTTTCATTTGCCCGGAGCTCTCCTGACGGTGATTCCAGCAGCAAATGTGATGAAGCCGGGTTCCCCGGCTTTTTTAAGGTGATCCTGTACTCTGTTCGGGTTTCAGATACCTGGGCAGAACTAAATGCCCAGGTTGTTATCAATAAGGTAACCGCAAATAATCTTCTCTTCATTTATTTCTGTTGTTAATTCAAATATATCCATGCAGGAGTCATTATCTCACCACAAGGGGCTGCTGCACATTTTCACCCGTTTGCATTACCGGGATTCCGCTTCCTGTGAAATTGACATCTGTTATATACATTACCCTGGGCAAAACTTTGCTGCTGGAATAATGCGCATGAAAAACCATCTTTAACTGTCCGGCCTTATCCCTGAAGAGAGAATGATGGCCTACCCCAACAAGGTTACCCGGCTTTTGCAACACCGGGTTTCCGCTGTACTTGGTCCAGGGGCCGGCAGGTGATGCAGCAGTAGCGTATCCCACTCCATAATACTGGCTTTCAAAATGATTAGCCGAATAAGTCATGTAATAAACACCTTCATGTTTGATCACGAAAGGCCCTTCATTGATTCGTCCCTGGATGGTTTCCCAGGGCTGCGACACATTGAAGCAACGCGTCATTGTCCCGGGCTTTATCGTTTTCAGATCGCTTTCCAGCTCAGCCATCCATATCACCGATCCGTCTGTGAACCTGACAAAGTACAGATAGGCCTTTCCGTTTTCATCGATGTACAGGGAATTATCAATTGCCTTCTCTGTAGTGAGCATCGCTCCTTTGGTTTCCTGCCTGAACGGGCCCATCGGCGAATCTGCTGTGGCAACTCCAATATGCTCGTCTGCAGTGAAGTACATAAAGAATTTGTTTTTTTCCCTGATGTAATAAACTTCAGGCGCCCAGAACCAGCGGCCCGCCCAGGTACTGTCTTTATGAAGTGCCAGAGCCGGTGATCTTTTCCACGTCTGCAGATCATCCGAGGTGTATACCTCTATGCCATCGGAGGCATTAGTGCCGTAAGCATAGTATTTTCCCTCATGGAGCAGGATATAAGGGTCACCCAGTAATACAGGGGTGTTATATTCAAAATCTGTTGTTTTATCTTTTTCACACGACAGGATCACCGTCAGTATAAATACAAAGAACACATATTTTATTGCTTTCATATTAATCTTCTTTAGCCGTACTAATTGTTAGTACCCAGGATTCTGTTTTACATTAGGATTATTGCTTACATCGTCTGACGGGATAGGCAGACTACGGTGGCGGCCTATTTCGAAATTATTAAAGTCGGCATCGCGCTGCTTAAGTTCATCTATGCCTGCCTGGTTATCCAGCAAGCCCCAGCGCTTAAGATCGGCCCAGCGGTGGCCTTCCGTCGAAAGCTCCAGCACACGCTCCATCTGAAGGCGCTTCAGGAACCTGTCGGTGCCGGTAGTAGCGGTAAAATGATTGACCGATAAAGAAGGCATATTCACCCGTGCCCTCACGCGGTCGACACACGCAACAGCCGCAGACAGGTCGCCGCCAGACTCAGCAATACACTCCGCATACATTAAAAGCACGTCTGCGAAGCGGATCACCCTCACATTTATAGGATTATAATAGTCATCAAACCCCCGCTCATACGAAGCATATTTCCGGAAGAATACGCGGCCGTTCCAGTTGGACTGCTGCCACAGGGCGTTATTGCTTACCAGCCTGTACACCAGGTTATTGTCCGTAAAATCGGCTTCCATTCCCTGATAGAACGCAGTGTATTTCAGGCGAATATCATTTCCGTTGCTGATATTCTTTTCACGCTTTAGTTCAGTAACCAGCCATGGACGAAGCTCACCATCATTCCAGCCTATGCCCGGCGGCGCGAAGAATTGCCCCCTGTGCAGGCCAAGGTTAGGATTAACATCGTTAACACCATCTCCTGCCGGTGCCGGGTTTGCGCTTGAATACTGGATTTCGAATACCGATTCAATATTATTTTCCGTCCGGTCGCTGAAGTTGTCGCCATAATTCTGAACAAGGTTGTAGTACGACTTGCCTTCACCTTCTACCAGCCACTGAAGATCGGTTCTTGCTTCATTCCATTTATGCAGCTGCATATAACACTTGGCCCTGAACGCAAGCGCAGCCCCTTTGGTAGCCCGTCCTTTATCTGCCCCCTGCCACACTGCCGGAAGTACATTCTGGGCGGCAGTAAAATCACTGATAGCCTGCATAAAGACTTCTGTTTCCGTATGCCCTTCCGGCTGCATATCGGGAGTGGATGGTTCAAGGACGACCGGCAGGCTCTTGTTGCCGGTCCCCCATAGCACCGCCAGGTTATAATAATACAATCCGCGAAGGAAATACGCCTGCCCCAGGAGACGGTTCTTTTTCTGTTCATCGGCAAACTGGATAGCAGGCACATAAGCAAGCACCTGGTTGGCCCTGAAAATAGCCTGGTAGCATTCTGAATAGGTTACGGCATTGCCTTCGGCAAAGTTGTAATTATTGTATCTGAACTGAGTCCACTCCTTCAGCTCTGCCCAGGGACTCTGGCTGAACCCTTCATCAGAAGTAAGGTCATGCCTGAACCACAGCCAGCGGGCATAGGTTCCGGGTTTATAAAACATGTTGTAAATCGCATTAACGCCGTATTCCGCATCGGTTTCCGTTAACCAGAAATTCTTTTTTGTGATCGAATTCGGATTGTCTACATCCACTTTACATGCATTGAACAGGATAGCTACCCATACGATGTATAAAAACTTTTTCATCTCTTTCTACCGTTAATGATTAAAATGATAATTGTGTACCGAATGTGATCCCTCTTGGTGTTGGAAAAGCTCCTCCGTCATAAGTACGGTCCCATATATTGGTATTCAGGAACTCAGGATCGAGCCCGGTATAGGAGGTAAACGTGAACAGGTTCTGCCCGTTCACATAAAAACGGGCACTGTCGAATGCCTTACCCAGCAGCGATTTTGGCAGGTTATATCCCAGGGCTATCTGCTTTATCCGCACATAATTGCCGTTTTCGAGCCAGCGGTCCTGATCGGCCCGCGAGTTACGCGAATCGCCGAATATTGGCCGCGGATCTGCGGCGTTTGGATTCTGCGGAGTCCAGGGATCATAATCAGCACGGTAATTGGAATTATCATTATAACTATCGAAGCCATTGCGCGGTCCGTTGAAGATCTTATGTCCAAAAGCACCGGTCATCTGTACCTGCAGGTCAAATCCTTTATAGCTGAACCCGAGGTTCATGCCAAGCTGGTACGACGGAATGGTCGAGCCCGCATGCTGCCTGTCGGCATCCGTGATCATGCCGTCATCATTGTAATCGATATACCGGATGTCGCCGGGCTTTGCATTTGGCTGGATCAATTTCCCCTGGCTGTTGCGGTGCGACATCACTTCTTCCTCAGACCGGAATAATCCACCGGTCTTTATCAGATACCATTCGCCAACCGGACTTCCCACTACAGACATTGTATTCCATTGAGTGAAACGCTGGCGGTCATATCCGAGCTTTCTGATCTTATTTTTCAGGTAAGAACCATTGACATCTATATTGTAGCCGAAATCACGGCCAATCTTATCCCTCCAGCTCAAAGCCAGCTCCACTCCCCGGTTTTCCAGTGTAGCAGCATTTACAAAAGGATTGCCACCATTATTCCCCGTTGACCGGAGGATCTGCATAGGGGTTAATACGTCACGCGTTACCTTAAGAAAATACTCTGCAGACACATTCAGCCTGTTTTTAAACATGGAAGCGTCGGCACCTAAATTGAGCTGCGACAACTTTTCCCACTTCAGATCTTCGTTGATGAGCTGCACCTGGGTCATTCCGGAAACGACGGTGTTATCACCAAACACGGCCTGCGGAAAAGCATTCACCAAAGCAACCCAGTCCCAGAAACCTATATTTGAAGTACCTAATATTCCATAGTTGGCCCTGAGTTTCAAATCATCTATCCAGGATACATCAAAAAAGTTTTCTTTGCTGATCCGCCAACCGCCGGCCACCGACGGAAAATACCCGGCACGATGCTGAGGTGCAAAGCGCGAAGACTCATCACGGCGCATGGTAAAGCTGAGCAGGTAGCGCTCATCAAAATCATAATTCACGCGGCCGAAAACCGAGAACAATTTCGATTCATCCAGATAGCTACCTGTTCTGGGATTCACCAGTGTGGCGTTAAGCTGGTCATAGTATTCTCCCGTCAAACTATTGGTAAGCACTCCATTTTTGGTCCCCCATACCTGTTCGTAAAAGAATGGCTGGAAACTGATGCCTGCCACCGCCGAAATTCCGTGCCTGCCGAACTTCCTGTTAAATTCCAGGGTGTTGTCAAAGACAAATTCGCGCGACTGCCCCTGGTTCCTGTTCAGCGATGAAGGGTCCTGCGGCTGGTTGGCTTGCCATGACCCTATTTTACGTAAATAGCGATACCGGTCGTTACTGATATCGAAGCCGAAATTGAACCGGTACTTAAACATCTTCACCACTTCCAGCTCCGTAAAGGCGTTCCCCCTGATACGGAGATTGCTGTTGCGGGTATCTGTAAAATCTTCCTTAGCAAAAGGATTACTTCCGAAGGTGATATCATAGGTACCGTTGCCAAATCCATACCCTCCGTAGTTCCTTGAATCACGGATCGGAATGGTGGGCAGCATCCGGTACACATCAATGATCGGGTTAGTGTCCATCTGGTCTACGCCAAAATGGCTCAGGATTATATTCTCACCAATCGTAAATTGAACATGCTTCCCAAAATCCCGGCTGGCGGAGGTGTTCGAACGCAGCGTAAAGCGTTCGCTTTTTGTTCCGATCGTGGTACCCGTATTACCCTGGTAGTTACCGGAGATAAAATATCGGCTGGCTTTCCCGCCGCCCGAAAATGAAATATTGTGATCCTGGACCGCTCCGTTTTTAAATACTTCTTCCTGCCAGTCGGTATCAGCCTCAAAGTGGTTGGCTAACCCATTGAGATTTGGATTTCCATCGGCAATAGCATTCATAAATGCGAGATCATTCAATTTGATCCACTGCCCGCGGTTTGTCAGGTTGTAGCGGGGAAGCCACTGGGTGGTCAGCCGCGAAGACACATCGATCTTCATGGCGCCTTCCCTGCCCTTTTTAGTGGTGATGATGATCACCCCGTTCCCAGCCCTGGAGCCGTAGATGGCCGCAGCAGAAGCGTCCTTCAGCACCTGGATGGTTTCAATATCGTTGAAATTGAAATCCCTGTTTGCGCCCGAGATCACTCCATCTACGACATACAGCGGATTGTTGTTGCCAAAAGTGCCGGTACCGCGAATCTCTACTTTTCCTTCGCTACCGGGCGCTCCCGACGAACGCACATTGATTCCGGGCACGGTCACCAGTGCATCGCCGACGGTTCCGGTTACGATGGTATTTTTCATCTCATCCGGTTTAAACACTGAAACCGCACCGGTAAGATTGGCCTTTTTCACCGTCTGGTATCCAATGACTACCACTTCTTCCAGTTGCTGTCCGTCGTTCTTCATAATCACTTCGATCGTTTTCTGCCCTTTATAGACGATCTCCTGCCGGGCCATGCCTATCTGGAAAAATACCAGGGTATCGTTTTGCGCTGCCCGCACTGAAAAGTTTCCATTTTCGTTGGTGGTAGTCCCCTGCGACGTACCTTTTATACGTATACTTACTCCTGGCAGGGCCTGCTTCTGAGCATCCAGTACACGCCCGCCGATCGCTGTCTGCTGACCGCGGGCGATCCCCATGCAGGCAACAAGTAGTAGTAATAAAGTTATCCTTACCATGCTTTTGTCAATAGTCTAATAATCGTTTGGTTAATTTTATGCTTCTCATTTAATAGTAGATGGCGATATAATGGAGTTCCTGTCAAACGTAATCGTGTTATCACGTATCGCCATGTTGATAATATACATCAGCCGCGGTGACACTTTAGTGGTGTCGTGGTGCGCGTGAAATACATACTTAAAATTCTGGTCTTTGTCCCTGAAATAAGCCCCGTGCCCTGTTCCTGCCATGCCAGCCGCCGGACGCTGCAGGATGGGGTTATGCTCACTTTTCTTCCACGGCCCCAGTGGCGAGCCGGCAGTAGCGTACCCTATGCCGTAGTCCTGGCTGCGGAAATCATTTCCCGAATAAAGCATGTAGTACCGGTTATTGTATTTGAGCACAGAGGCTCCTTCTGCCACCTTGCCCATCACGGTTTCCCATGGATCGGAGGCGGTAACACATTTTGTCAGTGTTTCTTCCCGGATGGTCAGCCAGTCGTCTTCCAGCCGGGCAGCCCAGATCTCATTCCCGTTGGTAAAGCGAACGAAGTAAATGTAGGGGGTCCCGTCCTCATCGATAAACAGCGACGAATCAATTCCCTTTTCATCGCGCATAGGCCTTTTGTTGTCCTGCTTAAATGGCCCGAGAGGCGAGTCGGCCGTTGCCACACAAATATGTTCTTCTGCCGAATAAAACAAATAGAACTTCCTGGTTGCCGGATTGTAATACACCTCCGGTGCCCAGAACCACTTGGTACCGTAGGAGTCAGCTTTTTTCAGCAGCATCTCTCCATGCTTTTTCCACGACTTCAGGTCCCGGGAGTAAAATACCTCAAAGCCTTCGTCGGAGCTGGTTCCATACGCATAATAAGTGTTCTCATGGAAAAGAATAAAAGGATCGGCGATGGGTACATTGGGGGCCACTGTCACAACAGCTTCCCTGCCGGATGATAGCGGGTTCGCGCTATTGAGCGTCCTGACATTACATGACACAGCCATCACGGCATATAAGCATATACCTGCAAATCCATGGAGTTTTCTCATTGTTCTGTTATATAAGTTTTATTCGTTTTTGATGATCCTGATCCTTGAGTTGCGGAGATCCGCGACATACATGTTGCCTTCATTGTCGAAGGCAATCCCTTCGGGCTCATTAAATTTGGCACTGCCGGCACCGCCGTCAAGAAAGCCCTGGTTACCCGCCCCTCCGTCACCAGCATACCGAACTACCTTTCCGTCGGGGCTCACCTGCCGCACCCAATGATTGAATTTCTCGGCGATGTAGAGATTACCACTGGCATCCACGGTTGCCTGCGCGGGCTGATCAAAGCTGGCCTGTGCACCTGTACCGTCAACCGCCCCCCAGGAGCCGGTACCCGCAAACTTCTGAAAACCGCCCGTAATGCTTTTGGTAGCAGGGTCATACCCGGCTTTCAGGATCCCGATATAGGGATATTTTGCGATCAGGTACAATTGCCGCCCGTCCGGGGAAAAGCAGAAACTGGCATAGAAATCAGCGTTAATTCCGGGGAATCCAACAAAATCATAAAGGAGCTTTATGCGGTTTTCACTTTTATCCCAGGTATATAGTTTCCTTGGCCAGCAGTAAAATATCAGGCTGCCATCTGTGGGATGTATGCCTGCAAAATTGACGTGCCTGGTCTCATTCTGTGAGCGCACATAATCCTGCTGCACGGCAAAGCCACTGTTCCGCGTCAGTATTGCTACCGTCACATTGTTATTGTTCCCTGCATTGTCATTGCCGATAAAAAGAGTGTCGCAGCTGACCGACATGGTAATACTGCGCGGGTTGTTTACAGACCCGGAGAGTGTCGCTACGGTCTCTACCCTTCCGTCCTTAATGCGGCGCACCTTCCTGCCCTCTTCAAGCACAAATAAGGCGTTGTCTTTGCGGTCGTATGTCAGCCAGTACGGCCTGTTAAAGCTTGCCTGGCGTAAGCTTCCGTCTACAGAAACCGCAGCACCACTGCCGCTGAAGGTATAAACATTCCTGGTATAGGTGTACGTAAAGGGAACTGAAGGACTAAACTCAGCACCACCTACCGTCACTTTCACGGCTCCGCTGCCGGCATTTTGCGGGACAATAGCGTAGATGCGCGTTGGGGTGACACCTGCAACTTTTGCCTCAACATTGTTGACCCAGACCTTAACATCGCCCGCGCTGCTGCCAAAGTGATTACCATTGATCGTCAGTTCCGATCCGCCGCCGCCTGTTTGCGGAGAGAATCCTTCAACAACCGGTTCACCCCCTTCGGGGCCGGGGTCAGGTTTACTGCAGGCACCAGCGCAAAACGCGAATGCCAGTACAGCTGCAAACAGGCGATTTGCATAATTTCTTTTTAACGCAATTTTCATGTTAGTTTTGATTTAAATAGTACAATTGGTTTCTCCAAAACTAGGCGGGACAGCTATGCGGCGTTATCAAAAAAGTCTCATTTATTGAAAAAATCGTATCAGATTTATTTTCTCAAAAACAAGTAAAACACTCATTAAAAGCAACTTAATCAATTGAAGTCTTTTGGAGCCACACCAAACTGCTCCTGGAAACACCTGGAAAAGTAGGAAGGAGAATTGAAGCCGACCAGGTGACATATCTCGCCGATCTGGTATTTATTTTTCCTGATCAGTACGGCGGCCATTTTAAGTCTTTCTAACCTTAAGTACTCGTTCGGGCTCATATCAAGTACTCCTTTGATCTTCCGGTAAAAGCTGGCCCTGCTTATATTCAGCGATTCCGCAAGATCTTCCATTTTGAAGTCGGGATTTTGAATATTCCGGTGAATAGCTTCCCGCAGGGCATCAAGAAATACTTTGTCCGTTTCCGTTGTGATCATGGTGCTGGAGGTCACCATGGGATTCTTCAGGAAAGCATCCCTCAGTTTTTCTCTTCCAAGGATGAGGTTGGCAACCATTGCCGCCAGGTATTCCGGGGAGAACGGCTTCTCAACGTAGGCATCAGCTCCGGTCTCCATTCCCTCTATCTTCGACTGAAGGTTAGTCTTAGCCGTCAGCAGGATAAGGGGTATATGACTGTAACGAATGTCCGACTTGATCTTCCCGCATAGTTCTATCCCCGTCATTTGCGGCATCATAATATCGCTGATCACGAGGGTCACCATATTCTTTTTCAGAACTTCCAGGGCTTCTGTGCCGTTAGCTGCCATCAGCACATGGTATTTATCAGCCAGTAATTTCCTGATAAACCGCTGCATATCTCCATTGTCCTCCACAATCAGTATAGTATGCACCCTGTTAGCAGGTTCACTGCCTGCTGAATACACCGGAAGGCCGGCGGTACTGTTCTCTTCTGCAGAGACGGGTACCGTGACGGCATTTTCCCGGTGTGCGGGAAGTACCAGGGAGAATACATTATAAATCTCGTCCCTGAGTATGCGCAGGCTTCCCCCATGCAGCTCTGCCAGCGTACGGGCCAGGTGCATCCCCAGGCCGGTACCATTTATCTGACCATGTTCGTGAAGGCGGATGAAGGGTTTGAAGATGTCGTCGTACTGCTCAGGACCGATCTCCGGTCCATCTGTCGCCACACGGATCTCAAACATCCCGTCTGCCTGTATAGTTATCAGCTCCGCCCTGATAGTGTGCGCAGCATATTTAACTGCATTGCTGAAAAGATTACTGATGATCTTGGTCACTGCCTCCTTATCTATAACCGCAGTAAAATCGTCGTTATCCATTTCGAGTGCAAATGTCCGGTTGTACTCTTTAACCAGGGGCGAAAAACTCTGCTGCAGTTCGGTGATCAACTTCGAAATATTGCACTCCGATACGTTGAGCGTATAAACCGACTTTTCGATCTTCCTGAAATCCAGTAACTGGTTCGTAAGGTCGAGCAGCCTGTCTGTATTTTTCTTCATGATCCGCAGGTCGTCCAGGGTATCCTCATCCTGAAGGTTGCTCTGCACCATAATGTTTTCCAGGGGTCCCCTGATAAGGGTAAGCGGAGTTCTGATCTCATGCGTGATATTTGTAAAAAAGCGGATCATCGCATCGTGGATCTCCCGTTCCTTATCCTGCTCCAGTTTTTGTATAAACAAAGTTTGCCTGAACCGCTGCCGTCGTTTCAGGAATCGCACCAGCATGTACACTAGTCCGATAAACACCCCTGTATAAATGGCGTAGGCCCACCGGGTAAGGTAAAAAGGCGCCAGGATCGTGATGTGCAGGCGCCTTTCCTGCGGGTTCCACAACCCGTCGTTATTAGAACCGCGTACCCGGAATACATACTTGCCGCTAGCCAGATTCGAATAGCTGACGAGGGATGACTCGGTCACTCTCTGCCACTTATCTTCAAGCCCCTCAAGTTTATATTGAAGAAAGTTGATTTCCGGCGCCTGGTAACTAAGTGCAGCAATGCGGAGCGAAAAATGGTCCTGATCATGCTTCAGGGTGATGGAATCCGAAAATATAATGCTTTTATGCAACGGAGAGCCGGGCTGCCCTGCTACAGCAGGCTGGTTGAATATCAGGAAGCCGGTAATATATACCGGGGGGATATACCTGTTTTCCGTAAAAGTATCCGGTTTAAAGGCGATCAGGCCGTTGATAGATCCGAGCAGTATGGTGCCATCGTCGTCCCGGTAGCCCGACTTATAATTAAACTGCTTGTCCAGCAGTCCGCTGGCCTGGGTATATGTTTTAGTAAGGCCGTTGCGCGGATCAAACCTGACCAGTCCGCTGTTGGTAGTAAGCCAGAAGAAACCTTTACCATCTTCCACCATTTGATACACCACCCCGTTTAAAGGGCCCGGCCGGGCCGGATACCTTTTAAAAGTACCCTGTTCCGGTTCAAATTTACAGAAGCCCCTTCCTTCGGTAGTCAGCCAGATCTGCTTATTGCTGTCTTCAAAAATGCTCAGCACTTTGTTGTGCGGCAGGCTTCTTTTGTCGTCTGAATGCTGAAAATGCATCCATTTTTTATGGACAGCATCGTGCAGGAATACACCGTTGGTATAAGTAGCTACCCAGATATTGCCCTTACTATCTTCAAGAATATCATAAACGAGGTTATTGTCGAGCTCAGGCACCGTCTCAAAAGCCCCTGTTGATTTGTTGTACCTGATCAGGCCCATAGATGTCCCCAGCCAGATATGCCCGGTACTTGCTTTCCTGACAGAGAACACAAAATTGTTCCGGATAGTAGCGGGATGGTCCCCCGCAGTATATGATTTAATCTGCCCTGTACGCGTATTAATGACCCGGACTCCCTGGGAAAAAGTCCCAACCCAGAGCAGATCGCCGTCCATGCACAAACCATGGATATTGGAAAAGCCCTTACTCGGCGCAAAATGCTCAAAGGTCCTGTCCGACCGGTTAAAGCGGAATAGTCCGGCATCTTCCGTCCCGATCCATAGCTGATCGCCATGCCCCCTGACGATTTCCCGGACCCGCTGCCCCTTTAATGCTCCCTTGTTGTCTGTCGGATAGTATTTTTCGAAATAAGTTGTCTGCCCGGGAAAATAATTGACCCCTCCAAAATAAGAACCGATCCACATGCCCCCTTCTTTATCCTTGTACAACGAATAAATAGCATTATCCGATATAGAGAAAGGGTCTGACCTGGCATGCTGCAGGTGCCTGCTGGTGCCCGTTCGGCGGTCATAAACGAAAACGCCTATTTCTGTCCCGATCCAGAGTTCATTCGCAGAATAGGGATAAATACACCTGACGAAGAGGGGGCCTGTCTGAGCTGCCGGCAATGCCAGCTTCTTTACCTCCCCGGTATGCAGGTCAAGCTCCATCATTCCGTTAGTTTCCGAACCGGCATACAATTTATTATCCTCCGCCAGGAACAGGCTATTTATAAGTTCATCCTTAAACGGCTCTTTACCCTGGTTAGACGTATAAGGTTTCAGCGTTTTAAAGTGATCGTGCGTCACATAAAGTCCCTTGTAAAAACTGATCCACAGGCCATTCTGTCTATCCGGATAAAAATCCCTCACAGACCCTTTATCCTCAAAGGGAAAGTTCAGGAGCTCTTTACGCACCGTATTGTAGCTAAAAAGTCCGCGTCCGTGCACTGCAAACAGAATGCTGCCTCCCGGCCCTGATCCAATCTTATTAACAGTCCTGTCAACAGACCGGCCATTGCGGGCAACAACTGAAAACCGTTCAAACTGCTCTTTACGGGGATTATAAAGATAGGCGCCCACATCTGTGCCGACCCAGATATTCCCTTCCCTGTCTTCAAATAAGGTGGTAATAAAACTATGATCCAGCCCGGTTGCACTCCCATCGTTGCCCTTAAATACCTTTACGGTTACCCCGTCATACCTGTTCAGGCCATCTTTAGTACCAAACCACATAAACCCATTCCTGTCCTGAAGAATGGCATTTACTGTATTTTGCGACAGGCCGTTGGTTATGTCCAGTTTCCGGAAATAGTAGGATTGCGCCGGCTGGGACAGCGAATGGAAAGCAAAAAAGAAAAAAACTATACACCAAAAAGCTTTCGCTCTGCATTGATTTCTAAACCCCGCAACCGGCAACATCCTCAAAAGTACAAAATTACGGTACCGGCCCATCACTTTATTTATCCCGCTGTAAGAGGCATCTCGATCTTGACGACAGTACCCTTCCCCGCATTTGACGATACCTGCATACTCCCGTTCAGAAGACTTACCTTATTTCGCATCGAGGAAAGTCCGATTCCCTTTTTCGAGGTTTTACCATTGTCAAAGCCCTTACCATTATCGCTCACCCGTATTTTGATATTCCTGCCAACTACATTGAGATCTACACCCGCTATGGTAGCGTCTGCATGCCTTACCACGTTCAGCAGCAGCTCCTGGACAAAGCGGTAGACGGCGAGTTCAAGATAGTCGTCCAGCCGTTTATACAGCCCGTGTACGTTACACTTAATCGTGATCTTCTCCCCCAGCTGCCGGCAAACATCCTCCAGTGAAGCCTGGAGGCCATAATCGCGAAGCATCATGGGCATCAGCTCATGCGAAATGCTCCGGGTTTCCTTTATTGCATTGGAAAGCAAGTCGTCTGTGTACCGGCTGTTTTTTCTGAATTTCTCCGGATTGTTCCTTGCATTTTCCTCTGAAAGATTGGCTAATCCGAGTTTAACGGCATAAAGGATCTGCCCTAATCCGTTGTGAAGACTTTCTGAGATCCGTCTCCTTTCTTCCTCTTGCGCACTCAGGCTCGCCCTGAAAATCTCAAGCCGCTGTTCCGCTTCCATCCGCCTGATCTTTTCTTCAGCCTGCATACGGGCGGTGATGTCCATACTGGTGGCTACAACTCCGTCGCCCATCTTTACAAATACGCAGGAAAACCATTTTTCAGCCCCTTCATACTGCTGAAAATACTCTGTGGCATGAGGCTGTCCGGTATTTATAGTATTGACGATCAGATTGAAAAGGCCATTTTTTCGTATCTCCGGATATTCCTCTGCATATCGCTTTCCTACCAGGTCAAGCCGTCCTGTTTCTCTCGCCATCTTCTTGTTCACAATTTTAATCTCCAGGTCTGCAATGTTTCCGAGGTTGTCTCTCCTGGCTTCCAGGATAAACATCTGAACCAGGGTGGCATCGAAAATCGACTGCAATTGATGATGGCTATGTTCCAGTTCAGCTGTTCTCTGTCTTACTTCCGACTCCAGCTGCATGCGGTACTGCATTTCAGCTTTCCTCAAAGCCTCTTCGGCCCTGATCTTTTCTGCGATTTCTCTTGTACGTTTCGTGATATCGGTAAACAATACCGCCACCTTCCTTTCTTCCGGCTCACCAATACGGAAAGCATACAGATCAAAAACACGGTGAAGGGCATCCGAACTCTCTTCAAACCGGATGCTCTCGCCTGTTTCAGCCACTTTCCCATAGATATCCATCCACTTAGGCTCTATATCCGGTGTAAGTTCGCGTATTGTTTTCCCGCTGGCTTCAGACAGTCCGTTATGCCTTTCAAATGCAGGGTTCACTTCCAGAAAGCGCCAGTCAACCGGTTTCCCCTGTTCGTCGTATAACATCTGGATAATACAATACCCCTCATCCATATAATTAAACAGGACATGATATTTGTCTTCCGCTTTGCGGGCAATTTCATCTTTTAACCATAAGTTTTCCTGCTCTGCTATTTTCCGTTCGGTAATATCCCTGGTAGTAGTGGCAACCCCATCGTTCAGCTTCACAGTTGACTGATGGAACCAGCCATTGAATTGTTCACTAACGTAATACCTTTCGCTTCTGTCAGGGATACCCGTTTCCAGTACTTTTTTGAACGTATTAAAGATCTCCACCTGTAATACACCCGGGTTAAGCGTCAGGAGGCTTTTCCCGATGACATCCCCATACACCTTTTCAGATGCCGAGTTATTCAATATCCAGACAAAGTCAACGATCTCATTCTTATCATTGCGCACAGCCCTGAAAACCTGGATCATATCAATGGAGCTATCAATAGTCGCCTTCAGGAGATCCTTCCTTTCTTTCAGTCCTTTTGTATGAAACAGCATTTCTTCCGCGGTCTTAAGAGCGTTTTTATCTTCTGCTTCGTTCAGCATTCCGATTTGATCGTTAAGCTGAAGAGGCTCCATGTCCCCTAAATACCCTGCTCCGCCCGCCTCAAGCGCCTGACGCGCAAGATCATTACACCCTGTTCCTTGTCTCTCCCCGATACTCATCAATTACCATATTATTTAAAGATTAGCCGACTGAATATTTCAACGACAGTCAGCATAAATCCATTAAAAATAATAAAAGAGTCCTACACTAAATAACTGATCATAAAAAAAGCCGGTATGCTGTTATTGCATACCGGCTTTTTTTATTTCTGTCTTCTTTTATTTCAGGCGAGCGAATACAATTCGTCCCGCTGTTGTTTAACTGTTTCGCTGCTGATATACTCGTCATACGTCATCAGTTTATCAATGAGTCCGCCGGGGGTAAGCTCTATGATGCGGTTAGCCACCGTGTTGGTAAGCTCGTGGTCACGCGATGTAAAGAGGATTGTTCCCCTGAAATCGTTCATGCCGTTATTGAGGGCGGTGATCGATTCAAGATCGAGGTGGTTGGTAGGTTCATCAAACAGGAGTACATTTGCCTGCTGAAGCATCATTTTGGAGAACATACAACGCATCTTCTCTCCTCCCGACAACACCGAACATTTCTTCAACACTTCCTCTCCCGAGAAAAGCATCTTTCCTAAAAAGCCGCGGATAAACTGCTCGTCTTTGTCGACTTCCGAATATTCACGCAGCCAGTCTATCAGGTTGAGATCTTTACCTTCAAAGTATTCAGCATTATCTGTCGGAATATCAGCCGGGTTAATGGTTACCCCCCACTTAAAACTACCGCTGAAATCGGTATCCCTTCCCATCAGGATATTATAGAAAGCTGTTGTAGCCAGGCTGTTCTGAGAAAGTACCGCAATCTTATCCCCTTTATTCACCATCAGGTCGATACCGGAGAACATCACTTCACCCGCAGATTCCTTCCGCAGGTTTTCAATCTGAAGGATCTGATCACCGGCTTCGCGCCCCTGGTTATTAAACAAGATAGCAGGATATTTACGGTTTGAAGGCTTGATCTCATCCAGGTTGATCTTATCAAGGGCCTTTTTACGGCTGGTAGCCTGTTTTGATTTGGAAGCATTCGCGCTAAAGCGACGGATGAATTCCTGCAGCTCTTTCACCTTGTCTTCCATCTTCTTGTTCTGATCGGCACGCTGACGTAAGGCCAGCTGGCTCGACTGATACCAGAATGAATAGTTACCGGAGAAGATGGTCATCTTTCCGAAGTCGATATCCACTATATGCGTACAAACGGTGTCCAGGAAGTGACGGTCGTGAGAAACCACGAGCACGATATTCTCATATCCCGCCAGAAAATCTTCCAGCCATGCAATGGTATCAATATCGAGGTCGTTAGTAGGCTCATCCAGCAGCAGGATGTCGGGATTTCCAAAGAGAGCCTGGGCTAAAAGCACCCTCACCTTCTGATTTCCGTCCAGCTCTTTCAGCAGCTTGTAATGAAGGTCCTCACTTATTCCCAGGTTGCTGAGCAAGGTTGCAGCATTGCTCTCCGCATTCCAGCCGTCCATTTCAGCAAAGATGTTTTCAAGCTCTCCTGCCCTTTCCCCGTCTTTATCTGTAAAATCTTCCTTCGCGTAGAGGGCATCTTTTTCCTTCATCACACTATACAGCTCTTTATGACCAATAAGTACGGTCTCGATCACCGAAAATTCATCAAATTCATAGTGATTCTGCTTCAATACAGCCATGCGTTCTCCCGGTGTAATACTCACCGAACCCGAGCTCGGATCTACTTCACCACTCAGGATCTTCATGAAAGTAGATTTTCCTGCGCCGTTAGCGCCGATGACCCCATAGCAGTTGCCATGCGAGAACTTAAGATTAACGTCCTCAAAGAGAGTGCGTTTGCCGTAACGTAGAGATAGATTGGATACCGTGATCATGCCTTGCCAAATAAGGTGGCAAAGGTAGGGATATCAATTTAATATCGCAAAAGCCTGAAAAGGTTTATTTTAGCATGTTTTTATGATGACAAAAGACCAGTTAATCCAACAACTTAAAGCCAGCTTAACCAAACGGGGAAGCCAGAGAATCGCTGATATCTGTGTCAGTGAACCTGCTCTAATGCACGAACTGCTCCTGTTGTCTTTCCATCATGAGCCCGAAATTGCTTTCAGGGCTGCGTGGGTACTGGAAACATCGGCACTGCAATACCCGGAAGGGTTCAGGCAAAATATCCCGGTTTTTCTGCAGCGCTACGGAGACCAGTCAAATAACAGCTGCCAGCGTCACTTCAGCAAGATCATGATGCATTTGCTCAAAACGAACGCCATTCCTGAACCATTTGATTACGCCGCTATTATCGAACCCACCTTTGTGTGGCTGGCTGATGAACAAATCCCCGTTGCCGTAAAAGCAAATTGCATGAGCATCCTTTTCATGCTCAGGAAGAAAGAGGACTGGATCGGGGAAGAACTAAGGGCGCAGATAGAGTTCCTGATGAAGGATGGTACTGCGGCGATCCAAAGCCGTGGAAAAAAGATCCTGCATAAGCTGGCCGCAAAATAAATACATTCTGTATTATTGCACTGTTAAATCACAGCCGTTACGATGGAATTAACTCTTACAACCCCGGCTCTTTTATTCCCGGCTATTTCTCTGTTGCTTCTTGCTTACACCAACCGTTTTCTGGCACTGGCAAGCCTGATCCGGAACTTAAAAAACCAGTATTCCGAAAACAAAAATCCTAACCTGCTCGGCCAGATCAGCAATATCAGGAAAAGGATTATCCAGGTGAGGAATATGCAGGCCTGCGGAATTATGGGCTTTTTGATCTGCGTTTTGTCTATGTGGCTTCTCTATAGCAATCAGCAAAAGATCGCAGAGTATGCATTTGGCTTCAGCCTTCTGCTCCTGATGATTTCGCTGCTCATCTCCTTCAGGGAAACGCAGATCTCGGTAAAAGCACTGGAAATAGAATTGAGCGATCTCGAAGAATCAATAAGGGAAGACAAAAAGCGATAAGATGACCCTTTCTGTCAGCACACCGATTATTCTGTTCCCGGCGATATCGCTGATCCTGCTCGCCTATACAGAAAAGTTTGTCCAGCTGGCCCGCCTGGTGCGGACATTAAAAAAGCAATATGAGAACAACAGTGCTACTCACCTGGTTGAACAGATAGAAAACCTCAAAAGGCGTATCTACCTGATAAAGAACATGCAGGCTTTCGGTACGTTAAGCTTTTTTCTCTGTATCGCCACCATCTTTCTGCTGTTCAGCTCCCTGGAAACCCTGGCATATTACACCTTCTGGATCAGCATGATCCTGCTTATGACTGCGCTTTACCTGTCATTCAGGGAGATCCGGCTCAGTTCAGATGCCTTAAAACGCGCCCTGGACGACGAAACACCCCGGTAATTTCCATTCTCTGCCAACTTCCCGGCTGTCTTATCACGGCACAGCCAGCGCCTGGTGACCGGAAAATAAATCCCGCTCCGGGTTACATTTCAATCCTCATCAGGATTAAATATAAAAACCAACCTCTATGAAAGTATCAAAAAAGCTTATCCTGTTTGCAACGGCTGTTCTCATAGCTGGTTGCAGTTCTAACAAAACGGAAGAAAGTAGTGTCTACTCTGCTGCCGATTCTGCCAGCAGTGATTACCCGGCTTCAGACCCCTCTCAGAAACTGGTAAAAACGGCCAGTATGGATTTTAAAGTATCCGATGTCAATAAAAGCAGCCGGCTTATCTCCGATAAGGCACGAAGTCTCGGCGGAATGGTTATGAACCTGGATATTGAAAGTATGGAGAACAGCAGCAAGACGATCAAGCTATCAGAGGATTCTGTGCTTCTGGTTGGTTCGTATACCACGAGGGCTGTGATGAACGTAAGGGTCCCCTCCCTCCACCTCGAAGAGTTCATCAATGAGGTAAATGCTTTATCCTCCTATCTCAACAACAGCAAGCTTCAGATTGACGACAAAAGTGTAGACTACATTGCCACACAGCTGAAGCAGCAAAGCAGGGAAAAATTACTGAAAGACGCGGGAGACAAAGCCGTTAAAAGCAGAGAAGTGACAGACCTGATCGCCAGGTCCGATGAAATGATTGATCAAAAGGCAAATACACAAAGGATTGACCAGGACGTAAAGTACAGCATGGTTGCCCTGTCCTTCTATCAGAATGAATCGGTGAGAAAAGAGAAAGCAGCAAACGGCGACCTGTCTGCATACCGGCAGCCGTTTTATAACCGCTTCACAGATGCTCTTGAATATGGGTGGTATTTCTTACTTGAGATTGTGATCGCCCTGAGCAACCTATGGGCAATCTTGCTGTTAGCCGCCGCAATATGGTTTATATACCGCTACCTGAAAACCAGGAACAAGCTGATCCTGCACCCTAAAGAGAATTAAAATTCTGAAGAAGCAGAGAATTATTTAAATGCAAGGACAGCGTTCAGGAGGCAGGATACGATCTCTTCCTGGCCGCTGTCCGATTTCATATAAGTCTCTTCAGAAGGACTGCTGAGATAGCCGATTTCAGTCAGAATTGCAGGCATAGAAGCTCTGGCCAGCACCGCCAGGCTTTTTTCGTGAACGCCCCGGTCAATCCTTCCCACCTTTTTATACTCCTTTTGCAGAAGGCTGGCAAGCTGGATGCTTTTAGTGCGGAAGGCATTTTTCATCAGCGATAACAAAATGATACTCTCCGGGTCTTTTGGATCGTAGCCATTATAGTTCTTCTTGTAATCCTTTTCAAGGAGGATAGAAGCATTTTCCCGGATCGCGATGTCCTGCTCATCCAGGCGGCCAAAACCGGAAACATAGGTCTCTACCCCCCTGATTGCGGCCCTGTTCTTTTTATTGTAGGGAAGCGAGTTACAATGGATTGAGATAAAGAGGTCAGCTTTTACGTCGTTGGCCTTTTCTATACGCTCATACAAAGGGACAAACACATCCGTACTCCGCGTCAGAACCACTTTAATTCCCTTTGTTTTCAGAGCCCGGCTCAGCTTTAAAGCAACATCCAGCGCTACGTCTTTTTCATTTGTGCGGGCACTCCGGGTGCCACCGTCTTTACCGCCATGGCCTGCGTCCACAACAACTGTAAAAGTCCCTGCCGCCCCGTTTGAGGGAAGGTTATCAGCATACACCGAAAGGGATACAAAGAGAGCAAAAGCAACGTAAAAAAATAGTCTAATCATCAAAATCTGTACTTTGGGCAAAAATTATAATTTACAAACTACCATACAAACTATTTCCGCAGATGTTTAAAATAGCTGGTATTTTCTGCCGGTTCTACGTCTGTAACGCTATAAAGTTTACTTATTTCACAGTGTAACGATAAATCGTTCTCATCATATTTCCGTCCTTATCCATTCCTTCCACAACAGCCCTGTAGGGGCCTCGTCCGTCAGCGTTAAAGAATTCAACACTGGCCTTCCCTTCAGCATCTGTCACCACCGATGGATTCCAGTAGATGGTGCTCCGCAGGTCGTTCGTAACCGGCCCGCTTCTCACCACCGCGTATTTCGGAGAGTAAAACTGCCGGGCTTTCTGATAGCCCATAGGAGTAAAGTTTATCAGATTGCTTTGGGGCAGCAGCTCCTGGAGATCCGACAACTTCACGGGAGTTCCTTTAGGCGGTTTCTTCGTGTTTACCACCAGTACCCCGTTGGTGTTATAAAGGCGGTTTACAGTCCCCAGATCGTCGCGAAGGAATATCTCAACAGATTCCACTTCGGAAGAATTAACCGAACTCAGGTTGATCGCATCTACCGGCATCCCGTTCAGGAATACCTGGACAGGTGTCCTGTTTCCCGAATTATAATCCCTCGTGATATAGAAGTTTTCTTCCGAGAACATCATCCCCATCGTACCTCCCTTTAAACAATCGAGAAGAAACGGGCAGCTTTGAAAACGATCCCCGGGGATCAGCTGGTCAGGCATGGCGCTAAGACCGCTCAATGCCGGATAATCCTTATGGCTCGGCTTCGGAGTGGCCCGGCTCTTAATCACAACCTCCTGAAGCACCACAGCCGTCCTGTATACTTTTTTGCTGTTCGCCAGGTAGGGGTTCAGCGTACTGTCGATATTGATCATCACATCACCCTGGTTCACATTCGGAGTAGCTCCCGGCAAAACATCGCCGTCCACCATGATCATCATGTTGCGCGAATTGACATTCCCCCGGGCACTAAGGATCGCCTTTGAAGAGTCGGGAAATACCAGGTTGGTAAACCTGAACTTGCCCTCTGCATTTGTCTGGGCACTTGCCGACACCCCTTTTTCAGGAACAATGAACTGAACTACTCCCTTATTCACCGGCAGCCCGTTCTTCATCCTCAGTGTTCCTGATATCTCAATGCCCTGTTCCGGTAAATAGCTCACTGCAGGCACTTTATCGTCGAGGATGTCGCGGTAAGAATAAGACCGGTATCCCTGCGTCAGCATGAGAACATCAAGATCAGCTATTTTCTTTTCATCCATCTGGTGGAAGTAGTAATTCGGCTTTTCAACATACCCCTTAAGATCTGAAGAGAGAAGCAGGGAGCTCATGATACTGGTTTCAGAATCCTCGTCATAAGGCACTTTACTCTCGTCTACAACCGCTACAGAATAAGACCCTTCCAGCGGTTGGCCCGTATATTTTGCAGTGATCCCCAGCTTTACCTTCTGGCGGGTCGTGTAAGCCGGTTTATCCGAATTCATGGTAATTCCCGGTGTATTCGGATGGGTAATAAAAACAAGGCGCTCTGCTACCGGAGATCCCGTAGCCGTAAAAAGAGTAATCTCTACCACCCCTGAAGGAAACTTATCTTTTGGAATAGCAGCGTTATGTACGGCACTCTGAAGACGGGTCTGAGCTGCATAGCAGGTTACCCCCCCGCTCCTCGCGATAATATAAAAAGGCTCATCCTGGTGCCGCTCGAGGTAGGCAGGTGTGGCAGCGATCCTGACCGCAATATTATCCGGTGCCATGGCATTCACAGCGAGGCCAATGCCGGATGTGCGCGGTTTCGGAAGATCGTAAGATGCCTTCGATCCGTCAGCAAAGGTGACATTCGCTTTATATGTCTTCTCCGCATCGGGAGTAAAGTTCAGCATCCCCATTCCGAGGTGGCGCGAATTAAACTTTGCCACGGTTGTACCGCTGTTGTCGGTAACAGTACCGCTTGCCTCTATTCCCATCCCGTTAGCCCTGATGGCTTTAAACGCAATATTCGAACTTACCCCCGAAATAAGCCTTCCCCCCTCGGGAAAAAACTGCATATCAGGCTTGCTGAATGCAGGCTGAACAGAGAACGTACTTGTCAGATCCTTCTGATCGCTTACCGAAATCACCGTTTCAAGCTGCGGCGTTTTTACCGGTATCGAGGCAAGGACGGCATTTACCACGAGGTAACCGCTCTGATCGGTCGTTCCGCGGCCTTTACTCAAAGTTTCAAGGCCGGCAATGATCCGCCAGTTTACCTTCTTATTTACGTAGGGTTTCCCGGTTTCATCCTTAAAAAGAACTTTTGCATTAACCTTATATCCCTTATCAGCGGGTTCGCCCTGCAGGGAAATATGGGTGGTAAGTTCCTTATTCATGGTGTTCCCTATGTTGATCGTTTTAGTGAAGAAATAGGCGTCCGCAAAATTGAGCATCCAGCGGGTATATGCCCTGAACTGGTAACTTCCCTGCCTGAAGTTCATCGGGGAAAGCGTCAGGCTGCCGGAGGCCACACTGTTCCGAACGGGTAACCTCAGGGTTTCTATAATAGAATCCCGGCTGTTACTGATGTCCACATAGACCACTTTGCTCAGCTGGGAAGGCAGGTGAAGATTACTGGTCAGATAAGTCTTAAACCAGATCGTATCCCCCACAGCATAATAAGGTTTGTCGAAATGTACGTGCACCTTTTCCAGCGGCCGGCCCTCTGTAATTGCCTGCGCCTTTTCTACAATCGAGTTAATACTGATCGTATCTGGCTGCGAAAAAACAGAAAAACTGATGGTGAATATGAATGCAAACAGCGAAGTCAAAAATTTATTGGTATTCATCTAATGTCCCCTGATCTTCTAATTGAATGGTAAATATATTCATTTCCGGTTTGCGGGGGCAAGCCGGAACAATTCTTTTACATTTTTTAACGAAGATCATACAAAGCCCCTTGCCGGTGGACCGGAGCTAGAGCAGCAGCGACTCGATCCGGTATGCGGCCACCATCTCAGCAGCGTCCGACCACGAAAACACCGTAAAATGGCCGTCCTGAGACGCAACCAGCGCAAGGGCATCCCGCTGATCATACACAAACTGGGCCGCCGACAGGTGCCGCGTCCCTCCTATTTGTCCGGGGTGCACCACACTGACTGTGCCTCCCTGCACCGGCTCTATCAGCGAGATAAAACCGATATCATCATTTCCCCTCTTCCTGGCAATTTTGGCACCGAAAGCCAGCAGTTCATGCCGCCTGTTAATAACAGTAGCTCCGTCAACGGCTGTAAGCCCTGCGAGATGATCCACTTCCCGGTTCAGTGAACTTTGCCGGTCAGCCCCATGCAGGTCGCTGTTCCTGGTCAACGAGGCCAGTCCCGAGAATGCCGGCGAGATAGAATATTGAATAGGATGAATGATAGAATTGCGCCATGCTTCGGTATCGTCAGGCACGATCAATAGTGCTCCTCCGTGCCGGTGAGAACGCATGGAAACAGCCAGCTGGATCAGGATGTTTATCGGATCGCTCCAGTCACCGGGCGCTTCCAGGTCAAGCAGTATCTTCAGCAAGGGAGGGCAATCAGACAGCAGCGTTCCCTTATTATCTATTATTTTCACCTGGTCGCCCTTCAGCACCGCCACGTTCGAGAATTTACCAAAACCACATACACGCCTGTGTTTAATCACCAGCAGACCTGGTTCGGATACATCCAGGACAAAACAAAGGTTAGGAATCTTCAGGGTGGTGCCCCATATAAACAACTCGCCGTCTTCCAGGCAAACACCCAGATGAATGCCGGCGCGCTCCAATCCCGGTGCCAGTTTGGTTAGAATGCCAGTAGTCAAAGGCATCCGGTGCTCAAACAAAAGCGGGTCACCGGCCTGTTCCGGAGTAAGAAACGCAATAGAGATCTTCGGGGGATTCCCTTCCTCCTTCCGCAGGCTGGCCCAGAACGCCGCATCAATGATCGCTTCAATCACCTGCGCCGAAGGTATGCTGGCAACATCGCCCGTATCCTTCAGGGATGCAGTTTTCAGATTCTCTTTGAAATGTGTTTCTATTGCAGCCGCAACCATTCGTGCCGGTTTATATGTAGCCTGATAATTCATACTAAATGTTAAGAGAATGAACTTTTGAAGGCAACCAGCACCTTCAGAAATGTATCACGGTCAAGATCAACCTCCGCAGGTTTCTCCGGCCGCTGAGGATTTCCGTTTTTGTAATGCATTGGAAAGAGACAAATGAATTCCTGCTGCGATATTTCGTCACCCAGCCAGGGATGCTGCCTGTAAATCTCAATCAGCTTCATCTCAAACTGCTTTTCCTTAATAAAATCATTCGCCATATCAGAACTCAATAGAATATTTCCCGGCAAATTTCTAAAAAAGAGATCACAAAACCATCGCCCGGATGTCACTTTCGCTCCCCGTAGTAGACCGGTTGAGCAGCAAGCTCTATGGCAATATCATTTCGAGCAATTCAGTATAAAAGTCCTGGATAGTCCTTCCTGCTGCCCTTACCTGCTGCGGGATCAAACTGCCTTCAGTCTGCCCCGGAACTGTATTCACCTCGATAAAATAAAAATGATCCGTTTCGTTCTCCAGGATATAGTCAATGCGAACCACGCCGCTGCAATTCAGCTTCGTGTAGGCGTCTGTCACGATCTTCTGCACCCGCGAAAGCTCTTCCTCTGTCATCCGTCCCGGCGTAATCTCATCGGTAATCCCCGCTGTATATTTCGCTTCAAAATCAAAGAACTCCTTCGAGCTCACAATTTCAGTAGCCGGAAGCACCTGAATACCTTCTTTTCCCTTGTACACCCCTATGGTAAATTCCCTGCCGCCAATAAACTCTTCCACCAGCACCTGCGATCCTTCCTTAAAAGCCCGTTCGAGCGCAGCAGGCAGCTCCTCAGCAGTCTTCACCTTGCTCATACCAATGCTGCTTCCCCCGTTATTCGGTTTCACAAAAAGAGGAAGCTTCAGGCTTTCCGTAATCTGTACCGCTGCCTCCGGGCTATTCTCAAAAAGCATGGCCGATTTAGCCACATACAGATCTTTCACCCCATCAACAATCGCCTTTGTATAGCCTTTGTTCATGGTAATGGCAGAAGTAGCCGCATCACAGCTGGTATAAGGAATACCGATCATATCAAAATACCCCTGCAGTTTTCCATCCTCTCCGGGAGATCCGTGGAGCCCGATGAACACTCCGTCGAAGCGCACCACGTGATTCTGAACAGTCAAAGAAAAGTCGTTCTTATCGACAGAATGCTTCACGGCATTATCATCTACATAATACCAGCTCTCAGGCGTAATAATGATCTTATAAACATCAAATTTCTCACGGTCAATATTCTTGTCGATCACTTCCGCACTTTGCAATGAAATCACCGACTCTCCGGTAAAGCCACCGGTTACCAGGGCAATAGTCTTCTTCATGGCGGCAAAGATACAATTTAA
>NZ_QEAS01000023.1:59169-59347 GCF_003130405.1 Pararcticibacter amylolyticus
TACTGAGGTTAGTGTGAAGATTACAAAGAAAACGTTACCGGTTTTTATTAGATTTTAACCTGCCTTTTAATGAGTTGAAAAACATATTTTGTATTCAAACTAACAAATCTTTACATTAGTATTCAGTAATATTCCCTCAAAAGACTGGATGCAGGCAGATCCCTGATCATTATCATTC
>NZ_QEAS01000023.1:59471-71626 GCF_003130405.1 Pararcticibacter amylolyticus
TTTTTTAACAATGAGTAAATTTTTAGATTATCTTAAAACAAATACTTTCCGGAAAAACCTTCTTATTGCAATTTGCTCTGTGACAGGTTTTTTGCTGATCATTTTCTTCAGCCTTCGTTTTTATACCAGGCACGGAGAAGGAGTTCCGGTACCAAAGCTAAAAGGACTTTCTGTAGAACAGGCTATTTCCATGCTGGAAGAACAGGGGCTCAGGTACCAGATCGATTCCGTTTATCAGATGGATAAGGCGCCGGGAACCGTAATAGAGCAGGATCCCGATGCCAATACAAATGTGAAGGTAAACCGTACGGTCTATCTGACGATCATCACACGCAGTGCGCCTGAGGTAGGCTTCCCCGATGTGTTCCTGATGAACTTCCTGGAAGCCCGTGCAGTGCTTAGTAATTATGGCCTTAAGATCGGCGATACGACTTATACCTCCGATGTTGCCAGAGACCGCGTCCTGGAAGTTTCTTATAAAGGACGTAAGCTCAGTAAGGGGCAGCAGGTTCCCAAAGGTTCTGTTCTCTCCCTGTTGCTCGGCGACGGCAGAGGAGCCAGTGAAGTGGATCTCCCCAACGTGACGGGATTGACACTGACGGAAGCTATCTTTTCCCTGAAGGGTTCATCGCTGGCAGCCGGCTCGGTTATGTATGAAGGAACTGTTACTGACAGCACGATGGCCCGGGTGGTTAAACAATACCCTACTGCCGACTCTGTATCGAAGGTTGCCATTGGCACCCATGTCGATCTGATCCTTTCAAACGATGCACCTCCCAAATAAGCAAGTGACGCGGCGGCATTAAATCAAAACTTGTTGCAGTGCCGTCTGTTCAATAAAAGATCAAGCAGGAGTACCGGAAGGTCTCCTGTTTCTGCTAATACCTGAAAACACTGCTGAAAATTAATTAAGAACAAAACTTTTATAAAAGAATGACTGATAATAAATCCGGAGGACTTTCTTTAAAAGCCAAAACACTCATCGCCTTTGCGATCCTCATAGTGATTATTCTGGGCATCACCGGTGTGAACTATTACCTGCGGTACTTTGGCCCAAGTGTAACAGACAATGAGCAGTACCTGTACATCCGGACCAGGTCAGGGTTCGAAGACGTCTACAAAACCATCAGGGAAAAAGAGATGGTAAAAGACAGCGTAGTGTTCCACTGGGTAGCGCTCAATATGAATTACCCGAAATCTGTAAAACCCGGAAAATACAAGCTGACCCCGGGTATGGGAAACCGCCGCTTCATTAACATGCTGAAAGCGGGAAACCAGGAACCCGTCAAGCTGTCTTTCCGCGGCTACCGCCTCAAAGAAGACTTTGCGGGATACGTTTCCAAACAGCTGGAACCCGATTCTGTCTCTCTCGTCCGCCTTCTCGACTCTACCAGCTTCATCAGCAAGTTTGGCTTCACCAGGGATAACGTCTATACCATGTTCATTCCTAATTCCTACGAAATGTACTGGAATATCTCTGCCGATAAATTCTTCAAAAGGATGTACGACGAGTACCAGAAATTCTGGAATGAAAAGAGAAAAGAAAAAGCAAAAGCATTGGGCATGAGCCAGGCGCAGGTGAGCACCCTCGCAGCGATTGTGGATGCAGAAGCTTTGCACGACAATGAGATGCCGACCATCGCCGGCCTCTACCTCAACCGCTTAAAAAAAGGAATGCGGCTGCAGGCCGACCCGACGGTTATTTACGCCAATAAAGACTTCACCATCAGGCGTGTACTCAACCGGCACTTAATTAAAGATTCACCTTATAACACCTACGTTTATTCAGGCTTGCCTCCCGGCCCCATCATGATGCCGAGTATCAACGCCATAGATGCGGTGTTAAATTACCAGAAGCATAATTATCTTTACATGTGTGCCAAAGAAGACTTTTCAGGATACCACAATTTTGCGGTGACGCAGGCAGAACACCTGGTCAATGCAAGACGGTTCCAGCAGGCACTTAACGAACGAAACATAAAAAAATAATGTTTGTACACGACACTAAGATAAGAGTACGTTATGGAGAGACGGATCAGATGGGATATATGTACTACGGCAACTATGCCGAATTTTATGAAGTAGGACGCGTTGAAATGCTGAGAAGCCTCGGCATGACCTACCGCTCGATGGAAGAAGCCGGTATTATGATGCCGGTTCTCGAAATGCGGTGTAAATATATTAAGCCCGCCCGCTACGACGAAGAGATCACCGTGAGGGTGATCCTGGATAAACTGCCGGGCGTGAGGATCCGGTTTATTTACGAGCTCTATAACGAAGAGAATGATCTGATACATGAGGGCGAAACCACCCTGGCGTTTGTGGACATGAAGCGCAACAGGCCCTGTATGCCGCCTGAAGACTTCCAGGACAGGCTCCGCCCCTTTTTTGAATAAACAGAACGTGCTATGTCGGGAATACAGTCGATACTTTTAAAGATAAAACCGTACAGACAACTGATGGACTGGACGAAGAAGACTGTGCTTCCCGGATTCAGCCCTCTGCCCCTCTACACGGTTGGTACCTTTTTTTTCCAGGAGATCTCGCGCGATTCCCTGGTCACCAGGGCCTCATCCCTGGCCTACAGCTTTATGCTGGCCATCTTTCCGGGGATCATCTTTTTATTTACGCTGATTCCGTATATCCCCATCGAAGGCTTCCAGGATAAACTGTTGTCCCTGATCGCCATGATACTTCCCCTGAATGCATTTGACGCTGTGAAGTCGACCCTGGAAGACATCATAAAAAAACAAAACGGGGGACTGCTTTCCTTCGGGTTCCTGGCAGCGCTGTTCTTCTCCACCAACGGGATCAGCAACCTGATGCAGGCCTTTAACAAATCGTCGCTTCAGCCGGAAACCCGCGGATGGTTGAAACAAAGGTTCGTGGCGCTGTCTCTCACCGTTATCACCGTATTTGCGTTGATACTGGGTCTGGCCATCATCACCGTCGGAGAATTCGTCATCACGGCCCTACAGTCGGAGATCCGCATCGGCGAATCGATCTGGGTGTACATCATCGCAATGGTGAGATGGTTTATTCTCGCAGTCATCTATTTCACTACCATTTCCATCCTTTACCGGTATGGCCCCTCTTATCAGAAAAAATGGAAGTTGTTCAGTCCGGGGTCCTGGCTGGCGACCATCCTCGCCATCCTCACCTCCTGGGGGTTTACCTATTACATCAATCATTTCGGAAATTACAATAAGCTTTATGGTTCCATCGGAACGCTGATCGTCATCATGATCTGGTTATTCCTCAACTCCCTCATTATCCTTATAGGTTTCGAGCTTAATGCCAGTATCGACCTTTCAAAAAGGAGCATACGCATTATCCGGCCAAGGTTTAATACGTTCAGGGAAGAACCCGTCCAGGAGAAATTCCAAAAGAACCTCCCGAAGTAAAGATTCCCCAGCCCTCTAAAGGAAAATATCCCGCTGAGTTGCAGCACTCATTTCATCAGACCGATAGCCTTTCCTGCAAATGGCCCTCACACAGATAAAATACGGCTTCTGCAATAGCTGGTTATATTCTTTCGGAAATCTCACCCTGCATTCCTCACCCGGCCGGGCATTCGCCACGATCCCCGGTTCAAATGAGTTAGAGATTAAAGCCTTCATGATATGATTCCATGATCTTTGATATAATTCAATACTAACATTGAAGCTATCCCATCTTACCGTATTGCGAACCTGCAGGTCTTCAGCCCGGTTATCAACAGCCGCGAGATCAGGATGATCTGTTGAAAAGACAAACAGCCCGCCGGGCTTAAGAACCCTTGCAAATTCAGAAAACAGCTGTTGCAGATCATCGATATAGTGAATAACCAGGGAACAGTAAACAACATCAAAAGAGGAGGACGCCAGCTCCCCCAGGCCCTTGTTCAGATCCAGGATCCTTGCATCTACTTTTCCATTTGTGCGCAAAAGCGTTCGCTTAATCATCTCAGGACTGTAGTCGACAGCTGTAACCATTGCCCCCCGTTCCAAAAGGATCTCCGATACGACACCAGGACCACACCCGGCATCCAGAACATTCTGATCCTTCAGGTTCTCCGGCACAAGGGATAATGTAGAAGGCCGTTCGTAACAGGCGTTCCAGGCATTATTCAATATGGAATCTTCATACTGTTGCACAAACTCCCGGTCGGAATAAACCTGGTAAGACAATGATTGTGACATAAATATATTACAATAAATGAGCTGCAAATTTAAAAAAAGCTTTCTCCTGTACTGTACTGAATAACCGCATAAGATATCTTAATACTTCACCACCACGAACCCGGTCTTTTGCTTCTGAACATTTCCATCCAGGTACTCTACTTTGTAGAAGTAGGTACCCTGAGGCAGGCTGTTCACCTTAAAACTTCCGGTGAAGCCTTTCGTGCCCTCTTCTGACACCTCTCCGCTGGGATAGAAGTCTGTCTTAAATACCGGGGTGCCTTCACGGTTGAAAATGAGGATCCGGTGTCTGCCCAGGCTCGTCAGGCCTTCGATCTTCAGCACGTCGTTGATCCCGTCGCCGTTAGGGGAAAGTACCTTGCCGACAATCACTTTCTCTCCGCTCTGATCGGCTACAGTGACATCGATATCGACCTGGACAGCCTGGTAGTTGGAGGTATCGGCAACGCTCAGGGTGACGGTTGCCCTTCCGATACCCTGGGGCTCCAGCTTTCCTTCTTTTACTTTTACCACCATCGGGTTGGAGCTTTTAACCTGCACCGGAAGACCGGAGCTGGCGTAGGCCTGAAGGCCGAAGGGTTCGCCATGACGCTCAAGGGCGGGAACGGGGGTATAATGGACCGTATGCCGGGCTTTGTTTACCACGATCTCCCGGATGATGGTGGAGGAGGTGAATGCCGGGCTTGCGGCCTGGGTGAGGGTGATACTGGCGGTCCCGGCCCCGGCGATGTGAACGGTGCCGTTCTCACTGACGCTCAGCACACGGCTGTTGCTGCTTGAATAGCGTACAGGGCTTTGGTCATTGTTGCTGACGGCTGCCAGCGTGAAATCCTGGTCTCCGTATGTTTTGGCTTCTATTGTACCTGTTTCCAGGACGGTATTGATCTTCTGACTGATCACCCGGATGGTGGCCGGGGTACCTGGCTGGCTCCTGTTGCCGGCCTTGTCTACGGCTATTGCGGTAATCTCGTGTGAACCAACTGCCAGGACAGGGTCAAAGGATACCATCCAGGTACCGTCTTCTCCTGCTACCACTTCGTCTGCTTTGTGACTGCCGGCATAGATCTCTACGATGGCCCCGGGCTCACTTTTTCCTTTGGTACGGGCCGAAGGGTCGGCGGTCAGGCCGGTCCCGCCGGGGATCTCTGACAGGACGGGGGCTTCCGGTGCGGTGGCGTCGACGGTAAAGGACTGCGCACTGCTCTGACTTTCATTGCCGGCGGCATCTTTTGCTGTTACCTTTAGTTCGTGGGCGGATTCTGCCAGTGCATGGGGGAAGGTGAATTCCCATATGCCGCCGGCATCGGCCGTAACGGTACTTGCTTCTTCTATTCCGTCGAGATGGATGCTGATCACGGCATCTTTGTCTGCGGTCCCGCTGATCACCGGGCGGATCTGGTTGGTATGTCCAAACGGTGTCTGCCCTGAAATCCTGCTGATCTGCGGCTGCCGGATGGTGGCATCTACGGTGAAGCGGAAGGCGGCGCTGACGGTGCCGGTATTATCGGCCAGGTCGGTGGCCTTTGCGGTGATGGAATGGCTGCCCTCCGGCAGGGTCATAGGGAATGGATACGACCAGCGGCCGTTTGCTTCTGCTTTGATGGTGGCCAGCTTTGCCGTACTTCCATCGAGATACAGGGAGACGGAAGCATGGGCTTCTGTGGTCCCGCTGATGAGGGGTTTCTGCTGGCTGGTGTAACCTGCTTCGTTCAGTCCTGACAGGGAGGAGATCACTGGTGCTGAGGGGGCGGTCACATCGATGATGATGGTCCTGCTTTCACTTAGCGGGCTGATGTTATCTGCCTCATCTACTGCTGCTGCGGTAAACGTGTATGTTCCTTCGGGAAGCTCGCGTGGGAAAATTGCATCTGTCACCTGCCCCATCGAGGAGGGAAAGTCACTGCTCAGCTCCGGATGGTCTTTGACCAGTAGCCGGAGTCTTGTTCCGGGTTCGACCGTCCCTGTCACAAAGGGCCTCTGCCCGTTATAGTATCCTGCTGCGTTGGCGTACAGGTTAAACCGGGGGGCTTTGGGGGCGGTGACATCGACCTTAAAGGCTAGTGTGGCCATGATGGTGGCGGTATTTCCGGCTTTATCGGTGGCTGCTGCCCAGATCTTATGTTCTGCTTCTGACAGGGGGGACACGAAGGTATACTGCCAGTTCCCGCTGCCGTCACTGCTTACCTCGCCGAGTTTGGTCATCCCGGCGTCGAGGTAGAGGCTTACCGGCGTGTTGGGCTCTGTTGTACCGCTTACGGTGGGCTTCAGCTGGGCGGTATACCCGCGTTCGTTCTGCCCGCTGATGGCGGTGATGGTGGTGGCGGGTGCTGTTTTGTCGACTACCAGTTTGAACGGTGTGCTTGCGGGGCTGGTGTTTCCTGCTTTATCGGTGGCAACTGCGATGAGGGTATGTTCGCCCTCAGGGAGTTCTGTTGTAAAGGTATAATACCAGACTCCTGTGGCTGGTGTGGCCAGCGAGGCTGTCTGGACCGTGCTTCCGTCGACAAAGATGCCGAGGGTGCTGTTTTCTTCTGCCGTGCCGGCTACTTCGGGTTTCCCGGTCTTGATGTACGCTCCGCTGTTCCTGCCGGCTACGGTTATGATCCTTGGGGCGGCGGGGGCGGTCCTGTCTACGGTGAAGCTCAGGGCGGCACTTAATGCTCCGGCATTGCCGGCCTGGTCTGTTCCTGAGGCTTTCAGGCTGCGCGTTCCCCGGGCCAGGTCTGTGGTAAACGTATACGTCCATTTTCCGCTGGCATCGGCTGTTATTTCTGCCTGTAACAGCGCGCTTCCATCCAGGTAGAGAGAGATGCGTGCATGTGCTTCTGAGCTACCGCTGACGGTGGGCCTGCTTTCCCGGACGAAACCGTTATCGAGTCCTGACAGGGATGTGATGGTGGTCACGGGGGCGGTTTTGTCTACTGTGAAATTAAAGGGGGCGCTTAATGTGCCGGTATTTCCTGCTAAGTCTACGGCGGAGGCTTTCAGGCTCCGCGGGCCTGCACTCAGCCCGGCTGTGAAGGTGTATGACCATTCGCCGCCGGCGCCGGCTGTTACGTCTGCCAGGCGGGTTGTGCTTCCGTCAAGGAAGAGGGATACTTTTGCATTGGCTTCGGTGGTTCCGCTGACGGTTGGCCTGATTTCTTTGGTGAATCCGTTGTTCAGTCCGGACAAAGAGGTGATGGTGGTGACGGGGGCGGTTTTATCAACTATAAAACTAAATGCCGCGCTGCCCGCACCGGCATTGCCAGCCAGGTCCGTTGCCTTTGCCGTAACCGAATGCGCTCTCTCATCAAGATCGCTGCCGAATGTATACGACCATACACCATCAGTATTAGCTGTTACGTCAGCTAATTTGGTTGAACTACCGTCAAGGTAAAGTGATACGATCGCATTCGCTTCCGTCGTACCGCTGACGGCAGGCTTACTTTGCCGGGTATAACCCGCAGAATTCCTTCCGGAAACACCGGAGATCACCGGAGCTGCCGGAGCGGTTTTATCTACCACAAAGTTGAATGGTACAGTTAAGGTACTACTATTACCAGCCGGATCAGACGCTCCAGCGGTTATAAAATATTCGCCTTCGGCAAGGTCAGCGGCCCCGGTATACGACCATGTGCCATCTGCCTTAGCAGCCACTCCTCCATATTTTGCCGCACTTCCGTTAAGATAGATAGCAACATATGATCCCACTTCAACCGTACCACCTATTGCTGGTTTGCTTTCCCTGGTATAACCATTCCCATTTCTACCTGTAACGGAAGAGATCACCGGAACATCGGGAGCTGTAAAATCTACAGTAACCGACAGAGCTGCACTTAACACACTAACATTACCAGCCTGGTCGGTGGCAGTCGCTGTAAAAAAGTGGGACGCTTCCGCCAAAGGTGTAGCGGGAGTATAACTCCAGGCTCCGGTCCCGCTTGCTGTTACATCTGCCAACGGGGCTGGACTTCCATTCTGATATAAGCTTACTTTGGAATTTGCTTCTGCGGTGCCACTTATAACCGGTTTTGCTTTTGGAGTATACCCCACAACCCTTCCCCATGTAGCTGCTTCAACCACAGGAGCACTGGGGGCTGTTTTATCGACAGTGAAAGCAAAAGCTGCACTTTCAGGACCGGCATTTCCTGCTCTGTCAGAAATAACGGACTTGACCGTATATGCCTTTTCGGCCAGATCGGTACCAAAGGTGTATGACCAGGTTCCGGAGGATGAGACATCCACCTGAGCCATTGCAGCCGAACTACCGTCAAGATATAACTTTACCTTTCCATCGGCCTCCCCTGTACCGTTCACTACCGGCCTGAGCTCCCGGGTATAACCAGCTTCATTTCTGCCTGCCATCGCTATTGTAGCAGCAGAAAGCGGTGCTGTTTTATCGATATAGAAATTTACTTCCGTCCTGTTACCTGCATTATCTTCCGCCACTATTTTAAAGCTGCCTTCGCCACTAACCAAGTAAGGACTGGAGATAGAACTGGTTTGTGAAGTAACGTTATTCGTGAGCGTGGCTGTCTTAAATGTGCTTAAGATAATCGTTCTGTCGGTATTATACAATTGCCCCTCTTCTACTCCGGAAACTGTCACCGGGGTCTGATCAAGCGTCAGGGTAGTAGAATAGACCCCACTTTCGATTGTACTGTTCTTCAGTTTCATGTAAATAGTTTTAGCACCGTCTCCGGCAGTCACTGTCCATGATTTAGTCGCGGCATAATCTTCCCACTCGCTCCAGGTGTTTCCGTCATTTGAAAAACTCATTTTAGCAGCAGCATCGCTGGCAGCGATATTGAGCGTCACTGTTTGCGTATTTACAAGCGCTGCACTGCAGGTAACTGACCCGCCAAAAGGGATGGCGCTCACCTCAGCAGAGAAGATCCCTTCTTCCGTTCCATTCAACGCTGCTACGCGGTAACGGTAAACCGTACCGAAGGTCAGATTAGGATGTACATATTGTGTACCTGTAATTTGTGTTACCAGGGTAGAATTGCCGTTAGCGTCCATGCTGTAAAGCTTGTAGTCTGTTGCCTGGCTCACGGCATCCCACTGCAAAGACAGCTTCCTGTCACCTTCCGTTACCCGGAGGTTCGCTGGTGTGCCGGTATTTTTCAGGGTACTCATCGTTTTGACAAAACCTCCCCGGAGACCATGAGCCATTGCAACAATATTGTTCCGGTAAAACAAGCTGGGACCATTGGTTGTCAGTATCGAGGCTGGGGTGCCCGGCGCAGGAACCCAGGCGCCGTTGAAGAACCGGGATGCCATTGGCAGTCCGTTAGAGCTATGCTTGTATGCGATATAAAGCGTACCATCTGCGTCGACTGCCAGCCTTGGATACGCTACCGAACCTATTCCTACCTCGGGACCGACTGTTTTCCAGTTCCCCCCTTCATATTTTTTTATATAAAGCTTACTCGATGCTGCATAGCCTATAAAAGGTGTTCCATCCGCACCGAAAACTAAATCGGGCGCATTTGCATAATTCTCTGAGAATCCTTTAATACCCACATATTCCCATGCTCCGTTTACAAACCGCTTAACACTAAGCTTATTGATCGAAACAGAGGCATCGGCGTAAACAACATAGGGAATCCCGGAGGGATCAAACGCCAGGCTATTACTATAGCCATTACCATCTGAAACGGTGGAACCTACCAGGACCCAGCTTCCGCCTGTGTATTTCTTAACTATAATTTGCTCATTTGTATCCGAGTAGGAGACATAGGGAACACCGTCTTTGTCAACAGCAATATCCACATAATAGTCCCCGCTTCCCCCACCCGTACCAGGGTCGCTGAGAGCCGACCAGGCGGTGCCATCATACTGCCATACCTGGATTCGCGAAACTCCTGTTGTTGCCTGTCTGTAAGCCACATACAATTTATTATTATTTCCAACAGCAACCTGCATCCCCAGCGAAGGAGATGTGGAGGAAAAACCCCGGGCACCCACAAACTGCCAGGAGCCATTTACGAATTTCTTTGCTGATAAAGTGTAGCTCTTTATTTCATCCTGAAATACTGCGTATACAGTGCCTGTATTGTCTATTACAACTGTTGGAGAATTCGTACTTTCGATATCGTCAGTATAAACGAGGACATCCCAGTCTGTACCGTTAAATTTACTGAATATCGGCTTGCCCCCATAAGCATTGTCCCGGTATAATACATATACATTTCCATTATAGAGGCCAAGGCCGACATTGGGACTTCCTCCACCAGAAAATCCATTGGCGTTTCCCAGGCTCTGCCACTGCCCTCCGGAGAATTTTTTGACTACTGTTTTATTACTAGTTGGAACATTCGCATAGGCAACATAAATATTCCCGCTGGCGTCAAAGGTCATGTCCAGATCTGCCCCTATAGTTCCCGTAGAAATATTGGCGCTATGCGTTTGCCAGCTTCCGCTCACGAATTTCATCAGCCCAAGCTTGCCTCCCGCATCGGATAACAGGTAAGGGATATTATTGCTATCAAAAACCAGCCTGAGGGCATTTACAGAAGAAGAAGTAAAGCCTTCGGTTCCTACCACTTTCCAGGCTCCATTGTCAAGTTTCATAACAGTAGCCTTGCTGCCCTGGTTGTCATCTCTGAAAGCAGCAAAGAGCACTCCGCTGGCATCTCTGACCAGATCCATATTTGAAGAATTGGTGATGGTTGCCGATAACACAGCGGAAATTTCCCAGGTACTACCGTTGAGCTTCATGATCATGCACCTGCCATAACTAACATTCTCTCTGTAAATAACATAAGGCACCCCGTTTGCATCTACAGCAATCCGGGATGGAGTAGAGCAGGTTGCAAAATCCTCATTGCCCGCAACCACCCATAGGGAACCACTTAATTTATATACAGTACACTTCCTGGTTGTAACATTAACAGCGGACACATATATTGTTCCATCGGGAGCGAATGCCATCCTGGAGGAACCACTGGGCGTGGACCCGAACCGCTCCTGCCCTACAGCCACCCACTTGTTATTGATATATTTTTTTACCGTTGGCCTGGCCCCGGAACCGGTACCGTTGTATTCATCCATCACCGCATAAAGCGTCCCGTCGGCACTTCGTGTCATCATTGAAGCGGAAACGGACATTGGACTCACCTGATCGTCAATATTTTCGGCCTTCCCGAGTGTCTGCCACGTCTGGGCGTTCACCACCCCACAAAAAGTATAGAAGACAATTGCGATGGCTATTCTGGTAAAGTTTATTTTCATAATACTCTTCTAAAACTCATTACTCATTCAGAGATAAATCTGTGCTGGACGTTTACGGAGGAAGACGGGATAAGGTTATAATTAAGTAAATGAAAGGCTTATCTTTGATAATGACAAATATCAGGCATACGCTGCTCATCGGAGCCCCCTGCGAAAACATTTACCGCGCATTGACCACTGCTGATGGCCTTTCGGCCTGGTGGAGTCCCAACACACAGGCTACCCCTGAAGAAGGCACGGTCGCCAGTTTCCCTTTTGAGAACGGCTACGTAAAAAAAATGGAAGTCGCAGAATTGCGGCCCGGCGAATTTGTTAAATGGATCTGTATCCAGGGCGATCAGGAATGGATTGGAACCACCATTACCTTCAGCCTTTTACAGCGCGAAATGCCGGTGTTGCTCACCGGGCATCCTGAGATCAGCGGCCAGGCTGACCAAAACCCTGTTGACGTGAAAACATTATTAATGTTTGAACATAACGATTGGGCGGACTACAGCCCATCTTTTGCCGAATGCAGCTACACCTGGGCACAATTCCTCAGAAGTTTAAAATTGCTTTGTGAAACCGGAACCGGGAGACCCTGGCCCAACCAGCATGCGATTGGATAAGATCAATATGTTTAGGAAATCGCTTTACCAGATGATAATTGCCGCTCCATTGCCTGACTGAACGCCCGACGAGCTGACTTGGGTGGCTGCTGGTGCAGAGTTATATGATCCGCCGCCGCCACCTGATGAGACAGTTTCAACTGAGGAT
>NZ_QEAS01000023.1:71715-86198 GCF_003130405.1 Pararcticibacter amylolyticus
GTATGAACTTCCGGAATTTCCACCGAGCCAGGGGTTTCTTTTGCCGCTCAGATCTTTCCCGGAGGTAGTGGTACCTGCTGAGTACCATCCGGCTCCCGCACCTCCATATGCGCTCGATCCCCCATAGCCGCCCTGGCCTCTTCCCGACGTAGACGCACCCTCATAACCTATACCAGAGGTTCCATCGGAGCCTGCTTGTCCGTCTTGTCCGTTTGCCCGTTGGGAGGAGTTAAATACGATCCCTCCGCCGCCGCCTCCAGCTATGATGAGGGGTATTTTAGATGTCGTTCCGGAGTAGACAAAGGTTCCGCCTCCCCCTCCGCTGCCCACCACATAAAACGGATAGCCGTCGCCGCCTTTTTGTCCTATATCGAACGTAATCTGGCTGCCCGGGGTAAGGGAAAAAACACCTTCCATTAAAGCACCAAGGCCACCAGCAGCAAGCCCGGGAGAGCTACTATAGCTGCTCCCTCCCTGTGCTCCGAGTATTCGTATTTTAGCGGTACCGGCATCCTCAGGGACGGTAAAGTTCTGTGATCCGCCAGTGTAATAGAAGACTACCATTCGTTTTTCGGAGCCATAATATGTTACAGTGCCGATAGTGGCATAAGGCCTCACATAGTATATAGCACCCCCGGTTAAAGAAGAAATAACCGGATAATAGCGCTCATTACCACCACCATTGGTCGTTTTTGTGCCATCAATGGTGGGAGCAGGAGCGGTTGAATAACAGAGTCCTTTTTGGGTGACAACCACACCAGCCTGGGGAGTAACAAGAATAGTCGCGGTTACTACCGACCCTGGATTGATGGTGAGGTTTTCAAAATCAATCTTAGGTGCATTGCTTCTATGATGAACTCCGAACATACCAGGAGAAAATGCTATTTGTGCGCGCAGCGGCGAAAGAGAAACTAAAATAATGAATAAGGCGATCGTTTGTTTAATGCTCATCATAAGATATGTTTGTCGGCGTGTATACGCGTTGGCCCCGTTTGGGTTTCATTAAATACGAGCTATAAATAAACTCTTAAATGATCACAGGGAGACGTGATTTCTTGAGTTCAAGTGTTTACAGGCTTAGTACGGTGGTCCCCCCTTTGCAGGCGTATCCCCAAGTAACTCCTTAAGCTTAATCATCAGTGCCTCGCCCCTCAGGTTTTTCGCAATGATAACGCCGGAAGGATCTATCAGGAAGTTCTGAGGAATGCTCCTGACAGAGTAAAGCTTAGCCGCTTCATTATTCCAGAACTTCAGGTCGGAAACCTGGGTCCAGGTCAACCCATCCTTCTTAATAGCCTGCAGCCAGAGTTCTTCTTTTCCCGGCTGATCAAGGGAGACGCCCAGGATTGTAAAATTCCGGTCACGGTATAAAGAATAAGCATTAACGAGGTTGGGATTTTCCGCGCGGCAAGGCCCGCACCACGAGGCCCAGAAATCGAGAAGCACATATCTCCCCCTGAAATCCGACAATTTCACCGGACGTCCGTTTACGTCGTTTTGAACGAAGTCCGGAGCCACCGTCCCTATAGATCCCGGCCGCTTCTCACTTAATAAAGCAGCGAACCGCATACCCGCTCCGCTCTGCTGAATCCTCTCCGAAAGCGATGAAAAAAGGCGGCGAAACTTATCTGACCCGGGCTCAGGGCCGCCGAGTTCAGTGAGTGCTTCCAGGCTGAGATAAGAGCCGGGATGCTGCTGAATATATACATATTTCAATGAATCGCGCCTTTGGATAGCCTTATGAATCCGTTTCTCCAGCAATTTCTTGGATTCCGGATCACCGGCCGCCCCGCTGTTTGCCCTGATATACAAAGGTTTTAATGATTCAAACAGGCTGTCGCCCGGAGCTACAACCGTTCTGTAGTAGCTCCGATAATCAAGATTCGTCCTTGTCCCGCTAACGCGGGCGGTTTTAACCGAATCTTTGCCGGTGACAGAAATAGTACCATCTTCCAGGTAAATAACCCGGGCATCTGCCCGGGGGTGATAGCTATGGATATTCTCCTTGTCGCGCGTGACCACCAGATGAACTTTCTGAGGCCCGTTCACTTTCCCTGAAAGAACGCAGCGTCCGTTTTTCATCTCCGCAGAATCGATAATCTTTTGATTCGTCCAGCCATAAGAAAATACCAGATATGCTTTAGAGGGAGTTCTTAAATCAGGTAACCGTACCAGCACCCGGTAACTCTGCTCACGGGCAATGCTTGTTCCGGCCATAAATACTCCAAGTATTACGGCCGCCAGTGTTTTTAAATTCATTCTTAATTCTGCTGATCAGATTCTGAAAACAATAAGAAAACTAATAGCCCGGATTCTGAACCAGGTTAGGCCCATACGTCAGTTCATTTTGAGGTATAGGCCACACGTGCTTAAAACTACTCCAGACAGCGCCTTTTTGAGGAGCAAGCGCCGTCATCACCTCGTCGATTGTATTCGTTCTTTTCAAATCGAAGAAGCGGTTTCCAAGCTCTGTAAACAGCTCTACTCTCCGTTCACGCCAGATCGCTGCAAGAAGTTCGGTTTGATTTCCGGCGGTAGTACCCTGGAGCCCGGCTCTTGCCCTAACCCCATTCAGGTCCGACTTCGCTTCTTCCAGCTTGTTTTGCCGCGCCCGTGCCTCAGCTCTGACAAGATAAATATCAGCAAGCCGCAGCATCACAGAACGCTCTGCCCCGGCAGTGCCTGATTTATATTTATTGGGAAACGAATAATCGACTGATGGAGAAACCCCCGTATGAGTAGTGGTCCTTACCCATGCACTGTACCGGGCGTCGTTAGCCTCAAACAGGCTGAGCAGGCCGCCGCTCAGACAAACCTGTACCGAATAAGTTTTAGGCTCCAGCGTTACGATCGCAGGCATATTATTATTATATAAACTGTATTCATACGTTTTCTCATCGTTCTTTAGCGCAAGTGCCCATATAGTCTCCTTACTATTCGTCAGGAACACCTGGGAAGGTGTAACCAACTGGTAAGTAGCGTTGCTGAGAATGGAATCGGCCTCTGATTCAGCGTTTTTCCAGTCTTTTATTGTCAGATAGATCTTAGAAAGCAGCGCTCCCGCAGCCCACTTGTTAGGTCTTGCACGATCATTAGTCGTTGTACCATAACCATTTCTGTAATCATTACTCAAATAGCCCTTAGCCGTTTTCAGGTCTGCAATGATCTGTTGAAAAACTTCCGGCTGAGGCGCCCGGTGTAATCTGCTGTTTACCGTATAATCTGTTGTGAGAGTAAGTGCGGCGTCACCATAAAGATTGGTCAGGTAATAATAAATAAAGGCGCGTGAGAAATAACTTTCGCCGAGCCACTGACTCTTATTGTAAAGCATTGCAGGAGTCGTGTTAATTCCCTCGATAGCAGCATTGGCAGCATAAATCATGTTATAGGCAGATGTCCAGAAATTTATATTAGAGGCCTGCACAGCATTTTGGTAAGAAGACCAGTTAGGGGTATTGCTGGTGGTGGAAGGCAGCGGCACCAGTTCGTCTGTATACAACCCTGTTAACGACGGAAAATTTAAGGGGCCGGAAGACGCCATGTTCAGAAATGTGCCGGTTACAATAGCGGAAACAGAATTATCAGACACAAAAGCTTCAGTCCCGGCAATGGTACCCGAAGAAAGATCTGTACCGTCCAGGTATTTTTCACAACTATTGAGCAGAGGGCTGCATAATGCAGCTAAGATTAGAATTAAGCGATTTATATTAAAACGGAATTCCATGAGTTTGCCATTAAAGTCTTAACAATTTAGAAAGTAACATTCAGTCCGGCAGTAAATACCCGCATGGGCGGAATAACCCCCACCTTCAGATTTTCCGGATCCAGGCCTCCGAACTTTGAAAATGTCATCAGGTTCTGGCCCTGCAGATATACAGACAGGTCTTTTGCATGAAACCACGTAAGAGACTTTTCGCCGAACCTGTACCGCAGGCTGACATTCTGCAGCCTGGCATAAGAAGCATCGCTATAAGCGCCCGTGCTGTTAACAAAATAATTGGTGTACCTGCCCCAGTCTGAAATTTTCGCGCTCACCTTTGGTACATCTGTAACGTCGCCAGGTTGCTGCCAGCGATCAAGCCAGAACCGGCCGCCGCTCAGCCCCATATATCCAAAAGGAAACCCATTTTGCGACAATAGATTCCGGCCCATCCTGTTAGTATAGGAAATGAATATATCAACTGACAGCTTTTTATACCTGAAGGAGTTCTGGATACCACCGTAGTTACGCGGCGCCTGGTCCAGAAATTCCGTTTTGTCAGCATTGGTCAATCCGCTGTTGTAGTCAGCGGTTACACCGGCAGCATTTGTAAAACTGAAATAACCCGTTTCAGGATTAATACCAGCATATTTATAGAGCAAAATGCCCGTAACCGGCTTCCCAACAACATAATTTTCATTTAGAACACGATTTTCAGGAAGTTTGACCAGTTTACTTTTAGGAACCGATATATTAAAACTGGTGGACCAGGAAAAATTGCTAGTCTCAATATTTCTTGTATTCAGGCTCATCTCGAATCCACTTGTCCTGATCGTGGCATCCGAATTGACAGGCATTGAACCAAACCCGGTGATCCCGGGAAGAGGCAGGCCAATTAGCTGATTGGTGGCGATATTCCGGTAATAGTTTCCCTCCAGGTACACCCTGTTTTTGAAAAAGCCAAGTTCCAGGCCAAACTCCGAGTTCTTATTCTTCTCCCAACTAAGAAGAGGATTTGCCAAACGCCCCGGAAGCAGCCCGGTTTTTCCGGCGTAAGTACCCGAAGCAGAATTAAAGATAGAAAGGTAAGCGAAATCGCCCACAGCATCTCCGCCTACGGTCCCTGTGCTGCCCCTCAGCTTTCCATAGCTCAGGAAACTGAGATTGTTCTTTATAAAATCCTCTTCACTGAAGATCCAGGCGACCGCGGCAGAACCGAAATTGCCGAATTTCCTGCCGGGGCCAAATTTTGTAGAACCGTCTCTTCTGGCGTTCAGGTTCAGCAAGTATCTCTGATTCCAGATAAACTTCATAATAGCATAGGCCCCGAGTCCCCGGTAAGGCGTCTTAATATACGTTGTCGTCACAGTTGTACCCGCCGACGGATTGGAAAGAAGCGCATCAGAAGCAAAGCCCACTCCATGAATCTCACTGGATGAATTAAGCTGGTTATCAATCCGGCCTCCCGCCTTGAAATTAAAATCACCTTTGCCGCCAATAATTGTCGCGAACTCCGCGTATGGCTCTATGGTTACATTCCGCACGTCGTAATGATGAGCAAGACTATGAGTCTCGGCAGCAGCATTGCTATAAGTTGGCGCCATGGTAGTCGTTGGTGAGCCGATATACTCGTTACTGGAGAGGTTATTGTAACTGAAGCTTGTACGAAGAGTCAGTTTCTTTACCGGCCGGTAGGTCAACACGGCATTTGCAAGCAGATTATTAGTTGCATTGTTATACTGGCGGTTGAAATTACTGGCAATACTGCTGGTGCCTTCCGACCAGTTGATCGACCCGTCAGGCAGGAACAGCGACGGGCCGTTAGGCGCACTCAGAGCCACAGCCTGGGAGAAATCGGCGGGTACCATATCGTTGACAGACGAAAGATAAGTCCCGGTGAGGGCAAGGTTGAATCTCTCGTCACGGGTATTGCTATTTAAAGCAAACCGGAGAGAGCCGTCGCGCGAGGAGCCGTTGTGCCGCTGGATATTACCATGATTGCGCAGACTGCCACTGACAAGGTAACTCGAGTTTGTTCCCCCGCCGCTGTAGCTGACATTCATATTCGTATTCTGAGCGTAACTGCCCAGCATCTCCTTTCTATAATCGTTGTAACGATCTTCCGGCCAGGTTCCATTGATGTCCTTGTCAGACGATCCAGGTGTGGTGCCGTCGTTTTTCAGCGCTTCCCTGCGCAGCATCAAATATTCTTCCGTGTTTAGAAGCCCGGGCGTTTCACCGAGTACCGAAACCCCTGAATAAATATTGGCAGTGAGACTTGCAGGGCCGGCTTTTGCCTTTTTCGTTGTAATAAGCACCACCCCATAAGCGCCTGATGATCCGTAGAGAGAGGTGGCGTCAGCGTCTTTCAGCACGCTGACACTCTCAATATCATTCGGGTTCAGATAATTCAGGCCACTGCCCCCTCCCATGAAACCCGCCGGGCCGAAAAGTGTATTAGCCGACATTGGCAAGGTTCCGCCGGGATAACGGACCCCGTCGATAATGATAAGAGGCTGCGGCGCGCCCGAAGAAAAATTGGCTGCACCCCGGAGCCGTAAAGTGAATGCTCCTCCCGGCTGACCTGTCGCCTGCTGAACCTCCAGCCCGGGCACCCTTCCCTGTAATACTTCCAGAACATTGTTAACAGGATTCCGCGCGATTTCAGCCGCTGTGATGGTCGTCACGTCCCCTGTATTCAGCCGCTTGGTGGTGGTACCATAGGCGACCACCTGCACCTGGTCGAGCTTGCTGACATCTGTTCTGAGCATAATCACCAGTGTCCCTTTCACGCTCTCAACCGGAATTTCTCTCGGAACACAGCCGATAAAGGAAATCTGCAGAACCGCACGGCTGTCGACATTATTCAGGACGAAAATACCATCCTTATCAGTGGTCGTAGCCAGGCTTCCATCCTTGAGTTTCACCGTTGCACCCGGAACAGGCTGCCGGCTTTCATCCACCACTTTGCCCCTGACATTCACTTTCATAAAGATGCTGCTGATCTTTTCCGCCAGGCCCAGCTCTTTTCTGGAAACAAAGATCGTGTTCTCCCTGATATCGAATTGCAGTGGAAGACCCGAAAAGCAATTCCGGAGCGCTTCTTCGAGCGAGCCATTATTCATGTTTATATTGACGCTGAAGCCCTTAATATCCTGTCTGTCGTAAAAAACCGTATACCCGCTCTGCAGACTGATCGAATGAAGGACCTTTTCGAGGGCCGTATTTTTTTCGGATAACTTAATCTGGCTATATCCCGCAGCACTAGCCTGAAGCAGGGAAACAACCAGTAGAAATGTGGTGAACTTCATAACCAATAAAAGTTTTCGGAAGTTTAAATCGTCCGGAATGGACATACGCATGCTAAGAGCACGAAATTTCATAAATTTGTACCGTTTGGGGTTAATACTGATTTTCTTTCCTTAAGTGAATTTTCCGCTATGCGGAAGGGTTAACCCGAACAATTCCGGGAAGCGTCTGCAAACGCTTTCCGGTTATTCCAGGCTCCCCCGGGACGCTCAGCCCGTTTGCAGTCGTAGAAGTTTTACCATTTCGTATATTTAAATTGATACCTGCGCGGCCGGTCACTCTGCCCCGCTTACTATTACTTTCCTGTTTTCAACCTTCACTGTTATTCCATACCTCCGGAGCATGCCGAACACTTCAGATGCCGCAACACCTCTGGATATCCGGCCTGTAAACTGGTTTTTCTGAAAACGGCCCCTGAATTCAACATCCACGTCGTACCACCGGGCAAACTGCCGCATAACGGTATAGATATCTGCTCCGCTGAACTGAAAAAGATTATGTCTCCAGGCTACGGCATCTTCTGCTTTCACCGTCCTCGAATGAAATGTCTCCCCCGAGGATAAACACTGCTGATCCGGGTTAAGCACCAGGCTTCCGCGCCCGCCGCTAACCCTCACCTTTCCGCTCATCACGGTAGTTACAACAAAGGGCTCGTCAATATAAGAATTGATGTTGAAATGAGTCCCGAGCACTTCAGTCTCCTGCAGGCGGCTATGAACAATAAAGGGATGTTGTTTATCGGCGGCCACTTCAAAGCTGGCTTCGCCCGAAAGAAATACCTCCCGCCTGGCTCCATTGAACACGTCCGGAAAAGTAAGAGATGATGCTGAGTTCAGCCAGACATGCGTACCGTCGGCAAGAACAATATGCCATTGTCCGCCGCGGGGAATGGATAAAGTGTTAGAAGCAGCTTCCTGTCCCGGTGTGCCGGAACCTGTATTTTGAAAGGTGATATCCCCGCTCTTATTCTTTATTATCCTGACGTTCTTTTTTTCAGATAATGTTCCGTTGCCCGAATCGTTCAGAACGATTTTTTTCCCGTCGGACAGAGTGAGGATCGCTTTATCGCTTCCTGGCTTCAATTGTGCTATCGCCCTTTCCTGTTCCTGCCTTGTAGTATAGGTAGTAAAAAAATAGAAGCCTGCAGTCAGCAGAATAAGAACAGAAGCCGCAACGGCAGCTATAAGACGCGGCCGAAGATGCCGGTATTTCGCGGAATGCGGCAAATTCCTGTAAATCTCGGCTTCCTTACTTTCATAATCAATATCTGCAGATACCAGGTTGTGCTTCGCAAGTTCCTTTGTAAACCAGGTTTCTACGATAGCGCGTTCCTGCGGCGTGCAGAGGCCCTTCTCATATTTCTCAAGTAGTTCTGTTGCCTGTTGATTCTCCATCGGACAGCCGGATTACCGGAATTTTGAGAATAAGACAAAGAACCGGCACTGAAGTGGTAGACGGAAATAATTTTTTTTATAAAATTCTACCTGAAAGGATAAAAAACAAACATCAGGAAAAGAAAAAAATACGAACCAAGCTTAAAACGAAGAATCTTAAGAGCATTATACACCTGTTTCTTCACAGTACCTTCAGAAACATTCACTTCTTCAGCAATCTCTTTATAGGTAAGATGTTGTTTACGGCTAAGTTCGAAGATCCGCCGCATTTTATCAGGAAGATTAGCTATTTCCCTCTCTATCTCGATAGCAAACTCCCGTTCTCTGACTTCATTCTCAGTCACCCTGCTTCCTTCAGCCAGGAACTGCTGGAGCGAAGCAGCATAACCGTTCTTTAGTTTATTCCTGTTAATAATATTGATAATCTTATTCCTGACAGCCGAATACAAATAAGAAGACAGCGAGATTTCCACTTCTATGACCGGATACCTTTCCCAGAGCAATGTGAACACTTCCTGTACCACATCAGTGGCATCCTGATCATCCTGAAGCATTTTCCTGGCGTTTCTGTAAAGTAAGGCCCAGTAGCGTTTATAAATTTCGCCGAATGCTTCATGGCTGCCATTCTGTAAAAGATGTACCAGTTGCTGGTCCTGAAGCTTTCTGTAGTCCGCCATGTCCGTTTATAAACCGAATTTAATAAACTTAACATGAAATTTAAAATAATTAAACCAACATGGGCCGGCTGGAAACAAGCCCCATGGTTAAGCCTTCAGTCAGAGGCAGTAGTTTACTTCAGACAAAAAACAAATAAATGCCCCGGCATACACGGGCACAAAAAAAGCAAATTCTTTGATTCCCAATTATTTACTCATATTTACACCTTAATATTTTTGAAATGCAAAAAGGAACAGTAAAATTTTTCAATGAAACTAAAGGTTTCGGATTTATTACACCAGAGAACGGTGACAGCGAAATCTTTGTTCATTCTTCTGGCCTTACTGACAATATCCGTGAAAACGATACCGTACAGTATGAGGTAGAACAGGGTCGTAAAGGACCTAACGCGGTAAATGTGACAATCGCTTAAAATAATATATTTTAAGCGTGAAGCATTCTCCCTTACAGGGGGGATGCTTTTTTCGTTTAATAGACCCTCCGGTGCTTCAATTGAGTGTTTATAGTTCCTTATCATCGAGTTTCTTTATCAATAGACTCCTGCCAACCCGAGGTCAAACCGGACCTTCAGCTTCATCATTATTATTTTCTCCTGCAGCAGCCTCCTGATCAGGAAACTCCGAAGAATTATTTAGTATGAAGGAATGCTCCGCCTGATCCATATTCCCTGCATCAGACACAGTATCAGAAGTTCCCGGGTTTGTTTCTATTTCATCGGCCAGGATAGACAGTACATCCTGATGCTCATCCGCAGCGTCCGCATCGTCAACCTGCAGGGGAATAAAATTTTCTGTCAGTACTTTCTTCTGTTCTGCTGATAACTTGTCGGAATCCTCTACCCAATCGAGATATTTTGATTGCCATAAGTGATATTGAGGGCCCCATACCTCCTGAACACAATAGCAGCCCAGATAGTTAGAAGGAGCATCATCTATATCTGCATCCATCACTGTTTGAGCATCTTCAGCATTTCCTTCCAACTGAAACCAATATATAAATCCCTTTTCCGGAAAGGCCTTTTCCAGCATGTGATCCGGAAAAGCGGGGATATTGCTTGCCGTACCCAGATTTACTTTCACAGCCACAATAGGATAATCTTTAGCGACCGGGTCGCGTCCAAGAAAATCAATAACCTCCTTTTGCACATCCTCTACGTGCCCGGGTTGCGGAGCAACCGGCAGAAGCTTTCGTAGCACTTCCACGCTATTTCTTAAAAAACATTGAGGCCGCTTTAATGACCATTCTACATCTGGTCCGCTTGTACTACCGATAAATGCAATTTGTACCTTCATTTTGCTAGCCTAATTGATTGTCTTCCTAAATTATACAGCCGGAAAGAATTGAGTTACATACCAAACTCTTTCCGGCCCGGATCATTTGATTAACTATTACCTGGAGAAGATGAAGCTGATGGCAAATCGGCAATCCCGGGAACCTTACTGCTGTCCGGTAAGTTATGATTGTACGATTGCATCGTATTCATCCACAGATCAACATGATTTGTTTTAAATGATGTTGACATTGTAAAATGATACTTAACCTGCTGTTCCTGAATCGCTGCCTGAATGTATGACTCGTGATCAATCTTTATATGGGTAACCGCCTGGGGATAAGCAATGTCATCCATAATATCTTTTACCCATGTCGCGTAATCATTAGTAACGATATCTTCGGTCAAGTATCTTACCGTAACAAATATGTCATTAATCTTGTCATGACCTGTTACCGTCTCTCCTGCTACCTCCGGAACATAGGGATATGCACTTTCGCCTGTAGGCCATAAATACAGGTCGCGGTCTATGCCCAGAGTTTCAGACTGCTCATCCTGGTTAGGACCGACCGGGCTGACCCAATTGGGTACTTTCGTTTCATTTTTATCTGTGAACGTTACACCATATGCCAGTACCAAACTTAAAGGTCCAATATTTATGCAATAGCTCACAGGACTAATTAAGCTCAACCGACTGCTATTGATCCAGGCACAAATGTCATTCATGGTTGATATCGCCCAATAGGTGTATTGCTTTAGCTTAATGATATAAAGACGCATTTCAGCCAGGCGGTCTTCCTTTGAAGTATTTTGCGTGGCAAAAAAACCCATGTAAATTTGGTACAAAGTAATATGTACCTGGGCAGATCCGATGTAAGCGGGCAAAGCTTCAGCCCTGGATGCAATGTCGTTTGTGTTCGGATCAAGATACCCCTCAATATCCCCTATGGCATCCACGAGGTCTCCTTTGTAGCCCTTAACCTGACTTTTAAGGTTCTGGAACGCGTCGGCAAGGCTTTGATGATCATCCTGGGATCCATCACCTTTATATGTAGCAAGATCTTGAGGTATGGGCTTATCGTCGCCATACTGCCCGATGTTGCAAGCCTCTAAATTGCCTTTAATAGTACTATAAACAGTACTAACCTGGGAAGTATCATGATTAATCGACGACAGGCGATCCAGATCAGTGATCTGCGCCAACAAAGTATTCATCATGTCTGACATAGGAGCAGAACTCGAAGTCACATTATCAAAAATTTCCTTAATGCCTGATACTGCAGCAGATAGTGGGATTCCAATTTCGGGCACTGCGAACATCAGATTACTTACCACTGAAGAAATGGAGTTGAACCAGGTTATGAAACTAGCATCAGACAAGGTTGGAGTAGCACCTGCAGTTGCCTGGGGTGGAATATAATCCGGGGGAAGATCATTACAAATCGCGGGAAGCGGGGTGCTAAATGGATCGAATAGGGATGTTGTATCTGACATAACTTTAGATTTTGAATTTTACATAATTGAATTTACAGCGGATATTTCTGCAGCCTTCGTCATTAATCATGATCATCGGCATTATCATCTTCCGGATTCTTACTTTCTTCCGGACCTTTAAAATCCTGGTTGTTGGTTTTTGTAAACTGATTTACCGTCCCGGCAACAGTCGGCGCTGCTGCATTTACATCACTGTTATTCATACCTGGATTCCAAAAATCAGGAACAGGAGATATAGACTTTTGAAATTGTGCATCCGGCTTTTCCTCGACATCGCCTGTATAGTTTGTTTCCCCATCCGGAAGATTCTCCAGGTATGCCTTCTCTTTATAGTAGTCGCTTGATTTATCGATTTTTGGTTCACGAACGAAGGCCTTCGAAAGCTCTAACGCTGTTTCTGGCTTATCTCCGGGAAAACTGCCAAGATACTTCTCTATGGCGGCCTTGAACTCGGGATTTTCATTTGATAAACCGGCCCTAGAGTAAACGCCTAGAAAATTTGGAGGGATATCACCTTCAAAAGGCACTTTTGCGCCTGAATACCCCGTTTCATAAAAAAAAGCAACGGCCTTATCCGTATTCTGAGACAGAACTTTCAGATTAGAAAAAGAGCGCTCACCACCGGGGCTAGCCACATTTATTTCTATATAAGCAAGCGGGAAATCGCCGGTTTTGAGCCAGTTATCTGTGAAGATGCCCAGGTCGCCCTGCTCTTTAGTGTAACGGTGTATATCTGGCGTTGCGTCCGGAAAGTAGAGATTTTTAGACCATATAAATGCCCTGGTCATGTCTGCGGAAGTTAATACTCCTATTTTCATTTGAATGATTGCTATTATGCGTTCGTATTAAATGTCATTTTAAACTTTGTATTACCGGTCATGTAATGATTGAATCATCATCAGAGTATTTTTTATGGTGGTCTCGCCATTTTCATATTCAATAATTTAGCTGGGAGGCAAAGGCACTCCGACTACTTTATCGTCGTCGGGAAGTAGCTGTTGTATTCCTCCATCGACTGCCATTAGGCCACAGATCATTAACAATAAGAGAGCTACCATCAATGGTGTTCATCAGCCATATCATCTTCCGGGTCTTTGCTTTCTTCCGGATTATGAAAATTATTCTGGTTGTTGTTCTGATAGCTTTGTACAGCCTGGTCAGCATTTTGGGGCACTATGTCACTATTCATATTTTGATTCAAAAGCGAAGCGATAGAATTTCCTTCGGGGATCTGAACATTTTGCTGTTCGCCTGCTTCGGGTAGATCTCCTTCTGATTCAAGTTCCATTCCACCGTCCTGAACGCTCTCTGGCTTACCGGCGTTTAATGTTGTTACTTTGATCTTAAAAAGCTTCACCATTTTACTGGGCGATATGTAGCCATCCCTGATGTATTCCCGCATTCCACGTTCTACGTCATCCACATCTATTATTGCTCTATCAGGATACTTTAAATAATCCTGACGAAATCTTTCGTTCTGCTGATCATTATATGTATATAGTTCATCTTCAAGGTAGACCCCGATGAAGTTAACATGATGATCAAAAGTTATTCTTTGGCCGTCAGGGGGATATCCCCTATATGACTTTAGAAACTGCTCAGGATTCTGTATACGTTTGTCAAGCCAATATATAAAGCCATGAGAAGGGAAGTCATTTTGAAGTTCGTTATAAACGTCAGTTGCTTTAACGCTGGGATTATATATCTTTATCAGTACAACCGGGCAGTCGCCGGAACCCCGAATGTGCTCCCGTGCCTGTTTTAAAAATTCATATCCATTCTCTTTGTCAGACAAATCCCAAGCCGGAAGCGTCAATAGATTAGTCTCTTGTTGAATCTGCGTTTTTAATTTTTTGCCAGTCGCTCCGTTTTTCAGTGTAAAACAAAGTGGACGAAGGCTATATTGACCAGCTATAGTAGTCTTGGGGTCATATCCTTCTGAAATTACTGCGATTTTCATTATCTTAGAATTTAATGGTTTATATATTTTATTAATTCCCTGTAAGTAAAGTCTATTTGGCTAACTAGTCCAATCTTTTATCACGGCGGTATCTTTACTTTCATATGTTAACAGGTGAGTGTGCTATCGACTAGTTATTTTCTCCGGTCATTTTGATTTACTAACAAAAAACGGAGATAAGCCCAGGCGAAACAATACCCCAAAAGGGTAATTTAGGCATAGGTTAACTTTCTACCTGTTACGCCGAAACTTCCAGACGAGTATACCGCCCGCAAGCAATAACCACCAGTAATAACCCGTTCCCGGCCGTTTCACCTCTTTTGCTGCAGTACTTTCCAGAACCTGCACCTTTCGGTTACCGCTACTATCAGTCCTTAACAACGTACTTAGCACCTGTAACACATTCGCAGAATCACGTTTGACAGAAGTGCTCTTCACCCGGCCGCTCAAGGTAACGTGCGATGCCGTGCCCCTGAAACCATCAGCCGGAGAATAATGAAATTCTCCTATGGGAATAATTTCCGTGACATACCTATGATCGGATGAATCCTCTACGAACAGCAGTCGTCCCTCCTTAAGGACGCTGCTGTTAAGTAAGCTTTTCGAAACTCTGCCGGTGCTTGCAACTATACTATCTGATCTTTCCCGCTGTACTTTCTTCATCACAGCACACGACCC
>NZ_QEAS01000023.1:86235-86503 GCF_003130405.1 Pararcticibacter amylolyticus
CGCATAGGGTGAGTTTTAGGTATTAAGTTTTAAGCAGCGAGTAACAGGAAGATACTTTACCACCTTATAAATACAGGAAATAAACCTCCTTTTCCTATAAACCCCATCCCCTTCCCGGCTGCCGGCCTCATTCGTATTCCCCTCCACTGTCACCACATACTTATCCCCCCAATCATCAACAAATCCAACATGCGCAATCCGCCCCTTTTCCGGAAAATAGATCCCGAACACATCTCCCCGCGATGGTCCCCCACCCGAATTCCCCTCC
>NZ_QEAS01000023.1:86586-87274 GCF_003130405.1 Pararcticibacter amylolyticus
CGCCTTTAACTCCCTCCCCTTCTCCCAAACCACCTTCCCAGCCCGAAAAAAATCCGGACAATACCCGCTCCGCGGATTAGCAATACCCGCCTGCCCCAGGCACCACGACACGAAGGCCGCACACCAGGGATTTCCCGCTTTCAGCCCGACATAGCGCAGATAAGCCTCCACCTGCGGACCATCATTGCGGTTAGTCGCCTCACGGACGCCGAGCTGGGAAAGATAAACCGCCCGCAGCCGCTCTTCCGGCTTCCCCGCATGCAATGGATCTGTTTTAACCAAAGCAGTTCCAAAGAAAATAATAGAAATAATTAAGACGATTATTTTCATATTGCCTCCATTATCCAACCAACGCCCTCAAAATCGACACCATACTCCATAACAGCATCATATAAAACCCCAGGTAAATCAATACCTTCTGCGGCACCGTCAGCGAAAGGAAATTATCCTCGAAACACACTTCCGAATACTCCGCAAACACGGGCCAGATTACCCGGATCGCCATCCACGTAACCGCCTTAAAAACCAGGAACGTCAGCACCGCCACAATCACAACACTTAGTATTCCGGGATCAACCGGCGCCGATGTCACGTCTATTCTTCTTGAAATCCAGGGAAAAACCAGCATGCACGCCAGCATCCCCCCAATTAGCATCCCTTCATGATGCAAAGCCCTGACAATAAATCT
>NZ_QEAS01000023.1:87311-88869 GCF_003130405.1 Pararcticibacter amylolyticus
CAACTCGCTTCCCCCAAATACACACTCCTCGAGGCACTCTTTCCCGTCCTCGAAACAAAGAACAAATACACGTGTACCCTGTCGCCTTCAAACTCCTCCGGCATTGTAAACCGGTAGATGCCATCCTTCCGCTTCGCCTCATTCCTTTTCACATGAAAGGCATCCTTCTGTTCACTGTAGAGCACCACCGTCACCTTGTCGTCGGCGAGAGCCAGCGCGTTCAGCACCACCGGCCACTCTGCCGTCACCGAAGTACCGGTTACCCGAAGGACAGTATTTGCAGGCACACAGAGCCTGCCATTGCTCAGCCGCACCTTCGGAAAATTGACGCTTATCTGGGGATGGTCGCCGCACAGAGCGAAATTGAGCAGGTGCGAAAGTGCGGCATGATAGCCCTGTTGTTTATTACGCGTTTGGTAAACCGCGTTGAGCAGCGCCATCAGGGGAGAAAGAAAATGAGCCGCCAGTGCAAACTTTGCACGGTTAGCCTGCTGGGCCATACTGGGAGCTCCCTTTTTAGCTCCCGGAACTTTTCTAGTGGAAATATTCATGATCTTTAAGGTTAAAAAGTGCGGCCGGCACTGAAACCGGCCTGCACTCTGATTAAAAGTATTTGATTAAAAAGCCGTTACCTTGCCCAGGTAAGCACTCTCACTGTACTTGCCGTCGGTAGAGCTGAAAAACATCAGCCCCTCGATGGAATCAGACGAAAACTCATCGGGGAACGGAATTTCGATCTTTCCCTCTTCCCTGGTTGCCTTTCCGAGGCTAAGCAGGTGTACCCTTTCAGTGGTATTGTAAAGAACGATGTTCGCCACATCGTCCGGGCTGCCGGTTAAGTCATCAGAACCAGGAAACCAGGCCACCTCTATTATACCCGACTTTTCCGAGGTCATTTTAGGACTTATAGGCCTCTGCAGGGCACCGCGGCTGATGAGCAGCTTGCTAAAATCGATTGAGAAGTCCGGGGATATACCGGTCACCGCTTTGTTGAGGTTCTCGTGCACAGCCAGGTTATAACCCGTGGCACGACTGGTATCCCGGCTGCTGTACGATCTTTCCATCAGGTTCTTAAGCGGGGCCAGGAACGAAACGATCAAAGCGAACCTCGACTGCTGATCGAGCTGGCTCTGAGCAGAAGGCTTCACCCTCCTGCGGGATAAGCCTTTGATATAATCGATGCTGCGCCAGCTTGAACCGATCACGCTACCTGCTTTTCCTGAAAAACCGCCATTGGCACCATTTCTAATTTGTCCCATGTTTTTAAAAATTTAATAGTTCAACATTCTGTTCATTACGTCAGCCTCTTGATTACCGGTAATTGCTGGATGACAGGACAAACATAGAGTCACTTTTCACAAATACCTAATTTACAAAGCCTTACTTCCATAATTTTCCGGAATCTTCCGCCAATTTCCGTGAATTTCCGGGTAAAAAACTGTCCATTCCTAAAAAAGCTATACACAAATTAAAAAGTGTATGGAAAGTAAAAGAAGGAAAGCGAAGTCAGAGAGAGAGGGAAAGCATACGCCCTTTGACAAGCGGGAAATTAAGAAAA
>NZ_QEAS01000024.1:0-1610 GCF_003130405.1 Pararcticibacter amylolyticus
TCCCCGCCAGCAGCGGCTTTCCCCAGGAGAAGCAAAGCTATGACTACACCTACGACAAGCTCAACCGCCTGGAACTGGCCGCCTACACCACCCCCGGCAAGACCGGTTACTTCAACGAGCAGCTCAGCTATGACAAAGCCGGGAACATCCAGAGCCTGGAGCGGACCTCCAACGGGACAGGGAAGACCGACCAGTTGACCTACAGCTACGGCGAAAGCGGACAAAGCAACCAGCTGGCCAGCCTGACAGACGGCAGCAGCAGCAATGAAGGGCAGCCCGCAGGCACCACCAATTACACCTACGACGACAACGGCAACCTGGCCAGCGACAGCAAAAAACAGCTGACCATAAACTACAATGAACTCAACCTCCCTAAGACGGTCACCCAGGCAGGAAGTAACCAGACAATTACGTACCTTTACGATGCCAGCGGGCGGAAACTCAGGAAAGAAGCCACAGGCGGGAACCGGGACTATATCGGGGGGATCGAATACGGGAATGACGGGCAGATCGAGTTCATCCAGACCGAAGAAGGGAGGGCAGTAAAGAGCGGAGAAAGCTACAGTTATGAATATATGCTGAAAGACCACCTGGGCAATACCCGGGCGGTGGTGAAGCAGGACGGGAGCATTATCCAGTTATCGGACTACTATGCCTTCGGGATGGAGATGAACCATAACGGGATGACACCGAGCCCGGATAATAAATATAAGTACAACGGAAAAGAGTTGCAGACGGAGCTGGGGATGAACCAGTATGATTATGGGGCAAGGTTCTATGATCCGGTGATTGGGAGGTGGAATGTGGTGGATCCGAGTGCCGAAGCGCCTGAACAAATTCACAGATCTCCTTATGCTTACGGTTGGAATAATCCCATAAGATATAATGATCCAGACGGTCGATGTCCAGAATGCGAGATAAAAGTCAAGAGTCCAGCAGAAGGACAGACCTATATTTCTACTGGTGGAGCAAAATACACCTATTCAGAAGGCAATTGGAACCGACAGGGAGGAGAGTTAGAGACAGTAACAGTTACAGCATCTTCTTATGTTCAAGGACCATATGCCCATGCCAATGACAACTCAGTCGGGTTTGGATTGTATAGAGCCGGGTTTAGTGCTTCGGGTGACTATGCTTCTGCTTCAGGAAATGTGGCTGGCTTTACAGGAGAAGCTCATGCTAAAACAGATGGAGGGATTGATGTTGGAGCTTCAGTTGCAGTAGTAAAAGGAAATGCTTCGATAAGGTTAGGAACAGAGGATGTTAATGCAGTGGGGGCCGCTAACGGCAGTCTTCTTTCTGCAAATACGGGAGTAAAGGGAGAGTCAAATTTATCAAAGAACGGGGTGACAAATGTAAATGGTAGTGCTGAGGCTGGGGCTTATGTTGCGAAAGGCGAATACACAGGTTCGATTAATGTCTTTGGTGTCAAGTTGGAATTTACACAAGGAGGCTCAGTTGGGAGCGCCCATATCGGAGCTTCAGGCGGAGCAGGAATCAATGTTAAAAACAGGACAAGCACCTTAGAGGGTAGTTATAATATCGGGTTAGGGGTTGGTGTAAAGCAAGGCTTCAAAATTGAAATACCGTGGTAGTTGGGCCGTTAGTGA
>NZ_QEAS01000024.1:1631-36804 GCF_003130405.1 Pararcticibacter amylolyticus
ACAAGGTATGTTTTTAAAAGTAGTGTATATATTATTTGTTGCATTAGCTGATTTTTTACTTTATTCGATATTGAATAAAACAGTAAAGATAAGCCAATCTCTATTTTGGTCTTTTTTGGGAGTGCTTTTGCTGGTAATTTTGTTGCACTCACCTTTATTCACAATACCCTCCTTGATGTCTTGGGTGCAATTTTTGCTGATAGTTCAATTCCTTGTTGAACTAGTCATTTTTCACTATGTCGGAAAGTATTATATCAAAAGGACGGAAAGATCAACGCAGTTAAGTGAACAGATAGCCAAGCTTTCTGTTAAAATGGCTTCTTTTATATTCTTAAAGGCCATTTATATACTTGTATTTATCGTACAAGTAATGTTTATTCTTTCGGGCCAGGTTTAAGTAGTAAAATACTAATTTAATACATTTGCTTACTGCGCATACGCTTTACCAGTTTCTGCGTCACTGATGACGGCATTAGCCAGGAACAGGAGTGGAATTACTACATTAGGGTATACAGATCATATAATTTAGTGTCTGATATTTTTCAGCTAAAGGTATAATGGATTCGGCAATTGTTTATAGAGTTAAATAATGCATGTAGTATTGTTCCACTTGGCTGCTTTATACAGCGCATTTAGAAGATCGCAGGTCACGAAAGTCGAGTATAATTCAATAAGAAGATTCGCAGAGGCTGTATTTGAGGCTTCGTTGGGTAATTCGTTATATGTTCGGCATATATTCCTGCTTTCGGGAAATCCTGATTATAATTTGTATTTTAAGTATGCTTTTCTGCTGTTTATAGTTATGTTTTCGGTTGTATGTTATTACTATAGTGGGAGAATTGCACAGTTAGCGCGAAAAATGGACGATAAGGATGTGTTGATCTCGAAATTGGGAGTGTATGTTTATTACATCTTTTCTATTTTGTTAATTTTTATACTGGATATTTTTATTTAACACAGGTTTGTAAATAACACTGCAATAGATAAATATCTCTGACAATCAGAAAAATTAATATATAAAGGCTGCTTTCATCTCTCTTATGATAGAATGATCCTTTTGAAATAGTTTAGATTTGTCGTTTATTAAGTATGTCTAGCTTTATGCTCAAAGCCTCGGCCTTATATATGGTCATTGTAATTGCGCTGGTGATAGCGATTTTTTCATCGTCTTTGATCGCCACTGCTTATTATTACAGGCTTGAGTATCAAAAGAACATTCGTTTAGGGAAACTCGAAACCAACCTTCATTCCGGGATCTCCATGGTACTTTCAGCAAGTTATCCTGCGAATCAGAATGGTTTGGAACAAAGAGTTGATCTTTTTGGAGAGCAAAATGACAGCTTGTTGCTCAGGAAGGAAAAATGGGGGATCTTTGAAGTAGGGACTGTCCGTTCGTTCGTACTGGCTGATACTCTCAAGAAAGCGTTCTTTGTGGCAGAGGAATGCACGAAGGATCAGACGGCGCTTTATCTCAGTGATGAGGACCGGCCCCTCTCGGTAAGCGGAAGTACTCAGATCACAGGAGATGCGGAGCTTCCTAAAGCTGGAATTAAAGAGGCCTATGTAGATGGGAAACCTTACGCGGGAAAAAAGCTGGTGGACGGCAAGATCACTGATAGTTCAAGAGAGCTTCCCAAGCTGAATCAATCAGTGCTGGATGATCTGGAAAAGTACTTCGCCGATAGCCTGGCAGAACAGGAAGAGATTCGAGACACCCTGATTAATTCTTTTTTCAGCGAAGCACGCATCATTAGGATCCCTAAATCACAGCCATTGATCAGTAATCGTTTTATAAAGGGCAAGATCGTGCTTCTATGTGATACGGTGTTAACTATAGGTGAGAACACAGAACTGAGAGATGTAATGGTGTTTGCTCCGGCAATTGTCGTGAAGGAGGGCTTTAAAGGCAGCTGTCAGCTCTATGCCAGGGACTCTGTTGTTGCTGCAGCCAAAACGGTATTTGAATATCCTTCGGCTATAGGGGTCTTAAGAAAGAGCGACAACGGCCAGCCGCGGATTGAACTGGGCAGTGAATGCCGCTTTTCCGGGGTCCTCTTTAGCTGGGAGAGGAAACGTTCGGAGCTGCAGACCATCATCAGCCTGGGGAAGGATGCATTAGTGAAAGGGGAGGTGTTTGCTACAGGCTTTGTGAAGATGGCGAAGCCATTAACGATCGATGGGCGCGTGGCATGCAACCGTTTTATCATTCAAACCCCCTCGACGCTCTATGAAAACTATTTGATTGATATCACGATCAACCGGAAACGAAGGAGCAAGTATTATCTTAGTTCTTTTTTATTTGACAGAAAATCTCCTAAACAGATCCTGCAATGGCTGAACTGACAAAAAAGATAGAAGCCTCCACACTAGTTGAGGTGCTGATCGCGATGGTGATCATTGTCGCAGTGTTTGGCGTTGCTATTGGCATCTATACCAATGTGACGCAGTCTGGTTATTCTGTCAGTACCACGCAGTCGCAGCAACAGATGAGAAAGATTGCGGACGAAAGTATTCTTAATCACGACTGGGAGGACCAGGAACTGATGGAGGACAGCATTATTTACCGGAAAACCGTGAGTGCCTGGCCGGGCTATCAGGACCTGGTACTGATAGAGGTTCAGGCTTTACAGAATGAGAAGGTGCTGGGCAAGTTGCGGCAAGTGGCTAGAAAGGAGGAAAAGGCGGGTGAGTAAGGGAAGGCTTCAGGCGTTTACCATCCTGGAAGTGACGATTGCTATGCTGCTGGCTGCGATTGTTATCGGGATTTCTTATACAGCTTATACGATGATGAGCCGCTCTTACCAGCAGTATGATGATAGAAATGAAAAGGTTGCTGAGTTTGTGCTGCTGAATAAATTGCTCAGGAGAGATATCTCGAATGCGGAGAAAATTGTAAGGTCGCCCGAAGGGATTAATCTGGAGGGCCCTGAAGGAAGTATCATCTATAGCTTCAGTGATGAGTACATTACCAGGAACCAGTATTCCGTTAAGATCGATACCTTTAAGGTTTCGAACAGCGACCTGATAACCTCATTTGAAGAAAAGGAAGTAACAGAAGAAGGGATGATTGACAGGATTAGCTTTACTGGTGTGCTGCAGGAAAGGAAAATACCTCTTGTATATGTGAAAACATATAGTGCAGAAGAGAAGTTTGAGTAATGAATTGTACTGTATTCGTTTTGATGCGCTTATTTTCTCTATCTTGCACCTGATAATAGTGATGGACATATAATGAATACCACTAAGCTTTATATCGCAGCCTTTTAAAAAAGAACTCCGTGCCACAGATCGATCTCTCGCAATACAAAACAAAAGTTCCTCCAAAGAAAAAGAGCTCCGGAAGGAAGGACAACAGTTTTAACTGGGGAGAGTTGCTGAATAAAGATATTTCATTTGGCAAGCCAAAAGTAAACGATAAGCGTAAAGAGGCTTTTTATGTCGAACTGAGTACCTTACTGCTTTCGGGCATAGACCTGAAGACTGCTCTTGATCTCATTCTGGTAGACCAGGACAGAGCAAAGGACAGGATCCTGTTTGAGGATATAAAGGATAAGGTGCTTCATGGAAGTTCACTTTCGGATGCTTTGAAGAGCACCGGGATGTTTACGGATTACGAATATTACAGTGTGAAGATCGGTGAAGAGACCGGTCGGATTGGCGAAGTGCTGACTGACCTGGCCAAATACTATAAGAACCGGATCTCCCAGAAAAGAAAGATCATCAGTGCTGTCACATATCCCATCATTGTGCTGATGACGTCCCTTGGAGCGGTGTTTTTTATGCTGAAGTTCGTGGTGCCGATGTTTGCCGATGTGTTTCAGCGATTTGGAGGTCATCTTCCCTGGGTGACCTCGGTGATCATCCGCTTTTCTGCTTTTACTGATAAATACTTTATGGTCTTTCTGCTGCTCATTATCGGGCTGGCTGTTTTTATATTTCTTAGTAAGGAAAAGCTATGGTTCCGCAAGGCTGTTTCTACCGCGATTCTCAGGATTCCTCTTGCCGGGGATATCGTCAGGAAAGTGTACCTGGCACGTTTTGCCAATACCATGCGGCTGCTGGTGAGTACAGACACCCCCTTATTGCGGTCCATCGCCCTGGTAAGACAGATGATCGGTTTTTATCCCCTGGAAACAACATTGGGGGAAGTGGAGAAATCTATTCTGAAGGGAGAGTCCCTTCATCAGAGCCTGTCACGGTTCAGCTTTTATCCTCCCAAGCTGGTGCAGCTGATCAAAGTAGGGGAGGAAGTCAATCGGCTGGATTATTTCTTTGGTAAGATTTCTGATCAGTATACTGAAGAAGTTGAATACAAGACCGGTACGATCAGCAGCTTGCTGGAACCGCTGATCATTATATTCCTGGGCCTGGTTGTCGGCCTCATTCTGATCGCCATGTACCTGCCGATGTTCCAGATGAGTAATAGTTTTTAGCCGCTTGCAGAACGCCTTATTTTGTCTATGTTTGAGGACTGATCAGTCAGTTATTTAAACTATCAGCAGTTATGTTCTATGTAATTATCAGCGTTTGCTGCAGTGTTACGGTGTCTGTTTTTCTGAAGCTCGCCAGGCGTTATGAAATAAGCGTGGCGCATGCAGTGGTGTGGAATTATCTTGTTTGCTCTTTACTAACTCTTTTGATATACAGGCCGGAAATCAGCGTGAAGGCTTTGGGTAGTGCACCTTTGGGTATTTATGGATTGCTGGCGGTGTTATTGCCTGCTTTGTTTATTATCATGGGGTTATCGGTCAGATATACCGGTATCGTCAGGACAGATCTAGCACAGCGGCTGTCCCTTTTTATTCCCCTTACCACTGCTTTTCTTTTGTTTGGGGAAACCGCTTCTTATGTGAAGATTGCCGGGATAATTCTGGGCTTTGCCGCGATTGTTTGTACTATTCCGTGGCACAAAAATGTGCAGAAACCAGACAAGAGCGGGGTCTGGATCTATCCACTGGTTGTCTTTGCAGGGATAGGAGTTGTAGATGTGTTTTTTAAACAAATAGCGTCATTTAAGGCTCTTCCTTATACTGGGTCTCTTTTTATTATTTTCTCACTTGCATTTATTCTGTCTCTGTTGGTATTTGTTGGAGCTATCTTGTTAAAAAAGACCAGGTTCAGCTGGGTTAACCTTTTTTGCGGAGTGATACTGGGGCTTTTCAATTTTGGGAATATCCTGTTTTACCTGAAAGCGCATCAGGCTCTTCCTAACAACCCATCCGTTGTCTTTTCTGCCATGAACATTGGAGTGATAGTAGCCGGGGCGTTAACCGGGGTTTTTGTGTTTAAAGAAAAACTGAGCCTGTTAAATAAAGCGGGACTACTCATCGCGGTAGCGGCTATTATGATCATTGCTTTTGCCCGCTGATCTATTCGTAGCGCAATGCCTCAATAGGATCCAGTTCTGATGCTTTTTGTGCCGGGTAATACCCGAAGAAAATACCGGTCAGGGCACAAACAATGAACGATATGATAATGGAGGATTCGGAAATGATGGTCGGCCAGTTCAGCAGGGAGGCGATTGTCAGAGACGCTGATACGCCAATGAAAACTCCGATAAGCCCTCCCGTGACGCTGATCAGGATCGCCTCGATCAGGAACTGTAAGAGGATGTCTATGCCGCGGGCACCGATTGACATGCGCAGCCCGATTTCTTTTGTCCGTTCGGTTACAGATACATACATGATATTCATAATTCCTATGCCTCCGATCACAAGAGATATGCTGGCAACAGCCGTCAGCAAGCCTGTCAGCATACTGCTGGTAGAGCCAAGCGTTTTGATCAATTCCGCCTGTGTTCTGACACTGAAGTCGTCCTCTTCATCTGTCCTCAGCCGGTGCGTCTGACGAAGGATACTGGTGATTTGATTAGTAGCTGCATCGGAAGCAGCCTCGCTGACAGCAGAAGCATAGATGCTTTGCAGGTAGGTGGTAGCCAGCACCCGTTTCATTACGGTGGTATAAGGGGCCAGGATAATATCATCCTGGTCCTGGCCAAAACTGCTTTGCCCCTTTTCTTCCAGGATACCGATCACCTGGAAGGGGATCTTTTGAAAGCGGATGATCTGCCCTATGGGGTTCTCTCCGGAAGAGAAGAGGTTCTTGACTACCGTTTGCCCGAGCAGACATACTTTTGCTGAGGAGCGGACATCTTCTTCGGAGAATATGATCCCGTCTTTGAGCTTTAGCTTTCGAATGTCGAGATACTCCGGACTAACGCCCTGTATAGACGAAGACCAGTTTAAAGCGCCTTTAATTGCCTGGCCGCTGCTTGCCACCTGGGGAGAGACAGACGCCACATCAGATGCATCTCTTTCAATGGCTTTTACGTCGTTTAGTGTCAGGGTTTGGAAATTGCTTCCTGCCATGCGGACACCGGGCATATTACTCGACGGCATAACAGTGATCATATTGGAGCCCATATTAGAAAGGGAGGTTTGGATACTTTGTTTGGATCCTTCTCCGATAGACATCATCGTGATCACTGCGGCGACACCAATAATGATACCGAGCATGGTCAAAAATGCTCTTAATTTATTCCTTTGTAATGCTCTGAAAGCTACCCTTACCAGATTTTCCGGATTCATAATTTTAATAATCATCTGTAGCCGGGAGGGTGTCAAGGGCTTCCCGTGCTGATTTCCTGTTTTCGTTTATACTATCTTTTTGCAGGCGGCCGTCCCGCAGCATAATCGTTCTGCTGCTGAATGAAGCGATGTCGGGTTCGTGCGTAACAAAAACGATCGTCTTGTCTTGCTGCTGGTTTAATTCCTGCATCAGCGCCATAATTTCATATGACGTCCTTGTGTCGAGGTTTCCTGTCGCTTCGTCTGCAAGGATCATTACGGGTTCATTCACCAGTGCCCGAGCGATTGCCACCCTCTGCTGCTGACCTCCCGACAGCTGATTGGGGGTGTGGTCGAGACGGTCGGCAAGTTTTACTGCTTCCAAAGCATACATTGCCCGTTCTTTCCGTTCTTTTGCGCTGATGGATGAGTTATAGAAGAGCGGCAGCTCTACGTTTTCCAGAGCACTGGTTCGCGGCAGCAAATTATAAGCCTGGAATACAAAACCGATTTTCGTATTCCTTAACCTGGCAAGTTCGTTCTTGTTCAGGTCTTTGATATTGACGCTGTCGAGGAGATAAATGCCTTCGGTGGGCTTATCGAGGCATCCAAGGATGTTCAGCAGGGTAGTTTTTCCTGATCCGCTGCTGCCCATGATCGTCACAAATTCTCCTGCTTCTACATTAAACGAAACACCCTTTAATGCCCTCACTGTTTCCGAACCTACTATGAATTCGCGTTTCAGGTTCTGTATTTCCAGTATTTTTCTGTTCATTTTTTTCTTCCCGGAGGTTTTGGCATGAATGGACTGGAGCCGGCAGCTGCCTGAGCTTCCGCTCCTCCAAGCGATCCTGTGATCAATACATCGTTTGCTGACAGTCCTTCGAGGACCTCAACCTGTGTATTGTTGTTCAATCCTGTCTTTATTCTTTTCTGAAGTATTTTGTTGCCCTGCAATGTCCATACAAAAGCATCCTGTGATAAACCTGCATTTATCTCTGTTTTATGTGGCGGTCCTCCCGCCCGGCGCTGCGCGAGCGGTACTATGATATATTTGGGTACCAGCGAAGAGTCGGGGTTGAATTTCAATGCTTTTGCCGGGGCAAGCAGCGTGTTTTTTGATTCCTGCGTATAGATCGTAACGTTGGCCGTCATACCCGGCTTCAGCTTTTTGTCTTCGTTAGGAGCATTGATGATGGTGGTATAAGTGACTACGTTTGAGGAGACCACCGGACTTAACCTTATTTCCTCAACGGTTCCGTTGAATACAGAATTGAGATAGGCATCGACGGTGAATGTAGATTTCAGCCCTTTGGCAACGTTTCCTATATCAGCTTCATCCACCTTCGCCTGTACCTGCATTTTCGTAATGTCCTTGGCTATACTGAAAAGAGTAGGCGTGCTGAAGCTGGCAGCAACAGTTTGTCCGACACTTACCGTCCGGTTCAGAATGACGCCATCTACGGGTGCGTAGATCTTTGTGAACGAAAGGTTTCGTTCGGCTGAATATAACTGTGCTTCTATGTTTTTTACACTGGCTTTCGCATTATTATAACTGTTTAAAGCCAGTTCGTATTCTGCCCGGCTCAGGGCGCCGGTTGTGTATAATTCCTTTTGCCTGTTAAAGTTGCTTTGCTGATAGTCGAGGTTGCTCCTGGTTTCTGTCAGGCTTGCCTTAAACTGGTCTACACTTGCCTGCATAATGGAGGGATCGAGCTCTGCAAGCAGCTGGCCCTTTTTTACCGTTGAATTAAAATCGGCGTAAAGAGCCTCTATCGTTCCCGATACCCGGCTTCCGACTGCAGTGGTATCCACCGGCTGGATAGTTCCGGTTGCCGTTACGGTCTCTGCTATATCTCCCCGTTGAGGCTTCTCTGTCTGAAGGCTGACCATCTGTTCTTTTTTCCGGAAGAAAAGAAGCCATGCAAGAAGTATCAGTGCGACCGCTGCTACCGGAATAATTATTTTTCTGTTTCGTTTCATGTTCGTATTAAAGTTTTACGGGTATTCCTGAATAGAAGTCGTATATGCTTACCGAAAGCGCTGTGGTGTATTTTGCCTGGACATAGGATTGCAATGCCTGTACATAAGAGTTCCTTCGCTGGTAAAAATCGTAGATATTTGCAGCGCCAAGTCTTAACTCTTCGTTTGCAATGCGATATACCTCCTGGTTGTATTTAAATTGCTCTGATGCCGCTTTATACTGGCTTCGTGCGTTGATTGCTGTGATATAAGCCTGTTCGACAGCCTGGGAAAGTACAGTTTTTGTATTCTCAAGTGTGAGCTGCGCCTGGTCAATACTAATCTTTGCTTTTTCGATGTTCGTTTTGTTCGTTCTCTTTGTGAAGATGGGAATAGAAAGGCTGAGGCCTGCCTGTTGGTAAAAATTGTCACCTAATTGCGCGGATGATGTTTTAAGTGCATTACTGCCTGCATAACTGGTGCCTGCTCCCATGCCCGCACTTAATACTGGCTTGTAACCGGCATTTGCTTTTTTCAGGTCGAGCTGTGCGCTTTGAAGTCCTAACACATCATTCTTCACCTCGGGCCTGTTTTGCAGAGCGTATTGCCGTACCTGCTCAAGGGAGGGGATCATGACATCGGCCATCACGGTATCGGGTTTTACAATATCGAATTCTGTTTCCAGGGGAAGCTGAAGCAGTTGTTTCAGATTGAGTAAATCCTTCCTCTGCGCATTTTCTGAAGAAGTCAGGGTATACTGATCATTGGCAAGCTGTGCCTCAAACTGAACCACATCTTTTCTGGCGATGCTTCCAGCCTTATACCGCTGACGGGCCTGCTGCAACTGGGCAGTGGAGGTGTTTACCAGGTCCTGCGAGTAAACAATGCTTTCCTTGTCCAGGAGAATATTCAGGTAAGCCTGAGTAATCTGTAGTGTGAGGTCATTTTCCTGCTGGAGAACATTCAGATTGGCCTGCTGAACTGCCAGATCCTGTTGCCGGATGCTGGCCTTCAGGTAACCTCCGTTGTAAAGCGTCCATGAGGAATTAAGGCCGTAGGATCCGGATGTATTTGTTCCTGAGCCTTGTGTATTGGTAAATGTCTGGCTTGCGGAACCATATAGGTCAGGGAGAACGGCCGATTTTGCTAAAAGGAGATTTTGCTCATTTGTTTTGGTGTTTAACTTTAATGAGCGGATCTGAATATTATTCGTCTTGGCATAATTGAGACATTGCTGCAGGTCCCATGTTGCCGGCGGCCCGGCGGATACGCTATCCTGTGTTTCTGCCTGAAGGAAAGAACAGCAGCAAATACATATTAAACAGCCTGTTAAAATCTTATATATCATATTGTCGTTTCTTATTTATCAGCTGGCAGCATGATAATCTGTACTAACAGGACAAAAGAAGTAAGCTTGTTTAATCTGTTAAAATAGAATAGACGCAGACTTCCTGATTATAGATCAGGAAGTATAGTTTATGGATAAAACAACAGGGGTGAAAGAAACCCGGAGCTTTTGCACTCCGGTAGATAAAAGTGGTGCTTTCGTCTGTAATAAAGGCCTTTCCGCCGATGCCGGGTTTGTTGATAAAAGAATGTTAGCTATACTTGTTCATAGTGAGGTATTGGATCATGAAACAGACGGAAAGAAACCGGTTATTCACTTTCTTAGTCCATATTATGCTGTGGCTGCTGTTTGGGCTGCTGCTGTTATTTTATCTGCCCTGGACATGGGGCGGGCATCTGCCACCTGAATTCTGGATTAAGCAGACAATAATCTTTGTGCTCCTGGTGGGCGTATATTACCTCAATTCGCTGGTGATCGTTCCGCATGTGTTACAGCGGAACCGGTTTTTAAATTTTGTTCTTGCCGCTATTCTTGTTTCTGTTTTTGTCACATACCTTGCTCAGTCTACCGAGAAAGTCCTTCATCTGCAGGAACTGATGGATAAGGCCGGGCAGCAGAGGCGAATTGAAAACCGGCCGGAGAGACCTGTCATTGATATGTTTATGCTACTGATGTCTTTCCTGGTGATGGGTATCAGTACCAGTATTGCTGCTGTTCAAAACTGGCAGCGTGATGCCAGGGAAAGACAACTCCTGGAGCAGCAAAAAGTAAGCTCTGAATTATCCTTATTAAAGGCTCAGATCAATCCTCATTTTTTCTTCAATACCCTGAACAACATTTATGCGTTAACTCATATAGATATTGAGAGTTCGCGAAATGCACTTCATAAGCTTTCGAGGATGATGCGTTATGTCTTGTATGAAACACAGGCTCCCATGACGTTTCTCTCAAAAGAGGTTTCATTTGTGGTGGATTATATCGAACTGATGAAGCTGAGGCTTACGGATAAGGTGAAAGTTAAGTTTGATCCGCCGGAGATCGTGCATGATCTTGAAATTGCCCCGATGTTGCTCTTGCCTTTTGTTGAAAATGCATTTAAGCATGGGATCAGCTCATTTGAACCGGGGTATATTAGCATCAGTATCCGTGCAGATGATAAATCGCTGGAACTGGATATGAGAAACAGTATTTATTCTCAGAACAGGACAATACTGGAAGAAGGCAGCGGAATAGGAATGAGCAATACGCGCCGCAGGCTGGATCTATTGTACCCGGAACGATATAAACTGGAGATAGCAGAAAACCGGGATGCTGGTGAATTCAGGGTATCTCTTAAAATTTTTCTGTTATGATATTAACATGTATAGCGGTTGACGATGAACCCCTGGCCCTTGGCCTGATTGGAGGTTTTATTGAGCAAACACCGTTTTTGCAGTTGCTGGGCAAATATAGCAGTGGGATTGCGGCTATGAAGGAATTGCCGGAACTAAAGCCTGATGTGATCTTCCTGGATATCCAGATGCCCGACCTCAGTGGGATGGAACTTACCCGCTGGTTAAGCCAAAGTCCGAATTTGGCTCCTGCGGTAATTTTTACTACCGCCTTTAATCATTTTGCTCTTGAAGGGTATAAAGTCAATGCACTCGATTATCTGCTTAAACCGTTCAGCTACGAGGAATTTTTGCGGGCTGCAAATAAGGCACTCAACTGGCGCGAGATGCTGGGGGCCGGTGAGGCTGGAAAGATAAAAGATGATCCCGATGAATTTCTGTTTCTGAAGTCGGAATATCAGCTCGTAAAGGTGATGTTCAGGGATATCCTGTATGTAGAGGGCTTAAAGGATTATGCGAAAGTGCATTTTAGTACTGGCGAAAAGTCACTGCTTTCCCTGATTACTTTAAAATTACTGGAACAGAGGTTGCCTGCGAGGCAATTTATGAGGGTACACCGGTCTTTCATCATCTCGCTGGACAAGATCAAATCGGTAACCCGCAACACTATCCAGATTGGTGATATCCATATTGCGGTGGGAGAACAATATAAGGACAGCTTTAACCGGTTCCTGAGCCGCTGGATGTAACTAATAGAAATCGGTTATTTCCGGCATTTGCATCATCTCTTCCTGAAGCCTGTTCAGGTTTTCTTTGGTTCCGGAGATCAATATGACCACGCTGAGTTTATTGTCTTTTTTGGAAACCTGGACGATCTTGCATTTCAACCTGTTCGCCTGGATCTTCTCTTTCAGCAGCTCGAGATAAGAACAGTCGGCGTCACTGAAGTCTATATTGATGGTCTTGTTCTTCTGAAGCTTCTCGATCAGCGTTTCAATTTTGGTGACCAGCGAAAGAACGATAAAAGTGATGACGGTAAAGACCAGGGCCATTCCATAGTAGCCAATCCCTACCGTCATCCCGATAGCGGCGGTCGTCCATATCACAGCTGCTGTAGTCAGCCCGAGAACGGAAAGCTTGTCTTTAAAGATCACTCCGGCTCCTATAAATCCGATGCCTGTAATAATGTTGGCAGAAACCCTGTCGTCGCTTCCCACGCCGAAGCGCGAGACAATCGTGAAAAGCGTTGATCCTAAACAGATCAGGACGATGGTCCGGAATCCCGTCGATTTATTCTTAAATTCACGCTCAAATCCAATGATCCCTCCGCAGATCACCGAAACAGCAACACTGACCAGATCTTCATACGCAACGGTGAAATCCATAGTAACTTTTCAATTGTAAGATGCTTAATCCGAACGGATATCATACTAAAAGGTTTGAAACAATATAAAGTTGAGAGGGTTGTAAAAATATAAGAGTAAAAATCAGCCATATGAAAACACCATTGAAAGAGAAGGACACTAAAGAGTCACCATTGACTGAACAGCCGCTTTCTGAGAAAGATGAGGTAAAAGCTGCGGAGCAACGGACGATGAAGGCACAGGACCAGTCTTCAGTAAAAGGAGAGTTGAAAAACAGGACTGACGATAAAAAAGATAAAGCAAAAAAATAACGGAGCTCCTGATTTTGCTGTTGACAGTAAGAGCTATCCTCAGATAGATGGCGAAACGGAGGTTCAGGTACGTATTATTAAGTACAAGAGCTGACGTTTTGTAAATAAAAGCAATTTATCTAAGTTTGGCGGCTTATCGGGTATAGCCAATGGATTCTTATTTTGAACTGAGGAAGAACGGGAGTTCTGTTACTACAGAAATTGTTGCCGGGATTTCATCCTTTTTAGCAACTTCCTACATTATTGTTGTGAATCCTTCTGTTCTGAGCCAGACGGGAATGCCCTTTACCGGCGTGCTAACGGCTACTGTGATTGTTTCATTCTTCAGCAGCCTGATGATGGGTTTTTACGCAAAAAATCCCATCCTGGTGGCGCCCGGAATGGGACTTAATGCCTTTTTTACTTTTTCTGTAGTCCTCGGCCTTAAGGTATCGTGGCAGGTGGCGCTGGGAGCTGTCTTCTGGTCGGGCATTGTCTTTTTTCTGCTTTCGGTCTTCAACATCCGTACACATATTGTAAAAGCAATTCCCAGGCCGGTCAGGTATGCCGTATCGGCCGGAATAGGCCTTTTCATCACCATGATCGGACTTTCAAATGCGAAGTTCATCGTATCCGACCCTGCTACGCTGGTTTCGATGGGAAAGCTGACGCCTGCTTTGCTGACTTTCGTTGCCGGATTGCTGGTAACGGCTATACTGGTTATCAGGAATGTGAAAGGGGGCATTTTAATCGGTATTCTTTTTACGACGCTTGCTGCTTATCCTCTGGGACGGTGGTGGGGACTTGAAGCTGCACCGCTCATTTCATGGAAAGGGCTGGTTTCGGCTCCTGACTTCAGCCTTCTATTTCAGCTTGATCTCGTTAATTCACTCACCTGGGCGGTAGTGCCGGTGATATTTGCGTTTGTATTTACCGATATGTTTGACAGCTTGTCTACCTTCGTGGGAATTGCGGAGGCGGCTAATCTCCTGGATGAGCAGGGCGAACCCAGGAATATTAAGAAATCTCTTCTGACGGATGCGGTATCTACCACACTGGCGGGACTTGTAGGGTCGAGCCCCGGCACTGCTTATATTGAATCGGCGGTTGGGGTTGAAGCCGGAGGGCGCACAGGGCTGACTGCCGTAGTAGCCGGCTTTTTATTCCTGCCCTTTCTTTTTCTTGCACCTTTGCTGTCGGTTGTTCCTGCTATTGCCACAGCTCCGGCTCTTGTGCTGGTTGGTGTTTTCATGATCCGGCCGGTTGTGAAAATAAACTGGATGAAACTGGACGATGCCATTCCGTGCTTCATCGCCATGGCACTCATTCCCTTCACTTATTCGATCACGCACGGGATTACGTGGGGATTTCTGAGCTGGACGGTCATAAAGATCGCTTCGGGAAAGAAAAATGAAATAAGTCCGGCACTACTGATCATAGATGTCTTCATCATTCTTTCCATGCTGATAGGATAGCATGTCGTCAACCATGCTCAGAGGTGTCAGTGTACTTTTTGTGGTGCCTGATGCAATTTCCATTTGCCGCTCTCAAGTACAAACCCGGCTTCGTGCTTTTTTTCTTTTTTCAGATCATCCATGCATGCAGAAGAGAAAGGGGTGATGTTTTTGAATACGGTGGTGTACTCAACAGTTGCCTCTTTCTTATTATCACTGAGCCGGATATCTGTTATGGAAGAGATATCTTCTTCCGCCACTTTTACTCTTTGCACCCCGCGGCTTTTCTCTTCAGCGGTAACAGGGATAAGATAGGGAGCAGCCTTGTCATTCAGAATAATCTGCTGTTGTCCCATGTCGCCAAGAGAAACCGCTTCTTTTATCGTGATGAATTCTGCTTTTTCTAAGTCCGTATTTATCAGCCTGGCAGCCTGGTTTGGGTCGGTGGTGATAATTTCTACGTCCAGTGTCCGCGGATATATTTTGCTCTCCTTCAAAACCTGAAGAGCCTGTTCCTTATCCAGCTTTTTCTGAGTACAGGACTGGATGAGAAAGATAACCAATGCAGATAATATCCATTTTTTCATAGTTCTTACCTTATTATAACAAACGTACAAAATTGTTTATATACTTGTAACAGCGGCTTTATTATAAAACAATGAAGAAATTTTCTGTTTTCGTATTCTTATTGTTTATCTGTCATGGCTTGTCCGCCCGGCAGGTGACTGAACTTCCGAAAGGCCCTGCAACAAGTATCCGTGGGATGAGTGTAGCCAGTCCAACCGTTGTCTGGCTTAGCGGAAGTAAAGGATGGTTTGCCCGCAGTAAAGATGCGGGCAGGACCTGGGAATGGAAGCAACTTAAGGAATATGTTGCCTTTGATTTCCGCGGAGTAGCAGCGTTTTCTGCAAGTAAGGCTGTTTTGATGAGTTCGGGAAGCCCGGCGGTGATCCTGTATACGGAAGACGGTGGTGAAAACTGGAAAGAATCCTACCGGAACGAGTCAAAGGAAATATTTCTGGACGGGATAAGTTTTTATAATGGGAGTGAAGGGTTGGTTTACGGAGATCCTATCCTGGGGAAAATGCAGCTGCTGAAAACGGAAGACGGCGGAAAGTCATGGTTTAATATTTCGGAAAAACTTACGATCCCGCTTGCCGAAGGCGAAGCGAGTTTCGCTGCCAGTAATACGGGGATTGAAACAAGGTCTGACGGGAGTACATGGATCATTACAGGCGGCAAAGCTTCAAGCGTTTTTTATTCAGCTGATAAAGGAGAGAGCTGGCGGGCTTTTGATAGTCCGATGCTCCGGGGAAAAGAGACGCAGGGCCCTTTTTCAATCTGTTTCTATGACAAAAGCCGGGGTGCTCTGTCAGGAGGGGATTATCAGGAAGATACGCTCAGCAGGAAGAATTTTTTTGTAACTGAGGATGGAGGGGCCATCTGGAGGGCGCCTGTCCGCGGGCCATCGGGATTCCGCTCCTGCGTAGCCTATATCAGCAAAAATATCCTGATCGCGACAGGTACCTCGGGCACGGATATTTCAAAAGACGGAGGCCGGTCGTGGAGTTCCTTATCCTCACAGGGGTATCATGTTGTATCAGTACTTCAGAAACAACGCTCAGCACTGCTTGCGGGATCGGACGGGAGGATAGCTCTTATCCGGCTCTGAAGTACTGCCCGCCTTACCTATCATTCCATTGTCATGAATCAGGCTTTAATTGGAATATCGGAAAAAGTCGATATATCTTTGTGTTATGGATCAGCTGGAAATATTTAAAGCACTTTCTAACAAGACCAGGCTTGAGATACTGCAATGGCTGAAAGAGCCTGAAACGCACTTTCCTGTACAGGAGGAGGGGGTATGTGTGGGACTTATACAGAAGAAGGCAGGGCTTACCCAATCAACAATTTCTGAATACCTGAGCATTCTTCAGCGTGCAGGTCTCGTGGAGGCAACAAGAGTGGGACAGTGGACTTACTACAAACGTAATGAGCAGGCATTTGAAAAACTTAAGGAACTTATCAGCACAACTTTGTAAATAAAAAACAAACATGAATACAGATAGTCTTTTCAGTCCGTTTAAACACAAGAGTTTAAACCTCAGGAACCGTATTGTGATGGCTCCAATGACGCGTTCTTTTTCGCCTGGCGGTATCCCGACAGACGGCGTCGCTGAATATTATGAAAAAAGGGCGGCGGGTGAAGTTGGATTAATTCTTTCGGAGGGTACTGTGATCGGCCGGCCTTCGTCTTCAAATGATCCGAATGTGCCTCATTTTTATGGAGAGCAGGCGCTGAACGGATGGAAGAATGTGATAGACGGCGTGCACAGCGCCGGGGGAAGCATGGGACCTCAGATCTGGCATATGGGCGTGATGAATAATCACCATTCGGGATGGGTGCCAGAGGTTCCTTTTGAAGGTCCGTCAGGTTTAAATAACCCTGAACTGGAAAATGGCAGGTCTATGTCTGAGTCTGATATTGCCGATACGATAGCTGCTTTCGGAAAAGCTGCTGCTGACGCAAAGAGGCTTGGCTTTGACTGTGTTGAAATTCACGGAGCACATGGTTATCTCATCGACCAGTTTTTCTGGGAAGCTACCAATCTGCGTAAGGATATCTACGGAGGGGCAACTTTGGCAGAAAGAAGCCGTTTTGCAACTGAAGTAATCCGTGAAGTAAGGAGGCAGGTGGGAGATGATTTTGCTGTGATCATTCGCTTGTCACAATGGAAAGCCACAGCTTATACAAATAAGCTTGCCCGGACGCCCCAGGAAATGGAATTATGGTTGAATCTCCTGGCAGATGCAGGTGCTGATATCTTCCATTGTTCTCAGAGAAGGTTCTGGGAGCCTGAATTTGAAGGTTCGGACCTGAACTTTGCCGGCTGGGCTAAAAAGCTGACCGGTAAGCCGACGATCACCGTAGGCTCGGTTGGATTGACAGGAGAATTCCTAGCCGCATTCCAGGGAGAGAGCTCAGATCCGAGCAGCCTGGATGAACTGATTCGCCGTTTTGATCGCGGAGATTTTGACCTGGTTGCAGTGGGCCGTCCCTTGCTTGCAGATCCTCAATGGGTGAAGAAGATCCATGAGGGAAGGACAAATGAGCTGAAAGGTTTTACGCGGGAGGCATTGGCAGAACTGGTATAATAACATATACCATAATCATATTTACAGAAGGACCCGGATATTCCGGGTCTTTTTTTTGCTGAGGAACCTTTGTTTTTATTTTTTTTGCTGACTGAATGTCTTTAATATTGCGACCGTTTAAATTATCCTGAAAAAAGAAGAATTCCGGATAGATAATCAGGGCATTTATGAAAATTACTGCATTCGAGACAAGAGACGATGAAAAAAGGGCGTTTAAAAAGTTAGCCGACAGCCTGAATATTGAAATTGTCTTAATCAATAAACCGCTAAGCCAGCATACAATAGAATTAGCAGCTGGAAGTCAGGGCGTAACCGTGCTTGGGCATAGCAAAGTGGATGAAGGAATCCTTTCTAAACTAAAAGAGCTTGATATTCATTACTTGTCAACCCGTACAATCGGGTATAATCACATTGATCTTGAAGCAGCAAAGAAGCTGAATATCAGGATCAGCAACGCCTGTTATGAACCTCATGGAGTCGCAGATTATACCGTTATGTTAATCCTGATGTCTTTACGTAAATACAAACAGGCACTGTTCAGGGCGAACGTGAATGACTATTCATTAAAGGGATTACAGGGCCGTGAAATGAGGGATATGACAGTGGGGATTATCGGAACCGGGAAGATCGGCGCGAAAGTGATCGATAACCTCTCGGGTTTTGGCTGCCGGATCCTGGCGTATGATACTTACCGGAACGGGAATATACTGCAAAAGGCAGAATATGTAAGCCTGGATGAACTTTATCAACAGTCAGATATTATCAGCCTGCATGTACCGCTTCTTGATAGTACATATCAAATGATCAGCCAGGACAGCATTGCTAAAATGAAAAACGGGGTGATCCTTGTGAATTGTGCAAGAGGAGAACTGATGAACATAGCAGATCTGATCTATGCTATTGAACATGAAAAGATAGGGGCACTGGCCCTGGATGTTTTTGAAAAGGAGGAGGGAATCTATCACTTTGACAGAAGGACCGATATCATCAAAAACAGGGATATGGCCTACATCAGACAATTCCCTAATGTAATTATGACCCAGCATATTGCATTTTATACCGACAGGGCAGTAGAAGAAATGGTGGTATGCGGTGTCCAAAGCCTGCATTCTTTTATCAAAGGTGAAAAAGCCAGTACTGAGCTTCTTTATTAGAATATCTTTGATAACGACTCTTTTGTCTTCAATTCCTGTTGATAAAATCAAAATTGGAAGGCGTGATTTATCTCACATTTTGATAATATCGTAAAATGCAATCGTTTGTCATGAATTATTTGTAATAATATCTTAAATATTTATCAATATATAAATATTTGTTTACTTTTGTTGTGAAAATAACAATGAAACAAATGAAAACGATTTTATATTTCGCATTTTTAGTTCTCGCTTTATCATTTAAAGGTTACGCGGACGAAAAGAACAAAGGAGAAAAGAAAGGAGCTGAGGTATCCTATTTCGCTGAAAATAATTTTCTTGCTAAATACCAGGGAGCGGAAAATGTAAAGTGGACTGTAACCAATCAATTCCAGAAAGCAACCTTCACATTAAAAGGTGTAAAGCTTGCTGCTTTCTTCGATATGAACGGTGAATATATCGCTACTACACAGTTTGTGGATGCAAAAAAATTACCTGCGGTAGGAAAGAACAGATTAGAGAAGCTTTATAAAGGTTATGAGATCGAAGAAGTTGTCAGATATGACCTGGATTCTCAGGAAGATTCACGTCTGGAAATGCTGACAGGCAAGAGAGCTTATAATACTATCTATTTTGCAAGCCTTAAAAACAACGATGAGAAGGTAGTTTTGAAAATTACCCCTGACGGAGATGTATCTTATCTTAAAAATCTATAATAATCAGTCAGATTAGAGCAAAAAAAAAGCTTCTGCATCCCTGCAGAGGCTTTTTTTGTTTAACGCCTGTTTTTTGCGCGATTATAATCTGGGTTTGTAACAAATTTGGTAGATTAGTCGTCTATCTGAGGATAATCAACCTTAAAATAATGAGAAGAATTTATTCAACCATGATGGTTTGCCTCGCTACGGTGGTCGTTTCAGCCCAGGAAAAAACTGCCGGACTCCCTGGTGACACAACATTGCCTTCAACTAAAGAAGAGCTGACTAAACTGGCTGCATCTGAAGTTAAAACCTTTAAGTATGCAGTAGAAGATTATTTCGCCCGGCCGAAACAATCGGTCTTTAAATTGTCTCCTGACGGAAAGTATTTTTCATACAGGGAGAAGGACGCTTCAGGGAAGCGCCATGTCTTTGTGAAAAATATTCAGACCGGCGAAACAAAAAAGGTGCTGGAAGAGGGGAAAGAACTTATCCGTGACTATGGGTGGGTGAATAGCAGGCGCCTGATCTATATTCAGGATCAGGGAGGAAATGAGAATTACCAGCTTTACGCAGTTGACCTGGACGGAAGCAATGATCTGGCATTGACTCCTTTCAGCAATGTGAGGGTGAGTATACTAAAAGTTTTAAAGGATCAGCCCGATTTTCTGATCATTCAGATGAACAAGGACAATCCTGAGATCTTCGAACCTTATAAGATCAATATCCGCACCGGTGCTTTGGAAAAACTCTATGAGAACAAGGATGCGGCTAATCCTATTGCCGGGTATGATTTTGATAAGGACGGCAACCTGAGAGGCTATTCAAAACAGGAGGGCGGAACAAATTATAGCTTCTTTTATCGTGAATCCGTGTCCTCTCCGTTTAAGAAAATAAAGGAAACGACATGGAAGGATAATTTTTCCATCATTGATTTTGATTATACCTCGAAGAACAAAAACCTTGCTTATGTATTATCGAATCTGACCAGTAATACGGCAGAAATTCAGTTGTACGATCTCAAGACTAACACACCCGTCAAAACGCTTTACAGCAATAAAGTTTTCGATTCTGAGGGGCTTGAAACTTCGAGAAAGCGCAATTATGAGATAGATTATTTTAGTTATACCGGAGAAAAATCAGAGATAGTGCCGGTTAGCGCTGCTTTTAAGAAACTATACGCCCGGTTTAAGTCGCAGTTCGGAAAGTATCAGTTTGGTATTATCAGCAAAACGGATGAAGAAGACCAGTATCTGCTGATTGTAACGAGCGATAAGCTATACGGGAAATATTATACCTACGATCTTAAAACCGATAAGTTTACACTTCTTGCTGACCTGATGCCAAAACTGAAAGAAGAGGATATGGCGGAGATGAGGCCGGTTAAATTCAAATCGAGAGACGGGCTGGATCTTTACGGCTATATCACCATCCCGAAGGAAGCAAAATCCGGCGCAAAGGTGCCTTTAATCGTCAACCCTCACGGAGGGCCTTACGGGCCGCGTGATGAATGGGGATTTAACCCTGAAACGCAGCTGTTTGCAAGCCGCGGGTATGCGACTATTCAAGTCAACTACCGCGGATCAGGCGGGTACGGGAAGTCTTTTTCCCTGGCCGGCAGTAAGCAGATTGGCAGAAATATGCTGAATGACCTGGAGGATGGTGTGGCATATGCTAAGTCTCTCGGCTTTATAGACGGGGATAAAGTTGCTATTTATGGCGGAAGTTACGGCGGGCTGGCTACATTGGGCAGCCTCGTAAAAACTCCCGAATTGTATAAGTGCGGGGTTGATTATGTGGGGGTGTCGAATCTCTTCACTTTTTATAAATCATTCCCTCCTTACTGGAAGCCTTTCCTGGCGCAGGTGTACGAACAATGGTATAACCCGGAAGATGAACAGGAGAAAAAGATAATTGAACAGATATCTCCGGCGCTGAATATTGATAAAATTAACAAACCATTATTTGTTGTCCAGGGCGCTAACGACCCAAGGGTAAATATTCATGAATCTGATCAGATCGTTAAGAGTTTAAGAAGCCGGGGCTTTGATGTTCCTTATATGGTAAAGTATAATGAAGGTCATGGTTTTGGTCATGAAGATAACAGGATTGAATTATACAAATGTATGGTAGGGTTCTTTGCCTATCATCTTAAATAGCGTTTTAATTTGTTCCGGCTCCTGTTATTCTACCAGGTGCCGGAACTCTGTACTGTCTCCTCTGAAAACATTAAAATCAACAGAATGGTTGATCCCGTTCACCTTCGCTTTATCGGAATGCTGCCAGAATACCCAGTTTGTGTTTTTTCCGGCGTTTAGTTCGTGTTTATAGTAATGGGCTATCCAAAGCTTATAAGTATCGAAGTGGCCTTGTAAATAATCCCTGTAGAAACTCAGTCCCGTATAAATAACAGGGCGCTTTTTAGTTTTCTTCTCAATGTGATCCAGGAACGCTTTCAGCTCCCGGCGCATCTTTTCCGGAGAATGCCCATCGAGCGTTTCTACGTCGGCAACCATTGGCATGTCGCCGTTTTCGAAAGACACTGTCTGAAGGAAAAATCGGGCTTGCTGTTTTCCGCTTGCACGCGGATGGAAATAATGATAGGCTCCGCAAACGATCCCCACCTTCGCCGCCTCGCGCCAGTTGCGCTGGAAATAAGGATCAACAAGCGTTAATCCCTCAGTCGCTTTTATGAAGGAGAAGTGGATCTTCACTCCGTCGTCTTCCATCGCACGTACTTTTTGCCAGTCAATCTTTCCCTGCGCATAAGACACGTCAATTCCATGAATGCTGTATCGGGTGGGGATCCTGATGTCAAAGCTGGTATAGGTACGGTAGTGAGGATCTTCCCCGATGTCGCGTACCCACCTCCATGCTGATGTCAGGGTTTTTAATACGTACCCGTAATACCATGGCGAGAGCAGGATCAGAATCACGATGAAGGCCGAGAGCTTAAACCTTAACGGCCATTTATTATCGCCCTTTTTCTTCCGTGTTGTTCTTTTTACGCTTTTTCTCTGACTGGGTTTTCTCGGGGTTTGCATGTACGCCGCGAAGGTACTTAATTTTTAGATTCATTATTCAGGTAGCCTGAGCAGGTTAAACGAAACACCGTTCTTTGAAAACCAGCGGAAGTTTTATAATATTGGCTGGCTTGTCTGGCAATCAGATAGTGTGATGATAAAGTAAATAACCCGTTATATGAAAAGATTTGGTTTTATTCTGCTCGTTTTATTCTGGATTCAGGGGTCGGCCCAAACCGATACATATGAACTGAAGGAGAATGTTCATTATTATCCTGATTCCGACAATAAGAAAGACTCTTATATAAACGAGCGCTGTTTGCTTGATGTTTATTATCCAAAGAATAAAAAGGGGTTTGCTACGATCGTATGGTTTCATGGAGGCGGCATTACGGGGGGAAATAAATCGATCCCTGAAGCACTGAAAAATAAAGGGTACGCGGTTATTGCCGTAGGGTACCGGCTTTCTCCAAAGGTTTCTGCTCCGGCTTATATCCGGGATGCGGCTGCGGCGGTGGCGTGGGGCTTTAAGCATATTAGTGAATTTGGCGGCAACGCCGACCGGATTTTTCTTTCGGGGCATTCAGCCGGTGGCTATCTGACGATGATGATCACGCTTGATAAGGAATACCTACAGGTATACGGGATCGATGCAAACAGGATAGCCGGCCTGATACCGTTCAGCGGCCAGGCTATTACGCATTTTACCGTCCGTAATGAACAGGGTATAAAGGAAACACAGCCGACAATCGATCAATATGCTCCATTATATCATGTAAGGGCTGACGCACCGCCAATGCTCCTGATAACAGGTGACCGGGAAATGGAGCTTCTGGGACGGTATGAGGAAAACGCTTATCTGTGCAGGATGATGAAGCTGGCGGGACATAAACAAACGAAGTTGTATGAACTGGACGGGTTTGACCATGGAGGGATGGCGGAACCAGCGTTTCCGCTGCTTTTGAAAGAAGTGGCAGCGATATTGAAAAGTGGTGGCAAATGATCTTCTGACACTATTTTCATGTTTTTTTGTTCTGAAGTTTATATCTGAATCCGGAGGGGTATGTTACTTTTGCACCTGGTTTTCGGGTATAACAGAGAATGGGGAAAGAATCGGAGTATTCGCTTAGAAGAACGAGAGTTGAGATCGCAGGTTTTGTATTTCTTACTTTTTTAGGATATTTAATTATTGGCTTATCACTGGCAGTTCTGCCGGTTTTTATTCATCAGACATTAGGGTATAATACGATTGTTGCTGGTGGGGTTATCAGTCTCCAGTATGTTATGACATTCCTGGTAAGGGGATATTCCGGGAGTATTGTAGACAGAAAGGGGCCTAAACCAGCCGTGTTGCAGGGGATGGGAACATTTGCATTAAGCGGCCTGCTGCTCGCCCTGGCAAGCATGTTTACCGGGAATGGCTTTATTTGCCTGGTTTTGATTGCTATTACCCGGCTGGTGACGGGCTTCGCAGAGGGAATGATTGGAGCAAGTCCTGTTAACTGGGCGATGCTTAAGGTAGGAGAAAAGCATACCGCTACAGCCATCTCATTTAACGGCATTGCCAGCTACGGAGCACTTGCCATAGGAGCCCCTTTGGGTGTGGTCCTCCAAAAGTGGATAGGGCTTTCCGGACTGGGGGGGCTGATTGTCCTGATCAGTGCAGTTGGCTTTGTCATTTCCATGCGAAAAACTGCTATTAAAGGTGACCGGAAATCGCAGAGGCATTCTTTCCTGAAAGTATTGCAAAAAGTATCGCCTTACGGTATTTGCCTTGCGCTTGGCGGAATTGGATTTGGAACAATTTCGACTTTCATCACACTGTACTTTGAGTATCTCCACTGGGAAAATGGGGCACTTTCCCTGACAGTTTTCGGCGTTGTATTTATTCTTTGCCGCGTGTTCTTTAGCGGGATGATCGATAAATATGGAGGATTATGGGTAAGCACTATAAGCCTTGCATTCGAAGCTGCCGGACTATTGATCCTTTGGCTTGCGAAAGATCCGGTGTGGGCAATGGCCGGTGCCGGCGTTACCGGACTGGGATTTTCCCTGGTGTTCCCTGCATTGGGTGTGGAAGCCGTAAAATTGGCATCTCCTTCTAACAAGGGATCTGCTCTGGCCGGATATGCTTTATTCATTGATGTTTCCCTTGGGGTTACAGGCCCGCTGATTGGTGCTGTAGCTTCGCAGTTCGGAATGCTCAATATTTTCCTTTTCAGTATGTTGCTGGTGTTCTCGGGGCTTATTATTTGTTATAGCATTCAAATGCGCACGAGAGTACCGGAAGCTGCGTAGAACTGTATCCTGATATCTTATTTCTTTGCTTTCTTTATTTCCTGTTGTTGTTTGATCCTGAATTGCACAATCCTTTTTATAAGATCCAGGGGCATAGGCTGATCAAGGGGAAACTGAACGGATCCTTTTCCGGTCTTAAAAACCGAAAGTTCTTCTGCAAAAGTTTCAGTTCCCGCAGGAGTGGGGTAGAAGCCTATGTGATTTTTAAAAGCAGCAAAATGCACGAGGTTGCCGTTCTGGATAAATGTGGGAATCGCATATTTGATTGCTTCACTAGCTTCAGGGGCAGCATCCCTAATGGTCTGACGTACTTCCTGAAGAACTTTTTGAATATCTTCGGGGAAACTGCTGATATATCCGTCGATAGTTTCTGGTTTATCTGTGTTCATGGCGTTGATTGCTGTCAGGTAAAGGTAGCTTAACAATTCCTGATAAGAAGGGGCAATAGCGACATTTTTGCGGGTAATAAGCGGTAATTTATCTAAGTTTGAGCTGTGGCCAGGCTATCCTCAATTTAGCTCACTCAGATATTAGATTATGAGCACTGTTTTTAAAGAAATAACTAAAGACGACTTCACGGTAATTAAGGAGATCTACGATCATTATATTCTTCATTCGACTGCTACATTTCACACAGAGGAGGTGTCGCTGGAAGAACTTAAAGAGATCATCCCTCTTGGTCATGCTAAATATAAATCCTTCCTGATATACGACAGGGACTCTGTTTGCGGCTATTGCTATATGGCTCCTTATAAAAAAAGGCAGGCATACGACAGAAGTGCAGAAGTGACACTCTATCTAAGGCCGGGTTGTACAGGCCGTGGAATTGGCAGAAAGGCCATGGAGAAAATGGAGGAAGTGGCTTCTGCAAATGAAATAAAAGTGCTGCTTGGTATCATTACAGGGGAAAATACCGATAGCATCCGTCTTTTCGAACGGAACGGATACGAGAAGTGTGCTCACTTTAAGGGAGTGGGAGAGAAGTTCAACCGGGTGCTGGATGTTGTTGCTTATCAGAAGATGTTGTAAAAGTTTTTCAGGCAGTCATGATTAACCTGATCAAGCTCCACGCGAAAAACTTAATATTGGTAGAATTACAGGCTTTAACAGCTGGATTTTTTATGAAGACACAGAAAGAAAAGATGTTTGACGGGGAACCGTACGACGCGCACAGCGACGAAATGATCGCTATCAGGACAAAAGTTAAGCGAATACTTCACAGGTTAAATGTAACGGAGTACTATACAGAGAATTTTAAAGCGGTACTGAACGAGCTGTGCCCCAATTCTGCAAAGAACATTCACTTTGAGCCGCCATTCTATTGTGATTACGGTGACCATATTTATGCTGGAGAAAAGGTCTTCATAAATTTCGGAGGGGTGATCCTCGACGGCGCGAAAGTGACTATAGGCGCTCACACCATGCTGGCGCCGGGCGTCCATATTTATACCGCCCGTCATCCGCTTGATGCCGATGAGCGGGATACCTGGGAAGATTGCAGGCCCGTAACCATCGGGGAACGTTGCTGGATTGGCGGGCATGTGACTATCTGCCCCGGTGTTACTATTGGCGATCGCTGTGTAATTGGTGCGGGTTCGGTTGTGGTGAAAGATATTCCGGCTGATTCTCTTGCCGTGGGTAACCCTGCGAGAGTTATCAGAAAGCTGAACGGAACGGAAGATCCGAAGGATCTTGCTTGTTAGATCATCGCTTCCCGGCAAAATCTAAGCTACACGGAGGATATATAATCATCAGTCGGTTTAAAGTTAGTGTACCGGTAGTGGTATTTAGACTTAAATACTGATAATATCCTGGCGTATCGCGTCAGGATATTATCTTCTTCATCCAGCTCTCTGATCTATCTCTTAGAAGCTTACGTGGACTCCCAATGAATAATAATCTACCAGCCTTCCTTCTAATCTATTATTCATGTCAAAACGTGAATACAGGATGTAATCTTTAGCAATCATTTATTCGCGGATCCGTTGCAATGTTGACTTTCTGTATGTTCGCCGTGCAGAGAGATGGAAGGCCATTGGATAAAGAGTTAATTGAGAGGAAATAATGAGATTTTGAGACGATTTGACGAGTGGTTTAGGTTTTTATTTTCTTTCTTTAGGGAGAAAATGTAAACCTCTGCAAGACAGCGATCATTATTTTATGCTGATATTTTATTATCCGGACTAATCAACGATCTTTTTGATCTAACCGAAATGAACATCGCAGGTTGAGGTAAGGGCATGTTTTTACGTGAAATATAATCTTATTGTGCTTGAATAAACCAATTATGAGACCCCTGATTAGTAAGCTTGCATTAATTTCTTTATGCTTGTTTTGTGACCGCGTAGCTTTGGCTGCTTTAGTAAAAAGTGGTGCTTTCTGCTGCGGGAAGTATTACAATAACCATAATGAATGCCGCATCTATAAAGACTCCTCCCTTTTTCTTCCTGTTTCCACGTTAAAAGCAGGAACCGCTGTCCTGACCGGCCATATTAAAGGCTATAGACCTGAAATGCGGAGTAAGGCCCAGGTGCTTGTCAGCGATCCGGTAACTAATGACCAGAAACAAATTCCATTCGATATTGATAGCCTTGGCGAATTCAGGATAAATGTACCAATGATTTGTGACGCACAGGTTACGCTGGCAGATCTTCCCCGTAAGAATAAAATAGTTATATTATTATCTCCGGGAAACGAAACATCTGTCTATTTAAACCAGTATCATAAAAGAGATTATAGATAAAGAGTTTTGAAACCATACGATCATGATAATAAATAAACGATGAAGAGATACAAAATTCTCCATGGCTTTCTGCTTGCATGTTTCTTGTTGTTATTTTTCGGCGGTAACAGCCAAACTATATTGAATACCCCTAAACAGGTAATTATAAGCGGAAAAGTTATTCATTATAATCCGGATCTTCCTTTGAAGATTTATGTTAACAGATTAGGGTTTAGCAGTTCAGAAATTACAGCCAAGACGGACAGCGCCGGGAACTTCTATGTGACTTTTGAAAGTTATATTCCAACAGATGCCTGGATAACGTATAAAAGCAACTTTTTGGTACTGGTTTATCCGGGGGATAGCCTGCACGTGGAATTCGACGGACGTTCAGACCAAAGACAGGAGATCTTGTCTGCGGTCAGGTATGGCGGAAATCATGCTGAGACTAATCGTTGTGCTTCTGCATTTCAAATGATGTGTTATTCAGACCTGGTTTATACGGATTACAGAAGGAAAAAACAGGCTATAAAGGAATACGAGCCTGACAGGTACTCTCTGTATCTGGATACTCTTAAATCACATTTTGATAGTTTATATAACGCTTTTACAGTCCGCTATCATCCTGACGAAAGGAGTAGGAAATGGGCACAACTATTTATCGGGCAAGAATATTATGACAACCTGGCTTTTTATCCAATGGATCACCGGGAGGCTAATAATATGGCTTTGTCAAACAGCTGGGATGTGCCGAAAGGTTTCTTTCAACGACTTGCAAACCGGTTGCCTATTGATACGGGTATGCTGGTCAGCGGATACAGCCTGGTGCGTTTTGCTGACCGGTTCAAAAAATATCTTGCGGACCAGATGAAAGACAACCTTCCTGAAAACTCGGCGGTGGCAGCGGGGATCTGGTTTTTGCCAGTTGAAATTGGTGATTCGGTTATTCTTCATAGCACTATTAAGTGCGTTTCTGATACCCTGTTACGGCAAATCATGCTGACAAGTTATTTCTCAGCGCAGTTGGAAAAGCAGCAGATTGCGGGATATCAGAAATTCGGAAGAATTATAAACGATTTTATTAAGTTGCCTTTCCTCAAAGAACCACTAAGAGAGTTATACCTTCAGACAAAGGCGAGGATTGAACATCCAGAAGTGTATACAGAAGCCGTATTGAAAGAAGCCGGTAGCTCATCAGTAGCGCAACTCCTGGACAGTATTTTCCATAACAATAAAAATAAAATCATATACATTGATGTTTGGGCAACCTGGTGTGGCCCCTGTCTGGCTGAGTTTCCTAACTCAAAATTGGTGGAACAGCAGATGAAAGGACGTGAGGTTGCTTTTGTTTATTTGTGTACAGCTTCGGAAAAGGATCAGTGGAAGGCTATCCTGGATAAATACCAGCTTGGCGGGCAGCATTACTTTCTTTTACCTCGCCAAAGTACGGAGCTAACCCGGACTTTTGAGATAAAAGGAATTCCCTTTTACATCTTAATTGATAAAAAAGGCATCATCAGGGAAAAGGGAAACCAGCTGAGGCCACTGGATGCCAGGGATAAAGTATTAGAGTTATTGTGATATTTGTGCTGGGTTTAATCAGTATGGATTTGGTTATGCAATTCTGAAGACGGATGCGATAAGTATCATAAAAGCAAATCATCGTTAAAGACCCGGCCCCTGTTTCGATAAATCCTGATACCGGTGAGAACAAAAAAGGCCGGTTTCCCGGCCCGTGAACATATGTATTTTAAATCCTATTGATAGGAAGTAGAGTAGGAGGAGGAGATATTCGTGATTTTCCAGCCTTTGCTTGTATTTGAAAGAGTAACGAAGTTGACTTTTGTGAAGCTTTCATATTTCAGGTTGACCTTCACGATGGACTGAACCGGGTTGGACTCAATGATTGAGTAATCGGTATCACAGTTCTGGATGATGTTTTCGTGGTTCTTGAGCTCGGCTAACAGCTCTGTTTTGTTATAGTTCAAAATGACATCTCCACGTGATATCGTATACTTTAAGTCCTGATCGAACAAAGCAGACAAGTCTTTTACTTTGCCATTTTTCATAGCATCCACATAGGTAACGACAGTGGCTTCCATTTTAGATTTAGCGTTTTTGTTGTTTTCATCAGCGAATGCACTTACTGAGAAGATGATCAGAAGGACGGCAGTGAGGGCTTTTAGAGTTTTCATGATTGTAATAATTTTGTGTATGAGTTTGTTGATTTGTTGCGTTTGTTTTTGTTGAATCAAATGTAGTGTGGAGCTGGTACCCGGGCAATGCTAATTAGGTGACCGGCAGAAAGTTTTCGGTGAACGGCGGATATAAGCCGGTGAGAATATTTCGTTATTTTCCATTTTCATTTATTGTGTTTGCCTCTATAGATGCCAATCAGATACCATTTGGGTATTTTCCTTATAATCAATTGTTTGACATATGTCTGTGCGGCAAAAATGTTCGCTTATGAATGTGTATTGTCCGCTTTCGTACGGGAGGTGGCTATGTTGTGTTCTACTGCTACAGGTCACGGATATAAATAACCTGGATCATTTTTAGAATGCTGCCGGCTGATATTTTTGACGGAAAATAGAACCACATTTTTTATGGAACCAGTAAGAAGAATTTATTTCCCTCCTGTAAACCTAGTTGGACCGGGAGCGATACAGGAAGCAGGTGCAGAAGTTGAAAAGCTAAATCTTAAGAAACTTCTGGTCGTAACGGACAAAGTGTTGCGGTCGGTAGGTGTTGTAGCCAAGGTTACTGATGTTCTGGATAAAGCCTCGATAGATTATGTAATTTTCGATGATGTAAAACCTAATCCAACGACGAAGAACGTTTATGACGGTCTTGAGCTTTTTAAAGCTGAAGGATGCGACGGCTTGCTCTCTATCGGCGGCGGTTCACCTCAGGATGCTGCAAAAGCAATAGGTATCCTCTTTACAAATGGCGGCGAAATGCCTCAGTACGAAGGTGTTTGTAAGTCGAAGAATAAGTCGGTGCCGATTGTTGCGGTAAATACCACTGCCGGGACAGCTTCAGAAGTGACGATCAATTATGTGATTACCGATGAGGTTCGCAAAATTAAAATGGTGATCGTAGATCCTAACTCGCTGGCTTCGGTTGCGATAAACGACCCCGAACTCATGCTCAATAAACCGGCAGGGCTCACTGCGGCTACCGGAATGGATGCCTTGACACACGCGATTGAGGCTTATATTACGAAAGGTGCTTTTCGCCTTTCAGACACGCTGGCTCTTGAAGCAATCCGCCTGATAGGAGAAAGCCTTGAAGATGCGGTAAAAGATGGAAAGAACCTGGAAGCACGCTCGAAAATGGCCTGGGCTTCTTATATCGCCGGCCTGTCATTCTCTAACTGCGGACTGGGTATTGTGCATTCAATGGCACACCAGCTGGGTTCTGAATATGATCTCCCTCATGGTGTTGCAAATGCGTTATTGCTGCCTTATGTTGAAGAGTTCAACTCTGAAGTGTGCGCTGAAAAATTTAAGGATATTGCAGCAGCTTTGGGGGTTGATGTTGAAGATCTTTCTGTTGAAGAAGCTCGTCAGGCTGCTATTAAAGCCTTGAAGGATATGGCGGTTAAATTGAACATTCCAAAATTGAATGAGACTGCCTTCAATCCGGCAGACCTGGACAAGCTGGCTGCCCAGGCAATGGCGGATGCCTGCACCGGAGGAAATCCAAGAGAGGTGACTGCTGAAGATATTAAAGCGATCTTCATGAAAGCATACCAGGGTTAAGATATACCTTACACAGAACAAGGGGCCGGTTTTATCCGGCCCTTTGTGTTTTAATCTTATCGTGTCAGCAATTCCAGCTTTTGTGCGATTGCCTCTAAGATCCCGGGTTTTATCTTGTGTGAGGTCTCTGTATGCTCCGGGGAGATTAGTGCCCTGTAAGTGCGTTCCTCGTCAGGTTCGAACAGAACCGGGATATCTTCCACGATGACTTCAATTTTGTGGGTATAGCCGGTAATTCTTAATCTTGCTTCAAATTCAAGCTGTTTATCCTGATAAGCAATTTCAATCATAAAGGAATCTTCCATCGTACAAATTTGATTATAATTTGCAGACAAAAGTACCATTTGTGCTATTCGGTTCGTAAACTTCTTACGGGCTTAGTCATAGCCGCCCTGATTGCCTGAAAACTAACGGTACCAAGAGCAATGAGTATTGTCAGCATACTGGCCAGAACAAATGTCCACCATTCGATCTCAATCCTGTAATCGTAGTTCTTCAGCCAGAGGTTCATGGCATACCAGGCAACCGGAGATGCGATGAGAAAAGAAAGGACCACCAACTTCAAAAAATCGATTGAAAGAAGCGAGGTGATACTGTAGATACTTGCCCCGAGAACTTTCCGGATCCCTATTTCTTTTGTACGGTTTTCGGCCATGTATGCGGCAAGGCCAAACAGTCCCAGGCATGATATGAAAATGGTAAGTCCGGCGAAGAGGCTTGCCAGAGTTCCCGTACGTTGCTCCTCTTTGAATTTTTCGGCATAGGAGTCGTCGGTGAAGGTATACTGAAACGGATATTCAGGATTATATTTTTTAAAGATCTCTCCGGCTATACGCAGGCTTTCTTCTGTAGTTTTTGCAGGGTTGAGTTTATAGTGCATAACGTTAAACCATGACTTCGGGCCCAGGACAAAGAGAGGATTCACTTTAGCATAGGGAGATTCGAAAATGAAATCCTTTATGACACCAATGATATGCCAGGTGCCGCCGTCCCCCTTTATTATCTGTCCAACAGGGTTCTTTATGCGCATTAGTTTTAAAGCAGTTTCATTTATCAGCATCGCATTGGAGTCGGTTGCATATTTATAGATGTCTATATCTCTGCCTTCAATAAGCTTAACGCCCATTGTCCGGGTAAAATCCGCATCTGCCGACATCCTTATAAAGTCTATTTTCTTATCCTGTTCAGTGCAGTCCTGCCATTCATAACCCCAGCCGTCACTGTATCGCTGTGTGATGGGACTCATGTTCTTGCTGACCGAAACAGCGGCTCCTGAACTGAGCAGTTCATTTCTGATCAGAAGATAGTTCTTCTCCGTTTCGCCCTGGAGATAGCTGTACACCAGCTGGTCCCGGGAGTACCCGGAATCGCGGGAAAGGGCAAAATTGATCTGGTGTTTTACGATGATGGTGCATATAATCAGTATAACAGCAAATGTAAATTGCAGTACAACCAATACCTTCCTGGGATTAATTGCTGCCTGAACTTTTTTGAATGTGCCTTTTAGTACCTTAACCGGCTTGAAAGAGGAAAGGAAAAATGCAGGATAGCTTCCGGCGAGTATGCCCGTAAATAATATGAACAGGATAAACACAAGCCAGAAGCCGGGGCTGGAGAAATCGAGAGAAAGCTCGATCCCTACCAGTTGATTGTAACCTTTTAGACTAACCAGGACTAAAATCAGGGCTACAATACCGGCAATAAAAGATAGCAGGATACTTTCACTGATAAACTGAATAATCAAATGAATGCGGGGGGCTCCGACCACTTTTCGTATCCCTACTTCCCGCGCTCTTTTCTCACTTCTGGCTGTGCTAAGGTTCATAAAATTAATGCACGCAATAAGCAGGATAAAGCCTGCAACAATTGTAAACAGCCTGACCATCTCGATCCGTCCGGAAGTGTAATAGCCATTTACAGGCTTGGAATAAAGCCATGAATCACCCAGGTTTTGGGTGAAGACTTCTGTTGTAGAAGTTTCGCCTGCTTTGGAGCTGTGATTTATTGTAATGTTTTTTATTTTTTTGTCAAATCCCTGCTGATTCACACCCTGTTTCAGGAGGATGAATGTTCTGATGGAGTTATTGCCCCAGAACTGGTCGTCCCATCCGAGCTTCTTCATATATAACCAGGGCAGGAGATATTCTCCTCTGAAAATTGTATTATTGGGGAAATCTTTCAGTATTCCGCTTACCACCATATAGTGGGCACTGTCTATCTTCACTGTTTTGCCTATAGGGTCTTCATCTCCAAATAGTTTTCCGGCGAACTTCTCGGTTAAGACAATTTTGTTCGTGGAACTGAGCGCATCGCTGATGTTCCCTTTGATGAGCGGGAAGCTGAACATCTTGAAAAAACCGGGATCTGTGAAAAGTCCTTCTGCCTGCATTTTCTTCTCGCCGAGAGTGAAAAAGAAATTGCAGTTATTGGTGCGTGCAAACTCCTCTACCTCCGGGTAGTCCTGTTTTAAAGTAGGACCCATGATTTTCGGGGTGCTTGACCAGGCCCACATATTTCCGCTGAAATGATCCCTGTTATTCATTACGAAGATCCTGTCCGTTTTTTCGTGAAAACGATCGTGACTTACCTGATTGTAGATCCAGAGAAAAATAAGGATCGCACTGGCCATTCCAATAGCGAGACCTAGAATATTAATGAATGAAAACGATTTGTTTTTTAGGAGGTTGCGCCAGGCAGCTTTTAAGTAATTTCTGATCATGAGCTTTACGAAAAAATCTTAATTAGATTTACAGAATGTGTGCCGGCGGTGTAAGTGTTTGTTTATCAGTTTTTTGGTTTTTGGGATGTGGTCTATAGTGTCCGGTTCCGGACGCTACAGCCGTTCTTTTCCGAACAGCAGGGTTGTGAATTGAAAGTCATTTCTCCGGGAGATGCTGGTGCCTGAATGTCATTTGATTTACCTTCGTATAAAGTGAGACCGGCGTACAACATCAATCCTGCCGGAAGAATAATGACACGAAAAACACTATCTGATATTACTATCTCGGTTCTTGATCTGGCCGCTATCAGCGAGGGCCAGACGGCTGCGGATTCCTTTCGTAACAGCCTTGACCTGGCTTTACTGGCCGAAAAATTAGGATACGAACGTTACTGGTTTGCCGAACATCATAATATGATCAATGTGGCTAGCTCAGCTACAGCCGTGCTGATTGGATATATAGCCGGGAACACAAATACTATAAGGGTCGGGTCAGGGGGAATAATGCTTCCTAACCATGCGCCATTGATCGTCGCCGAGCAATTTGGTACACTTGAATCGCTGTATCCGGGAAGGATAGACCTTGGGCTCGGAAGAGCGCCGGGAACTGATCAGGCTACCGCACTCGCGATCAGGGGAGAGAACTTCCATTCACATCATCATTTTCCGGCTGACGTGGAAAAGCTTCAGCAATTTTTTTCATCGGATAACAGCGATGCCAAAGTCAGAGCTAATCCGGGAGAGGGCCTTAACATACCTATATGGATCCTTGGATCGAGCACAGACAGTGCTTACCTTGCGGCATCAAAAGGTTTACCGTATGCTTTTGCCAGCCATTTCGCCCCTGCACAGTTTCTGACAGCTATTGATTTGTACAGGAAGAACTTCCGTCCATCTGAAAACCTGAAGGAGCCTTATGTGCTGGCTTGTGTAAATGCCATTGTTGCAGATACGGATGAAGAAGCAGAATACCTTTCGACATCATTACTGCAATTTATTGCCGGAGTGGTGTCGGGGAGGAGAAGTCTGCTTCAGCCGCCGGTAACGAATATGGATGAGGTTTGGAGTGTATATGAGGAACAGGCTGTAAAACAAATGCTCGGATATGCCTTTATTGGCGGTCCTTCGAAGCTGAAGACAGAATTACAGGATTTTGTGATGAAAACCGGGGTTGATGAGATTATGATGGCATCGCATATATTTGATCATCAGGCAAAACTACACTCATTTAAGCTGTTTTCCGAAGTTTTTAAGCAGGGTTAAAGCTAATAAAGCTTTTTTGCCGGGGCACAGCAAGCAGTCTGGTATAAACTGCTTTTGCCCTGGTACTTGTATTATCCGGATA
>NZ_QEAS01000024.1:36842-58503 GCF_003130405.1 Pararcticibacter amylolyticus
ACAATTTTATAAACCGGCAGTAAAAAAGAACAATCTGATTTTAATGCTTATGAAAATTTTAACAAGATTGTTTGTTGTTGTTTTTCCTGTCGTTTTTTCTTTTGGTTTCGTTAATGCTGCTGTTAAGACCACGAATGTGAATGGTTTGGCTGGTTTATTCAGGAAGCACTCTGCCAGTTTAAAGAATGGGGATCAGCAAAGCCTCGAATTATCTTCCCTCGAACTGGCGAGGTTCTATGAGAACAGCGGATTAACCGGCCAGAGTGTAAAGTACTTTAAAGATGCACTTGATTTACAGGAAAAAGCGGGTAACACCTCTGCTGCATCCAGATCGTCTATCAGTATTGCATTTGCACTCCAGGAGGAGAAGGACTATGCAGGTGCCCTGAAGTATGCTTCTTCTGCGGCAGCGAAGGCTGAAAGGCGCGACAGCCTGGTTTCTGCTTATATCCTGATGGCGGACCTTAACAGGAACCTTGGCAACTACAAGCGGGCGGAGTCGATTATTCTGCGGAAAGCATTGCCTATCTGCCGGGGAAACGCTTCTGCCAGGATTAAATGTTTCAGGAGTCTTGGTAATACCTACAGACTGCAAAGCCGTTATTCTGAGGCAAAATGGTTCTTTATTCAGGAGAACATGCAGGCCCGTGAGGTGAATAACAGGAAAGCAATCATCAGTTCACTGATAGGCCTGGGGAAAGTAAAGACCGCAATAAAAGATTATGACCTGGCGATTAAAGATCTGAAGGAAGCTGAGCAACTGGCCCGGCTGAGCGGAAGCACAACGGCCCTTGCAGATATTCAAAGAGCCTTTGCAATAGTTTACGAGAAGATGGGAAATCTTTCGGTTTCTAAAAAATTTAGCAGAATGTCGGCTTCGAGCAAAGCTCAGGCCGACTATTTGGCTGAAAGAAGATCGGAAAATGCGGAAAAGATAGTTCAGGAAGCCCGGTCGCTGACAGTGCAGCAGCCGGTTACTGCCCCACCAGTAAAAGAATCTGTAAAAAGGATCCAGGAACCGGCATTCAATTACAGCCCGGTCTTTATAGCAGCAATCTCGGGACTGATTTCCCTGATACTTTTTTTGTATTTGAAAAAGATCCAGCCTTTAAGATCGCTTTAATACTATTTCCTTAGATATCCTTATTTAGCTGCTTCAAGCCTCTATATCAATTTCCGCTGACAATTACCTGATCCGTTCCGGCCGCCTGTCCTGCTGCTGAAATCTTAGTTTTGACTTTAAAATATCCTTTATTGCGCGTTCGTTCTCCGGAGACGTATTTTAATACTATCTTTATTAAATTAACCTTGCAGCTGTCAGTTTATGAAGGTTGTATCAAAGAAAACACCTGGCCAAGCCTTCGTGTTTTTAACCATTATAGTCCTGTCTTTTATTTTATCCGGGCCGGTATTTGGACAGGGTACATTGAAGCCATCTGTTAACAGGTTAATAGCCAGAGTGGAAGCATTTAACAGCAATCTTTCAGAAAAGCTCTATCTTCATACTGATAAACCGTATTATGTTGCTGGTGATACTCTATGGTTTAAATGTTATTTGCTGAATGAACGGCTTTTAGAAGCTTCTGACAGAAGCGGTATCCTTTATGTTGAACTTGCGAATGACAGCAATGTGGTGGTGAAGAGAATCATGCTGCCCGTTTTTCAAGGGTTAAGCTATAGTCAGATCGCGCTTCATGAAGATATCTTCCCGGAAGGAGGATATACGTTGAGGGCTTACACAAACTGGATGCGGAATTTTGGTGAAGAGTGCTTTTTCAGAAAGCGCTTCCTCATAGGAAGGCCGACAGACAAATCATGGTTGCTGAATTATGGACTGCGCCTTGGAAAGGAACAAAATACGGGTAAAGCATATCTGAGTCTGAAGATCACCAGGGTAGACAGTGTCCCGGTGGGCCTTAGGGAGTTGCAGGTGCATATACAGGATCACCGGAAGACCTGGTTCAGAAAGAATCTTGATACGAATGTTGACGGTACAGTGAACCTTGTTTTTGATCTGCCGGAAAAGATAGATCCCGGCAGTCTTACTCTATCTTTGCAGGATTTGCGGAAAGGGGAGGAAAACAGGCAAATACATACTCCTGTCAAAATTAACAGGCCGGAGAAACTGGATCTGCAATTTCTGCCTGAAGGAGGTGTTCTCCTTGCAGGCGCAGAGGGACGGGTTGCGTTTAAGGCGCTGAACGAAGACGGACTGGGTGCAAATGTCTCCGGAAAAGTTTACAACAGCCGTCAGCAGATTGTCGCAGAGTTCCGCTCATCACACTTGGGAATGGGGACTTTTGGTCTTGTCCCGGAGCCGGGAGAAAGTTATTATGCCAAAATTTCTTTACCGGACGGATCATTCAAAAGCTATCCCTTGCCTCTAAACAATAGCGGAACCTCGCTGATGATCAGGAATGATTTTCAAAGCGATTCTATTGAAGTTTTAATTAACGCTAGTGCCGATATCAGCAGGTTAAAACAGCCCTTTCTCTTTGTAGCGCAATCGAAAGCGGAGGTCCGTCTGGCTGCATCGGTCAGCCTGAATAATGGCTTCGTTCGATTCAAAATCGATAAAAGGGTGTTCCCGCAGGGAATCTGCCGGTTGACATTATGCGGACCGGATAGCCTGGTAAGAAACGAACGCCTGGTGTATATCCATCATGGTGATAATCTTCACATCCAGCTAAGCCCTGATAAAAACAGCTATACCCGACGGGATAGTGTTTCCCTTCGGGTAAAGGTAACTGACAGGGACGGCAATCCTGTCCGGGGGAGTTTTTCTATGGCAGTAACGGATAACAGCCAGGTTAGGACAGATAGTCCGGGCAGCTACTCTATTGTGACTTACCTGACTTTCGGTTCTTATCTGAAGGGACATATTGAAGACGCAGCTTATTATGCTGATCCTGCATCAGATCCTCAAAAATGGAATGCTCTTGACAAGCTGCTTTTAACGCAGGGGTGGAGTGGGTACGGCTGGAACGATATATTGAAGCCGGAAAGAACATTCATATATGCTGCCGAAAAGGAATTCATGGTAAAAGGACGGGTGCTGAATGCATTTAACAAGGCAGTTGCCAGATCAGGCGTCTCTCTGCTTTCCCGGAGGCCCCTGCTGTTTGCGGATACTGTTACAAATGAGAGGGGGGAATTTGTCTTTACCGGAATCTTTCCTGTTGATACCGCCTCTTTTTTTATCCAGGCGAAGAACAGGAAAGGGAAAAGCTTTAATGTGGGAATTGTGGTGGATGAATATGTACCTCCTGTATGCTCCCATGATCAGAGTAAGATGGTGCCCTGGTTTGTCAATACTGATACGGTAAGCTTAAATGCTACCAGGAACCGCGTTGTGCTTAGAAATGAGCAAATAAAAGCCAGCAAGGGACTCTTATTGCGGGAGGTTACTATTAAAGCGAAAAGGATCATTCCTGACTCGAAAAATCTGAACGGCCCTGGGGAGGCTGACGTTGTGCTGGATGAGAAATACCTTGAAAAGGCCGGACGAACAAACCTGGAAGATTTGCTGAGCAGGAATGTGAAGGGATTTGGAACAAGGACCTCAAAAAGCGGGGAACGATATTACAGCATCCAGACCATGGCGGTCCATCTCATTATTGATGGTATTGATACCGGGTTTTTCTTTCCCGGCGGGATGTCTTTTTATGACTTTCTCAAACAGTATTTCGATTATTATGACGCAGAGGAAATAAAAGGGATAGAGGTGATGACGAGTGGCAGGTTTCAGATGTCTTATACCAGCCGGTTCCTGGGCCCTATGGAAAAACCATGGGATCACGCCTTTATTGAAGTGACTACTCGCGGAGGAAAGGGACCCTTTTTAAAGAAAACCGTTGGGACCTACTTATACAAACCGATTCCCTTCACTACTCCATGTGCCTTTTATTCTCCTAAATATACACCTGAAAGCATCCCGGACGGGACCGACATCCGCCCGACTGTTTACTGGGATCCCAATATCATTACTGATAAACAAGGAGAGGCCACGATCTGCTTTTTTACATCTGATAATCCAGGTGTTTATTCGGTTATCATGGAAGGGACAGATTTAGCCGGTGCCATTGGTGCAGGCCGGACAAGAATTGTTGTGAAGAAATAAGTCCGGTTCGGGTAAGCTTTTAGCTTATTACAGTGTCCTGAGAATGTCAATATTTTTCTTTTTGACTTTTTATGTAAAAAAGTCACTATTCTTGCAGGGATTTAAAATCTGTATCACACAGCAGATTTTTTACGTAAAACAGTTAAACGAACAATACAATGGAACAAGCTAATCGAAAACAGGCGGGTATACCTGGAACAACGAGACGCTCCGGACTGATCACGTGGTGGATCAGCGGATTGATAATTGATGTGCTATCCTGGCAGATCGATGCCGAAATGAAACGCTTCAGACAGCGGTACGAGAATTAATTTACAGACGAGTTTTATTTTAATACTAAAAACATGAAAGATCTGATACGGGAGCAGCTTTGTTTAGTTTCTGGCTTGCCTGAATCAGCGTTCCCTGATCATGCCGATCTCAGAAAAGACGTAGGGCTTGATTCTATCACAATGATTGAAGTGATTGCCAGCCTGGAAGATCATTTTCTGATATCCATCCCGCATGGTGATTATCACCGCCTTAAATCTGTTCAGACCATAGAGGATTACTTGCAGGACCGGGCAGTAGAGACGCCCATTTAGCCGGGAACGTTATTCTTAATTTCCCCAGGCAGTAATAACAATACTTCTTGAGCCTCCGTAATTCCGGTGTTCGCACAAGTAGATTCCCTGCCAGGTGCCTAAGGCCAAACGACCATTTGTAACCGGGATTGTAACTGAACTGCCCAGTAATGCGGCTTTAAGATGAGCAGGCATGTCATCTGACCCTTCATAGTCATGGAGATAACCGGGGTCATTTTCCGGTACGGCTTTATTAAAATACATTTCGAAATCTGCTCTGACGGTTGGATCGGCATTCTCGTTGATGGAGAGTGATGCCGATGTATGTTGTATAAAAACCTGACAAATTCCTGTTTCCAGCTCCGCGATCTGCGGAAGTGCCTGCATGATCTCCCGGGTGATAAGATGAAAACCTCTGCTGCGTTCTTTTAACTGTATGTTTTTCTGATATAGTTTCATTGGGTGATCATTTTCGGTACAAACTTCTGTTTATTTCACGATTCTACCTAACCTTATTGAAGACAGTGTGCTTTATGAATTATCGAGATTCGCATTCACTCTTTCCGTGAGGTGGATAAAGAAATCGTAGCTTTGGAGAATAAGGAGAAGAATACAGCATGCTGACAACAACGAATGATGTTCATTTGCAGTTTGCAGGTTTTTTCAGAAATGAGACATTACGACCGTATGCCTGGCTCGTTTCTAAAAAACTTAGCGAAGGCCATATCTGCCTGAAGCTTGATGATCTGGAAACAGACATGGAGATACTCCCTGAATATTTCAGTAATGCTTTCAGAGCTCCTGCTGCGCTGGCTGAAGAACCTATGGTTGGGCATAATCCGGGGGACCGCAAGCCCTTTATTCTATACAATAATAATCTTTACCTGCATAAGTATTTCAATTATGAGACCCGGATCCTGAACAGGATACAGAAGTTCAGGGAGAGTGAAGATTTAGTACTTGAGGAAAGGTCCCTGATGCTGGGCAGGGAGACAGAATTTCTCAGCACCTTGTTTCCACCACCTGTTGCAGGGAGCCTTTCAGCAGCAATGACAGACTGGCAAATGGTGGCGGCGATCAGTGCAGTGCTTAATAATTTTACGATTATCACCGGCGGCCCGGGCACGGGCAAAACAACTACCGTAGCAAGGATCCTGGCCTTGCTTTACAAGACCGATCCGGATCTGAAGGTGGCTTTGGCTGCGCCGACAGGAAAGGCTGCGGCGAGGATGGCAGAATCACTCAGGTCGGCTTCATTTACAGCGGCACCTGAAATTGCTGCCGGATTTCAGAAACTCGAGCCTTTAACGATCCATCGTCTTCTGAAATATGTTCCTGATTCTGCTTATTTTAAACATCACCAGGATAACCCGCTCCGGTATGATGTGATCATTGTGGACGAGTCATCTATGATAGATGCAGCTTTGTTCGCCAAATTGCTTGACGCCACAGGGGACAATACCCGCCTGATCCTGCTGGGAGATAAAGATCAACTGGCTTCTGTAGAGGCGGGAAGTTTGTTTGGAGATCTGTGCCAGTCACAAACCAGTATGAATGTATTCAGCAGGGAACGTGCGCAGCTCATTAACTCTCTTATTAGTGAACCCTTCAGGCAGCTTCAGGAGGAACATGTTGGTACACTGTCCCAAAATCCTTTATTTCAGCACATCATCGAACTGAAGTTCAGCCGTCGCTTCAGCGGGGAAGAAGGGATCGGCAAATTTAGCAAGGCGGTGATCAGCAATGACAGGATTACCATCCAAAGTTTTATCGCAAAACCAGATGCCCAGGTGACCGTTGATCCGGAATATTCACAGATTCGATTTGAAGAATTTATCCGGGAGTATGAAGATTATATTCGTGAACAGGACATTCTGTCTGCATTGCGCAAAATGAATACTATCCGGGTGCTTTGTGCGACCCGTGAAGGAAACTACGGTGTATTCCAGTTAAACAGGAGAATAGAAAAATACCTTGAGCAAAAAAGGCTCATCCGTCTGAATGCTGAGTTCTATGAAAACCGGCCGGTGATGGTCACATCAAATAATTACACGGTAGGATTGTATAACGGTGATACCGGGATAGTGAGGAGTGATGAAAAAGGAACCGTAAAGGTCTGGTTTGAAGATGGCGATGGAAAATTGAAATCGGTGTTACCGGGCTATATCAGCCAGGCAGAAACGGTATTTGCGATGACCATTCATAAAAGTCAGGGTTCAGAGTTTAAAAAAGTACTCGTGATGCTGCCTCCTGAACAGGATGTAGAGATCCTCACAAGGGAGCTGCTCTACACGGGGGTGACCAGAGCCCGCACTTTTGTTTTGGTTCAGGGACAGGAGAATGTTATTTTAAAGGCTGCTGAGCGTCATGTAAAAAGGGCTTCGGGACTTGGTCTGAGGTTGAATCTTCCTAATGGGTAAATTTCCGTATGGCATTGTATCTGCAAGTTTCTAATTCTTTATCTCAGCTCGCAAAGCGGCTGTGTACAAATCTGCAATCCCAGTCAAATGAGGTATTTCAGCCCTATTATATCATTACTCAAACGGAGGGGATGAATAACTGGCTGAAAATCCAGATGGCGGAGTGTATGGGAATTGCCGCAAACTACCGTTTCCTGAAGCCGAACGATATCATCTTTGAGGTATATCAGTTACTCGGCGGGAAATATTCCCGTACTATGTCCCCGGAACATCTTTCCTGGATCTTTTACAGGATCCTGAACGACAGGGAGTTTTTATCGGCGTTTCCTGATATCGCAGCTTATTATCAGCATGGAAGCGACAGGGAAGTAAAGAGGTTTGCTTTGGCAGCGAAAGTAGCCGACCTGATCGACCAGTACCAGATATACCGTCCGGAAATGATCGGGGAATGGAATGAATCGGCCCCCGGCGATGTACGGAGCGGCGAATGGCAGAAATATTTGTGGACAAGGGCCCGTCTGCTGATGCAGGATAATATTCCTGACAGGACCCTGATGGGACAATATATTTTACAGGCAATCAGAAAAGGACAAAATACAAATGCATTGCAGGCCAGGATGCCGGGGATCCATATTTTTGGATTATCTGTCATCACCAGCTATCATCTTAGTTTGTTCAGCGCCCTGAGCCCTTATGTTGATTTTTATTTCTATATCCTCAATCCGGCGCCTTCCGAATACTGGTTTGAAGACCGGACGGAAAGGCAGCTGGCATTCCTGAAAAAGAAGGGGCTCGTTCCTGCGGATCAGGAAGCTTCGGGTAACCCTCTGCTAACAAGCTGGGGGCGGCTGATTCAGAATACCTTCAGCCTTTTCTTTCAGCATGATGAACTGATTAACTCCTATGAAGAGGCGAAGACGGAAGAGCCGGGAGACGCTTCTCTGCTCCAGTGTCTTCAGCAGGACATCTTTTACAACAGGGATCATACAGAACGGAAACGTCTTTCAGTTGAGCAGCTTACAGATGGATCTGTTACCATAAATGCGTGTTATACTCCGGCAAGGGAAGTTGAGGCCCTTTATAATTACCTGGTATACCTGATAGACCAGAAAAAAGAGAAGCTTTCTGCCCGTGATGTAGTGGTAATGGTAACAGATATCGACACCTACGCCCCTTATATCAGGGCGGTTTTTAATAATGCGCCTTATATCTTCCCTTATACGATTGCAGATGAGAGTTTTGCTGCTTCAGATAGTATTACGAACGCATTGCAGGCTGTACTGAAGATCTCCCGCCAGAATTTTAAAGCGGAGGAAGTTCTTCAGTTGCTGGATTCTGCTTATATAAGAAAGAGGTTTGGAATTACCGATACCGCTCTTCTCAGGAAAGTTACCGGCAGGGCCAATATTCGTTTCGGTATGGATGGCGACCGGGACGACGATACTGTATATGTAAGCTGGAAGTACGGAATGGAACGTATTATGTACAGTCTTTGCATTGGTGGTCAGGAGGAATTTGTGGACGAAAAAGGCGAAAGCTATTATCCTCTTGATCTGGTAGAAGGGCATGCTTCTTCTGAAATAATCAGGTTTTACCATTTTATTGAGGTGCTGATTGATGCTGTAAAGGAACGCGACAGGCACAGGACCGTACAGGAATGGGTAAGTTATGTGGAAGCCGTTTTAATGAACCTCATCTTCGAATCCGGGGAGGAGCCGGACGAGGATCACGCTGCTCTTTTAAAAGAACTGGAAAAGTACAATGAACTGAACGGGGTGGTGACAGAGCCGGTAAGCTACGAGGTTTTCAGTCACAGTTTTATTGGCAGACTTTCTTCTATAAGCAGGAGCAGTTCGTTTATTGCCGGAGGGATAACCTTTTGTTCCCTTATTCCCATGAGAAGTATTCCTTTCAGGGTGGTGGCGCTCCTGGGACTTAACTACGACAAATTTCCCAGGAAAGAAAATCCTGTCGGCTTTAGCCTGATGGAGAAGGAAAAGAGGAAAGGAGACCGGAACATAAAGGAGAACGATAAACATTTGTTCCTTGAAACATTATTATCAGCTAGAGACTATTTCTATATCAGTTACATCGGGCAAAATGTTAAAGATAATACCGTACTTCCTCCTTCAGCTCTGGTCGACGAGTTGATTGACTATATTGAGGCGGGAATCGAGGAAACGGAAAGACATTCGGTGTCCCTCACTACCCGCCAGCCCTTACATAGCTTTAGTACGAAATATAAGACCGGCGACCCGCGGCTGTACAATTACCTGGATGCTGTGCCCGAAGAAATTACGAATGACGTTTTGGTAAAAAAAGATCCGGGCGCGACCCTTTCTGATGTTTCTGCTGATAGTTTTATCGCCTTCTTCAGAAATCCTTTTAAGGGATATTATCATGATGTATTAGGTGTTTATTATCGGACGGAAGACATTTTGTTAAGTGATACCGAGATTTTTGATCTTGGAGGACTTGAAAAGTGGCAGCTCAAGCAGGTGTTGCTGCATCATGATACTGACGCTGTCTCCGGATTAAAAGAGAAGCTGGTAAAAACAGGGGGGCTTCCTCTGAAGAATATGGCCGGCATCGCTCTCGAAAGTGCAGAACTGGAAGTTTCGCCGGTTAGGAAACTCATGAGGGAATTTACTGACGGAGTGAAGGAATCAGTTCCTGAAATTGAAGTCCTGCTGGATTCCATAACAGTGAGGGGGACTCTGCCGGGAGTATATGGAGATAAACTGGTTTATGTCTCCTGGTCTAAAAGTGAAGGAAAATACCTCCAGGATGCTTACCTGAGATATCTTCTTGCCAGGGCCGGGGGAGTGGCAGATGAAGTATATTTTATTTCAGCTCATAAAAACATCGCCTGCAGAGGAACTCATCTTACAAAAGAAGAGGCTATCAGAAGGCTGAATGAACTGGTATTATTGTACATACAGGGACATGAAGAGATCCTCGCATGGTACCCTGATTTTGAAATTCAGCCGCAAAAGATTGTGCAGCTCACGGATGATGACCTGATGAATGTGGCTGAAAAGAAGCTTAATTCGTACTCCATACCCTGCAATGATCCTTACATCCTGAAGGAATATGGAAAAGGGTTCTTTCAGAGAGAAGGGATCTCTGAAAGATATAAGAATGCAGCGGCGTATCTGCTGGCTCCTTTAACTGAAATCTTTCCTGAATACTTTAAATAAAAAAGACGTGCTATGCAGGTTGAAAAAGGAATTGAAAACTTTAACAGTATGACAGTCTCCCTTGAAGGGAGTAATCTGATTGAAGCAAGTGCAGGAACTGGCAAAACATATTCCATTGCCATCTTAGTGCTGCGAATGATCCTGGAAAAGAAGTTTTCTGTAAAGGAGATCCTGATGGTCACTTTTACGAAGGCCGCGGTAGCGGAGCTGGAAGAGCGTGTAAGGCTTTTTATAAGGTTAGCTTATAAGTCGTCGCAGGGGGAAGCCATAAAGGATTCGATTATTGCTGAACTGGTTGACCGGGGCATCGCTGAAAATGGCTCCGAATATATACAATCACTTCTCAGAGAGGCCGTGCTTTTCCTCGACGAGACCTCTGTACTCACGATACACAGTTTCTGCCAGCTTACACTGACAGAGTTTGCATTTGAAACCCAACAGCTCTTCGGGGCTGAAACTCTCCAGGACGGCAATGCGGTGCTAGGGGAAGAAGTAAATAAGTTCTGGAGGAAGGAGATTACGACTATTCCGGCTGAACTGCTGCAAGCTCTTATGGAACACGGCCTGTCGAGGGAGGGAATCAGTAATGTGGTAAAAGAGCATCTTGACGGTAAAAGATTTTTTGATTTCAGAGAGTCTGAAGATTATTCGATGTGCGATGAAGATCATCAGAGTTTTATAAAGGATATCCGGGCGCTGAAGGTGAAGGAAGATCAGTTAAAAAAAGATCTGCTGATCTACCTTAAGGATAACCAGGAAAAGTTAAGAGCCGCAACGGAGGGCAGTGGGCATGCGAAAAAAGCATTTTTAAATCTTCTGGATGATCCGGAGGCGTTCTTGGACGCGTTGCTGAAGAAGCGGGATTCGGCATACGTTATCAAGTTGTATCAGGACGTTTTGGATCAATGCGATGTTTGTGCCGGTGTTACAGAGGAACTGGTGCATCTTGTTAAAAAGATCATTTCCAGGGTTTACTGCCATGCCATAAGCAAAGTATCCCGGGGAGTGGCCGAGCATAAAAGGCGCAATAACCAGATGTCATTCGACGATATGATCGTGAATCTTCATGATGCGCTGGTGAAGAGGGAGAGCAGCAGGCTGATTGAAAAGCTGAGAGATAAGTACAAGGCAGTATTCGTTGACGAGTTTCAGGATACCGACCGCCTTCAGTATGAGATCTTTCAGAAAGCGTTCGGAGAGGATGTGATTCTTTTTTATATCGGGGATCCCAAACAGTCTATTTATGCCTGGAGAAAGGCTGATATTTTTACTTACTTTAAAGCCTGCGACGCTGTAACCCACCGTTACGGAATGAATCAGAACTACCGTTCGTCTGCCGCCTTTATTAAAGCGATGAATGTATTCTTTAAACCAGCTGAAGATTTCGACACCTTTTATTTTCAGGATGCGGAGCACGCCATTGAATATATAGACGTCGAGTCACCTGCATCCGGCAGTAAGGGCGCATTGCACAGGGAAAAAGAAGCCCAGGCTGCTATTACTGTTTTTGAAATACCGAACAAAGATGCGGTGTATGAGGCTGTAGCTGCTCAGGTTATTGAACTGTTAAACGACCCGAGCTGGCGGATAGTCAAAAACCCGGAGGAGGAAAGGACTATCGGCCCTGCTGATATAGGCATCCTTGTAAGGACGAATACGGAAGGGAGGAAAATAAAAGCTGCACTTGCAAAATATCGTATTCCGTCTGTAACTATCGGGGACGATAAAGTACTTCAGTCGGAAGAGGCCGTATCATTGCTGTATGTGCTGATCGCTATTTCGGATATTTCGCTTCAGAATATAAACAGGGCGCTGTTGTCCGAATTTACCGGCTTCAGCACACAGGATATTCTTTTTATGGACGATGAGAAAGCGCTTTCCAGATTCACAGGATATAAGACCGCCTGGGATGAGAGCGGCGTTTTCGCTGCCTTAATGGCTTTTGTAAAAGATTATTCGGTGAAGACGGTGCTGCTGGAACGAGGTGCTGAAAACGGGGAGCGGATCATTACCAATCTTTTCCAACTGATAGAATTGCTGCATAAGGTGCAAATGCGGAAGAACCTGTCGCCTCTGGAGCTCATTAGCTGGCTTAAAAGAGCGATTGAGGGAATGGAAACCGAAGGTGATGAATACGAGCAGCGCGTTGAAAGTGATGAAGAGTCAATTAAAATTGTAACGATCCATAAAAGTAAGGGACTTGAATACAAAATTGTTCTCGCTCCGTTTCTCGATTTTGTAATAAATAATAACAGCCCGTTTTGCAGTTTCAGAGATGCAGAAACCGGGGAGTATGTGTCGGCAGCCAGGGAGAGCCTGACTGAAGAACAGATTGATCTGCTAAACAGGCAGCTTGAGCAGGAAAACCGCAGGCTTCTCTATGTTGCTGTTACGCGGGCGGTCTACACCTGTTATCTCTATAAGATTACGGGCAGCTATTACCGTAATTCTACTCTCTCGGTGTTCACCGGTACTTTAAAGGGTTTACCGGGGAGCCCCATTGTGTTTCGTGAGTCTCCCGCTGTTCCTGCCGGGTATTTATGGCAGACTTTTAGCAGCAGCAAGAAGGATGAGTCTTTCCTGCCTGTAGAGTTCAGTCTTGCTGATAAATTCTGGAGAAAAATGAGCTATTCTATGCTGAGTGCCGGGCATTCTCCAGCTTTACTTGCCCGCGCCGGTGCACAGGCTGATGCTTATGATCATTTTATATTCACTGAACTGACGAGAGGGGCAAAGTCCGGGAACCTCCTGCACTTCATCTTCGAGAATGTCCAGTTTGCTAACCCGGACAACTGGCCGTTTGCGATTGAAGAGGCTATAAAACGGTTCGCTCCCGCACAGATGGAAAGCTATCCCGCTTTGCTTTCTGCACTTTTGGATCATGTATTAAAAGCAGAACTGAGGTGGGGGAACGAGAGCTTCAGACTAACTGATATTTCCGTGCGAAAACAACTGCATGAGCTTGAATTTGATTTTCAGGTGCCTTTATTCCGGGCCTCCTTGCTGGAGAGCCTGGCCGGACCCGGTGAGGAGATCCATGTGGGCAATTATCATAAACTGGAGGGCCTGATGAACGGCAAGATAGATCTTTTCTTTGAATGGAAGGGCAAATACTTTATTCTCGACTGGAAGTCGAATTATCTTGGGGATACATTGGATTGCTACATGCCTGTAAATTTGCTCCGGGCGATGAATGATAATAATTATCACCTTCAATACCTGATCTATACAGTTGCGGCAAAGAAATTCCTGGAAAGCAGGCTCCCTCATTTTGATTATCAAACGCAATTTGGAGGTGTTATATATCTTTTTGTAAGGGGGATAAGAAAGGAGGCACCGGCAGGTATTTTTATGAAGCGGCCGGATCAGGAGCAAATAAAACGGCTGGAACGGATTCTTGGCGGTGAAATGGATGTCTGACAGGATGATATTCAGATGAAACCTGCATGTCCGTTTTCTTATCCGCTTGTGATGCTTTATCTCCCGGGGGTCAGATGATGGGAATGCAGGTCTGAAGAATCCTGAATGATGCCCTTAAACGGTTTCTTCCGGTCCGGGCGTACTTTCCTCAATCTCTTTTTTTATAGCTTTGCTGCTTTTCTTCAGCTCCTTTTTTAGTTTTTCCTTCACATTCTTTACCAGCTTCTTTTCTTTACCTTTTAATTTAACCTTTGCATCTTCTGCGGTTTCTGAAAGAGAGCCGATAACTGATTCTATTGTGTTGATCTTATTCCGGAGTTTGTTTACTCTTTCCTGAAGAAAATATTGAACGTCTTTTTCTGAGGCTTTAGACATGATGAATGAATTTTTTCTTAAAATTATCGATTGATTCAGGAAAAAGCAAAGAAACCGGCGCTTTCATTAAATAAATTAATGATGGTGTTAAGTCAGTGTTAAAGAAGGGAAATCAGGGAGTTTCTTTAACATTGCGGCAATTTTACAGCCTTTATATATCTTCTTCTTCGACTTCTATATCAAACTTCCAGAAGATAAAAAGAGCAGCCAGAATGATCAGCAGGATCGAAATGAGTATATAAATTGTTTCCTGTTCCATGTTTTAGTAGCGTTGTTTCAAATGAGCAAAAATTAGTTATACCCTATATTAATCTTTTGTTAAATAATCGCCTGGCGGTCTTTAATCAGGTATACGAAAACGTCGGGCCAAGGGTTCCTGAATTTCATCACTTAATTCATCCGTCTTAATGTTGATTTAAAGCAGAGCAGACAGCTTTTGCTCCTGCCTTCGCTACTTGGGTGGCTTACGTGTTCCTGGTTAGATACGCAAGGGAAAGGCATCCTGAAATGAAACGCTTATTGAATATGGTATAGCTTTTGTCAAATATTAATTATAATTGTGTTGTGCAAATCACTTACCGCATTAAGATTCAGGATATTGGAATGAGCTTTATAGAAAAGCTTAAAAGCCAGCTTACAGCTCAGTGGAAATCGTTGTAAAGCCAGCAGAGGCAAGTCTAAAGATGTTCTGATCCATTCTCTGGTAAATCAAACTCCTGGCTTAGATCTAAAAGTTATGATGTTACTGTTTTGCCTGGGTAATAGCGGGAGCGAGGGCTATTATAACCGCACCTTTTTCACCGATGCTTCCATATTTTGCAACCGCTTCTTCCTTGCCCATTTTAGAAACACTGAGTATATCCTCCGGACTAAGATGTTTGTAGTTGCTTAAAGCTTTTTTGCGGGGGTAAGGAACACCGTTGACTACATAAAGAGACGGTTTGTTAGCTCCTGTGAGATGAGCAATATAGTTATCAAGTAAGTTTCCGGCAGATCCGCAAAGTGCGGCTCCTATTACAGCGCCAACCGCGCAGTTTCCGCTTCTTTTCCCAATAGATGCTCCCATTCTTTCTCCTACACCTGCGCCAATTTCCACTCCTGATGGAAGACGGTCAACCGTGCTGCATGAATCTAACGTAATGAAAAGAGCACACGCGCCAAGAAGTTTGATAATAGTACTCTTCATACTTAATTCAGATTTGTTTCTGATTACTGATACGCAATATACTGAAAAAAGGTTTGGATTTTGCAAGTTTTTTTTGATATTATTTTGACAAAAGTTTTTTCAATTCCTGCCATACATTATCAGCAACAATAGTTGTCCCCTCGGCTGTCGGATGTATGCCGTCTTTTTGATTTAGTTTAGGGATGCCGGCAACTTTGTCTAGCATAAAAGGAACGAAAGCCATGTTATTCCTGCCGGCTACGTCCCTGAAAATCCTGCGGAACGATGTAGTATATTGATTTCCCATATTGGGAGGAACCTCCATGCCTAAAAGCATCAGTCTGGCTTCCGGGTATTTAATTTTTACAGAATCGACAATGTCCTGCAAGTTTTGAGCTGTCTGAGCAACAGGCAGTCCCCTGAGCCCATCATTCGCTCCCAGCTCGAGCACGAATATGTCAATTTTGTTCTTTAATAACCATCCGATCCTGCTTTTTCCCCCGGCTGTTGTTTCTCCGCTTGATCCTGCGTTTATAGCACGGTAAGGTAATCCCATTGAATCTATTTTATTCTGGATCAGCGACGGAAATGATTGGGCAGAGGGATCTTCCAGTCCGTAACCAGCCGTTAAGCTATTGCCAAAGAAAAGAATATTCTTTTTTTCATTCTTCCGGGACGAGCCGGTATCGTTTGTTTTTTCATTCGTTTTCTGTGTATTGCTGCCGCATCCTGCGGAAATGCAAAAAATCAGCATAAGTGTAACCAGTTTGTTCATCGAATTGTCTTATTGTCAAATATATGATCTGTTTGTAAACAGGAACTGCTTTGTTTAGTTTATTTTGGGAATAAATTATGACCGGTTTTCCGGCAGAAATAAAACATAAGAGCTTGTGAGTACTATTTTATCTGTTTATAACCTAGGCAAAAATTATGTAAGTGCGGGGAGAAATTTAACTGTGTTGCACGATGTGACTTTTTCAGTTGAAGAAAGATCGATGGTGTCAATTGTCGGCCCGTCGGGAAGTGGTAAAACCACTTTGCTGGGTTTATGCGCCGGACTCGACCGCGCCAGCAAGGGCAGCATTGAGTTAAACGGGGTATCTCTGAACGGGTTAAATGAGGATGCCCGGGCACGCATCAGGAATCAGTATACTGGTTTTATTTTTCAGAATTTTCAGTTGCTGCCTACTTTGACTGCCCTGGAGAATGTTCTGGTCCCCCTTGAACTGCGTGGATTGAAAAATGTCAGACCGAAAGCACTGGATCTGCTGGATAAAGTCGGGCTTGCCGACAGAAGTCACCACTACCCCGTCCAGCTTTCGGGTGGTGAACAGCAACGCGTTGCTATCGCGAGGGCTTTCTCTAATGATCCCCGGATTCTGTTTGCGGATGAACCGACCGGTAATCTGGATACCACCACAAGCGAAAGGATAATCCGGCTTATTTTCGATCTGAACCGTGAAATGGGAACGACACTCATCATGGTCACTCATGATATGGAGCTTGCTGCCCGGACAGGCCGGGTGATCCGCATGAGAGGGGGCTCTATCTATTCGGATGAACCAATGGTTTCTTAAAGAATTTAATGATGGAGAAACGTGGTTTAAATCTGAAATGGCTTTTCCGTATGGCCTGGAGGGACAGTCGCAGGAACAGGTCCCGTCTGTTGCTGTTTATGTCTTCGATTATTCTTGGAATTGCGGCGCTTGTTGCGGTTTATTCATTCGGACATAATCTGAAGCAGGATATAGATTCGCAGGCTGCCGGCCTTCTGGGTGCAGACCTGGTGGTTTCAGGTAATAAAGAGCCGTCTGCTGATATGCAGAAATACCTGTCATCTTTCGGAGACATGAGATCCAGGGAACTGACTTTTGTTTCGATGGTATATTTCCCCTCCTCGAAAGGAACGAGGTTGGTCCAGGTGAGGGCATTGGAAGGCGATTTTCCTTATTACGGAAAGCTTGAAACTCAGCCTGAAAATGCTGCCGGGATATTCAAAAAAGCACAAATGTCTCTGGCCGACAGAACGCTCATGTTGCAGTTCGGTCTCAGAACAGGTGATTCTATAAAAGTAGGTGATCTTAATTTCGCTGTCGCGGGCTTCCTGGAGAAAGCGCCCGGACAAACGGGCTTTTCTTCGGGGATAGCACCTGCAGTTTACATTCCGCTCAAATATGCAGCAGCCACAGGCCTTTTGAAGAGGGGAAGCCGCATTAATTACAATTATTACTACCAGTTTAAAAATGGGATTATTCCTGAAAAGCTTCCTGACCAGGTCAGGAAGAGAACGGATAAAGATGGAATGGAGCTTGAAACGGTTGAAACGCAAAAGCAGAACACAGGAAGAGCGTTTGATGATCTTACCCGTTTTCTTTCCCTGGTAGGTTTTGTTGCGCTCTTACTGGGATGTGTTGGTGTTGCAAGTGCTGTCAATATTTATGTAAAGGAAAAACTTCTTTCTGTTGCGGTACTTCGTTGTCTCGGAGTGACTTCTGTGCAGGCGTTTTTAATATATCTGATCCAGATACTTGCGGCAGGCTTCATCGGTTCGGTGGCGGGGGCTGCTCTCGGTACTTTCGTCCAGCAGCTTTTGCCTCTTGTTTTAAAGGATTTTCTTCCGATCGAAGTGACGACCGGCGTTTCGATAATGGCGATTGGGCAGGGGATATCTGCCGGAGTGATCATTACCCTCCTTTTTGCGCTGCTTCCATTGTTGTCTGTGAGGAATATAGCGCCTTTAATTACCCTTCGTGCATCTTATGAACAGACAGATCTACGTCCCGATCCGTTAAGGTGGATCGTTTACTTGCTCATTGGCGGGTTTATACTGTTGTTTAGCTATTTTCAGCTGCATATTTTTACCAGGGCAGTGTATTTTACAGGAGGGGTTATCGCTGCATTTTTAATTCTGTATGCTTTTGCCGGAGGGATGATCTACCTGCTGCGCCGCTTTTTTCCCTTTTCGTGGGGCTATGTATGGCGTCAGGGGCTCGCCAATTTGTTCAGGCCTAATAATCAAACGGTAATCCTGGTGGTATCTTTGGGGCTCGGTACTGCCTTCATCTGTACGATGATCCTGGTCCAGCATATGCTGATGAAACAGGTCACACTGTCTTCCAGTGAAAATCAACCGAACATGGTACTTTTTGATATCCAGGGAAGCCAAAAGCAAGCTATAGCAGATCTCACCAGGAAAAGCGGCCTGCCAGTGCTCCAGGAAGTTCCAATCGTGACAATGCGGTTAGAAGAGATAAAAGGGAAAACTGCTGCACAGGTGAAAAAGGACAGTTCTTCGGGAATCCCCGTCAGGGCTTTCAGCTCCGAAATCAGGGCAACTTTCAGGGACAGTCTCACTTCGGCTGAGAAGATCGCAGACGGAAAATGGGGCGGGAATAATAAGGATGGAGCTGTTTACGTATCGCTTGAGGAAAATTATGCCCGCAGAATTCATGTAAAGGTTGGCGACCCTATGGTTTTCAATGTTCAGGGGGCGCTGGTTCAAACGGTAGTGGGCAGTCTGAGAGAAGTCGACTGGAACAGGATCCAAACTAATTTCAGAGTAGTATTTCCTTCAGGCGTACTTGAGAAGGCTCCCCAGTTTCATGTGCTGATTACACGAGTACCCTCCGCCGAAGCTTCTGTAAACTTCCAGAGGGCTGTGGTCACGCATTTTCCGAATGTGTCTGTTATAGATCTTAATCTCGTACTTAATATCCTTGACGGGATACTGAGCAAGATTGGGTTCGTTATCCGGTTTACGGCAGCCTTCTGTATTATAACGGGTGTGATCGTACTGATTGCATCTGTGTTAACCAGCAGGTATCAGCGAATGAAGGAGAATGTCTTGCTGCGCACCCTGGGAGCAAGCACCAGGCAGGTTCTGGTTATTACATCCCTAGAATATTTCTTCCTTGGAGCCTGTGCTGCTGCAACTGGCGTAGTCCTGTCTTTTGCTGCTTCGTGGGCCCTGGCCAGGTATAGCCTGGAAACGGAGTTTTCTATATCGGTATGGCCTGTACTTGCCCTGTTTGTTTGTGTGTGTATACTGACCGTATTGATCGGGGTTCTCAACAGCAGAACTGTGCTGAACAGGCCGCCTCTTGAAGTACTCAGAAAAGAGATACAGGGATAGGTTTAAAAAAGGATAATAGCCGCCTATCGCCTCGTGCCGGATGAGATTCATAAATTTTCCATACTTTCGGTGTTTGTATGCAGGATATAAAAAACAATAAAAAAATCATCCGGGGCTGGGCGATGTTCGACTGGTCTAATTCGGCTTATAATCTTGTTATTACTTCGACCATATTTCCGGCCTACTACACGATAATTACTACTACAAAAGAGCATGGGGATAAGGTCACTTTCTTCGGCAGAACTTTTGTTAATACGGCTCTTTCGAACTACACTTTATCTGTAGCCTACCTGATTATGGCTGTTTTATTGCCGCTGCTTTCATCTATGGCCGACTTCCGGGGGAACAAGAAGATTTTTATGAAAATCTTTACTTACCTCGGCGGGCTTGCGTGTATGGGCCTTTTCTTTTTTGAACTCAAAACTCTTGAACTGGGAATCATCTGTTTTGCGCTCGCCGCAATGGGATATATAGGAGGTGTGATGTTCAGTAACTCCTATCTTCCGGAAATTGCGACGGTTGACAAGCAGGACAGGGTAAGTGCCCAGGGGTTTGCATATGGATATGTAGGGAGTGTGCTTCTGCAGATCATCTGTTTTGTTTTTGTGCTGAAACCTGAATGGTTTGGCATATCGGATGCCTCTTTTCCTGCAAGGTTTTCTTTCCTGCTGGTGGGGATATGGTGGATCGCGTTTGCGCAGATTCCGTTTGCTCTGCTGCCTTCGGGAAGTCCCAATAAAGAGAGGATCAACCGGCAGGTGATCCATAACGGCTATCAGGAGCTGATAAAAGTATTCAGAAGAGTCAGGTCTGCCAGGGTGCTGAGGCGCTTCCTTTCTGCTTTCTTTTTTTATTCGGTAGGCGTACAAACCATTATGCTGGTAGCTGCAAGTTTTGGCGAGAAGGAACTGCATCTGGGCACTTCCAAGCTGATAGCGACTATACTCATTATCCAGATCGTCGCAATAGCGGGGGCCTTTATCATGTCGTCGTTAGCAAGGCTTATCGGGAATATCAGGGTATTAATATTAGTGGTACTGATCTGGATCGCTGTATGTGTGGCGTCTTATTTTGTTTCCACAGCCGGACAGTTTTATGTAGTTGCTGCGGTTGTTGGGCTTATTATGGGAGGGATCCAATCATTGTCGAGATCAACATATTCTAAATATCTTCCTGAAAATACTCCTGATACAGCATCTTTCTTTAGTTTTTACGATGTTACCGAAAAGTTGGCTATCGTCATTGGCTTAGCTGTATTTGCATTTATCGAAGAGCGCTCGAACATCAGGAATTCAGCCCTGACATTAAGTGTCTTTTTTATCCTCGGGCTTTTTATGCTCATTGTTTTATTATTTACTAAAAAGGAACAGAAGGCTGAACCCGAAGAATTGTAATACTATTTGTGCTTTTACAATTAAGGTTTACCTTTACCATTCTGAATATGACTGTAGAACTATTTATTCCTTGTTTTATCGACCAGCTCTACCCGGAAACGGCTTTTAATACCGTAAGGATACTCGAAAAAGCCGGCTGTAAGGTGAAATATAACCCGGAACAGACCTGTTGTGGTCAGGCATCTTTTAATGCCGGGTTTTGGGACGAAGCAAAAGCTGTGGGAAGTAAATTCCTGAATGATTTTTCGGAGAACAATTATATTGTTTCTCCCTCGGCTTCGTGTACGGGGATGGTGAAAAACTATTATAACGATCTGTTTACCAATACAGCGGTTCATAATAAATGCCGCTCTATTCAAAATAATATCCACGAGCTTTCTGATTTTCTTGTGAACGTGCTTGGCAAGGATTATTTCGGCGCTGAACTGGAAGGCCGGGCGGTTTATCATGATTCCTGTGCGGGCCTGAGAGAGTGCAGAATCAAGGACGAGCCAAGGGCGCTTCTTGCAAAAGTTCACGGACTTGATCTGGTTGAAATGAAGGACACCACCACCTGCTGTGGTTTTGGCGGTACGTTTTCCGTGAAGTTCGACAGTATTTCTGCCGCTATGGCCCAACAGAAAGTGAATCATGCTCTTGAAATGGAAGCGGAATACCTTATTTCAACAGATGCTTCCTGCCTTTTACATCTTCAGGGCTATATTGATCAGCATAAACTTCCCCTGAAGACTATGCACCTGGCAGATGTGCTGGCGCATGGATGGGGCAATGTGTAAAGGGAGTTATAAGTTATAAGTTATAAGTTCGGCGGGCAAGCGCACCCTGGGTTTAAACTTGGCCCCTCCCCCAAAAAAAACTTAAGTCTGAGACAA
>NZ_QEAS01000024.1:58556-61497 GCF_003130405.1 Pararcticibacter amylolyticus
TCATATTTTTGTAGTTGAACTGTGGATCACGTCTGTATGTGACCCTGTTAAATAAATTATTTTTTGAATTTAAAATCATAGTTGTAGATGATTAACATTACTCTCCCTGATGGTTCCGTCAGACAGTATGAAAAAGGAACCTCCTCTTTTCAGATCGCACAGTCGATCTCCGAAGGTTTAGCAAGAAACGTATTAGCAGCAGAAGTAAATGGCCAGGTGTGGGACGCTTCGCGTCCGATTGAAAACGATGCTTCTGTGAAACTTCTTACCTGGAATGATACCGATGGTAAAGCTACGTTCTGGCATTCGTCGGCCCACCTGATGGCTGAAGCGCTGGAAGCGCTGTATCCGGGAACAAAGTTCGGGATTGGTCCTGCTATTGAGACCGGTTTTTATTATGATGTTGATTTCGGAGACCGCGAATTTTCTTCTGACGACTTTAAGCAGATAGAGGATAAGATGGTGGAGCTTGCCAAAACCAAGTCCGAATATGTAAGAAAGCCTGTGAGCAAGGCGGAGGCTATTGAGTATTTCACTGAAAAAGGGGACGAATACAAGCTGGATCTGATCAAGGATCTTCCTGATGGTGCCATCACTTTTTATACACAGGGGAATTTTACGGATCTGTGCAGGGGGCCTCATATTCCGAATACAGGCTTTGTAAAAGCAGTAAAGCTGATGAACGTGGCTGGTGCTTACTGGCGCGGAGATGAGAGCCGTAAACAGCTGACCCGTATTTATGGGGTAACTTTCCCCAAGCAAAGTGAGCTGGCCGAGTATCTCAAGATGATCGAAGAGGCTAAAAAGCGTGACCACCGTAAGCTTGGGAAAGAACTCGAGCTGTTTACTTTTTCTGAGAAAGTAGGAATGGGATTGCCTTTGTGGCTTCCTAAAGGAGCGGCATTGCGTGAAAAGCTCGTTAATTTTCTGCAGAGAGCACAGGTAAAGAGCGGCTATGAGCAGGTTGTTACACCTCATATAGGCCATAAAAATCTCTATGTTACTTCAGGTCATTATGAGAAGTATGGAGCGGATTCGTTTCAGCCTATCAAAACTCCGCAGGAAGGGGAGGAGTTCTTCCTGAAGCCGATGAATTGCCCTCATCATTGTGAGATCTATAAATCGAAACCACGTTCATATAAAGATCTTCCTGTGAGATATGCAGAGTTCGGGACGGTTTACCGCTACGAACAAAGCGGAGAATTGCATGGATTGACAAGGGTGCGCGGGTTTACACAGGATGATGCTCACCTCTTCTGTCGTCCGGACCAGGTGAAGGAAGAGTTTAAGAAGGTAATTGACCTGGTACTATATGTGTTCAGTGCTTTAGGCTTCGACGATTACACTGCCCAGATTTCATTGAGAGATCCTGAAAACAAAACAAAGTATATTGGGACAGAAGAAAACTGGCTTCTGGCGGAAGCTGCAATTATAGAGGCGGCAGAAGAAAAGGGCCTGCCGACAGTTGTCGAGCTGGGAGAGGCTGCTTTTTACGGGCCGAAACTTGACTTTATGGTAAAGGATGCACTGGGAAGGAAATGGCAGCTGGGAACGATCCAGGTAGATTACAATCTGCCCGAACGTTTTGAGCTGGAGTATACCGGCAGCGACAATGCAAAGCACCGGCCTGTTATGATCCATCGTGCTCCTTTTGGCTCACTGGAACGTTTTGTAGCCGTGCTGATCGAGCACTGCGCAGGGAACTTCCCGCTATGGCTTACTCCCGAACAATTTATTATACTTCCTATATCCGAGAAGTATGAGGAATATGCAAAAAAAGTTTTGGAATCGCTTAATAATTCCGATATTCGCGGCTTGATTGACTTGCGTGACGAAAAGATCGGCCGGAAAATCCGGGATGCGGAAGTTAAAAAGATCCCTTATATGCTGATAATAGGAGAGAAGGAGATGGCTGAGGAAATGGTTTCTGTAAGGAAGCATGGCCAGGGCGATCAGGGAAGCATGAGGGCAGAAGAGTTTAAAAAACAATTAGTTACAGAGATAACCGTTTAATCAGGAAATTAATTTGGCATTAGGTAGACCAGGTTTTAACAGGGGCCCCCGGGGGCCAAGACCTCCGTTTAAGAAGAAAGAGGCTGAACATAATATTAATGAGTTCATTAAAGCACCTCAGATAAGACTTGTTGGTGATAATGTTGAGCAGGGAATTTACTCTTTGAGCGAAGCACGTGCAATTGCACAAGAGCAGGAACTTGATTTAGTAGAGATATCCCCCAATGCTAATCCTCCGGTTTGTAGAGTAATTGATTATAATAAATTTATCTACGAGCAGAAGAAAAAGCTGAAGGAGATAAAGGCAAATGCGAAGCAGACCGTTATTAAAGAGATCCGCTTCGGCCCTAATACCAACGATCATGATTTTCAGTTTAAACTGAAGCATGCGGTCAGTTTCCTTGAAAATGGGGAAAAGGTAAGGGCTTACGTTCATTTTAAAGGACGTGCTATTGTTTACAAAGAACAGGGTGAAATCCTTCTTTTGAAGTTTGCCCAGGCGCTGGAAGAATACGGCAAGGTAGAACAGTTACCGAAATTAGAAGGTAAACGCATGTTTTTAATTGTCGGTCCGAAAGCCAAAAAGTAAGTTATTCAAGATAAAAACAATAAAAACAGAGTTATGCCAAAGATGAAGACCAATTCCAGTGCAAAAAAGCGTTTTAAGCTTACTGGAACCGGTAAAATTGCAAGGAACAATGCGTTTATGAGCCACATCCTTACAAAGATGTCTACTAAACGTAAGCGTAACTTAGGTCAAACCAGCTTAGTATCTGATGCTGACTTAGGTAACGTAAAGAGAATGCTTTGCATCGGGAAGTAAATTTTAATTATTAACCAGGCAACCGGTTGTAAGACTGCTGTAAAACGCAGCACCGCCTGCCAAAAACAAAAACAACATGCCACGTTCGGTTAACGCAGTAGCGTC
>NZ_QEAS01000024.1:61517-79958 GCF_003130405.1 Pararcticibacter amylolyticus
TCCTGAAATTAGCCAAAGGCTACTGGGGATCACGCAGCAAGGTTTACACCATTGCGAAAAACACGGTTGAAAAAGGTTTGCAATATGCTTACCGTGACCGTAAAACCAAAAAGAGAGAGTTCCGTGCTTTATGGATTCAGCGTATTAACGCAGGGGCACGTCATCATGGAATTTCTTACTCTCAGTTAATGGGTAAACTGGCAGCTAAGGAAATCGGTTTGAACCGTAAAGTACTTGCTGACCTGGCAATGAATGAGCCGGAAGCGTTTAAAGCAATCATTGATGCTGTAAAATAGGACTTCAAAACATTTTAAGAAGGGGGATCATTTTGGTCCCTTTTTTTTTGCGCTTTTCTTTCAGAATAAATATTCCTAATATTACTGCTGATTCTGATTATTACCTGTCAAACAAATCGTATTTTAATAAAGATGGATTTTGGAAAAGTACCTGAAGAGCAGTTACCGGAGATTGATTTTACTCTTCCGGAAGACAGCGGTCTGACCACAAGAGTTCTTAGTGAATCAACTGCATCCGGAAAAGCTGAATTATACGTGGGATGTGCGAAGTGGGGCAGAAAAGAATGGGTTGGCTTAATCTACCCGGAGAAGACCAAAGAAGCCCGGTTCCTGGATGAATATGTGAAGCATTTTAATTCAATTGAGCTAAATGCGGTGTTCTACAATATGCCTAAAAAGGAGCAGATCAGGACCTGGAAGGAGAAAGCTGATTCAGGGCTCAAAGACTTTAAGTTTTGCCCTAAGTTTACGAGAGGCATCAGTCATATCAGGCGCCTGAAGAATGCAGAAGAGGATACCAATCGTTATCTGGAGGCGATCTATGAGTTCGGTCCTTCCCTGGGTCCGGCTTTTTTACAGCTTAGCGATAATTTCGGACCTAAAAATTTTGAGATACTGGAAGAATATCTGAAAGTATTGCCATCAGACTTTGAGGTTTTTGTAGAAGTAAGACACCCGGACTGGTTTGCAGACAAAGGATCGCGGCAAGCTTTTTTTGATCTGTTATACCGGCTGAAAAAGGGGGCGGTTATTACTGATGCAAGTGGCCGCCGCGATTGTGTTCATATGGAGTTGCCTACTCCTGATGCTTTTATCCGGTTTGTAGGGAATGGTCTTCATCCGTCGGATTACGTTAGAATTGATAGCTGGGTTGAACGGATATCGCAATGGGTGGAGAAGGGCTTAAAGTCGGTCTATTTTTTCCTGCACCAGCATGATGAGAAGGATACGCCGGTTCTGGCAGATTACACCGTGAAGAAGTTCAATGAAAGGCTTGGAACAACGCTCCAATCTCCTCAATTTGTAAAAAAGCCGGACACCTTATTTTAATCCCATGGCTAAACTTGTTTGTTTAATTTTAACCTAGTAACTTAGTAGAGTTTGTAAGATCATTCACCTTTAATAGTAACTAATTTATGAGCTTAAGAATTGGCGATATTGCCCCAAACTTTACTGCGAAGACATCGCAGGGTGAGATTAACTTTTATGATTACGTAGGAAACAGCTGGGTTGTTCTATTTTCCCATCCTGCGGACTATACACCTATATGTACCACTGAATTAGGCAGAACTGCTGCGTTAAGCGACGAATTTGCTAAACGGGGAGTGAAAGTGATTGCTTTAAGTGTTGATCCCGTTGATAAGCACCAGGGCTGGATACAGGACATCAATGAAACTCAGGACGTGGAAGTGAATTTTCCGATCATAGCGGATGAAAGCAAAGAAATAGCCGAGGCCTATGGAATGATCCACCCGAATGCGTCGGAAACCCTTACTGTACGGTCGTTGTTTATCATCGACCCTGATAAGAAGGTTAAACTGATCATTTCTTATCCGGCATCTACAGGAAGGAATTTCCAGGAAATAATACGGGTAATTGATTCGTTACAATTAACCGCGAACTATAGTGTGGCTACCCCTGCGGATTGGAAAGATGGTGAAGACGTAGTAGTGGTAAACTCCATTAAGACAGAAGATATTCCGTCCAGGTTCCCTAAAGGACACCGGGTGGTAAAACCTTATTTGAGATATACTCCGCAGCCAAATAAATAAAACCGCTGAGGTAAAGAAGCCAGGGAGCACTTTAACTGTACTGGCTTCTTTATATTTCCGGCCAGCTTATCATCTCCACGCCGGGGATTGTATTTTAAAATATTTTTTTATATGTTTGAGTAAATCTCCTGTTCTTAAATTACCTGATTAATAAATCTAAATTTCTTTTTCAGTTAACGCTAATTACGGTTGATTTACTCGTATTTATTATTTTTTTTATTTTTTATGAAAACTGGAAAAGTTAAATGGTTTAATGCCGAGAAAGGCTATGGATTTATTGTACAGGAAGACGGGAAGGAAATTTTTGTACACTTCAAAGACATTCAGGGTGGTGTTAACGCGTTGCGCGATAACGACAGCGTAGAATTTGAGGTAGCTGAAGGACGTAAAGGACTACAGGCAGTTAATGTGAAGAAAGTTTAAGTTTTAGATATTCTAAATCAGCGAAAAGCCCCTTTCAACCGGGGCTTTTTTTGTGAAAATGTGTTTGTATTTTAATTGCCGCCAGCAATATTCAAAATGCTTGCGGCCCTGTTCGCGGGAGGTACATCATCAATGTTTTATTCTGTAACCCGTTCAGCTTCGATGATGATCAGCTTTCCGGAAGGCCCTGTAGTAAAAATAAGGAATCTATCGCCCCCGTCTGATAATTTGTGCTTCTTCCTTAGCTGATCTACGGTCAGCGGAAAATTCCTGCTTATAACATTTGCTTTACCAGTGGTTTTGAGATTTTTCGAGTAGTCATTATAATTAAGCGTCCGCAGCACCTTAAACGCTTTGCCAGGAAAGTTGGCTGTGTAATGATCGCTCGTGTATAAATGGCTGTTAATGTTTAATTTAGACATCCCGAGTTCCTGGCCCAAAAGCTTGTAGGCTCCGGCTTTCAGAAGGGTGACATCGGGTTCGTACAGGAAAGAACCGGGGAACGAAAATGGAGGTGATGGAGCTTCTCTTTCTTCTGAATATCTGAATTTAAATGTCCTGATCTCCTGTTCTTTTATTGCACTGCAATAGATTACAGGCTCTTTTGAAAAGTCCCTGTCGACTATCCACAGGAGTTCTTTGCAGTCATTTTTGATACTCAGGATATGAACTTCAGAAACATTCGGAAGTTCTTTTAGTCCCGATTGTATATCATACAGGGGCGATGTTTTTATGATAATACGCGACGCTTTAGATAGAAGAAGCGGCAATAAAGCAGTTACATCGGGCTCCGTATCCTTTAATAAAAATACTTTCCTGGTTTCTACTCTTCTGGCCGGGTCTATGTAAACCGTGTCAAACTTCAAGTGTGTTTCTTTCAGAAAAGAGATACTGTCTCCGGTTATGAAATGGATATTCCGGGCGCCCAGGACTTCTGTATTATGCTTTGCAATTTCAGACAGATCGCTATTCTGCTCGATATGGTACACTTCGGATGCATTCTTTGCAAAGTAAAAGGTATCAACGCCAAAGCCGCCTGTCAGATCAGCCAGGAGATTCCCTTTGATGAGCTTGCTTTTATATTCCGCAGCTGGCTGCGACGACGACTGCTCTATGTTGAGCTTAGGAGGAAAATAAATCCCCTGAGTGCTGTACCAGAGCGGAAGTTTCTTTTCAATACGTTTTTTTCCGTCGGTCTGCATAGCCAGTTCGGCGGAAGAAACATCCGGAAAAGGACTTTTGCTCAGCGCAATCCGCGTAACGTCATCATTCAGATGTTCCTGAATAAAGCTCTGTACCTCCTTATTTAAAATTGCCTTATTCAAAAGCCTGAATGTTGTCTTTCATCACCATCTGGCAGGTGTGCCTGCTTCTCACTTCCAGCAATACTTTCTTATTCTCTGTCACACGGCCGATCGTTTGCTGATCATAATAGCGGATTGTCACCAGTTCCATCCCTTTGTTGTATTTTACTTTATAAGTGACAGACAAGGCAGCTATAAGTTTGGTGATCTTTTCTTCGTCATGATCAACACTGATAGAGAAGCTCAACGCAGAATTCAGCATTGTATTAACCTTTATCCGGTGCTGGTGAAGGATATCAAATATCTGACTGAGATTTTCTTCAATGATAAAAGAAAAGTCTTTCGGGAGGATAGAAATCAGTACCTGGTTTACTTTAAAAATAAAAGAAGGTACGCGCAATGGTTTCTCTGTATGGCCTATGGTAGTTCCCGCAGCGTCCGGCTTGAGGAATGAGCGTACATGCAAGGGGATATTGTTGTTTTGAAGCGGCTTAATAGTCTTGGGGTGTATAACGGTCGCCCCGTAATATGCCAGTTCTATCGCATCGTGATAGCTCAGCTGGGGAATAAGTTCGGTATGATCAAACCATTTCGGATCTGCATTCAGAACTCCCGGAACATCTTTCCATATCGTAACAGCAGAAGCCTGAAGGCATGAGGCAAAAATGGCAGCGGAATAATCAGAACCCTCGCGTCCCAGGGTTGTTGTGAAGTTCTCTGAGGTGCTGCCGATGAACCCCTGTGTCACTACGATTTGCTGCTGTACTAACGGTAGCAACTGCGCCTCTGCAAGGTGCCGGGTTTTATTCCAGTCCACTTTTCCTTCCCTGTATGTGTTATCGGTCTGGATGTAGTTCCTGGCATCTGCCCACTGGCTTTTAATGCCCGTATAATTGAGATAATGTGAAACTATTTTCGTGGATACCAGTTCGCCGACAGACACGATCTGATCATAGATATAATCGAAATTAAAAGGTTCGTCTTCCAGAATCCAGTCGATCTCAACAAAGGTATTCGAGATATCATCAAATACCGGGTTAGTGCCGTCGCTGAAGAGTTCGTGTGCGATCTGGAAGTGATACGTTTTTATATCTTCAAAAATCTCATGGACGGAACCCAGTCCTTCAAAATATGCTTTTGTGAGCCTTTCAAGGGCGTCAGTTGTCTTTCCCATCGCAGAAACCACAATAAGCAGGGGATGACTGCTATGGTATTGTATGATCTGCGAAATGTTTTTTACACCTTCAGCATTTTTGACGGATGCTCCTCCAAATTTGAATACTTCTATCATTCTTCTATATTCTTACCCGCTGTGATGTTTCGCCAGCAGGGATTGTAAATCTCTAATGTTGTTTATGGCCTGTTCCGGCGCGGTGAATGCCCGCTAAGGGATCTGTGCCTTATCGAGGGATACATTGATCCACTCACCGTCAAATCTGGCGTTAAATTTTTCATAAAAGCGGATTGCCGGTTCATTCCAGTCAAGAACCTGCCATACCACGCCTGAGAAGTTTTTCTCCCTGGCTTCCTTAAAAAGGGTATCGAAAAGTTTTTTACCCAGGCCTTTGCGCCGGTGTTGTTCTGTAACAAAAACGTCTTCTATATACATCCTGCAACCTTTCCAGGTAGAAAAGCGGACATAATATAAAGCAAACGCTTCTATTACTCCGTCAACTTCAGCTACGAAGGCTTTCCACACGGGCTGTGCCCCAAACCCTGCCTCTTCAAATTCGTCCAGGCTGATAGTTACTTCATGGGGAGCCTTTTCGTATTCTGCCAGGCCCTGTACCAGTTCCAGCAGCCTCCGGCAATCTGATCTTTGTGCTGTTCTTATGTTCATTTAATGGTTTGCTGAAGTGTGTGAGTTACCCGGTCCTGTTTCTGAACAGGCCCGCTATACGTGCGTTGAAAGCTGATCACCGGTCAATCTATTCCGTTTTATTTTTCCAGTGCGGAATGACCCTTTTTCCAAAGATCGTGCTGCCTACACGGATCATCGTACTTCCATGCTGTATCGCTTCTTTATAATCAGACGACATTCCCATTGAAATTTCTTTAAAATAGTCCTTGTCCTGAAAGAATGATATTTTTAATCCGTTGAAAAAGGTGCTTAGTTCATAGAACTCATCTTTGATCTGTTTCTCATTGTCAGTATTGGTAGCGATGCCCATCACCCCCACAACCCTTACATGCGAGAGAGTACCAAACTCCGGTGAGCGCAGTAACTCGATAGCCTCATCAAACCCGAGACCGAATTTGGTTTCTTCGTCGGCAATATAGATTTGCAGGAGACAGTCGATCACCCGGTTATTCTTTTCGGCTTGTTTGTCGATCTCTTTCAGTAGCTTCAGGCTGTCCACTGAATGAATTAAGCTGACGAAGGGAGCTATATATTTTACCTTGTTGGTTTGCAGATGCCCGATCATATGCCATTCAATATCAGCCGGCAGATGTTCATGTTTATCAGCGAGTTCCTGTACATGATTTTCTCCAAACACCCTTTGCCCGGCATGGTATGCTTCCATAATTTCCTCCTCCGATTTAGTTTTGGAGACTGCAATTAGTTTCACATTCAGTCGCTCTACCTCGTTCTTTAATTCTGTCAAGTTGGCTGCTATGCTCATTTATATGTATTTTTACGCGAAATCACGGCTAAATTAATAAATGAAGCGTTTACTGGCACTGTTTTTTCTGATCATTTTTTTTGCATCGTGTAGTACCGACGGGGTTCCGGATGGGATTATCAAGCAGGATAGTATGATAAATGTACTTACTGATATTCATGTTGCAGACGGTTATGCTTCAGCGAATTATGCCGATAGCAGCCGGCAAAAAGTAGCAGAAATGTACCAGGCTATATACAAAAGATATCATACCGATTCTTTACATGTAAAAGAGAGTGTTCTTTATTATGCCAGGCATCCTGATAAAATGCAGCTGATGTATGAAAAGGTGACTGCCAACCTGGATCTGTTGAGTAAGGCGGCCCAGCGGCTTGACGAGCGCCTGTACCGCGAACGGCAGAAGAGGATCAGCGATTCGCTCTTTTATAATGATAAAAAGCGTGATTCCATTAACCGGGGCTTTAAGATAGACACGTTCTCTTACGAGCCCTTCCGGAAGTTTGTTCCGGTGAAGATTGCAGCTATTGTCAATCCCGGAGCGGGCAGAACTCCGGCAGTAAAAGATTCTGTCGCAGGAAAAAGTGCCGTTGTCAGGAATCCTAAACTACGGCATCAGAGAGAAAGAGACAAATGATTTATCCACAAAACGCAGCTGATAAACTTGGATTTACTGAAATAAGGTCGTTCATCAAATCTCATTGCTTAAGTGAAATGGGAAGACAGATGGTCGACAAGATTCAGTTAATGACCAATTTTGAAAATATTAATAAGTTCTTAAGGCAGACGAGGGAGTTTAAAGAAATCCTTACAAACGATTCGCAGCTGCCGATCAACCATCTTTATAATATAAAATCCCTGGCCGACAAGATCAGGGTAGAAGGAACATTCTTAAGTGAAGCTGAATTTCACCAGGTTTTACTTTCCTTACAGACTGTCTTTTCCGTTATTAATTATTTTAATGAACGCGAAGGGCGATATCCTAACCTGGAAGCGCTTTTTGAACATCTACCCATCGAGAAGAAGATCATCCGCAGCATTGAGGCCAGAATTGACGATAAAGGGAAAATACGGCCTAATGCGTCTGCTGAGCTTCAGAACATCATTACCGGTATTGCCAAAGCAGAACAGGAAGCCAGGCGGAAAATAGACCACATTTTTAAAAGTGCGCAGAACAACGGTTGGACGGCCGACGGATCTCTTACGATCAGGGACGGGCGCCTCTGTATTCCCCTTCTTGCTGAGAACAAGAGGAAGGTGAAAGGATTTGTGCATGATGAATCTGCTTCAGGGCAAACCGTTTATATGGAGCCTGAAGAGGTGTTCCAGCTCAATAATCAAGTCCGCGATCTCGAATTTGATAAGAGAAGGGAGATCATAAAAATACTGACGGCTTTAAGCAACGAACTGCGCCCTTATGTGCCTTTGCTGCTGTCGTACCATGGACTCTTAACGAAACTGGATTTTGTAAGGGCGAAAGCACTGTTCGCTATCGATACAGAAGCGGAAATGCCGGAACTCGTTAGTCAGCCTGAAGTTAACCTGGTAAACGCAAGGCATCCCCTGCTTTTGCTTAACCTGAAGAAGGAAGGGCAGGTCGTAGTCCCATTGAATATTAAAATAGAGGAGCAGCAGCGGATCATTGTCGTTTCGGGGCCAAATGCAGGAGGAAAGTCGGTCTGCATGAAAACCGTCGGCTTGTTACAGATGATGGTGCAATCGGGTTTGCTGATCCCTGCAGATGAAAGCTCCAGGGTGGGCATATTTAAACAATTGTTTGCTGATATAGGGGATGATCAGTCCATTGAAAGCGACCTGAGCACGTATAGTGCCCATCTTTCAAAGATGAAGTACTTCGTGGAAAATTCAGGAGGAAAAACGCTCATCCTTATCGACGAGTTCGGTACAGGGACAGATCCCCAGTTCGGAGGCCCAATCGCCGAAGCCGTGCTGGATGCACTCAACAAAAAGAAGGTAAGAGGGGTAGTCACCACTCACTATTCCAACCTGAAGGTATTTGCCAATGGAGCTGAAGGACTGGAAAACGCCTCTATGATGTTCGATAACCTCGAAATGCAGCCTTTGTATATCCTCGAGATGGGGAAACCCGGAAGCTCTTATGCATTTGAAATAGCCCAGAAGATCGGTTTGCCGGTGCAGGTACTGAATGCTGCAAAGGGGAAAATAGGAGTACAGCAGAAACGGGTAGATACCTTACTGGTCGAGCTGGAAAGGGATAAGAAGCAGATCCTGGAAAACCGCATATCCCTTGAAAAGCAGCAAAAGCGGGTCGACACCCTGCTTCAGGAGAACGAGAAGCTGAAAAGTTACCTGGAGGAGAACCGCAAGGCTATTTTAAAAGAAGCAAAGAAGGAGGCTCAGAGCATCATACTCAATGCGAATAAGCTGGTAGAGAACACCATTTCTGAAATAAAGGAGAGCAAGGCTGACAAAGAGCAGACTCAGAAACTCCGGCAAAATCTGAAGCAGGAGCTGGAGAAACACCAGGAAAAAGAAGCGAAGCCAGCGAAACCTGCGGAGACAGAAGAGATAGTCGCGGGCGACTGGGTAAAGCTGACCGACTCTGAAACAGTAGGGCAGGTGATCGATATAACCAAAGAAAATGTGATCCTGGCCATCGGCGATCTTCGGTCGGTAGTAAAGCGCAAAAGAGTCCAGAAGGTAAGCAGGAAGCAGGTACCTAAAGAGCTGCGCAAATCTTACACATCTTCTCTTTCTGAAGACATTGCCCAGTTCCGTCCCGAGATAGACGTAAGAGGAATGAGGGGAGAAGAAGCTTTATATGAGATCGAAAAATACCTTGATAAAGCATTAATGATGGGCTTTTCCAATTTAAAAGTCATTCACGGTAAAGGTGACGGCATTTTGAGGAAGCTTATCCGTAACTATCTGCGTAAATATCCGCAGGTTGCGAGAATGGAAGATGAGCATCCGGACAGGGGAGGGGATGGCATTACATACGTGCATCTCGGATGATGCATTCTGCACAGATATGTCCTAAGAAAAGTGTGGATAGGATATGCCCTAATGGGCATCAACATAAAGGGGGCAGATTCCGGACATAGAGATCCGCTGGTCAGCCCCCTGTACGACTTGTCTTGTCAGAAATTGATCTTTTTATTTTCACCTTCCAGGTAGGGCTTTCCCGAAAGTGTATTTTTTACCAGAGATATAATCTGAGAAACGAGGAGATCGGGGGTATCCCAATATTCCGCTTCATCGGGTGATATTTTGAGCAGACAAAGATTGGGATCGGTCTTTCCGTAAGGAAACCAGGCTTTATAGCGATCACTCCATAACTCCTCTATTTTCACCGGATCGTCTGATATCATGGCTGTTCCTCTTACAACGATATACAGGTCTGTGTCAGGCTGGCTGTAGTTCAGCAGCACCTGGGGATTTGCCGTGATGTTTGATACCTTTTGAGAATCTTTCGAAGCAAACATCCATATAATCCCGTCATCTTCTATTTTAAAGGTATACATCGGACGGCTTTGCAGTTTTCCTGCAGCATCAGTGGTTGTCAGCATTGCAATCTTTATCTCACCGATCTTACCCGCCAGTTCCCTTGCTTTCTTGATAAACTCTATTTCTTCCAGTTGTCCTTCGACCGTTGGGGCTGTAAGTTTTGTCATGGGTGTTTGTTGAATTTGTTCGTAATAAGAACTTTCAGACAAACGGTTTTGTTTTGGGGAAGTAAACTTCAGCATCTGGTGCTAGGTTCTTTTATCAGAGTGACCCAGACTTTTGCCGGGAGCCGCCACATCGCGGATCAGTTGTTTTAATTCCTTGATTTCGGGAAATCTCCCCTCCGTCTTTCTGTCAAAAAGTATTGAGCCATTGATCCTGATCTGGTAAGTACCGCTAACCTCAGAAGGCTCAAGGAGTACGCCCCCCAGCTCGTTTTCAAACGTAGTGAGAATTTCCTGAGCCATATAGGCTGCCCTCAGCAGCCAGCCACATTTCGGACAGTACTCGATGTGCACTACAGGTTTCGTGTGTTGCTCTGTCATATTGCAAAATATATTCTTTCCCCGGTTAACCGTTCATATTCATTCTGAAACTCATGTACATAGCCCACAGGTTGTGAATCATGGTTTTGAAACGTTCCCTTATTGCCCGACCACAGGAAGCTAACGGTTCCCAGGTCGTCTGTCCACACTCCGTCGCCTTCCTCTTTCAGGTATCCTGCATAAAGCAGCCAGTCTTCAGTCAGCGGGATGGCATTCATCTCTGAGTGCTTCGTCCTGAACAGATAGCCCGGTCTGGGGCTGATCATTTCACAAATAAAGGAAGATCCAAATACTTCTTTTATTGCAAGTAAGCCTTCCTGGTGTCCTTCAGGGTAAACTTTAATCAGGTTTCCTTCTCTAAAGCCTTCAATGTTCATAAGCCGCTTGGTTATTCAGGGATTCTTATTTTAGTGAATCAAAAATGTCTTTAGCATCCGACCAAAACTGATCTAAAGCAATAAGGCGCGGTTTGAAGAAAGAAATGAGCGAAGGCCAGTCTTTCTCATTGTACACATTACTTTGATCGAGTTCTTTATAGATCCTGCTTATTGTTTTATTGTTTTCATCCTTTGTATGCAGCACCCAATCCCATTCTTCATTCAGAGAAGAATGAAGGAGGCTTTTTAATTCTTTGAACTGTTCAAAAAATAACTCCTGGATGCCCTCGTCCGGATGGGATATTTCAATCGCTATAGATGCTTTGCCCTTACCGGCCTGCGTTTTGAATGAGACATGCCGGATACCGGTTTTATAATTGATCCAATTGATCCTCATCCCCTCTGATGACAGTACCGGTCTCATATACTGGCCGAATGTTGTCCAGAAAGATTGTTTTAATTGCGAAGCCTGTTCTTTTGTATACATATATAAGGCTGTAAAAATATCACATGTACTATAAACCACAAAAAGGCGTTTATTAAGTGTTGTTTTCGCAGCCGTCATACTGTTTATTACAAGGGGGAAGACCGACCGGCATACGCTCTTGCAGGTACAGTTTCACATATTTTGTTTACAATATTTCTATTAACATAATTTTAAGCCCGGCGGTTTTTGTATTATGTTTTCAAACGGTAATAAAACAACTATTCTGCCCGGCGGGCGTGAAAGTGAAATTTAAAACACACATATTTGCACTTGTTCTATATGAATATAATTAAAATGAAAAAGATCGTCTTATTTACACTCGCTCTGTTTTTTTCTGCTGCAGCTCTTCAGGCGCAGATATTGAAGCCCGTAAAATGGTCGTATGCTGCCAAGAGGCTAAGCAAAACTGAGGCTGTAATTTTAATTAAAGCAACCATTGAAGATGGCTGGCACATTTATTCACAGAATGTGGGTGAAGGCGGACCGGTTGCTACCACTTTTACTTTTCCTCCCGCGAAAGCATACACTCTCAAGGGTAAAACGATAGAACCTAAGCCGATAAGTAAATTCGAAAAGACTTTCAACATGAACGTAAGCTATTTCGAGAAATCTGTTGTTTTCCAGCAGCGGGTAGTTTTAAAAGCTGCGCAGACAGCGGTAAAAGGAAAGCTCGAATATATGGTGTGTGATGACCATCAGTGTCTTCCTCCGGAAGAAGTAGAGTTCAGTGTTCCGGTAAAATAATTAACAACGCTTATATATGAGGTTGTTGCGATACTTTCTCTTCCTTTTTATTCTTGGTGTTCTGAATGCGGCACCAGTGAAAGGGCAGGATACTACTGGTGCTGTACCAGTGGATGATGTTGAATTTACAGATATAACCGAGGCTCCTGCCGATGGTACGCAGATAGTTTCTACGGATTCTTCTGTCGCCAAAAAGGACAGTTCAGCAGCTGTTCATCCGGTTTCAGTTACTAAGGTAACCGAACAACAAGAGCAGAAGTCGCTTTGGGCAATATTTATAGCTGGTTTTATCGGAGGACTGGCGGCACTTTTAATGCCATGTATCTTTCCGATGCTGCCTCTTACTGTGAGTTATTTTACGAAAAGCGCTTCGTCAAAGGGGAAGGCGGTTACCAAAGCTGTCACCTATGGGATCTCCATCATAGTGATATACGTATTGCTCGGCTTGCTGGTAACGGTCATTTTCGGAGCAGATGCACTTAACGACCTTTCCACTAACGGCATCTTCAACTTTGCCTTCTTTTTGCTGCTGGTTGTATTTGCTGCATCTTTTCTCGGGGCTTTTGAACTCACTTTACCTTCATCCTGGGTAAATAAGATGGACGCAAAATCGGATAGCAAAGGTTTGGGCGGACTGTTTTTTATGGCTGCCACACTTTCTTTAGTGTCTTTTTCTTGTACAGGGCCCATCATCGGAACTCTGCTGGTACAGGCGGCAACTATGGGGGCGCTTCTGGGACCTGCGATCGGTATGTTCGGATTTTCTCTTGCCCTGGCCATTCCGTTTGCACTGTTTGCTATGTTCCCGTCCTGGTTGCAGTCTCTGCCAAGGTCCGGCGGCTGGCTCAACAGTGTGAAGGTGGTTTTAGGATTCCTGGAGCTCGCACTGGCCCTGAAGTTCCTTTCTAATGTCGATCTTGCCTATCATTGGGAATGGTTTGACCGCGAAGTCTTCCTATCTCTCTGGATCGTGATCTTCGGCATGATGGGTTTTTACCTTCTGGGCAAGCTGAAATTTTCTCATGACTCCGATCTGAGCTTTGTATCTGTGCCCCGTGTTTTCCTGGCAATGATTGTGCTGGCATTTACTGTTTATATGGTGCCCGGATTATGGGGTGCACCTCTTTCTTCAATTTCAGCATTTTTACCGCCGCAGACCACCCAGGATTTCGATCTTTATACAGCATCTCTTGGGGGGGGCAGTCAGGCCCCGCAGAGCGGAATGCATAAATATTCAGATAAATTTAAAGCACCTCTTGGCCTCGACGCATTTTTTGATTACGATGAGGGAATGGCATATGCGAAGAAAGTGAACAAGCCGGTAATGATTGATTTTACAGGACATGCCTGCGTAAATTGCAGAAAGATGGAAAGTTCTGTCTGGCCCGATAAACAGGTCCTGCAAAGGATAAAAGAGGAATATGTGCTCATTCAGTTGTACGTAGATGATAAAACTGAATTACCGCAGTCTGAGCAAACAGTGTCAAAAACAACAGGGAAAAAAATCAAAACGATAGGGAATAAATGGAGTGATTTTCAGGCTTCCCGCTTTAATGCCAATTCTCAACCTTATTATGTTTTATTAGATCATAATGAGCAATTGCTGATGGAGCCGATTGGTGCTGATTTCAACGTGAATAACTATCTGAAATTTTTAGATAGTGGCCTTGCGAAATTCCGCGGCCAATAGTCGTTATAAAAGACGATATTTGGATGGTGTTTTTTACTGGTCGTCCGTCTTCCTGATGACTTATAATGCTTTTTATGATGTTTTATGTACAAAGAGCGGATTTCTGTCTTTGATATTTTTAAAATAGGAGTAGGCCCTTCGAGCTCGCATACTCTAGGCCCCTGGCGGGCTGCGCAGTTTTTTACCCTTAGCCTTAGTAAAGCGGGATTCGGCCCTGTAAGACAAGTGTCGGTTTCTCTCTATGGTTCGCTTGCCAAAACGGGGAAAGGGCATGGTTCTGATATCGCGGTACTGCTTGGCTTGTCTGGTTACGATCCTGTTACTATTGATACTTCCCGTATAAATTCGATTGTTGATGAAATTAACAGCCAGAAGAGAATTCTTCTCGGAGGAGATACGGAAATAGACTTTAACCCTGAGGAAGATCTGACCCTGTTTAAAAACGAAAGCCTTCCTGAGCATCCCAACGGGATGATATTTAAGGCTGTAAATGATGAAGGTGAGATCATGTCGGAAACGTATTATTCTGTAGGGGGCGGTTTTGTAAGACGCGAGGGGGAGGTTCCTGATAGCGCAGTTCAGGCGCAATTGCCCTATCCCATAGATTATGCTTCAGATCTGATGAAATGGTATGACCTGACGGGAAAAAGGATCAGTGATATCGTTATGGACAACGAGAAGCGGTGGCGGGATGAAGACGGGGTTAAAAAGGGGCTCCTGGGAATCTGGCGTGTTATGAAGGAGTGCATTTACAAAGGAGCTCATACACCAGGAATTCTGCCGGGGGGATTGTACGTGCAGCGGAGGGCTGCTCAAATAAACCACAAACTCCTTCGGGGAGACGATAGCTGCTGTTATGACTCCTGGATGAACAGTATCAGGACAAGCGGAACCGGATTTAGTTATATCCTCGATTGGATAAGCTGTTTTGCTCTTTCGGTAAATGAAGAAAACGCATCATTCGGACGTGTGGTTACGTCACCAACAAACGGATCAGCCGGTGTGATTCCCGCTGTCCTTCAATATTATGTCACCTTCTTAAGTGAAAAAGATCCGGAAGAAGAAATCATCAGGTTTCTGTTAACCGCGGGCGAAGTAGGAAGTATTTTTAAAAAAGGAGCCACTATTTCTGCTGCTATGGGCGGGTGCCAGGCCGAAATCGGGGTTTCATCGTCTATGGCTGCCGCTGGGCTTACCGAAGTAATGGGCGGTTCTGCAGAGCAATGTATGATGGCTGCGGAAATTGCAATGGAACATCATTTAGGCATGACCTGTGATCCGATTGGAGGACTTGTGCAGGTTCCCTGCATCGAAAGAAATGCAATGGGGGCGATAAAGGCTATTACAGCCTCCCAGTTAGCATTACAAAGCTCTCCTGAAGCAGCCAAGGTGTCACTTGATAGCGTGATAAAAACGATGTGGGACACGGCTCTGGACATGAACACCAAATATAAAGAGACATCAGAAGGAGGGCTTGCCCTGCACATTCCGATCAGCCTGAGCGAGTGTTAGCTTTGTGAAGTGTTGCACCTTTTAATGTTAAAACCCGCTTCAGAAGCCTTAAAACAGTGTTAATATTGTTAAAATGTGGAAAAAAGAAGCGATATTCTCCTTTTGTTAATAATTGTTTATTCGTTTAAAAATATATATTTGCTCCCAAAGATTTAATATTATGGAAAAATTTAATCAATTAAAAGAGCTTGTAGCCTCTGTAGAGGCTGATGCAGAGAAATTTTACAACAAGAACAGCGGAGCTGCTGGTACACGTGTTCGTAAAGCTTTACAGCAAATTAAAACATTAGCACAAGACATCAGAAACGAAGTTACTGAGATCAAGAATAAAGATAAATAATTGTTGCTGAGATAATTATAATACTTTAAATCTATCTTGTACAAGGCCTGCCATTGAGCAGGCCTTCGCATTATCTGTCCGTCTTTCTTTTCTTGAAACGATTGAAAATCTGCCTTCAAGCATGGTTGAAAACGCGCCCGGAGGCGTATTCCGGTCATGAGACGGGCAAGGGGAGAAGTGCACATGACGGTAATGAAAATCAGCCGTAACAAATAACAAACAGCCAATATTTCAAAAAAATCAACACTTCACTACAGTTTTTGTTATACTTACAACAACATAAACAAATGGTACATCAAATATGAGTAATCAATCAAAAATTATAGCAGCATTACTTGCGGGGGTAGCAGTTGGGGCAGTGGTAGGACTTTTATTTTCTCCTGAAAGTGGTGAAGAAAACAGGGAGGGCTTAACTGGCTGGTTCAAGGATCTTTACGATTCTTCCAAAGAGAAAGCCGAAGAGCTCGCTGAGAAAGGAAGACAGGTCGTCAGCCCAAGATCAGGGATGTTTCCGGGAGCATCTGACGATGTAGAAAAAACACTGGGAGTATAAAACAGGAAAGAATGAGAGCAGATCTCATTCTTTCTTTAAGATTTCCAGGATGATTTTTTCTTTCTCCTGCTGATTTAACTTGTAGTTATATTTAAATAAAGAATTCTCCCAGTCGCCATACGATGCGTTGGGCAAAACGATAAACCTCCTTCCAAACTCCTTACTGTTCTCCTGCGTCACAGCTTCTCTCTTTTCCATCGGAAGCTTATCAAATACTGAAGAAAAATCACTCAGATTATCGCCTATTAGCATGATAATTTCATGGGTGCTGCCGATATCCTTTCTGCGGGGTTCTTTTCCTGAAGTTGTTTGCTTTAAAAGCAAATGCTCATTATCTGAAAAAGGGAATCCATATTTTTCAAGGTTCCTCAGGGTCGCTTCCCTTTCCTGTTCATCCCTGTTGGTTACATAAAAGACAGTCACCCCCTTAGATGCCGCATATTTAAAAAATGAAGCCGAGCCGGGGACAGTATCGCAGGCAGCTTTGTTTGTCCAGTCATACCATGCACTCTGTTCGAAATCCCTGCCTTTCAAGGCCTGGCTGACAGCGTTAGGGCTGTTGTCGAGAACAGTTTCATCAATATCCGTAACAACGGCCAGAGGTTTCGAAGGCGGATTCTTCAAAACTTCATCTAACTGTATCCTTGCCGAGTTGTAAGCCTGGTAGCACAGAGCCTTATATTCAGCCGCCTGCTGCTGCCATAGGCTCGACCACAGCTTTCCATCTCTGGTGAGACTGGATGCATCAGACTTTTGTTGTTTCACAACGGAACAGGAGCAGAGGCTCAGAATGCTCATCGTTATGAATGTTGAAGTAATTCTTTTCATGCTTTTCCTAAAGCAGCAAACATATAAAATTCTTTGCAGAGTATGCTGCCGGGAATGGGCAGAGACCTCATTGTCTTGCGTGGTTTCCCATCTCTTAGTAGACCGAACTACTCTTTTCGGTGCAGCCTAAACCCCTTGGGGGACATTGATGCTGGATTAAAGCCACCGCGGATTGCCCCAGACAGAATAACTTAATACCCGCTTCCGATATTAACCCGCTTCCAGATACATCCCTTTTCCAAAAGCCACCGCAAGGATGTCTTACATGCCGTCCCCCGCGATCTCCCTGTCCCCCTGTTCCCGCTATACCCCTTCCCTTAAAGAGAAAACCTCTTTCCCAGAACAAAAGGCATCCCCTCATCACCATCAGTGCTCAATCTTTCCTTCGCGCTCAACACCCCCTCCGAACTCACCCCCCTCTCATTCTCCACAACACCCTCCGGCCCGTTTCTCCCCGTGCCATCTCCCGCTATCCCATCCGCCCGAACCCTCCGGCCGCCCCTTTGCTCCCTCGCCTTCCTCTTCTGCGCCACCTCAGCCATCTTTTCCAGCAACTCATTCCCCGCATAACACAAGCCCGGGTGACGCCCCCCGGCCTCCTTCCTCACTTTCAGCGGCTCCTCCAGCGAAAGAGGCTCCGTCGTCCTGAAAGCCGCCAGGATCGCAGCAGGGCTGAACGAAGGCGTGTTCACCAGTCCGCCCCCTGCACCCGTATCACTGACCCCCAGGCAATCCAGTGACGCCGTCACCAGTACCATACACCCTTCCGGGATCGTCCCTTCCATCTCAAAGTCCAGCGCCTCCATGTCCTTCCAGTCCGTCACCGCCACATCCTTTACCGCCACATATTCATAGAACTCACTGCGGAAGTTCAGGGCCGTGACCAGGAACCTCAGCCGGTAGCTGTCTGCCGCCTCTATTACCGCAGAAGGAATTTTCAACCCGCTAAGCTTGCCCCATCCGTCCATCTGCACGCGCACCTTTCCCCCGCTGGTCAGCGAGACCGAGGGCCTCACCCTCAGCGCTTCCCTGAGCGGACTATTTGCATTAAACTCGAAGCCTTCCAGGCAGCTCAGATCACCGTCGTGGAGGTCGCGTGTACCGCGCAGGGCTGTTTTACTCCTTAAGATACTCTGGTAGACAGCGCTGTTGAAGCGGTTCACCATGGCCCCGTCATGCCGGTTGCGGAACACCGAGCGCAGGACCAGGCGGATAGCAGCTGCCGCTGTGCTGGCCACCCCGAACTCGCCGGCACTGGCCTGACTGGCCGGGGTTTGCTTTTTCTTCTTTTTGGGAAGGCCCTGCACCACCGTACTGTTGCGGAACCTGCGGAACACCACGGTTCCCGCCGTTCCGTGCAGGGCACCATTTCTTTCTAATATTGCCATATAGTTTGTCTTTTGTGGCTGCAGAAGCGTCGGAGGCCCGGGAGGATCATATTCTCTGAAGGAGGTTCCTGG
>NZ_QEAS01000025.1:89-59333 GCF_003130405.1 Pararcticibacter amylolyticus
TTATAAAGTTCACGATAAGGGAGTTAATTGAGAAGCAAAAAGATTAATTTGTAAAGGATATAAATAGCAGAAAAAGAGTGTAGTAGAGAGAAAGTGGCATGGTGGAGGTAAGTGGGCTTGGAGCGTGTTGCTTTACTAAAAGAGCAGAAAAGGAACAGAAATGCCAGGTTTAGCATCAAAAACGTGGACTTTGGGTAGATTTGCTGCTGGAGTTGGATGGGGGCATACAGCGTCGAAGTTAAGAGCTTACCCCTTTCGGGGGAATACGCAGTAACTTTTAACCGGCACCTTTTAGTCCACCTGTGTTGGAGTTATCGCTTGTGAATGACAAAAATATGCTAATCAAAGATTTCTCATTTTAGATCTGTCACACATTTTATTAAAAAAGAGCTTTTGATTGACGATAACCAGATAAGCGGCGATACCGGGCTGGGTATTTTAAAAACAGTGCCCGGCTTCGGTAGAATGAAAAGATCCTATCCTGAGCAACCGGCAGCAAAAGTAGCATTACACTCAAAATAGCTTTGCCGGATGAAACCGACCGCCACTCAATTAAAAGGCTTCCTGAATTCCAGGGATGTTTGATTGGTACGATTCAGGCGATAGTTCGTGGGTGTGACGTGATACTTGTCGTGGAAACTTTTGGTAAAATTCGCCAAGTCATTAAATCCACATTGAAAAGCAATCTCCTTAATCCGTTCAGTTGAAACCAGAAGCAGTTCAGCAGCTTTTTCAAGCCGTTGGGTTTTAATGTAATTAGCGGGAGTATCGTTGTATAGTTTTGCGAATTCCCGTTTAAACGAAGAGACACTCAGATTATTCTGCTGAGCCAGTTCTTCAACCGAAAGCTGGGAAAACAGGTTGGCCTCTATTATTTGCCGGAAAGTATAACTTGCCGGTGAAAAAAGCTGGGAGAATATTACTTGTACCGCTTCGGCACTGGATGTCTGCGACAATAGAAGAATAATCTCCTTTAATTTCAGAACCAGGATATCCTCATTGACCAAAGATGGATTCTTAAAATAAAACAACAATCCCTCCACGTATTTTTGGATCAAATAGTCGTTATTTATTACCTGAGCCGACTTATTAGAAATTATTGTTTTTGGAGCTTGAAGTAATAATGGCATTTCCCGGCCATAGATCCTCTTTAAGATATCCGGGTGGAAATTAACAATAACGATTTCGTTTGGGGTACCGGAACTTAAACCGCTTATTTTTTTTCCGGAGCTTATGCAATTTAGAAATAACGAATGTTTACAAGGAATACTTACCTGTTCATCATCCAGTTCGTATTGCATTTCCCCCTCCAGCATATACAAAAAACAGGCGTTGTCGGTAATTGGCATATCAAATGCAAACGGCGCCTTTAACAAGATCTTTTGTACCACCGATTTTCCAAACAAGTCGTATTTTTTATGATCAATTATCATATCGGAAAGCCACAAGTACAAAAATAAAAAAATGGAATGGACAGCCAATTTTAACTTTGCCGCTGGCTCATCTAACAGCCCTTCGTTGTTGTATATATTGATATACTGAACCCACAACAAACAGCATGAACAACACAAGCAGCGTTTTAGCAATTACCGGATCGGTGGCATTCTTAGCCAGGGGATGCCCTACGGGAACCCGGGTGAACGTCTCATTGACAGTGGGAATCAGAGACAGGAAAAAACTCAGAGAGAGCAGAAAGTTTTCGAAATAACGGGCTCTCTTACTCTCTTTTTTTCTGGCAGAAAACCAGAATGCCGTTATGACTAAGGCAAAAATAAACAATGAAAAAATATGCCCCGGATTAAAGCCCCCATGCTTGGAAAGCCCCAATGCGGTCAGGGCGGTGATCACCGTACCATAAAAATATATTTTCCCCGTTAACAGGGACAATTCAATTTTACCAAACCGTACAAATGAAATAAGTGCGGCTACTATGGCCGTAATACCGATGATAGTGTGAAAAATCCCTAAAGTCGTTAGTCCCATGAGTTTGTTTTTATTTACAAAAATGGCAGTTACAGGGATCGTTCATTTTGTAGATTTGTTCATTTATTTGGCAATTTTGTCCAGAAATAACCAGGAACGATAGTTAAAAACAAGTTCAGTTAATTAGATGGAGCTGAATCACATTCCTCTCTACAGCCCGGGATCAAACTTAAACGACCTTCACTGTTTTTATAGGGGGCTAAGCCAGACAGCTCCTTTATTGAATTAGTTTTTAATGATTGGATGGTTGCAATCGGAAAAGACCTGGAGTTAACAGGAATAAATTTGACGTTAGACTGCCCCCTGTCTATTTTATTTCTGGATGAACAGAGAATAGCATATAGGTAACACCGGGGAAGATACGTAACGCCCATTTTAGCGCTCAGTGAAGGGGAGGAAAAATGTCAATTACTCCTATTCAGGCCTATGAAATTATTTGCTTAGCCTACAGGTTTGGATCGGAGCCTATTCCACAATTTCCGGACTGATTCATCAAATGGCTGTTGCAGATCCGCATTGTGTGACCAAAAACAAATGAGGCTGTTAGATTTGACTCTAACAGCCTCATTTCCAAGTAGCGGGGAGCAGGATCGAACTGCCGACCTCAGGGTTATGAATCCTGCGCTCTAACCATCTGAGCTACCCCGCCGTTATTCCTCAATCTGAAGGATGTATGAAAGTACCCTTTCAAAATTGAGTTGCAAATATAGTTTAAAATACTTTTCTTTAGAAAATAAATCTAAAAAAAGCACTGCGGTAACTTATACCCCACAAGAAATGTCTGAAAAAAAGAAGATTACACTAGAATACGAAGTTAACTCATCTCCAAAAATCCTGTTCGGCTTCTTAAGTGAGCCAAATGGCCTGTCACAGTGGTTTGCAGATGAGGTAATATACAGGGATCAGATATTTATTTTTATATGGGACGGGGAAGAACACAAAGCCAAACTCGTTACTTCAAAAGAAAATAAGCTTGTCAGGTTTAAGTGGCTGGACGACGACCCCCAGCATTATTTCGAAATGGAAGTCCTCCAGGACGAACTTACCAACGATGTAGCTCTTGCTATAACAGACTTTGCGCCTGAAGATACCATTGATGAAAGAAAACTTATCTGGGACAATCAGATTCAGTATTTAATACGCGTCTTAGGAGTGTAAGCGGATAAAAATCGCTAATTTTGCACGGTGAAGAAAGTTCATTTGCTCATAGTAAAGGCATTCATACGTCCATTTATTGTGACCTTTTTCATTGTGATGTTTGTATTGTTGATGCTATTTCTCTTCAAATACATTGATGATCTCATAGGAAAAGGGTTTGAATGGTACGTGATCCTTCAGTTACTCTGGTATGCTTCAGCTACCAACGTAGCAATGGCTCTTCCCTTAGCGATGCTTCTCTCTTCTATCATGACCTTCGGCAGCCTTGGAGAAAACTACGAGCTTGTCGCCATAAAGTCGGCCGGCATATCCCTGCAAAAAGCAATGATGCCCCTCATCGTTCTGGTCAGTATGCTCAGCATAGGCGCATTTCTATTCTCTGACTATATGCTACCCGTCGCAAACCTGAAGATGGGATCGCTTTTATATGATGTAAGAAACCAGAAAGCTTCTTTCCTTATCGAAGAGGGAGTATTCAACAGCAGCCTCGACGGCTATGCCATAAGGGTTCAGAAAAAAGACCCCGACGGACGCACGCTTCATAATGTCCTGATCTACGATCAGAAGAGCACCGATGGAAATGTTGCAACCATCCTGGCCAAAACCGGGCTGATGTATAAGATCGACAACGATCAGACACTTGTACTCCTCCTTAAAGATGGAGTCAGATACCTTGAAACTCCCGGAGATAAAGGGTATAACCCACGTCAGCGGTTCACCCGGGTAAGATTTAAAGAAACCGAGCAAAAGTTCGACCTGTCTGCATTCAAAATGACCAGGACCGATGAGAGCCTGTTTAAGAGTAACTACGCGATGCTCAACTTAAAGCAGCTCAGATATTACCGCGATTCGGTCAGCAAGCAATCAGACAGTACAGCAAAAGAGGTGGCAACCTATCTGCTTCCAACCTTCAAGCTCTATGGATATTCGAACCAGAAACTACCCGTAGTACCCAAACAAAAAGTACAGTCTTATAATAAGGACCTGACTGAAATTATCCCGGAGAAAGACCGCTCCTCTGCTATCAGCTATGCGATGAGTGAAGCAAGATCAGTGTCAGAAACATTGGTTAGCCGGACGGAGGAATACAAAACATACCAGAAAAATATAAGAAGATACATTATAGAGCTTAACCGTAAGTTCACCCTGTCTGTATCTTGTCTCATCCTGTTTTCTATCGGGGCTCCATTAGGGGCGATCATCCGGAAGGGAGGGCTTGGGCTGCCTGTTGTCATGTCGATCATATTCTTCCTGATCTATCATATTATTTCAACAATAGGCGAAAAATCGGGCAGGGAAGGGTCAATATCTCCAGTAATTGGTATGTGGATCGCGATCTTTACACTGGCTCCACTGGGTGCGTTTTTAACCTATAAGGCAACGAGCGATTCTTCTTTATTTGATATCGATTACTACAAACTCATGCTGCAAAGATTCTTTGCAAGGTTCAGAAAGAAGAAGACAGGTGCTCAGAACGGAGCACAAGCATAAAACGAGTATTTCATCATTCAAAAAGCCGTATTTTTACGGGGGTCTTTTTGCCTCATATTCTCTGATATTTGAATTCCATTAAAAAGGGAGAATTCATTGATTAGAATAGTATTAGCAGAAGACCATAATATTGTAAGAAATGGAATCCGCTCCTTACTGGAGGATCAGCCATGGATTGAGATAGTAGCGGAGGCAATTAATGGTCATCAGGTGATGGAGAAAATCGCAGAAGGATTAAACCCCGATGTAATTCTTGCAGACATTAATATGCCGGAATTGGATGGCCTCTCCCTTACTGAAAAGCTGAAAACCTTCATGCCTCAAATAAAGGTATTGATCCTTTCGATGCTTGATCATGAAAAATATGTAGTGAAGGCCATTAATGCCGGAGCTGCCGGATATCTTTTAAAAAGCATATCAAAAGAAGAACTTCTGTTTGCAATACAACATACAGCAGCGGGCAATAAATATATCTGCTCAGATCTTTCCATGAAAATGCTCGCGAGGCTTCCTGTACATTCTTCGTCTTTTGATTCGGATCAGACATCTTCAGCCCAACTTTCAAAAAGAGAGAAAGAAGTGCTGGCCCTGATCGCCGAAGGATACACAAACTCTGAGATCTCCGACATGCTGTTCACCAGCCGGAGGACGGTTGAAGGCCACAGGCAGAAGCTAATCGAAAAAACAGGAGCCCGCAATACAGCCGCACTTATTAAATACGCTGTCAAGTCCGGGATCATAGATTAGCCTCAAACAGGTATTTCTGACATAGTGATTTGATATAATTACTCTGTTGCGCAAAAGCACAAACTTCTAAATTTGCTATACCCTATTGATACCTATGAAAACGATATTAAAACCGTACGTACTCGATTTTTTAAAAAGACAAGGATACCGGTATCTTTTATCAAGAAAAGATTCAGCCAATGACGCCTTCCAGGGATACATCACCTTTATTCCGGCAGTTACCAGACCTGTTCCCCTCAGCCCGTGTATAGGATTCGATTCCTGCTTTTATATAGCCGGGGAAGCGGAAGAACTCGAACTCTTGTCAGATCAAAGCCAGATCTCAGTCATCCTGGATCATAAAGATACCACCTTACTGAAGAAATATCTGATAGCAATGCCGGGATAAATTATGGCATAATATTGTGAAGCATTTCTATAACAAAAAAACCATGAAAAAGATACTGGTTCTGGATGACGACACAGCAATGCTGGAAGTACTGGAAGCAGCGTTGGAATACGCCAGCTTCTCGGTCAAAACCGCGGTACAGTCGGATGCTATTTTCAATGAGATTAAAGAATTTACCCCCGATCTCGTACTTGTAGACTATATCCTCAACGGGGTCAATGGCGGAGAGATTTGTCATCAGATTAAGTGTAACCCGGACACATCACATATTCCGGTCATCCTTATTTCTGCCTTCCCGCGGGTCTTTTTGTCTCTTGGCGACTACGGCTGCAATGCATTCATTCCAAAGCCGTTTGAACTGCTCGACCTGGTTGAGCAAATTAACACCTGCATTCACAGCTCAGCAAACCCTTAATTTCCATATATTACTTCCTTAAAACCCCTCCCGGATCTCGTTCCTGACGATCCGGGATTTTTTTCCCCTTTCACCGGTATTTCCCCCGGAAATGCTGTAAATAATTCCAAATTAATCTTTAAAGAACTGATTTTATACCGATTTTTGCCGGTAAATCAGTTTAGCAATGTATAAAACACTTCAATCAGTACTACAGAAAGAGCTGTTAGAAATAGAAAACGCAGGACTTTACAAACGGGAACGAATCATTACATCTCCCCAGGCCGCCGAAATACAGGTTCAGGGAGGCAAAACCGTTATAAACTTCTGTGCTAACAATTACCTCGGGTTGTCCTCTAATCCAAAGATCATTGAAGCAGCGAAAGCAGCTATGGACAGTCACGGATACGGACTCTCTTCCGTCAGGTTCATCTGCGGCACCCAGGACATTCATAAGGAACTTGAAAAAAAAATAGCCGAATTCCTTGGCATGGAAGACACCATCCTCTATGCAGCTGCCTTTGATGCAAACGGAGGAGTATTCGAGCCCCTCTTCAATGAGCAGGATGCCATTATTTCGGACGAACTGAACCATGCATCTATCATTGATGGTGTGCGTCTCTGTAAAGCGCAGAGATTCAGGTATAAGCACGATGACATGCAGGACCTGGAAGAAAAGCTGAAAGCCTCTCAACAGCTCCGTCACAGGATAATTGTTACAGACGGCGCTTTTTCCATGGATGGCACAATAGCTCAGCTCGACAAAATTTGCGACCTCGCCGATAAATACGAAGCTCTTGTGATGATAGACGAAAGTCACTGTTCCGGATTCATCGGAAAGACCGGCCGCGGAACACACGAGCATCATGGCGTAATGGACAGGATCGACATTGTGACCGGAACTTTAGGAAAAGCCCTTGGGGGAGCATCCGGAGGTTTCACTTCCGGTAAAAAGGAAATCATCGATATGCTGAGACAGCGTTCGCGTCCATATCTCTTCTCCAACACACTCGCTCCGGCAATTACAGGCGCTTCCATTGCGGTGCTCGATATGTTAACCGAAACCACCGAGTTAAGGGACAAGCTCGAGAGGAACACTCTTTATTTTCGTGAGAAAATGACACAGGCAGGTTTCGACATTAAGCCCGGCGTTCACCCTATCGTTCCGGTGATGCTCTATGATGCGAAACTTTCGCAGGAATTTGCAGCCAGGATGCTCGAAGAAGGGATCTACGTCATCGGATTCTATTATCCGGTAGTACCGCAGGGTAAAGCGCGGATCCGCGTACAAATATCAGCCGGGCACGAACAGGAACACCTTGACAAAGCAATTGCAGCCTTTACCAAAGTAGGCAAAGACCTCGGAGTGATCTGAAAAGACATCCCGGCAGGTCCCTGACCGATACAATTTAAGGGTTGAGTGCCCTCATTGGCCTCAACCCTATCCCCTCAATATATATTTTTATTAAATTTGCAGCTATACAGGAGATTTTTTTATCCTGGTGCTAAATTCATAAAACAGAATGCAAACTAAAATCAATCAATATACAGAAGAGATCAACGCCTTTGAACCAAAGTCAGCTGAAGAACTTGAGTCGTTCAGGATACGGTTCCTGGGCACAAAAGGACTCTTAAAAGACCTTTTCGACGAGTTTAAGACGGTCTCCCCTGAGGAAAAGCGGGGATTGGGAAAAGTATTGAATGAATTTAAGAAGCTTGCAGAAGAGAAGCACCAGTCTTTTAAAGAGCAGTTTGAATCGGGCAACTCCGGTCAGGCCAGCGATCTCGACCTCTCACTGCCCGGAGAAGGCTTTACAATCGGCGGCCGTCATCCTTTGTCTCTCGTAAGGAAGGAAATTGTAGAGATCTTCAAAAAACTAGGCTTTACCGTTGCAGAAGGGCCCGAGATCGAAGACGACTGGCATAACTTCTCAGCGCTGAACTTCCCGGAAGAACATCCAGCAAGAGATATGCAGGACACCTTTTTCGTAAAAAAAGATGCCGAAAACGGAGATATCGCCCTTCGCACCCATACATCCTCTGTTCAGGTACGCATGATGGAGAACGGCAAGCCGCCTTTCAGGGCGATCATGCCGGGCAGGGTATACCGCAACGAGGCCATCTCAGCCAGGGCACACTGCTTCTTCCACCAGGTTGAAGGACTTTACGTGGATGAGAATGTTTCCTTTGCCGATCTCAAGCAAACACTCTTCTATTTCGTTCAGGAGATGTTTGGAGAGGGGACTAAAGTAAGGTTCCGTCCTTCTTATTTTCCGTTTACGGAGCCTTCTGCCGAAATGGACATCTCTTGTACTATCTGTAAAGGCGATGGCTGTCCTCTATGTAAATACTCCGGCTGGGTAGAAATCCTGGGCTGCGGGATGGTAGATCCTAATGTATTGGAGAACTGTGGTATCGACAGCAAAAAGTATACAGGCTATGCCTTTGGCATGGGCATTGAACGGATTACCAATCTGAAATATCAGATCAAAGACTTGCGTCTTTTTTCAGAAAACGATGTCCGGTTCCTGAAACAGTTTCAGAGTGAAATAATCTAATGTATCAAACCTATGAAAAAGACAGCGGTATTGGCAATCGGAATCTTCCTTCTTGTCTCCTGCGCGAAAGAAGATTCAGGAGTTCCGGATGTATATGTGAACTACAGGTTCCTGGATGTTGAGTATGAAAGCAAACGTGACGAAAACGGCCTGTTCATGGTTTCAGGTCAGGGTGTAGCCGGTCTGATGATTTATAGGATATCCAGTGGCAATTACGTCGCATTTGACAGGTGCAGTACCGTAAACCCGGGCCAGAAGTGCGCGGTAAAAGCAGAGGAGGGCTCAGCATTCACGGTTATCGACCCTTGCAGCGGGGCCAAGTTCTCTGTCATTGACGGGGCACCGGCCAAAGCACCTGCAAAGAAAGCCCTTAAAAAATACAATGTATCTCCTGCCGTGGGAGGCGGGTACACCGTAATAAATTAAAATGGAAGTCGACAAAATAAGAGAAAGTATTATTCAGGCCGCAAAGGAACTTTTCAGAAAATATGGTTACCATAAAACCAGTGTCAATGAAATAGCCAAAAAAGCCAAAATAGCGAAAGCAACTATTTATAAATACTTCGAAAGCAAAGAAGTCCTCCTCCATTATATCCTCATGGATTATATCAGCAGCAGCGTGAACGAGATGATCCGCAGTTCTTTCGCAGAGAACAACAAAGAGGAATACCTCAGCAAGCTTATCTTCAAAACATGCCGCCTGACATACACAATTTGCAATGAATTTATCGGGTGGGATTTCATCCGCGAATCAGCAAACTCACAGGGCTTCCTTAAGCTCCTGTCTGATGATCTTGAGACACTCCTGATAAGTTCTTTCAGGGAAACCAACCTGATGAAGAGCGACCAGAGCTATGCCGACAGTCTCCGTTTTTTGATTAAAGCCAGCAAAAGCATCGTGTTCTCCTATGCCTTCACCTCCGTCAGCGATGCAGATGTACGGAAAAATTTCATAGGCTTTCAGAAAGAGATCCTTCCATACCTGATTAAAGCAACCCTAAAATAGCTCCCGGATATCTGCTACAGCATCCGGAAATTAGCTTTTAGACTTCAGGCAACCTTCAGCCCGTCAGTTCCGCCCTATGAGTTTATTGGCAGCATTCAGCGCCGAATTCCGCACATTCCCGATGCTACCACCAACCTTTCGTTCCCGTGGTCAGGCGAAACCTGTAAACCTGCCGGATCAGGCAGATTGTAACAGGTAGATCAAAATACGCGAATATCAAAAACTATTTTGGTTTTTGGTCTGTTTTATTTATATATTAGTACAATATCAAAAAATTGCCATGAGTAAAGAGATCACTGAAATCTCCAATAATATCGATGAGCAATTTGATTTTGTTGGAAACCCGTTTACAGGATTGATGGAGTTTATTTTGCGTTTCTTTAACTGACAAGATCAGAATTGCCTCTTTCCCCCTCCCGCCGGAGGGCAGGGACATTCTATGATTTTCTTTCGCTCTCTCAACCTTAAATCCCCATGCCGATTCGGTAGCTCATAATAATTATCTTAATTTTGCCGGATATGAAGAGAATACCGGCGGAATTAAAAAACATTGCGAATGTAAAGATCAGTGATATTGCAGAAGAAGGAAAAGGTGTGGGAAAAGTGGGAGATATGGTCGTCTTTGTTGAGAAAGCAATTCCGGGCGACCTGGTAGATATCGAACTGATCAGGAAGAAGAAAAGCTTTGCAGAAGCAAAAGTTACCCGTCTTGTTGAAGCTTCAGAACATCGCACGATTCCGTTCTGTCCTCATTTCGGCACCTGCGGCGGTTGTAAATGGCAGCACATGACCTATGAGGCCCAGCTTTCTTTCAAGCAAAAATCCGTTACCGATGCACTCCAGAGAATAGCAAAGGTAGACACCAGTGCGACGGAACCTATCCTGGCATCCTTTGAAACCAGGTATTACCGCAATAAGCTGGAATTCACATTCTCAAACAAACGCTGGCTGACAGAAGAAGATATACACAACAACAATGAAGCCGACCCCAATGCCCTTGGGTTCCACGTCCCTCTCCGGTTCGACAAGATATTGAATATTGAAACCTGTTACCTCCAAACAGACCCTTCCAATGAGATCAGGAACAGTATCAGGGAATTCGCCCTTCAGAACAACATATCCTTCTACGACCTGAGAAATCATGAAGGTGCACTCCGCAATCTGATCATCCGCACCTCCTCTACAGGAGAATTGATGGTAATCGTGGTGTTCGCATACGCAGGGGAAGACGAAATTCAGAAAACGATGGAGTTTGTAAAAGAACGCTTCCCCCAGATCGTCTCTTTGCTTTACATTGTAAACCAAAAGAAAAATGATACCATTTTCGATCAGGAGATTGAGGTGTTCGCCGGAAGAGACCATATCTTTGAAGAAATGGAAGGGCTTTCTTTTAAGATCGGCGCTAAGTCTTTTTATCAGACAAACTCTTTACAGGCGCATGAACTATACAGTATCACAAGGCAGTTTGCAGGATTCAGGGGCGACGAATTGGTCTACGATCTGTACACCGGCGCAGGCACCATTGCCAACTTTGTAGCCCGCCATGTAAAAGAAGTGGTTGGAATAGAATATGTCCCTTCCGCAATTGAAGATGCCAGGTTAAACTCTTCGATAAACGGAATTACCAATACTACATTTTATGCAGGAGACATGAAGGATGTCCTCACTTCCGACTTCGTTTTGCAGCATGGCAAGCCCGATGTGATCATTACCGATCCTCCCCGGGCGGGTATGCACGGAGATGTTGTCCAGCGTCTACTCGAGATCGGGGCACCAAAAATTGTATACGTAAGCTGCAATGCAGCCACTCAGGCCCGAGACCTTGCACTGCTGAAAGAAATGTACACTGTAACTAAAATACGCCCCGTCGATATGTTTCCGCATACGCAGCATGTCGAAAACGTGGTATTACTTGAAAAGACGATCAATTAAATATATCTCTATTTATTCTGATAAGATGGATTTACAGGATTTATTAAATCAATCGGAGGATGGCGGGACCCGGAAGAAGGAAAGCCCGCTTAAAAGTCTTGAGAAAGATCTATCCCTTTATAGCGACTCATTAAAGGAGGTTTCAACCGAGATCATGGTAGAAGGGCTTTCTGCCTACCCGATTTTCGTTGCCCACCAGCATACTGCCAATATCGGGGAGCTCATCCTCGATAAAGACGAATTGAATACCAGCTGGACCATTCATGCATCCACCCTCGAAGAGTTTACCGAAAAGGGCATTATACAGCCCGCAAGGAAAGAGGCCTTCATTAAACATTACAAAAAGCCGGAAGATTACATGTGCCTGTTTGTAATAGTACCCGAAGGTGCCAACTTCGTCTATTTCCCTTACAAATAAAGTTCACATCCCTTTACCCCATAAGAAGCAAAATCGCAAATCATAAATTGTAAAAAAATGAACCAGTCACTCCTCATACTCGGCCCTTCTCAAATCCAGCAAAAGATCACCCGTATTGCTTACCAGGTTTGGGAAGACAATATTGACGAACCTGAAATTGTTATTGCAGGCATTATTGAATACGGGTATGTTATTGCAGGCCGTCTGAAAACCGAGCTGGAAAGGATCTCAGGCATCAGGATTACATTAATGAAGATCAGCCTCGACAAAAACAGTTCTCACCTGGAAGCCACTACCGATCTTCCTGTTGAGATCTGCAGGAATAAGGTGGTCATCGTTATTGACGATGTCATTAATTCGGGAAGGACTCTGGCCTACGGAATCGGGCTCTTCCTGAACATCCCGCTGAAGAAATTACGGACGGTAGCCCTGATGGAGAGAAGTCACCGCATCTTCCCCGTGTCTCCGGACTATGTGGGTACCAAGCTTGCCACCGTTACCAAAGAACATGTAGATGTATTGCTTGACGACCAGCAAAGAGAGAAAGATGCGGTTTATTTACGCTGATAGTCCTCTATCGCTGAAATAAACTTTTCAACTGAAAACTCAGGACCTGTGACAATTACATTTGCTTTCGAGTAAAAGGGTTCACGCTCCTGAAGCTTTTCCTGGATGAACTGAACCAGGGCCTCCCCTTTGCGGCCTTCTAAAACCGGGCGGACCTCTTTAGCATTCTCGAGTCTCGAAGCCAGCATTCCGGGCGATAAAGACATATAGACTGCAATTCCATGAGAGTTCATCCAGTCCATATTATCAAAATAACAAGGCGCTCCCCCTCCAGTTGAAATTACGGCATCCTCGGGAAATGCCGCAGATTGCAACACATCCCTTTCTGTCTCGCGGAAACGGGCTTCCCCAAATTCCTGAAAATACTGGGGGACGGTCATGCCTGTATGCTCCCTTATAAGCGCATCGAGGTCTAAAAACGGGATCTCCAATGCAGATGCAAGCTTTTTACCCCATGTGGTTTTCCCGCAGCCCATAAAACCAATCAGAAATATCCTCATATCTCTCCCTTCCTTTTTAATAAGAAGTAATCTGTAGCCGGAGGCTTTACTCCGTTTATTCTAAATTGAGTCGCAACCTGAGCCCGGTGATAGGTCGAGTGATTAACCACATGAAAAAGGACATCAGAGATGACATCGTTAAACTTATCCCCCTGCGAATTGGGATAAGAAATCCTGGCTGACAGGTCAGTATGCTCTAAGATATGATAAAGCTCCTCTATGTTCCGTTGATTCCACACAGAAAATTCTTCCACCGGCAAGAGGTCAAACCTGTCTACCACGGGAGTTTCTCCTTTAATCCGGCTGATCCAGATGCGGGTGCTGTTCAGAATATGGCTGAACAGCCGCTCTGCTTCCGGCAAGGCTTTACCTGATCCCTGAAAAGCAGCGATCATCTTTCTGTTGGCCACATCAGTGTACCTGATCAAGTCTTTAAGCATCGTGCATTTGTATATGTGAACTCCGGCAGCCCCGGCTGTTTATTTCCTAATCGTTATTTCTGAAATATTTCTCTTCAAGCTCCTGGTATGAAGGAAGATTATGGTAATGCCATTTATTTATAACAACCCCGTTGCGCAGCAATAACAACCCGGGATTAGCCCTCACCATACTTTTTAAAGGCACTCCGTCAGCAAAGAAAGTTTCCATCACCAGTTTATGCTTTTTGCTGAAAGCCTCCGCCGTCTCAGCTGATGCCGATGTTAAAAGAACCGTCCTGATATTGTAGTTTTCGGCAGCATTAACCGCCAGCGCATTCAGATCGCCAATACCTTTTTCATTGGTGCGCCCCAGATTATAGGCCACAATAACGAGGTTATAATAAGGATTCTCAATGATTTCGGTGGTATAATCAGTCCCCTGGTTATCAGAAATTCTCAGGTCTTTGATCTTCACCTGGTACCCTTGCTTCACCAGCCTGTTCTCCGGTTCTCCCTGGATCTCCCAGCTGGTATCTTTCCAGATCTCCGTCTTCAAATACTCCTTATCACTCATCTTTTTGGTCTCGCCGGTCTTTTTATTCTTAAGAGTATACGTAATCTCATATTCATCCTGCGCTGCGCCGGGAGGCACTTTCATATAAGCCGGAAGATTAGCCCCCTTGTGATAGGGAAGGAAGTCGACCACCGGCAGGAAGTTATAGGTAAAAAGCCCGAAGCCGAAGGAAAAAAGGACAACGATAAAGATGGCTGCATCCATAGCCCTGCCCTTTATCAGAGGCCGGATCTTTTCCCTGTGAACAAAAATAACCAGTATAAAGACCAGGAGAATAAGATCTTTGCTGAACGATTGCCACGGTGTCAGAGGAATAGCGTCCCCAAAACAGCCGCAGCTTCTGACTACATCAAAGGCCGCCGACCAGAAAGTGAGGAAAGTAAAAAAGATGATCAGTAAAAGCAGTCCCCATGCAATCTGCCGCCCCCTGTATCCAATCAGCAAAGCGGCTCCGAAAATCACTTCCAGCGCACAGATGAAAATTGAAATAACAACCGAATAGTCGTTAAGGAAAGTGGTATGAAATACCTCGAAGTATTCTTCCAGCTTATATCCGAAACCAAGCGGATCATTCGCTTTTATCAAGCCGGAAAAAATAAACAGTACCCCGACAAAAATCCGGGAGAACCATAAAAAATAGTTGGGTTTACTTTTTATCTGATCAAGTGCCATTTTGTAATCTTCAGTATTTTTACTTTGCTAATCCAATTTTTATGAGCGCGAATACCGAATAGTTCAGCATATCCTGGTAATTCGCCCTGACGCCTTCCGAAACAAGGGTCTGCCCCAGGTTATCTTCTATCTGCTTAACGCGCAGAAGCTTCATCAGGATGAGGTCGGTCAAAGAACTGATCCGCATGTCTCTCCAGGCCTCCCCGTAATCGTGGTTCTTTGCAGCCATCAGGTCTTTTGTTTCTTTTACCACGGCATCGTACAACATCTCTACCTCTTCTGCCGGGATTTCAGTCTGTGCATCATCCGGCAAACCCATCTGGATCATCGCAATAATACAATAATTAATGATCCCGATATATTCAGAACTGATATCCTCCCCTACTTTAGACACCTTCTTTTCTTCCAGGGTACGGATCCTTTGAGCCTTAATAAAGATCTGGTCTGTAATAGAACTCAGGCGAAGAATCCGCCACGCTGTACCATAATCCTTTGTTTTCCTGATAAAAAGCTCCCTGCATATTTTTACTACCGCATCAAATTCTGTTGAAGTGTCCTGTATCAAAACGTGTGAATATTTGATTAAAAGATGAATAAACCTGTATTTTGTATTTTATGACGGATAAAAATACAGTTTTTCACGAAAAGAAAACGATTAATGCCGGGGGCAGGCTCCTTGATCTTTCAAGTCCCTGCGTCATGGGCATTCTCAATATCACTCCTGATTCCTTTTATCCGGGAAGCAGGACGGCATCTGCAGACGAGGCCCTGCGCCATGCCGGAAAGATGCTTGCCGAAGGGGCCGGCATCCTTGATATAGGAGCATACTCGTCACGCCCGGGAGCTGCTGACATTTCTGAACAGGAAGAGCAGAGCCGCCTCCTGCCTGTGATTAAAGCCCTTGCCCGCGAATTTCCGGAAGCTGTTCTCTCCGTCGACACGTTCCGCGCCGGCGTTGCTGAAGCTGCCGTAGCGGAAGGCGCACACATCATCAACGACATCTCGGGAGGGCAGCTTGACGATGCCATGTTCCCCGCCATTGCACGGCTGAAAGTCCCCTATATCCTCATGCACATGCGGGGCACCCCGCAAACAATGACATCCCAGAACCGGTATGACAATATTCTGCCTGATATCCTGAAATATTTCTCGGAAAAACTGGCAGAGCTGAGAGCGCTGCACGTACACGACATCATCATTGACCCCGGCTTCGGCTTCGCGAAAGATGCTGCTCAAAACTTGTTTTTATTGAATCACGCAGAACAGTTTAAGCTGTTGGGACTTCCTGTACTGGCCGGACTGTCAAGGAAAAAAACAATCTGGCAAACGCTGGGGACCACCAGTGATGAAGCGCTGAACGGGACAACAGTGCTGAACACCGTAGCTCTTCTGAAAGGCGCGGATATCCTGCGGGTACATGATGTAAAAGAAGCTGCGGAAGCAGTAAAACTGATTACTGCACTAAAAAGTACTTCTCCCGCTAATTGCGGCTAACAACATCCTCGTTAACCCTCAGGTGTTGTCTTCCTGATTTCGCCGGTCTTTCACAGGAGTGCAGGAGAATGTCATTTCCTCCGGGGAAGCCTGATAAATCTTTTCAAGGTGCAGCGAAATTCCTATCTTGTCAACATTCAAAATTTTAATCTGAATAGAAAAAGATGGACCGGTTTGATCTGAGCTTTCTGCATCTCCGCTTTCTGGATATAGTGGATATTATCTTCGTGGCTTTTATAATATATTATATATATAACCTCATCAGGGGTACAATAGCAGTTAATATTGTACTTGGTCTGATCATCATTTACCTGGTGTACCTGGTCACGGTACAGCTTCACATGAGGCTGCTCAGTAACATCCTGGGCGGGTTTGTGAGTGTGGGCTTCCTGGCGCTCATCATCGTGTTCCAGCAGGAAATACGGCGCTTCCTGCTTCTTATCGGAAAAAACGCCGCTTTGCACCGGAATAAGATCTGGAAGACGCTGCTGTCGGGAAAAAAAGAATTAGAGAAGGAAGCGAGCGTTACCTCCGTCAAACCTCTTATAGATGCCTGCAAAAGCATGCAGAACAGCAGGACCGGAGCGCTCATCGTGTTCGCTAAGTATTTCGACGACCAGTACTATCAAAATACCGGAGAATCCATTGATGCGGTAATTTCAAAGCGACTGATCGAAACGATATTCAAGAAAAACAGTCCTTTACACGACGGGGCTGTTGTGATCTCAGAAGGCAAGATCAAAGCGGCCAGCTGCATCTTACCTGTCAGTGATAATATCAAGCTCCCGCCCCAATTCGGACTGCGTCACCGCGCCGGTATTGGAATAACAGAAATGAGTGACGCTGTCGCGGTCATCGTTTCTGAAGAAACCGGGCAGATCGCCTATGCCAAACAGGGACGGGTGAGAATGGATGTAAGCTACCGGGATCTGGAGAAGCTGCTGACGAGGGACATATAGAGGGGGAGTTTAGAGTAGAAAGTTTAAAGGTCAAAGTAAAAAGGCTCAAATTTCGGAGCCGAGAGAAGAATGACGAAAGAGGGATGTGAAGAACTGAAATTAAGCTGATCCACCAGGCAGACACGCCGGCCTGATGAATCAGCTTGTTTCTATAATTGAGTCATGAAAAAGCAAAGAAGAGGGTGCGCTACTTTTTAACTTCGGAAATCCAGTTGAAAATCATCTCCTTTTGTTTATCGGATAACTTTGCTTTCGGGTGAAGAAGCAGGTAGCTTTTCAGGGGCATTTCACCTTTCCGGATCACTTCCTCACTTTCATCAAGTTTGTGAAGGGCTTTTTCGGGAGAATATGTCCCGAATGCATCGAAGTTAAGTTCTCCTTTTCCTTCCTTCACATGGTCCGCCAGCCACCAACCCACGGGTTGTATGTTGGTATACCAGGGGTATTCTGTACGATTACTGTGACAATCGTAACAGGCGTTGCGAAGAACAGACATCACAGTATCCGGCACCTGCGTCACATTCTGAATAGCGTCCGGGCCTCCTGTTATTCCTGAGTTTCTCTCAGGCCTGAAAAACTGGCAAACTGCCAGCAGACTTAATAATATAATGACAATTCGTTTCATCTGATTTAATTTAATTGTTTTGCGCGACCCGTTTTCTCCATTTCCAGAGCTCAAACCACAGGACGGAAATCGCTGCTGTGAAAAAACAGATCAGCAGGGGTACCGGCCCCGGGGGAACAACACGAAAGAAAGAGGAGACAGCGGGGACATAAAGAATGACAGCGAGGGCTGTCACGGTAATGAGCAGCGCAGCTGTCATTAACTTATTCCCGTTATGAAAGCTGCTGCTGACAGGATAATAGAACGAGCGGTTTACCAGGGAGAGAAATATGTTGGCCATGATAAGGGTAGAGAATACCATGGTGCGGCAAAAGTCTTCGCCCTCTCCTGCCCTCACCGCATATTGATAAACAAACAGGACCCCGGCAGTAATAGCCGCCCCCTGGATGATACTCACCGACATTTCGCGCCAGGAAAGAAAGGTAGAGGTAAGAGGCCGCGGCGGACGCACCATCGTATCTTTTCCGGGAGGCTCATTCTCATATACAATGGAACAGGTCGGTCCCATGATCAATTCCAGGAAGATCACATGTACAGGAGTAAATATATCCGGGTACACCCAGCCGAGAAAAAGAGGGAGGGCCACTGTGCCGATGATCGGTATATGAATGGAGATGATATACTGAACCGCCTTTTTGAGATTCGCATAGATCTTTCTTCCCATGGCTACAGCATCGAGCATCCGGGCGAGATCATCATCGGCAATTACTAAAGCGGCAGCACTTTTGGCAATCTCAGTCCCCCTTTTTCCCATCGCAATACCAATATGAGCCGCTTTAAGGGCCGGGCCGTCATTCACACCGTCTCCAGTCATAGCCACAACTGAACCTGCATCTTTTAATGTATTGATCATCTCAAGTTTTGCCTCGGGATACATCCTCGCAAATACGTTTCCCGACAGCATCTTCGCCTTCCTCTCTTCCGGAGTCATCGCCATCAACGCCGCTCCTTCAATCACATCCTCCGGATTCTTCAAACCCGACAGACGTGCAATGGTAGCCGCTGTAGCTGCATTGTCGCCTGTGATCATCTTCACTTCGATGCCAGCCCTGCTGAATGCCTCAAAGACCTGGGGAATATTTGCCTTGGGAGGATCGTAGAATGCGACCAGACCGGTAAAGATAAAAGGCAGATCCTGCTGTCTTTCCGGAAATACACTTCCCGAAAAAGAAGACTCCGCCACGCCAAGCACCCGGTAACCTTTCCCGGTAAGGTCAGCAATCTTCTCTTCTATCTCCGGCTTTACAGCAGGATCTGCGACAGAAACCGCCAGGATAGCTTCGGGAGCTCCTTTTGCCGCAATGATCCGGTTGCCCTGTCCGTCTTCAAATACATGGGTCATCATAGGAGGCATCCCGCTTAAGGGATACTCATGCACCATTGAAAACTGCGTTCTCAGATCGGTGCCGGCTACATCCGAATAAGCCTGATGAAGGGTATGCTCCATCGAGTCGAAAGGAACCGGCTCACTGGCCCACATTGAAGTGGTGATCACCCCGGCAGCATCGCTGTCCCATTGTGCAGGATCTGTATACGACCGGTGGTTCCGGTAAGAATAGATCTCCTGAAGGCTCATCCTGTTTTCTGTAATGGTACCTGTCTTATCCGTACATATTACGGTAGCGCTTCCCAGAGCCTCCACGATACTGATCTTTTTCACAATAATCCCTGCTCGGATAAGTCGCCATGACCCAAGGGCCATAAACGTGGTGAAGGCCACCGGTATTTCTTCCGGCAATACCGACATTGCCATGGTGAGGCCCTTCAGAAGGCTTTCCGTAAATGTTTGCCCTGAACAGAAATTGACCAGGCAAACCAAAAGAAAAACCGCTGTTCCTGCAATGGCCATTACCTTTACAAATCCCCTGATCTGAAGCTGGAGAGGTGTAACTTCTTCTCCGGCAGACAGGATCGATTCACTCAGCTTCCCAAGCCTGGTCCTCCCACCTGTATTTTCCACCCGGCATATGGCCAGGCCGGAAGTAACCAGTGAGCCGCTGTAGACTTTCCGGTCATCACTCCCCTCAAACTTATAAACGGGATAGCTTTCCCCGGTTAGAGAAGACTCGTCTACCATAAAGTCATTGCTGCTAACAATCTCTCCGTCTGCATTGACGATATTTCCCTCTTCCACCAGCATCATATCTCCTACTACTATCTCATGAGTAGCAACTTCGTAAAGCTTGCCGCTTCTGATCACCTTGCTGAGCGGCTCATTCAGCCGCTTCAGGGCTTCGAGAGCCTTACGGTTCCGGGTATCCTGGAAAAACGAGATCCCTGATACGGCAACAATCGAAAAAAGCATGAATACCGCATCTTTATATTGCCCTGTAAACAGGTATAAAACTGCCACTGCTATAAGAAGCAGAAGCATGGGCTCTTTCAGAATGCCCGCAACCGCCTGCCACCATTTTTCTTCCGCTCCGCCTGGCTGAACATTATCGCCGTACTTCGCTCTTGAGGCTTTTACTTCCTCTTCATTTAATCCTGTTATAGTTTCAGGTATTATTCTGTTTGTTAACATCCTTATATTCTTAAATAGCCTCTTCCTCCGCGAATGTGCGGGACAGCACGTTATGGCACAGAAATGTACGCCAGGGCACACCTGTGTGGGGGTTTATTAAAATTTTGGAAAAAAGCGGCTATTGAGGAGGCTGAAAAATAGAATGTACCACCATCAGGGAAGACATCATTTCCTTCAGAGGAAAGAAAATGTTCAGATACCTTTCATACAAGGGAACAGAAAGGGAAACTGCGGGATCGGGCATTACCGTAGCAGCAGACATACAATAGTCTTTAGGAGCTTTAAAAGGCAGCTGCATATCCTCCTTATAGTCTTTATCCGCCTTCTGAGGCTGAAGGTAATGAATGTTTAAAAACCCGGAAACAGTGAGTGCGGGATCCCCCTGCTGGTGTTTATGATAATGGATGATCAAAAGGGGCAGTTTGAATACCTGATGAAGATCTGTAGCGCCAAAAGCGTACACCACCAGGAGCCATATTGAAAGCACTCTCTTCATCAGAGGTCAAAATTAGACAAAAGGATCTCATCCTGCTGAAACAGAGTGCAATATTAAAACAATCCAGATAAAAAGAACAGACAAAAAAAGATCCGCCCCGTGGGGACGGATCTTTTCCATCTTAACAAATTCCGCATATTAAAGTCAGCGGACAAACTGTCTTAAGAAACCCCTCCGGATACTGCTGATTAGCAATATACTTCGAATGCGCTGACCAGGTTGTCGGCGATCATCTGTGCCGGGCGGCCTTCTATCTGGTGGCGCTCGATCATGTGCACAAGCTTGCCATCTTTAAATAAAGCCATTGAAGGAGAGGAAGGAGGATAAGGAAGCATATAACTTCTTGCTTTATCTACCGCATCTTTCTCCATTCCTGCAAAAACAGTAACCAGCTTGCCGGGATGTTTTTCACCCTGCACCGCCATTTTAGCAGCCGGACGTGCATTAGCCGCAGCACAGCCGCAAACTGAATTAACCACTACAAAAACAGTTCCTTCTGATTTCAGCACATCATCTACTTCTTCAGGAGTCTTTAATTCCTGGAACCCTACGTTAGTAAGTTCTTCCCTCATCGGGGCAACCAAATATTCTGGATACATACTCGTTAATTTTCAAAGCTATTCCTTGCAAAAATAAGACGAAGGGCCGTAAGTTAAAAACACAGGGATGTAAATATTTTATGCACACCCTGTGCAATTGTGGTTATCTGCCTTATGATTTTGTTAATCAAGTGACTGTCATCTTCTGCACAGACATTTTAAATGTTTGATATTCATTCCCGGAAGAGGTATTTTTGCAAACATTAAATTTTTTAAAACTATGTCATCAGTAGAGACAACTTACATTCCTTACAAAGTGAAGGACATTTCCCTTGCAGAATGGGGACGGAAAGAGATTGAGCTTGCAGAAGCAGAAATGCCTGGGTTAATGTCGCTTCGTGCGGAGTTCGGACCATCCAAACCTTTGAAAGGCGCCCGCATTGCAGGATGCCTTCACATGACCATTCAGACAGCGGTATTGATTGAAACCCTGGTTGAACTCGGAGCAGAAGTAACCTGGTCTTCCTGCAACATCTTCTCCACACAGGACCACGCCGCCGCAGCTATTGCAGCTGCAGGAATTTCGGTTTATGCATGGAAAGGCATGAATGCTGAAGAATTTGACTGGTGTATCGAACAGACCCTCTATTTCGGGGAAGAACGCCAGCCATTGAATATGATCCTTGATGATGGTGGTGATCTCACCAACATGGTATTCGACAAATACCCTGAGCTGATTGCCGGCATTAAAGGACTTTCTGAAGAAACCACAACAGGCGTTCACCGCCTTTACGAGCGCATGAAGAACGGAACGCTTCATTTGCCCGCTATTAACGTAAACGACTCTGTTACCAAATCTAAATTTGATAATAAGTACGGATGCCGGGAGTCTCTTGTAGACGCAATCCGCCGCGCCACTGACGTGATGATGGCAGGTAAAGTAGCCGTAGTTTGCGGATATGGCGATGTGGGCAAGGGTTCGGCTGAATCCCTCCGCAGTGCAGGTGTCCGTGTGATCGTCACTGAAATCGACCCCATCTGTGCGCTTCAGGCTGCCATGGAAGGCTACGAGGTAAAGAAGATGATCAATGCCGTTAAGGAAGCAGACATCGTGGTTACATGTACCGGCAACTGCGACATCGTTCGTGCCGAGCACTTTAAGCTACTGAAAGACAAAGCGATCGTTTGTAACATCGGTCACTTCGACAATGAGATCGACATGGCATGGCTTAACACCAACTACGGCCATACCAAGGTTGAAATTAAGCCGCAGGTAGACAAATACACCATCGACGGATCTGACGTGATCATCCTGGCAGAAGGCCGCCTGGTAAATCTTGGCTGCGCAACCGGTCACCCATCATTCGTTATGTCAAACTCATTTACCAACCAGACTCTTGCCCAGCTTGAGTTATGGACCAACCCTGGCAAATATGAAAACAAGGTATACACTCTTCCAAAACACCTGGATGAGAAAGTTGCCCGTCTTCATCTTGCAAAGATCGGCGTAGAGCTTGATGTACTTGATCCGCACCAGGCTGAATACATCGGGGTAACTCCTGACGGGCCGTATAAACCGGAACAATACAGATATTAATTTTTTTGGGTGATGAGATGTGAGGCTCATATCTCATCACCCATCATTCAAAACCCAAAAACGTGACTAAGCTTTCAGTCAACATCAATAAGATCGCAACTCTTCGTAACTCCCGTGGTGGTAACAATCCGGATCTTGTCAAAACAGCACTCGACTGCGAACGCTTCGGGGCCCAAGGCATTACCGTTCACCCGAGACCCGACGAACGGCATATCCGCTACCAGGATGTTTTTGATCTGAAACAGGTGATAGCAACTGAATTTAACATCGAAGGGAACTGCCAGGAGCAGAAATTCGTAGACCTCGTACTGGCAAATAAACCAGCGCAGGTAACACTTGTTCCCGATGCACTTGGTCAGATCACATCCAATCATGGCTGGGACACGGTCCGTCACCAGGAATACCTGAAGGATATCGTGGCCACATTCAAAGAAGCCGGCATCAGAGTATCCCTTTTTGTTGATCCTGATCCGCGGATGGTCGAAGCCGCCGCAACAACAGGAACCGACAGAGTGGAGCTGTATACCGAAGCGTATGCCACAGGCTATCTGAAGAATAGAGAAGCCGCAGTTGCACCTTATGCCGAAGCGGCAAGAGCAGCTCAGCAGGCTGGCCTTGGACTAAATGCCGGGCACGACCTGGATCTGCATAATCTCAAATACTTCAGCCAGCATATCCCCGGCCTTCTCGAGGTAAGCATCGGCCATGCGCTGATCTGCGATGCCTTATACCTGGGACTCGAAAACACCATTCAAATGTATTTAAGGCAGTTAGCCTGATCACTTCTGCTTCCGGCTTTCATCCATCAGGGTATTCTTTTGTTTAAAAATACCATAAATCAGTACCTATTCTGCAACGGGCCAATACGCTTGTTACTTGCTACTTGCTGCTGAAAGCCGTACCTTTGCATATCTCTTTTATATTTCAATTTCATGGATTTAAATATCGATTTCAAAGAAAAATTTGAATCACGCCATATCTCTCCTGACAGTCCTGAAACATCCCAAATGCTTGCAACAGTCGCTGCGGGTTCATTGGATGAATTAATTTCTCAGACTGTTCCGCAGCAGATCCGGTTAAAACAACCGTTGAATCTTCCGGCTCCGAAAAGTGAGTTCGATTACCTGAACAGCCTGAAGCAGACAGCTTCAAAAAACAAGGTTTTCAAGTCATTCATCGGTCAGGGTTATTATGACACGGTCACCCCACCGGTGATCCTGCGTAACATTTTTGAAAACCCGGGATGGTACACCCAGTATACCCCCTACCAGGCTGAAATATCCCAGGGCCGGCTTCAGGCCTTGCTGAATTTCCAGACCATGGTGATTGATCTCACGGGAATGGAAATTGCCAATGCCTCTCTTCTCGACGAGGGTACCGCAGCGGCAGAAGCGATGTTCATGCAGTTCAGCCTGCGGACAAACAAGAGTGCGAATGTATTCTTCGTTTCAGAAGATCTTTTCCCGCAAACAATCGACATTTTAAAGACCCGTTCGGCTCCCTTCGGAATCGAATTACAGATAGGCAATCACCAGACAGCAGAGCTTAACGATTCTATGTTCGGTGCTATTGTTCAGTACCCAGCAGGAAACGGAGAAGTACACGACTACTCAGACTTCGCTGCCAGTGCACATGAAAAAGGCATTAAGCTGACCGTTGTGGCCGACATCCTGAGTCTTTGCCTCCTGACGCCTCCCGGAGAATGGGGAGCAGATATCGTAGTAGGATCTACCCAGCGCTTTGGAATCCCCATGGGCTTCGGCGGCCCCCATGCTGCTTACTTCGCTACACGGGAAGAATATAAAAGATCCATGCCCGGACGGATCATCGGCGTAACTATCGACTCTGCCGGCAACTATGCGCTCCGGATGGCTCTGCAAACACGGGAGCAGCATATCCGCAGGGATAAGGCGACTTCCAATATCTGTACCGCACAGGCTTTACTGGCTATTATGGCCGGAATGTATGCTGCCTGGCACGGACCGCAGGGACTCAAAACCATCGCTAAACGCACACACGGACTCGCAGTCCTGCTGTCCGACGCCCTTCAATCCCTTGGCTACAAGCAGCTGAACACTTCTTACTTCGACACCATCCGTTTCGAAGCAGGTAATATCGCAGGCCCTCTTCATGCAGAAGCATTGAACAACGAGATGAACCTTCACTATGACGGATCTGTTGTTTCGGTCTCCCTGGATGAAACAACTTCCCTTGACGAGGTAACAACGATCATCCGTTTCTTTGCGAAGGTAAAAGGCAAGAGCATTCATGATGTTGACCTAGATGGATTAAAGCAGGGAATACAGGCAACCATTCCTGCCGCACTGGAAAGACAGACAGAATACCTTGCGCATCCTGTTTTCAACACCCATCACTCAGAGCACGAAATGCTCCGTTATATCAAATCACTGGAAGCAAAAGACCTGTCTCTTTGCCATTCCATGATTCCCCTGGGCTCATGTACCATGAAGCTTAACGCAACAACAGAAATGATCCCGGTTACATGGCCGGAATTCAGCAAGATCCACCCCTTTGCACCAACCGACCAGGTAGGCGGCTATATGCAGGTGATCGATGAGCTGAACAAATGGCTGAGTGCGATTACCGGCTTTGCATCCATGAGCTTCCAGCCTAATGCGGGTGCGCAGGGCGAATACGCCGGATTAATGGTGATCAGAGCCTATCATGCAGACCGGGGAGAATCTCACCGCAACGTAGCTCTTATTCCATCTTCAGCACACGGCACCAACCCTGCATCAGCAGCAATGGCCGGGATGAAGATCGTGGTGGTAAAATGCGACAGCAACGGAAATATCGACGTAACGGACCTGAAAGCCCGCGCAGAAGAATTCAAAGATACGCTGTCATGTCTCATGGTAACTTACCCGTCAACACATGGAGTGTTTGAAGAGTCGATCATCGAGATCTGCCAGATCATTCACCAGAATGGCGGGCAGGTATATATGGATGGTGCAAACATGAACGCACAGGTCGGACTTACCAGTCCAGCTACTATCGGCGCCGACGTTTGCCACCTCAACCTGCACAAGACATTCTGTATCCCCCATGGCGGCGGCGGCCCTGGCGTAGGCCCGATAGGAGTTGCCCAGCACCTGGTTAAGTATTTACCGGGGCATTCAGTTGTAGACATCAGCAAAGAGAAGTCTATTCCCGCAGTATCGGCAGCACCATGGGGCTCAGCCTCTATCCTGCTGATTTCACATGCTTATATTGCCATGATGGGCGCTGAAGGTTTAACCAATGCCACGAAATATGCCATTCTGAATGCCAACTATATCAAATCACGTCTTGAATCTCACTATCCTGTATTGTATACAGGAAGCCAGGGCCGTTGTGCCCATGAAATGATCCTCGACTGCCGCGCATTCAAGCACTTCGGTATCGAAGTAACAGATATTGCAAAAAGGTTGATGGATTATGGCTTCCACGCTCCTACCGTATCTTTCCCTGTAGCGGGAACCCTGATGGTAGAGCCTACAGAATCAGAGCCCAAACATGAGCTCGACAGGTTCTGCGATGCGCTTATCGCCATCCGGGAAGAGATCAGCGATGTTGAAAGCGGAAAAGCAGACAAGATCAACAACCCGTTAAAAAATGCCCCTCATACGGCGCACGTGATAACAGACGATACCTGGGACAAGCCCTACAGCAGACAGCAGGCTGTGTTCCCTCTGGCTTACGTGGCCGAACGTAAATTCTGGCCCTCTGTTGGCAGGGTGAATGACACTCACGGAGACAGAACCCTCATCTGCTCCTGCCCTCCGATAGAGGAATACGCAGAAGCATAACAGCAATAAAAAAATGAGGCTTTAGTATAAAACTAAAGCCTCATAATTAAACTAAGCAGGCAATATCATTAATGAGCAGCAGGCGTTACGGCGTCAAGAGCAAATACCTTACTCAGGTTATCCGTATTACTGCAGCTAACTTTTAGATCTTTCACCAGGCCTGTGCGGATATCCACTACCCATCCGTGCACTTCAAGGTCAGAACGTTCTTTCCAGGCATTCTGGATAATCGTGGTTTTACACAGATTAAATACCTGCTCAATTACATTCAGTTCTACCAGCCTGTCTGCCCTTACCTGGGGATCTGTGATCAGGTCGAGCTCGTGAGAGTGCAGACGATATACGTCCTTAATATGTCTCAGCCAGTTGTCGATCAGGCCAAACTGTTTCCTGGTCATCGCAGCGGCCACTCCCCCGCATCCGTAGTGACCGGCAACAATTACATGCTTCACCTTTAATACGTTCACCGAGTAATCGAGTACACTCAGCATGTTCATGTCCGAATGCACACACACGTTTGCGATGTTACGGTGAACAAAAACTTCACCCGGCTTGGTATTCGTTACCTGGTTTGCCGGAACACGGCTGTCGGAACATCCGATCCAGAGTACCTTAGGGCTCTGGCCAGCAGAGAGCTTCTTAAAATAGTCAGGATCGTTTTTCAGCTCTCCTTCTACAAAGAGGCGGTTTCCCTCCAGTAACTGGTCGTACGTGCTCTTCTGAGCTTCTTTTATATCTTTTTCCGTTGCAACGGTTGGATTATTTTCTTTTGCCATTTGTTTCTGTTTTATAAAATGAGAGATAATAAATTAGTTGTTGTGAGGTACTGATTCCTTCCGCGTTTCTGATACCGAAAGAGGATCTTTGTCCTTATCAGGAGTATAGATCAGATCTTTCAGCTGCGGCACATCGTACCGGTGTTTTATATCCTTTAGCTGGACTATGATTCCCTTCGAGTAAGCATTATGCTTAAAATTGTGGATGATCTCCAAAACATCCGGGTCAATGTATCTCGAATTGCTTCCGTCGATCACCACATCCGACTCGTTAGGAAGATGATTCAGGGTGAAAGAAATTGCCGCTTTGTTGAGGAAAGACACTTCTTCAGAAAGCTTAATGGTAATCACCTTTTTATCGCCATTCCGCCCGATGGTATAGAAGTATGGATTACGGAGGTTATTGCGGAGGATGTAGAACACACCAACCACCATTCCGATTCCTACCCCTTTGAGGAGGTCGGTAAACACGACAGCCACAACGGTAACAATGAACGGAATAAACTGGGCCCATCCTTCTTTATACATCTTCTTGAATAAAGCAATCTTTGCCAGTTTATACCCTGTCACCAGCAGGATTGCTGCCAGACATGAAAGCGGGATGCTATTAATAAGCCCCGGGATCAGTAAGAGGGAAAGCGCCAGCCACATCCCGTGCAGGATAGCACTTATTTTTGTTTTTCCCCCGGCATTTACATTGGCCGATGAGCGTACGATCACTGCCGTCATGGGTAAACCGCCCAGGAACCCGCTCGCCATATTTCCGATCCCCTGAGCTACCAGTTCGCGGTTTGTTGGCGATACCCTTTTCAGCGGATCAATCTTATCGACTGCCTCTAAACTGAGCAGCGACTCAAGACTTGCCACAATGGCAATGGTCACCGCTACCGTCCAAACCTCCGGATTCACAATCTGGGAGAAGTCAGGAGTAATGAAAAGCCCTGTAAACTCGTCGAATGAATTCACAACAGGGATCCCAACCAGGTGCTCATCTTTGATCTGAAGAGAAGTACCCTGAAAGATCTTATTAAAGACAATTCCGAGCACTACCACGATCAGCGGAGCCGGAACACTGCTTAGCTTCTTAATCTTAGGCCAGTAGATCAGGATAATCAGAGAAAGAACACTGATAATCACAGCGCCGTAGCTGATAGCCGACAGGGCATTCGTCAGTGCCGAAAAGGTATTGTGATCACCTGTCTGAAAGGCTTCACTTCCTTCAAATTCTGCATCGTACCCAACGGCGTGAGGGATTTGCTTAAGGATCAGGATAATACCAATAGCCGCAAGCATACCCTCAATCACGGAAGAAGGAAAATAATTTGCAATAGTACCTGCGCGCAGAAAACCCAGTACTAACTGAAGAGCTCCTGCAAGGAGTACTGCGAGAATGAAGGTTTCGTAAGCGCCGAGCTTTGTGATGGCTCCCAGCACAATAACCGTAAGGCCGGCCGCCGGCCCGCTCACGCTTAACTGGGAACCGCTAAAAGAGGCGGTTATAATTCCTCCAAGTATCCCGGTAAGCAAGCCGGAAAATAAGGGGGCTCCTGAGGCCAGGGCAATACCCAGACACAATGGTAAAGCCACCAGGAATACGACAATACTTGCCGGAAAGTCTCTTTTGAGGTTTCTCGGCGAGAAATAGCTCTTAAAACTTGTTGATGCAGACATATGATTAGCTGCCATATATTTTTTGATATGAGATTTTAGAAGATCAGATTAAAGACAGCCGTTCCCCGGAAATCTTTAATACTGTTAAAATAAGTGTGCGTAAAAGCAGGGGTTTATATGCTACGCATTAGGTGGCGGGGTCGGAACAGAGGGATAAAATGCCTGAACATGTTTATCCTGGTCCGTATGTACATGCCCTGTATTTAACATCCATAGAGGGCTGGAAATCGATATTCCGGGATAATTGAAAGTAATGAACTCCTTTGCTGAAAACTCCTTTCCATCAGAAGGCTTCGAGTGCTCAATCTCCAGCTGCATGATCACCGCGTTGACGGTTTTACAATCGAGATGAGCTTTAATAAGGGGCGCAACAGAAATTACCATCTTGCTCATGAAGATGGACAGGAAAAGAATGCTGATCAATTTTTTTGCAATAGTCTTCCTCATAAATGTTTATGGCCCGCAGTTTACAAAAATAGTAGTCTCAGGCAAAAGCCGAATTTAAAACGCTTTTTTTACAAAATTGTTATAAAAAAATTAGAATTCTTACTAGATTCCTAATTTAACATAAGATGAGGGAAATATAAATTTAAAGTAATTCGGAAAGCCCCCTGAACAAACTCTCCCACTCAGCAATATCATGGCTGCCCATCCCCAAACTGCGTAGGCCATCTTTAGGGCTTCATGTTGTATATTTGGTGACCGTGACAGCATGGAAAATCGAGTTTATCCGTTGCTATAAAACGTTAATCAATATTTCCGGAGGACTATGAAAGAACGACTTCTCCACGTTTTAAGTCAAATAGAAAAAATAGGTGGAGACGCAAGGCCGTTAATAGCTGAAGCGCCCGCGCAATTTGACGACGTTTATGAGATTGAACAGAAACTTGGCTATTCAATCCCATTTGACTTTAAGAATTCGCTGCTAACCCTTAGTTCTCATTGGGAATTCAGGTGGTTTCTTCCCGACGGTTTTCAACTGCCGTATAAATTGAGAGGAATATTCTGCGGGGAGTTACATTGGGGAATGCACCTCATTCTGGATTTTAATAAAAATAAAGATGAGTGGATTAGAAATATATTTCCCGACCCGGATAATGAATATGACAGGGTTTGGCACAACAAATTCGTTTTCCAGGAAGTGGGTAATGGAGACTACATTTCTATTGATCTGTTACCCGATACATACGGTAAAATAATCTACTTAAGTCATGACGATGGTGAGGGGCACGGCTATGTTATGGCCCATTCATTCTCTGAATTGTTAAACAATTGGACTCAGTTGGGATGTGTGGGCGGGGAGGATTGGCAATGGATGCCCTTCTGCAAAGACAAAACCAGTGGAATCAATCCAAACTGTTCAAATGCCTTGCTTTGGCGGCAAACTATAGGGTTGTTGTAAACGAATGCTTAACAGGATTTATCTCCCAGCGTTAAGCTTTCGACAAAAAAATAAGCGATATTTATCACAATCAAGGTCGGCAGAACTTGATTAGTATGGTAGTGTTATTTCTTAAATGAGAATACAAATTATAAGCGACTTACATCAGGAGTTGGGGATTTCGGACTTAAGCTTTGAATATGCTGACCTTGTCATTTTAGCTGGTGATATCAATCTGGGGACAAAAGGCATTGAATGGATTAAAAAATATATTCCTAAGATCCCTGTAATTTATATTCTTGGTAACCATGAATACTATAAAGGTTCATATCCAAAAACACTCCATAAGATCAAAGAGGCATCAAGGGGGTCAAATGTGTCCGTTCTTGAAAACGACAGAATTGAATTTGACGGGATAAGGTTTCATGGGGCAACACTATGGACAGACTTTTCCTTGTTCGGAAATCCGGTTGAATATGGAATTATATGTCAGACCAAAATGAACGACTACAAGCAAATCCGGCTAAACCCTTCTTATTCTAAATTAAGAACGATCGACACCTACAAAATTCATCAACTTTCAAAACTATGGTTACAGGAAAGTCTGGCAGAATCTAAGGATTATAAGAACGTCGTAATTACCCATCATGCACCAAGCATAAAATCTGCACCCGAACTCTATAAAAATGACCCTGTTACATCTGCCTATGCTTCCGATCTTGAAGAACTCATTACAATTTATAAACCGCTATATTGGATACATGGCCATATTCATACACCGGCAAGATATAAGATAGATCAGACTGAAATTATATGTAATCCACATGGGTACATTGATGAGGCATATAATGGATTTGATAAGGAGTTGATAATAGAAATATCATGAACACAGATGTGAGTGAGCAGCGGAGGCATCTCTGCAGCCTCAGGATTAATAAAGTATTCTGTTCCTTTGGTTCTTCCCCGGGTATGGATTAGCTCAAGATCTATTAGTCTGCCGATCCAATGACGCAAATCCATTTCGTCTTTTTGATTCAGAATCTGTGAAAGCCCTATAGCAGTAACATTCAGCGGCCAGGAAGTTCTATCGGACCTTCTGCTGCATACAAAGGCATTAATTATGTCACTGAGTTCATTGATACAAAGGAAAAACTGGAGCCGGCTAAAAATCCTGCCACATATTATTAGGTTTGTAAGGCATCCTATTCGGCTCAATATCCTCCCAACTCCTATACGGAAACTTTCGGCTAGAAAATATATAAAATGACCATCTCCAGAAACACAGCGGATTTATCTTGTAAAGACGATACAATACTCTATTCCCGGGAGATGGTTTATTTTCCCGTATAAAACGCCCCATCACCCAATCGGCTTGTATCAAGCCATCCTTGAAACCAAAATCTTGTATTATGGTAAAAGAGCCATCTGCATTCGAATATCTGAAATGCCTATTACCATCGATCTCACGAAGAATGATCTTATTTATAATTGGAAGGTTCGTGAAAATAAACAGGCTAAAAATCGCAATAGTGATGACTCGCAGTTTCATATTCATTAGTTTTTACAATTGGTGCTGGCTGGAGATAAAGTCAAAACCATGTTTTCCACCAGGGCTTCTTCTTTGTGTCTCTGTTATATCGGTAGTAACTGCCCCCGGTTAATTCCTTCGTTTCTATATCAAAAGAAAACGGCACCCATTCATCAGAATCGGGCATAGGATCATAGGAAATACCGGTTACTACCACTCCTTCTATTTTAAGTTCTTTTATTCCATCCCATGATATTTGTTCAGAATGCCAGAACGCTCCTGTGGGTTCTATGATAGTTAAGCAAGTGGATGATTGCAAAACGAACCTCCCCTTTGTTGCTTCTAGTAAGCATTCATAATCGGTACCAAATACTGCCAATGGAGTAATAGTGCTTTCTGGATTCATCAAATAACATAAACCCCTGGCTATTACAATCAGATTGGGGCTATCCTCTAGCTCCAGTATCTCAGTTAACGCAGTCCATCCCGGTTCAAAGTTTGCAACCCAGGTCGTTTCGTCATGAGTGTAAAATTTTACTGGCACTCCTTCCGAATAGTAAGGGCGGTTGTCTTCCGTTACCGGAATGTACATCGGACCATAAGTTGGCAATGACTTTAGTATTTCAAAACGCATGATGGTTAATTTATCTGATAGCTTTGCATTTCTTTCTAAATCGTCGCTGCCAGGTTTCCCGTTATTTTCTGACAGGTAGTTCTTTGAATACTCTGCTTTTTGTCCTATCATTATCGCCGGGGATGTGGGATTTAAAGAATTAATCCTAACCGCTTATCCAGTCGAGGTAATTATCCTTTGTAATACACTGGAAGCCTGCATCAGGGTAGCTGCCCGAAAATGCGGGAGGAACCCTGGCCTTCTTACTGGCATTGAACTTAAACTCATAGGCATGCAGTTCCCCGGCTTTCAATTCAATCAGATCTATTTCCTGCTGATTATAATTCCGCCAAAAGTAATACTGCACATGCTCCTGTAAATAACTGTTCCGTTTAATGCGCTCGCTGATCAGATAATTTTCCCATAAGCTCCTCACATCCTGCCGTATGCTCACTTGCCTTAGATCCGTTATAATAGCATTTCTGATCCCATTGTCCACAAAATACCACTTTGAACTTTTTGATATTTCCTTTCTTGGATTAGTGCTATATGCAGGCAGGCGGTAAATGAGAAATACCTTACTCAGCAAATCCAGATAGTTCTCAACAGTATTTTTACTGATGCCTAATTGATTACCTAATTCGTTATACGAAACCTCATTCCCCGCCTGGAAAGCAATCAGCCTAAGCAATTTTACAATTTTATCCGACTGACGGATTCCTTCAAAAGCCAGTATATCTTTGAGTAGATAAGATTGGACCAGTCAACGTACTGACAAAAGTAGTATTAATTTTGTCAACATACTGACAGAATTAATACTACTTTTGTAAGTATCCATTCTCATAGATGATACGTTAAGCACCGCATATAGGCCAATGATATTTTATCAAACATCCCCTATAGTGACAAAATTTGCGCTGAGAACAAGAGACTCGTTTATTTACCTGTTTATCCAGCCATGAGCCGGAGAGACCGCCATAAACTTACACAGCTATTAGTGGATTTCCCATTGGCAAAATGATTGTTTTGATTCGATTCGCTTTCTGAACAGGTTCTGTACTCGTGATTAGAAATATCATCAGAAGAGAGTTCTCTTAAAGAATCAGGTTCGTCGTACATTTTACCGCTTCACAGTAATTACTATACTGGAATTTGATCCTTCGTTCACACAAAACTTCACTTGCACATTATTTCCTTTAAGTTGATACGATTCTTTGACAGCAGCCTTTTTTGCGATTTCTAAAGCCTTTGAAGCATACCCGCTATGCTGATTTCCGGTCTTGCTCATCGTCTGGATGTTTATTGTTTAAGTTGTTGAATGCTAAGTTAGAATATTACATATTAATATTAGCATATCTATTAAACGTTTTATCAATAGAGGGATCAACGTCAACGGACTTTATAAAGTAATGGGAGAAGAAAACATCATTTATGATGACGGACAGCTCAAACTGGAGGTGATCGCCCCTATTGCAGAAAAAGTGCAGATCAACGGCATGGAACAATACGCCCTGCGATGGTTTGCTGACGGGGATGTAGGAAAGACCAAGAACGGCCATTCGGTGGTCATCATGGCGCACATAGGAAAACTGAAAATTCTGCTTGGTGGAGATCTCAACTCCCATTCAGCCGATTTCATCATGTCGCAATACGGCGGAGAAGACCTCGGGCAGCTAAAGATCCAACTGACAAAAGCAAAAACAGACAATGAGAAAAACGTCCTCCAACAAAAGATCGATCAGCTAATCGGAACTTGCCGGAAAACAATGGGATGCGACGTGGCCAAATCTTGCCACCATGGCAGTCACGACATCACCAACGAGCTTTTGAAGGCATTTAACCCGATTGCCACTGTAATTTCCAGCGGCGACGAAGAGTCATTCTGCCATCCAAGGCCCGAGACGTTGGGCGCAATCGGCAAATACAGCCGGGGCGACCGGCCACTGATCTTCAGCACCGAACTTTCCCGCTCTTCACCAGAGTACTTTACCCTGAAGATGCTTAAGATCAAAACGCCGGCAGAGAAACAACGGCTGGTTTCTACTTATGGAATGATCGCTTTGAGATCTGATGGCCTAAATACCATCATTGTGCAAAAGCTGGAAAAAGAAACTTCCCGTTTTGGAAAGCTGGTTAAATGGCAGATCGATAAGCTCATCTGGAACGACAAACGCGGAGAGATTATTTCCAAATCTTAATCGCAGGAGGGAAACCATGAATACGGGACAGAATCCGGAATAATTTGCCGTGAATGGCCATTCCGGTCATTTACCGGCCATTTATTTTTTTGCCTGTCGTTCAATACCAATTTCGTTAGCAGTTCCACCTGGTAAATATCCTTAAATAAATACAGACATCAATGCGACATTTGAGAATAACGCCCCCTTTGCGCGACAGTTTTCCAATTGGGTGCCTAATTTACTGGTCGTAAAGAAATTAGGTGAACGCCATGAGTAAAGCTGGATTATAATGAACGGATCCGCCGTCCATGGATTATAGATCTGAATCCATATGCCAATGCTGCTGATCCATTAAATATTACACACGGTAATCCGTATCTGAAGCCTGAGCTTACCAGAAAGCTGGAACTTTCGCATACGTATACAGGCAATAAGAATACGCTATTTACGAGCAGTCTGTATTATAGCTCCAATAAAAGAGCAGTAGAACAGATCTCCAGAGCAGATGAAAAGGGAATCTCGTATACCATGCCTGATAATATTGGTGAAAGTACCAGAATGGGGCTGAACTTAAACTCTGTTTTTAATCCCGTTCAAAACTGGACTGTCAACGCAGGCGCTGAGGTATTCCATTTAAAGTTCCGAAGTAATTCCCTGGGTCTTGAGAATGATGGAACATTTTTCAATTCGGGTATCAGCAATACCATCAATCTGATGAAACAGCTTCACTTTTGTGCTTCTGCGGATTATGGAAATGGTTTTATCACGCTGCAAGGAAAAATTCTGCTAATTACTCCTATCGTTTTGCTGTGAAGAAAGACCTAATGAATAATAAGGCAAGCCTTACCCTATCAGCAATCAATCCATTCCAGAACAATTTTAAGGAAACGGCTTACGCCTTTGCCCCAACTTTCCAAAGTACCCAAATCAACAGGTTTTATAATAGGGCAGCAACATTAACGTTTAGCTGGCAGTTTGGTGGACTACGCGCTTCAAAGGAGAGAGAAAGTCATTTTTCCGATCAGTCGCACGATAAATCTCCGAGAATGAGAAGAAAATAATGCTATTAAATCTGCCTGCAGGGGAATGATCTGGCCCTGCAAAAGCAGATGATTAACATTCGGTTACGGGAAAGCCAAAAGATCTTTTAACCGGTTCTCCCGATCAGTAAGTCAAACAAAGTGCACTATTAAAATTCAGATTTCAATAAAATATGCACTAAAATAGTGCAATATGTCTTATAAAAATAAGTCAGATATTTTTGTTTACCTTTCAAACATAATAAAACCCGTTTTGCGTTTTAACCGGCAATATTCTACCGGGGTAATTATTATTAGTGCAGCATAGCATTGTTTATCCAGGGGAATCCTACCAGAATAAAGCTTCATGACATACAACAAAAGCACTCTGCAAAACATTACATTAATGCTCTTCTAAGCGTTACCCTGCATATTTTAGAAAAATTCATTATAAACATGTAGAAGGGCATATTTATACCGGCACGACGGTGAATTATATATAATTTCTCTAAAAATAACCTTTTAGAACAGTAGGAGCATTATCTTCAAAATGACCGCTTTAATATTATATACGCTTAAATGCCTGAGCAGCTTTGGGATTATATTGCACGTGGCGTATCCACTGGGATTATCAAATAAATGAATATACCAGACGGAGAAAACAAGAAATAGAGAAAAATGAGTCGTTACTGGATCTACAGGTCTTTTCCCATACCTTAATTTTTGATGGAAACGAAGTGGCCTAAATGCTAGCTCAATCAATGATGAATTTCTGCCTTTATTGCCTAGTCATTATATGAGTATTATGATGGATAGAAAAATTCTATGAGGGTTGTGTCTCGCTTATTATCGAACACGGTCGTTACCACTTAGCCTACGGTGGGACATTTAAATCTTTAAGTGTTGACGATGAAAACGGAGTGGATGATAAAACTGGTTTCATGTATATAACGTGCGAAGGTCTTTCACCTTTAGATAGAGGGCATTTCGGTTCGAATGGTGCCAGCCAGTCCCGTTAGATAATTCTCTAGTGCCTTTGGCGAAAGGTTATTAAATAGTTACACTTTTATTGCAAAGCAGATCCCGCTATTAGCTTACAACTATTGGATCTACCGAATTTATACTTCTTACTTTTTATTTTCTGTGCATCCTTATATTCTGAAATTTGAAACTGTTAGTTTCCGATTAAGCAGGCGTGACAAAACACCCATTTATAGGTATTTTTTTCTCACACATGTCTTCTTATACTTGTTAATCAAACCAAAATATCATGAAAAAAAAATCCTTCATACTTAAAGAGGGTGTATACTTTAAAATTCTGACATTGCAGATCCTGTATTATTTAAGCGTAATCCGGTTGCGATTGTAAATAGTCCAAATTTATTCAATCAGAACAGCACAATGAAATTCTCAATAAAAAATCATTATTGACCTTTCAAAAGCATAATAATGGCATTCTCTATTCGATCTTTTGACAAACGTAATAGACTCATAGAGTTCTTATTATACAGGCAATTTCCAGCATACAAGATTTAAGTACATTAATAATCCAGGTAGAGCAGAAACTAATTTTATCAAAATGAAAAGTACAATTACATTCGCTTTTTTTTTATTTTCCACAGCGCTTTATGCACAAGATGAAGAGCCTTGTAAACTCCTTTTGCAAAACGGCCTCTATAGGACTTATCAAATGGCTAAAACTGGCAATTTTCAAAAGGATTTAAAAATGTATTTTAGTTCTGAACAATTTAAAAAAGACTTCAGAGACAATAAGTGGGGAAGCTCTCTTTCTGTAATAACAGATGCTGTACCCATTGAGTTAGGCGTTAATGCATCTGATTCTAAAATGAATGAATTTCAAAATAGTATTCGCAATTCCACGTCTTTAACAATAAATCAATCTTTCTATGATTATGCATATACAAACATTCCGGATATTGAAATAGCCAAGACATACATGGAATGTATAGATAAATCAAGAAAATTTGGATTTAAATTAAATGCCAGTGTTAGTGATAAAGAAGTATTATTTATAGTATCATATTATAAGGAAATTGAATCCGATCCAATGCCTAAGGTTGTAAGATTTGAAATCAGGGGTGCTTACAATATTACAAAATCCTTCAACATGGGAGATCTTTTGAAAAATCAGACATCTATAACTTGTGATAGGGATCCTAATAAAGATCTTATATTAGTTTTGGAAACTGATAGGGGAGTCGCTTCATATAAAGTTCCTGCGGATCCTACTGGTTTTAATAAAGATTTACCAGTAGGAACCATTATAACATCTTATCTAAACTGGACCGAATTTCAGGTTGCAACCAACAATAATTTAAATAACCCAATAGGAAATATATGGACAGCAAAGTTTTCAAAATGGGCCCCCGCAGATGGAAGAGAGGTGCCAAACTCAGCATTTCAAAGAATCGCCAATCAAACTAAGCTTCCAGATTTGAGAGGATTGTTTGTGAGAGGACTAAATCAATTTGATCAGGATCAATCCACGATTGTTGCTGGGGAGAGAAAAGATCCAGACACAAGAGTTAGAGGAAGTTATCAAGCGGATTTAGTGGGAGCACACAGTCACGGATGGACTGGGCATTCTGGCAACGGAAATCCTTCAAGGGCATTAGACTATATTCCAACAGACCCTACAGGAAGAGAAGATGCCTATGTAAGAAAACCAGAAAAAGGATATTCAGAAAGTGGAATAGGCTCAGAATCTAGGCCCAAAAATATTGCTGTTTATTACTATATAAGAATAAATTGATAGCGGCATTGGCTTAAGATATACTTTATTCCAATCTCTCTCGACCGTAAAACAACCTCTTTGCAGGATCCTATGATGCCGCGCAGGCCGGAACTCCCATATAAGACAGCCTCTTCTGCTTCCGGCTGCTAGTGTATATTGCAGCATTGCTGGATTTTTAGTAATTTCCCGGTAAATCACTGAATATCATGTCCGTTATCCGATACGATGAGGTAAAAAAAGTGTGGCGGGAGATCGCCAGGAATGCACCCGACCGGGAGCTATCCTTTGAACTGGAGCTTCATAAAAAGCTGCTGAATATTTTTCATGTTGGCCCGTATTATCACTATATATTTAATTGCTCTACTACGCAAATGGAATATGTCAGTGATGCGATAATACCCGTACTCGGGCTTAGTTCGCCGGATATTTTTACAATCGAATACTTGCTGGAAGTGATACACCCTGAAGACCTCCCCTATTTTATCGGTTTTGAGAAGCAGGTGACACGTTTTTTTAACGATCTGCCTCCCGATAAAGTACTAAAATATAAGGTTAGCTATGATTACCGCATACGCCATACTGATGGCACCTATGCCCGGATCTTACAACAGGTTGTTACCATTCAAGCCGATGAGCAGGGAGCTGTCATCAGGGTGCTTGGCGTACATACTGATATTACGCACCTGAATAAGCCGCCTGGATCAACCCTGTCTTTTATCGGGCTTGACGGAGAACCCAGTTATTATCATGTATGTGAAGGTAGGACGGCACTGTTGCCCCGCAAAAGTATCTTTACCCGACGGGAAAAAGAAGTGCTGCAATATGTGCTCCAGGGTAAAACAAGTCAGGAGATTGCCGATGCCTTATTCATCAGCAAACTGACAGTAGACGGACACCGCAAAAAATTGCTGCGAAAGGCAGGCGTAACATCGGCAGTAGAACTGACAACGAAAGTGCTCCGCGATAATTTACTAGGTTTTTGACCTCTTCGACTGATAGCCCGGTGCTCGGGAAACAGTAGAATTGACAGAAATTTACAAGAGGGTGAAGGGTGAAAATATACATCTCCCCTGAACTCATTTTCGCTCCTCCTGAATCTCCGGCAAGCCTTCCTTACCGCACTTCGTAGTTCGGGATACAACCTTCATTGATCGGGCTACAAATGTTACAGCCCTCTGCCGCACCTTTGTAACATCATTAACAATCAATAAAACAGCAGAATATGAATGCAAGTAAAGTTTGGTTAGTCACCGGAGCATCTAAAGGTTTAGGGCTTCAACTTGTGACGAAATTATTGCAAAAAGGGCATCAGGTTGCAGCGACCTCCAGGTCTGTCGAAGATCTTCAGAAGGCTGTTGGTGTACAACACAATTTCCTTCCCTTAACATTGGATGTCAGTAATGACAATGCCGTAAAATTAGCCATTGAAAAGGTGGTAACACACTTTGGGCACTTAGATGTAGTTGTTAACAATGCCGGGTACGGGCAATTGGGCACCCTGGAAGAATTGACCGACGAAGAGGCCAGAAGAGCTTTTGATATCAATGTGTTCGGCTCACTTAACATCATTCGAAATACAATGCCCTACCTGCGTCAGCAGCGTTCCGGATATATCATCAATATTTCATCGATCGCAGGTTTCGTAGGTGGATTCCCTGGGTGGGGAGTGTATAATGCTTCCAAATTTGCCGTTGCCGGAATGACCGAGGCCCTTGCAGCGGAAGCACAATCACTGGGCATCAAAACGACTATCGTCTATCCGGGATATTTCCGTACTGAGTTTCTATCTAAAGAATCTTTGCGTACAGCCAAACATCCTATCGATGACTATAAAGAAGCCCGTGAATTAGACCGCGTACACCTGCAAGATATACCTGGCAATCAGCCTGGAGATCCGCAAAAAGGTGCCGAAGCCCTGATTGAACTCGTATCATTGGAACAAGCGCCATTGCATTTCTTCATGGGAAGCGATTCATTTGGTATGGCTTCACAAAAAATAGATGCCGTCCAAAAAGATCTTTCGGCACATGAGTCTTTGAGCAAATCCACCGACTATGCTCAAAATTGATAGTCAGGGAACTGAAAACGGCTTTGATGCCTTGTAAAACAGCTGCAGCCCGGCCCACCTTGTCCATATTCCACTTGTGGACAAAGAACTCCCGACGACAGTTGAGTTTTTTTACTGCATGTGTCTATTCCATTAATAACATGAAAATAAGTGGGACGAAAACATCTGCTTCTGTCCCACCTTTTTCTTAAATTAGTCAAGACTGTGATACATCACTTAAAAAATATTGCCTCTTTTCATCAGATCAGCGGCCTTGCGAAGGCGGAACATCCATTAATCAGCCTGGTAGATTATAGCCTGGTTTCTTACCAGACGGATGAGCCTGAGATCAGCTGGGTGCAGGATTTTTATACCATTGGATTAAAAAGAAACATCCAGGGAAAATTTAAGTATGGTCAGCTTCCCTATGACTTTGACGAGGGCTTACTTTCTTTTGTTGCGCCGGGCCAGGTTGTCAAATTGTCGACTGCTAAGCCGGGCGTACAGCCATCCGGGCTCCTGCTGGTCATTCATCCGGATTTTTTATGGAATAGTCCGTTGGCTAACAAAATCAAAACCTATGATTTCTTTGGGTATGCCATCCATGAAGCCTTATTCCTTTCGGAAAAAGAAGAAATCATCATCACAGATCTGATGGAACAAATAAAGCGGGAATACCACTCAAATATTGATGCTTTCAGTCAAACGATCATCCTGTCTCAGATTGATCTCTTACTGAGTTATTGCGAACGTTTCTATCAGCGTCAGTTTTTGACACGCAAGATCAACAATCAGGAAATATTGACAAAGCTGGAAAAGGTTCTGGAAAAATTCTTCTCCCCGCAAAGCTTAGCGGAGAAAGGCATACCAAGCGTACAGGACATCGCATCAGAACTTTATTTATCGCCCAATTACCTGGGAACTGTACTCAAAAACAGTACGAAAAAGACTACCAAAGAGCATATACAGGAAAAGCTGTTGTCTCTGGCAAAAGAAAAGCTCTCGACCACTACTCTGGGCATCAGCGAGATTGCATACGAACTTGGGTTTGAGCACTCACAATCGTTCAACAAGTTTTTCAAAACCAGGACAATGCAAACTCCCCTGGAATTTCGTGCGGCATTCAATTGACGGGTTCAAGCCAAGAGTATGTCTTGAGGGAAGCCAAGCCCCGATGGAGCTGTAAAGATTACAACAGCTAACAGTAATGATACTCCAAATTCATCAGATCCCCAATTCAACCTGGAATAATGCGCCCCAGTAGTTATCGTCATCCTGGAAATCCCAGTCGCCATCTTCCGTATTGTAACTTAAATTCAGCTGAGCTTTGATCCGGTGCTTCCTGAGATAGCGGGTAACTCCTGCTTCCAGGATTTCTTTCCGGGGTTCATAAATTGCAGTGAGGTCTTCCGGCTGTAGAATGGAATACCGGAGAGCAGTCTCGTAATGATTTTTAAACAGATACGAAACCTGGTGATTATTTCCCCAACCGGCGTATACATACCGGAGGTTTCCGCTATTGTTAAATGTGAGCGGGTTATCAGATGTGCGTTTCATATATTCCGACTCGTACGCCCACCCGTTATATTTGAAGATCAGGTCGAATATAGCAGTCCCCATATCCCTGGCGGCATACAATTCCTTTCCCAGCTGTCCGCCTGTCCGGTTTGTCTTAAAGTTATAGCTGTATCCACCGGCAAGGGATAATTTGGGCGATTCCTCCCGTTCCAGGTCACCTTCAGAGTAGTCGCCCTCGTTCTTAAATTCTCCAAAAGGCAGTACCTCTACCCTGCCCGTATAGGCCAGGCCGTTGTCGGTAGTATTCACACTCCGCCCCTCACCTGTGGTGATGGCTCCTTTCAGGCGGTAAGGCATTCCGGCAATTTTATTGTTATAGTAGGCTTTAATACCGAAATCGCGGTCTACTGTAAAGGTATTATTCACAATCGACCGTTCGGCAAACTGCAGTTGCCCGGAAGAATTTACCCTTTGCCTGTTTCCCGGCAGCTTGTTCTGTCCGAACGCCACATAAAAGTTATCTGTAAAATGATAAAAAATGACGGCATCTCTCACGATATTGGCGATCCCGGTATTATCTACATCCTGATCTCCGCGGGTGAAAGCCAGCTGAAGGCTATACCCGATTTTTGGACTCAGCACATATCCGTCGACACGAAGTCTCAGCCTCCTGACGCGTGCGTCCCATTCAGAAATTCCGAAATCAGTTCCCCCCTGCGTATAAAAGCCCATCCTGTTCTGCATCCTGAAGCGAAAATTAGCATAAAACGAAGAATCTTTCGTTTTCACTTCGAGTCCGTTCATCCTGAATATCATCGACCGTTCGTCTACTTCTCCCTGCGCAATGGCCCTGACGGATACGAATGTGAGCACCGATAAAAAAAAGTAAATATTTAAAATACGCATATGCCTTAGTGACTGTAAGAAAGGGGACTAAAATACTAAAATTAAGCTATGGTATTTTCATTGTTAAGATATTCTCCTGGTGCCTCAAAAGGCAAGCTCATTACCTGTACCTGACAGCCGCAAAGTAAAATATTCATACTTTTGCAACCTCAAAAGCTCAGGAATGGCAAAAGTGACCGGCAAAGCATATGATGTAAATCTTCTTAAGCGCGTTTTCAGGTATGTAAAACCTTATAAAACGATCTTTATCTGGTCGATGATCCTGACTGTGGCCCTCGCGGCGATAGCCCCTTTACGCCCTTTGCTCATTGAGTATACGGTAGATAAATACATTCTGAATAACAATAAAGAGGGCTTAATCAACATGACCCTGATCATGCTGGTTCTTTTGTTTCTCCAGGCTATTATACAGTATTACCATACTTACCTGACCAACACCCTTGGACAGTCAACCATCCGCGATCTGCGGATTAACGTTTTCAACCATATAGGTTCACTGAAGCTTCGCTTTTTTGACAAGACGCCCATAGGGCAGCTGATCACCCGGACGGTTTCGGACCTTGAAACGATTGCGGACATCTTCTCGGAAGGCCTGATCATGATTGCCGGCGATATTTTACAACTGATCACCATCCTGGCTGTGATGCTGTATTCCGACTGGAAGCTGACCCTCATTGTGTTAATCCCGATGCCGCTTCTTGTTTTTGCATCCTACGTATTTAAGGAGGCCATCAAATCAGCATTTCAGGAAGTGAGAACACAGGTAGGACTCCTGAATACGTTTCTCCAGGAGCATATCACGGGCATGAGCATTACTCAATACTTTGCACGCGAAAACCAGGAGATGCATAAGTTTAAACAGATCAATGCCCGCCATCGCGACGCCAATATCCGGTCTAACTGGTATTATTCTATCTTCTTTCCGGTGGTAGAAATTATCTCGGCCTTCTCAATCGGTCTCCTGGTGTGGTATGGTTCTAAATCAATCATTGACCACGACACCTCTCCCGGCGTGATTATGGCTTTTATCATGTATATCAACATGATGTTCAGACCTATCCGGGAACTGGCCGATAAATTCAACACCCTCCAGATGGGTATGGTTGGAGCCGACAGGATCTTCACAGTCCTCGACACGCATGATGAGGAGGAAAATAAGGGAACTTTCAAAGGTGAAAGGATCAGGGGAGCGATATCTTTTAAGGATGTGTGGTTTGCGTACAACGACGATCAATGGGTATTGAAGAACATCAATTTCGAGGTAGAGCCAGGACAAACCCTTGCCCTGGTGGGCGCCACAGGGGCAGGCAAATCGTCGGTGATAAACATTCTCAACAGGTTTTATCAGATTGGCAGGGGAAGCATAGAAATTGATGAAAAAAACATCAGGGATTATGACCTTGGTTATCTGCGGTCGCAAATAGGCACCGTGATACAGGATGTGTTCCTCTTCTCCGACTCGATAGCGAACAACATCACCCTCAGCAATACTAAAATCAGCCGGGAGGCGGTGGAAGCGGCGGCGAGGGAAGCGGGAGCAGACGAGTTTATCAGCAGGTTGCCGGGCGGGTACGACTACGATGTGATGGAAAGGGGGGCCACCCTCTCTGCGGGGCAGGCACAGCTCATTTCTTTTATAAGGGCGATGGTGTACAATCCCAGTATCCTGGTGCTTGATGAAGCTACATCCTCGGTAGATACAGAGACGGAAATCCTTATTCAGCAGACTCTGCAAAAGCTGATGAAGGGCCGGACTTCCATCGTCATTGCACATCGTCTCTCTACAATTCAGAACGCCGACAAGATCATCGTTCTTGACAAAGGTGAAATAAAAGAGATGGGTTCTCACCAACAATTACTGCAGCAGAACGGTTATTACAAACGGCTGTTCGATCTTCAGTTTAACTCCTCAGGGATTGAAAAATCGACCCTGGGATGATAAAAAGGTTTGGCGTTTAGGCCTATTCTTATAGCTTTGCATATCTTAAATTCCGTTCAATGAGTGTATTAGTAAATAAAAATTCGAAAGTTATTGTTCAGGGCTTTACCGGAAACGAGGGTACCTACCATGCCTCCCAGATGATTGAGTACGGAACTCAGCTGGTGGGGGGTGTGACTCCCGGAAAAGGGGGACAAACACACCTTGACAGGCCGGTTTTCAATACAGTGAAAGATGCTGTGGATAAAACAGGCGCTGACGTCTCCATCATTTTTGTACCTCCTGCATTTGCTGCTGATGCTATCATGGAAGCTGCAGACGCAGGGATCAAAGTAATCGTTTGTATTACAGAAGGTATTCCCACCAAGGACATGATCGTGGTGAAGGAATACATAAAAGATCACGACTGCACACTGATCGGCCCCAACTGCCCGGGAATCATCACAGCTGATGAGGCTAAGATCGGTATTATGCCAGGCTTTATCTTCAGAAAAGGATCTGTGGGTATTGTTTCCAAATCGGGAACTCTTACCTATGAGGCTGTTGACCAGGTGGTAAAGGCAGGCCTTGGAATAACCACAGCTATTGGTATCGGCGGGGACCCTATCATTGGTACGCCGACTGTTGAAGCGGTTAAACTCTTGATGATCGATCCTGAAACTGAAGGAATCGTGATGATCGGCGAAATCGGCGGAGGCATGGAAGCTGAAGCGGCACGCTGGATCAAAGAAAACGGAACGAAGCCGGTAGTTGGCTTTATTGCCGGCCAGACTGCGCCCGCAGGCCGCCGTATGGGGCATGCCGGAGCGATAGTAGGTGGCGCAGATGACACTGCTGCTGCAAAGATGCAGATCATGCGTGAGTGTGGCATCAGGGTGGTAGAGTCTCCTGCTGAAATAGGGGCTGCTATGGCTGAAGAGCTTGCAGCAGTGAGTAAGTAGACGCTCGCAAAACGATTAAGATTAACAATAAAAAGAAGCTGTCTCCTATGTTTGTTTCAAGCAAATGCAGGAGCTGGCTTCTTAAATTAAGACAAAAAAAGGCCCGGCGGTTACATCTGCACTAAAATTAAACGCTTGCTCTCTGCCGATATCGGTATAGCGTTCGCTTCCCCCTTATTGCCGGAGTAAGAAAGATCTTCGTCGATTGATTTTGGAAGGCGAAGATGGCAGATATTCACGAAGGATTCATGGCTAAGCCCTGCTCTGCCTTCTGTACGGAAGTTCCTTTCTTATGTTCTCCGCGTTTGGCCTTCTTCTTGAATTTACGTCCATACCAGACTAAGAAGCCTGTTACCGGCAGGCTGGCCCCTATGAGGGAAGCCAGAAATGCAAGGACCTTTCCCGGGAAGCCCAGGATACTGCCTACATGAATATCGTAGTTCATCTTCCGGAGTTTACCTCCAAAGGATGCATTTTCATAGGAAATAGAGTAGACGTCTTTACGATTAAATTCTTTGAGAGTATGCTGATCAAATGAATATCCCTGCCTGCTGTAGAGCTGCGTTTTATCCGGATACACTGTAATATCTATGCTGGCTTTTTTCCTGGATGAATCAGGGAACGAGTAGAAAAAGCCGGTTGATCCGGGATGTCTTGTCATCACCTTTTTCCAGGCAATATCCATAGCCTGGGTAGGTGTATAATGCCTGTTAGCCTGCAGCGAGTCCGACTCGAACCGCTCAAACTCCGCCAGTTTATCCCCGCCGCTTGTCGCCCAATACAGGCCTTTGCTGAACCATTCAATTCCCCAGACCACCCCGGTAAGAGCGATTGCCAGAAGGAACAAAAGAGAATAAAACCCGAGTACATTATGCAGGTCAAGGTTAAGGCGCTTAAACGAAGCTCCCCATTTAATTTTGAAGCTTTTCTCCCGCGTTGATTTGGTCCATTTTTGGGGATACCACCATATCAGTCCGGTAATCAGTATCACTACAAAAACCAGCGTACCGTAGTTTACGATCAGCCTCCCGGCTTCATATGGGAGCCATAAAAAACGGTGCCCGTTGATGATAAACCGGAAGAAATCAACATCTCCTTTCTTTCTGACAGTGGTGCTTATCACCTCGCCGGTGTATGGATTGATTTTGAGAAGCGTACCGCCGGCTCTTCTTCCCCGCTCTGCAGGATTTTGAAGAGTCAGTTCAATAGCCCGGTCTTGCCGGTAATAGGCATATGAAGCTACCTGACCGGGGAATAAGCGTGTCCCGATCGAGGAAAGCTGTGCCGGCGACAGGACAGGCTTGTTCTGGTATTTTATATTAGCTTCCGGCTCCAGCAGTGCCGTGATCTCTTCGTTGAACACCCATATACAGCCGGTGATACACACTATAAAAACGATGATGCCTGAGATTAATCCCAGCCATAAATGCAGCCAGTTATTAACTTTCCTGAAAACTGAACTTTTGTCCCTGCTTTTCACTACAGATGGGTCTTTTATCGGCATCATCGTTCTGTGATTATTCTTTTACTTAGATTTCAGATATTGTACTGCGGTAATAACACCTCCTTCTACTTTTAATCCCTGAGTAGCTGTGTGAGTGGAAGCGTCAATTTTATAGATGTATCCCCAACCCTCTTTCAGGTTTACACCAATATATCCGTACCGGCCGTCTTTAGGAGTATAATTGTTATTGGTAATGCTGTAGATCTGGTCAACCGGCGGCAGGCCATCAACCTTAGTAAAGGTTTTGTTGACGACGTTTACGATCCCTATATTTTTACCAATCGTGTAGTTTCCTTTTTCCGCCCTGGTGGTTGCGTTCACAATAAAGTTATTATTTCCGATGTAAAGCCAGTTTGTAATGTTCATACCACCCGATGCCGCTTCGAAGTCGAAGAAATAGCTGCGGTCGAATTCATCTGTACCAGCTTTCAGCCTTGTAATAGCCGATGGCTTTGTAGATGTCAGCACTTTATTTTTAATAGCTACCGAAGCAGAAAACGCGTAAACATCTCCGTTTTCTACCACAGCCAGGCCATCAGTAAAATAGCGCCCGATGAAACTGGTGCGGTCGTCGGTAATGACTTTTTCTAATTGCATACCGGGATAGGAATAAACGGCAATCCATGCTCCGTCAGGATGGTTTGTTCCAAACACCTCATCGCCGCTTGCTACAATAGAGAAATAGGGTGCATACACCTTATTACCCACCTGCTTGATCCAGCTGAAGAATGCCGATTCACCATTATTTGAGGGAGTGTGTACATCCACAGTTCCTTCGCCTTCAATAAGCAAACTGTTTGTATTGACACGATACCAGTTAGCCAGAGGATTAGCAATATTTCTCGGAATCTTAACCAGCAGCAGATCATCATTTACGGGAGCGAAAGCCTGGACGGTTTCAGTTCTGAAATTCGACTTCTTTGTCAGCTTTCCATTAATATTTTCATAGGTGGTTACAGCGCCCGGATTTTGCTGTCCATAGAGCATGCTGAAGAACTTTCCGTTATGGGTAACATAATACCGGTAAGTACCATCCTGCTCGATACCGTTTTCTTCAGTGGAGATTTTACCTGATTCAAGCTGAGGTGTATTTATCAGATAATCGGCAACACCGGTTGAAGCAGCGGGCGTCACAGCCAGAATAAAGTCGCCGCGGGTTGCCGTAGTTTCATTTTCATCTTTTGAGCATGAACTAACCACTATCGCCATGGCCAACGCCGCAGCTGTCTTTTGGAGAATTGTTTTCATATTAATTATGATTGTTTTTGTTAAAGAAGTATCGGAGATTCAAATAGAAGGCACGGCCTGGCTTTTGCAGGCTGAAGTTGTCATACAGGTCGGCATTTGTAAGGTTTTTACATTCCAGCGCCACATTATAGCGGCCTCCTGCAAGGCTGTATACAAAGTTGACATCATGGCTTAGCTGCTGCGCAACCTCGCGCTTCTCAGCATCAGCATCTTTGGCACCACGACTTGGCCAGTATAGCCAGAATGCATGGACATAAAGGAGGTTATACCCGATTGTGAGGCTATTATTTTTTCTTCCCACGTTCTTAAGAGAGACTGAAACATCACCGTTCCCGAAAAAGTAGGGAATATTAGGCATCTGATCCCTGTATAATGGGCTTACACCAGTATACTCCGGCTCATACTTCTGCAGGTTCCTGAGAAACTGGTAGGTCACTGTTGTGCCTGCCGACAACCAGTCTTTATAAGAGTACCTCACCTCTGCATCTCCGCCCCAGGTACTAACACCCTCACGGTTATCTGCAATCAATCTCGCCTGATTAATATCCAAACGATTATAGATAAAATCATCCGAGCGGCGGTACACTGCACCGGCAGCAACATAAAAATTATTGTTCGTATTAACAGAGAAACCATAACCCGCACCGAGATTCAGGTTATTGCTCTTTTCCGGCCTGAGGCCCGGGTTTGCATTCTGATTTTCCACATCACCAAAGATCTCGTTCGCTTCAGGCATCCGGTTAGTCAGCTCATAAGATGATTTAAGCTGGAGATTTGGAGTAACAAAATACGTGACGGCAGTTCCATAGCCGATCTTATTCATACTGGAATTGCCGGCGGTTTTTCCCTCATTAATGATGTTCTGGTAGATATACTTACCAAAGATAGTCGCGCTCCATTTATCCCTGACGTCGATACTATAACCCAGTCCGAGCACGTTTTTATCAGTCTTCTTCTTTCCCTGAAATGCATCGTTAGCAGGATTGGCAGCATCACGGCCCTTCCTGTTGAAAGTAGAAAACACATTACTGAGGGCAATTGACTGAGTCTCACTGATCCGGTAATTCAGCATCGCGGTAGCCAGTCCATTATTGTTCTTGTATTTGGAAAGCGTCCTTCCGGATTCTCCATTTGCGCCCAGGGGTTTAAAAGAGCCGTACCAGTCAAAATTCCCGTTGAGCGTATCAATATTCCGTTCTGTGCCTAAATTATAATTGGCATTGATTGTCAGGTCTAGTCCCTTTGCGATATTGGTCTTTTTATACTTCAGGGAAGGCATGATGATGTTCCCCCTGCGATGGCGGCCACCAAATACTGCCTCCATGCGGGCTCCCGTCTGAATCTCTTTATAATTCTGCCCCAGGGTGATACCAAGTAATAATTTATCGGCATAGGACTTATCCACAACCCCTATATTGGCTATCAGGGTCTCATTATGGTAAGTATCATGGAACCTTCTTAATCTTGCTGCCGGAGAAAAGGCTCCGGTATAGATATCCCAGGCTTCGACTTTCACTTTGTAATCATTGTCCGAATAGTTTTGAAAAGCATTAAGCTGAACTGTAAAGCCGTTTTTTGAAGTAACGGCAGCGTTGATTACACTCCGGTGTGTGTTAAAAGAACCGTAAGAATAAGATGCATCCACATAATTTCTGTAACGATCACTTGTGACGATATTGACGGCACCTCCCAAAGCGTCCGATCCAAGCCACATAGGCACCACGCCTTTATAAACCTCTACACGGTCGGCTACATTGATCGGAATATTGTTAATCTGGAAAGACGACCCAAAATTATCCATCGGAATTCCGTCAATAAAGTAACGGATGTGATTACCGGAAAAACCGTTGAGGGAGAGATTAAAATTCGATCCCACACCACCCGACTCACGGACCCTGACTCCGGCTACCCGGTCTAAAGCAGATGAAATATCAAGCGTGGTATTATATAATTTCCTGGCATCGACAGCTGTAACATTAAAGGCCTGCCTGTTTGTTTCCTGCGCTATAGTCCTTCCGGTAACGGTTACGGTTTCCATCTGCTCTGTACTTTCGGCAAGTGCAACATTAAGCGTCGTCTCCTTACCGGATTCAATGGACAACTCCTTCTCCTGCGTTTTAAAGCCAATAGCCTTAATCATCAGGATGTAAGTGCCGGGTTTAATGTTCTTAATGCGGTAATGACCGTCGTGATCAGAAATGGTCCAGAGAGAAGAATTTTGAAGTCTGACAGTAGCTGCGGGAACAGGTTCGCCCCTGTTGCTTTTCACAAACCCACTCAGATTCTGAGCTTGAGCCTTTATAGAAAATACGAGGGCGCACAATACCCCTGTCAGCAAAAATTTGTTAATTTGCATCACTTTTTAATTCCAATTGAAAGTAGTCCGGGAAACCGGCAGCCATACGGGTCCGAACCGTGTGGCTTTTTTTTACTGCTGCAAAAGTAAACTTATTTAGATCAATTCCAAAGAAGAAGCTATTTATTCAAGCTTCTTTCCACCGTTGCTTACTCCGCCCAGCAGGGAAGAGATGATACCGGAAGCACATCCTGCCCGTGTAGTATCAGAATTAAATAGAGAATGCCGACTTTAAAAGCTGCTAAACTTAAACTGCCGGTCTTTTCTCATATTAACGTCCCGAAAAAAAAAAAAAGCGAAACCGCCTCAAATCTAACGTTTGAGGCGGCTTCGCTTTATTGTTATGTTCCTTTAAACCTTATGCCTGCTGCTTCATCTTAATGATATTCAGCGCCGCACCAGCCTTAAACCATTCGATCTGCTGCTCATTATAAGTGTGATTTACCGCAAATGAGTCAGATGATCCGTCTGCATGATGAAGAACAACCTTTAACTGGCTGCCCGGAACGAAAGATGTTAATCCTTCGATATCAATGATATCATCTTCCTGGATCTTGGTATAGTCATTAGGATCAGCAAAGGTAATGGCAAGCATCCCCTGCTTCTTCAGGTTGGTCTCGTGGATACGGGCAAACGATTTTACCAGAATAACCCTTACACCCAGGTGACGTGGTTCCATTGCTGCGTGTTCACGGGATGAACCTTCGCCATAGTTCTCGTCACCTACTACTACTGTTCCTACACCCGCAGCCTTATATGCGCGCTGAGTAGCAGGAACAGGGCCGTATTCGCCTGTGAGCTGGTTTTTAACATTATCTGTATTGTCATTGAAGTAATTGACAGCACCGATAAGCATATTGTTCGAGATATTGTCGAGATGGCCCCTGAATTTAAGCCATGGCCCGGCCATCGAAATATGATCTGTTGTACACTTTCCTTTTGCCTTAATCAGCAGTCGCAGACCGTGAAGGTCGGTTCCTTCCCATGCAGGGAACGGAGCTAATAACTGAAGGCGACTCGATTGAGGATCAACAATTACCTGCACACCGCTGCCGTCTTCTGCCGGGGCCTGATATCCTGCATCTTCTACAGCATATCCTTTTTCCGGCATTTCCAGGCCAGTCGGCTCATCCAGCTTTACCTGCTCGCCCCTTTCATTCGTAAGGGTATCAGTGAGCGGGTTAAAGGTAAGATCTCCCGCTATAGATAACGCTGTTACAATTTCAGGAGAGGCAACAAAGGAGTGCGTATTCGGGTTACCATCATTACGCTTCGCAAAGTTCCTGTTGAATGAGGTGATGATAGAATTTTTACGGGTAGGATCATCTGTGTGGCGCGCCCATTGGCCGATACACGGACCACATGCGTTTGCCAGCACAACGCCTCCGATTTTCTGGAAGGTGTCCAGGTATCCGTCACGTTCTACAGTATAGCGGACAAGCTCAGATCCGGGAGTTACAGTATATTCTGATTTTGCTGTCAGATGTTTGTCTACCGCCTGCTGTGCAACTGAAGCTGCCCTGGTAATATCTTCATAAGATGAGTTGGTACATGATCCGATCAAACCAACTTCCAGCTTAGCCGGCCAGTTGTGCTCCTTTACAGCCTGGCCAAATTTAGAGATCGGCCATGCCAGGTCGGGAGTGAAAGGTCCGTTCACATGAGGCTCCAGCTCAGACAGGTTAATTTCGATCACCTGGTCAAAATATTGTTCAGGATTCGCATACACTTCTTCATCTCCTGTTAAGTAGCTGCCTACTTCATTGGCAAGATCTGCGATATCAGCGCGGCCTGTGCCTCTCAGGTAGGCTTCAGCCTTTTCATCGTAACCGAAGATAGATGTAGTAGCACCAATCTCAGCTCCCATATTACAGATAGTAGCTTTACCGGTAGCCGACATGGAGCGGGTACCTTCTCCAAAGTACTCCACAATACAGCCTGTTCCTCCTTTTACGGTCAGCACTCCTGCCACCTTCAGGATCACATCTTTAGGGGCTGTCCATCCGGACATCTTGCCTGTCAGCTTTACGCCGATCAGTTTTGGAAACTTCAGTTCCCAGGCAAAGCCGGCCATTACGTCGCAGGCATCAGCACCACCCACTCCGATTGCGATCATTCCCAGTCCGCCGGCATTGGGCGTATGTGAGTCGGTACCAATCATCATCCCACCCGGGAATGCATAGTTTTCAAGTACCACCTGGTGAATGATCCCGGCTCCGGGTTTCCAAAAGCCTAAGCCATATTTATTACAAACGGATGAAAGAAAATCATAAACTTCTTTATTGGTATTTGCGGCAGTTTCCAAATCCTGAACAGCACCTACCTTCGCCTGAATAAGGTGATCACAGTGTACAGTCGACGGAACAGCAACCTGTGGTCTCCCTGCCTGCATGAACTGCAATAGCGCCATTTGCGCGGTTGCATCCTGCATGGCAACACGGTCGGGAGCGAAATCCACATAAGACGCGCCTCTCTTATAAGCTTCGGTTGCATCGCCATCCCATAAATGGGAATAAAGGATTTTCTCAGTAAGTGTCAGGGGTCTTCCAACAACTTTCCTGGCAGCGTCAACACGCCCGGCAAGATTGCTGTAAACCTTTCTTATCATTTCTATATCAAACGCCATTATTTTGTGATTTTTAAGGTGTTCCAATAATTTAACTCTCTACAGGAGTTATAGTTCATGCGAAAATACAAAAAATACTAAAAAATGACCGGGATCACTTTTGTCAATTTTTATTTGGAAAAATTCTAAATACAGTACGGGGAGGAGTTGTAAGTGGTGAGTTGAAAGTGATAAGTTATAGACAAAGAGCTTATTGAATTAGACGTAACTTATCGAAGATTCCCTACAGCGTTCCAAACTGGTATCCCTTTTCCTTCCAGGCTGCTAAAGCTCTTGGAAGTGTGTATTGAAGCCGGTCGAAAGCTTTGAGGCTGTCATGGAAAACAACGATAGAACCTGGCTCCGTAGTTCGGAGGACGTTCTTAAGACAATTTTCCGGGCTAAGCTGCTGGTCGAAGTCGCCGCTGAGAACATCCCACATAATGATCTCCAGGTCCGGGATTACTGCACACAATTTGCGGATCTGTGATTTCTTAATCCTGCCATGCGGAGGCCTGAACAAATGAGATGCTACAAGCTGGTGACATTGCAGGGCATTATCAACGTAAACATCATCATCGGTATCCCAGCCCCTGAGATGATTAAAGGTGTGATTGCCGATGGCATGCCCCGCCTCTGCAACCTCGCTGAATATGTCAGGATGCTTTCGTATATTATCGCCGATGCAGAAGAAAGTTGCTTTCGCATTGTACTCTTTTAAAGAATTCAGTACAAAAGGTGTAACATTGGGGATCGGTCCGTCGTCAAATGTTATAAAGATGGTTTTTGTATCGTTAAGCTTCCTCCAGGTAAGAGTCGGGTAAAGTAACCTTAACCAGAAAGGAGTCTTAATTAAATACATGATAATAGAATTAAAATTGAGTACAATACTACAAAATAATTACTTTAGAGGAATGATCTTCAAAAATACTTTATCAGCGCAGGTGAAAGGACAAGCAATTGCGCTTCTGTTGATCTTTACGGTATTTGGCACAAAAGCTCAGGAAAGAATAACACTTCAGCAGGCGGTAGAGCTCACGCTTCAGAATAACCTACAGATTAAACAATCAAAGCTAAGTGAAGCACTCTCTCAGGAAAGCCTGAAGGAGTCGAAGCTTTTCTTTTATCCGACACTGAATGCAGGAGCAAACCTGAACTTCAATTTCGGGCAAAATGTGGACCCTCTGACCTACGAATATGTCAATCAGCAAACGACCTCTTCGAACGGAAGTATCACTGCCGGACTGCCCATTTTCCAGGGATTCAGGTTGTGGCACCAGGTTTCTCAATATAAATATCAGCTTGAAGCAGATAAAAGCAACACCAAAAAGATCCAGAACGACCTGGCGCTGACAGTGGTAACTACCTACCTCCAGGTGCTGAGCAACCAGGACCTGCTCACTGCCGCAGAGCAGCAGCTTGAACTGGCGAGGCTTCAGCTCGACCGGGAGCAGAAACAATTTGACGTGGGGAGCAAAACTCTTGCTGACCTCTCTCAGGCAAAAGCGCAGGCTGCAACGGCTGAACTGAATGTTACGAATGCGAAGAACCAGGTGGATATCTCCTATTTGAATCTTGCCCAGCTCATGGAGAGGGATCCGGGGAACCGCTTTGAGGTTGTAAAGCCCGTTGTCAATCAGCTTGGCGACATCAATAATGAAAAGGCAGCTGAAATTTACGGAAAAGCGGTAGAAAACTACCCGGATATCAGCCTCGCAAAATACCGGACGCTGACTGCGCAAAAAGCTGTGGATGTAGCCAGATCTGCATTGTATCCCAGGCTAACATTTCAGGGCAATATTGGTTCGGGATACTCCAGTAACCGGACACGCGTAGTAAACAGAACCGCAACAGGTAGTTTCAGCCCTATAGGTGTGGTGGAAGGAACGGATCAAAGGGTGGTTACTCCGGATTATATCAGTGTAATAGAAAAGACAAAATTCGGGGATCAGATTGACGAGAACCTTTACCAAAGTCTTGGTTTTACTCTAAGTATTCCGATCTTTAACGGGCTATCGTCAAGAATCGGCCTTCGCAGGGCTAAGATTACCTACCAGAATGCTGTTGTTACGGAACAGCTTGCCAGGAACAGTTTCAACAAGATCATCTATCAGGCAGTAACTGACCTGCGCGCAGCTGAAAGTAATTACAATTCTGCTAACAGCGCTTACGAGTCTTCTAAAGATGCATTTAATGCTATCCAGCAACGCTATAGTGTAGGGCTTGTGAATTCTCTGGATTTCAACCAGGCGCAAACTGACCTCAACCAGAAGGAATTCAGTTTAATCCAGGCGCGTTACAATCTGATATTCAGGAATAAAATCATCGATTTTTATTTAGGGAACCCTCTGACCTTCTAATATATATTCAATCAAATGGCAAAGCAAAAGAAAAAGAATACGTTAAAATACCTGATCATCGGAGCGATCATACTGATTATTATTGCAATAGCTGGAAGTAAGTTAGGATGGTTCGGAAACGGGGATAAAATTCAAATAGCGACCGAAAAAGTACAGAAGCGGACAATTACCGAAACGGTATCTGCCAGTGGTAAGGTACAGCCGGAGACAGAGGTAAAATTAAGCTCTGAAGTTTCAGGGGAAATTGTTGAACTGGCCATCAAAGAGGGAGATGTAGTAAAGAAAGGCCAGTTATTATGTAAGATCCGCCCTGACATTCTTGAGTCGGGCTATAACCGGACCGTGGCTTCGCTGAATACCCAAAAAGCTACGTTAGCCTCTGCCCAGCAACAACTGAAACAAGCGGAGGCAAACTTTAAAAACACCGAGGCGAGTTACAAAAGAAGTGAAGAACTATTCAAAAAGAAGGTACTTTCGGCCGCTGAATACGACGCTGCACAAGCGCAGTACCTGAGCGCAAAAGCCAATCTGGAAGGACTTCGCCAGAATATTATCGGCTCAAAATACGGAGTAGCTCAATCTGAAGCTGTGGTAAAAGAGGCAGCCGACAATCTGGCCCGTACTACCATTTATGCACCTGTTGACGGGGTTGTTTCAAAGCTTTCTGTTGAATTGGGCGAACGGGTTGTGGGAACTGCCCAGATGGCAGGTACCGAGATTATGCGGCTGGCCAACCTGAACACAATGGAGGTCAACGTAGACGTAAATGAAAACGACATCAACAGGGTTTCTTTAAACGATCCGGCCGAGATTGAAGTAGATGCCTTCCAGGGTAGAAAGTTTAAGGGAACTGTCACAGAAATAGCGAGCTCTGCTAACGTTGCAGGAACAAGTGCCGATCAGGTAACAAATTTCACTGTTAAAGTAAGGATTCTTCCGGAATCGTACACCGCCCTTTTGAGGCCCAACGATAAGAACCAGTCGCCTTTCAGACCCGGTTTATCTGCCACGGTTGATATTCATACAGAGGTAGCTTCAGGCCTTTCCGTTCCGATCCAGTCTGTGACTACCAGGGATGAGAAAAAGGAAGAACCTGAAAAGAATAAGTCAAACAGCGAGAAGAAAACCAAAGCAGCGGAAAAGGTACCTGTAAAGGAATGTGTCTTTGTTTATCAGGCCGACGGCATTGTAAAACAGGTGATCGTTAAGACCGGTATCCAGAACGACACCTATATACAGGTCCTCTCAGGCCTTAAAGAAGGTGAAGAGGTTGTTTCAGGGCCTTTTACAGCTATCTCCAAAACACTTAAGGATGGTGCTAAGGTTGAGAAAGTAAGTAAGGATAAATTATTCGAAGGAGACAAGAAATAACGGATAATACAGGCATGGGATTTTAGATAACATATCTCATATCTGGCCTCCGGCCTCAGAACTAACTAAAAAATTCATTAAACTTGTCCCGGTAAATACCGGGATTTTTATTTTATGGAGCAAACAGCGAAAGTAGCAGTTATAGGCGGAGGAAGTTGGGCGACGGCAAATATCAAGATGTTGCTTGACAACCGTACTGATAAAGAGGTTTTTTGGTGGATGAGAAACGAAGAATCGATATCGCACCTCAGGCAGTATGGACACAATCCGAACTATTTAAGCTCTGTAGAAATAAGGGTTCCGGCTGAAAATATCAGCAATAACCTCGAAGAAATGCTTTCTCAGGCGAATATGGTATTGCTGAACGTCCCCGCAGCATTCCTGCCGGATGTACTGAACAAGGTACCCGCCGGGATATTTAAGGGCAAAAAGATCATCTCCGCAATTAAGGGCTTCGTTCCGGAGGATCACATGATCATCGGGGAATTCATGAATAAAAAATATGATATCCCCCTTGAGGATATCGTAGTGTTAAGCGGCCCCTGCCATGCTGAAGAAGTGGCTCTTGAGAAGCTCTCTTATCTCACTATCGCCTCGGCAGATCCGGAACTGGCAACCTGGTTTGCCTCCCTCATCAATACGCGCTATATCAAAACAAATGTATCAGATGACATCTATGGTACTGAATACGCAGCGGTATTGAAAAACATTTATGCAGTGGCCAGCGGCATTTGCAATGGCCTGGGATATGGGGATAATTTCCAGTCTGTTCTGATATCCAATGCCATCAGGGAAATCATGCGGTTTGTAAATGCCGTACATCCTATTGACCGCGACATAAAAGAATCTGCCTATCTGGGCGACCTTTTGGTTACGGCTTATTCTCAGTTCAGCCGGAACAGGCTGTTCGGCAACATGATAGGTAAAGGCTATACGGTTAAATCGGCCCAGCTTGAAATGAATATGGTTGCTGAAGGCTTTTATGCTTCAAATTCCCTTCACCAGATCAACAAGATCCACAAAGTAAATATGCCTATTTGCCGGGCTGTATATGCTATCCTCTATGAAAAGCATTCCCCGCATATCGAGATGAGGCTCCTTGCAGATCAGCTGTCCTGATTTATAAAAACTTCCGCTTCTTTTATTTGTTACCTTTTTAACCGCCGCATACGGCGTTTTCAGGCAATAAATACACTTTAAACAATGTCACTATGAAGAAGTTAGTAGTTTTAGGCGTTGGCGCCGGGGCGGCAGCTGCAGCAATCGTTGCCCTTATGTACAGGAGAAAAGATGGTACCCGTCTTGCCGATGGTTTGATTGATTCGGCCAGAGGATTAGGAAATCGTTTAGTGGAATATGGTAATCAAATTAAAGACCGCCTGCTGCATAACGTAAAGGGGCCTAACGGCGAACCGGTGTACCTGGATATGTACGACAGGCAGTTTTATGAAAATGACATGGGACACCGGGTATATCTGGAGAATGATTAAGCATACATCCGGCGTTTAGCTTTTAGCTTATCAGGGAAATTCCCGGCAAGCTAAAAGCTAAATACCAAATGCTGTTCGCTTCTTTTACCAGCGTTTGCGGCGTTCATGGTCTCCGCCAGATCTTCCATGACCACGGTCTCCGCCCCGATCACTACGATCTCTGCGGTTGCCTGAGAAATCACGGAA
>NZ_QEAS01000025.1:59402-62485 GCF_003130405.1 Pararcticibacter amylolyticus
ATCGCGGTCACCGGCTACTTCTACTCTTACGTTCCGGCCGTTGAAATCAACCGATTTGAAATTCTGCAGAAGATGATCTGTTTGTGCATTCTCCACTTCAAAGAAAGTATAAACACCTTTCAGATCGATTTTTCCGATCGACTTACCGCTTATTTTTCCGTTGTTGCAGATAAAGCCAAGCATGTCTCCGCGGGTAAACTCATCTACCGAACCAAGGTTAATGAACAGGCGGGTATATTCTCCTCTTGAAGAAGTTCTGGCAAAGCGCTCTGTACGCACTCCCCCTCTTTCTTCACCTACCGGCGCATTAAGATCTGGAGCGTGCTTATAATATTCAAGGAAACGGTTAAATTCAAGTGAAGCAAAACGCTTGATGATTTCTTCCTTATCCATCTCCGCAAACTCATCCATAATACGGGCGATATAGGGCTCCATTTGTGTCTCGTTCACCTCTACCTGGTGCACGCGGTGCACTAAAGCAAAAAGTTGTTTTTCACAAACATCAAAACCTCCCGGAACTTCTACTTTTGTAAACTTCTTGCCGATGACGCGCTCAATCTGACGGATCTTTCCGAGCTCTTTCGCATTTACAATAGAGATGGAGACACCAGATTTCCCTGCACGGGCAGTACGTCCGCTCCGGTGAGTATAGTTCTCAATTTCGTCGGGAAGTGAATAGTTGATTACGTGAGTAACATCATTCACATCTATTCCGCGGGCTGCCACATCGGTTGCAATCAGCAACTGAAGGCTGCGGTCGCGGTAGCGTTTCATCACCTTATCACGCTGCTGCTGAGAAAGGTCCCCATGCAATGAATCAGCGTTATAACCGTCCTTAATGAGCGATTCAGCGATCTCCTGAGTTTCCACCTTAGTACGGCAGAAAACAATTCCGAAGATCTCAGGATTGAAGTCTACAATACGCTTAAAAGCGGCATATTTATCACGGGCACGCACCACGTAGTATTCGTGGTCGATATTTGCGTTTCCTGTATTCTGTTTACCTACGGTTAGTTCAAAAGGATCGGTCATGTAATTCTTGGCGATCCTTCTTACTTCAGCCGGCATGGTAGCAGAGAATAACCATGTTTTCTTGTCGGCCGGTGTAGTCGACAGGATATGGTCAATATCTTCCTGAAAGCCCATGTTGAGCATTTCATCTGCTTCGTCAAGCACAACATATCTTACTTCTGAGAAGTCGATGGCTTTACGGCCAATAATGTCGAGCATACGTCCGGGAGTAGCTACCACAATCTGCACCCCCCTCTTTATTTGTCTCAGCTGATCTGAAATACTTGCACCGCCATATACGGCAACAACATTCACATTGCTGAGGTTTTTCGAGTAGTTGTTCAGATCACTGGCGATCTGTAAACACAATTCCCTTGTTGGGCATAAAACTAATGCCTGTGGGTAATTCTTCGTAAAATCAATTAATTCTAACAAAGGAAGACCGAATGCGGCTGTCTTCCCTGTGCCGGTTTGGGCTAATCCGACAAAATCGTTGCTGCCTGAGAGTAATACCGGGATCGATTGTTCCTGGATTGGCGTTGGGTTCTCAAAACCCAGATCAGTTATGGCATTAACAATATCATGACGGATTCCCAGTTCACTAAATGGGTTCATGATAACAATAAAAAACCGGCTTTATTGCCGGTATTCTGCAAAGATAAGAAATTATCTTCAAAAATAATAGTTGCAACATGAATTTATGCCCGAAGCCTGTCAGCTGATTTTATCAGCTTCTCATCATGGCGGATCCCTCTTAACGCCAGAATGATGAACAATACCGCCAGGCAGGGCAGAATGACGCCAATCCCATAGTTCTGCAATTGAAGCTGAAGATCCCCTATTACGCTTTTAGCCGTTTGAGCCATCCAGAAGCTGTAACCCAGGATGAGAACTATAACAAGATAACAAAGCCTGATCTGCTTCTGTCTTTCCCTGAAGAAGAAAATAATCACGAAAGGCAGCAATCCCAGAATGACAGTAGCTATTGTAAGCCCGGTGAAATCAGAGGTCTGAACTATTTGCCCGCCTATATTTTCATATACCCCGGTGACCTTTACCGCCTTGGCGGTGCCGCTGGCATTCAGGATCTGTAAATAAGGGAACAGGAAAAGCGCAAAAATTACTGTTGTCGTCAGGAATAGCCAGATGGTTTGAATTCTTTGGATCATAGTCGTATATAAACACACAAACTTATAGAAAATTCTCTGTTTGTTGCAACGGATTCTCTATTCTGTTATAAGTCATTCCATATATCACGCTGATATACTCTGATACTTAGGGAAGATTTTTTTAAGTTTGAAGCGTGAGCAACAGGCGTTATTTTGCAGAACTATCTTATGATGGAACCAGGTTTCACGGCTGGCAGATTCAACCTAATGCGGTTACCGTGCAGGAACTTCTTGACAAGGCCCTCTCTACTATTCTCAGGCAGGATATAGAAACTGTAGGCTGCGGAAGGACAGACACAGGTGTACACGCCCGGCAGTTCTTCGCCCATTTCGATGTGGAAACCGGGGAAGGCAGGCCGAAAGAACTTGCAGGCAACCCGTCTTTCCTCAACAGCCTGAACGCTCTTCTTCCCTACGAGATTGCCATTAAAACGATACACGCCGTTCATGAAGACGCTCACACGCGCTTCGATGCCACTCTTCGCTCCTACGAATATCATATCCACTTTCATAAAAACCCGTTCAAGCATCAGTATTCCTGGCTGCTAAGAGATTCTCCTGATGTCGGCCGGATGAACCTGGCAGCATCAGAGCTTTTAAATTACACTGATTTCAGCTGCTTTAGTAAATCCAATACCCAGGTTTTCACAAACAACTGCAAAATCTCCCGCGCCGAATGGCTTGAGAATGAAGACGGCCTTGTATTTCACATCTCCGCTGACAGATTTCTGCGGAACATGGTTCGTGCGATTGTCGGCACTCTGATCATGATCGGGAAAGGAACAATCCCCCCCGAAGCTATACATGACATCATTGCCAGTAAAAACCGCTCGAATGCCGGTACATCTGTCCCTGCCTGCGGCCTTTACCTCACTGAAGTACGTTATCCGTATATAGGCAGTT
>NZ_QEAS01000025.1:62537-62631 GCF_003130405.1 Pararcticibacter amylolyticus
TCCTGTCATAGCGCTTAATTTTTTTCATAGGCCATTAAAAAAGTGGACAAATACTAAAACTGCAATGGTATTTGCCCGCAACTCAATCTTTGTT
>NZ_QEAS01000025.1:62740-69661 GCF_003130405.1 Pararcticibacter amylolyticus
AACTTATCTTTGCATTCAAAGGAGAATTAAAAATGAATACAAACAGTGAGGAAAATGAAAAACATGTTCCGGTTGTAACCGGCGAATCCCTTAAGTTTTTAGAAAAATACATTAACAATCCCTCTCCTACCGGGTTTGAATGGGAAGGCCAGAAACTCTGGCTGGATTATATTAAACCATATATTGACGAACATTATGTAGACAATTATGGTACAGCTGTTGGTGTTATCAATCCCCAGGCTGAATATAAAGTGGTCATAGAAGCCCACTCCGATGAAATTTCTTGGTTCGTAAATTACATCACCAAAGACGGCTTAATTTATGTGATCAGAAACGGCGGATCGGATCATCAGATTGCTCCTTCCAAAAGAGTGAACATTCACACAGACAAGGGCATTGTAAAGGCCGTATTTGGCTGGCCGGCTATCCATACGCGTAACGGCGAAAAAGAAGAGGCTCCCACATTAAAGAACATTTTCCTTGATTGCGGCTGCACATCTCAGGAAGAAGTGGAAGCATTAGGGATCCATGTGGGTTGTGTAGTAACCTATGAAGACGAATTCATGGTATTAAACAACCGCTACTATGTCGGAAGAGCTCTGGATAACAGGGTGGGCGGATTCATGATTGCGGAAGTTGCGCGCCTTCTGAAAGAAAATAAGAAGACCCTTCCGTTTGGATTGTACATCGTCAATGCAGTTCAGGAAGAGGTAGGGCTTCGTGGTGCTGAAATGATTGCCAACAGGATAAAGCCGAACCTTGCGATTATTACGGATGTTACTCACGACACCCAAACCCCTATGATCAATAAGATCACCCAGGGTGACCTTGCATGCGGAAAAGGCCCTGTATTGTCTTATGCCCCTTCTGTACACAACAACTTTAACAAGCTGCTTATTGCAGCCGCCCAGGATAACAAGATTCCGTTCCAGCGTCAGGCATCTTCAAGATGGACAGGTACTGATACCGATGCATTCGCATACTCCAATGACGGTGTGGTCTCGGCCCTCATTTCACTTCCCCTCCGCTATATGCATACGACAGTGGAAATGGTTCATAAAGAAGACGTTGACAATGTGATTCGCCTGATCTACGAATCTCTCTTGAAGATCGAATCGGGACAAGATTTCAGATATATTAAGTAAGGCGAAATATTCCTGTAAAAAGTCCGTTATAATTACTCATAGGACACCAAAGAAAAAGGGCAGCGAATAATTCCCGTTCGCTGCCCTTTTAAATTTCTTATTAATGATTGGGTCGTCAATTGGAGACCGCGGTAACCTTTACTTCAAAATCCAATGGCGAAAAAGCTGGAATACCTGAGTACCCTGTAATGCCATAACCCAGGGGAGATGGAAATACCATTCTGATTGAACCTCCCTCTTTTAACAAAGGAAGCGCTTCCTTCCACCCTTGTCGCAAACCGGGATCAGTTAAAGAAAACACGCTGGATGTTCGTGAATCAAACACCTGTCCATTAAGCAATTTACCAGTATAGTCAGTCGTTACGGTAGAATCTATTGTAATACTGCTCCCCGTTCCCTGCTCTAGAATCTTATAAAACAATCCCGACTCAGTCCTTGTAAAACCAGTGAGTCCTTCTCTTTCAAGGTACTTCCTGATCATCCCGTCTTCATACTGAGGCAGTTTTTTGCTTTCAAGCACTTTAATCGTATAGTCAAGGGATGCGTTACCCGGGATGCCCAGAGTTTTATTTCCGCTCCTTCCATAGGCTTTCCGCGAAGGAACGATAATACGGATTTCCCCTCCCTGCTTTTTAAGCGCCCTTTTAACAATATCCCTGATACCAGCAGGAGAAAAATATCCAAAGTAATTCCCATACCGGTTGAGAACAGTATCCTGCGAAGAATAAGCACCATCGAGTGATCTCACCGTATAAATTATAGGAAGTTGCTTGGTATAATCAAGACTATCAGCCTGCTCCGGAGGGGTAGAAGTAATCTGGTAGTATATACCGGTAGTATCATACTGTGTTACATTCAGGCCGTTCTTCTGAATGTATGCCTGTATATTCTTCTCATCTTCTGTTTCAATACTTTCATAACTCTTTTCACACCCCGTGATCACCGCCGCAAGAAGTAAAACAAAAAAGTAAACCTTGTATGTCATTGTTCGCATCCGTCTGTTTTTACATTATAATACGAAAGCCAGGCGTTCAATGCTACCAAACACGGCTTTTCGTCTGCAAATTTATCTTTTTAATCTTCAAATACTAAGCTTTAACATTTTTTTACATTCAGTATGCTTCTGCATCGTTTTCAGTGAAGCTCAAAGCATTAGAAAAAAGAGACCTTGCATGCCCCCATATATTTCATGCCGTCACAAGATCGTTTCGCCCGGGGAAAATTAAAAAACCAAAAACAAAACTTTCAAACGCCGCGTTTTAGTTCAAAATTAAAAACTTTAATCTATTGAAATGAAAAGCCACATAAGCATCTGTCCATGGGAAGGGAAGACCTGCTTATGACTTTTTAACATCACTTAAAACAATTTGCACAAATGAAAACAAAACTATCTGCTATTCTTCTACTATTAACCTGTCTGGCATCATTCAGCTATGCACAAAGCCGTGCTTCTGGCTCAAGTTACAGAACCGCAGCTGGTCTCAGAGTGGATCTTGGCGACGGATCTACAGGAGTAGGTTTCAACGTTAAGCATCATTTCACACAAACAGGTGCAGTCGATGCAAGTTTGCTCTTCTTTGAAGGCGATGTAGTAGGACTGGAAGCTGAATACGAATATACAGCACCCATCCCAAATGCACCTGGTTTAAAATGGTACGCAGGATTGGGACCTCAGATACTTTTCGGAGATAATGATACAGGCATTGCTATAAGGCCGGTAGCCGGTCTCGAATATAAAATCCCGAATGTGCCCCTGAACTTCGGATTCGACTGGAGACCTATGTTCCTCGTGAGCCCGGATACCGATACCCAGGCAGCTCGTTTCGGACTTTCGTTCCGCTACGCATTTTAATTTCAGACATCTAAGTTAACGCTCTATACAATTAAAGAGGCTGAACCGATCTGGTTCAAGCCTCTTTTTTTTATGTATACTCCTTTTATTTTATCACACCTGTAACCCTGACAGATATTGACTCGTCTTATAAAACAGGAGGCAGTTAACGATTAATTTTTACATTTGCCTGCTTTAATACTCTTTTTCAAATGAAAAAACTATTCATCTTTCTATCTTTAACAGCAGCTTTTGCTATGATCAACAACCGTGCAGAGGCTCAGTACAAAAATGCAGCAGGTGTCAGGGTAGGCGACTATACAGGCATTACATTCAAAACTTTCCTCGAAGAGGATCGTGCAATTGACTTCATCTTAAGTTTCAAAAGTAAGAATGCTTATTCCGCTGTCCGCTTCACAGGATTGTATGAGGTACACAATCCGATTGATTTTGAATATGGCAACCTCCGCTGGTTTTACGGAGCAGGTGTCTCGGTTGGAGGCATGGACTATAAGTTGATTGATAAAAACGACTTTCTCCTGAGTGCCGATGGCGTATTAGGTCTTGATTATCATTTTGCAGAAGCTCCGATCAATCTTTCATTCGACTGGAAGCCGGCTTTGCAGTTCGCACCGGAAGCAGACTTTAAGGCAGGTCAGTTCGGACTGTCTATAAGACTAACGTTTTAAGGACTTATGTATTCCGGGTTATGAGTTATGTATTTCAACCAATCATAACTCATAACCCGGAAATTTCAAAGGCTCACCTCTCCGTTCTAACACGAGATCTTTCCTACCCTCGTAGCGTGCCTGCCGCCTTCAAACGCCGTTTCAAGAAAACGGGTAGTAATATCTTTCGCCAGTTCCTTACTGATAAAGCGGGCCGGAACACAGAGAACATTCGCATTATTATGCATCCTGGCAAGTTCAGCCAGCTCTTCTGTCCAGCATATCGCAGCCCGGATCCCTTTGTGCTTGTTTGCCGTGATTGCCACCCCGTTAGCGCTTCCGCAAACGAGTATACCGAAGGTAAACTTTCCCTCTTCTACTGCCATAGATACAGGGTGTGCAAAATCAGGATAATCGGCAGACTCCGCACTGTAAGTTCCAAAGTCTTTAAGCTCCAAATCCTTTAAAAACTCTCTGAGCATCTCCTTATATTCAAACCCTGCGTGGTCTGAACCAATAGCTATTGAAATATTGTTATCCATTTTGAATTTGATTCGCTGTCCCCGCTTAGGTTCCAGCATGACATTACAAAGACCGGTTAATTTACTTTATTACTAATCCCTGCTCATCAATGCTTTCTCCCTTCGCTTCTCTACCCGTGCGGAAATCATTATACTGACCTCATACAGGATAAATAGTGGGAAACTAACGGTTAGCATTGTCAGAATATCAGGAGTTGGAGTAATAACAGCTGCAATGATCAGAATGATCACAGTAGAATATCGTCTCGAAGCCCTCATAAACCGGGGCGTCATAATGCCTATCTTCGACAGGATAAAGATCAGGATCGGCAATTCGAATACAACACCTGTACCAAGGGTGAGGGTGGCTACAGACGACAGATAAGAGTCTATTGTTATCTGGTTCTGGATAATGTTGCTGACCGTATAGTTAGCCAGAAAGGTAATAGATAAAGGTGCTATAATATAATACCCAAACAATATCCCCAGAATAAATAAAAAGGTAGCGTAAAACACAAATCCACTGGCTGAAGTCCTTTCTTTATCTGTAAGGCCTGGCTTTATAAACCTCCATATCTCATATAAAAGATAAGGAAATCCCAATACCACCCCCGCCAGCAATGAGGAATTTAATTGCAGGGTGAACTGCCCCGCCATCTCAGTATTGATAATATTGAACTTAATCTCCTTAATGCAATAGTCTGCCGAAAGATGAAAGCGATCGGCAATCTGGCACATCATCCGGTACGTCCAGAAGCCCGGGCTTTTAGGCCCCATAATGACCTTATCGAAGATAAAATCGTAGTAGCCAAAGGCGAGACTGGTAAATACAACAATAGCAATACAAGAACGGATAAGGTGCCACCTCAATACCTCAAGATGGTCGAAAAAGGACATTTCTGCCTCCAGATTCTGTCCTTTTTCTTTTATTGAGTCAAGAAGCTTTTTTCCCCTGTTATTGCTCATTGTACTTTCAAAGATGCCTTGTTTCTGAATTCTGTGGCTTCACCACACCTTAAAAAATATCGTTTAGAGAGCTGAGTCTTCCTCAAATTCAAAACTCTCCATAAACTTCGTTGTAAAGTTCCCCGCTCTGAAATTAGGGTCCTTCATCAGTTGGCAATGGAAAGGAATTGTAGTTTTCACTCCTTCAATCACAAATTCACTTAACGCACGCTCCATAGTAGAAATTGCCTCCTCACGTGTTTGCCCGGTGCAGATCAGTTTAGCGATCATCGAATCGTAATTAGGAGGAATCTGATATCCCGCGTAAACATGAGTATCCACACGAACTCCATGACCACCCGGCGAATGAAAGATAGTTATTCTTCCCGGAGACGGCCTGAACCCGTTAGCCGGGTCTTCTGCGTTAATCCGGCATTCGATAGCATGTTTAGCAGGGGTATAATTCCTTCCGGATATAGGGACACCTGCTGCCACCCGGATCTGTTCCTTTATAAGATCGTAGTTAATTACCTCCTCTGTTACCGGGTGCTCCACCTGGATACGGGTATTCATCTCCATGAAATAGAAGTTCCTGTGCTTATCCACCAGGAATTCGATCGTTCCGGCTCCCTCGTAATTTACAGCCTTTGCACCTTTGACGGCGGCTTCACCCATCTTTTCACGCAGGGTATCTGTCATGAAAGGAGAGGGAGATTCCTCCACCAGCTTCTGATGCCTTCTCTGGATCGAACAATCTCTCTCAGATAAATGACACACTTTTCCATACTGATCTCCTATAATTTGGATTTCAATATGCCTGGGATCTTCAACGTATTTTTCCAGGTATATCCCGTCATTTCCAAAAGCAGCGCCTGCTTCCATCCTGGCAGAATCCCATGCAGCCTCAAAATCCTCATCTTTCCACACAATCCTCATACCACGGCCGCCGCCACCGGCTGTAGCCTTCAGTATTACCGGATATCCAATTTCATTGGCAATTCCGATACCTTCCTTTACATCAGAAACCAGTCCGTCAGATCCGGGAATGGTAGGCACACCTGCGGTCTTCATCGTTTCCTTAGCCGAAGCCTTATCTCCCATCGCATTGATCTGCTCGGGCGTTGCGCCAATGAACTTGATATGGTAGTCTCTGCAAATTGCAGAGAATTTAGCGTTTTCAGATAAAAATCCATATCCGGGATGAATAGCATCGGCATTCGTGAGCTCCGCTGCCGAAATGATATTCGGAATATTCAGGTAAGAATCCTTACTGGCCGGAGGCCCGATACAAACAGCCTCGTCCGCAAACCTGACATGTAAACTTTCCCGGTCAGCTGTAGAATATACAGCTACCGTCTTTATTCCCATCTCTTTACAGGTACGGATAATACGTAAAGCTATTTCTCCGCGGTTTGCAATTAGTATCTTTTTAAACATAACTTCCTTCTGTGTACAATAAAAAGAATGTGCAAATATGCAGATGTTTCCACCCCTGCAAATTTGCACATCAATAACATATTTTTAGGCAGGTTCGACCAGGAATAATGGCTGGTCATATTCAACAGGACTTGAATTCTCGACAAGGACCTTTACGATTCTGCCTGAGATTTCAGATTCTATTTCATTGAATAATTTCATTGCCTCTATGATACACACCACCTGGCCAGCCTTCACCTCATCACCAACATTCACAAATGAAGCTTTGTCCGGACCTGCTGAACGGTAAAAAGTACCGATCATAGGCGATTTGATAGTCAGATATTTTGAAGTATCTTCTGTTTCTGCAGAGACCTTAACAGGAGCTTGAGCCT
>NZ_QEAS01000025.1:69713-79927 GCF_003130405.1 Pararcticibacter amylolyticus
CGGCAGAGTCGCATTGACATACGTAGGCGCCTGATTAGTCTTTATAGTGATCTTAAAATCTTTTTCTTCAATAGAAACTTCATTAACACCTGATTTCGAAACAAATCTGATAAGTTCCTGAACCTGTTTGATATCCATATTTGTTTTTTAGGTTAATTTATTTATAATTCAAAGTTCATAAATAAAAATTACTTTCCCTCTAGTATGCCCATTTTAAATACAAGGAGCCCCAGGTAAAGCCACCGCCAAAGGCAGCCAGGATCAGATTATCCCCCTTCTTCAGCTTGCTTTCCCATTCCCATAAACAAAGGGGAATAGTTCCGTTGGTCGTATTTCCGTAGCGGTCTATATTGATCATCACCTTTTCAGATGGTACACCCGCGCGGCTGGCAGTAGCGTCAATAATTCTTTTATTAGCCTGATGAGGAACGAGCCATGCAATATCCTCGCTCTTCAGGTTGTTACGTTCAATAATCTCAGCAGCAACATCCGCCATATTGGTCACGGCAGATTTAAATACAGCCTGGCCCTCCTGGTAGGCAAAGTGCTGCCTGGCATCCACGGTTTCATGGGTTGCCGGCATTTGCGATCCGCCTGCCTTCACATAAAGGAACTGGCATCCGGCACCATCGCTTTTCAGTATTGAGTCTATCACCCCGTAACCTTCCGTGTTAGGTTCAAGCAGGGCAGCCCCGCATCCGTCGCCAAAAAGAATACAGGTCGCCCTGTCCTCATAATTGACAATCGACGACATTTTATCACCACCCACAACCAGCACTTTCTGGTGCTTGCCGGATTCTATAAACTGTGCACCGGTAGCCAGACCAAACACAAATCCGGAGCATGCTGCCTGCAGATCATACCCCCAGGCGTTTTTAGCACCAATCTTATGAGCCAGAATGTTTGCGGTTGCCGGAATCGGCATATCAGGAGTGGATGTACAAAAGATGATCATATCGATCTCCTCTGCTCCTATTCCCCGCTTTTCAAGCAAGCCCTTCACAGCAGGTACTGCCAGATCAGAAGTAGCAAGCCCTTCTCCTTTCAGGATCCTTCTCTCTCTGATACCAGTACGTGACGTAATCCATTCATCATTGGTTTCCACCATGGTTTCCAGTTCATGATTGGTCAGCACGTAATCAGGTACGTATCCATTAACCGCTGTAATTGCGGCATATATCTTTTGCATTGTCCTGTCCGAATTATTTAAATGCAGATATGATCTTATCTATTAATTTAGTGGTGATCATGCTCCTTGAAAGAAGGATCATATTCTTTATCGCCTCCGGATTTGATATACCATGACCTATGATCACAGGAGCATTTATCCCCAGGATCGGACTGCCACCATATTGCTCATAATTAAAGCGGGCAAAGAACTCATCCTGAAATCCCTTTTGCTGGGTTAGTACATAGAATGTTTCAGCCAGTTTAAGCATCACATTTCCTGTAAAACCATCGCAAACAATGACATCAGCCTTTTCATTAAACAGATCCCGGCCTTCAATATTCCCGATAAAGTTGAACATATTCGTGTCCTTCATCATCGGATGGGTAGCGAGCATTAAAAGATTTCCTTTTTCCTCTTCCTCTCCAATGTTCATAAGCCCCACTTTAGGCTTGTGAATGCCCAGAATACTTTCAGCAAACAGGCTGCCCAATATACCGAACTGCAGAAGTGTATCCGGTTTGCAGTCTGCATTTGCACCTACGTCAAGCATGATACCATAGCCCTTCTTCAGCTTAGGTACCACAGTAGAAATTGCCGGACGAATAACCCCCGGAACAGTTTTCACACTGAACATCGCACCAACCAGCATAGCACCAGTATTACCCGCAGAAGAAAAGGAATCAATCTTTTTCTCCTTGAGCAATTTAAAGCCAACGCTTATGCTTGAATCAGGTTTCTGAGTAATAGCTTTTGTGGGATGTTCGCCCATACTAATAGTTTGAGTAGTATGAACAAACTCGAAATGATCCGGATTAAAGTTCTGCTCCTTCATAATAGGAAGAGCCTGGTCTTTGTCACCAATGAGCACCAGTTTCTGGTGTGAATCTAAGGCTTTAAAGGCTGCAATTGCTCCCAAAACAGTTGCATTGGGAGCAAAATCTCCGCCCATTATATCTAAGCCAATTTTCATTTTAGAAAATTACCTTATGCGATAGAGGTGTTCTCGATAACTAATTTACCGTTATAATACAGGTTGCCATCAACGTTGTATGCACGGTGTGGCTGGTGAACTGCGCCTGTAGTTTTGCAGGTAAACAAGGTTGGCGCTTCTGCTTTATAATGAGTTCTTCTCTTATCTCTTCTCGACTTGGACAACTTACGTTTTGGATGTGCCATTTTCCTGTTTTTTTAATTATTGTTTTTTTATTCTTTTTAATGCATCCCACCTTGGATCTGCATCTTCATTTTGTTCTTCTTCTGTGTTCTGGCCCGAAAGCGTCTGCAGCTTTTCAAGCATTCCTTTATCGCACCATTCAGTTGCTCCCGGCTCTTCACAACGGTGAAAATAAGGAACTGCCAGATTGATATACTCATATATCAGAGGCGCAACATTGATCTCGTACTCGTTCTTCCCCAGTACCATGATCTCATCTGTATCATCCTCCAGATTCTCATCCTCATGGAACTTCGCAATCTGCCGCTCCTGTATATCCACGACAATCGGAAAGTCCGATAAACACACATCGCAATTAAGATAAATACTGCCCTTAATTCCGAAGTTCAGGATGATCATCGTCTCCTGTTTATCAAGCTCCAGGTTGACCTTCAGCTTCCCGTTCTTTACCAGCGAGTATTCAAACTCGTTGAAAAAACGTTCATCTATATCAAACTCGAACTGATGCCTTCCCGTCTTTAACCCGGTGTATGATATCCGATATTCCTGTAACGATTTCAAAGCACGCCAATTGAGCCTGCAAAAATAGATAAAATTAATGATTCTGTAAAAGTTTTTTTAAATATGGAGAAGAGGCTTTCTTTTTCTTCTTCGCACCCTTGTTATACCAGATAATGAACCCGGTAACAGGAAGAGAAGCGCAGACAAGAGACACCAGAAAAGCGAGCACTTTTGTTGAAATTCCCGCGAAGGCCCCGGTGTGCAGATCATAGTTCATACTCCTGAGTTTTTCGCCCCCTTTAAGATCTTCATTGCCGTATTTTAAAAGCAGTTCTCCGGCATTCCGGTCGAAATAATACCATTTAAACTCATGGGTCCGTTTCTCAGCGATCCTCACCTGTACATCCAGGGGAGCAGTGTTCTTTTCCCTGAAACGGATGGAAAACACGTCAGCGGACGAGTGAACAGCCAGAAGGTTCTGAATCGCGCGGTCAACCGCAGGGAAATGATAACTCTCATTAGGTGATGATACCGGGATCTCCCGCTTATGCTCCTTCCGGCCTCCGTTAGCAATATACTGTAATGATTGATCAGCCCAGTCAAAAGCGAAAACCAATCCCGTCAGAGAGATCAGCAATGCGGGGATCAGAATGTAAAAACCTCCGACATTGTGAATGTCATAATTTAAACGTTTTTTTCCAACTCCCCGCTTTAATAACAGAGCTCTTCTGACCAGCTTCCGCTTCCAGAATTTCGGCCACCAGAGGACCAGGCCGCTTAGTAATAAAACAAAAAAGCAAAGGGTCGAAACCCCGGTTATAAGACCACCAGCCTTTGCTCCCAGGAGCAGGTGCATATGCATACTGATTACCAGCTGAAAAAACTCGTTGCGGGCATCCTCAACATACACTACTTTTCCGCTATATGGGTTAACATACACGCGAAAGTAATATTTATAGTAATTCCAGTGACCGAAGGCATTTGCATTAGTCGACGATGCCCTGAAGACCCAGGTGCGCCCTGCCCCCGGATAAATCTCACAGCGGGAGATCCTGTATTCCGGGCCAAGTGCATGCCTGGCTTGTTTTAAAACGAAACTAAACGGAAGCGGCTTACCCTCAGCCTTCTCAGTAAAGAGCCTGTCCCGGTAAAAAAATTCCTTTAACTCATCCGAAAAGACGTTAATGCAACCTGTAATGCTGACAATAAAAACGACAAGGCCCGAAACGAGGCCCAGCCATTTGTGTATCAGCAAAAACGTCTTTTTTACCATAAACATTAAAAACTATACGACACATTCAGGTTCATAGTAGCTCCATTGCCTCTTACGTATTCAGCATCTAGAGCCCGGTACTGACTTACTACGGGGTAGTAAGAAGTGTTCAGGAGATTCTCCACGCCCAATCCGGCAGACCACTTACTATTGAAACGATAACTGGCAGAAAGGTTAAACAGGTCAATTGATTTAACCGGCCCCTCACTGTTAGCATATAAACCGTTTGAACGAACGTCAAAACGGTCACGGCTTCCTGTATGCACCCAGAATACCCGCATATCCAGTGATCCGGAAGGGCGATACGCCAGGTAAGCCGTTGCCTTTGAAGGCGCAATACGCAAGCCGTTCATGTATACTTTCGTACCATCCTGCTGCTCAGCCTTTCCTTCTACAAAAGTATAACTCGCACCCACTGTCCATTTACGGCTGAGATAAGCGTCGGCAGCGATTTCATACCCGTGAACCCTTTCAGGCTCCCTCTGTGCAACGAGGAAACCTCCTACATCCACCAGGTTGGCTCCAAGTTTAGAAGTACTGATATAATAAGAGCCGGTCAGATTGAAAATTCCGATCCTGCTGCTGAATCCCGCTTCATAATTATTGGTAATAACAGGATCTGTTTCAATACTTTCCAGTGTATTGCTGGTAGCACGCCGGAGGATACGCCCAAGCTCGTTAATGGCAAATCCCTGAGAAAAGCTGATAAAAGGATTAAACGCATCAAACTTCACATAGCGTAAACCCGCATTGAATGTTGTTGCGTTATACGGAATTTTCCCTCCTGATACCGCTATGCTCCCCTCACCGTTAGGCCCGGTAGCGATTGTATTGAAATCCTTTACTTTAACTCTCGCGTTCTCATACCGTACCCCAGCTTTCAGTACAAAATCAGTAAAAAAATCGAGTTTCATCTGGGCATAAGGAGCAAGATTGACCATGTTCATATCAGGAATATAAACCCTTCCATCGGTCAGTACCTGATTTGTACGGTCGTTCAAAAGATCAAGGCCATAGGTCAGCTCCCCGTCCCCCAGTGTTCCCATCTTCCATGGAGTATTCAGAGTTACGCGCAATCCTTTCTTGAAAGATTGTATTTTCGTTTGGCCGGGACCATACCAGGCAGTACCCTTTTCCACATACCTGTTCATCGAGATAAACTCGTTATAATAAGCAGAAACATCCAGGGAAGTAGCTAAAGGAAGTGATTTGTGACGATATGTAATAAATGCATTATGATTATACGGAGTGCCTGCTGGCTTCCCGGGATCATCCCCTTTCTCCCCTATTGAAGGCCGCTCCCCATACTTGCCTGTAACATTAATATAATCACTGTTTTGTACACTCCTGAAAAGATTGTAGGACGCTAAGATCTCGCTGTTTTCATCTGGTTTATATCCCAGTTTCACAAATGTATTGTACAGCGAATTTTCGCCTAAGCCGTCAGCCTGGGCATTCACATTCCCCTTCGCATCTTTCAAAACCCCGGTGTAATTATAAGTCCCGCTAACCAGATAGGAGAACTTATCCAGCGATCCGGAAAAGGTCTGGGAAAGCCTGTAGCCTCCTGTATGCGAAGGATGTGCAACATTTCCATTAAGTCCAGCACTCGTAGTTCCCGAAAATGCCTTATCCTGTGAAGGCTTCTTTGTAATAAAGTTAATGATTCCCCCGGCCGATCCGTTTCCATAGATAGACGTCGCTCCCTTTATCACCTCCACTCTTTCAATAACTGCAGGATCAAGGGTACGGATATCCCGGCTGCCATTCATCAGCGGGGTCGATTGAGGAATCCCGTCGATCAACACCAGCACCTGGCGCCCGCGCAGTGTCTGGCCGGAATTCGTAGCCTTATTCGTCGCAGTCCCGAGTCCGGGCACCGTATTACCAAGAATGGCAGCAACAGAAGGATTTACATTCTGCTGTTCTTTTACATCCCGTTCTGTCAGGATACTTACGGAAGACGGTACTTCATTAATGCTTTCAGCTTTACGCCCGGCAGTGACTACCACTTCTGAAAGAGTATTCTCCGGTTCTAAAACAAAGGAAAGCCGGACATCCGAACCCGCTGAAAGACTTACTTCTTTCGATAGTTTTTTATATCCGATAAGACTTATATGGAACCGGTGCGTACCTGCAGCAATATTTTTTATCGAGAACCATCCCCGCTCATCGGTCAGGCTGCCCCTTGCTCCTTCTACAGCTACAGTGGCATAAGCAAGAGGATGTCCGTCCGGACCAGTGACAGTCCCTTCAGCAGATACATTCTTTTCCTGTGCCCGGGAAACTGCTGAAAAAAGGATCACCAGCACCAGAGACAGAGATAAACGAACAAGCCGTGAATTTAAGAAAGATGAATAGTGATTTTTTGAAATGACACCTTCGGACAAACTGAACATAATTGCGTGTTTTGGTTGAATATGCCGCAAAAATATTCTTATTTAGAATTAGTACAAATAAATTTACCGAATTATATCACAAAAAAAACTTTAACTGCCAGTCCGGCTTTCATTCATACATAATTTCAGCCCATTCCTCTTTAGTGCTCTAATATCACATTCAGAATTTCCGGTATTCTTCAGCAGGGCAGCAATTCAGCTGCTAATCCCGGTCTTTAGAAAGCTTGGTGATCTTAAGAGGATTTGAGGTGAGCTCTGCCATTTCACGCCGGCGCTTAACAATATTCATAGCCATAAATAGCGCCTCCCTGAAAGAACTTTCACTTGCCAGATTCTTTCCTGCAATATCATAGCCCGTACCATGGTCCGGAGACGTCCGTACAACAGGCAGACCAGCAGTAAAATTCACACCAGTATGAAAATCGATATATTTAAAAGGAATAAGTCCCTGGTCGTGGTACATAGCCAGCACAGCATCAAATTTCATATGCGATCCGTTCGCAAAAAAGCCATCTGCCGCATACGGACCAAAAGCGAAGATCCCGCTTTCGTTTGCAGCCTCGATTGCCGGAATAATGATATCTTTCTCCTCTGTACCGATCAGACCGTTATCTCCGGCATGCGGGTTGAGACCGAGCACAGCGATTTTAGGCTTCTGAACCCAGAAATCATTCTTCAGGCTCTCTTTCATCAGCTCCAGCTTCGAAATGATACTCTCTTTCGTAATTCCCGAAGCAATCTGTGATACAGGCACATGGCCGGTGACTACCCCCACTCTGAGATCTTCTCCAACCAGGAACATCAGCGAATCTTTCGCTTGTGCTCTGTGCTGAATATATTCAGTATGACCGGCAAAATTAAAACTGTCGTTTTGAATCGTATGCTTATTGATGGGTGCTGTTACCAGCGCGTCCGTATTTCCTTCAAGCAGATCAGATACAGCTCTTTCGAGAGAGATAAAAGCATACTTACCACCTGTAGGACTCGCAGAACCCGGTTCTATCTTAACATCTTCATCCCAGCAGTTGATCATGTTCGGCCGTTTTCCGTTAGCCTGGTCCGGCCTGGAAATAACATTGAAGCTGAAGTCACCCATGGATAAGGCCTTACGGTAAAAAGATGCAACCTTGGTAGTACCATATACAATCGGTGTGCAATAGTCATATATTGTATGATCTGAAAGGGTTTTTAGTATGATCTCTAGTCCGATGCCGTTTATATCTCCAATTGAAATACCAATTTTAATCTTTTCGCTCATTTTAGTTTACTTCGCAGTATGCTGTACTATAATTTTTGCAAATTAACTATTTTTCATCTAAAAAGTATTCTCTAAGAGAAGATGAAGGATTGATAAAATTGTAACCGATTATCATATCGTTTCTGATACTAAATCCCGTAATTTGTAGTCTGCACAACTAGCAGACCGCGGTTAAAAGCTGTGATCTGCTGGTTCCGGCCGGTGACTGGCGGCATGGGCAAGGTTAAAAGACAAGAATGGTTAGGGCAAAAAAACATTTAGGACAGCATTTTCTCACTGATAAAAACATCGCTTCTAAGATCGTAGAGAGCCTCAGGCCGGCAGGCCGCTACACAGAGGTACTCGAAGTAGGTCCGGGGATGGGGATACTGTCCGATTTCCTGCTTCAGAAGGAAGAGTACCAGGTACATCTGATCGATCTGGATAAAGAATCCTATGAATTCCTTCAGAAAAAATATCCATCGCTGGGTCAGCGGCTGATAAACGGTGACTTCCTGGAGCTGAACTTTAAAGATACCTTCAGTGATAAAGTAGCAGTTATCGGAAACTTTCCTTACAACATCTCTTCACAGATCCTGTTTAAAATCCTGGAAAACCGGCACCTGGTCCCTGAAGTGGTCGGAATGTTTCAGAAAGAAGTAGCAGAACGCTGCACAGCGGGGCCCAGAACGAAAGAATATGGCATTCTCAGCGTCTTTATCCAGGCCTATTATAAAGTAGAATATCTTTTTACTGTTAAAGCGGGAGTATTTAATCCTCCGCCCAAGGTGCTTTCTGCCGTTATCCGCCTTACAAGGAATGAAACAGAAAAGCTGGACTGCGACGAAAATATGTTTTGGAAAGTGGTAAAAGCAGGATTCAACCAGAGGCGCAAAACTCTCAGAAACGCACTCTCCTCTGTTATCAGCAAAGATAAAATGGGTACGGAGCCTGTATTCGACCAACGCGCAGAACAACTCGGTGTAACAGATTTCGTCAACCTCACCAATCTATTGCAGAATGCCCGTTGATCCGCAATACCTTCTCATCATGAATCATAAAATTCCAAATTCGTAAGCTTAAATGGTTAAAATACTCATTGCAGATAAACTTCATCCGGCTTTCAAAGAAAAAGCTCAGAAACTGGGATATCTCGTTGACGACTGCCCCGACTATTCAAGGGAGCAAACACTTAGTGTCATACACGAATACGATGGACTTGCCATCCGCACTAAGTTTAATATTGACAGGGAAATTATGGAAGCAGCAACCCGCCTGCGTTTTATCGCCAGGGCAGGTGCCGGCATGGACAATATTGACGAGCAGTTTGCGCGTGAAAGAAACATATCCTGTATAAATGCCCCCGAAGGAAACCGTGATGCAGTAGCGGAGCACGCGCTCGGACTTCTGCTTTCTTTAATGAATAACCTGAAAAAAGGAGATACTGAGATCAGGAATGGCTATTGGGATCGTGAAGGAAACCGCGGAGTGGAACTAATGGGAAAGACTGTTGGAATTATCGGTTATGGCTTTATGGGACAGGCATTTGCCCGCAGGCTATCGGGATTCGGAGTAAACGTCATCGCCTACGACAAATATAAAACCGGCTTTAGCGACGAATACGCGAACGAAGCAAGCATGGAGCAAATAGTCAAACAATCTGATATCTTAAGCCTCCACATTCCTTTAACCAGGGAAACACGGCAAATGGTAGATGACGAATATCTCTTTCACTTCAGGAAACCCATCTGGTTTTTAAATACGGCAAGAGGTGAAATCGTTAACACCCAGGCTCTACTGAAAGCAGTCCGGAACGGAAAAATTGCAGCCGCAGGTCTTGATGTTCTGGAATCCGAAAAATTTCCCGCCCTGGGTCAGCAGCCCTGGTTTGACGAACTGGTGAATTGCGGAAAGGTTTTGCTGTCGCCTCACGTTGCAGGGTGGAGCGTTGAATCTTACCGGAAAATATCTGAAGTTTTGGGGGAGAAGCTGGAAAAATTAAGGCTTACCTGATGCGTCAATTCAAAAAATAGCTTAACTGATTTTTAATGGATCACCTGTAACGTCCGGGCAAATTTGCCGGGAGTGCTTCTCTGTGCGCATACCGGGATCCTTCCAGGTTCCAATTACTTCTCCTACATTTCGCCGCCCGCAGATCGAGTTTTGTAGTTACCGCATCCTTCCAGTTTCCAATTATTTCCCGGTTGAAGTCTGAATGTTGCCGCTCATCTGCCTCTTAGATCCCGCATAGAGGCCGCCTTTCTTATTAAAAAGGCGGGTTCTGTATGGCACTTAGCCTGTAAATACATGGGTTTATTTATAATTAATCTAAATAACAATCAGCACTTGATCCCTGTCCTGTAATATCCCAACTTTACTCTCAAAGCCGGCAGCACCGGCGCCCCTGACCCTCCAGGAACCTCCTTCAGAGAATATGATCCTCCCGGGCCTCCGACGCT
>NZ_QEAS01000026.1:0-1511 GCF_003130405.1 Pararcticibacter amylolyticus
GTCACCGATCAGGCAGGAAACACGGGCGCAGAATCCGATCCAATCAAAATTGATGTCGATACTAAGAACCCTGATAAACCGGTGACACCGGACGCTCCGGGTAACGGCGGTCATGTGAACACGACCACACCGACGATCAAAGGTGTAACAGAACCCAACGCGACTGTAGAGGTCCTGGTAGATGGCGTTAAAGTTGGTGAAGCAAAAGCTGACGGTGACGGCAAATGGGAATATACCTTTAGCCCGGCCTTAACAGAAGGTAAACATGAAATTACGATCAAGGTTACCGATCAGGCAGGCAATGACGGCCCGGTTTCTGATCCGATCATTATTAATGTGGATGTGAAAACACCGGAACAGCCGGAAGCTCCGCACAGCAACGGTGCCGGTACGGGCACCCCGGCTATAAGCGGCACTACTGAACCAAATGCGACAGTTGAAGTGTACGTCGATGGTGTGAAAGTAGGAGAGGTTAAAGCTGATGATAAAGGCAAATGGGATTACAACTTTAATCCGTCATTATCAGAAGGTAAACATGAAATTACTATTGTGGTAGTCGATCCGGCGGGAAATAAAAGCGAGGCCGGAGCTCCTCTGGTGGTGGAAGTGATAAATACTATAAGGAGTACAACTATACAAATAGGAGCCATTCCTTCCAAAACGTATGGAGATGTTGCGTTCGGGATAGAATCCCGAAGCAACAGCAATGCATCATTCAGTTACACGAGCAGCAATGAACATGTTGCCACTATTGATGTCAGCGGAATGATTCAAATCCATCATGCCGGTAGCGTGACTATTACGGTTTCACAGCCGGCTGTAACCGGATTTACAGCCGCTTCGGCCTCTGTGGAGCTGGTGGTGAACAAAGCCGCTCAGACGGTTTCGGTAACACCATTGCCCGAACTGGAACGGCACGGTTCTCCATATGCACTGGTGGTGAGTTCGTCTGCTGGTTTACCGGTGGATATCATTAGCTCTGATCCGCGGGTAGCAACTATTAGCGGCAGCAGCGTGGTACCTCAGGGAATTGGGACGGCCATGATCATACTGACACAGCCCGGCAATGAGGATTACCTGCAGGCTACAGCTGAAACATCTGTTAAGGTAACTGATCCTTCCGGAGAGGTGATCAGGGTGAGCAAGGTCATCACACCTAATGGCGACGGAGTTAATGACGAACTAATAATAGAAGGGCTCAGCAATGTATCAGAACATCGTATTGTGATATATAACAGAAATGGAACAATGTTATTTGATAGCAAGACCTATCCAATTGGTGATGATTATATACCACAGGGGAAGTTCTTTGCCGGGAAAACTTACCGGACGGGATACATACCTGGAGGAACTTATTTCTACACTCTGGAATATAAATATGCCGGCGCGAAAAAGCTGAAAACAGGATATATCGTGATTAAATATTAAAAAATGATCACGGAATTCTTGAGTCAATAATTTGGTATATAAATGAAAAACCGCCTCTATTTCAAAATAGAGGCGGTTTTTTG
>NZ_QEAS01000026.1:1582-19004 GCF_003130405.1 Pararcticibacter amylolyticus
TCATCCGTTTTGGTGGTGCAAAGAAAAGAATTTCTTTTGTTTCTCACAACCAAAATTTCAATTATTTTAATGTGAAGTATGATTGATATTATTTACTCAAGTATCTGGGTTTAGCTTTCGGGAGCTTGAGGTAAAAGTTATATCCGTTATCTCCCTGAATATCAAATCGGATATTGCGTTTAAACTATTCAGCGTTGATTTTGAATGTACTCTTGCTATCCTGAAAATTTTCCTTCAGATGATCCCGTAAAGAAAGTATTCCGTTAATTTGCGGACAAACTTTAAGAATGAAGTACTTCACCCTGTTTTTTCTCGTTTTCTCTGCCGGCCTCCGTTATGCGGCGGCACAAACTGCTTATCCTGCTGAACTTATCGTCGCTGCTGACGGCAGCGGCAATTATAAAACGATACAGGAAGCCGTTAACTCGGTACGCGATTTAGGAGAAGCGCGTGTAAGGATCCATATAAAAAAAGGAGTTTATCACGAGAAACTGGTGGTCCCTTCCTGGAAGACGAATATCTCGCTGATTGGCGAGAGTGCTGAAAATACAGTGATCACAGGTGCCGGTTTCTCGGGCAAGCCGATTGAGGGTGGTAGCGATGCTTTCGGCCTGACCAAGTTTTCTACATACACTTCATATACCGTTCTGGTAGAAGCAAAGGGTACTCATATCGAAAACCTTACCATTGCCAATACAGCGGGGAGAGTGGGGCAGGCGGTAGCGCTGCACGTGGAAGGAGATATGGTGGAGGTGAGGAACTGCCGTATCCTGGGGAACCAGGATACTTTGTATGCAGCTACGGCAGGCAGCAGGCAGTATTACCGGGATTGTTATATCGAGGGAACTACCGACTTTATTTTTGGTGAGGCAATCTGTGTTTTCGAAGGATGTACAATTAAGAGTCTGAGTAATTCTTATATTACAGCCGCTGCACAGCGGAAGGAGCAGGAGTTTGGGTTCGTGTTTTTCGATTGCCGGCTTACCGCAGCTCCCGAAGCCAGGGAAGTTTATCTTGGCAGGCCCTGGCGTCCCTATGCAAAGACCGTTTTTATCCGTACCGAAATGGACGCTCATATAAGACCGGAAGGGTGGCATCACTGGCCGGGCGATAAAATGTTTCCCGACAAAGAAAAAACAGCTTACTACGCTGAATATAAGAGTACAGGAGTGGGTGCGCAACCGGCGAAACGGGTGAGCTGGTCGAAGCAATTATCAGCAGCTCAGGCAAAAAAATATACTCTGGCGAACATTTTCAGGGGGATGCCAGCCTGGAATCCAACAGGAAAGTAGAAGTGGGATGGTGACTTTTTTTTGTGTGTTCAGGCGATTATTCCCCTGACAAAGAGGACTTCAATCATGCGTTTTACGGAGGTGACATCAATTTCGCCTCCCTGGTTGCACATTTCAAGAGCAATTCCCTTTATCGAACTCTTCATCAATACCGCCATGAGGTGAATCTCTTTTGGGCGGAGAGGTCTGAACTCACCGCTTTTTATCCCTTCATCCATAATACTCCTGAGGGCTTCTTCATCGTGGGGGTCCTGAAGCCGCGAGATCTTTTTATACATTTCAGGATCTTCCAGTATTTCGGAACTAACAATAAGATACTCGTTGATCTTGTCGAGCAGCCGCATGATTTTTTCGTTGCAATAGGTGATCAGTTTATCTGTGGCCGACCGGCGCTTGATCACCTTTGCTATCACAAATTGGTTCAGTTCTGATATTTCTTCCAGTAAAAGAGCGTCCAGGATTTCCTCCTTGCCTTTGTAATAATAGTAAAGCGAACTTCTTCCTTTTCCGGCAGCTTTTGAAATATCATCCATTGTTACCTTGTTGTAACCATATTTCTTTATCTGCTGCCGGAACGCATTCAGGATAATTTTCCTGATTTGTTCGTCTTTATCCGCCTGATTCATTGAGCAAACTTAGATAAATTGATTTATGCCTTATGTAATGTATTTATTACAGGGAAGATTAGTCAGCGGCAGAGAGCTGCCTGGTAACGTAACGGTAAAATGTCAGCCTGCTTCTGAAATTGCCTTTTGCTTCCACAACCTGCGATGCACTTGTCTGCCACGCTGCCTGTGCGTTGAGAAGATCAGAGAGGTTGATCAGCCCGCTAAGGTAGCTGTCATGGACAGCCCTGAGGTTCAGTTCCGCCTCTTTATAGTTATCTTCACTCAGGCTTACCCGGAGCCGGGCTTCTTCGAGATCATACCACGCTTTAGCGATCCTTACCTTCAGCAGGCTTTCAGTATCCATAAGTGTATTAGACGCTATATTCTCTCTGATCTTCTTTTCTTTCAACGTATGCCGGGCCTCTCCCCACCATCCGGAGATCGGGATACTTAAAGTTCCTACAGCCAGAGGTGTCCAGTCTGTACTGCCAATACCCCTGTCGATGATTCCGGCTTTCGAAACATTTACCCCGACCGCAAGTGAAGGCAGGTAATCCGCCCTCTTCAATTCCGTTTGCAGCTTGCTGGCTCTTACATTGCTCTCGAGTAGTTTGTATTCGCTTGTTTGCTTTACTACTGAATCTGCGTCGGCGTGCCATCTTTTAGGATCAGATATCACGGCAATGGAATCTGTCAGTTGTATTGCAGGATCATACCCGATGCCAATGAACCGGCAGAAATCCATAGATGCTAGTTGCCGGGCGTTCCGGAGCTTCGCTTTATTAAGCGTGATCTCGTTGCGCTGTACTTTCACCCGCATAAGATCGTTCCGGGCAATCAGGCCGGCTTTCAGGTTGTCCGTCAGTTCTTTATATAAAGTATCCAGGTAACGCTCATTTACCAGGAGGGTTTTGATCTGTTCGTTCAGGGTGATCAACTGCCAGTACCTTTGTTCGGTTTCCAGCACGACTGAATCTGTTGTCATGGAAAGCCGCGTCTTACTCACATCCGTTTGCAGGGTGGCAAGCTGGTTGCTGGTCGTGATTTTTCCGCCCATATATATTGGCTGCAGAGCCGATGCGGACACCGCGTACACATTATCGATCCCCTGCGGCAGAATTCCCGGGATTGGAGAAATAAAATCATTAAACGCGTAGATGCCAAGTCCCATGGCGTCAACTTTGGGGAAGTAGGCAGAAACGGCTGCTTTTTTGGTTTCTTCGGAAGCGGAAATAGTAAGCTGCCCATTTTTTATGGTATAGTTATTCTTCAGGGCGAGCTCTTTGCTTTCCTTCAGGGATAATTTCGTTTGTGCCCGCCCATTGGCGGTGAACAGGCTTAATGCCGCTAATGAAAACAGAATAAATTTCATTTTTAGTTATTGTTAAGTTCTCTGCCTGCTTCAGTATCTTCCTTGCGTAAGAACAACCAGTACAAAACAGGAAGTACAAGCAGGGTTAACACCATCGAAAACAGAAGACCGAAGCAGATGACCGTTCCCAGCGGGCCCCACAAGGAAGACCGGCTGATGATCATGGGCACAACCCCAACTGCGGCCGCTGCTGATGTAAGAAATATAGGTCTGAGTCTTCGTTCTCCTGCTGCAATGGCCGCTTCGCGGACGGTCAGGCCGTGGTGTTTACGCAGTTCTTCTGCATAATCTATCAGGATAATGCCATTCCGGACAACAATCCCGCAAAGGCTCAGAAGCCCGATAAACGATGTAAACCCGAAAGGATAATTCATGAGCAGAAGTCCCAGTGCAGCGCCGAACAAGCTCAGCGGCATGGTTATCAGGCTGAGCGCAGCCAGCTTAAAACGTGTAAAGTGGAACAGGAGAATGAGGAAGATCACGATGACGCTCAGCAGCAGGGAAAGGCCCATCGGGCCGATGTTCCGCAGCATTTCTTCACGCTCGCCCCCGTAGCTGACCGATACACCTTCAGGTAAGGGAAGGTGGTCGATCTGGTCTTTAAAGGTTGACAGCACATCGGCCGGTACCAGGTCGTGATAGGTGTCAATCCTGACCGTCAGTGTGCGCACGCCATTTCGCCGGGCGATCTGCCCGTTAGTCCAATCGGGCACCAGGGAAGCGATTTGTCTTAGCGGAACGCTTTGATGCATCAGTGGCGACGTGATATACAGGTCGTTCAGGTCGCCTGCTTTTCTTCGCTCCTCTTCGGGGGTTTTGATGATCACGTCGACAGCGTAGTCGCCTTCCCAGACCTGGGTGGCCTGTAGGCCCTGGAGGTTCATCGCAATGGCATCCGAAATATCCGATTTGGAGAAGCCGAGGCGCGCTGCCTCGTCTTCATGGATGTTCAGTCTGATGCCCTGCTGTTTTTCTTCATAATCGGTTCTCACCCATATATTATCCGGGTTTTTCCTTGCGATGTTTACGACTTTTTCAGCTACCGCTCTCAGATCGGGGATGCTGTCGCCTGAAATTCTCACTTCAATAGGCGCCTGGGTGCTGATCATCGTTAATTGTTTCATCCGGATATAGGCATCGGGGATCATGTTCCGGTATTTTTCTTCATATTCCGTGAGGATCTCCTCTGTTGCCTCTTCAGATGTGGTGTTCACTAGTATCTGAGCATAGTTGCGGGCCGGCAGGTTGGGTGCATAAACGGTATGGAACCTCGGTGAACTGGTGCCGGTAAAGCTGGTGTAATGTACAACGCGTTTATCACGCGCCAGAACCCCCTCAAATTGCTTGACGGCCTGGCTTGTTTCTTTCAGATTGTAGCCCGAAGGCAGATAGATTTCAACGGCGAACTGGTTTCTGTCAACCTTAGGAAACAACTGTTGCGGTATTCCTGCAAGCATCAGGGCTCCGCCCGCCACTGCTGCCAGTGCGAGCAGGATCACTATCCATGAATTCCGGAACGATAACTCAATGGTTCGGTTATAAACTTTTTGGAGGGTATCCAGCAGGGATTTTTTCTTTTCTGGATCCTGCTCCTTTGGTTTGCTGTGGTCATGAAGTCCTTTCTTTATAAAGATGGTATTAAAATAAGGAACGATCAGCATAGAAATAATCAGGGAAAGTACCAGCGCGATGATGATGGTGAACGGAAAGTCGAACACAAAGTCGCGGGCCACACCCACCATAAAAAGAATAAGAGGGGTAAAGGTGGCAATGATAGTGAGCGTAGCTGTAAAAACCGAAGGGAACAGTTCCCGGGCGCTGCGTACGGCAGATTCCCATATACTTAGACCTTCATCCAGCTTTTCCACATGGTTATCGATCACCACTATCGGATCATCCACCACAATACCCAATACAATGATCAGGGCTGCCAGGGTCACTGTGTTTAGTTCGAGTCCCAGGGCGTACATGATGGATAATGTGGCACAAATGGTAATCGGAATGGTGGCGGAGGCAACTGCTGCGACCCGGAAAGGCAGCAACAGCATTGTGACGATGATAACAGAAACAAGCGCAATGCCGAATTCTTTCATGAAATGATTGATCGATGCCGCTACGACCACCGGCTGGTCGGCCAGTTTGGTAAGCTTGATGTCTGCAGGGAAAGTGTGTGACAGGCTTTTCAGCCTTTCGTCTACTTCACGCCCGAAGTGAACAATATTCTTCCCCTTCTGCATCTCCATAGAGATCACGATGCAGGAAGTGCCATTGGTGCTGATAAAGGATTCAGGCTCCTGGTACTCTCTCCGGATCTTTGCTACATCTTTGAGCCGAAGGATGTGCCCCTCCTCATCTGTTTTGATGATCTGGGCAGCAACGTCGTTCTCATTCGCATAAAGATGCTGTGTGTGTACCGGGATGTTGATGGTGCCGCCTTTCAGTTCGCCGGTAGCGCTTACGCCACCCTGCTTTTGCAGGGCCTGCATAACCATTCCTGTACTGATACCATATTTGTTCAGTTTATTATTGTCCAGATAGACACAGATCTGCTCCCTGAGGCTTCCGGTGTGGCTGATCCTGGAGAGCCCCGGGATTTTTCTAAGCTCATCTTCGATGTTATTGACATGCTTCTCAAGATCTTTATAGGGCCTGCCTGAAGATTCTACAGCGAGCAGGACTGCTGATGTACTTCCAAAGTCACTGTTCACCACGATTGCCTGTACGCCCTGAGGAAGCATCCCCTTCATCAGGAGCACTCCGTTCTTTAGCTTGTTCCAAAATGCTGCGGTGGCAGCAGGGCCGGGCTTCTCTGTGATTTCCACGTAAATATACATCTGGCCGTCACGCGAGTAAGAGTATGTTTTTTTCTTATCGACCTCCTCGAAGCTGAAAAGATATTGCTCCACTTTGCTGGTAAGCTGCTCTTCCACCTCACTGGATGTCGCTCCCGGGAAGTAGCCGACAATTAAGCCCTGGCGGATGGTGAATTCCGGAAACTCATTCCGGGGCATGTTGAACAGCGCATAGATCCCGAAAATAACAAGGACCGCTGCAAGAGTAAGAGGCAGCTGTTTATATTTAATAGCCGCCTCGATAATAGTGTTCGATTTTTTCATTCTTTTAAGATGAATGCGGCTATTTGATGATCCTTACCCGGGTTCCATTGGTAATCTTATGATACCCGGAAGTAATCACAAGGTCTTTACGGCTGATACCGGAGGTAATGACAATAGCATCTTTCAGAAGCTCTCCGGTTTTTACATTTTTCCGGAGAGCTGTACTATCTGAGGGGTTAACCACGTATACAAAGTTTGTTCCTTTCTCATCTACAGAAACGGCAACCGTAGGTATGGCGATACTGGCGTCTTCAGTGGCCTGAGAGGGTCGTTTCGCATCAAACCAGGCCTGACAGGTCATGCCCGGCTTTAGCTCGCCGGTTTTATTTGGAATGCTGATCTTTACATCGTAGGCATGGGAACTGGAGGTGGCCACGATGCCGACCTCATCGGCCGAACCCGAATAGGATTTGCCCAGAGCCGGAACAAATACCCGCGCCCTGTCGCCTTTCCGTATGCTGCCCGACTCACTTTCCGGAATGGAGACGTTGATCTTTACATCGTTGATCTTCACTATTTCAAACGCCGGCATGCCTGCGGCGGCTGTAGCCCCGGCCTCGATCATCTTCCTGCCTACGTACCCGCTTTCAGGGGCATAAAGCCGGCAATGCTTTACATTCTGATAAGCTGCAGCCGCCATTGCAGTGGCCTGTTCGTAGCCTGAGCGGGCTTCTACCAGTTTTACCTCCGCAATACTGCCTTTCTGATATACCTGGGATACCCGTTCATAACTGTCACTGGCTTTTTTCTGCTGTGCCCTGACCGCATTATATTGATCGCGGTACGCTGCTTCATCGACCGTAGCCAGCAATTGTCCTTTTTTTACTGCCTGACCGGCATCTGCAAGTACCTGTGTAATGGTTCCCGAAACCTGAAAGCTCAGTATGATGCCTTTATCTGGTTCTATCGTTGCACTGTAGCTCATGGCTTGCTGTGAGGAATCCTGTGTGTTATTTGCTGCTTCCAGCACGCGCACCGGAATGGGAGCAGGGGCGGGTTTGCTTTCTTTGTTGCTGCATGCAGAGATGCAGCACACTGTGATCAGGCTCGTAAATGTCCTGTAAAAAGGTAATCTTATCATTTCAACTGATTATGACCGGACTCAACCATACTGTGTATTACATCATACAACAGTATTATTTGTTAAAAGTTTCGACAAAAAAACAAATAATGTCGAAATGTTAATTGTGATTTTTCGATCTGCTGAACGCGTTAACGCAATTTAAAATCATCTCTTAAAGAAGAAGGAGACAATACCCGGCTCATATAGTAATGATAAGGAAAAACTGATAAGGCCGGATCAATCAGGAATGCAGCGGCAGCGTAAACCAGAAAGTACTCCCTTTATCCGCCTCGCTTTCAACGCCGATCCTGCCTCCATGCCGCCTGATGATTTCACCTGACAGATAGAGCCCGATACCGAATCCCGAGATATGTTTAGCATGCAGGTTCTCTACCCGGTAATATCGTTCAAACAGCTTTTTCTGATCTTCCTGTTTGATCCCTATCCCTTCGTCCCTGACAGCTACGTGTACCATATCTTCCATAGCTTTACAGGTAAGTTCCACCATGTGTCCCCTTGGAGAATATTTGATGGCATTGCTGACCAGGTTCGTAATAACGGAGCCGATCTTATCCTGGTCTGCATGCACGTGAATGCGTTCCGGTGCGTTAAATTTTATCTCATGAGAATTGGTGATGAGCTGGGTTTCTTTAATAATTTCATCGATCAGGTCATTTATAAAGAAATCTTGTTTTACCAATTGGATCTTACCCGACTCCAGGCGGGATACATTCAGGAAGCTGTTAATCATGGCACTCATCCGTTTTACCTGCTGGTTTACTTTAGTCAGGGCTTGTACAGAGAATGCATCATCCTTAGCCTTAGAAAGCAATACCTGGGCGTAGGCGCTTAAGGAGGTGAGAGGTGTCTTCAGCTCGTGGCTCACCATCCCGATAAAATCATTTTTCCGGATCTCGTCGAGCTTTTGTTCCGTGATGTCGAGCACTGCACCCGCAAAGCGTACCGGCTTATCCCATTCGTCAAAATACACTTTCCCTTTAGCCCTTACCCAACGCAGTTTGTTGTCTTCTGCACCGATAGTACGGTATTCTACATCATATTCGCCATTGCTGACTGATTTAATAAAAGCATTATTAATAATGCCGGTGATGCGTTCGCGGTCATCGGGATGCAGACCATTGACGAAGTCATGTTCATAAGTGACTTCCCGGTCATGGCTGATCCCAAAGAGCTTGCGGCATCGGGCATCCCAGAACATGGTGCCTTCTTCCAGGTCAAGGTCAAAGTTTCCGAGTTCTGCTGCCTCAAAAGCAAGTTTTAGCGAATCTTGTGCGTTTTCAAGTTCCCTGCGGGCCTTCACCTGCGGAGTTACGTCGATAGCCGCTACCATAATGCCGTTCGTGATGCCACGCTGATCGAATAAGGGCTGGTACACAAAATTGAAGAACAATTCTTCAAGTTTTCCATCATGTTCCAGGAATGCCCGGGACTCATCTCCTTTATATGTTTTCCCTGAGGTATAAACCTCATCCAGTAGCTTGAGGTAAGCCTGGTTCTGCAATTCAGGTAAGGCATCCGGAAGCCTCATCCCGATTACGCCGGAGGTCTTGCCCCAGACATTCAGGATCGCAGTGTTGGCAGCTTCTATCACCAGGTCTCGTGTTCTCAGCACGGCAATCGCTACCGGTGCATCCTGTATAAGTGACCTGAAGCGTGCTTCGCTTTGTGCTAAATTGCTGAGCGATTCTTCCAGGTTGGTATGCGTAAAATGGAGCTCGTCGTTAGTCGCAAGCAGTTCTTCATTGGCTGCTGCCAGTTCTTCATTTGTTGCAGTGATCTCTTCGTTTAAAGATTGCTGCTGTTCGTAGCTTTCTTCGAGCAGCAGGCGCGACCTGACCAGATGTGTAATGTCGGCCGCTGTTACGACGATCCCGTTCACCCGTCCGTCAGCGTCTTTCAGCGGATCGTAATAGAAGCTGATATACTTTACTTCCCGGCCGTTTTCCGTTTCAACGTAAAATACTTCCTCCTCCTGTCCGTAAGGTATGCCTGTGTTGTAAACCTGCTTGAGCAGAGCCGGAAAAGGCTGGTATGCGAGTTCCGGAAGGATATCCAGGAGCTTTCGTCCGAGAATATCCTCCAGCGACTTGTTCCAGAGCGCAGCCAGCTGCTCATTGGTAACCTCTACCACATAGTCTCTTCCCCGAAGGATCAGCAGGGGATAATGGGAGGTCATCACCAGGTCCCGCAGATCTCTCGCGTTTTTTTCTGAGAGTTTCCGCGACTCCACCAGTTGTGTCACCTCAAAGACGAAAGCCATGATGCCGTCTACAATGCCATGCTCATCCCGCTTGGGTTGATAATAAAAATTGAAATAGCGGTCTTCAAGAGCGGCGCTTCCGGGAACGGCGATCGGGATATAAAGTTCTTTTCCCTCGTAGGGCTCCCCTGTGGTGTAAACCCCTTGCAGGATTTGTTCTACAGGCTGTCCTTTGATCTCAGGCAGCGCCTCAAAGATGGGACGGCCGAGCAGTTCGCGTCCGGGCAACAGTTCCTGGTAAGCCGGGTTTACCAGCTCAAATACCAGGTCCTCTCCCGAAAGGATACAGATACCCGCAGGTGCCTGCATAAAAAACCTTTTAAGTTTATCCCGCTCGTCTGCCAGTTGCTCTGTACGCCGGCGTACCCGGTCTTCCAGCTCCTGGTTCAGGGCATGGAGTTGATCCTGGGTATGCTGCAATTCTTCATTTGTAGCTGCCAGTTCCTCGTTAGCTGCCGATAGCTCTTCATTTAACACCTGTTCTGCCTGGTAAGCCTTCCCGATTTCATAAGACAGCGCGTTATTCAGCACTGTGCCCACATGCATTCCTGCTGTTTGGAGAAAATTACGATAGTCGGTATCAAGCCTTTTCCGGGCAGAGACACCCAGCATCAGGTACCCTTTTATTTTAGAGTCGCCCCTTACTACCGGTACAATAAGTGCTTCCTGAACCGGTTCGGGCCAATGCCGGTGGATGGGCTGCCGGAAAATCTGCTGCACATCGCCGAGGTATCCCTCAGCCTGGCTATACAGATCCCGGATATCGAGATGAGCGGCAATAAGGGCATGTTCTTCAGAAAATCCGCCCCAGCATACCATGTCCATATTTTCGTCTTCGATGCAGCTGTATAGCGCAAAGAATGGAATATCTTCTTTCGCTGTCAGCAGAAGATCCCTGATAAGACCGTTTGCCTCGACAATGCTGGAAGAGTCGTTTTTATGGTCTATCAGGCTTGCCAGTACGACGTTCCTCCGGTCATTGATCACCCGGAACGTGGTTTCGATAACCGCATTAAAAACTCCGCCTACCGATCCGTCTCTGGCTTTCACGGGCGACAGGGTATAATCGAAATAACACTCTTCGGTATACCCATAGCGGTGCATATAGAGTGGTGCATCAGGACGACGGTAAGACTTACCTTCATGCAGTACGGTTTCAAATTCATCTCTTAGGCCGTTCCATATCTCGGGCCATACTGCAGGTCCGGGCTTTCCTAATGCCCAGGGATGTTTATCGCCGGGTATAGTGCTCCAGGGTTCGTTGTAGATCAAACTGAAATCACTTCCCCAGTAGATGGCAATAGGGAAGCCGGAGTTCAATACGATACTGACAGCCGAAGTCAGACTGTCGGGCCAGCTTCCCGGATCACCTATTGATGTTTTAGACCAGTCGATGTTGCGGATCAATTCTCCCACCTGTCCGTCGCCTTCTAAAAAAGAATATTTACCAGACACAAATAAGTAGTTTAGCTAGTTCTCAAATAAAAATTACAAAGAAACAGTATTTCATACGAATAAAGAAGGGGGGATGTTTGAGCGAAAGCTGTAATATTTTCATTTAATCAGGTATTAGCAATCCTTCAGGGGCTTGAAAGCTATGTTTATTCAGGCGTTTATTGCAGCCAGAACGTTTGGCTGAAAGCGCCGTTCGCTGCACAATCCCAGGCTTCAAAACGGACCCATTTACGCCCCTTAAGTTTTGGATGAAACCGGAATTGCTGTTCACCAAAGGCTTTAGTAGCCGTCAGGCCGATTTTCTCACGATATACTTTTTCGCCGTCGCCGCTGATGATCTCCACGAAATTCATAGGAAAGGTCCAGCTGAGTTTCAGGCTGACATCTCCCGTGCCGTCTGGGTTCAGCTTTACGGTTTCCCCTGAAAGGCTACCGTTCACCTTCAGTTCATGCATCAGCACTTCCCCGGTGGTGCTGAAGAATTTGCCCCGCTGCATGGCGTCTACCACGGGCTTCCAGCCTTCGCTGTATTTCGGCAACTGATCCAGCATCAGGTAATTGACATTCATATGGGCATACATCTCATTCTCCTGTGTGACAGTGAAGAGATCGGCTTCCGCAATCACCTTCTTCTTATCTCCCCAGTTGTTCATGTCGTCCATCAGGTCGAGCACACGTTTGCCCAGGCGGGGTTGCGATAAGTCCGCAGGCATGGCTTTCCAGGCAGCGCCCATAAAGCGGTCCGATTTAAAGAAGGCTTCATGATTGTAGATGTCAGGCGCATTGACAGAGCCTTTTGTACGGGGATGAGCTGTCCAGGCAAGACCCTGTTCCTCTTCCAGCAGCTTCAGCATATCGTTTTTATCCCCGATGTGGTAGACCTTTCCAAAGCCGGGTTTATTTTCAGCAAAAGGGACATTTTTATCCCGCGACATGACCCAATAAACAGGTTTGGGAAAGATCTGCAGCCAGTGGCCGCCAAAGAACTCATTGGGTTCTTCCCCAGGTATCAGCAGGAAATCGTTGTCTGATAACCGCTCACATTGCTCAAACAGCGCCTTTAGTTCCCGCAGGCGAAGCGAATCCGGACCTTTAGGGTGAGCGGTATAGTGAAATTCTCCCAGGTGTACCATGTCGAGGCCAAGCCGTTTGAATACTTCAATAAATTCGGGTTTCTCAGGAACGGGTTTACCTGCCAGAACGACGTTCATGATGAATTCGTTATGGAAATGGCTCGACATCGTTTTGAAGCCGGGGAGTTTGGCATACCGGTCGGCGTTTGTGAACTTTTTGACAGCACCCAGTGCTGCTTCATCACCGGCATCGCTGATGAGGCAATAGAAGTTTAAGCGCTGGGGAGTTGCCGGAGGCGCATTGAACCAGGGGACAAAACGACGGTCGCCCTGCAATTCCTGCCGGATCCCTATTCCATAGCCATTCAGCATCTTCCGGTAGTTATTACCGTGCCAGACGAATTTCAAGTTGAAGGCTTCGTCCAGGGGATAGAAATACTGGTGAGGGGCGGGGAAGACGGCCAGTGTGCCCTCTTTGCTCCGGGCTGTGATGGTACGGTATTTCACAGTGAGGTTCTGAGCTGAATCTGCATATTGTACCGGGGCGGACTCCATTTTATCTGCTGTACTGATCCAGGCCAGGCTGTTCCATTTCTGGGTTCTGCTGACTAATCCGGCATCGTACACAATGGCTGTCGCATCCGTCCGGGTGGTCATCACCGCAGCTATATTGAATAGGGGACTACCGTTATAGAAAGTCACTTCGAGTGCGCCGGAAAACCGGTCCGCCGTAAGTTTTCCTATCGTCACGATGGTGCGGCTGCCGGTACTTTTTACGGAAATTCCACTCTTTCTGAGCACAACAGGAAAGGTATTAAAGGGCCGCGAAGGTACTTTATCGAAAAAGATGTTCCATCTGTTCTGCGACAACAGGTCGCGCTTACCGACGCTCAGTAAAAATGCCGGGTCGAGATCTTCCGAAATGGTGTGGAATTCCGTTTTGTTTCCGAGAGATATGCGTTTTAGTAACGCTCCTGATGAAGACATGTCGAACTGCACCTTGCCCCATTTCTGCTGCCCCGCAGGCCAGGTAACTTCGATGATCTGGTTTCGCCTGACAACGGTGGCTTCGCCTTTTGGATTAAATTCCCGGGTGTCGAGCTTTAGTTGTGCCTGAGTCCGGGTTGGCTGAATGACCAGCGCAGCAATGACCGTTAATAGCAACAGGTATCTGAGATTCATAGTTGGTGTGGTTTTCACCGAACATACGTTTTTCCTTTAAAATTTGCAACTAAATCCTTTTACTGACGCCATAACTTAACGCAGTGTATCTAAAAGATGCAAAGCGCCGGTTATTCCTCCGGATAAGTATCCCGGTGCGGGCGCTTCGCGCGCAAAAACAAATGAAGGAAAGCGCCAGATCATTGTCTGTAACTCAGTCAATCCGCTTGTAGTCCTTACCTTAAGGTTTTTTCTTTATATTCCGGTCCGGAAACAAAAAGAATTTCACAAGCCACATGAAGAAAGAAAAGAATCCCAGCGTTGATCAATTCCTGGATAAGGCATCAAAATGGAAAGAGGAAATGACCCTTTTAAGGGAGATCGTCTGCGATAATGAAGAACTGGCAGAGGACTTTAAATGGATGCACCCCTGTTATACCCTGCAGGACAAGAACGTGGTGCTGATTCATGGATTTAAGGAATATTGTGCTTTATTATTTCATAAAGGGGCCTTGTTAAAGGATCACATGAGTATTCTGGTCCAGCAGACAGAAAATGTTCAATCGGCCAGGCAGATCCGGTTTACCAATGTGAGTGAAATAATCAGCCAGGAGTCTGCCATTAAAGAGTATGTCAGGCAGGCGGTTGAAATAGAAAGGTCGGGTTTGAAAGTGCCCTTGAAGGATACTTCTGAGTATCCGGTACCCGAAGAGTTTCAAAGGAGGCTGGATGAGAATGCTGATCTGCAAAAGTCTTTTAAGTCCTTAACTCCGGGACGTCAACGGGCATACCTGTCATATTTTTCTCAGGCTAAACAAGCTAAAACACGGGAATCGCGAATTGAAAAATACCTGTCGCAAATCCTTTCCGGAAAAGGAATGGATGATTGATCCGGCGGAAAGCTCACAGTCGGATTAGATATTCAACCAAAGCTTTCGACCGTTTTTCCCGGGTATTCCTTTGACAGGAAATCTTCGATCAGGGAACAGTAAGATTTGAAATAGGGGCTTCCTGTCGGGATTGTTCGTTCTTCTCCGATCAATGCTGCCGTGAACCTGGTATCGGTCAGTTTATAAATAAGGCCCCTGACTTTTTGGTCATCCGTTCCTTCTTTATAATACAGTGCATAGCTACTGTACCTCGTCTGACTCTCTGAGACGGAAACTTTCCAGACCTCGTAGATTTCCTCATCTACCGTTCTGAGTGAATCGACAATATGATGATTGAGCATAGCGCAAATGTCAGAATTATAATTCGTGTTTTGAATGTTGAAGAGTGCGGAAGCATTCAATCAGCCCGCTTTAATTAAGCTCATATACCAGTGCAGCTAAAGAGCTTTCTTTTATGTGTTTTTGTAAATTAAGAATTTGATAATAAATATTTTAAATTAATGGTTCTAAAGTTTTAAATGATCTTGACCGAATGTTCTGAATGCTCTTATTGTTAACTTATGATAACTTATCACGGTTTTGTCTTTGATTTTTAATGTAAGGATTATGAAATGGTATCTTTTAATTGATTGTTTTTTAACATAAACTTAACAATTAATTAACCAAAAGAAAGATGAGCCTTCATCTGCGTATCCCATAAAAGCCGGATGGAAACGAAAGATCGTTCCCATCCATGCCCTCTCAACCTGACTTATTTAATTTTTTTCGCCTTCTTAAGATCGAAATCCCCCTTATGATAACTCCAGCCTGTCTTTAGCCCTATCACAAATAAGGCAAGGCCGACGGTTCCAAAGGCGAAGATCGTGTCGCCAATCACCCTCAGCCATCTGAGGGTATTCATCAGCGGCTGTTGCATGAATTCAGCAGAACGCGCATACCACATCCCGTGATTGACGCTGGCTACCGTCTGGAGAAGGCCTATAGGCAATACGCTGATCAGCACCATCAGCAGCAAACCAATATTGATGGACCAGAAGGAAAAGCCTATGAGCTGATCTTTCCATACATTTTGTCTGTATAAACCTTTGAGAACAAATAGCATCAGGCCAATGCCGAGAATGCCATAGACCCCAAAAAGCGCAGTATGCCCGTGTACAGGGGTGGTGTTGAGCCCCTGCATATAATAAAGTGCTATCGGGGGATTGATGATAAATCCGAAGATACCCGCACCCAGGAAATTCCAGAATGCCACGGCAACCAGGCAATAGATAGGCCATTTGTAAGCTTGCACCCAGGGCTTAAGCTTGCTGATACTGTAGTTGTGGTAGGCTTCGATTCCGATGATCACCAATGGCACTACCTCCAGGGCACTGAACGTTGCTCCCAGTGCTAAAACAGCAGTCGGGGTCCCCGAGAAGTACAGGTGGTGGAAGGTGCCGATGATACCTCCTGAAAGGAATATGATGGTCGAAAATAAAACGTTCAGGGTGGCTGTTTTCTCATTGAGGAGTTTCATCCTGGTGAACAGGAAGGCTGCGACGACAGTAGCAAATACTTCGAAAAATCCTTCTACCCAAAGGTGCACGACCCACCATCTCCAGTACTCAGCGATGGCAAGATTGGTTCTTCTTCCCCACATCAGTCCTGCTCCATAAAACATAGCTATGGCAACTGAAGAGATAATGAACATCATGAGAAGATTTCGGCTGGATGTTTTTTGCTTTAAAGCCGGCATAAGTGCCCGCACCATTAACCAGAGCCAGAGGAACAGCCCGATCAGCAGGAAGATCTGCCAGAACCTGCCCAGGTCTACATATTCATAACCCTGATGGCCGAACCAGAAATTTTCCACATAACCCAGTTTTTGCATGATCGCGAACCATTGTCCCGCCATAGAGCCCGCAACGATGATCAGAAGCGCGATAAAAAGGAAATTCACGCCTGCTTTCTGATATTTAGGCTCGTATCCTGAAACAGCAGGGGCAATGTAGAGGCCGGTCGCCAGCCAGGATGTTGCTATCCAGAAGATGGCGATCTGCACGTGCCATGTCCGGCTCAGGGAGTAGGGGAGTACCTGATCGAGAGGAATGCCGTAAAAGGCGCTTCCTTCTACGCCGAAGTGAGCCGTTATGACACCCATAATCACCTGGACCAGGATGAGGGCTGTAACAATCCAGAAGTATTTAAGGGTCGCCCTCATGGATGGAGTTGATTTTACTTCCAGCAGCGGATCTTCAGCGGGGATATCGTCTGACAATTCTTCTTCCTTGTTCTGAGCATTATAAAAAATCAGAATGCCGATGCCCAGCAGGAGCATGATAACACTGAACCCTGTCCATAGCATCAGGTCTCCTGTTGCTACATTTCCCACTAATGGTTCAGCCGGCCAGTTATGGGTGTAAGATACGTTTTCGTTGGGACGGTTTGTTGTACAGGCCCAGCTGGCCCAGAAGAAGAACGCGCTTATCTTCTGTAACCTCTCCGGATCTTTGATCGCGTTTTTAGGTATGGCGTAAGCTTCCCGTAATTTATCGAAGGCAGGATCGTCGGAGAAAAGAGAAGCGTAATATTTTTCCAGTTGCTTGTATGCTGCAGCCCGGTCTGATGAAACTGTCAGGCTCTTATCTGCCTTATTGAAGGTATTTTCCCTTATTTCTTTTTGCAGGGTATTCTGCAAGCCCGCTTTTTCTTCGTCAGTGATCCTGCTGTACGGAGCACCGTATTTTCGTTGCGCTTTAAGGTCAAGTATAAATTCCGCTTCCCGGTGTATCCAGTCTGCTGTCCAGTCAGGGGCCACATAAGCTCCATGTCCCCAGATCGATCCTACTTCCTGACCGCCTATGCTTTGCCATACATTCTGCCCGTCTTTAATGTCTTCGCCGGTAAAGATCACCTGGTTTCCGGAAATCACGCTCTCTGGAAGCGGCGGTGCTTCCTGGTAGATCCTGATCCCGTAGTAACCAAGTGTAGCAAAAGACAGTCCCACTACAATGGCAAATGCCAGCCATAATTTTTTGGTTTTTTTCATGTTTGATGGTTGTGATTTAATTAGAGTTGATATGCGTTATGAGGGTGTGGTTCTGTTCTTTCTGAGTATGCTGATACCTGGCA
>NZ_QEAS01000026.1:19044-75993 GCF_003130405.1 Pararcticibacter amylolyticus
AATAAAAGACAAAAGTATCTTTTTATTTTGCTGCTGCATAATAAAATACAAAAAAGTCTTTTATTGTCCGGCGTCCTCTGGTTTTCGCTTGCAGAAGCAGGGCAGGGCACTTAAAACAAAAAGCACCTGCAGAACGTATCTGCAGGTGCCTGATTTTCAGAGGAAAGAAATGTGTGATTTTAATATCCCGGGTTTTGTTTCAATACCGGCATTTTCTGAATTTCCGTTAATGGAATCGGCAGCAGATACATGGCATCCCTGAACTTCAGCTGTCTCATAGAGTATCCGGTTGTGTAATTATAAGTAGTGGCACTGGTCTTTGTGAGAATGTGAACGGTATTAAAACCAGTTAAAACGGTGGAGGCTATTTTCCAGCGCCTGATATCATTCCAACGCTGATCTTCAAATGCCAGTTCAATTCTCCTTTCATTCCGGATGATGTCGCGCATTTCCTCTACGGTCATATCCTTTTTCAACCCGTACATGCCGTCTGACCCTGCCCGGATCCCGGCCCTGTTTCGTAATTCAATTAATTTAGGATAAGCCTTTTCCGGATATCCTGCTTCATTTATTGCCTCAGCATAGTTAAGCAGGATCTCTGCGTAGCGGATCAATGGCCAGGCCCGTTCGGTGGTGCCCGAGGATGTCCCTGTTAAATTTTCATCGAGCATTTTCCTGGAGAAAAAGCCGGTATATTTATTGACTATGGTGTAAGCATCTGTCGAGGTATTGGTAAATCCATTCGCGGTCATATAAGTCTGGATCGCTGTTTTGGTTCCGTTGTTGCTCATATACATCATGCCGTTGTGGATAATGGAATTGCCGAACCTGGGATCGCGGTTTGCATACGGGTCGTTTGCATCAAACAGGGAACTCTCCCGAATACTTTTTCCGTCAATCATCGGGAAAGATTCTGCCAGGCTTAGCGTTGGGCGCATGGTACAATTCCCCGAACGGGATGGAGGCAAAAAGAAAGTTTCAAACTCCTTTTGTGCCGGACGGTTAAAAGAAAAGATATATTCGGGGTTCACACGCTTTAAGAATACCTGGTAAAAGCCATAACCCGGCCGGGTGGTATTGTCAACATACAGGGAATACAAGCCCGTATTGATGACGGCTTCGGCTGCATCTGCCGCTATTTGCCAGCGGTTCTTATCAAAAGAAGGATAAGCCAGAACAGCTTTAAGCTCGGTATCACCTGCAACTCCACCTCCGTTAAAAAGCGGGCTCGCAGCATACATTAGAACTCTCGATTTTAAAGCCAGGCAGGCGCCCCAGGTAACTCTTCCATAGTCAGCATCTTTGTACACCACATCTCTCAGGTCTGATGCCGCGCCATCAAGCTCCGATACCAGGTAGCTGATACAGTCTGCATAACTGGTTCTGGGGACACGCGGTACGTCATTCGCTTCAAATACCTTGTCTTCCAGTACCGGTATCCCTCCGAATGCAATCAGAAGATAATGGTAGTACCATGCACGGAGGAATCTTAATTCCCCCTTCATACGCTTTTTCGTGACGTCGGCAAAGGGAGTTTCCGGAAGTTTCGACAACAGCAGGTTCGTTCTTCTTATATTTTTATAGGGAGTGTTCCAGTAATCCTTATCGGTCGCAAACCCATTGTTTACCGAGATGGAAGACAAAGCACCCTGCACATAGGAATCGGCAGGTACAGCAGTGTTGTTGGAACCTTCTGCATTGTCTGTGCACAGTTCAGAATTCCCTGAACCGCCTGATCCTGTATACCTCGAGGGACCAAAACTGTACCCGGCATCTGCGTAAATCCGGTTCAGAAAGTTAATCGACTGGATACTGTCCGAAAAGACTACATCTTCTGTTAATCCGTTGGTCTTGTCATCCAGAAAGCCTGTTTTAGCGCATGAGGCTAAAACAGAAGACAGGATGATCACAAATATGCTCTTTCTCATATTGCCTGTTAAAAAGTAATGTTAACACCGAAATTCATGATCCTGGTAGGAGGATAGGGAAGCGAATCAGAAGATTCAGTAAGTTCCGGATCCAGATCGTACAGCTTGTCGAGCTTGGTCCACGTCAGTAAGTTGTACCCGTTCGTATAAACCCGGAGCCCTTTCAGATGAGTTTTGCTGAGAAACTTTGCACCAAAACTATAACTCAGTTCGGCTGTCTTCAACCGCAAATAGTCGGCTGGAATGGCCCAAAAGTCTGAATAGTAGTCCCTGGGACTCTGATCCATTGCGCTCGTATAGAGCTGTGGGTATTTGGCGCTGTTTCCTCTTTCCGGAGTCCAGTGTTCCTGGTGGATGGGCATGGCGTTCGTCGTGACATGATGAATGACAGCTCCCTGTGCGCTGGCAACCACGTTTGCAGCCCCCTGGAATAGTACTGTAAAGTTTAAATTTTTATAGCTGAGACCGAGGGTGAGGCCATATACGGTGTTTGGAAGATTGGTATATCCGAAATACGAACGGTCATATCCGTCAATAACCCCGTCTGCATTCAGGTCTTTATATTTGAAATCGCCCGGCCGGCCGCCAATTGTCGGCTTAGGAACAGATGGGTCGGCTAATTCGGCTTCGGTATAGTATTCTCCTGTCCAGGAGTATTTCATGACCGCGCCGATTGCCCGCCCGGTAGAGGCCTGCCATGGATAAAGGGTCTGTGCTTCATCCCTGAAGACGATCTTGTTTTTAGCCACCGACCACGTTCCTTTGACCGAATACTGCCAGTTTCTTCCTGCTTTGTCCTGATAGCCCAGTTCTATTTCGTATCCCTTATTATTGGTTTTTCCCAAGTTGAAAAGAGGTAATCCCTGTCCGAAGATGGCCGACACCGTACCCTTGCCGCTTATAATATCGTAGCGGTTGTTATTAAACCAGTCTGCCGAGCCGGTCAGTTTCTGGCTGAACATAGAAAAGTCAAGCCCGATGTTCAGCTTTTTTTCATTTTCCCATCCGACATCATTATTGGCAAGGCTTCCTTCTGTCACGGTGGAATAACTGTTATTTGTAGCCAACCCAAAGAGGCCCGTTCCGCTGGCCGAAGTATACGATTGTTTGTAAGCGTAAACTCCACCTGTATTGTCGACCCCGACAAGGCCGTATGATCCCCGGAGTTTCAGACGATCCACAAATCCTATGTTGTTCTTAAAAAATTCCTCTTCAGAAATATTCCATCCTGCAGTTGCCGATGGAAAGAATCCCATCCGCCTGGTTTTATAAAAACGGTCTGTTCCGTTGTATGCTCCGCTTATCTCGAAAAGATAGCGCTGGTTGTAGTCGTACCCGATCCTGCCTGTATATCCCCTGAACTTTTCAGGAATAAAGTTGTAATCATTATCGCTGGTATTCTGGGCAGTTTTAGTGTTAATATTGTACAGGAGCAGTCCCGAGAAATGGTGCTTTCCGAAAGCTCTGTTATAGTTCAGAAATCCCTGAAGGGTGACAGCTCTGTTAGTGCTTCCCGGGTTGTATACCATATATGGAGTGGTGATCCGGTACGAATCTTCTTTCATTCCATAAGAATAGGTGTTGGTGTTAGGGGCATAAACGTAGGAGACAAATCCGGATCCATCGATGGGCCGCTGCATGCTCCGTTCATAGCCGTAAAGATTCCGGTAGGAGAGGACCAGCTTAGCCGACAAGCCTTTTGTCACAAAGTCAAGTTTCTGATTCGCAGATGTTACCAGGTTGATGTTGTTGGTGAAATTACGGATATAGCCGTTGTACATCAGCCGTCCTATCAGATTGTTTTTATTTCGGCCTGTAGCAGTACGCTGCCACACACTATAACCCAAACTTCCGTCGGGATTATAAACAGGATAATTGTAAGGAGCGGTGTCATAAGCTCTTCCCAGGTCTGCAAACATTACCCCGGCGTTATCTACGCTCGCATTGTTCTGATTCATCTCTCCGACATTTCCAAACAGGTCAAAACGGACATCCAGACCCTTGTTTACAGCAAGGTCGATGTTCGACCGGTAGTTATACCGCTTATAATAATACCTGCTGTCAAGGTCCACTCCGTAGTCTTTAAGTTGTCCGCCCTGATTCAAATAACCTACCGATACAAAGTATTTTACCCTGTCCGTTCCCCCGTTTATGTCGAAGTTAGCCCTTGCCTGTGGCGCATATTCCTTGAAAAGCAGGTCTTTCCAGTCGTTGTTAGGGTGTCCGTACGGATCTGTGCCGCTCTTAAAAAGTTCCAGGTCTTCTTCCGAAAAAGTTGGTTTAAAGGAGGGATTGGGATTTAAATTGTTGGTATTGATCTGTGCTTCCCTGAGTATGGAGGCTGCTCCGTATGCATCCAGCTGTTTAGGAAGCCGGGTGGGCTGATTCAGCCCATATTCCGACTGGAAAGTAATACGCGGCTTACCCGCTTTTCCGCGGGTGGTGGTGACCAGCACCACTCCGTTAGCCCCCTTGATCCCATAAATAGCCGTTGTAGACGCATCCTTCAGGATACTGATGCTTTCCACTTCATTGGCATTGAGGGAAGCAAATTCATTATAGGTAAATTCAATATCGTCCACCACGATCAGTGGATTGTTATTCCCGGTATAGGAGCTTACGCCCCTGATGTTGAAAGCGGCAGCATCTTTCCCTGGCTGTCCGCCTCTTTGCTGGCTGGTGAACCCGGTGAGCCTTCCGGCCATTGTGTTCTGAAGGCTGGGCGACGGGCTCTGCCGTATTTCTTTGCCCCCCACGACGCTCACTGCCCCCGTGAGTGTCACCTTCTTTTTCTGTCCGTACCCGATCACCACTACCTCTTCCAGGCTTTTGGAGTCATCCTGCATGTCTACCACAACAGAACTCATACCGGCTACGGAGACCTCTTTTTTTAGGTATCCGATGGATGACAGGATGATCACATTACTTTGCTTCAGCGTGAGTGTAAATTTTCCGTTCACGTCTGAACTTACTCCGTTTGATGGGTTTCCCTTTTCCGAAACAGATACCCCTGGCAGCGGCCCCGATTTATCTTTTACTAAACCTGTGATTCGTTTTGTCTGGCTCAACAGGTTGAGACAATACAGAAAACATACACAAAATATAGATAGTCTTCTTTTCATTTTATTCTTTTTTTTAGATCTCCTGAAACCTAGTTGTAGCCTTCGTTCTGAACAAGTTTTGGGTTCCTGATCATTTCATTATAGGGAATGGGCATGTGGTAGAATTTATCATGGAAGACGATAGTGCTCACCCCCTGCTCCTGAAGCGACAGGGAGCCACCGTCATTCGTGATCTTTAACCCCTTAAGAGTGGTGTTTAAAACGGTGCCCGCGATCTTCCATCTTCTGACATCCCAAAAGCGGTGTTCTTCGAACGCCAGCTCAATACGTCTTTCGTTCCTGATCAGGTCCCTCAGTTCTGATTGTCCGATACCGGCCTTAATGCCGTATCTGCTGTTGATACCGGCAGTGATTCCCGCCCGTGCCCGGATCAGCTTAAGGGGAGCTACTGCATCCTCCGTTCTGCCGGCTTCGTTTAAAGCTTCTGCATAGTTCAGCAGCACTTCTGCAAAGCGGAAATAGGGGAAATTATGGCTTTGGTTAGAGTAGGAAGTGGAGGAAGAGAAATCTCCCATAAACTTGCGCAGGTAGTAAGAAGTACGCGTTTGTGTTTTAAACGGAACATTGGGTTTATCGCGACCTCCCTCGAACGTCTCGATCTGCCTGTTCAGCCATTTTACCCCATTATAGAACAGCATGGACGCCAGGCGGGGGTCCCTGCCGGTATATTGACCTGCGTCGGTAACTGAGCCAGTATACGGAGTGCCGTCCAGTTTGGGAAAGGCATTTACAAACTCCTGCGTCGGACTCGTCCTGCCGTTACTTGCCGCAGGCGCAACATAGCCGACGGGCGCGTTGTTTACTTCAATGGAGGTGGAAGCCGCTGATTGTTTGGATAATATAATATCCGTATTGATCTTGGTGGTGAAAACAGCTGAATAGGCTGTAGATCCTGACCCGGAAGGAAGTTTATAATATGTTAAGCTGACCAGCGCCTGTGCTGCATCGATGGCCTTTTGCCATCTGGCGGGATCTGCATCAGGATATCCCGTAAGCGCTTTCAGCTGGCTGTTAGACTCAAATCCACCACCGTTGTAGAGCGGACTGGCAGCATAAACATATAAACGGCATTTCAGCGCCAGTGCTGCCTCTGAAGGAACGCGGCCGAAATCTGTAGTAGCGATGGCTGACCCTGCGGGCAGACCGGCGGCGGCCTCATCACATTCCGCAGCAATATAGTCTACACACTCCGCAAAAGTATTTCGCGGCAGGTTCAGGTCGTCGTTCAGGGAGAAGATCGTGTCTCCTATAAGCGGGATGCCTCCATATCTTTTCAATAATTCGAAATAGGCAAATGCACGAAGAAAGCGGGCCTCCGCCACCTGGTTCTTCATGGTTGCTTCGGGAATCGGTACCACACCGATATGTTTCAGAAAGAAATTGCTCTTCCGGATGATCGAGTAGCAGTTTTTCCAGTTGTTGTCCGGATAGTTGACCGAATTCAACTGACCATTGGTAAACAGGACGATACCCGATGCAAAAGAAGACGGAACAGCGTCGTCGGTAGCGGCATCCAGGTAATCTCCGTCTATCCGGTTAAAGCCGCCGGGCAGGAGTGAGTAAATATCAAACAGGAACTGTTTGGCTCCGGTCCCTTTCTGGTCTTTGGGATCGAATATATCGGCTTCGAAATTCCTGTCTGCAGGTTCATTCTCGAACTTTTTACTACAGGAGCTCAGCACTGCAACAGAGAATACAATCAAAATAAAGGAACGTCTCATATCTTGTCAATAAGGCTATAATTGAACGTTTACACCAAGGTTGAATATCTTTTGGATGGGATAGGAGCCACTATAGTTCTCCGGGTCGGCATCTCCGAACGTTTTGGAACTGATCGTATAAAGATTAAGCCCGTTCGTATAGATCCTGACAGACTTAATTCCGCCTCCTGCGAAACGTACCGGAATCTTATATCCCAGCTCTACCGACTTCAGGCGGAGGTAGTTTCCCTGTCGTACCCAAAAGCTCGAAGTCACCCAATTGTTCACAGAGCCGTCCTGCGGACCTGTGCCTGTAGATAACCTCGGATAGCTGGCCGTTCCGGCAGTGGCAGGAGTCCAGCGGTTCAGGTGGTTTTCAAAAGCCTGCCCGCTTCCGTTATTCTGAAACTCCCAGTAGCTGTTTCCGGATAAGTTGACATACCGGTTCATCTTCCCCTGCAGCAATGCTGTAAAATCCAGGTTCCGCCAGGTGAAACCCAAAAACGATCCCAATAAGACCGTAGGCTTCCTTGCTCCGATAGCCGTCTGATCATATTGATTGATCAATCCGTCATTATTCAGATCTTTATATTTGATATCTCCCGGCTGGGGTTTATATCCCTCTATCGTGGCATGCCCGGCAATCTCGGCATCGCTCTGAAACAACCCCTCTGCGATATATCCGAACGCCTGATCGACGCGCTGACCGGTGTGTTTCATCCAGTCGTACTTTTGAAATGCTTCTGCATTATAAAGCAGCTTCGAATCCTGGAAGCTGGCGTTGAAAGAGATAAAATAGCCGGACCGGGCTTTTTTCTGCTGCCATTTGATCTGCGTTTCCCAGCCGTTGTAGCGCTCCCTGCCTATATTCTCATTTGGATAGTCGATCCCGAGGAGTCCGTTGCTGGTACCCCGCACGATGCTCAGGTCGCTGAAGCGGTTTGAATAATACTCAGTGCTGAATGATAGCTTGTTATCCAGCAATGAGCCCTCAACACCAATGTTAAGCTTTTTAGCCTTTTCCCATGTCACTGCCGGATTAGCCAGGAATGCTTCTTCCGCCGTTGTAACAGTCCCCGCACTGGATCCGAAGATGGCACCCGGCGAAGTACTGAAGATCTGCTGATAGGTATAATAAGCCCCTTTATCCTGGCCTGTTTTTCCATAAGATCCATACAGTTTCAAATGATTGAGCCAGGTAACGCTCTTCATAAAGTTTTCCCTGCTGACGATCCAGCCAAGCCCGGCTGCCGGGAAGAAGCCATACCTGAAACCTCCGTTGTTGGGATAGCGGTTGGCTCCGTTATAGGCGAAGGAAATTTCAAGGAGGTATTTCTGGTCATAATTATACGAGGTGTGGCCCGCGATCCCCTGGATGGTGTAGGGAAGGTTTGATCCGTTAACCAGGTTATCCCGGTTTGCAAGCAGCACAGCATCGATGCCATGACGGTTGAGCTCTTTGGAATACCCTAATGAAAGTTCTTCAAAATCAGAGCGGTTCTGGAAATTGATGCCGTTTGTATTAGCCTGGAGACTGTTGCTGGAGTATTGCATGTAAGTGGGGCTTCCCGAAGCAGACACGCCTGTCTGTTCGAACACAGCGAAGGTTTTGTTCCTGGTGATATTTTCCCTGAGGCTGCTGAAGAATGAAGCCCTTGCCTTTATCCACATACCCGGCAGGAAGTCTTCCAGGTCCCTTTTGAGGTAGAAGTCTGACAAAACAGTCCGTATATTTCCCTGGGAATAACCTGAACTAATGTTCTGTCCCACTATATTGTTCTGAAACCTGGCAAGCCCTGCGTATGTCCCGTTTTCATTGTACACAGGATAAGCATTGCCGGGTGTGGTAGTAACAGAGGAGAATAAGTTAGCCGTTCCGTTATTTCCGGGTTCATTGGTGTTGATGATCCTTCCCTGGATGTAGATGCCGGCGCTCAGGTGATCTGTCAGGTTCAGATCGACATTCGAACGGGCAAAGTATCCTTTGGCACTGGCATTCGTACTGTATTTGTTGATATCGCTTGTCTTAAGTATCCCATCCTGGCTGACATGCTCCAGGTTGACGAAATAACGAACAAACCTGTTTCCCCCGCTTGTATTGATATTGTACCGGGCAAACATGGATGAATTTTTCAATACCTGGTCCGCCCAGTTCACATCCGGATACTTGAACGGATCAGATCCTGAACGATAACCTTCCAGGGCAGTCTGGCCGAAGCCATACGTTTCGGCTGGAAGCCCGTCATTTTTAAGCGCCTCGTTATAAAGAAGGGCATACTGGTAGGATCCGAGGGGGCGGGAGACCAGGTTTTCGAGTGACCTCTGGAAGCCCGTCTGTACATTGACGCTAATCTGCTGCTTACCGGAAATACCTTTTTTAGTGATGACCGACAAAGCGCCGCCAGAGCCCCTGATGCCCAGCATGGCTGTTGCAACAGCATCGTTAAGAACGGTTACAGATTCGATTTCCTCAATTCCTATTTCGGTTACCGACCGCGGAATTCCGTCAATCAGTATCAGAGGGGTTTGGTTCCTCAATGAGATGGACCAGCTTTCGTTCAGAGGCTGTCCGTTTCCCTGGATAACATTAAGTCCCGGGAGTCGTCCCCCCAGTGCCAGGGGATAAGACATAACAGGTGTTCTGGCGAAGTCAGAACCTTCTGCAGATGAAGCCGATGAAGTTGATAACTTTCCGGGTGTTTGAAAGTAGATCAACTGTTTAAGCACGGTTAATGAGTCTGCTCCTGAAGTGTCGGGAGCAAAAGTCCGGGCCCCTGGTTTGCCGGGCGCCGGGACATTCCGGCCATACGCTGCAAATACGGTCAAAAAGCAGTATGGTAAAAAAAGGGATTTGATATAACTCACCATTGACTTATAGTTTACTTGTGGTTTTATTAAATGGTTAGTGGCGGATCCCGGCCATATGAGGTGGATCAGGATCCGTCGTCGGCCTGTTATAATGGCAAAAAAGAGTGTGTGATTTAAGAGTAAATATCTGTCATAATTATCCTTTGGTTATGATTAGCTGAGTTTGATGAACGAATGTATCCAGCTTTTATCAATGCTTTTAGTATTTATGCAGGGTAATTTTCATGAAACCGTTCCCAGACGATGGGAACGGTTTCATGAAAATGGCGGGGATCCCTGTTTGGGTTATCCTGTTTTTAGATTAGATTAGTTCCATGAAAAGCCATCAAACAACCATTATAGACATTGCTAAGCACCTCAGCATATCTAAATCAACTGTTTCGAGAGCGTTAACCGGGCATCCCAGTGTGAAGCCTGAGACGAGAGAAGCGGTACTTGCAGTAGCGCAGGAGATGGATTACCAGCGTAACATGCTTTCCATTAGCTTAATAACCAATAAAACCAAAACCATCGGAATTATCGTTCCCGAGTTTATGACCTCCTTCTTTCCGCAGGTGGTGGTAGGCGCCCAGGAGATTGCCGCACAAAAGGGATATAACGTGCTGATCAGCCAGTGCAACGAAAGTTATGAAACAGAAGTAGCGAACTCACGGGTGATGCTTGCCAACAGGGTAGACGGCGTCTTGGTTTCTTTGAGCAAGGAAACGCGTAACTTCGACCATTGGAAAACATTCCACCGCAAGGGCATCCCCATTGTGTTCTTTAACAGGGTGTGCGAAGAGATGGCCGTTCCCAAGGTGGTCGTAGATGACTACGATGCGGCTTTTAAAGCGGTGGAGCATCTTATTCAGACAGGAAAGAAGAGGATTGCCCATCTGGCGGGGCCGGATTCGCTCGCGATCAGCCGGAAGCGTCTGAACGGGTATGAGGATGCACTTAGAAAATATAACTTCCCGGTTGATGAAGATCTGATCATTTCCTACGATCTTACATTAAGTAAAGTACGGATCTATATCAGGCACCTCCTGGAACTGGAGAACCCGCCCGACGGCATTTTTGCTATCAACGATCCGACAGCGATAGAAGCGATCCAGGTGATAAAACAGCATGGTCTGCGTATCCCGGAAGATATAGCGGTGGTGGGATTCAGTAATAATTATGCATCAAGCTTCATTGAACCCAGTCTGACGACGATCTCACAGCCGGTAAAAGAAATTGGCCGGACAGCTATGGGCTTGTTGCTGGACCTCATGGATAAGGAAACAGCTCTCTGGAAGCCGATCATTAAAACACTGGAAACCGAACTTATAGTAAGGAATTCTACAGTAAAAAAAATATCCTGAGATACAGGGGTGCTGTTCTGCCTTTAGTCTGAATCCCTTCGCTTTTGATAAGCTAATGCTTGGCATACCGGTCGCTCGAACTTCGGTCTTCAAGCAAAGGAATAACGAAGGGAAAGCGAAGCAAAAGCGGCGCATCTCCGAACCAGGTCAGAACAGGGGGGCTCTGAAACCGCTAAAGAGAGACCCCTCTTTTCCAGGGAATAAAATCATCCTGTCCCAGCTGCACTGCTTTGGGCTGTTCATTCCCGCCTGCCACTTCCAGCACGTAACCAAGCAATCGCATTGCCGCCTCCGGGATGGATTCCTTGCCTTCAATGATGGTCCCGCAGTCAAAATCGATGATGTCAGGCATTTTGTGGTACAGGGCAGAATTTGTGGAGATCTTAATCACCGGAGCCACCGGGTTACCGGTTGGAGTGCCCAGGCCGGTGGTGAACAGTACGATATTCGCACCAGCAGCTACTTCGGCGGTTGTGCTCTCCACATCGCTTCCCGGAGTACATAAAAGGTTCAGACCCGGGCGAACCACCTTTTCCGGATAATCCAGTACGTCTGTAACCGGGGAGGAGCCCCCTTTCTTCGCTGCACCTGCGGATTTAATCGCATCGGTGATCAGTCCGTCCCGGATATTCCCGGGTGAAGGGTTGGCATAGAATCCGGATCCACCGGCTTCAGCAAGTGCATTATAGGATCGCATGAGTTCGATAAACCGCAAAGCAACCGGTTCCTCGATACAACGGTCGCTGATCTCCTGTTCCACTCCGCACAACTCCGGGAATTCAGCCAGGATCACGCTTCCGCCAAGGCTTACCAGCAGATCAGAAAGAAATCCCAGTGTGGGATTGGCAGATATACCCGAAAATCCGTCTGATCCTCCGCATTCCAGGCCGATACATAGTTTCGAGAGAGGAGCCGGTTTTCTTTCCGTTTTATTGGCTTCCATCAGGCCGGTGAATGTTCGTTTAAGTGCTTCCTGCAGCATACTTTTTTCTGTACCGGCTGCCTGCTGCTCCAGCACGATCAGCGGTTTCTGAAAATTACTGTCCCGCCGTTTAATCTCTTCCATAAGAATAGAAGCCTGTGCATGCTGACAGCCAAGGCTTAAGATGGTAGCACCTGCTACGTTCGGATGGGTGATATAACCGGCCAGTAAACCGCATAAAGCGTCCGAATCCATCCGGGTGCCTCCGCAGCCCATGTCGTGGGTTAAAAACTTAATTCCGTCAATGTTTTGAAACAGCCTTTTGGCTGGCTGCTGGCCAGGGAGTATATGGAGATCGGCGGAAAGAATCTCTTCAGCCGTCTTGCCGGCCTGGTACATATCGATGAGGGTATTCGTTTCGTATTCGTAATCTGCTGGTTTGGCATATCCGAGTTTATCGCTAAGGGCATCCTTCAGAACATTCACGTTGCGGTTTTCGCAAAATACAAGCGGAATGACCAGCCAGTAGTTTGCGGTTCCGACGGAGCCGTCATGCCGGTGGTAGCCCATGAAAGTCTTTTGCCGGAGAGAGGAGACGTCCGGCTGTGTCCAGCTGGTTTTCCGTTCACCAAGTTTAAATTCTTCGGCATCATGCCTGACATTATCAATGGTTAAAACGCTTCCCGCAGGGATCTCTGTGCAAGTCCGGCCGACGAGCACACCATACATCACGATCTTATCATCAGGCTGCAGAGTGCTGATGGTAAACTTATGCTTTGCCGCAACGTCTGTGACCAGCGGGAACGTGGCGCCGTTAAAATGTATAGCCGTTCCCGGTTTCAGGTCTTCCAATGCAACCAGTACGTTATCGGAGGGATGTATTTGCAGAAACCCGGTGTTTATTTCGTTTGTCATCGTTATGGATTTACTGCAAAGGAAAGGATTTTAAAAACTGCTTGATTTTATCGATTTATCCAAATAATAAGCGATATTGTCTTTGATTATTCAAAATCAAAAGATAATGGATAATTCCGTATAAATTTGACCGTCAAACCAGTATATGAAACCGCAATTACTACATGTGAATAAAGATCTGGATTACTCTTTCAGCTCAAGAAGAGATACCCTGCCTGACATTAACAGCCGGTGGCATTACCATCCTGAAGTTGAACTTATTTACATCCGGAAAGGTACGGGCAACCAGTTTGTGGGAGATAATATTACCCCTTTTTCTCATGGGAACCTGGTACTGATCGGACCAGATCTTCCGCATTGCTGGCAGTTTGATGACTGCTATTTCAACCCCGGATCCGGTGCCGGGAAGGTAGATGTCTACGTGGTTCATTTCAACAAGTACTTCTGGGGCGAAACATTCCTTAACCTGCCTGAGAACCGTGATCTGAAGTCAGTGCTCGACAGATCGAAATGGGGGATACAGCTTAATGGCGATACGGGTGCCATAGGTGACCTTATTGAGCAGATCGTACACGCATCCGGGGCCCGGAAGATCATGCTGCTGATGGAGGCACTGCTCCGGATAAGTCACTCTCCGGATTGCAGGCAACTGGCTTCACTGGGTTTTCAATATAATTTTCAGGATGCTGAGAAAGACCGGATCACCGCCATCTATAATTATTCCATCACCAATTTTCAGAAGAAGATCACACTGGAGGAAATTGCTTCCGTTGCAAATATAAGCCCGAGTTTCTTCTGCAAATATTTTAAGTCGCGGAGCCGCAAAACATATTCCGATTTCTTAAATGAATTACGGGTGGGGCATGCCTGCAAGCTTCTGATCGGCAATACTTATAATGTTAAGGAGGTTTGTTTCCAGAGCGGCTTTTATAACCAGGCCAGTTTTTACCGTTACTTCAAAAAAGTGACCGGTAAAAGCCCGGTTGACTACCAGAGGACAGCGAAGCATTTTGATGCACCCCACGAGGTAAAGGAAGCCGGCATGGTTGTGCTTTAGCTGTTAAAGATCAATTTATCAAAACATAGATTTATGCAGTTGGTTGTTATACAAACATCTAAAACAAAATCTATCTATGTTAGCAATGAATTACAGAGGGCCTTACCGGGTCCGGGCTGAACAAAGGCCTATGCCGGAGATCCTGCATCCAGAGGATGCGATTGTCCGGGTCACGCGAACCTGTATCTGCGGTTCAGACTTACATTTATATCATGGCATGGTGCCCGACACGCGTGTCGGATCGACATTCGGGCATGAGTTCACCGGTATTGTGGAAGAGGTTGGGCCAATGGTGCAAAATCTGAAAGTGGGCGATCACGTGCTCGTGCCGTTTAACATTGCCTGCGGGAAATGTAACTTTTGCAAGCAGGGCCTTTACGGAAACTGCCACGAGTCGAATACGATGGCGACGGCAGTTGGCGGTATCTTTGGCTATTCGCATACAGCGGGAGGCTTTGATGGCGGACAGGCAGAATATGTGCGGGTGCCCTATGCCGATGTTGGCCCTACCGTGATCCCTCCGGATATGGATCCGGATGATGCCGTCCTTCTTACGGATGTAGTACCCACCGGGTACCAGGCGGCCGAGATGGGAGGAATTAAAAAAGGCGATACCGTAGTGGTTTTTGGTGCCGGTCCTATCGGGATTATGGCCGCACGCTGTGCCTGGTTCTTCGGCCCTTCGCGTGTGATTATCATCGATCATATTGACTACCGTCTTGAATTCGCACGGAACTATGCGAAATGCGAAGCCTATAATTTCAGGTCCATGGAAGATCCCGTGGTATTCCTTAAGAAAATTACAGACTGGTATGGCGCGGATGTATGCATTGATTGTGTAGGCTGCGAAGCGGAAGGTAACACGCTTCAGACACTTACAGGGAGGGTAGCCCTCATGCAGGCGGGTGCGGCGACTGCTTTGCAATGGGCGATCAATTCCGTTAAAAAAGGCGGTATTGTATCTGTGGTTGGCGTTTACGGGCCTCCGTTTAATTATGTGCCGATCGGGAACGTGCTGAATAAAGGGATCACGCTGCGTGCCAATCAGGCTTCGGTAAAGCGCCTGCTGCCCAGGCTGATCGAGCACGTTCAGTCAGGCCGCCTGAGCCCGAAAGAACTGATCACCCATCGTATACCCCTGGAAGAGGTGTCGGATGCTTACCGTTTATTCTCCTCCAAACTGGACAATTGTATAAAGACCGTATTGGTTCCATCCTCTAAAGCTTAATATCATGGAAAATATCAGCAACACTGATTATCAGAATATACCCGGATGGGGCATGGATGCCGATCCGGATAATGAACCGACATATCCGATGAAAAACTATACGGGTGACGATCATAACCGGATAAACTATGAACGGTCGCCTCAGCAGCCCGTGACGGTTGAACTGCTGAAATCCAACGAGCGGCCGGCGCCCAGTGTGGTGTTTGGTACGTCCGTGCCTCCTTCAGGCCTGAGCGGGGCGATACGCCGGTATGCTTTCAGGCATAGCGAAGATCGTTACCGCCACTGGATCCCGCTGATCATGGCCGACAGGGTCAATGTGTACGAAGGGATCATAAGTGACATTAAAGCAGGGCATGTGCCGAACTTCTTTAGTGAATGGGGCTGGAAAGCTGAATGGAAATACAACCAGAAGGCTTTTGTCACGAAGATCGCCTTTGCGACGCTTGCTGCTGTAGTGGTTGCAGGTGTTCTGAAGCGGAAGAAGTAAGCACGTTAGGTTCATGATGTATAAGAAAGTCCGGCGCTGTTGAAAATGGCGCCGGACTTTCTGTTCAGGCAGATAATGCGACAGTAGAACGTATTATTACTGCTATGATTTCGCTAAAATTTTGGAGTCTAGTGCTGACGGGCATTGAAGGTATGGGGAATAATACTTGTTTTGAATGTATAAATACCTCTTATGATGAAGAAACTAAACTCATTGAACAATAGTGTGTTATATTAGTGTTAACAATAAGCACTGCGTTATGAATAAATATGAGGGATCTGAGGATCAGGGACTCCGGGCAGCAGCCGGGAATGTGAAAAATGAAAACCGCAAGGCGCTTAAAACTGAGTGGCCATTAACTCAGCGGGATGAGGTAAAGATTGCAGAAGAAAGGACGAGAAGAGCTGCTCACGAGGTTACCAGGCGCGACACTAAATAAGTCAAAAATTATATACTGTATTTTTTCGCTCTCCTTTTTTGTTCTTCTTCCCCGGGTCCGGATCAATGTCCGGACCTGTTTTCAGGTAAACTTTTTCAGTTGTATCTGTGTTCTATAGAAGGCGTTACCAGCAGACGTTCACATACTGCTTAAAATGGTAGCTAAATCCAGGATCATGATTAGATTGATATTAGCAGAAGATCATGTCGTAGTAAGAAACGGCTTAAAGAGCATCCTTGAAAGAGAAGATGATATCGAGGTTGTGGCAGAGGCAGATAACGGACTGGAGGTGTTGTCAGCGTTATCATCGGGACTGCAAGCCGATGTGGTTCTGACGGATATCAGTATGCCGGAGATGGACGGGATGACCCTTGCCGGGGAAATCCAGAAAAAATATCCTGATGTCCGGGTGATGATACTTTCCATGCTGGATAATGAAAAGTATATTTTCGAGGCTTTTAATCTGGGCATCCAGGGATATATGTTAAAAAACACCAGCGTCGAAGAACTCCTTTTTGCAATCAGGCATGTTTTCAGTGGCAAGCAGGTGATCTGTATGGATTTGGCTCTTATGATGCTCAAAAGGGCAGCACGCGCCTATGATGACTCAGCATTGGCAAGCTTTAACCTGAGTGCGAGAGAACTGGAGGTACTGGCATTAATTGCCGACGGCTATACTAACCAGGAAATTGCCGACCATATCTTTACAAGCAGGCGGACTGTTGAAGGCCACCGCCAGCACCTCATAGATAAAGCAGGGGTGAAAAATACAGCCCAGCTCATTACTTTTGCCTGTAAGAACGGGCTCATCTGATCCTTAAATTAACGTGCATTTTATCCGGGCATTCCCTGCCTTTCTTGTTACCTGAAATACTTGTCGTATATCCCTGTTCCTCAATTCTTATCTTCATATTACATGAGTTATAATTTTCAGTATGTTTGCTTTACAATTATAAACACATGCAAAAAATATTCGCATTAATTTGCTTCATGACCGTTCTGACAGTCAGAGCTCAAAACAAAATTTTCGTAAGCCAGGCCAGATTTCAGACAGGAGACAATTCCGCCTGGCTGAAGCCTGATTTCGACGATTCAGGCTGGAAAACGATCAACACGGACCGCCATTGGGAGAAACAGGCAATAGACTACAATGGGTATGCGTGGTACCGGTTTCATGTTAACATCCCTTCATCTTTCCGGGATAAATCTGTGTTAAAAGATACCCTGGTGGTATATCTCGGCTATATTGATGACTGCGATGAATCTTTCCTGAATGGCCGGCCAATTGGTAAAACAGGAACGATCCCCTCAGAAAATATAACGTACCAGTCGGCTTACAGCACAGAAAGAACTTACCGTATTCCGCTGAACAGGATGCAGATAAACTGGGACGGCGATAATGTACTGGCAGTACGGGTATATGACGGGGGCGGCGACGGTGGATTCAACAGCACTAAGCCTTACATCAAAATACAGGATATTGCCGATAAGATCGTTGTTGACAAGAGTAAGGGCTTTCGTTTTTCCGGCAGTGTTGCCTCCAAAGCGATCAGCGTGCTCAACAGGAATAAAATGGCCGTTGCCGGTACCCTTAAGGTAATTACCAGGGACGACCGTACACGAAAGATCATCTCCGGCAAAGAATATGCGGTAAGTTTACCGGCTGGCGGGAGCAAAATCTATCAGGTAACCGGCAACAACCGGGAGGGACTGACAATGTCGTATGTGTTCACAGAGAATAGGTCAGGCGGGAAGGTGGAGGCCGATGATCCTATGCCCTATATTCTTACGCCAAAAGCATCGCCGAAGCCGCGGATAAACGGAGCCATGATAGCCGGGGTGAGACCCGGATCTCCTTTCCTGTATAAGATTGCTGCTACCGGCAAAAAGCCTTTGCAGTACAGTGTTGCATCTCTGCCTGAGGGCTTGCGGATTGATAAAACGAATGGCATTATCAGCGGCTCGATCGCAAAGACAGGGGAGTACCCGGTAAGAATAACCGTTGCTAATTCCCTGGGCAAGGATGAACGTGTTATGACCATAAAAGCCGGAGACTTACTTGCGCTTACACCTGCTATGGGATGGAACAGCTGGAACTGCTGGGGGCTTTCCGTCAGTTCGGATAAAGTGAAAAGCTCTGCGCAGGCATTGATAGATAAAGGGCTGATTGATCATGGATGGAGCTACATGAATATCGACGACGGATGGGAGTCGGAAAAACGGAATGCCGACGGGACGATCAGTACCAACGAAAAATTTCCGGATATGAAAGAGCTTGGCGACTGGCTTCACAGCCATGGGCTGAAGTTCGGCATCTACTCATCTCCCGGACGGCTCACCTGCGGTGGATACCTGGGATCGCTTGGATACGAGCTGCAGGATGCACAAACCTACAATCAGTGGGGTGTGGACTACCTGAAATACGACTGGTGTTCTTATGGCGAAGTTGCCGGCAGTGATACATCGAGAGCAACTTACATGAAGCCCTATATCGTGATGCAGAAAGCATTGAGGGATCAACCCCGTGATATCTACTACAGCCTCTGCCAGTATGGAATGGGGGATGTTTGGAAGTGGGGACCCGAGACAGACGCCAACAGCTGGAGAACCACGGGTGATATTACGGATACCTGGGAAAGTTTATACGACATCGGCTTCCGGCAGTACAGGATCTCTGATTATGCTAAACCCGGAAGATGGAACGATCCGGATATGCTGATAGTCGGCAAGGTAGGATGGAGCGGCAATCTGAGGCAAACCAGGCTTACCCCGAACGAACAGTATACTCACATTACCTTATGGAGCCTGCTCGCTTCGCCGCTGCTAATTGGGTGTGATATCAGCCAGCTCGACGACTTTACTCTTAGTTTGCTCACGAATGACGAAGTGATAGCCGTTAACCAGGACGTGCTTGGGAAACAGGCAAAACTCGTTTTTACGGGGGATGAATACCAGGTATACGCAAAAGAACTGGAAGATGGGAGTAAAGCAATCGGCGTTTTTAATCTCTCAAACGATTATAAAGCGGTGAACATTAAATGGGATGATCTTAAAATTGGCCGGGTCAAATCTGCCCGTGATTTGTGGAGGCAAAAGGATATGGCGGGAGTTGGGGCAACATTTACTTATACGCTGGCACCGCATGGGACAGTGATGATGAAGGTGAAGTAGGTTTTAATAAGCGTGCAAATTCATCAAATGGTTATTAAAATATAGAACATTTATTTAGAATCATTTTAAATAATGTTCTATATTTGATCCGTCAGGTCCCATAGAAGAACCGGCGAGCGACCCTACAGATCACCAGATAATGAATTTGTATGTGCAGAATAAGAATATTAAGTAGCGTTGAGCAAACTGTTGTAAGCGATTGTTTAGATTGCCATTGCATGAATATATGGCACAACAACCTGCTGCTGAATTTTACAAAAGAAGAGTTCTTATCGTTCAGAAAGGTTATTAACGACCTTGTGTTCGGGGATAACAGCCTTCCTTTTCCCGATGATATAGACCGGATCATCCTGCGGACTCCTAACCGTGACATCAGCTTTACCTTTGCAGAATTTGATTTCGAGCAGTTTAAGCAGGCCATGGATGAAGCGATCTACTTTTCTGAAATTTATTCGATGATGCAGTAGGCTGTATGTACAGCATGATCCGGGGGAACAGATGCCAGGCTTTTCCCTTACCACCGCCAATTCCCCGGATTTTTATATCTTTGCCCAGCGTTGGTTTCTGTTCCTGTATCGGATCAGAATTAAAAGGGAATCCCGGTGTGAATCCGGAACTGTCCCGCAGCTGTAAGCTCTGAAACCAAAATCCATTCTTTTGGCCACTGTAAATCGGGAAGGCCGGGTTGAGGGGAGCAAGTCAGAAGACCTGCCAATGCTGAATGTTTATTCATGGCTTCCGGGGATTGAAGCTGGAATGAAGGTACTTACCGGGTATCTGCATTTTAGAATTTCGATATACCAGCATATTTACATTCGTGTTTAATCTGAATATGAGAACACAATATAACACACATCGTAAAATTACCGCGCTGGTAATAGCTTTTTCAACATTGTTCGTCTTTTCCTGTAAGAAGGACAAAGAGCAGGATGGACTGGATAAGATTGACATATCTGCCAGTGCACAGGGCGACATAGCACTGGGTGATACCGTACTTTTTAAGGTAAAAGCACCTCAGGGCTTAACTTACAAAGGTGTATGGAAGGTAAATGACGAAACCGTATCCGAAGCCGACAGCCTGGTTCTGTTAAAATACAAGGCAGGGACATACGCGGTTGAATATGTCGCTTCTGCTGAAGGGAGTAGCTCAAGCAAAAAAATCACCGTAAATGTTCTGCCCAAAACCACACCTGTATCCGAAGCGAATAAGATGTATGTTTCCAGCCTGTTTGAATATCTGCCGGCGCCGGGACAGTATATCAACGTGAACGTTGGAAACCTGGAAAGTGCAGCAGGAATATTGGGAAAGCGGGGAACTGTCACCCTGGGTGCCTGGGGAGGATATATCGTACTGGGGTTTGATCACAAAGTACCGAACGTAGCCGGTAAGGAAGACATTATCATTTACAATAATGCCGGCTTGATTTCTGAACCGGGTGTAGTCTGGGTGATGGAAGATCAGAATGGAAACGGCAAGCCGGATGATACCTGGTACGAGCTTAAGGGCAGTGCTTCGGCGATGGCAGGTTATGTCCGCAATTACTCTGTTACTTACACCCGTCCGAACCCTATTACAGGAGATGTGCCGTGGAAAGATAATAAGGGCAATACCGGTGTGGTGAAGACCAATAGCTATCATCCTCAGACTTATTTCCCGTTATGGATAAGCGGCAATGAATACACCCTGACCGGAACTTCCCTGCCTTCCGTTAATATCAATATGTCTAATCCTTCTTACATCACCAGTTCTCCGTTTGAATACGGTTATGCCGATAATGCGAGAGAAGGATTCGATAAGCTGGATATATCAAACGCAATAGATGCCAGCGGAAACAGCGTGAATTTACAGGGAATTCATTTCATTAAGATCCAGACCGGTATTCAGGCAAACATGGGCTGGTTAGGGGAACTTTCTACGGAAGTGCTGGGAGTAGCAGACGCCAGCCTGGTGAAGTAAGCACCCCGACATTTAACAAATTTACCAAAAGAGCTCTGTCCTTATAAACAAGAACAGAGCTCTTTTGGTAAATTACAGATTTAGTTCGTTTTATCTTACTTTATCTCCAGCTCTGCCTCAACACCTTCGAGCCAGGGCGATGAGAACCGTACCTGCACTTTTTCACCCGCTTTTCCGCTTGCCCGGATATAAGCGATCATTTTTCCATGATACACTCTTTGGCGGTTATCCGTGTAATCAGACATATCTGAGTTATCGCCCGCCTCAAGGCCAAGCAGATCTGCTGGTCCCATTATTTTGCAGGTCACCTCGTTATCAGAAAGCATCACGGGCACACCATCCTCGTCAACCACCTGCAAGGCTATCTGGGCCACACCGCCATTTGCTGTTATACTTTTCTCTGATGAGATGATCCGGAGGGCTTTAGGCCTTTTTGAGGACTGAATACTGTAGCGGCATGTTTCTTTACCGTGCTCATCCAGGCCAACAACTTCCAGTTTCCCATTCGCGTAGGGGATATCCCAATGGATGATCCCATGCTCGTCATTGTGTACCAGGGTTTTACCAATGGTCTTTCCGTTTAGTTCCAGGCGGGCTTTTGCTGCATTGGTGTAGCATACCACCCTTATTGACTGGCCTTCCTGGTAGTTCCAGATGGGCCAGGCATCCATAGATGGGACCTTTTCCTCTCCGTTATCCTGGGCGTTTTCTGCTTCCATTGCCGACCACACATCTTTGGCCTGCTGCACGCGCTCTTTTCCCGGAGTTGGGTAGGTGCCGATGTAAGCCACTGGCTTATCTGCCCATAGTGCCTGGCGGAAATGGCCACGGGGCTTTATAAATCCGCCAAAGTCCAGCAGCCCGGAATAGAACCCCCGTGAAGGCCATCTTCCGGACTCTCCCAGGTAATCGATGCCGGTCCAGAGGAATTGTCCGAAAATGTGTTTATTATCCCTCACTGCTTTCCATGCTTCGAAGTCATGCCGGTTCTCGCTGCCATAGATCACTCTTTTCGGGTATTTTACATGGTCAGTCTGGTAACGGCTCTCGGTATAGTTATAACCGGCGATATCAAGAGCAGAAGGATATTCAGTTTCGTTGGACATCGCTACACCTGCTAGCCCTGCCGTGACAGGCCGGCTTCTGTCGTACGTTCTTACAACAGCAGCCAGGCGTTTTGCGATATCACCAAGTCTGCCGGCATCAGGAGCGTCCTTCTTATATCCCCCGAAAATTGGCTGTGTAAAACCGCCTTCGCGACTTCCGTCCAGCACAGGGTGGGAGTAGGGATCATTAGGATAATCCACCTCGTTGCCGATGCTCCAGGCGAATACAGAAAGATGATTCCGGTCGCGCTTCACCATGTCGGCCAGGTCTTTCTCTCCCCATTCTTTGAAGAAATCGAAATTACCGTCGAAGCCCGGCGTACCTACATTCCATCCCTCCAGCCATTTGCGTTTCGGAAACTCCCACTCGTCAAATGCTTCATTCATCACCAGCAAACCCAGTTCGTCGCAGAGTGCATATAAGCCCGGGGCCTGGGGATTGTGACTGGTGCGGATAGCATTACACCCGAGCTCTTTTAAGGTAAGCAGCCTGCGCCGCCACACTTCCGGATACACCTCTGCTCCGAGTACTCCTGAGTCATGGTGCAGGCATACGCCTTTTATCTTCATCCATTGCCCGTTGAGCGCAAATCCTTTGCCGGGATCAAATGTAAACGTGCGGAAGCCGGTGGTGACAACCGACTGGTCAATTACTTTACCATCCTGCAGAACGGTTGTGCGTAATTTATATAAAGCAGGACTGTTCAGGCTCCATAACTGTGGTTGTTTCACCGCGAGGCTAAACTTTACCTTGTTCCCGTTACCTGCATTTACTGCAATTTTACTGGTTTTATTTGCTGCTGTACGTCCGTCGGGAGCGATCAGCTCATTCCGGATCGTCAGACTTGCATTGCGTGAAGAGCTGTTCGTCAGGCTGATCTCTGTATGGAGCGATGCCTGGTTCCCTTTTACTTGCGGGTAGGCATATACGCCCCACTGATCAATATGTACCGGGTTTGCCGATACTAACCAGACATCTCTGTAAATGCCGGATCCGGTGTACCAGCGGGAATCTGCCGATTTGCTGTGGTCTACCCGTACTGCAATGATGTTTTCCGCACCATACCGGATATACGGGGTAGCGTCGTACAGAAAGGAGATATAGCCGTTTGGACGGATGCCGAGCGAATGTCCGTTAATGAATACCTCGCTGCGGTTGTACACTCCTTCGAAATAAAGGAATGTTTTCTTTCCTTCGCTGTCCTTAGGAACAGTCAGCTTTTTCCGGTACCAGCCGATGCCTCCCGGTAAATATCCGGTAGCACTGGCGAGGCTCGGGCTCAGGGCTTGTTTAACACTCCAGTCATGAGGCAGGTTCACCCGCTGCCACGACTGGTCATTTATGTCCGGAGTTTCTCCGTTTTTTACGTCGCCGAGGTGAAACAGCCAGTCAGCATTGATTTTTTCCGGCTGGCCGAAGCCCGGCTGTGCATGCAGGAAGACGGGCACGGAAAGGAGAAATAATAGCCAGATCGGGAAGAGGGATGTCGGTTTCATATTTGTGTGTGCTTGTTTCGGAACCTATTATTTTAAATTATAAACAACTGTAACCACTGACCCGGGGTTTACTGTAATGGGGCTTTGCCCGCCGGCGATCGTTCTTTCAGCCATGTCCTGGCTTGCACTGGTGGTATAAGCTTTAATATCTGCAATCTCTGTATCTTTGATGAGGGCTTTTGCGTCAAACTGCTGGGTGGAAAGATTGGTATACACCGCTACAATTTTCTTACCATCGGGGGAGATAAAGGCACTGCCGAACAGGTCTTTTGAACTGCCCTGGATCTGCAGGTCAACGCGTTTATATCCGGGCCTTATGAATAAACTGTAATTCCCCAGTACCCAGAGGGTTTTCGTGGCAGTATGGGTTCCCGATTGCCGGATATCTCCGTAATCGCCGCCTGCCGGTGTTACTTTTATGAGGAGGAACCTGTTCTTATGTCCCCACCTTTCAGCAGACAGCGCTGTCCAGTACGACCACGAAGAGACATTGGCGTACACCAGGTCACAATTTATCACTTTAGACATATAGAGTGCTATATCCATGTAGGATGCTTTGTCAAAGCCGGGAAATTCATTTTCACTATAGCCATCTCCCAGCATGCTCCATTCGGTCTGCCAGGCTTTAAGTCCCGCTGCTTTAGCGCTTTGGTCAACTTTAGTCCTGGTGGAAACCAGGGATTGCCAGGTGCCGTCAGTCCAGTAACTATGACCGGCTATAACAGGTGCTACATGCTCCAGGTTACCCACATAGTTGGATGAAGCAGAATTGAACAGGTTGCTGATCACATTCTTGCGACCGGGATCACCGTCAGCCTCGTAGACATCGTTCCAGGCAGCCGACTCAGCCAGCAATATTTTGGTATTAAGGCCTTTATCTTTAATCGCTTTGTCCAGTTCCACCGTCAGCTTTTTTATCTCACTGTTTTGCCAGGCAGTCCCTTCCTGTCCCGGTTCATTCCAGTTATGCTGGGGTTCATTGACGGGGCTGATGTAGTCAAAACGGGTGCCGTTATTATTGAAATGTTGCAGGACTGAAGCCATATACTCTGCAAAATCATCATAATGCTCATCTTTCAGATTCGAGTATGCACCCATGCCGGAATATCCCTTGCCGTTCCTGGTAAAGTTAACCGGCGGGGTATTGCTGAACATTACAAACTGTTCGCAACCGTAGCTTTTGGCTTTGTTCAGGAAGTATTGCTGTCCGGCCTGTTTCGTCCAGTCTATTGATCCGGTAACGGGGTCGATAAATGCTTCGGCCCGCCTGCTTATGTCTTCAATGTCACTGGCTGCTCCCTGCTGTGCGGTTCCGCCTCCCAGGTTGAATCTCCATCCTGAAAGTCCGATTCCCTCGGGCTGCCCGTTTTCTACACGCTTTGAAAACAATAACTTCGCAATCCCTTCGCGCTCACTATCTGACCAGCTGTTGCCGATATAATTGGCGTACCAGCAATCCGAAGCTGCAAAACTTTCAATGGTCTGGTATTTTTTCGTGATATCGATCACCACTTTTTCTTCCCCGTTACTGACGGTCCTGGTATCCGGAGCTATAGTAGGGGCAGGGGCTTTGTTACAGCCAGTTGCAATAGCCGATACCAGGAGCAGAATTTGTTTGATGTTCATGTATAACTTTATTTAGGCCCCTCAGGGTATGAGGGGCCGGTCAATTGATTCCTTTTAAAAATTGGGGTTCTGAACGATGCTGCCGCCGGAAAGCTGAATTTCTGTATTGGGGATCGGAAACAGCAGGTCGCGGTTTTCCTGGAACGTAATACCTTTATTACTGTTTTCCCGCTGGTTGCTGCGTTCGTATTCATCTGTCGACTCCTGCATGTTATAGCGGACGAAAGAACCATTGGGACCCATAATATTGGCGATAGCTTTTTTGCCGTTATCGTCAGTCCAGCGACGGATATCATAAAGGCGCTGAAATTCGAGTGCCAGTTCCAGCCTTCTTTCCAGCCTGATGGCATTCCGTAGTGCGGTGCCTGAAGCTGTCACCGGAGGCAGGTTAACACTTGCGCGCCCGCGTACCCTGTTCAATGCCTGACGGGCATCGGCATCGCGGCCCACCGCATTGGCTGCTTCTGCGTACATCAGCAGTACGTCGGCAAAACGCAGCAAACGCTGATTGAGATTATTATGATTGCCGTCGTAGGGCGTAGGACGCAGATTGTGAGGGATATAGAACTTCCTGTTGATGCGCGCCGATTTATGCTGGCCCGGTGCAATCACATAGTTCTTTGCTTCAGGAGTATTGTCCCCGGCAACATCATCCCCGTTCTTAACAATGGTCCACCTCAAACGCTCAGCGTCACCCGCATCTATGAATGCTTTCTCCAGGTTACTGGTAGGTAAGCCCCAGGACCATCCGGAGTCATTGCGGGAACCTGTAAATACCGGAAGCCGTCCGCCGAGGTTGTACGTGAGGTCGGAACTATATTGTACCTCAAAAAGCGATTCAATACTGTTATTATGCTCGATCGACCACACATCTCCGAAATTGGGCAGAAGATCGTATTGATTTGACTGGATAACCTGTCCCAAGACGTCCAGTGCTTCGTTATATTTTTCCTGGTAGAGGTATGCTTTGCCGAGGTAACCCATTGCTGCACCCTTGGTAGCACGACCAAGATCGGCTGCCGGATATTCACTTCTCAGCGGAAGATCGGCGATTGCATCCTGCAGATCCTGCTCGATCTGTTTGTAAGTTTCCTGGACGGAAGCTCTTGTAATACCCAGAATCTCGCTGGGTAGTTTCATTTCCGTAATCAGGGGCACCCCACCGAAATTTTTCACCAGCTCGAAATAATTAAAAGCACGGAGAAACTTGGCTTCAGCAATGATCCTCTTTCTGAGTGTCTCATTTTTGATGGGTGCACCGGGTACCTTGCTGATCACGATATTACATCTCAGGATGCTCTTGTAGCGGTATTGCCAGTAATTGCTGATAGGGCCATCCTGACTTGGGTTACCATAGTGGGCCGTCCGGAGCCAGTCGCTTTGCGATTGCGTCGTGTTTCCCATCCAGAGATCGTCAGAGGCCATTTCGAAGCCGACACTGGGTGCGGCTATCTGCCACCAGTCATCCCAGAACACACCCTGGTAGGCGCCTGTCAGCTGCTTCAGACATTCTTCTTCTGTCTGAAAGTAAGTGTTAAGATTCTCCTTTCCGAGCACCGGCTGTTCCAGGAAGTTAGAGCAACTGCTGAACGAATATAAAAATGTACAGCAGATAAATATTTTCAATGCATGTCTCATCTCTGTTGCAGATTAAAAGTTAACGTTTACACCAAATAGGAACGTACGGGGGTTGGGGTACGCGATATTATCGATCCCTGCTTCCAGGACGCCTCCCAGGCCTGCCCGTTCCGGATCCATTCCGGAGTAACCGGTGATAGTGAAAAGATTCTGACCGGAGGCGGATAATCGCACTCCCATTCCTTTCGTTATTTTTTTAGGAAGCGTATATCCTAACTGAAGCAGGTTGCAGCGGAAATAGGAGCCATCCTCCACGAAGAAAGAAGACACACGCTTGAAGTTGAGGTTTGAATCTTTATCAGAAAGACGCGGGTAGAAATTACTGGTGCCTTCACCTCTCCATGCTTTGTCATAAGCATCTGCATATACATTCTGGCCATCCGCACCCGAATAGAACCCAGCCATTGCGCTATTGTAAATATCGTTGCCGAATGTCCCGTAAAAGTTAGAAACCAGGTCGACGTTTTTGTAAGACAAGCGGATATTCAACCCTGCTGTCAGGTCGGGAAATGCCTTGCCGATATACGTTTTGTCCTTTTCATTCAGAACTCCGTCACGATTCAGGTCTTTAAAACGAATATCGCCGGGCACAGCATACTGCTGGAGGATTTCCCCATGTTCGCCTGTATGACTATTTATTTCTGTCTGATTTTGGAATATCCCATCCGCTACATATCCATAGAAACGGCTGATCTCGCCCCCTTCTTCGTTCCTGGTAATAAAGTCATTGAAGAAGCCGCCTCTTAACAGCGGGGTATTATCGACAAATTTGAGCGCTTTGTTCTTTACGTTCGAAAGGTTTATACCGGCTTCATATCCAAAGTCGCCAGTTTTATCTTTCCACCTAAAAGATAGTTCCCATCCTCTGGCCTGCATGGTGCCGATGTTTGTCATCATTTCACCGGCCCACATTGGATATCCAAGTATAGAAAGATTAGGTTTCGGCATGAGCATACCCTTCGATTTTTTAGAGAAGAAATCAGCTGTGATATCCAGTTTGCCCTTCAGTAAACTGACATCCAAACCCATATTGTAATCTTCTACAGTTTCCCACCCGAGCTGAGTGTTTCCAACCTGGCTGATCGAGGTGCCTATTTGTCGTTCGCCCCCCGGGCCGAACACGTAATCTGAGGCTCCGATAAGGTTCAGGTAGAGATCGGGATCTATATTCTGATTACCTACACGTCCCCATCCTGCGCGGATCTTCAGGTTGGAAATAGCTTCCACATCTTTTAGAAATGCTTCTTCTGACGCACGCCATGCTACTGAGACTGACGGGGACTTTGCGTATTTATTTCCTGAAGGAAATCTTGATGAACCGTCTATCCTGTATGTACCGGTCAAGTAATAGCGGTTATCATAGTTATACATAATACGTCCCAGGTACGAGATCAGGGTCCTGTATATGTTGGTGCCGGAAGATTGCGGAGTTAAGGTGCCCGCATTGAGATATTGCAGGTCAGGATGATTGCTTGGAACTCCGTCACGTGATCCGAAGAGCTGGTAATCTCCTTCTTTTTCCATTGTGAAGGCGCCCATCATGTTGAAATGATGCATCGTCGCAATCGTTGTATTGTAATTCAGCGTATTGATCCAGTTCCAATCGACCCAGTTCCTTGCGGTTCTCTGAATTTTAGTCCGGTCGTTCTTTTCCAGGTTATCAATATAAAATACAGGAGAAAATTCGTCGCTTAACCTGAACCTGGCATTAACGCTATACTGCGTCCTGGCAACAAGCCCTTTTACCGGCTCTATGCTGATAAATGGAATCATCAGCATCCCGTATTCGTTGCTGTGACGGTTCTCCCGCGCCACGCTTGCCACGGGGTTCCATGTCTGGTTGTTATAAGAACGTGCATAGTTGTTAAAGGGGTTTGCTACCCAGTCTTCCTGTGCATTAAAAACAGGTGTTGTGGGATCCATTCGCATAACAGACGAAAACAGGTCGGGGGTATCGTTCCAGTTCTCATATTTTGGAGCCAGGTTTATCCCCGCTTTTACAGTTTTGCTGAACGTATATTCTGTGTTGAAGCGTCCGGTGATGCGCTTCCATTGTCCAACATCAAATTGCGATTGCTGTTGAAAATATCCAAGGCTTCCGCTGTATATCAGCTTATCATTACCTCCCTGGAAACTCAGATTATGCGTCTGGGTATATCCGAAATCATTCACCGTCTGATCCCACCAGTCTGTGTTGATCCCTTTGTCCGACTTTTCATTCCAGAGTGGGGTAGATTCATCATTCGTGTATCTTTCCTTGAAAACCAACGCATACGTGGCGGCATCTGCCAGTTTAGGTTTGGTGATGGTTTGAAGACCCACGGAGGAATTGAGCTGAAAACGGTTCTTGCCCTGGGTACCTTTTTTGGTCGTTATTATAATGATCCCGTTTGCTCCCCTCGTACCATAAATGGCAGAGGCAGACGCATCTTTCAGTATTTCAATACTCTCAATATCGTCCTGATTAAGGAAATTAATATTCGTTCCTACCGGTGATCCATCTACTACATACAGGGGATCCGTCCCGTTTATGGTCGTTACTCCACGGATCAGGACCCGCGGAGAAGCCCCCGGGCCGCCACTTGCCGTAACCTGCACACCGTTTGCCTTCCCCTGCAGCGAAAGCATGGCATTGCCCGCAGTCGTGTTTTTCAGATCCTCACCTTTTACTGTACTGATCGAGCTGGTCAGATCGCTTCTTTTGGCCACACCATACCCGATCACCACTACCTCATCCAACATTTTTTGATCTTCGGCCAGGCTGACATTTATCGTGTGGTTTTCATTTACCGTTACTTCTTTCGCGACATAACCGGCATATGAAAACACGAGCACACTATTGTTGCCGACACTCAGGGTGTATTGCCCGTTAATGTCCGTTGCGGTGCCGTTCTTAGTGCCTTTTTCCTTAACGGTTACGCCGATCAGGGTTTCATTGTCTTTGCTGGCTGTTACCTTCCCCCTGACGGTGACCCTGGTCTGAGCCGGCAGAAATAAGGGCAGTATAAGCAACAGCAATACTAAATATCTCTTTGTCATTTTGCTTTAGTTTATGAATTAATTAATCGGATAGAGCTGGGAGCGCTTCAGGTGCGTGTCGAATTTGAAAATATATCTTCCTGATGTTGTCACTTTCCAGTCTCCGGGATTTTCTCCGTCGTTTGAGACATTTGCTTCCGGATCGTCGCTGCGGTCCCAGCGCCAGAACGGCTCAGGCCACCATCCCCATGAATGCTGTGCCTGGATGATGAAACCGATAGTAGCCCCGGCCTGGAGGGTCATCTCCACCGAGAACTGGTATTTATTTTCCGGGTTCTGGGTGAGCAATAAGGGAGATGCCGTGTTCCAGTTTCCGGCATTCGGTACACCACTTCCCACGAGACCGATCTGAAGCGGGATACTACCTTCACCCGGGCGGGTAGGATCCAGGAGCATCGGGCTTCCTATTGCCAAAGGAGCATCTGAGGGAGTGTAGGGCGTTACCGAATAAACGCCGGTTTTTACATTGAAGTTTATTTCATAATATCCTTTTGCAGGAAGGCTTATCGGAAGTGACACTTCCGGGTCATCCGTCAGCAAATTGTTATTTAAAGGATCTACACCGAAGCAGATCGGGCTGAAGTCCGTTTTTTGCGGGATAAATCTGATCTGCGTACCTGCAGCGGCTGAATAGTACCGGGCTTTATAGGTAAATGCCCCGCTGCGTGAGATCAGCATTGGAACGCCAAAAATGTCACTGTTCAGTTTTGCGGCGTCCGCTACATCAGTGAGGTACATTTTAGGGAAATCCGGCATTTCAGAGACCGTGATGATACTTGAACTTTTTGCTTCAAGCCCTGCTTTGTCTGTCGCCACAAGCGACAAGGTATACGTCGCCAGTGCAGCAGGCAGGTTAATAGCCTCATTGAACTGGAGCATTTTTCCGGAATTGGTGAATTCCGTTACATCTTTGGTGTAATTGATCTCGGGGATCTCAATCCTCACCTGTTTTAAAGCCTTGTCATCATTTACTGTAAACTTAACGTTTAAGCGGGTCGTGCTTTTCAGGAGAACTGTAACGGCCTTATCCGGAGCAATGGCAAAAACCGGGTTGGTAAAGTCGCCGTCCATCGTGATCATAACAGTCGACTTTGTTGAGCGCCCTCCACGGTCGAGAACCGTAATCTCCAGCGGGAAGTTGTCTCCCTTCAGATCCTTTTTTGTTGTGAACCTGTAGCTCAGATCATAAGCATACACCGTGCTGTCAAGGGTCAGATCGATCGTTTTGTTAAGATCAAATTCCGTGTTCTTCAGATTGACGGATTTGATCCCGTCTTTGTCTTCGATCCTGGCCCGGATAACGAATTCGCGGCCCGGTTCTGTCGATATACGGTCTGATGCAGCTTCGATGCTGGGGGGTAAGCCGTCAACATCTTTAAACTCATCTTTCTTACATCCACACAACAGGCACGCAGCAAGCAATAGCAGGGTAAAGTACCTTTTCATATAATTTAAGTTTTGGTTATAAACTGTAACAAAAGTAGGCGGACCGGCTTCCGGCATGCGCATACAGATCCGTCAATTGTAGATCGCAGATCGGTCATTTCCGTGATAAACCGTCCCCCGTGTCCTCTTGAAAGCCCCCCAGTTGTTATCTTTGAGCCTGGAATTAATGAATTATATGCCTGTAAAATTACTCTGTTTATTTTGCCTGGTCTCACTTACATTGTTTGGACAAACCCGGAATTATGATATAAAAAAACTGGGTATCGAACAAGGGATCTCCAGCAACTATGTGGTGAGCATCACCCAGGACAGGAAGGGCTTCCTGTGGTTTGCTACGGAGTCGGGACTCAACAGGTTCGACGGAAGCAAATTCAGGGTCTACAAAAAGAACCAGGGTACTTCCGCTATTAGCGGAAACGAACTGAATAAAGTATATGCAGATCAATATGAGGATGTGGTGTGGATTGCCACGCAAAGAGAGGGCTTGAACAGGTTTGACTGCAATACCGGGAAGCTGACGCATTATAAGCACGACGATGCCCGCCCGGCGGGAATTATTACTAATGATATTACGGATATCAGCAATTCGGGAAACGGCAATCTTTGGATCTCAACCTATTACAGGGGAGTCGAGTATTTTGACAAGAAGAACGAAACCTTTATCCACTACAACAGGGCTACAGTCCCGGGAATGGTGAGCGACAACGTGTGGTCGGTCGCCGAAGACAGTAAAGGCAATCTATATATCGGACATGTAAATGCCGGTCTGAGCATCCTTTCATTAAAAGATAGAAAAATACGGAATTTCAGGCACCGCGCCGGCGATGAGGCGAGTTTACCCGGCGACGAAGTAAAAACCGTCTATGTCGACAGGAGTGATAACGTGTGGATCGGTACGAATAATGGCCTGGCCCTGTTTAACAGCGAGAAAGGATCATTTGTGGTCTTCAAACATGATCCGGCTAACAGTTTGTCGCTTGCTGCAAACTTTGTTTACACCATCCGGCAGCTTCACGACGGGAAACTTTGGATCGGTACAGAGAAAGGAGGGATCAGTATTTTAGATGTAAAGCACAATATGTTCCTGGATCCCCGGCATATTTTACTGGAACATATTTCTTACAGCGGTGACGACAGCGGTTTATCGAATCCGACTATCCGCAGTATTTTCCAGGACTCATTTAATAATATCTGGCTGGGGACTTACGGAGGGGGAGTCAATTTTATCGGTCACCGGCCCCCGCTTTTCAGAACATGGACTTATTCGCCGATCCAGACCAGGAAAGAGGTCTTAAACAACCCTGTAGCCTGGGGGATCAGCAGCGATACGAGAGGCCGGATATGGGTAGGAACCGATGGGGGAGGCATCAATATCTTTCAGAACGGAAGAAGGACCGGGACCATCAGCAGGCAGAAGGATAAACTAGCCGACGACGCGGTTTTAGCCGCTATGCGCGATAGCTCAGGGAATCTCTGGTTTGGAACTTTTAAAGGAGGTGTAAATGTTTTGAATCCTCAGGGTCAGCGGATCATACATTTCGGAGCAGGCGGCAACGATTCAGACATCCGGTGTTTTTATGAAGACAGCGGCCATATCGTCTGGGTGGGCAGCAGCAGCGGCTTGTACCAGTATAATACCCTGACGAAACAACTCAAACTTTATTCTTCAGGGAATTCGAAGATTCCTGGAAACCTGGTCAGGGCAGTTTCAAAAGATAATAAAGGACAATTATGGGTAGGGTTCTTCGGACAGGGACTTGCTGTTCTGGATAAAGACCTCCGTGTCGTGAAGACGTACGACACTTATTCAGGGTTTCCCTCCAATACGGTAAATTATATTTACAGGGACAGGAAGGGCGGAATGTGGGTGGCTACCGGTGAAGGGCTTGTCTGGTTCAGGAACGGCGGTTCGTATCAGGCCTTTACTGAAAAAGATGGCCTCAGCAACAGCCATATCCGGGCTATAACGGAAGATGCAAACGGCAATATCTGGTTCAGCACGATAGGAGGCATCAGCCGTTTTATGCCTTCGCAGAAGAGGTTCTTTAATTACGACTATCACCATGGAGTTCCCCTGGGAGACTTCATGAGCGGATCTGTCACAAAAGACCCGGGCGGAAAGATCTACTTCGGTTCTCAAAACGGCGTATGTTATTTTGACCCCTTACTGATCCCGACCCATATTAAGCTGCCCGAAACCATCATTACGGGATTCAAGGTGTATCAAAACCAGCTGAAAGCCGATAACGTAAGCGATCTTCCTGTCAACTCCGGTATTCACTTAAATTACCGGCAGAATACCTTCAGTGTTTCCTTTAATGTTCTTGATTTTTCGCTGAACCAGTTAACGGAATATGCTTACATGCTCAGGGGATTATCTGATTCATGGAATCAGGTACAGGGAGATAACTCTGTTACTTTCAGGAATATTCCCCCTGGTACATACGAATTGCTGATCCGGTCGAGGATCAAAAACCAGGATTGGAAGGACAACATCACCTCCCTGAGAATTGTGATTTCTCCTCCTTTCTGGCTTACATGGTGGGCAAAGACAATTTATATGCTGGCCGCCGGAGTCGTCGGGTGGTTTATTCTTCGATTTTATAAGCGAAAGCTTAACCTCGAAAACTCACTCGTACTCGAAAAGATGAATCACCGCCATGAGCAGGAACTGCATGATGAGCGCATCCGGTTCTTTACGAATATTACTCATGAACTGCGTACGCCGCTGACCCTCATTCTCGGGCCGCTGGAAGATCTCAAAGGAGAGACAGGCCTTTCAGAAAATCATTCTTCCAGGATATCGGTCATTCATAAAAGTGCTGCGCGGCTTCTGACCCTGATCAATCAGCTCCTGGAATTTCAGAAAACCGAAAGCCAGAACAGAAAACTAACCGTGCTGCGCGGAAACATCGAACAACTGGTCCTCGAAACCGGATTAAAGTACAAGGAGTTGAATACCAATAAAAACGTTGACTTCAGTATCGTTTCAGAAACCAGAAACACCACGTGGTATTTCGACCCGGATATCGTAGCCACCATTCTGGATAATTTGCTTTCCAATGCTTTTAAGTATACGCAAACAGGCAGTATTGTCCTGGCTCTGAGGGACGTAACAGACCATGGTGTTCAGTTCACTGAAATCGAAGTGAGTGATACGGGAAGCGGGATCCCTGCTGACGCCATTTCAAAGATCTTTGAACGGTATTATCAGGTTGGAAGGGACAGGCATGTATCGGGTACTGGCATTGGCCTGGCCCTCGCTCAGAATCTTGCATCCATTCATGAAGGAAAGATCTTCGTAGAAAGCACGCTGGGGGAAGGGTCATCTTTCCGGTTCCGCATCGGCACAAACAACGGGTATCCTGATGCGATACACCAGGATGCGGTGCTGCCTGAAGATGTTTTGATACATGAAGAGGGAAAGCAGTCCGGAGGAAAGCAGGTGGTGCTGGTAGTGGAAGACAATCATGATATCAGAGATTACATCTTCCAGTCCCTGTCAGAACAGTATCTGGTTTATACGGCAGCGAATGGAAAGGAGGGCATTGAAAAGGCCTTTACGCACATTCCCGACATTATAGTAAGTGATATCATGATGCCTGAAGCGGATGGGTTTGAACTTGGTAAAACACTCAAAGAGGATATCAGGACCAGTCATATCCCGATCATTTTCCTAACCGTCAGGGATGCTGTGCTGGATCGTAAAGAAAGTTATAATATTGGCGTCGACTCTTATCTAACCAAACCATTCAGTGCAGAATTGCTGAAAAGCCGTATAGGTAATTTGCTTGACGCCCGGAAAAAGCTCGCTGAACTGATCAGCAAAAATACGGATAGTAAACATGCAGGCATTGCAGGCTCGCTGAACAAAATAGACAATGAATTTATTGAGAAAATAACCAGCGTTATTGAAGAGAATATTGATTCTGACAAGATTGATGTGGTGTTTATCGCTGATAAGATGATGATGAGCCATTCTACTTTATATCGTAAAGTGAAGGCGCTGGCAGGAATATCGGTCAATGAGTTTATCCGGAAGGTGAGGATCCGTCATGCCGAAAAGCTGTTGCTGACCGGCCGGTATACTATTTCGGAAATCTCTTATATGGTGGGAATCAACAGCATTACCTACTTCCGGCAATGCTTTAAAGACGAATTTGGCCTGGCTCCGTCAGAATATGTAAAGAAACTTAACAGCAGCGATTCCTCTTTGTCATAAGAAAAACGCCTGGCAGATCAAACACAGGCGGGGATTCGTATATTTATCCTGAACACATCCGGTATGTACTACGGAAAAACTCCCTGCCTCCGGATGGCGCCAGCTTGATCAGGAATGACTGAAACAGTAAAAACGGATTATGATGCAGTGGTGGTCGGATCGGGCCCGAACGGACTTGCGGCAGCTATCACGCTTCAGCGCCGGGGACTCTCTGTGCTTCTCCTCGAGGGCAAAAATGAAATCGGTGGAGGCATGCGTTCATCCGAACTGACCTTACCGGGTTTTGTTCATGATATCTGTTCGGCTGTACATCCCCTTGCTATCGCTTCTCCTTTTTTTACCGGGCTTCCGCTCGAGCAATACGGGCTTGAATATATTACGCCCGGCATATCCGCTGCGCATCCATTTGATAATGGGAATGCTGCAATTCTCCTGCCTTCGATAGAACAGACGGCCGGCCGGCTTGGTGATGACGGAGATACTTACCGGCGGCTGATGGAGCCGCTCGTCCGGGATTGGCCTCTCATCAGCAGTGATCTGCTGGGGCCTTTGCGTATCCCTTCTCATCCTGCTGCTTTTGCCCGGTTTGGACTGAAAGCTCTGCCCTCAGCTTTGCAGCTTGCCGGCCGTTTCCGTACCATGGAAGCCCGGGGACTCCTGGCCGGGATGGCGGCACATTCTATACAGCCGCTGTCTAATCCCGCCACCTCCGCTATAGCACTGGTACTGATGATAAACGGGCATCTGGCAGGCTGGCCTGTGCCAAAAGGAGGCTCTGCATCTATCACAAAGGCGCTCGCCTCTTACTTCCTCGCATTGGGAGGGAAAATAGAGACGGACTTTTTTGTTACCAAACTCAGCCAGCTTCCGTCTGCCAGAGCTGTTCTGTTTGATGTGGGCCCCGCACAGCTATTACAGATCGCCGGCCACCGCTTTTCCCGGATCTATCGCTGGCAACTGGAACGATACCGCTATGGGATGGGAGTGTTTAAGATCGATTGGGCGCTGGATGGGCCGGTTCCGTTTACTGCACCTGACTGCCGGAGAGCGGCTACCGTTCATCTTGGCAACACCATTGAGGAGATTGCTGCAAGTGAAAAAGCGGCTTTTAGAGGGCAGGTTAGCGAACGCCCCTTCGTGCTGCTGGCACAACAGAGCCTGCTTGACAGTTCCAGGGCACCGGAGGGCAAACATACCGCCTGGGCCTATTGTCATGTCCCCTTTGCTTATAAGGGTGATATGACTAAAGCGATCGAGACACAGGTAGAGCGTTTTGCTCCCGGCTTCCGTGAACGCATACTCGCCCGCCATACCATGAATGCGGGTGAAATGGAACAATACAACCCCAACTATATTGGTGGTGATATCAACGGCGGACTTCAGGATATCAGGCAGATCTTTACGCGTCCGGCACTGAGATCCTCTCCCTACCGCACTTCTGCTAAAGGGCTCTACATCTGTTCTTCTTCAACTCCTCCGGGAGGAGGGGTACACGGAATGTGCGGATATCATGCAGCGAAAGCAGCGTTAAAGGACGTTTTTAAAGAAGATCCGGAAAAACTGATCTGATTCCGCGGGGAAAGTTGTAAAGTAGTCTATTCGGCAGATGGCAAACTGCTGAAAGATAAAACGGACGATTAAAATAGTTTGTCTTAATTCCATTCAAAGCGCTTTAAATAAGGCGCTTTTTTTTGCGTTTTCCATTGAGAAGAAAAGGCTTAATATGTTCTTTCTGCGGCTTTTGATAAATAATCTACAAAATCTATAGACTATTTCTAATAATCATTATATTTGTTGCACAAGTACGGACAGGCCGTATGATTTTATTATTGCCAAATAAAAGACAAGTATGAAAAATTCAATTACTCAGATTGCTGATTCTCATTTTTTCTGTGACGCCCATCGTTGTAGTACAAACTGCTGTTAAACGCAAATACCAGCGCCCGGTATGATAGAGTATTACCTGTATTTATAAGAAGATATGGGTGATTGCAACAGGACAGACCCGGAGTGTTAGAAAAATCCGGCAGTTTCCTGCCGGACAGTGTTGCGATAATCAGACATAATTCCACTCAGACTGATTATCCATTTATTAAAAATCAACTTCTTAATAAACGATCAAAGTTATGAAAAATAACTTATTACAGATTGCCATCTTTCCACGCCATAAGCTTTGCTGTTGATTTTCTGTTTCAGACCATGCATAAAGAGCATGTGATGTTCCGGCATTTGTCATGACCGGTCAGACCGGCGTGATCTCATAGTAAAATATTAACGCTTAAAGTTTAAATTATGGTAAATATCCCAGGAACCGGGTTGCCCAGTTATGCAACGGCCGGCAAGATTCCTGTTGTTATAAAAAAGAGCCTTCTCTTTGTTCTTCTTTTGCTGGCTGTCAGTGGTTTGATGGCTCAGGATTATTCAGTTCATGGTGTGGTGACAGGAAAAGACGATGGGTTTCCGCTGCCGGGAGTGAGTGTCCTTGTAAAGGGAGCTTCCTCCGGTACAGTAACAGACAATGCCGGAAAGTTTTCCATTACGATACCTTCGGGCAGAAATATACTGGTTTTCAAGTTCATTGGTTATAATACGCTTGAGCTGCCTGTAAGCAGGGAGCGCGAACTTAAGGTAACGCTGGAGACCGATCATAAACAGCTGAACGAAGTAGTTGTTACCGGGTATAATGTACAAAGCCGTAAGGATTTTACGGGTTCAGCCGCCCGCGTTAATGCGTCTCAGATTGAAAACCGGCCAGCCCAAAGCTTTGACCAGCTGCTCGGTGGGCAGGCCTCCGGTGTCAATATCGTGCAGCCCGGCGGAGTGCTCAATGCTACCCCGGTATTCAGGATAAGGGGTATAAACTCGATATCGTCGGGTATCTATCCCCTGGTTATCATTGACGGCGTTCCTTCCTTTACCGGCCAGCTCGGCGGCAATGTAGGAAACAACCCTCTTTCGAATGTGAATCCTTCAGATATAGAATCCCTGGATATATTAAAAGATGCCTCGGCAACAGCCATCTATGGGTCGAGGGCCGCCAACGGCGTAGTGGTTATTACTACTAAGAAGGGAAAAAAGGGAAGGGTGAAGGTGGATTATGACGGATGGGTAAACTTCAGTACGCCTTATAATTTACCTAAGCTGCTGAATGCCTATGATTATGTCACGATAAAGAATGAAGCGATGGTGAATTCAAGCCGGGAACCCGGCTTTGCCTTGCAGACCCTTTCTGACGGCACAGTGGTCAATACCGACTGGTACGACGTTGCTTATCATACGGGTGTTTCACAGGGGCACAACATCGGTTTTTCAGGAGCAACAGATGCTACCAGTTATTTCATTTCTCTCGGTTACTCTGATCAGAACGGAATACTGAGAACCAACACCCTGGATCAGAAAACAGCCCGGATCAACCTGGACCACCAGCTTCTTAGTAATTTAAAAGCAGGTACCCATTTATCCTATAGCAATTCGCTTGGAAAAGGTCCGGCGTCAGGTTCACTGCCTGGCCAGTATATCGGTACCGACGCACTGTCGCGGATGACGTATATTCTGCCCCCCAATGTGGCGGTTTATAATGAAGACGGTTCCTACAATATCCAGGATAAGCAAAGGGTAGGGTACGGAGCTAATAATGCGGTGGCTACAAGTGCCGGGTATGTAGGAAACATCAATGCATACAACCTGCAATTGATCCTCGACCTCGATAAGTATAGCTCCGAAAACAATTCACTGATAGGCGATGTGTTCGCCGAATGGGAAATTGCAAAAGGGCTCAGGATAAAAACCAGTTATGGCCTGAATAAGCTCGTGGTAGAGAACCTGAGCTTTCAGAACGGACTTCATGGAGATGCAGGTCCCGCTAATGGAGGTGCTACTAACTCTAACAGACGGCTTAACCGCACCGACTGGGTTAACACATTGACCTATAATAAATCCTTTGGCGGCCTGCATAACATAAATGTGCTGGCGGGATATGAAGAGATCGTCACCACCAATGATATCTGGGGGGCACAGAGGACGGGTCTTACAGATCCTTTCTTTACGAGCTTTCAGGGAGGTTTCACTACGATTACCGCTCCGGCAGGCCTTAACTCCCAGAGCAGGAATGGCTTCATTTCTTACTTTTCAAATCTTAATTACAATTTCAAAGAGAAATACCTGTTAAGCTACAGCTTCAGAAGGGATGGTTATTCCGGTCTTCCAGGGGGAAGCCGCTATGGGAATTTTAGTGGCGGATCTGTCGGATGGATAATTTCAGAAGAAGGTTTTTTTAAATCGTCAGCCCTGGTTGATGTCATCAGTAATATCAAACTAAGAGCAAGCTATGGAGAGGTCGGAAATATCAATATAGGGGATTTCCCTTCACTGGGTCTCTACACCGCCGGTACCTATAACGGGGTCCCTACGTTGGGATATTCCCAGGCGGGCAACAGCAACCTTCGCTGGGAAACCAGCAAGAAGACTGATGCCGGGGTAAGCTTTTCCTTTTTTAATGACCGCATCACGCTGGAAGCTGATTATTATTACAACAAAGTAGACGGCCTGATCCTCGATGCTAAACAGGCACCGTCGAAGGGCATCCCGGGGAATGTAATCAGTGCCAATGTAGGGTCGCTCTATAACAAGGGGCTTGAATTCAGCGTAAACGCATCCCTCATCAGCAGGGCGAGCTTTAAATGGAGTACCAATATAAACCTGTCGACCGTCAAAAACCGGGTTACAACCCTGTTCAATTCTACAGATATCTACACGCCAAGTAATTTTGGTATTCAGAACATGACAAGGGAGGGCTACTCCGTGGGTTCAATCTGGGCAGTGCCAACCGACGGAGTCAACCCGGATAACGGCAACAGGGTCTTTATTAACCGCAATAACGAGAAGGTTCAGTATAACCATGCAGCGGCAAATAAGTGGACATACCTTGACGGAAGCGTAGCTCCGGCTATAGATAATTATCTCGATGGACGTATCCAGGGTTCGTCACTTCCTGCCTGGTATGGCGGATTTAACAATTCGTTTGGATATAAAAACTTTGACCTGACTGCCGGGATCATCTTTTCAGGAGGCAATAAATTATACAACGGCACCCGGGCAAATCTCCTCGACCAGCGGTATTTTAACAACGGAACGTTTGTACTGGACAGGTGGACCAGCCCTGGTCAGAAAACCGGCATCCCAAAACTCTATTTTTCTGATAATGTGTCTACTGGCTTCTCCATTACCAATTCGGCCATGGTTGAAGACGGCGACTTTATCAAGCTCAAGAATGTCGCACTCGGATACAAGGTTCCTGTGCAGAAGATTGCCAGGGGAAGGATTTCGTCACTGAGAGTGTTTGTCCAGGCAACCAACCTGTTTACCATCACTGATTATAGCGGGTCGGACCCTGAAATCTCCATAAATGGAAATTCTATTGCTTCCGGTAAGGATCACAATGCCGTAGCCAATGCAACCACTTATGCGATTGGTATTAATCTGGGTCTCTGATTTAAAAGAATTAAGTATATGAAAACTGATTACAGGAATATAAAAAACACATTCTTTGTGCTGATTGGACTCGCCGCGTTGTCCGGCCTTCCATCCTGCACCAAAGATATACTCGATACCTCTCCCAAAACCGACATCTCGGAACTCACCGCCTTCAGTACCCCTGAAAAGATCCTGGCACAGGTAAACAATCTCTATTCCAGGTTGCAAAGAGCTCATTTTTACGGCGGCCGCTACATTCTGTTCAATGAACAGCGCGGCGACGAGTTCAGCCAGAATTCGGGAAATGCCGCCGAAGGAGCGTTGATTTGGCAGCATACAGCCTTATCAACCGATACATTCGTCGGAAACCTCTGGAGCTTTGCTTACCAGGCAATCAATAATGCTAATATATTTATAGACAAGGTTCAGAACACGACCGTACTGGATGCTGCGCTGAGGGATCAGTATATAAGCGAAGCAAAGTTCATAAGAGCACTTTCCTATTTTGTGCTGGTACAGGTCTATGCCAGGCCTTATGCAAGCGATAACGGAGCAAGTCCGGGACTTCCTTTAAGGCTCACTCCGCAGACGTCGGGCGGGAATGACGACCTTGCCCGCAGTTCCGTGGCTGAGGTGTATAGCCAGGTTATTAAAGATCTTGATGAAGCGGAAGCCGGGCTTCCCGCAGCATACAGTACGGCAGCACTCAACGCTTCCCGCGCCCATAAAGTTACTGCCATTGCTTTAAAGACCAGGGTATACCTGGCGAAAGCCGACTATGGCAGGGTGGTCGCAGAAGCATCGAAACTTGTCCCCGCGGTTGCGCCATATGCCTATACTGCGGGTTCTCTTACCCACAGGCTTGAAAACAACATTGCAGCCGTGTTCTCCGGTTCTTATACCGGGAATGAAGCGATTTTCTTTCTCCCTTTCAATGCCACAGATTCCCCGGATTCGCAAAGCGCTCTTGCGCATAATTACCTGGGAGCTGTGATCATTTCATTAAACCAGGCGGGAATCTATGCTAACCCGGCGCTGTCATCTTCCGCTTCTGCTGACGCCCGGCGGAACCTGATTACGCTGAAGAACGGGCTGAATGTGCTGTCGAAATTTCCAAAGATCACCACCCCGTTTACCGATTATATTCCCGTGATCCGGTATGCAGAGGTATTGCTGAACTATGCAGAGGCAGCGGCGGAAACTGATGATCTGACCAGGGCTGCCGCCTTGCTGAATGCTGTCAGAAAGCGATCCGATGCCGCTTATTCTTTTCCGGATGCGGCAACCTCAACAAAAGGGGCACTCATCAGCACTATCCTCACAGAACGCCGGCTCGAATTATTAGGTGAAGGGTTCAGAACCCCTGATTTGCAGAGGAGGCTTCAGCCTTTTCCGGCCAAAACCGGTGGAATAGGCACCGTAGCAGCAGTATCCCCCACGGCAAGCAACTATATATGGCCGGTTCCGGCAGATGAGCTCGGCACAAACAAGCTTATTCAACCGAATCCATAAGAAGCTTAAATATCTGAGAGTATGAATAAAACGATATGGCTTATTGCACCTGCTGCTTTGTTGCTGCTTTGCGTATCATTCAGGAAAGTAAAACATGAAGATAACCAGGAAGCGGCAGACAGGATATATATAAACGGTCATGTGATTACCATGGACCCGTCTCATCCCGAAGCAGAAGCGCTGGCGGTGAAAGACGGCAGGATAATAGCAGTGGGAAGCTCGGGATCAATCGGACAGATGAAAGGTCCGCAGACTGTTGTGACCGATCTGGAAGGAAAGGCTTTAGTTCCGGGCTTTATAGACGGGCATAGCCACTTTATGAGCCTGGGACGTTCAAAAACAGCGGATCTGTCACCTCCCCCGGTAGGAGAAGTGACGTCTATTCCCGGTCTTGTAAATGCGCTGAAAAAGTTTCAGAAAGAAAAGAATATAAAGGCAGGGGTGTGGATCACCGGTCGTGGCTACGATCCCGACCAGCTGGCTGAAGGACGCCACCCCGTTAAGGAGGATCTGGATGCGGCCTTTCCTGATAACCCGGTTCTCATTACCCATACCTCGGGCCATATGTCGGTAGCCAACTCCTATGCTCTAAGGATATCCGGCGTAAATGCTTCAACAAAAGACCCCGAAGGGGGAAAGATTGTCAGAAAAGCAGGCAGCAATGAACCGACCGGCCTCCTGCTTGAACGGGCCCGCTCAGTACTGAAAACGGGCGAAGGGGAAAAGTTGTCTTTAGACGAGCAGTTGAAACTGCTCGACGAACAGCAGGCTCTCTATGCCAGCCAGGGCATCACTACCGCCCAGGACGGCAGCTCGAGCCTCGCCTCAGTTGTCTTGTTGAAAGAAGCCGCCAGGAGGAAGCGGCTCTACATTGATATCGAATCATTGCCTTCCTATGCGATCCTCGACCGCATCCTGACAGATTCCCAATATGTGTTCAATAAGTTACAGAATCACTTAAAGCTTAAAGGAACCAAGATTTTTACGGACGGCTCACCTCAGGGAAAAACTGCTTTTTTCAGCAAACCTTACCTGACTGAAGTGCCCGGTTGCAGTGACCATTGTACAGGGATCCCCACCATCACCCAGGAAAAGCTGAATGAAGCGCTTATATATTGCTTTAAGCATAAAATCCAGGTTTATACACACTGCAACGGAGATGCTTCTATTGATATGTATATTCAGGCTGTCAGGAATGCGAATACAAAGTTCCCCGGCTACAGCCGGGAACTCAGGCCGGTTGTGATCCATTCACAGTTCGTAAGGGCCGATCAGCTCGACAGCTACCGGGAACTCGGAATGATCCCTTCGTTTTTTACAAATCATGCTTTTTTCTGGGGAGATGTGCATGTACGTAATCTCGGGAAAGAACGTGCCTGGTTTCTCAGCCCGGCAAAAACAGCCCTTGAGAAAGGTGTTCTGTTTACCAATCACACTGATTTTGGCGTAACGCCCATCAACCAGCTATTCCTGCTGTGGACCTCCGTTACCAGGGAATCGCGTTCAGGCCAGGTAATCGGCCCTGATCAGAGGCTTACGGTAACCGAAGGGCTCCGCGCTATTACTCTCAACGGAGCGTGGCAGTACTCGGAGGAGAAAGAGAAGGGAAGTATAGAAAAAGGAAAGCTGGCAGACCTGGTGATCCTTTCCGATAATCCCCTGACTGTTCCCGCCGGCCGGATAAAAGATATCACTGTACTGGAAACGGTCAAGGAAGGGAAAACAATCTTTAAACATCAGCAATAAGAGATGAAGCCTATGTTCCGGCTTTGGAAATCAGCTGGATCCGGCTTTATACATAACAAATGCAACTAAGAATGAATACAACACTTAAAAAGGCATGGGGAATAGCCCTGGCGCTTGTCATCTCGAAAGGATCGGGTGCACAAACCCACGCTCCCGACAAGATTTTCATAAACGGAAAAGTCCTTACCATCGACTCATCCAATTCTATAGTGCAGGCTCTGGCCATTCGGAATGGAAGGATCGAAGCAGTAGGCTCTACGGCTCAGATAAGCCGCTTAAAAGGAAAGTCTACGGCGGTCATTGATCTGAAAGGGAAAACGGTAGTCCCCGGCTTTATCGACGGACACAGCCATTTTATGGGCTTAGGACAACTTGACCTGGTGAATATAGCTGCACCGCCTGTAGGTAAAGTCACTTCAATAGCCGGGCTGGTAGAGGAGGTCAGGAAATTCAGGGACGAAAGAAAGATAAAAGCGGGACAGTGGATTGCCGCCTATGGCTACGATCAGGATCAGCTGACGGAGAAAAGACACCCTGCGAAAGAGGATCTGGACGCGGTGTTCCCGGACAACCCCGTCCTGCTCGGCCATATTTCCGGGCACATGCTCGTAGCTAACTCAGCCGCTCTCAGGCTGGCAGGTATTACAGCGGCTACCAAAGATCCGGACGGCGGAATGATTATCCGGAAACCCGGAAGCTCAGAACCTGCCGGCCTGTTGCAGGAAAACGCCCAGGCTTTAGTCATGAAAGAGCTGAACAAGCAAAAACCTTCTCCCGAAAAGCAAATGGATCAGATCAGGAGACAGCAAGTGTTTTATGCCAGTTTCGGTATTACAACAGCGCAGGATGGTTTCACCAGTCAGGAATCCCTGGACCTGTTAAAGCAGGCTGCTTCCGAAGGTAAGCTTTTCCTGGATGTGGTAGCCCTTCCTTCATTTGTTCTGCTCGATAAGATTATTGCTGATCCGGCTGCCTATAAGTTTGGGTTCTACGACAAACGCCTGAAGCTCGACGGGATCAAACTATCATCGGATGGTTCTCCGCAGGGGAAAACAGCATTTTTCTCAAAGCCCTATCTCACGCCGGTTCCCGGTTGTGACGATCACTGCACCGGCTTTCCCACCATCACCCAGGAGAAATTTAACGAAGTTGTACTGAAATGTTTCAGTCACAATCTGCATCTGTATACCCATTGCAATGGCGACGGAGCCATCGATATGTATATAGAAGCGGTAAAAAATGCCAATAAGGAACTTCATTCCGGCAGTATTGGCCGCCGGACGGTCGTCATACATTCGCAGTTTGTAAGGGACGACCAGCTCGATCAGTATAAAGAGCTGGGACTGATGCCCTCGTTTTTCACCAATCACGCCTTTTTCTGGGGTGATGTACATACGCAGAACCTGGGGAAGGAGCGTGCGGCCTTTTTAAGCCCCCTTCATAGCGCAGGAAGAAAGGGAATCATATACACCAATCATACCGATTACCCGGTGACACCGGTCAATCCGTTGTTCCTGCTATGGACCTCGGTAAACCGTTTATCCAGATCAGGACAGGTGATTGGAGCAGAGGAGCGTATCTCAGTCGCAGAAGGTCTGCGGGCTATCACAATCAATGGCGCCTGGCAGTATCATGAAGAAAAAGACAAGGGTTCCGTAGAGAAAGGAAAGCTTGCAGATCTGGCCATCCTTTCAGACGACCCGCTCTCAGTTGAGCCTGCCAGGATCCGTGACATTGAAGTGCTTGAAACTATTAAGGAAGGTAAGACCATTTACAGGAAAAATTAATCATATGTTAGAGAAGATTGTACCGGTTAACGTGAGAACCGCTCAGCGCGTAGCGGAAGTTTCATGGTTCAACGATATCATTGGCGGAGATACTGAGTATCTCGGCGTTCTGGATGAAAAGCGAAGGAGCAGCTTTGAACATTGCAGGGACATTACCCTCGCAGCCGAGCGGCTCGGTTTCAGTAAGATCCTTTTGCCGAGTGCTTATACAGTGGGCCAGGATGTCCTCACTTTTGCCTCGGGGGTAGCTCCCTTTACCAGTAAGATTAACCTGCTCGCTGCCATCCGGACCGGGGAAGTCTATCCGCCTATGCTGGCCAGGGCTCTTGCATCGCTCGATCATATGCTAAAAGGCCGTCTCACCATCAACATCATTAATTCAGACCTCCCCGGTCTTCGCGAAGATCCTGCTCTGCGTTACCAGCGTTGTGCAGAAACAATAGAAATACTGAAACAGGCCTGGACACAGGAGTATATCGACTTTAAAGGCGACCTGTACCAGGTAAAACTGCCCGCCGATCCGGTAAAGCCCTGGCAGCAGAACGGAGGCCCGCTGCTTTATTTCGGGGGAACTTCTGATGGGGCGAGAGACATCTGTGCCCGTTACTGCGATACCTTCCTGATGTGGCCGGAAACAGAAGAAAGCATGTACGAAACAATGCAGGATATGAGCGCCCGCGCTGCGTCTTACGGGCGTACCATCGACTTCGGGCTGCGCATCCATGTGGTGGTGCGCGAGCATGAATCAGAAGCAAGGGCATATACCAAACGCCTCCTGACATTCTTCAATGAACAGCGTGCTGCCGAAATAAGAGCCAGAGGGGAGGATTCCCGCTCTCTTGGAGTGATCCGGCAGGATGAAATGCGGAAGTATGCTGATGCCGAAGGTTTCATTGAGCCCCATCTGTGGACCACTATCGGGAAGGTCTTCTCCGGATGCGGAGGCGGCCTGGTGGGCGATCCGGATCAGATTGTAGCCAAGCTGAACCGTTACCTGGATATGGGGATCCGCGCATTTATTTTTTCAGGATTTCCATTGATTGAAGAGGCGGAATATTTTGCCAGGTATGTTCTGAACAGGCTGCCTAATGTATCCCTGTCAGAATTGCACCAGCGGGTGCCACTTGAAACACCCGTCACTCCCTTAACATCTGCTGTATTACATTAAACACCTGTCGATGAACATAACCAGTGAAGTTGAAAAGCCTCAGGCCCTGAAGGAGTCTGAAGGAATGAAAAGGGAACTGAACCTGCTCGACGCAACCCTGCTTGTTGCAGGCAGCATGATCGGGTCGGGCATCTTTATTGTCAGTGCAGATATTACCCGTCACAGCGGTTCCGCAGGCTGGCTGATCGCCGTTTGGCTGATCGGAGGCTTTATGACGCTTATTGCAGCCCTCAGCTACGGTGAGCTTAGTGCTATGTATCCCAAAGCCGGGGGGCAGTATGTCTATTTAAAAGAAGCGTATAATCCGTTGACGGCCTTTCTCTATGGATGGAGCCTTTTTGCCGTAATCCAGACGGGTACTATTGCTGCCGTTGGTGTGTCATTCTCCAAATTCCTGGCTTACCTTGTCCCGCAGGTTAGCGAAGACCTGGTTTTATTTTCCGTAGGATCCTTTCATGTGTCGCCTGCGCAGGTACTCGCGATCGGTATCATCTTCTTCCTGACATGGGCTAATACAAAAGGAGTAAAAGGGGGGAAGGTTATTCAGGCAATATTCACCCTCACCAAATTATTAAGCATCATCGGCCTGATCATTTTCGGGTTTATTTATTTTAAGCCGCAGGTCTGGAATGTAAACTGGACGCAGGCCTGGGATCTCCAGCGGATCACAAAGGATGGATCATTGCTGTCTTATGAAGGGCTGCCTGCAATAGGCGGAGCCCTGGCATCAGCACTTGTCGGAGCAATTATGAGCTACGAAGCCTGGAATAATGTAACATTTGTTGCAGGAGAGATCACGAATCCCCGGAAGAACATCGGCCTGAGCCTTCTGTTCGGAACTTTACTTGTAACTCTTATCTATGTTTTACTCAACATTATGTTCACCGCAGTTCTGCCGCTTCACGAGATTGCTACCGCTGAGAAAGACCGTGTCGGCATTGGGGCGTCCCATGCTATTTTCGGAAGTGAAGGCACTGTGATCATTGCGTTGCTGATCATGGTGGCAACGTTCGGGTGCAACAACGGGCTTATACTGGCAGGGGCCCGGGTGTACTACAGCATGGCGAAAGACGGATTGTTCTTCAGGAGAACCGCAAAGCTTAACAGGCATTCAGTGCCGGCAGTTGCTTTATGGGCACAGTTCTTAATGGCTTCCTTGCTCTGTCTCAGCGGAAAGTACGGTGATCTTCTTGACATGATCACGTTTATTGCCGTATTATTTTATGTACTGACGATAGGAGGGGTTTTCATTCTGAGGGTGCGGCAGCCCGCAGCGGAAAGGCCGTATAAGGCAGTTGGTTATCCCATACTTCCTGCAGTATATATCCTGCTTGGATTAAGTTTTTGCATTCTGCTGATCATTTATAAACCGGGGTTTACATGGCCCGGACTCATCATTACACTCATTGGAGTGCCGCTTTATTATCTGCAAAAGAAACCATTGAAGTTATGATTAAGGCTGATTTTCGGTGCTGGTGAGGCCCTCGTGCAGAACGCGTCGGGATCGCTGGTGAGCTGCTTCGAGACTCGGTCGCCCCCTCGTGCGGACACCTTCGGGAAAAGGCGATGAAAATGGTGAAAAGAGGCTAAAGAGAGGTTAACGGGGGTAGGGGGCGTCGTCAGAATTAATCCGCATGCGGCAAGCAAATCCATCCAGAGATTAATTTTATTAAGTATAACCTTTTCTGGTTCCTACCGTATAGGAAGGCACTCTAGACACGTTGCGCAAAGTCTGTCGAAGATTGAAAACACAAGAAAAGGTAAAACTCAAAAATGAAAAAACAACTATTAATTTTCGCCATGGCTGTGGCGACAATTTTCTCTGCATGTAAGAAAAACGACAAAAATGAACTTATCACACCTGAAGAAGAAGAAACTACAAGTCCGGGAACCAGCGGGGTTAAATTACTGACTGCTGTTTCGTCAGGTAACGGCGAACGCTGGGAATTTAAATACGACAGCAAGAACCGGCTGTCTGAACTCCTTCATCCTCTTGCCAGTGATGGAAAAGAACGGAAAGAAGTTTACAGTTATGATGAAGAAGGTAAACTGACAGGCATGGATATGTACTTCGCCGGAGCTGTGTCGCAGAAGTCTGTTTATACTTACAGTGCCAACACAATAACCCTTGTTCTTTCATACCCGGGTTCAACTCAAAGCAGCAGCACAGAGGTGTATACTACGAATTCTAAGGGACAGATTGTGTCGGCGGTAGCCCATGGTGCTAACATGACTTACACCTATAATGAAAACGGTTCTTTGAAGTCTGAATTCAGACAAATAGATGGACATCCTGATTTTGATTTGATGACAGAATTTACTTACGACAATAAGAAAGGCTCGATGATCAACTGTACAACTCCGGAATGGCTTTTCTATTATACCCACTCTGTTATATTTGGAAAAATCAATAATATGCTAACACTGGGCCCTGATTTTAAATTCCAGTACGAATACTCAGAAGACGGTTTTCCTGTGAAGAGTACATTCACTCAGACTTATGGAAGTAATTCAATGCAAACGGTTTATTCTTATGAATATTCTACTGACAAGAAATAGTAAGTGATCCGGTGCAACCGGGAAAACGGATAGCCCGGAAGAGCTTCCGGGAGTTATACAAAGACCATCCCTGTACGACAAACCGGGATGGTCTTTTTGTTTTTATATATCAAAATCTGCCGGGACCGTAAATGAAAGCCTCTCCCTGGTTGTGGGATGGGTAAATTCGAGATATTCGGCATGGAGGAACAGCCGCGTATCTTTAGTTCCGTACAAATCATCGCCCGCTATGGGAATATTTAAGCCGGATGAATGGGCCGCATGTACCCTGAGCTGATGTGTCCGTCCGGTGACAGGATAGAAGTGAATATATGTACGGCCATTTACCCTCTTTTGCACCTTATACCGGGTTTGTGCAGGCTTGCCGTGTTCGTAGCAAACCATTTGCTGCGGACGGTTATCCAGGTCGACACGGAGAGGAAGGTCAATAATCCCCTCGTCCTCTTCCAGAATGCCATCCAGAACGGCAAGATACCGTTTTGCAACAGTTCTTTTGACGAACTGTTTCTGGAGATACACATAGGCATCGTAATGTTTCCCCACGAGAATGATGCCTGAGGTGCTTTGATCAAGGCGGTGCACCAGGGTAGCCCGGGGATAAAGCCTCTGGATCCGGGTTTGGACGGAGTCTGTAACGAATTTCCCCGGAACAGACAGGAATTCCGCCGGTTTGCTGATCACAAGAATATCGTCGTCTTCAAACACGATGCTGATCTCTTTTCCATTAGCCGGGTTGGTTTCTAAGGGATTATCGTCGACCTGTAAGCCTTCCATCATGAATGTCAGGATAGGGCCGCACTTTCCCCTGCAGGCGGGGTAGAATTCACCATGCTTGCGTACCTCTGATTTGGGCGATTGTCCCCACCAGAATTCCGCCATGGCAATGGGTTGCAGATTATGCAGATATGCATATTGCAAAAGCTTGGGAGCGGCACATTCTCCGGCCCCCGCAGGCGGAGTGAGTCCGGATTGCTCTGTAAAAATAGAAAGGAGGCTTTTCCATTCCTTTCTGGCATTCAGGAACCGGTAGTTTTCAAAAAGGCGGACTTGCAAGCTGGCGGACCGGTTTTTCCGTTCATCCTTCAGTTGATCGATCTTTTGCTGGTGCTGACTGATCTTTTTCTCTATGTCGCTGATCTTTTCCTGCCAGGAGGCTGATAAGATCCTTAAATCAAACTTTTGTTTTAGGCTTTCATTTCTGAGGACATCCTGCAAGCCCGCAAATTCTTCTTCTTTTAAGCTTTGCCGTCCCTCGTTTCTTCTCTGGTCGCGTTCTTTTTTCCACATCCTGAGCTTTCTCTTCCATTCGCTGATTTCGGCATCAGCCAGCTTTTGGGTCTCAGCAAAACTCTTCCTGAGCGCCAGGAACGTACCGTCCTCCTCAAGTGAATCAACATCTTCGTTAAGAGCGACCAGGTTCTTCAGCTCGTTCAGGTACATCCCGTCTTCCTGAAATACATCATAAACGGGGGGCACGAAATACGGATGCTGCCTGCCCTGCGCCAGCTTTCCGGAATAGGCAGCTAAAAAGCCTGTTTGGTTTTCAGGGGTTTTCACTACCAGCACTCCGAACATCTTGCCGATCACCATTCCTTCATGCTCCGGGTCGATGCCGAAGTTGTGCTCGTTGTCGTAAGAACTGTTCAGGAAATCCCGGACCTGCGAAGCCGCCATTCTGGCCAGCGGATGGGCTTCATAGCAGAACGGATAAGTGAATTTTTCCGGCAATGGCCCTTCCGGTATATTTTCGTTAAACTGATGAAAAGCCCCGCCACTCATCTTCTCGTATTCCATGTTGCGAAATTATCTTCTTTCGTGCAACTGATGCAAATGTTTGTCTGTTTTTCTGATCCCGGGACAGCTGATTGTAATAATCAGGAGGATACATCTGCGTTCAGACTGAAATGTATTACTTTTGCAGCCGGCTTTCAAAATGGCTTTCCTGTATGTCCAAGTACTCTGTCATTACCAGATTTTTCCATTTCTTCCTTTCTGAGTATTTTACAGATGCTCTGCGGATCACACTAACGGTGGTAGTGCCTGTTGTGATGGCATTCAGCCTGGGTTATTCCCGGGAGGCTATTACGATCGGCCTTGGAGCCCTGATGATCAGCCTGACTGACAGCGCGGGGTCGATCCTGCAGAAGAGCAGGATCTCCCTGATCAGCGTTCCCCTGTTTTTTCTTCTTTCTTACATTACCGCCAGCGTATGGTATATGCCGGTGGTGACAGGTGTTTGGTTAACCCTGGTGGTTTTCGGCTGCTCAATGCTGACGGCATACGGAAACCGGTTCTACCTGCTTGGATCAGCTGCTATCATTTTTATGATCTTTGTACTCGGATTTAAGCCCAACGATCCGATCGCGTTCAGTTTTGAAGTACTGGCGGGCGCTACCTGGTATTATCTGGTCAGTTTGCTGCAGAGCAGGCTTTTTCCATTCAAATCCGTGAGGCATTCAATTGCTGAGTGCATTTTTGCGACAGCAGGCTTTTTGCGGGTTAAAGCGCTCTTTTATGATGTGAACACTCCCATTGATGAAGCGCAAAAGCAGTTGCTGGCGCGCCACCTGAAGGTAAATGAGAAGCAGGAACAGCTGAGAAGCATCATTCTGCGCGAACCCAGGGCAATGAACGAAGGGGATATAAAAGGGAAAATGCTTCTCCGGGCCTCGGTCTCTGTGATCGATCTTTATGAAGAGATTACAGCCGTTCATTATGATTATGTGCAGGTAAGGGGCGTTTTCAGGGTCAGCGGTGTGCTGGAACTCGTGAACAGGATCATAGAGCTGATGTCGGCAGAATTGTTCCGGCTGGGTTATGCCGTTAACTCGGGGGCCGACATACAGTTGCAGGAATCATATAACGAAGAACTTGACCTGATGAGTCAGAGGCTTCAGTATATCATCGAGCGCGAAACGCCGGATAATGCGCTGCTGCTGAAAAAGCTGCAGATGAACGTGTCGGGAGTGTCAGAGCATATTGAAGCCATACGCTCGGCCTTAATGAAGGAAGAAGATAAATGGCCGGATGAAACGCAGATTGAATATGACCATTTTGTAAGTAATGAAATGCCGGGGGCAGCATTGCTGACCAACATAAGCGTTAATTCTCCTGTTTTCCGCTTCTCACTCAGGCTTACCCTGGCCTGTGTTCTGGGCTATATCCTTTCGCTCTTTCTTCCCCTTGGCAACTATAGTTACTGGATATTGCTCACTATCGTGATCATTATGAGGCCTTCTTTTCAGCATACGGTACGCCGGAATAAGGAACGCCTTGGCGGGAGCCTGCTGGGGATAGGAGCAGGGCTTATACTGCTGTACATCCTGCCCGGGCAAAGTGTTCAGCTCATTACCGCTATCTTTTTCCTGCTGGCTTTTTTTGCCTGCAACCGGATCAACTACCAGGTAAGCGTGATCTTCATTACCATAATGGTAATATTATGCCTGAATATTTATACCGGATCAGATGCTTCGTTTATCCTGGAGAGGCTTGTCGACACACTGATAGGCTGCGGAATTGCTTTCGCGGCTGCTTATGTCTTCCCTGTGTGGGAATCTGGCAGGATCTCTTTTTTCATGGCAGAGGTACTCAAAGCAAATATCGTATATCTCGAAAAGCTTCTGTTTGAGCTGTCGGGGAAACCGGCCCAGCCAACCTCCTATAAACTTTCGCGCAAGGACGCTTATGTAAGTCTTGCTAATCTTTCAACCGCTTTTAACGGAATGCTGTCTGAGCCAAGGCGGTTTTCGGGAAGGCAAAAGAATGTCTTCCAGTTCCAGATCCTGAACCAGATGCTCACTTCGGTGCTTTCTTCCCTGTTCTCTGTACTACGTGCCGGTGAGGCTTTTTCCGGCAGCGTACCTGGGAAAGCAGCTGTCACGGAAGCCATTGATGCATTGAAATCGGGACTTTCTCTTGTCAGGAATGATCATCATTCTCTGACTGGTAATCCGGATGTTCGTGGAGAAAAAAGTGACTGGCTGGTAGGGATCTGCCGGGAGATCCATCTGCATTGCGCTGAGTTTTCAGAATAGCTTTTTTTATGTTCATTGAGGCATTATCAGAACCATTTAGTAACTTTTGGCCGGATTAACCAATATATTGCTTATGGATGTTCTCAACGGCGTTAACGCCCTTACTCTTATTTTCTCTGCACTGCTCATCTTCGCCATTGCTTACAGGGTGTATGGCCTCTTTATAGCGAACAAAGTTCTGCGCCTTAATGACAAACATCTTACTCCGGCCGTGGAGTTTTCGGACGGACAGGATTACGTAGCAACGGACAGGAAAGTATTATTCGGACATCATTTTGCGGCAATCGCCGCCGCCGGTCCGCTTGTCGGCCCTGTGCTGGCAGCCCAGTTTGGCTATCTTCCAGGGGCGCTCTGGATCCTGATCGGATGCGTACTCGGCGGGGGAGTGCATGACATGGTCGTGTTGTTTGCCTCGGTCAGGCATAAAGGGCAAAGCCTTGCCACTATTGCGACCAAGGAAATCGGGGCTACGACCGGTACTATAGCCGGACTGGCGATCCTGTTTATCCTGATTCTCACGCTTGCCGGCTTATCTCTTGCCTGTATTAACGCCATGCATGAAGCTTCCTGGTCGCTTTTTACCGTGATCATTACTATGCCAATTGCAATCATCATGGGCCTGATTATGCGCTACAGGAAGAATAGTGTGACTTTTGCGAGCATACTCGGTGGCGTGCTGCTGATTGCCGGCATCATCGGGGGGCATGATCTTATGCAGAATGAACAGATCAATAACCTGTTCAGCTGGGATATCAGCACCATTTCAATCGCCATTCCTGTTTATGGCTTCCTGGCATCGGTTCTTCCGGTGTGGCTCCTGCTGGTACCAAGAGATTATCTGTCCACTTATCTGAAGATCGGGACTATCCTGATGCTGGCGATAGGGGTGATCGTCATTCACCCGACAGTGCAGATGCCCGCTATTACTTCCTTTATTAATGGCGGTGGCCCGGTTATCGGCGGTCCCGTGTTGCCATTTATCTTTATTGTGATTGCCTGCGGTGCGATTTCCGGCTTTCATGCAGTGATCGCCACCGGCACTACGCCCAAAATGATCGCTCATGAGCGGGAAATTCTCTTCGTGGGGTACGGCGCGATGCTGGTAGAAGGCTTCGTTGCTTTAATGGCCCTTATTGCTGCCTGTACACTGATGCCGGGAGATTACTTCGCTATCAATACTCCCAAGGAGGGATATGACGCTTTTCTGGCAGCCCATCCGGCATTGCATACGGTTGACCTGCAGCACTATGCGGATGTGATCGGACTCGATCTCCATGGCCGGACGGGAGGCGCCGTTTCGCTTGCGGTAGGGATGGCTCATATCTTCAATAAGATTCCCTACATGGATCAATTGACGGCTTACTGGTACAACTTTGCGATTATGTTTGAAGCTGTCTTTATCCTGACTGCCATTGATGCCGGTACGAGAGTCGGGCGCTTTTTCCTGCAGGAGATGCTTGGCGCCGTTATCCCGAAATTCAATGACAAGAACTGGACGCCCGGAGTGATCATCAGCAGCGTGCTGTTTACTTTTGCATGGGGATATCTGGTATATACGGGCAATGTCAGCAGTATCTGGCCTTTATTCGGTATCAGCAACCAGCTGCTGGCTGCCTGCGGACTGATTGTCTGCACCACTATGCTGATCCGCATGAACCGCGGGAAATATGCCTTGTGGTCGGCAATTCCCGGTGTTTTTATGGCTTTGATTACTTTCTGGGCGGGGTATATCCAGGTGACATCTATTTATCTTCCGCATCAGCAGTACATCCTGGCCTCGCTGGCAATAGCCGCCATGTTCCTGATGCTCCTGGTATTTATTGGTGCGTTCAGAAAATGGTATGACTTGCTTAAGAAAGAAGGAAGCCTGACTGACTTTTACGGAGAGTCTGTAAAGGAACTGGTTGAACGTTAAGCCGGAGATCAGGAGGCCTCGCTGATTGCTTTTACCACCGCTTCAATCAGGCCATCGGCCATAGCCATTTTATTGGACGTTGCATTTATCCATGTTTTATTATGCTTAATAAAGAGGTAAGGCGTTTTGTACATCCGGATAAATATTTCGTCGTCGGATTGTGATTCTAAATAGAAGTAATAAACCCTGTTTTCAAAGTGAGCTTCTAGTCGTTCGTGCATCTCTGTATGGAAAAGGACGCAATTTAGTACATCCGCATGTAATTGTCGTTCCGAAAAATAAAATTTACACAGGAGGCCGCAAAAAGGCCTCCTGTCATTTACCGGCTCCTGGTCTTCCCTGAGGCTGCAACGATCACAATTCCCCCCACCAGAAGGATACCTCCGACGTAAGGCGGCCAGTTAACAGTTTCTTTTTTATCTGCCGATATTTCAATAGGGCCTGCATCTATTACTTTTTCCTTTTTTGTAAAAGAAAATCCTGTCCAGATCAGCATGACCACTCCAAGTACGATCAGTATTAATCCTATGGTTCTGTTCATATTGATTTCGTTTATTTAATGATAAAATAGAATTACAGGCTGATTGTTTTGTATTGGTTCCTGTTTATGCAGGTCGGCGATTGTACTTTGGACGTATGAGGAGGAATTCAGACTCGTATTGTCTGACGGATATATGAGCCAGACAGGAAGAGAACAGAGACTCAGTCCAGCTTACTGTCCGGTACCTGCAGGGGACTGGTTCGCCCCTGCTTCGGGACTGCCGGCCCTTCTCACCGAGCGGTTTCGCAGATTTGTCCGGGTTTTCTCCGGGATTTCTCCCGGAAACCCCGGAGAAAACCCGGACAAATCGGGGACAAATCCCGGACAGCACCCAAAGCAGACCCAAAGATGTCCCGAATCGTTCTCAAACCATTCCCAAACAATGTCTTATCCTAGAATGGCTATACACCTTACTGAATAAATCCTGAATTAATTATACACGATGATTTGTTATTCCTGGTTGAATTATACACTGCAATTTGGTAATCCTGTTTGAACTAT
>NZ_QEAS01000027.1:0-2494 GCF_003130405.1 Pararcticibacter amylolyticus
GACGGCAAGCCTTATGGCCCTGTCTACGCCGACCAGAACGGTCACTGGGAACTTGTAATCAACCCTGCATTAGCAGAGGGCGGTCACATAGTAACCGTAAAAGCTACCGATATCGCAGGCAACGTCAGTGAAAGTGCCGGAACGACCATCACGATCAAGACCGATAAGCCAGTAACCCCAGAGCAGCCAACTGTACCGGGCGGCAACGGCGCAGCAACAAACGATACCACTCCAACCTTCAGCGGCACCGCTGAACCAGGCACTAAGATCGAAGTGGTGATCGACGGTAAGCCTTATGGTCCTGTTTATGCAGACCAGAACGGACATTGGGAAATTACCCTTAGCGAAGAGCTGGGTGAAGGCGATCATACCGTCACTGTAAAAGCAACTGACATTGCAGGCAACGTCAGCGAAAGTGCCGGAACGACTATCACCATCAAAACGGATAAGCCGGTAACTCCTGAGCCTCCGACAGTACCTGGTGGTAACGGTTCAGCAACCAACACGACAACTCCAACGTTCAGCGGCGAAGCAGAACCCGGCACTAAGATCGAAATCGTCATCGACGGTAAGCCTTATGGCCCTGTCTATGCGGACCAGAACGGGCATTGGGAACTTGTGATCAACCCAGCCTTAACGGATGGCGGCCACATAGTAACCGTAAAAGCAACAGATATTGCAGGTAACGTCAGTGAAAGTGCAGAAACCACTATCACCGTCAAGACCGATAAGCCGGTAACCCCTGAGCCTCCGACAGTTCCCGGCGGCAACGGCTCAGCCACAAACGATACCACTCCAACCTTCAGCGGTACCGCTGAACCAGGCACTAAGATCGAAGTAGTGATCGACGGTAAGCCTTATGGTCCTGTTTACGCAGACCAGAACGGACATTGGGAAATTACCCTTAGCGAAGAGCTGGGCGAAGGCGATCATGCTGTAACCGTAAAAGCAACTGACATTGCAGGCAATGTCAGCGAAAGTGCGGGAACTACCATCACGATCAAGACTGACAAGCCGGTAACTCCTGAGCCTCCGACAGTACCAGGCGGTAACGGTTCAGCAACCAACACGACCACTCCAACGTTCAGTGGCGAAGCAGAACCAGGCACCAGGATTGAAATCGTCATCGACGGCAAGCCTTATGGCCCTGTCTATGCAGACCAGAATGGGAAGTGGGAACTTGTGATCAACCCGGCTCTGACAGAAGGCGGTCACTCCGTTACCGTAAAAGCAACAGATATTGCCGGCAACGTGAGTGAAAGTGCAGAAGTCACTATTACCATCAAAACCGACAAGCCGGTAACTCCTAACGAACCTGTAGTTCCGGGCGGTACAGGCGTAACATCCGATCCTTCTGCTCCAATCAGCGGGAAAGGAACCCCGGGTACTACCATAGAGATCTATGTTGGCGGACAGAAAGTAGGGGATGCCCCGGTAGATGCAGATGGCAACTGGTCATTCTCATTCAACCCGGCACTTCCTGCAGGATCAAACCAGGTCACTACAGTTGTAGTGGACGAGGCAGGTAACAAAAGTACTCCGAGTGCCCCGGTCAGCATCACCGTGATTGCACAGAAAATGGCTACTGTCCTTACTATTGATCAGGTTGCTGCAAAGACATATGGAGATGCTGACTTCTCAGTCACCATTCACAGCAACAATGATCAAAGCCCGGTAACTTACACAAGCAGTAACCTGGAAGTCGTAACTGTCGGTGAAAATGGCACCATCCATATTGTTGGAGCAGGAACAGCAACCATCACAGTGTCACAGGCAGAGAGCTCTGGCTTTACAGCAGCATCTGCAGCCAGGGAACTCGTGGTGAATAAAGCGAAGCAGATCATTCAGTATTCCACTGTTCCTGTACTGCAGCGTTATGGCACAGCATTTAATATGAATGCAAGTGTCAGCTCCGGTCTCCCTGTACAGGTTACAAGCTCCAACCCGATGGTTGTAAAAATCAACGCAGATAAGCTTGAACCCCAGGGAATAGGCAGAGCAACAATCTCTCTCTCCGTAGCGGGAACGAATAACCTGGAACCGGCAACTGTTGAGGTGGATGTTAACGTTGTAGATGAAACTGGTCAGAAACTGATCGTAAACAAACTCGTGACTCCGAACGGCGATGGTGTCAATGATGTGCTGCAGATCGAAGGCTTAAGCAACCTGACCGACTACCACATCGTCATCGTCAACCGCGCAGGAACGAAGGTGTTTGAATCCACATCATACGCAACCGGCGATGTCTTCCAGCAAAACGGAAAGGGCTTTACCGCTACATTCCTGAAAAGAAACAACCTTCCGCAAGGATCTTATTTCTACAGGATAAACTATAAAGACGGAAATACTCAAAAGTATAAAACCGGATATATCGTAGTGAAGTACTAGCCTTCCTGCTAAATATATAAAAGAAGAAGCCGTCTTCCCTCCAGGGAGGACGGCTTCTTCTTTTATAATGCACCGCCCAAGCCCCTACTTCATCCTCTTCATCCTG
>NZ_QEAS01000027.1:2578-13277 GCF_003130405.1 Pararcticibacter amylolyticus
ACTATATTTAGTCTTTTTGTTATCAATGGACTCCTCACTTTCTTCTTTTTCCGATCAAGAACTCGTTTCGCTGATGGCAGACGGAAAGGAAGACGCATTCAGCGAACTCTACAGCCGCTATTGGAAAAAGCTATATAACGAAGCCTATAAACGGCTCGGCGACATCGAGCGGAGTAAAGACGTAATCCAGGATGTTTTTGTGCAGTTCTGGCTGAAGCACGATAAGCAGGAAGTTCTCAATATCTTTGCTTATCTCCGGCAAGCCGTTCGTTATCAGGTCATTCTTCTCTATCATCAGAATAAAAACACGGCAAATTTCAGCCTGCCTCTTGAAATCCTGTCTTCGGAAACCGTTGATATAGAAAGTGTCTTCTTTGCCAGGGAATTACAGGAGTATGTGAATGCCTGGATGGAACTACTTCCCGAAAGACGGCGAGAAATATTCCGGATGAGGTACATCGATGACCTTACTACCAAAGAAATCAGCGACAGGCTGGGGATTTCTCAGAAAACTGTCCAGAAAACCCTCCTTGTGGCTTTGTCCGGATTAAGGGACGCTCTCGGCAAGCTGGCTTTGGTGATGCCGGTACTGATGTTTGTGGACAAACTTAAATGATTCCTTTTACGCCAAAACGTGGAAATTACTAACTTGGCAGCTTATTAAATAAGCAATGGCTAAATCCCTTTCTTTCTCCCTGATCATCTGTTTTATTTTCGGCCTGGTACCAGGGATATGGGCCCAGCAGCAATCTCCTCTTACCTTCACTGATGCCCGTAAACTTACCCTGATTGGGAAAGCCTGGAATGACGGACCATTTTATCACCGCCTGGATACAGCTGCTTATCCTGCGATACCGCGCAATGTGAAATACTTAGCTACAAACTCCGCAGGCCTGGCTATCAGCTTTAAAACAAACAGCTCGAAGATCACCGCCAAATGGTGTACCTCCAGGCGGGTTCCGGGAGACAATATGACGGGGATCGCCTTTGAGGGCATGGACCTTTATATCAGGCGCGATCAGCGCTGGCAGTACGCCGGTGTCGCCCGCCCGAAAACCCACGATTGTTCAGACGCCGTTATCGTGGAACAAATGGCATCCGGAGAAAAAACATGCCTGCTTTTTCTTCCAACCTACGACGAAACCATTTCACTTGAAATCGGCGTAGATTCCGGGGCAACCCTGGTGCCCGGTGGCAATCCGTTCAGGAAAAACATCCTCGTCTATGGGTCCAGTATTGTGCAGGGCGCATCTGCCAGCCGGCCCGGACTGGCATATCCGGCGAGGATTTCGCGGGAGACGGGATACAATTTTATCAATCTCGGGTTCAGTGGTAACGGAAAAATGGAACCGGAGGTCGCCAATATGATCGCTCCGTTACCCATGGATGCCTTTATTCTCGATTGTGTACCCAATCCTTCAGCTGAGGAAGTCCTGGCACGAACGGCGAACCTGGTTAATACTATCCGCAAGTTCCATCCAAAGGTTCCCATTATCGCTATAGAGAGTGTTGCACGTGAAAAGGGCAATTTTGATCAGGACGTCGCTGCCCGCGTAGCTCAGAAAAACGGGTATTTCAAGCAGGAAATCGAAAAGCTGCAAAAGCGTGACAGCAACTTATACCTCATAAGTGCTGACGGCCTCTTGGGCGACGACCAGGAAGGGACAACAGACGGCATTCATCCTAATGACCTCGGCTTCGACCGGATGCTGCAAAAGATCCGGCCCGTGATCCTGAAGATCTTTGCCCGTTATGGAATTTAGCTGGTTGTCCAATCAGGATTGTTATCACTTTCCTGTGCATTTTCAGTGAAGGAGATGGCGAATGGATTGGGAAGTAGTTTAAAGTACAGCAGAACGTGTGCAGGTAGTGCTCTGTATTTGCTGGTAGGTTGATTTCCTGGTTTGTTTTTAAGTTTAAAATAAGGTTTTTCAGCTTTAATCGCCTCAGTTTGTTATAGGGTAGGGAATTTTATCCGTCTGTTTTATTTTTTTTAAAAAAAAATCTCTCTTCGATACTCCATCTGCTTCTGATTTTATACTGTATTATAAAAACGGTATAAAATGTCTGCGGAACTTCATAGGAAATTAAGAGAATTAGCCGGACGATACATAAAAGGGAAAGCTTCTTCTGAAGAGAGGGAGGTGATGGAAGTCTACTATGAATTGTTTGGCGACGCTCCCGAAGTATCAGAGCGGGTGGGACTGGCAGGAGAGAAGCAGATTGGTGAGGATCTGCGGTCACGCATACACAACCGGATCCATCCCGGGAGGCCACAGTCTCCTTTTTATCTGAGGCCATGGTTTTCAGCCGCTGCTGCTGTACTGGTTGTGTGTTCTCTGGCATTTATCTTGTGGCTGCAAAGAGACTTCACGTCTAAAACGCAGCGTGCTTCTGTTCAAAAGGATAAACAGTATCCTGCCGCCCCCTATACCAGGCAGCTCACCTTGCCCGACGGCTCTTCGGTACTGCTCCGCAGCGGAAGCTCTCTTACCGTTCTTTCCTCCCTTTGGGATAAAACACGCGGGGTAAACCTGGTCGGCGAGGCATATTTTGATGTTAGTCCCGACAGACGACGCCCTTTTATTGTTCATACCGGAAAGATCACTACCAGGGTACTGGGTACTTCATTCAACATCAGGGCTTACCCGCATGACAGAATCGTTGCTGTAGCTGTAAGCAGCGGTTCAGTAAGAGTAGAAAAAGAAGGCCGGCTGCTGACAGTACTTACTAAAAATAAGCAGGCCGAAGCTCCGCTTGCCGCTCTTCCGGTAGAAGCAAGGTCTGCTGACATGAAGAAAGTACTGGGCTGGGCAGGTGCTGATATGAATTTTGAGGAGATACGGTTCTCTGAACTTGCAGAGCATCTTAACCGTCGGTATGGGGTTCATATTCGCTTCGTCAATCCTGAACTTGCAAACTGCCGTCTTACGGGAGGATTCCGGGGAACAGAGTCGCTCTCTGAGCTTCTGGGGACGCTTTCCCTTACCATGAATACAACATACAGCATTCAGGGGAATCAGGTGGAAATTGACGGAGAAAGCTGTCATTGATCCCTGTACAATTAATCAGAGTTTCACTATAAAACAAATGAAGTCTATGCAACTACTCTACCACTAGTCATATCCGGTGTTATGCGCCTGACAGGATGAACGGCGTATAAAAAAACAAAACTCCCCGCCCTGGAAAGCACTGAGGAGTTGAGGTTTAAAAATCATTGCTAACTCTTAAACACTACAAATAATGCAAAAAAATAGTGCTTTTGCAAGAGGGCATCGTTATGCCCTGTCTAAAGCAAATCTGTACCCCAAACTCCTGTTTCTGATGAAGGTTAGTGTTGTGAATTGTGCTGTAATTTTGTTGTCCGTGCAGTTGTTTGCTGCCCGCCTGAGCAAAGGACAGAGTATTACCAGTACCAATATTACATTCGGTGTTAAAAACGAAGACCTGAGGACAACTTTAAAGAAGTTGCGTGAGCAATCCGGGTATATTCTTTTTTACCCTTCTGCAAAGATAGAGCATTATCAGCAGGGGCTGACTATCCCTCATCGTACCCGTACCGTGGCATCAACGCTTGATCTGATCCTGTCCGGCACATCCCTCACCTATAGCCAGCAGAACGACGGCACGATCGTCATCTTTGACCGTCCCCCGCTGCCGGTTGCGGCCGCGGAACCTGCTTCAAAGGCTGTTATCATATCAGGCAGAGTAGTGGATCGGAAAGGATTGCCGCTTCCCGGGGCGAGCATTAGGATAAAGGGTACGCAACGGGTAGTCGTTACGGATATAAAAGGAAATTTTATGTTGCTGGCGCTCGACGGGAACGAGGTCCTTCAGTTCAGCTACATCGGGTTCAGAACCAGGGAAATCCCTGTAAAAGGAGTCAAAAACCCACTTACGGTCGTCCTGGAAGATGCAGCCGGAACGCTCGATGAGATCCAGGTTACCGCCTACGGGCAAACTACAAAACGACTCAATACAGGCGATCAGACTACCATCACTGCTGCCGAAATTGAGAAATATCCTGTGAGCAACGCACTTGTTGCGCTGCAGGCAACGGTACCCGGACTTCTGATCTCGCAGAGTACCGGATCGCCGGGAAGTACCTATAAAGTGAATATTCGGGGGCTCAACAGTATCGGAGCAGAGAGCAACCCGTTTTATGTGATCGACGGCGTACCTTATTCGGGCGGAAGTTTCAGTTCGCAGCGGGGAAACACACTGAGTGCCGATAGCCGGGCATTTGATGCGCTAAGCCTGATCAACCCTCAGGATATTGAAAGTATCAATATCCTTAAAGACGCTGATGCTACCGCCATTTACGGTGCACGGGGTGCAAATGGCGTTATCCTGATTACCACCAAGAAAGGGAAACCCGGAGCTGCACGCCTTAACGTCAATGTGTTTACCGGAGCTGGTTCTCCTACCAGGATGCCCAAACTGCTCAACACGAAGCAGTATCTCGAAATACGCCGGGAAGCAAAAAAGAACGACAATGCTTCTGTACTCCCTACCGATTATGATATCAACGGCGTATGGGATACAACCCGCTATACTGATTATTCAAAGGTGTTTTTAGACGGCTCCGGGGTGCATACAAACGCTCAGCTCAGTTTTTCAGGTGGTTCCGATCAGATTCAGTATATGGTGAGCGGAAATTACCGGAAGCAGTCGAATGTCCAGGAACTGATCGGGAAATCAGACAAAACATCCTCCATGCATTTCAACTTAAGCAGTGCAGCTCCCGGGAGCCGCTTTTCTATGAATTTTACAGGAGGCTATACCTATACGGATAACGATATCCCCGGAGCTGACCTAACTTCTTCGGTCACTTCTCTTGCACCCAACTCACCTGAACTGTTTAATCCTGATGGTACTCTGAATTTCGAAAATAATACGTTTTCGAATCCTCTCCTGGCCATTTATCGCATGGCTAATACGTCGATCACCAATCTTACCAGCAGCCTGTTACTGGGATACCAGTTGGTAAAAGGACTAAACCTGCAGGTAACGGGCGGATATAACAAACAGGCTTTTGACGAGTTTCTCGGATCACCCACCACATCTTTTTCCCCAAGTGTGATTGCGCAGGGGGCAAAACCTTCAAGCCGCTTTTCCTTCGCCAATAAAATGTACTGGAGCGTTGAGCCGCAGGCCAATTACACTACCAACTGGTCGAAGGGGATCTTAAATTTCATAATTGGCGGAAGCCTTCAAAAACAGTTGAGTAATGCGCAGCAATTGCAGGCAACGGGATACAACAGTGATCTGCTGCTCCGTAACATCGCCGGAGGAACATCGATCACTCCTTTTGGAGCGGGGTACAATATCTCAAAATATAAATACAGTGCCTTGTTTGGCCGTGTTAATTACAACTGGGCGGATAAGTATATACTGAATTTGTCGGGCCGTTATGACGGATCGAGCAAGTTCGGCAGAGACAGGCGCTTTCATTTCTTCCCCTCCGCAGGGCTCTCCTGGATATTCAGTTCCGAAAGCTTTGTACAGAATGCTTTGCCCTTTCTCAGCTTCGGAAAGATCCGGGCAAGTTACGGGATCACTGGTAACGACCAGATCAGCAATTATAGTTACTACACCAATTACAATCTCATTTCCGGGCCTGCTTACCAGGGAGTGCCCGGCGTAAGTCCGGTTAATTTGCCTAACGACCAGCTCTCCTGGGAAACAGTGGCCAAAACTAATATTGGAGGAGAATTCCAGTTCCTGAAGGGGCGTATCGGGCTGGAGGGGAATTATTTCTATAACCGTACCTCTGATATGATTCTTGGAACGGCCCTCGCATCTACTACGGGGTTTACTTCCATCAGCGAGAACCTGGGAGGCAAGGTGGTTAATAAGGGGTTCGATCTGACACTCAACACCCAGAATATCCGGACCAGCCATTTTACATGGTCGACGACCCTGCTCTTTACCCGAATGAGAAACAGTATTACCGAATATCCAGACCTTTCGCCGGCACAAACCAACGTGATTGGGCAGGCGGTGAATGTGCAGAGAGTTTACCGGTATGCTGGTGTAAACCCGGAAACTGGTTTGTACCAGTTTTACGACAGGAACGGGAATATAACGGATAACCCGTCACAATCGCTTGATCTGACGGAAACTGTGGACATCAACCCGGATTATTTCGGATCAGTACAGAACGCGTTGACCTGGAAGGGGATCTCGCTGAGCTTCTTATTCCGGTATATCAAGCAAACAGGAACCAGCGTTCGCGGAGAACTGGCCGGTTCGTTGTTTCCAGGTTTTATGTCGTCCAATATTCCCGGGGTGATGCTAAACCGCTGGCAGAAACCGGGGGACGACGCTGTTTACCAAAAGTATTCCACCGGCATCACAGCCATTATACAGCAGTCAAAGATCAACCGCTTGTCTGACGTGTACTACGGTGATGCTTCCTATATCAGGCTGCAGAATGTATCTCTTGGATACCAGGTCCCTCAGCAATGGGCCTCCAGGATTCGTGCTAAGGCACTTCGCGTATACGCTAACGGCGAGAACCTGGCTACGATCAGTAATTATGGAATACTTGATCCTGAGAACCAGTCGCTGTTGCGTATGCCCCCGCTTCGTACAATTGTTTTTGGTGTTCAGGCAACGTTTTAACAATTAAAAGGAAATCATGAGACTTCAGAAATTTGTTTCAATCTATCATATAAGCGCTGTCTTCTCTCTCCTCGTACTGATTTCAGCTTGTGAGAAAGCAGTAGAAGTAGGCCCCTCTTCCGTAGCCCTTAACGGCGATAATGTATACACCACAGATGGCGGGGCTCAGTCGGTGGTTGCCGGGCTCCTGACCCGTATGGCGGGGGCTAATGCTTTTTATAACGGCAGCAGCAGCATCAGTCTGACGATGGGGCTTGCGGCGGATGAACTGGTGAATTATAGTCAGTCTAACCAGGTAAATGCAGCCTTTTATTCAAATACCTGGGCGCCTAACCTCACACCTCCCTTCTGGTCGGAAATCTACCGCGAGTTGTTCATCTGCAATACCGCGATAAAGGGAATTTCAGGATCTTCTTCCCTTACTCCGTCTGTCAGGACCCAGCTGCTGGGCGAACTGAAATTCATCCGTGCTTTCAACTTTTTCTATGCCGTGAATCTGTACGGTGATGTGCCTCTTACCCTGACGGATGATTACAAGGTGAATAACAATATCGCACGAAGCCCTCAGCAGCAGGTATATGACCAGATCCTGAAGGATCTGAAGGAGGCAATGGAAGTTCTGTCCGACGGGAAATATGTGAATGGTTCCGGTGCTGCTGTAACGGAACGAATTCGCCCTAACCGCCAGGTAGTGGCTGCATTCCTGGCCCGCGTGTATCTTTATCTCGAAGATTGGAAAAACGCCGAACACCAGGCCTCGTCGGTGATCTCCAACGCAAACTATACTCTTGTTTCTGCCCTCAGCCAGGTGTTCCTGAAAGGGAGCAGGGAGGCGATCTGGCAGCTGCAACCGGTTTCTACTACATACGTCAATACAGCAGATGCTGCTTTCCTTGTCCTTTCTTCGAATGCATTTGCCACTGCAGGGCAATTGCCATTAAGCGACCGCGTAACCTCCTCTTTCGAAGCGGGAGATCAAAGGCTGACCAGCTGGGTGGGACAGTATACAACCACCACAACACCAGCCGCTACTTACAATTATGCCTGGAAGTATAAGGCTAATACATTAGCGTCAACCGCTCCTTCAACCGAATACCCGGTTGTGATGCGCCTGGCCGAACAGTACCTCATACGCGCCGAAGCGCGCGCCAGGCAGAACAATACAGATGATGCACGTGCAGACCTCGACGCAGTCCGTGAACGCGCAGGCCTGGATAAAACACCTGCTTCCGACCCTGCATCGCTTGTGGATGCTGTCATCAGGGAACGGCGGGTAGAACTCTTCTCCGAATGGGGGCACCGCTGGTTTGACCTGAAGCGCACCGGCCAGCTCGATGACGTCATGAAGATCGTTACACCCACTAAAGGCGGGACCTGGAGCCCGTTCCGGAAATTCCTGCCGGTACCCGAGTCGGATCTCCTGGCCAATACCAGCCTGTTGCAGACCGACGGTTATTAATTGATTCTTTTTTATTCACATTATTGGTTCATATTCATGTTTATTTCTTGTAAGAAATGGAGTCGCACTGCTTTGTTTGCGGTATTCCTTATGTTGCTGGCTGCAGCAGCCAGTGCTCAAAAGAAGTCAAAGAAGAAAATCGCTGCCGCGGCAGATACGGCAAAGGCAAAAAGCCTGGCGCAGCAGACAGCTTCCCGTCCCGTAACAGGTTTAAAACCCTATAAGGAAGTAGTACCTGCCGGTGCGAAATCCATGAGAAGTTTTATCAGCATTCACCTGGTCAGCGACCACTATCTTTTTGAGCTGCCCGACTCTATACTCGGGCGGGATATCCTGGTAGTCACCCGCATCAATAAAGCTCCCGCAGATTTTAAAATACCTCTTGTAAACATCGGATACGGAGGGGATGAAACAGGCAAAGCTGTCATCAGGTTCGAAAAGATCCCCGGCGACAAGATGGTAATGCGCTCGGTATCCTTCCGGCAGTTTTCGAACGATACTACCTCAAACGGCCTTTCCCGCTCGCTGGCAAACAGTAATTACCAGACCATACAGGGAACATTCACGGTAAAAGCGGTAAACCAGGATGCGAAGAGCACGGTAATTGATCTGACGGACTTCATAAACGGCGATAATGGAATCCTGAGTTTCAGCGAACCCTTCATCCGGAACCTGATCGGGAACCTGATCATGGACAGGGCCTTTATCAGCGATATAAAAGCCTTCCCCTCTAATGTCGAGATCAAGTCGGTAAAGACCTATAATTCGAAGCCTTCTCCCCTGGGAACTCCTCCTCCGAACAGTTTCGAATTTAACAATTCACTGATCCTGCTTCCCTTTGTTCCCATGAAGCCGAGGATGGCTGATCCGCGGATCGGCTTCTTCTCCAATGCCTATGCGGACTTCGACACGAATCCCTTTGGTGCTGCTACCACCCGTTATATTCAGCGGTGGAGGCTGGAGCCAAAGCCCGGTGACCTCGAAAAATATAAAAGCGGGGAACTGGTGGAACCGCAGAAGCCCATTGTCATCTATATCGATCCTGCTACGCCGAAAAAATGGGTGCCTTACCTTATCGCAGGAATCAACGACTGGCAGGTGGCTTTTGAAAAAGCAGGCTTTAAGAACGCCATTATGGGCAGGGAAGCGCCCTTGAATGATTCTACCTGGAGCCTGGAAGATGCCCGTCATTCGGTACTGGTGTACAAGCCCTCCGAAATTGCAAATGCCAGTGGCCCGAATGTGAATGACCCCCGGAGCGGCGAAATCCTCGAAACGCATATTAACTGGTATCACAGTGTGATGACCCTGCTAAGAAACTGGTATACCGTTCAGGCGGCTGCCGTTGACCCCCGGACGCATAAGCCGGAGCTGGATGATGCACTAATGGGACAACTGATCCGCTTTGTATCGTCGCATGAGATCGGTCATACCCTGGGTTTAATGCATAATTTCGGGGCTTCATCCACTGTTCCGGTCGAAAAGCTCAGGAATAAGGCATGGGTGGAAGCCCACGGCCATACTCCCTCTATCATGGACTATGCGCGTTTTAACTACATCGCTCAGCCTGAAGACGGCATAGGGGAGAAGGGTATTTTTCCGCGGATCGGTGATTACGATAAGTGGGCGATCGAATGGGGCTACCGCCTGATTCCGGAAGCGAAAACGGCCGCAGACGAAAAGCCGGTGCTCAACAAGTGGCTGGTGAATAAACTCGCTTCCGGCAAGCAGTACTTCTATGGCAGCCAGCTGAACCCTTTTACCAACGATTTTCCGATGAATGACCTTGATCCGCGCAGCCAGAGCGAAGATCTGGGAGATGATCCGGTGCTGGCTGGTTCCTATGCGATTAAAAACCTGAAGAGGATTGTGCCCCATCTCACTGAATGGTTTAGCAAGCCGGGTGAAAACTATGATCAGGCCGCGGAAATGTACCAGGAACTGGTGACACATTATGGCAGGCTAATGGGGCATGTGCTCAAAAATATAGGGGGGATGTACCAGACACCGAAAACGGTGGAACAGTCAGGACCTGAATATGATCCTGTTCCTGTGGTCCGGCAAAGGAAGGCTATGGCGTTCCTGCAGCAACAGCTTTTTACTACTCCTTACTGGCTAATGAATAAAAAGCTGTTTGAATCGAGCAGGGCTGGCTTTCCGATGGTGACCAGGGTACAGCAGCAGGTCTTGTCTTCCCTGCTCAGCAGCAGGCGGATTAATATCCTGATATCTGCGGAGACTGATTTTCCGGGCAGAGTGTATACCGCTGCTGAAATGTTAAGAGACCTGCGATCTGGCATTTTCTCAGAGCTTGCCTCCGGCCGGCCAGTTCCTGTTTACCGCCGGGACCTGCAAAAAGTTTATGTAGAAAGCTTAATTCCTTTATTAGACATAAGAACAGCCGGGGGGACCAGCGATTGCTTATCTTTGCTTAAAGCCCATTCCCGGGACTTAGCAGCACAAATCAAAAAAGCTATCCCCGCAACGAAGGATGGCCGGACAAAAGCTCATTTGACTGATCTTCACGAACGCCTCTGGCGGGCGCTTCATCCTGAAAAATGAACCGGCGTAACATAGGCCACCTCTGAAGGCAGCCCGTTGGGAACATGGTTT
>NZ_QEAS01000027.1:13302-70131 GCF_003130405.1 Pararcticibacter amylolyticus
GAACCATCCTGCCCGTTTGGTACCCCGTTGTGATCCCTGTCCCGGGTGAATGCCCGGTGAGTGAACGTTGAGAGCACGGTGAGTGCACCCTTTGCCAGGAAAGGGTGCACTCACCGTGCTCTCACTGTGCTGTCATCCTGCTCTCGTCTCCCATCGTAATCCACTGGGGTTCACACAGTAATCACATAATTCTATAACCTTTCTTCCTTTGAAATTGTTTATCACTATATATTCAGTTATTTAACTAAACATTTAAAATTATGGCAGTCAGAGACAGGCAGGGAAATCTGAGGGGCCGTGCAGGGGATAAAATTAACAGGGTGCTGGGCGGCAAAAACATTGTGCAGGCAATTCCGGACGAGGTCAACCAAACCGAAGCTACAAAAAAGTGCAGCGGCGAGTGGGGGCTTGTCAGCACCACGGGGAAAGTTATTCGCAAAGCGATGAGCTATATCTGTGATTTTTACGACAGCGACATCACTAACCGCCTCACGGCGGTCGTAAAAAAGTCTATCACTGCAAGTGATAAAAAGATCCTGCACCGGGATCTTCATGACGGGGATACGGATGTGTTTGCCGGTTTCCAGTTCAATATCAAGTCGCCCGTTGACAGGGCCCTGAAAGTAAAGCCGGAAGTCTCTGTAGATGAAAACTATCGTGTTTCCTTCTTCCTGCCGGCTTTTTCCGGTAAGCAGGATGTAGTTTATCCTAAATTTCCGTCGCAGCTGCGCTGTTCCATTTCTGTGCATATTACTGCTTTCAACCTCAGGAAAGATTATTTTATCAGGCTGGAACGGAGGAATGCCGATGTCAGGATAACAGAAAACGAGCCCCTGGAATGGTATTTTTCACCGCTGATCCCCGAAGGGGGTATAGTGTTCGTTTGTTTGTCTCTGGCTTACTTCACAGATGACAACAAGTCGGGCAGAAGGTATGTAAACGGAAAGGACTGGTGTCCTGCCACGATTTTGACAGCCTTTCATGCTGGCCCCGGAAATACGGATGAGGCTTCGTCAGGAGCATTGGATAAGGAGGCTCTCAATGGTTACATGGGAAATGAGCTGATCCGTAATTTTTTGCTGGTGGAAGAAGAGGATGAAACGGAGGTACAGCAGGGGGTTGAAATGATTATATATTCATAAAGGAACAGCATGGGAGTATATAAAAAAGGGATTAATGGCCCTTTCTCCGGCAAAGCCGGAAGTGTAATCGGAAGCAAGTGGCGGAAGGTTGATTATATGCGGGGAATTTCAAAACCCACTCATAAACCCGCCAGCGAAGCACAGACTGCCCAGCGCGAGAAGTTCAGAATACTGTCGGCATTTCTTTATCCTATGGCTAAGCTGCTTAAAATCGGATATAGCAATGAAGACGTTCGTTTCAAGACTGCCTATAATATTGCATTTGGATATAACCTGAAGTGGGCAGTTGTCCTGAAAGATGGTAAATGGAAAATTGACTACAGCAGGATAGCGCTCAGCCGCGGCAGCCTTCCCAAGCCTGTAGAGGCAACTGTTGAAGTTACGCCGGAGAAAAAGTTTCTTGTAAGATGGTCTGCTGAAATAAAAAATTCCTTTATTTCTCCCGAAGATAAAGTGAACCTGGTGTTCTATCATGAGAACACTGTTTCTCATTTCCTCAGCACCGGTTGCCTCGAAAGGAGGGAGGGACAGGCGCTTTTAGATCCTCCTGACATCCCGGAGCCCGGAACATGGCAGTGCTTTATGTTTTACACATCACCATATGGGGATAATTCGCAAACGCAGTACCTGGGAGAAATACAGACAAACTGAAGATTGGCTACATCTGAAAGAACTGACGTTCACTTCCCGGCAATAGTGGTTATATGCGTGTATGCTACCACTTAATCGTTTTCTCGATAAACCCGATTAAATCGTTGGCCATGGCCTGCTGTTCATTCTTTTTAGGATGGCCGGGGGTATTTTTATATGGAAAGAAAATAGTGTGGATCTTGTTGTCGTGGAGGTTAGATACTGCTTGTTTAATATAGCCAGGCCATTTTGAAATTTGCTCAGTGGCATTCATGTTTCCCAGGGCACAGATGATATGGGCTTTGGGATATTTTTTACGAATGCTTGCAACGAAACTCTGATAGGACTGGATAATAAAGTCCTCTGTCGGCTTTTTTGTGCCGAAGCGGGCTTTAAACTGCGGGTGTTCGGGCATGTTTGAGAGCCAGTAATCGTTTTGGAAGAGATTGATCACCACGATGTCCGGGGTATATTGATTAAAATCCCATTTGCTGCGGGGATCGGCGGGGTCTAGACGGTCGTAGATTTCGGGCATGATCTCGGGGAACCAGCTCAGCATAATACCGATGCCGCTACGGGCTATGCAGGAATACTGAGCGTTGAAGTGACGGGCGGTTAACGCCGCGTACGTGTAATAGTTGTTAAAGTATTTGGCTAAGCCCGAGTCATCCATTCCTGCAGGAACGTCTACGCCGTGTCCTGCAGTGATCGAATTTCCGTAGAACTCTATCTTCCTTTTCGGAAGCTTTTCCGGTTCGGAGATACTGGCATTGCCTTCAATTTCAAGTCCATACAGAATATTTTCAGAGGTGTTATTAGAAACCTTAAAAAGTTCCAAAGTATGCTTCCCCTGCGGCAGGCCTTTGGCCAGCGTAAAGTCTTGCCTGGAGCTGTTTGACCCGAATTTAAGTGCGTTGGAAGCATCTCCGTCGATGATGGCATAGAAAAAGCCCTCTTCGCCGAGTGATTTCATGTCTGCTATAATGCCGGTACCTGTAAAGTTCAGCGTAGCGGAAGAGCCCGGCCAGTAAAATGATACGGAATCTTCGTTTACTTTTATTCTTCCCATATAGGAGATGTTTTTATTACCGGGTTTTACCGATAGTTGGGCAAAGCAGGTAAGGGAAAGAACTGCTAAAAGAAAAGATGACAGGCTGTGCTTTAAAAGCGTATTCATGTTTGTGATATTTCAGGTTAGCAATATAGTAAGTGTAATGCGATTTTTTTGGATAAATCTGTGATTATGCAGGTTCGTATCGAGTGCTTCCATCTGTTTTTCTATTGAACAGAAAAACAAATACCATGAAAAGCTGGATAAAAAAGAATTCTTTATGAGAAAGCACAGGTTCCGGGTTGATAGCTGATCGTGCTAATGAGAGGACAATAGATCCATTAATCTGTGATTAACGTAGTAAGTTGTCCTCCCCGTTTTTTGTGGTTTTACAATGTCTGAATCTGTTAGTTTTTTTAGCCAGGCAGATGCGGTCTGCCGGTGCGCCAGACCTTTTTTCTCCAGTAAATCAATTTTCAGATAGGGCAGCGTAAACATCAATTGTAACAGATCGTAGCTAAAGGATGCTCCTAAGGCCTGTTTTATTTTTTCTTCTGTCTCATCTTTTAAGGCAAGCAGGTGTCTTATCTTTTTGGTAGTCAGTTGTGCCGTTTCCGTTACCGCTGTAAGCATATACATGATCCAGTTATGCCAGTTGTTTTTTTCGGTCACTTCTCTCAGTAGCTGGTAATATTCGGGCTTGTGCTTTACAATGTATGAGCTGAGATATAAGACCGGTTGAGATAATAGTTCCTGTTGTACAAGATAAAGTGCATTCACAATACGTCCTGTACGGCCGTTACCATCAGAAAAAGGGTGAATAGCTTCGAACTGATAGTGAATAAAAGCCATCTTGATGAGAGGATCGAAGATGGAAGAACCCGGATCATTTATAAAATTCTCTAAATCAGTTAATTTTTCTCTTAATATGTCTTCGCAGCATGGCGGGGTATAGATCACTTCGCCGGTAATGGCATTTTTTAGTGCCGTACCCGGAGTTTTCCTGACTCCCGAATCGTTTTTTTTGATCGTTTGTACTATTTCAACCATTGTGTTGGCAAGTAAAAGGTTTTTTTGCCCTTTCATCTTTTCAAGGCCTTTGTATAGTGCTTCTCTATAATTTAATACTTCTTTTGCTGCAGTACTGCCAGATTCTTCTTCTATCGTTGCTTTATATAACTCGTCTTGTGTGGTGACAATATTCTCAATGGCAGAGCTGTCTTTACTTTCCTGGAGGACGATGGTGTTGATTAATAGTTGAGGATCAGGTAAGGATGCGCAAAGTCCATTTAGCTCGCCTAAATGCCGGGACGCTTTTATGAGATGCCTGAGTATTTCCGGTGACTCTGTAAAGTCCGGAGGGGGCAGATTGGGCAGATCATTATAGGGAATATCCTTGTTATAAGACATGGTGAATCTCCGATACTATTTTGATTCGTGTCGAATTGATCGACATGAATTTTATTTCATGTCGAATTTAATGCTTTTTTTCGACATGAACATTTTTTCATGTCGAAGCGTTCGACATGAATTTTGTTTCATGTCGAATTTAATGCTTTTTTTCGACATGAACATTCTTCAACACTTTCACATCTTTAATCAGGACGGGTTCTCTGAAAACTGTGCGATCATATCATCCAGGATCTCTTTGCTGTAACCGATACGGTGAGCATAGTCCAGGCAGAGGGCGTATTCTGTGTCGTGGATTTCGCCGTCCTGTATCATCATCTGTACCAGGGTTTGCAGTTCGAGGGTCTTTTGAAGACCATCTTGGGGGATGATGAAACTGAGTACGCCGAGGTTATCGGCAATTGGCATCACATCATCCGGGCTTAAACCTAATTTGTCTCCTATGAAAAGCAGGAAATTGCTTTCATTTTCGTCGAGTACCTTATCTGCTGCGGCAACCAGTATTACATTTTGGAAGAAGGCTAATTTTTTTTGCTTTGTATCGAGGACTTCTTCAATAGATAGTTTCTTTTGCATACTTATATTTGTTGACTAGAGGAAGTGAATTAAGGGCATTTTTGTTTTATTTTCGTTGTCATGCACGATAGAATACTGTTTGTACTGAGCCTGTTATTTGTCGTTTTTTTACTGGTGATGCTGGCGAAGCGGGTGAAGATCGCTTATCCCATTTTTCTGGTTATCGCCGGTCTGGCGATCAGTCTTGTTCCGGGACTGCCCCGTTTACATCTTGACCCGGAGCTGGTGTTTCTGATCTTTTTGCCGCCTCTGCTCTACGAAGCAGCCTGGTATACCTCCTGGAATGATTTCTGGAAGTGGAAAAGGCCGATCATCCTTCTTGCCTTCGGGCTTGTCTTTTTTACATCCAGTATTGTTGCCTGGGTAACATCTTCCATGATTCCGGGGTTCACCCTCGCCTTAGGCTTCTTGCTCGGAGGAATTGTATCTCCTCCGGATGCAGTAGCTGCCACCACGGTTCTGAAAGGGATGCGTGTCCCGAAAAGGCTGCTTGCTATACTCGAAGGGGAGAGCCTGGTGAACGATGCTTCCTCCCTGATCGTTTTCAGGTTTGCTCTGGCGGCTGTACTTACCGGCACCTTTTCTGTTCAGGATGCATCTTTGCAATTTGTACTGGTTACCGGGATGGGAATAGTAGTGGGCCTCGCCGGAGCTCACATTTTGTACGTCATCCACCGGTTTTTGCCGACAACACCTGCTATAGATGCGGCCCTGACTGTCATGACACCTTATATTCTCTTTCTTGCTGCCGAGCACTTTCACTTCTCCGGGGTGATGGCAGTTGTTTCGGGAGGACTGTTTTTATCCTGGCGGTCGCATGAGGTTTTTCGTACCGGTAACACCCGGCTGAACATGCTCGGAGTGTGGACGACGATGATCTTCGTGATGAACGCGCTGGTCTTTATCCTGATCGGACTGGCCTTGCCTGAGATCATAGAGGGCCTTGGCGACTATTCCATCGCCGAAGGGATTAAATACGGGCTGCTGGTCAGTGCGCTTGCTATTATCGTCAGGATCGCCTGGATCTATCCTACAGCCTTCGTGCCCCGCTGGCTGAGTGCATCTGTCAGGCGCGACCCTCCTCCCGGATGGAAGGGCCCGCTGGTGATCGGCTGGGCGGGGATGAGAGGAGTGGTTTCTCTGGCGACCGCACTTTCTATCCCGCTCTACATGGCGAACGGAAGCCCTTTCCCGCACCGGAACCTGATCGTTTTTATCACGTTTGTGGTGATCTTTGTGACGCTCGTATTCCAGGGGCTCACCCTTCCTTTTTTGATCAAACTGATCCGTCTCCGTGAGATTGATCCCATCGTCCGCCAGGAAGAACAGGAAACCGGGATCCAGCTAAACCTCGACCGGGTGGCATTCCGCTACATTAAAGATCATTGCAGCAAGCGCGTGGAAGAAAATGAATTGCTGGCTTTATATAAAAACGGGTTGGAACGCGATATTGCCGCAAATGAACAGCGCCTTGAATCTCTGGAGTGTGATATTACCGAAATGGATCAGATCCGGTCTTACCGCAAGGCATTGTCTGAAGTGTATGCGGAACAACGCAAAGAATTATTCAGACTTCGGAAGTATAATCTTTTTAGCGATGAAGAGATCAGGAAAGCGGAACTTCAGCTTGACCTGAATGATCTGAAGATTAACGGGAGCGGACATTAAGCCGGGAGGGATCCATTCAACGGATTCCTCCCGGGGAGAACTTATGTAAGAGATCGTTTTAGTTTTTGACCCTGAATCTCAAAACCGTGAAAGAGTAGGGAGCCAGCTCAAGGGTAGTTTTTCCGCCGATGTCTGTTTGGCTTATAACCGGACGAACATCCCTGTCTGCCGGGTTTCCGCTGATCACTGTTTTTCCTGCTTTCCCGGATTCCGGCCTGTACGTTTGAAGATCGAGGGATGTGTTTACCGGTACCGGGAGGATATTCACCAGCTTTACCACTATCTCGTTTGTTTTGCTGTCTTTCACAACTGAACAGGCAATGCGTTTCTTTACCGGGGTGTTGGTGTTGGATAACGATACTGATGAGGGAATATATTGGTCTCCCGCGTTTTGGCCATAAAGCTGCTGCACATAATAGCCAGTTGTGGGCTTAACTTCTGTATTGTTGAAATAGATCAAATCGGGGTTCCATTGCGTATGATTTTCCCTGGCTAAAAGAGGGGCATAAGAAGCCATCTCTACCACGTCACCGTTTCTTTCTAAAGAAGTGAGATAAAGTGCTTCTGCAAGGGCAGTTTCGAGGTTGGTTTTGTTCCCGCCGGGTAGGCTTGCTGCATATTCTCCGAGGTAAACCTTGGATTTGGAGCGGTCGTAGCGGTCATAGAAGTCCTGGTTGTTGATAAACCATCCGGGCGACTGATAGTAATGTTCATCCATTACCGGGATATTCAGTTCTGAAGCTATCTTCCAGCCTTCTACGTAATCTGATCCTTCAAAGAACGGGCCTGCCGTGCCGATCACGGTAATTTCCGGATGTGCTTTTTTCAATGCCTTGTAGATCATCTCAAAACGCTCGCGGAAAACATCAGTGATCATATCTTCATTTCCAATCCCGATGTACTTAAGATTAAAGGGCTTGGGGTGCCCGGCTTCTGCACGTTTTCTGCCCCAGACCGTATTCGGGGCGCCATTAGCATACTCCACGAGATCTATAATATCCTGGATATAGGCTCCCATTTCGTCCATTGGAATGCCTCCCTGCTGTCCGCCCCCACCCGTGGAAGAGTTCTGGCAGGGAACTCCTGCAGCAATAATAGGTACAGCTTCAGCTCCTATATCTTCACAAAACTGGAAATATTCAAAATATCCAAGTCCCATGCTCTGGTGGTAGTTCCAGATATTGCGGTCGCCTTTGCGGCTCTCGAGCGGACCGATGCTGTTTTTCCATTTATAGATGTTGGCGATGCCGTCGCCATGGGCCACACAGCCTCCGGGAAAGCGAACAAACCGGGGATGTATATCGGCGATGGTTTGTGCGAGGTCGGCACGGAGACCGTTTTTCCTGCCTTTAAATGTTTTTTGGGGGAACAGCGATACCATGTCGAGTGCTATGCCGCCGGAACTGAGGGGTTGTATTTCCAGACGGGCATCGGATGCATCGGCAGAGGGTATCAGGGTACTCTTTAGAGATTTCCAGCCAGATGCTGAAACTGTTATGGTGTTGCCGGCAAGAACTCCCCTGCTGTCGCTGACAAGCTTTATCGCCAGTTTGTTTCCTTTTCCCTGTAGCAACCCGGTGAATGCCGAAAAGATATAGGGATCGCCTTTCTTTACAGCGATACCATCGTATCCTGTGTTTACGAGTGATGCGCCGGGCTTTTCCACCGTCAGCACCGCATAATGAAGATTATTTGGATGTACAGGCTTCACAGAGTCGATTCTGAAGCTGGCATTTTCTCCCTTCAGGCTCCAGCAAGAGCTGCTGTTCCATTCCTTGTCCGAATATTTCTTATCCCGGGGGTGATATTCAAAATCCCGGTTCTGGATCAGTTCTGCATACAGACCACCGTCTGCCCCGTAGTTAATATCTTCAAAAAACACACCTGTCAACATTGTACTAATTTTTTTTGCTTCGCCAGGATGAAGCATGATCTCTGCATCTACCGTTTTCAATCCCGCGAAGCGGATTGCATCGTCTTTGGTTGTTTCAGCGTTTTGGATGGCTTTGTATTGCTGAAGGTCATACGCTTTTATCAGACCCTCAACAAGGGCCCACGCCACGCGGTGAACCTGACCCTCCACCTTCTCACCCTGAAGAGAAACGGTTGTTCCCAGGTTTGTATAAGCTGAGGCTGTTATTTTTTCAACAGGCGTATAGCTTTTGAAATCCTTCGTTTCCGTGCGGAAGTATTCATTTCCTGAATCGGCATAAACAATGGTATACTTACCTGTGCTTTTGCTGTAAGAAATTACGGGGCGAAGTACATTCCTGCCCTTTTGCACATAAGGATAATTCTGAGGCCGCCAGTTAATGAGATCTGCGGAACTGGCGTGCGCAAACTGCAATGCCCGGTCATTGACGCTCCAAACGATCTGCCAGGTGTCGTTTGCTCCCCTGATCAGGTAAGGGGTATACATCTTTTTCTCTGCTCCCCAGGTACCGTAGTCGCTCCTGAGAAAAGGGTATCCATTGCCGATTGCAGTCCAGTTCTGCTTGTCAATGCTCCAGGCAAAGCGTAAGCCATTAGTTCCGTAAGAGAAAAGGTAAAGCGAGTCGGGCTGATCAAGTGCTTTATGGTTGGCGGCAAATACGCACTGGATGAAAGCGGGTAAAAGGAAGCTGATTATCAGAAATTTCTTCGTCATGGTTTACTATCAGGGATTGGTTAACTGGTTCTGTGTGTTGAAGAAAACAAAAATAATATTAAATGTCAATTTTACAATTAGTAGATGTAAATTAAAAGCAGACCGGATGGGGCAGAGCGTTGCAGAGTTTCGCCTCTATTTAACCCTGGCATTCCTGCTTTTTAGTTTTAATAGAATATTTTAAATAGTCTATTGACTTTGTAGATTATTGTTTTACCTTTGTCCAGTGTTCTTTTAATACTTATCCAGAAAGACGGAGGGAAAGGCCCTGTGAAGTCTTAGCAACCTGTAAATATTCAAGGTGCTAATTCCTGTCCGCAACAGCGGAAGAGATAAGGTTGGTATGTCAATCTGAATAAGTTTAGTATAAATCAAAACAGTTATGGAAATTTATTTAGACATTGTTGCAAATGAACGTTCAGCCTCCGGGCGACAGTCTGCCGCTTACCGGCTTTTTGTAGATCATCAGACCTCTTCCTCTAAAACCTCTATCTCTCCAGTCAGCTGTTGTAAGCGAATGTGTTGTTGCTAATCACTATTAGCATACTTTAATTTCTGCAATGCCTGTCCCCGTTCGGGACGTTCAGGCACTACTTGTACATTTTATTAATATCAGAGCAGGATTGTCCGGTTGCGGATAGGTATACTCCTGTCGTATGCATGGTATTTTATATCAAGTCTCCGTGCTGCACCTGTAATCCTGCTGTTCACAACATTTAAACTTTCGATGAAAAGAAGTATATACACACTTTTATTTTGTTTTGCCCTGTCATTCACCTCATTCGGACAGAGTCATATAAACGGATTTCCGGGCCAGTCATCACAGGCGCAGCTGCAACTGGAAGACAAGTTCGATAAACTGTTAAGTAAGAAAAACATCGGAGAAGCTATCAGGGAGTATTCGGCAAAGCCCCACCATCTCGGATCTGCACAGGGAAAGATCGTTGCTGAATCTATACGCAGGCGGTTTGCAAGCTACGGATGGGATGCCAGGATCGAAACCTACCAGGTTCTTTTTCCCACGCCGAAGAACCGTTTGCTGGAGCTTATTGCACCCACGAAGTTCACAGCTCTCCTGAAGGAGCCGGCATTCCCGGAAGATGCGACTTCGGGGCAGGAAGGGCAGTTGCCTACCTACAATGCCTGGGGAGCAGATGGCGACGTCACCGGTCAACTGGTATTTGTAAATTTTGGATTGCCGGAAGATTACGAAGTCTTGAAGCGTTACGGCATCGACATAAAAGGGAAAATTGTGATTGCCCGTTATGGACGCTCCTGGAGGGGAATAAAGCCTAAGATTGCATGGGAGCACGGAGCAATTGGCTGTATCATCTATTCAGACCCGAAAGAGGACGGGTATTACCAGGGAGACGTGTATCCAAAAGGACCGTTTAAGAACGAACATACGGTGCAGAGAGGGTCGGTAATGGATATGGTGGTTTACCCCGGAGATCCTCTTACCCCGAACGAAGGAGCGACAGAAAAGGCAAAACGGATCGACCGGAGTGAAGCCCCTACGATTCTTAAGATTCCCGTTCTGCCCATCAGTTATCACGATGCACAGCCTCTTCTGGCAGCCCTGGGCGGCCCCGTTGCTCCGGCTGAATGGCGCGGAGCCCTTCCGCTCACCTACAGGATCGGGCCGGGACAGGCACAGGTGCATCTGAAAGTAGAGTCGAACTGGGATATTGTACCTGCTTATAATGTGATAGCGAAGATTAAAGGTTCTGTTTATCCCGATGAGTGGGTGATTCGCGGGAATCATCACGATGCCTGGGTAAACGGCGCCGATGATCCTGTAAGCGGTCTTGCTGCTTTACTGGAAGAGGCGAAAGCGATAGGAACCCTTTACAAATCGGGGATCAGGCCTAAAAGGACATTGGTCTATTGCGCCTGGGACGGAGAGGAACAGTCATTACTAGGCTCCACCGAATGGGCAGAGTATCATGCTGCGGAATTGCAGAAAAAAGCAGTTGCGTATATTAATTCGGACGGGAACAGCAGGGGCTTCCTCGGTGCCGGAGGTTCGCATGCCCTGGAAAACCTGGTAGACGGAATTTCCCGTAGTGTCAAAGATCCGCAGACAGGAGCAACGGTGTACGAGCGGCTGAAAGCAAGGGATATCGTAAGAGCAGGCACCGCTAAGCAGAAAAAAGAGCTCATAAAGAAGGATACCCTGGCCTTGTCGGCCCTGGGAACGGGCTCTGATTATTCCGCATTTCTTCAGCATCTTGGCATCCCTTCTCTTAACCTGGGCTATGGAGGAGAAGATGAAGGGGGCGACTACCATTCCATTTATGATTCCTATGATGATTACGTCAGGTTCAAAGATTCAGATTTCAGTTATGGGGTGACATTATCTCAGACTGCGGGCCGTGCAGCTCTGCGCCTCGCAAACGCGGATGTGCTTCCTTTCGACTTTACAAGTCTTCGCCGCCGGATTTCAGGGTATGTGCAGGAGCTTAGCCAACTGGCTGATCAGCTCCGTGAAAGTTATGCTGTTCAGAATACCCTGGTCAGCGATAAGTATTACCAGCTTGCTGCTGACCCGCGTGAGAAGCTGCAAATTCCGGAACTTAAACCGGAAGTACCAAAGTTTGAGTTCGGGAGCCTGAAGAGTGCCCTGGACAGCCTTGATGCCGCGGCCATTGCATTGTCCGGCAAGACACAGGCCGCCGGAGGGAACCCAAGAGCGCGGGCAGCCCTTAACCAGCTTCTGTTCCAGGCGGAGAAAAGCCTTTTAAGCGATGAAGGCCTGCCTCATCGTCCATGGTACCGCCATACTATTTACGCACCGGGTTTCTACACAGGTTATGGGGTTAAAACACTGCCCGGTATCAGGGAAGCTATTGAGCAGGGGAAATGGGATGAAGCCAAACATCAAACCGAAGTAGTGACCGCAGCCATTCTGCGTTTAGCGCGTCAGCTTGGTAAAATCAATCAACAGCAATACTTATCACAAGTAAAATGAAATTTCTTTATCTATTCATATTGCTATCGTTTGCCATCCGGGTGCAAACGTATGGCCAGCAGCGCCGTATTACAGGCGTTGTCACACAGGAAGGAACCGGGCAGACATTGCCGGGCGTGAGCGTTTCGGTAAAGGGGCAGAAAAAGGGGACCTCTACAGCGCCCGACGGGCGGTATTCCATAACGGTCAACAATGATGCAGCAACGCTTGTCTTTTCTTTTATTGGCTTTGAAGCAAAGCAGGTGCCGGCCGGAACAGGGGTACTGAATGTACAGCTGAAGTCGCAGGCCAATGCACTGAATGAAGTGGTCGTTGTAGCCTACGGAACCGCCAATAAAGCAACCTATACGGGATCGGCTTCGGTCGTGAGCGCCGCAGATATTGCCAAACAGCCGGTATCGAATATCAGCAGGACGTTGCAGGGAACAGTTCCAGGAGTCCAGTCCATCGCAAGTGCCGGGCAGCCCGGGAGCGAAGCGACGATCCGCCTGAGGGGAATAGGTTCGGTGAATGCATCCAGTGATCCGCTGTATGTCGTGGACGGGATTCCCTATTCAGGGAATATCAATTCGATCAACCCGGCGGATGTTCAGTCCATCTCTGTGCTGAAGGATGCCGCTGCCAGTGCCCTCTACGGAAGCCGTGGCGCCAATGGGGTGATCATTGTCACCACCAAGCAGGGAAAACTTAATGCGAAGCCGGTGGTGTCGCTGAATGCCAGTACAGGCGTAGCATCGCGGGCAGTAGACGACTATGATTACGTGAACACCGGCCAGTATTTCGAACTGGAATGGGAAGCTATCCGGAATCAGCAGCTTGACCAGGGAAAGACTGCCCAGCAGGCTGCCGAATATGCCAGCCGGGAACTGGTGGGTACCCTGAAGGTAAACCCGTATGGCCCGGATTATTCGCAGCCGGTGGGAACAGATGGAAAGCTGGTTGCAGGCGCCGTTCCATTGTGGAATGACGACTGGAACGAGTCGCTGAACAGGACGGGAGTAAGACGGCAGGTAGACCTGGGTATAAACGGGGGCGGTAACGAAAGCCGGTATTTCGTATCCGGCGGATATCTCCAGGACAAGGGTTTTATTATTGGTTCCCAGTTTGAGCGGTTTAACGCGAGGGTGAACTACAATACCCGTGTGAATAAATGGTTTGAAGCTGGCCTGAACATCGCGGCCTCTTCCACAGATCAGGATGCGCCACCCCAGACAGACAGTAACCAGGGCAACTTTGCGAACTTTGGCCGCCTGGTTTCGAATATTTACCCGGTATACGAACGGAATGCCGACGGCACCTATAAGCTGGATTCGCAGGGTCAAAGGATATATGATTTTGGAAATTACCGTCCCAGTGCCGCGGCAACGGGAAATAATCTTCTCGGGGGAGCAGACCTGAATAAATATAAGAATAAGCTGGACGCTCTTTTAATGCGCGCGAACCTGCAATTTAACCTGCTGCCAGGTTTAAAGCTTAAAAGCAGCGTGAACACGGACTATAACAACCGGCTTAACCATTCATATACCAATCCGCTTTTTGGCGGGGGCATCAGTACGGGAGGTTCCGTATCAAAAAGCAGTGCCCGCACAGTGGCATACACGGTGAACAACCTGCTGGACTATACTTTTACCTTCGGCAACCGCAACAACGTGAATTTGCTGGGAGGGCAGGAAGTGTATGTATTTAATGTATCCTCTCTTTCAGGCAGCCGCAGTAACTTTGGTTTTGGCGGAAAAGATGAGCCATCAGCGGCTTCGCTGCTCAACAGTTTCACCGGCAGTGCCGATAATTACAAGCTGTCGAGCTTCCTCGGGAAGCTGGAGTATAATTTTGACCACCGCTATTTCCTGTCTGCCAGTTTCAGGCGTGATGGTTCGTCGCGCTTTAGTCCCGACTCGAGGTGGGGTAATTTCTGGTCGGTCGGAGCATCGTGGAATGCCACATCAGAGACCTTTCTGAAAGATTCGGACTGGCTCAGCAACCTGACGCTGAGGAGCAGCTATGGTGCGCAGGGCAACGATAACCTTGGAAGTTACTATGCTTACCAGGGGCTCTATTCTATTTATAACAGCCTTGGGCAGGCTGGTTTGATTACGTCCAGGCTTCCTACTCCCGGGTTAAAATGGGAAAGTAACCTGAATTTTAATGCGGGACTTGATTTCGGACTCTTCAGCAACCGCGTTACTGGTACTTTCGAAGTATACCAGAGAAAGTCGAAGGATCTGTTGTTCAGCCGCCCGCTTGCACCTTCGCTTGGCTTCGGCGCTATCGACGATAATATCGGTACTCTTACCAATAAGGGTTTTGAAGGATCGCTGCAGGTGACACCGGTGTTGTCTGAGAAGTTCCGCTGGGACCTGGGCGTTAATTTCTCCCACTTTAAGAACAAGATCACCAGGCTGCCGCAGAAAGAGATCACGACAGGCGCCATCGGGCAGCTGGGGTCAACGAAGAAGCTGACTGTCGGAAGTTCGGTATACGACTTTTACATCCGTGAATGGGCAGGAGTGGACCCTGCAACAGGAAGCCCGCTCTGGTACAAGAACGTATATGAAACAGACGCTCAGGGGAATAAGGTGATTACCGGCCGCACCACGGTTAAAACGACTGCTGACGCAGACATTTATTATTCAGGAAGCGCTTTGCCCGATCTTACCGGCGGTATCACCAATACGTTCCGGTTCAGCGGGTTAGAGCTTTCTTTTCTCCTGGCCTATAATCTCGGCGGAAAGATCCTCGACCTGGATGAGCTGATGGTGGTGCATGTGGGTGAAAATACCGGCCGCACCTGGGGAACACAGGTGCTGAACCGGTGGACGCCGGAGAACACTGCCACCGATGTTCCGAGACTGACCACCAATCCGGCTACAACGTGGAACAGCATCTCCACCCGGTTCCTGTACGATGCCACGTATGCGAGACTGAAAAATCTGAGCCTCAGCTACCAGCTTCCGAAGGGTTTTATTAAAAAGACCGGGCTGGCAGACGTGAGAGTGTATACCAGGGGCGAGAACCTCCTGACATTTTACGGGCACAAGGGGATGGATCCCGAACAGGCGGTTGACGGAGTGACGTATTACCGTTACCCGGCTCAGAAAACAATAACTTTTGGATTTGATGTTTCATTTTAATTCCAGCGAGATGAAAGCTTTTAAAATATTTCTTTATTCTGCCCTTATCACCTTATCGCTCTCAGTAAGCTCCTGCAGCGACTCTTTCTTCGAGACGTCGCCTGCGGGGGACCTTACAGGAGATGAAACTTTTGCTTCCACCAAGAACATCGATGCCCTGGTGAACGGTACCCTCCGCTACCTGATGGAGTCGAGCACTTCGCAGGACAATCCGGGTCTGGGGGCTATCATTCTTACTCAGGAGGTAATGGGCGATGACGCCATTGCCCGCGATGGCGTGTATGGCTTCCGCGATTCTTATCCTTATAAGGATCCCTACGATAATACTACCAGGAGGGCTTTGTTTTTCTGGACACTCCAGTATAAGGTGATCGACAACTGTAATAATATCCTGGCGAATACCGATGCTGCTGTGGGAACGGATGCCGAGAAGAACTATCTGAAAGGGCAGGCCCTGGCTCTAAGGGGATTTGTGTATCTCAATCTTGTACGGCAATACCAGTTTACGTATGCAAAAGATAAAAATGCAAAGGCCGTGCCGGTATATACCGAGCCAACCAGCCCGGCTTCCCAGCCGAAGCCGAGGGCTACTGTGGAACAGGTGTACCAGCAGGTGATCTCAGACCTTACCCAGGCAGAAAGTCTGCTGAATGGCTTTGTCAGGTCGGTGAAGAACCGCCCGGATGTAAATGTCGTGAGGGGGCTTCTCGCCCGTACTTACCTGACGATGGAGAACTGGACCGCCGCCGCGGAAAAAGCGCGCCAGGCCAGGACCGGCTACCCGATCATGGAGGCACAGCAGTATCTGCAAGGTTTCAACGATGTGTCGAACACAGAATGGATCTGGGGACATCCGCAGACGGCAGATCAAAACCTGGGCGGCGCCTCCTACTTTGCTTACATCGACGTTACGCCAAGCACCGGCTACCGCAGCATCATGCCGGATCCTTATTTCCGGAACCTTTTCGCCGACGGAGATATCAGGAAGAGTTTATTCGAGGTGGTAACCAGTTCCTCCGACCCTATGTACCGCTGGATCAAATACAAGAAGTTTGTGAACAAGACGGACAAGTCCGCCCACATCGTTTTGATGAGATCTTCTGAAATGGCGTTGATAGAAGCGGAAAGCAAGGCGCGGCTTCATGATCCTCAGGGAGCAGTATCGGCCCTCAACGAACTTCGCGTGAAGAGAGGCCTGGCTACCCTGTCAGCCGCAGACTTTACTGAAACTGCACTCATAGAGGAGATCCTGACCGAACGGCGCCGGGAATTATGGGGAGAAGGCTTCCGTCTGCCCGACCTGCTCCGCCTGCAAAGGGCCCCGGTACGGAAGGAATCGACAGAGACCTTTCTTGTAAATGGAACGAATGTACTGATCAAGGGGCACTACGTTATCAAGTTTACCGACGGAACCAGCCTCGTTCCTAATAGTCCCTATTATTTGTTCCCGATCCCTGATAATGAAATTAAGACAAACCCCAATCTATAAGTAAAAGAGATGAAATCTTTCGTATTATTCACGACAGCCGTTTTGCTTGGCACTACCGTATCTGGCCAAACAAGCAGTCCCCTTCAGCTTAAGGGGACCACTTTGGGTATAAAAGAGGGTAAAGTATACCTTCAGAAATTTGAGAATAAAATGTTCTTCACAATCGATTCTGCCAGCATTAAAGACGGCAGGTTCAGCTTCGCAACTAAGGTGAAGCTGCCGGAGCTTTACGGACTGACGCTGGACAGGAACAAAAACCCTTTCTATATTTTTCTTGAGAACGTTCCTGTGTCTGTCAGTCTCGATTCTGCATCTTACTACAGGAATTCTAAAGTAAGCGGATCAAAAGCCCAGGATATCTTTACTGCATACAAAGAGAACCAGAGGGAGGTAAAGATCGATGAGTTTATTAAGCAGAACCCCTCGTCCATTGTCTCTGCATATGTTTTGTACCGCGATTTTTCTTACCGGCTGACGGCTGACCAGATCCAGTCGAATATCAATTTGCTGGCTCCGGCGCTTCAGAAAACACAATATGTGTCGGTATTGAAAGAGCTGATCCCTGTATTGAGCAGGGTAGGAGTGGGCAATAAAGCGATTGATTTTACAGCGAACGATCCGGACGGAAAGCCGGTGAAGCTGTCGGATCATTTCGGTAAATACCTTCTTGTTGACTTCTGGGCCGGTTGGTGCGGTCCATGCCGCCGGGAGAACCCCCATGTTGTAGCTGCCTATAACAAATACAAAGACAAGGGATTTGATGTGCTGGGTGTTTCACTGGATAAAACGAAGGAAAGCTGGGTAAAGGCCATTGCGGATGATCAATTGACCTGGACGCATGTTTCAGACCTGGCTTTCTGGAACAGCGCCCCTGCAAAGCTGTATGGCGTGAGGGCTATTCCTGCCAACTTTCTGATTGACCCGAAAGGAGTCATCATCGCCCGGAACCTGAGGGGGAAGGATCTGGATGAAAAGCTTGCGGAGCTTCTGAGTGGTTCGGCTTCAGTGGGAAGCGGGGCTTCTCAATAGGAAGTATGACAAGGCATCACCAACCAGTCCACCCCGGAAATTCATCGGCTGTAGGATTGGTGAATGTCATGATCAAACACAGGGTGTCCCGGGAAAAGTGGATTACGCTCATCCTGACACCCTCTGTTATCGTTTAATTTAAAAACTTACTGATGCGCCTTCAGCCATTCCAGCCTGCGCTGATCCGGTAAATGTTTTACAGTAAAGTTCTCGAATTTGGCAACAAAGCCGTCGCCATCAGGACAGGCAGCCATTAAACCCACCATTACAGGAGTATTGTCCTGGAGGGGGGCATTCCTGGTCATGATATAGTTTTTGTCGTCCAGCGAATAGAAGATCTCGATGGCATCGAGGCGGCGGACTACTTTGATCCAGATGAATGGAGGCGCCTTGTCGAGTGTCGTTACACTCCAGTCGCTCTTTTCGTGAGTGACGACGGTGCTGACGTTAAACTTCCCGTCTACAAATTCTACCCCGGTCTTGATATAGTTCTTATGGTCAGTCCTGATCATCAGACCCATCTGGTCAAAACGGGCTTTATAAGCTCCTGTAAGTTTTACTTTTGCTTCAAACTCTCCGCCGTAAGTGGTGTAATAGAAGGGGGCGTCATCGACTGTGAAGCCATAATGGGATATGCGCCAGTAATCGCTTTTGGGCGTAACGGTCATGGTCAGTGCGTTGTTTTTCACTTCCCATTTTTCCGGTTCATTGTACCATTGCATTTTTTCTAAAGTCTGGGCCTTTACTGTGTTAAGATGAAGAGAAACAGCAATGCTGAAGAGAAAGAAGAGTGGTTTCATTCTGATATATTTAGCTTTTTTGATGTGCAGTGAAGGTAATAAAATGACGCTGACAAAAAAAGCCGGGTGATGTTTTCACCCGGCTTCTTCTTTAATTTAGCCTGAACCCTGTTTTGGTTCTGACATCGGAGGATGATGCTCCGATGACGGCTTCAAAATCTCCTGGTTCGGCTACCCATTCGTGTTTAGCGGCATCAAAGAAGCTTAATGCAGATTTGTCTATCGTGAAAGACACTGTTTTCTGCTCGCCTGGTTTGAGGGATACTTTCTCAAATCCTTTCAGTTCTTTTACCGGGCGGGCGACGCTTGATTTAAGGTCGCTGATATAAAGCTGTACAATTTCTTCTCCTTCCCTTGATCCGGTATTTTTCACATCTACAGAGAAGGTGATTTTATCGGAAGGGGAGATGGTGTTTTTATCAGCTTTCACTTTTCCGTACTGGAACGATGTGTAGCTCAGGCCGTGGCCGAAGGCAAACAAAGGCTTCACCTTTTTTGCTTCAGCCCAGCGGTATCCAACAAAAATTCCTTCTTTATAGGTGATTTCCTTGTCGCCGGGGAATTCGCCTGCGTTGTGAGCGCCATTATCTGTTAATTTTACAGGGAATGTGAAAGGCAGTTTTCCGGAAGGATTTACATCGCCTGTCAGTACCGAAGCAATGGCGTTTCCGGTTTCGGAGCCAAGGAACCAGCCCTGTACAATGGCAGGAACTTTGTCAACCCATGGCATTGCTACTGCATTTCCCGAAATGTTCACTACGACCAGGTTCTTGTTCACCTTCGCCAATTCGCTGATCACGGCGTCCTGGTTGTAAGGCAGTCCGAGGCTCTTGCGGTCATTGCCTTCAGAATCCTGGAAGTCGCTTTTGTTGAGACCTCCGAAGAATATTACCAGATCAGCATTTTTTGCTGTGGCAACGGCTTCTGCCAGGATTTCGGAAGCAGGGCGCTTATCTGCCAGGTTTTGCCCGGTAGCTACCCCGTTATAGTTGCCGGTAGTATCTCCTACATAACCCCGTGCAAAGACGATCTCAGCTTGCTTGCCAATTCTGTTTTTTAAGCCTTCAAGCGGTGAAATTTCGTAGCGGGCCTTCAGTGAAGAACTCCCTCCGCCAACGGTCATCATTTTTATGGCGTTTTCACCGATTACTGCGATCCTTTTTACTTTACTTAAATTCACTGGCAGTACGTTGCCTTTGTTCTTCAGCAGGACAATTCCTTCAGCCGCTATTTTGCGTGCTGCCAGTGCGTGTTCTTCCGTTGCGAAAGATCCGTAAGGGCGGTTCTTATTCATGGTGGTGAGGAACGACAAGCGGAGGAGACGACGTACTTTTTCATCCAGTTCTTTGGTGCCTACCTGGCCTGAATTGATGAGCTTCAGGTAAGGATTGGCGAGGTAATAGTTGTCGTAAGCGCTGCTCTTTCCTTCGGTGAGCCCGTTTGTCCAGGATCCGAATTCAAGGTCGAGGCCATTGAATATCGCCTGGCGTGTATCGTGAACACCACCCCAGTCGGATACCACAACCCCCTTAAAGCCCCATTCCTTGCGCAGGATGTCATTCAGCAGGTATTCATTGTGGCAGCAATGCTGTCCTTTATACAGGTTGTAAGACCCCATGATAGACCATGCATCTCCTTCCTGTACGGCTGCTTTGAAAGCGGGCAGGTAAATTTCGTAAAGAGTGCGGTCGTCGACGTTTACATTATAGCCGTGACGGTTTGTTTCCTGGTTGTTGAGAGCAAAATGCTTTACGCAGGCAGCTACGCCGTTTTGCTGTACCCCTTTAATGTAGGGAACGACCATCTTCGAAGAGAGGAAGGGATCTTCTCCCATATATTCAAAGTTACGGCCGTTGAGAGGACTCCGGTAGATGTTTACACCGGGCCCCAGCAGGATATTCTTGTTCCGGTACCGGGCTTCTTCCCCCAGTGATTTTCCATACAGGCCCGCCATATCCTTATTCCAGGTAGCGGCCAGGCAGGTAAGTGCAGGGAATGCTGTACATGAGTCATTCGTCCAGCCAGCCTGAGACCATTCGTCCCACAATACTTCAGGACGGATGCCATGAGGCCCGTCGGTTGCCCAGTTATCAGGGATGCCGAGCCGGGGTACTCCGGGAGAACTGAATTTCGATTGAGCATGGATAATGGCAATCTTTTCTTTGAGTGTCATTTTACTCAGTGCGTCCTCAATTCGGGCATCGATGGGTTTACTGTCATCAAGATAAACAGGGAGCTGGCTTTGAGCAGTTGCCTGCTGGAAACTTAGCGTGATGGTGACGACAAGGAGACTGCAGATGGTGCAGGCTCTGGCGTACATTTTTTTCATAATTGAACAGTACATGATTTATAGATTTACATATTTGGCCGGCTAAACAAGCCGTTTATTCTTTCAGAATGTAAAGTTAACAGGAGCGGGGGATCAGAAAATGTGAAGTATGAAAAAAGTAGTGTTTTTAAGTTGTAGTGTGTTGTTTTACAGTGGTTTATTGTTGTTTGTTTCAGTGGAAAAAGTAGTGGATTTGTGAGCGGAATCAACGCTTTCTGATAGTGATCCGATGGTCATTACCCGTTTCTCAAAGTCTTCACGGGGTACCCTGGCCCTGTTCCTCGCCTTTGTTCTGTAGTTATAAATTGTACTGAGAGAATAGCGGAGGAATGCAGCGATTTTGACACTGTCTGTAATACCCAGACGGACGAGGGCGAATATCCGGAGTTCGGTATTGAGCAGTTCTCCCGGTTTTGGAGCGACCTGTTCGTCAGGAAGCAGAAGATTATTGAATTCGCGGATAAATTGAGGATAGAGATTGAGGAAGATATTGTCAAATACCTGGTAGAGTTCTTCAATCTCGTTCTCGACAAGGGTATTCGAGCGAAGCATCTTTAAAAGAGTCTCCATCCGCCTTTCTGTTGCTACTTTATTGAGTGTTTTCCGGTAATCTTCCAGCTTATTGATATAAGTGGAGCAGAGGTCAAAGAATTGAGCAATGTACACCTCTTTCACCTGGTTGGATTCAGATAACTGGGCATTTACCTCGCTGAGGTGCAGGTTCGTCTGACTTAGCTGCCGGTTCAGATCTGCCAGCTGCAGACCGGTAGCATGCAGTTCTTCTTTTATACGGGATACCTTTTTCATCTGAAGGTATACATAGATGATGGCAGCGGTGAGAATGGCAGACAGTATGCTGATCAGTACAAGATAGAGCTGAAGCTGGTTCTTTTGCTTTGCTTCTTTTTCCAGATATGCGGTGTTGATGATGGTGTATAATTCTGACATCCTGAGGGTGCGGAATTTAACATCACAAAAGATTGCGTCGTCAATGGCCGAACGGGTGTAGGCAGACGCGCGGTCTATATCGCCGTTGTAATAAAATATGATTGCCAGGTTTTGCAGGGATGCATGATCTTTGATCGCGTTTTTAATATCTGTAATAGCCGATATAGCATAATAATGATTCGCACTATCCATCTTTCCCTTTGTGTGATAGATGGTGGCAAGCACATAGGTGGCCATTGCGTAGTCTGCATAGTTTCTTTTAGCTTCGCCCAGCAGCTTACGGATCTGGTCCTGAGCTTCTTCCAGCTTTTTATCTGAGATGTATTTCTGAACCGTGTTCAGCTTAAATTTTACCGAAGAAGGATTCAGTACGCTAAGGAGAGAATCCCGGTATTGGCCTATCCGGTCAATATATGCCTTATTATAATTATTCGTGGTGTAGTGCTCAAGGAAAAGGATCTTTGATTCGTAATACCGGACCAGCAAGGTCTTTGACAGCGTGTTCCTTTTAATATTTTCTAAGATATTCTGCGATTCGAGAAACTTCCCGGTGGAGGAATACAGGTTGGACTGCTGTAACAGGCTGGCAGTGATCAGATCATCCCTTTTCAGTGTCTGTGCAATCCGGAGGCATGAATCTGCATACGCAATGGCGGCAGTAAGCTGATATTTCTGGTATTCCTCAGCCAGGCTTTTGCTGATATTATATCGTTCGAGCGGTGGGAGAGAGCCTGAAAGAAGCTTTTTTAGAGCGGTAATCCGTTTTTCCTTAATCCGGGAGTAGATCTCTTTATGCTGAAGTACCTTGTTCAGTTCGATGATAGCTGGTTGATTATCTTCGGCAAGTGCTGCTTTTCCCAGAGAAAACAAGAGAATAAGTACGAATCGGACGGTCTTCACTATGCATCATAATCAGGTGGAAAGGCAAAGATAATAAAATACAAATAAGCCGGCAGGGTAAAGCCCCTGCCGGCCGGGCATGTTTTGAGAAACCAGTTAATCAACCCTCCGGAAATCGATATCAGATATGCTGATGCCACCTGTTCCCAGGTTTCCACCACCGCTTCTGATTACCAGGTAGACCGTTCCGCTTGTGCTGAACTTCACAATGTTGCTGCTTCCTGAGCACTTAATAGTTGAAAGCATCCCATTAAAAGGTGTATTGCCGCATCCGGACCAGGTGTTGAGCCCCATCCGGTTGCCTCCGTCGTTATACTCAGCTCCCTGTGAGGGAACCGTTGCACCCACGTATACTTCAAGCCAGGTATCGGCAGCCCCGCTGCCAGCCACTCTCATATCAATCTTATAATTCTTGTTGGCTTTTACCTGGATAGGCTGGAATACTCCGGCATGGCCCCAGCTTCCCCCTTCTGCCAGGATACTTCCATTGGAATTGACCGTAAAGGTAACGCCTGCAGAGATATTTAACACCTGCCAGGCCGAATGAACAAGGAGGTTGGTTGGCGGAACAACCTCATCCAGTAAAGAATCTACGTCGAAGTAAACGACTGTCCTGCCTTTTGCCGGATCGACAGCAAACTGGGATGGATTGGCCAGCTTCAGCCCGATTGCGGCCTTTTTGCCCGAATACTGATTAAGCTGAGCAATCTTGATCCTGGGCAGAGCATTGCCGGTTATGACGTTTCCAAGTTTGGAAAGCGATACCTTCGTTTCAAGGGTATAATCATTGGCGGTCAGAGCCACTGTATTTGCAGGAAGTTTACCCGACTGCATTAAATCCGTAACGGCGCTGTTATCTGTCTGTACATCCACGGTGAATGTGCCCAGGTTGGCAGAGCCTTCACGTTCTACCGCTACAGGGAGATCTACAGTGCCCGCTGTGCGGTTGACTGTATATCCCGCTGAGAGCAGATTGATCTTGCCGTTGTTCGATGCAGACGAAGGGAAGCCTACCAGTCCTGCAACAGAACTGACGTTGAAGTAAAGGACCACTTTATTCATACTTTCATTAATAGAATAGCGTGATGTGCCGGCTATTTTCAGCCCTACGGCTACATTCTTGCCTGCATATTGTCCCAGGCTCTCAATTTTAACCTTCAGCACTGCATTCCCTTTCATCATATCATGTTCTACCATGAGAGTATCTTTTGGTGCAAGGGTGAATGCACCGGCATCCAGTACGACAGTATTGGCTGGCAGATCTCCCGATTGAATCAGCGGGGAAACAGCACTGTTGTCTACTGCTATATCAACTGTGAAGGGTTCTGAGCCTGCCTGGCCACCGCGAAAAACCGGTACCGGGAAATTGGCTGTTCTGGCAGCAACATCTATTTCCATCTTTGTATCCTGGATACCATTGATAACGCCCTTGTCTTCCCCGTTAAGGAAATAAACTTTGAACGGCTCATTTCCTGTTGCCTCAGCGCCTTCTATCGTTTCCTGTTTGCAGGCTGAACTGATCATCAGCAGACCGGCAAACAGTATGGATATGGAATATCTCTGAATTTTCATGTCTGTATTCATTTTATCGTGCTACTTATGTTACCATCCTGCATTTTGTGCCCATCCTGTCTTGTTGATCTCTGCCTGAGGGATCGGGTACCAGTTCATCTTTTCTTCAAAGATCCTGTCTTCCAGTTTTTTTACCGTGTAAGTAAATGTTACTGCGCTTCCGGAAGTACTCTTTGTGATATCGATCCGGTTAAGCGGGGCTTTAAAGTAGGTGGTACCTTTGTTCCAGCGGCGTACATCCCAGAAGCGATGGTTTTCGAAGCTCAGTTCGACGTTCCTCTCTCTTTCGATTGCAGCCTGGTTAAGCTGGGCGGCTGTCAGTGCCGGAACGCCGGCTCTTGTTCTTACCATGTTAATGGCCTGTAAAGCGGTCATCCCGAAATTTCCCGGGTCCGACTGAGCCCCGTAGGCATTAAACATGGCTTCAGCGTAATTTAACAGAACTTCTCCATACCGGAAGTAAATCCAGTTATGATCGGAAGTGGTGTTGGTTACCAGGTTCAGTGCAGAATTGCTCCATTTAGCCAGGTAGTAGCCGGTCTTAGTGGCATTCAGCCTGGGAAGCCCGCTGTTTCCGCCATAGAATGTTTCTATCGTGGTGGATTGATAGGACGAGTTATTGGTGATGACAGTAGCCGCCAGCCTGGGGTCCCTGTTTGCGTATGGATTAGCTGTATGGGCAGGATTGTTCCAATTGAACGGAACAGAGCCGGTCACCGTGCCTGCACCATCCTTCTCGAGTACTTCGAATGCATCCACAAAATTCTGGGAAGGCGTGACACTGCGTCCGTTACTGTTTTCAAACACGATAGGGAAATTGTTCTTTTCAATCCAGTTCAGGGCGCCATACCTTCTGTAGAAGATCAGCTCGGCGGTGCCGGCATTGTCTTTACTGAATACCTTCGTATACGAAGCATCGAGGCTGTACCTGGCAAGCTGGATCACCTCATTGGCTGCACTTGCCGCCTGTGCCCAGGTTATGCTGGATCCGTTGGCCTTGTAAAGGGGACTTGCGCCGTACAACAGTACCCTGGCTTTCAGTGCCCGGATGGCCCCGTGTCTCACCCTTCCGTCTTCATACCAGGAGGCAGTAAGATTTGCCGGGATAATGGCGGCAGCCTTATCGCACAATGAGGCAATATATTTCAGGGATTCATCCAGCGAGCTTCTTTGAACGTTTTTCCAGGTTGCTGCATCTTCCGGATCAAGCGGTTCCTCCAGAAGGGGTACTCCTCCGTATCTTTTCACCAGTTCGAAGTAAAAGAATGCCTTGAGGAAAAGCGCTTCACCTTCCATGTACTTTACATTATCACGGGCATTGAAGTAGTTCGAAGAGTCGACTCCCACGACACCGTTCTTGATGTAGGCGATATCAATTTTTTCCTTGTTTTTAAGAAAAAGGTTCGCATTCCTGATCCCATTAAAGTTAATGTTCCACCTGCCATCAGGATTGGTATACTGGTTCCATATCCCCAGGTTAAACGCCTGCGATATAGCGTCGACACTGGTGCTCTCCGCATTATCTGTAGCGGCTTCCATATCTAAATTTGCGAAACCGTCGGGGAGATAACTATAGATATTCCAGAGAGCGGTCTGTGCATATGGATAATTCCTGTATAGCTGTTCCACTGATATGTTGGCGTCAATCTTTCTGACATCTAAATAGTCATCCTTACAGGCACACAAAGCCGAAGCTAATGTCAACAAGGAGATTATTATATAATGATTTCTTTTCATTGTCTATGCTGTTACAGATTATTATTAAAACCGCGCTTTCATTCCGAAGGTCACCGCCTTCATCAGCGGATAACCCATTGACAAACGTTCTGCTTCCAGGTCCTCCAGCTTATCCCATGTAAACAGGTTGGTGCCGTTTACGAAGATCCTGACATTGTCGAGCCTTTTAACCGAGCTGATCTTCGGTAAGGTATATCCCAGTTCGATGCTCCTCAGTTTAAAGAAATTCCCATTGCGCAGCCAGAAGTCGGACTGCTGATCATTGTTTTTATTGCTGAGAGTGGACAACCTCGGGTAGTCAGCTGTTCCGGCATTCTCCGGTGTCCAGTTGTTGAGCGAGAAAGCCGTCATGTTGTTATTGTTTACGAACGGGTGGCTATAGATGTAAGCATCGCTCAGCAAACTTACTGTACGGTTGAGCACTCCCTGCATGTAGGCATCGAAGTCGAATCCCTTAAATTTGAATCCAAGATTAAAGCCTAATGTTACTTCAGGCAGCCTGGCGTAATCAAAGGGTACCATGTCATAGTCATTGATCACTCCATTATTATCCTGATCTTTAAATTTCAGGTCTCCGGGCTTTACGGTTGCATAGGATGATACCACAATGCCCTGTTTTAAAGCTCCGTTTGCATCAAAATCACTTTCCTGGTAAAACCCATCGGACGCGAGGCCCTTAAACTGGTCGAGTCTATATCCCCTGGTGTATAAACGATCAAAGGGCTGGGCTTCTTCCGATCGTTTGGTGATCTCATTGCGGGCAAATGCTGCGGAGCCTCTCAGGTAGTACTTGAAATTATGATCGTTGTTGTCGAACGAAAGGGATGCTTCGAATCCTTTGTTCTTTACTTCCCCTGTATTCAGATACTGAAGCGAGAACCCGGTAAAGGCCGGGATATCAGCGCTGGGGATTTCGAGAATGCCCGATCGCTTTTCGCTGAACACATCGATGTTGGCTGTCAGCCTCTTAAATAATTGCAGGTCGAGTCCGATGTTCAGTGTCGTTTTTTCTTCCCATGTTGCAGCCGGATTGGCAATGGCTCCCTCTTTTCTGCCGTCTCTGTATGAATTGCCGGTGCCGAGTATCCAGCCGCCGCCGCCTGTAGCCCATTGCTGATACAGGAAGCGCAGGTCTTCATTCGTGTTGCCGACTTTCCCGTAGGTGGCCCGGAGCTTCAGATAATTAACCGCTTTGCTTTTATCGAAGAAATCTTCGTTGGACAACACCCAGCCGAGGCCTGCTGCCGGAAAGAAACCATACCGTTTGCCGGGGGCGAAGTCTGTCGACCCGATATACGAGCCAACGAAATCAAACAGATACGTCTTTTTATAGTCGTAAGACACATTTCCCGATAATCCCTGGTTTCGAAGCTCATAGACCACCCCGTTTTTCGAGTAGTTCTGCCGCTTTGCCAAAATGCTTCCCGACCAGGTGTTATTGCCAAAAGTCCTGCTGTATTCAAGTCCTACCTGGCCGGTCGTCCTGTTCCAGTGACTGGTTTCGCCCTCATTGATATTTTCACTGATAGTACCCCTCTGGATGTAGATTACCTCGCCGCTGCCGTTTAGAAGAGGTTCATCATTTGCTCCCTTGCTGATCTCGTATGCCGGCTGGCCGAACTGCTTTTGGTAGAACCCTACATACTGGTTGCTGAATGAAAGCCCTCCTTTTAGTGCCAGACCTTTTGTGATAGCATCCAGTTTTTCTGTAAAGGAGACGTTGGTCTGCAGGTTCCGGGTATGGGAGTTCCAGATCCCGAAGCGCTGCAGCCGCTGCACCGGGTTAAAGTTATAAGCTGAACTGGTACCCCAGGACCCGTTTGGATTACGAACAGGGAAGGCTGCTGCCGGGATCTTCAGCAAATTGTCAAACAGCTCAGTAGCTGTAAAACCGGCAGGAGTATTCTTATCTTCTGTGATAGCCGAGATATTGGCAGTGATCGAAAGGCTTTTGCTTAGCTGCAGATCAACATTGCCCCTCAGATTGATCTTGTTGTAACGTGCGTTTGTACCAAAGTCTTTATCAATGGCGTCTGCATTCTTATACAGGCCGGTAAAGTCGGTATAATTCATCAGGACGAAGTACCTTGTTTTTGGACTTCCGCCCCTGAATGAAACGTTATAGTCCTGGATTTTTGAGGTGTTTTTCAGGGTTTCCTTATACCAGTCTACATTTGGATGAAAAGGATCGTCGGTCGCTTTATACAGTTCGGGGTTGGTATATTTCAGAGGCAGCCCATCATTGGCCAGCGCTTTGTTATAATTGCTTGTAAAGTCGAAAGCATTCACCGCAGAAGGCAGTTCAATCGCACTTTGTATCCCGTAACGGGCATTAGCCGAAATCCGGACTTTCTCATTATTGCCCGATATTGTTTTAATCCAGAGCACACCTGCGCCACCCTGCAGTCCGAACGGAGCGAGGGCGATGGCATCTTTAAGGAGGGTGACGGATTCGATCTCATAGGCCGACAATGAACTGATTGCATTCATGTCCACCTCGTATCCGTCGAGGTAAATAAGCACTTTATTCCCGGTAATATTCCAGCTGCTTTGTCCCCTTAAATAGAGGGTCGGGTTGTCATAGCCGGGTTCTCCTGAGCCTGTCATAACTGTGAGTCCTGGGATCCTTCCCTGGAGAGTGTTCAGGAGGTTTCCTGCCATCATTCTCTGGATCTCTTCACCGGTTAATGTGAAACTTGCACCTGTTCTGTATTTCACAACAGAAACAGAAGTGGTATCGGAGCCAGGCTGAGCCCGGGCGGCGAGAAAGCAGAAGAATGAAAAAATACAGGCAAAAAGTTTGATATATTCTTTTCTTATATGTTTCATTTGAATAAATATTGATCCATGTACCCCCGAAACAAGGTGTCAGTGAGTACACTTAGTTTATAAATGATTACCAGCCCGGGTTTTGTCCATTCCATGAGACTCCGTCTCCCAGATATTTCTTGCTGACTTCAGAAGAAACGAAGGGGAGGTAGTAGTACTTAACCGGAAATACCTGCGTCATGAAAGGAACTATTGTCCACGATCTCTTCAGGCTGCCGTCGGCACCTTTTCTGGCGGTGGTAGCGATACCCCTTAGCTCGGTGTTCAAGACCGTATGTGCCTTCAGCCATCTGAGAAGGTCGTTGTAACGATGTCCTTCGTAGGCGAGTTCAATGGTCCTTTCGTTTTGAACAGCAGCCTGGAATCCCTGGTAGTCCAGTCCTGATTTATCGGGCATGCCGGCTCTGCTTCTTATTTCATTCAAATACTTGTAGGCATCAGTATTCGGCCCGTTGTTGTATTCATTCAGAGCTTCTGCGTAACTTAAATAGAATTCAGCCAGGCGGAATACCGGCCATGCAAAATGATTCCAGTTTCCATTATCCACCCTTGCCACAAACTTGTAAACATCTAATGCATATCCATCGGGGCCCACATCACTTTTGGAGAGTGCGCCTTCGGGGAAACCATCACCCGCTTTGTAGAAGGGGATTGTCCCGTATTTACCCCCGCTGGCAGATCTGAAAAACATTCCGTCATAGGCAACTGTCTGGTAAAAGCGCGGATCGAGGTTGAAGTTGCGGATATCTACGGGAAGGTCGTTCCCTGAAGAAGGGAGCGTGAATTTGGTGCCGTCCCTTTTTTCATAGAGCTGCATAAATTCTATCGGCATATTGTTTTTTGCTCCCCATTCCCAGGCGCCTACTTTGGATGAAAGAAACTTTCCCCAGGCAGTCAGATTTTCGCCCCAGTCGTCGCCGTTCTGATTGCGGGTGCTCACTAATATCAATTCTTTATTGGCATATACATTCCAGACCGCTTCATAATCACCAAGCCCGGCGTAGTTGTCGGTTCCGATATCTGTCTGTGCTTTGCCTGTATTATAAATTCCAACTCCCGCAGCAGAGGCGTTCTGAATAACATCCCATGCAGCTTCATAGGCTTTTTTCCACCTTTCCTTATCATAGCCTGGATAGCAGAGCACAGTATCTCTCTGATCGCCGAACCTTGCAGCCGATATAACGGATTTCAGATTGTCGGGCGTGTTGTAAAGGGGACTTGCAGCATACAGCAGGATACGCGATTTGAGCGCAAGAGCAGCCAGCCTGGTGATCATTCCATAATCAGAGCTGGGGCGGGTAACAGGCAACAGGCCTGCAGCCTGATCGCACCATTTTACAACACTGTCTACTACCGACTGAACAGAGCTTCTGCGAATATTGATATTGCCATCGCCGGCTAACGCATTCGGCAGAATGGGAATGCCGCCATAATGCCGGAACAGTTCATAATGTTGTAAGGCCCTGCAAAAGATGGCCTGACCTTTTACGTCGTCTTTCCATCCCTGGTCGGCATCCACTACCATATCAATATTCTTCAGCACCAGGTTTGCCTGCCTGATCCCTTTGTAGTGCCAGCCGAAGGCTCCGCCGGTTACGGCGGCGTCGCGGCCAGCCCCCCAGCCATAGTCGACATTGCTGTTCGCTCCCATATTTCCCTTTTTAAAACTTGGCGCGTTAATACCGGCGTTAGTCCAGTCATATCCGGGAGTGATAATGTAGAGGGCATCGGTGAGGATCTCCGGTCTCGCGAGGTCTGTCGACCCCTGCGGAAGGTAGCTTCTTACACACCATGAGTACATTCGTGCCACAGCAAACCGTGCCTGGTCTTTGGTATGAAATATGGTGTCGACAGTAACGGCACCACCTTTGGGTTTCTGCAGGAAATCCTTTGTACAGCTGGTTGCCATGATCAAAAGCAGCAAGCCTGCAAAAAGCGAAATATTTAAGTTTGATCTCTTCTCCATAACAATATCAGGTTAGAAATTAATATTGAGCCCGAGGTTATAAGTCCTTGTCAGGGGATATCCTATGTAGGCCAGGTTCTCCGGGTCTCCCCATATTTCGTTCGGAGACCAGGTAGTCAGATTGTTCCCGTTGGCATATATTCGTGCCGAACGGATGCCTATGCGCTGAAGGAATTCTGGTTTTACCGTATAGCCAATTTCGAGGTTCTTTAACCTCATGTAAGATGTATTCTTCAGGAAGTATGTGTTTTCTGCACCCGTGTGGTCATACGCCGCCAGTGGAAAGTAGATCTTTTCTCCGTTGTTATAACGTTCCTGGGTGAAACGGTGAAGGTCTACTTCAAATAGTGATTCCTGCTTGTTGAAATGCCGCTGGCTCATCGCGAATTTGGCGACTCCGCCAACGCCCTGCAGCAGGGTGGAAAAATCAAATCCTTTCCAGTTAAATCCGAAGGCAATCCCGTAAGTGATCTTAGGTATCGTAGTATTTCCGGTCCGGATGTAGTCCTTTTCGTTTACAACGCCATCTTCATTTACATCTTTCAGCCGTACCTCTCCAGGTTGAACGGCAACCCCTCCGTAACCCAGATCCTTTTGATAAACCGGAAGTCCCTGCCCGTTTGTATAAGGCTGTCCGTCTTTATTGAGAGCCCTTACCGGCTCTGCCAGAACCGGGTCGCCGTTTGTATCTATATTATAAAGATCGGCCCATGAGGTATATAAACCGTCAGCCTGGAGATAGAGCCCCTGGCCGATCGGCCTTCCTGTTTCCGCCTGGTATTCCAGTCCGTCTGATATAGCCTCATCCCTGAAAATGATCTTATTCTCATTATTGGCAATATTGCCCTTTATCCAGTAGTCAAATTTTCCAGCCCTGCTTCTGAAGTTCACTTCCAGTTCGTTCCCCCAGTTCTTTACTTCTCCCAGGTTATAAGGGGGAAGAGTTGCCTGTACGATGGCGGGTACTGTACCCCGGTAAGACAGGATGTCGACACGTTTTTCGGAAAAGTGGTCGTATGTGACCGAGAGCTTGTCTTTGAGAAAGTGTGCCTCAAATCCAATATTGGCCTTGGTGGCGGTTTCCCATGTGACATTAGGATTTCCTAATGTCCCTTCCTGTGATCCTTTAACATTATTACGGTCGCTGATGGTTCCGAATGTGTAGTCCATGTAAGGGTAGCCGGTACCCCCGTAAGTCCATACGTCAGGCAGGTAAAGGTAGCGTGCGCCACCGATGTTGTCATTTCCGACTTTTCCGAGTGAGCCTCTGAACTTTAAATAGGTGACGAGGTCGTTCTTAGGAAAGAAGCTTTCGTTGGAAGCAACCCAGCCCAGGGAATAAGCAGGTAAGAGGCCAAACCGCTTTCCTTCGGGAAAGTTCTCCGAACCGTTATATCCCATGTTAAATTCGGCGAGGTAGCGGCTTTTGTATCCGTAAGTAAAGCGGGTAGCCAGTCCGGTGTACGATTTCGGCAAATGATACGCCAGACCAGGATCATAGAATCTTTCGAGGTTATAGAGGAATAATCCGGAAACGGCATGGTTTCCAAAAGACCTGTTATAGTTTAAAGAAAACTCACCGTATATTTTCCGCCATTTTCCGTTGTGCCAGGGCGACCATCTTTCGGGAGGTGTTTCTTCCCGTAACTGTGAGAATACCGGATCGAGCACATCCCCGTTGGGGTTAGGACTGATCCCGTAATATACGGGGTTATATCTGCCGCCTGTCCGGCTTGAGAAATAACTGTCGTAAGCCCCTCTTGCATTAACAGAAAGCCCGTTAGTTATAAAATCGAGCTTGTGTGAGAGCTTCACGGAAGAATTTAAAGTACTGTTGTCTGTCAGATTATAATCTGTTGCATTGGCAATCTCATATAAAGGGTTGAGGGATGCCTGGGGATTGGAGTATGGAACCACGAACTTGCCGTCGATGATCCCGGCGGAGGACATTGGGTTGGACCACAGGATCCTTTTTTCCCAAATGAAACCGTCGTTGCTCATTCCGCTGATGTTGACGAACTGGGTTCCCACATCCACGGAGATCCTGAAGTTTTTATTGACATCAAAGTCAAAGTTCCCCCTCACATTATAGCGTTTCTTTCTGAAGTCCATTTCATCAGAAAACTTCATGTAATCTGTTTTAAACAAGCCTCCCTGGGTGAGATACCCCAGGGACACGAAGTATTTAAGGGCTTCAGTACCGCCGGAGATATTGGCATTCACCTGGCTTTGCGGTGCGAAATTTTTAAAGATCTGGTCTGTCCAGTTTACGTCGGGGTAGAAGTAGGGATTATAGTAAGGGTTTTTTTCGCCGCTTGAGAGGGTGGGAGTGTGCGCGTTCTTATAGAACAACAACTGTTCAGGAGTGTAATATAAACTCGCCTCTTTTACCCAGTTAGCCTCTCTTTTTATGAGGAAATCATTCCAGGTCTTTATATCAGCGTCCTTTGCATGATTCACCCAGTAAAGCTGAAAACTCTTTTCATTCTGAAGGCTTGCGTATTCATAGGAATTTACAAATTTTGGCTCTCTTGTAAATTCGGAAACTGCTGTCTGAGAGGATACTGCGATCTTAGGTTCCCCTTGCTGCCCGCGTTTGGTCGTGATCAGTATTACTCCGTTTGCACCCCGCACGCCATATACGGCAGTTGCAGATGCGTCTTTAAGCATACTGACAGACTCAATTTCATTAGCGTCAATTTCGTTGTAGCTTGTTCTGGCAACCCCGTCGACCATAATTAACGGTGAGGTTTGATCGGTATACGTCCCGATGCCCCGGATATACAGTGTCGACTTATCGTCGCCCGGCTTGCCGCTCGTTTGAATAGCCGTTAGTCCGGATAATCTTCCTGCAAGGGCGTTGCTGATATTCGCGACGGGAGACTGAACGAGGTCCTTCGTTCCGATGGTCGATATTGCAGCAGTAACAGATTCCTTTTTTTGCTGGCCGTAGCCTACGATTACGACTTCATCGACGCTGAACGACTGGCTCTTGAGCACGACATTGATTTCGGAACGACCGTTGACAGCGATTTCACGGGTTTGCATCCCGATGAAAGTGATCACCAGGGTCGCATTCGAGGGTACATTTGTCAGGGTGAAATTCCCGTTCACGTCTGTCGAAGTTCCCCTTCCTGCACCTTTGATGGTAACTGAAGCACCGGGTAGGGCTTCTCCGTTCTCATCTGATACCTTCCCCCGTACCCGGCTTTGCATCAGGGGTAGGGAAGATGCTGTGCGGCTTTTAATGACCACGGATTCACTCTCATTAAATAAGAATTCAAATTTTTCCGGGTCGAAGCATTTTTCAAGAACGTCCTTCAGTTGTTCGTTCTTTACCTTTAGTGTCACGGGCTTCAGCTTTTCCAGTAACGCTGCGTCTGCTATAAAGCTGTAGCCGGTTTTCCGGGTGAGCTGGTAGAGCACATCTTTCACCTGCGCATTGGAGACACTAATGCTAACCTTTTGTGCAAAGCTGGCTGCTGTGGTTTGCAGGATGCCCACCACAATTAAGATAGCAGTAAGTTTCATAGCTATTAAGTATTTTTTAAGACAGTACCTCCCTGCCCCGCAAGATCTTGCAGAATATTTTTTATACATTTGAAATGGGTTAATGAAGTTTTATGCTTAATTAGTTTTGTTATCCCGGCAATTATGAAATAATTGCCCGTTCAGGAGTGCTGCCAACACTCCTGAATTTTCGTTCCTTTCAAATAGACTTAGTAATTAGCTGTTACGATAATCCTCCTTTCTTTTCCGTTCGTACCTTCTTCTGTTCTAAAGCGCGCTTTTCCAATTTGCTCTATATTTTTCAGTAAATTGTTTAAACCCTTGCTCCTGTGGTGAGTACCTGTGAAGCGGATGTCATCAACATTGCCTTCGTATACGACGTCTATATTATACCAATGCGAGAGGCGGTTCATGATGCTTTTCAATGATTCGTTATTGAAAAGGAAGAGCCCGTCTTTCCAGTCCATCGTTTCCTCTATACTTACCTGGTTCACATATATCCGGCTCTCTCCTGAAATGCTGCGAGCCTGCTGTCCGGGAGAGAGGATGACCGGCTTCCCGGCGCCGGGATCTGTGTTATTGCTCACCCTGACCTTACCCTCCAAAAGTGTTGTTTTTACGAAGTTTTCATCCCTGTAAGCATTTACATTGAAATGAGTACCCAGAACCTCGATCTTTTGCCCTGCTGACTCTACAATGAAGGGATGACGGCTGTCGCCCGCTACTTCAAAATATCCTTCTCCTTCCAGTTCTACCGTCCTGCTGTCGCGGTTGAATTCTACAGGATAACGGAGCCTGCTTTCAGCATTCAGCCAAACTTTTGTACCGTCGGAAAGGGTGATCTGGTATTGCCCGCCCGCAGGGGTGGAAAGAGTGGCAGTCTGGCTGGCAGCTGCCTGGTCTGATGCCCCGGCGGTAGTGCCGTCGTTGTACACAAATTTATTACCAGTTACGACAATCCCGTTCTTTTCAGACTTTAAGGTGATCGTCCGGCCGCCTGCAAGTGTCAGAACGGCTTTGTTCACTCCCGGAAGAATATCCTTTGTGATCTTGGCATGCACTTCTTTTTCCGTATTCCCGCTTTCGCGGTTCCTGATCAGGAAAGAAATACTCAGAGCGAGAAGTACAGTGGCTGCGGCTATAAGCGGGATCCGGAGTTTAAGCGGAAGTCCCTTTTTCCGGGGCGCCGATACAATCTGACCGAATATCCTGTCAGACCGGTCACTCTTCATATCAACTAGTTCCCCGGGTTGTATCTCTGTCCAGCTTTCATCCAGCAGATCATGAAATATTGTTTCATGATCCTGGTCGGTAAGAGCATCTTTCAGTTCCTGAAACTCCTCTTCCGAACAGTTGTTATCCAGGTATTTTTTATATAGATATCGAATGCGGTCTTTTGTCATTGGTTAATTGGTCGGCTATCAATCTGCAATCCTTCTGCGTTCTTTCTTATTAAAGATGCTTGAGAAAAAAGAAAGGAGTAGTGCGATGAAATTTTTTTTTATGCCAACCAGTGTTTATTTTTATTTACCGGGATTTGCAAAAGAGAATCGAATAATTATGTTTGTATTTTTATTTGTTCGCCGGGAAAGGATGGCGGTATAAATAGAACCTGAATTATAAACCTGAGAAATTAACGGAAATGCATTAATCAGATTGGCTGTTTAGCCGTCGAATTGCGGTATTGGTCATGACTGTTGTTTCGTTAAGGCGTCCAGGGTTAGAAAGATGTTAATGAACTCGGCAGATATACACAAGATCGATGAAAAGTTGCTGGCTGAAAGGATAGCTGCGAGAGATGAGCAGGCTTTCAGGTGGCTTTATGACCGTTACCGAAAGAAGATCTATACATACGCTTTAAGGATCCTCAAATTCGAAGACAGGGCGGAAGACGTTGTGCATGAAGTGTTCCTGAGTATATGGCAGCACGATCATTTAGAGCAGATCGACAATCTGGAGAGCTACCTTCATGTGGTAGCCCGTAACAGTACGCTTCGCCTGCTGAGAAGACAGCAACTGGAAATGAAAGCCAGCCGCGAACTCGCGCTTAACTGGAAGGAAACTCATGACGAAACCGAACAGACTATCATTACCCACGATGCTCAGAAACTGCTTCAGAGAGCTATTGACTTTTTGCCGCCCCAGCAAAGAACCGTTTTCCGTCTCTGCCGGGAGGAAGGTTTGAAATATAAAGAGGTGGCAGAACGGATGTCCATATCACAGCTGACTGTTAAGACCCACATGCAACAGGCATTGCGGTCTTTAAGGCTGAGCCTTCAGAAGCATAATGATCTGGCTGTCGTTTTTATGTTATTAAACATATTCTTCAAAAGATAATTTCAACCAAACTACTCCTGTTCCCTTTTTCATGGATCTATACTAGTAAGTCCCGCAAAATTGCAGGACGTGAACAACCATGAAACGAACCTGGCACCGCCTGTGTGCAATACAGTTTATTCTTTTTGCAGTGAGCATACAAACGGTACGACCGCAGTCTGCAGTTCCCGAGGTCGCGATTTTATCCAACCAGGTAGTTTATAATTCGTCAGGACCTAAGCTGGCGGTGCTGAAAAGTTCAACTCCGCTTCCTGAAGGTCTGGAAATTCAGCTGAAAGAAGCGAAACATTCGCAGACAGTCTTTACAACCAGATCAGGGAAGGCAGAAGAGGTGTCCGGCTGGGAGAAAGGCATCTGGTATAGCAGGGGGGATTTTTCAGGATTTTCCGGAGAAGGCGAATTTCAACTGGAAATACAGTACCGGGGATCTGTTTCCCGCTCACATGTTTTTCGGATAGAAAGGAATGGCCTTGCATGTGTGGCCTTACCTGCTATTGTGAGTTTCTTTCATCATCAGAGAGCCGATTCAAAGGAAGAACTTGAAGCGGATAAGAAGGTGCTTCTTTTTGGAAGTACCAGGACCGTCGACCTGAGGGGAGGATGGTGTGATGCTTCGGGTGATGTGAGCAAGTACTTCTCTCATCTTGCCTATACCAATTTTATGCTTCCTCAGCAGATTCCCATGGTCACCTGGGCGATGGTCAACACTGCCGAACGCATTCCATCCCTTCTTGAGCAAACCGGAACAAAGGATGCTTTGGCTACTGAAGCTGTTTATGGTGCAGATTATATCATGCGTTCTCTCTCCCCCGAAGGCTATTTCTATATGACGGTGTTCAGCTATTTTAACCCGGATCCGGGCGCGAGGAGGGTAGTCGGACTTCTTGCCGACAGCAAAACGACTTCCGACTACCAGTGTGCATATCGCGAAGGAGGAGGGATGGCCATTGCCGCCCTTGCCCGCGTCTCAGGCTGGAAAATGGATGGCGAATTCTCTCACAAACAATATCTGGCAGCTGCAGAACGGGCTTTTGCTCACCTGCAGCAGTTCAGCCTAAAGTATGCAGATGACGGAAAGGACAATATTATTGACGATTATTGCGCGCTAATGGCATCTTCCGAATTGTGGATGGCTACAGGTAAGCCCGTTTACAGGGATGAGGCCAGAAAGAGGGCCGGCAACCTTTGCGGCCGTCTTTCAGATAAAGGATATTTTATAGCCAATGATGCAGACCGCCCTTTCTGGCATGCGGCAGATGCCGGATTACCCCTTATTGCTCTTGCGCGGTACCTGGATAAGGAAACCGACCCGGGACTACGGGAGAGAGCACTCCTGACCATCCGGAAATCTCTGGATTACAACCTCGTAATCACACAGGCTGTGACAAACCCGTTCGGTTATCCACGTCAGAGCTTTTTGTTCAGGGGAAAGGTGCAGGACGCATTCTTCATTCCTCACGAAAACGAAAGCGGCTGGTGGTGGCAGGGTGAAGATGCCAGGCTGGGTTCTCTTGCCGCAGCCGTATTAACAGGGGGCCGTCTGGTTTATCCGGATGCCGGTACAGCTTCCGGGGTAAAGCCTGAACTTGAACAGTTTGCCGGGAACCTGGTCTCCTGGATACTGGGATGCAATCCCTACGATATGTGCATGATGTATGGATATGGCCGCAACAATGTACCCTATATGAAATCCATGTACGGGCATGGATCCGGAAAGGGAGGCATTTCTAATGGTATCACGGGAAAGGATGGAATGCCGGACGGGTCGGGGATCGACTTCAAGGTGGAAGATAACGGGAACGAGTGGCGCTGGAGTGAACAGTGGATTCCCCATACGGCATGGTTCCTTCAGGCGGTAACGGCCTTTTCTACACATTAAGTGAACGATAAGCTCATAAGAAATGAAGATGCAACTCAATCCTGTTCTTTTCTTTAGAATCAGCATGGTGACAGTCATGATGCTGATCACGATTCCTGTATGTTACGCTCAAAAACCCTCCTTTAAGGCACTGGTCCTTACAGAGCGGGGCGGCCTGCATGAGGGATTTGTAGCGGCGTCACTCAGGTGGCTTGATTCTCTCGCTGAAAAGCATAATTTTAAGCTGACTGTGATTAACAGTACGGAGCCTGTTGACGATGCTTATTTGTCAAACTACCAGGTTTTTATACAGCTAAACTATCCTCCTTATAATTGGACTGACAAAGCTAAAGCGGCATTCGAAAAGTACATCAGCGAAGGCAGGGGAGGCTGGGTTGGTTTTCACCATGCCACATTGCTTGGTGAATTCGACGGATTTGCGATGTGGGACTGGTTTTCTGAGTTCATGGGAAGGATCCGGTTTAAGAATTATATAGCCGCAAAAGCAAGCGGGACTGTTCACAAAGAAGATAGCAAACATCCGGTAATGAAGGGACTCCCTCCTTCTTTCGTAATCCCGGACGATGAATGGTATACCTTCGATAAAAATCCGCGGCCTAATGTTCACGTGCTAGCCACCGTAGACGAATCAAGTTACCAGCCAGCCTCAGATATTAAAATGGGGGACCATCCTGTAATATGGACCAACCCTAAGATGAAAGCCCGCAATGTATATTTCCTTATGGGCCACGACGCTAAACTGCTTGGCTCAAAAGAGTTTAAAACAATGTTTACCAATGCTCTCTTGTGGGCTTCCAGGAATTAAGCTGCAGGTATATTTTTATATTCAATTGTCACCACTTAACTAATTAATTTTATCCATGAATTCAAAGCGATCAATTCTCCTTGCCGTAACGGTTTTTCTCCTGGTACTTATTCAGTCATCTTCGCTGCATGCTCAGTTTCCCCGGTTTAAAGTCCTGGCATTTTACAACCCGCACGTAGAGCCGGCTCATACAGACTTTTCCAGGGATGCCATTAAATTTTTTAAAGAACTGACTATCGGGAATGGTTTTGTTTTCGATACGACGAGCACGATGAACGACCTGAATGAGACAAAGTTGAAGGATTATCAACTGGTGATGATGCTGAACGACTTTCCTCACTCGGACGCCCAGCGCAAGGCATTTGAGAACTATATGGAGAACGGCGGAGGCTGGTACGGGTTTCACGTGGCTGCTTATAACGATCGCACCACTAACTGGCCCTGGTTTGTCAAATTCCTGGGCGGAGGAGTCTTTTACAGGAATAACTGGCCTCCTATGCCGGCAAAAGTAGTGGTCGACGGTAAAGATCATCCCGTTACAAAGGGGCTGCCGGGTACTTTTATTGCTCCTGTTAATGAATGGTATCAGTGGAAACCCAGTCCCCGTGAAAATAAAGACGTAAAGGTTTTGGTTTCACTGTCTCCTGAGAATTATCCTTTCGGACTTAAGGATATTATCCCTGACGGGGATGTTCCGGTGGTGTGGACGAATACCAAATACCGGATGGTATATCTGAATATGGGACACGGACCCTATATATTCTCAGATGCAACCCAGAACAAGCTGATCATAGCCGCATTACGCTGGGTGATCGCGACCGACAAGCGGGGAAATGTTTTTGGCGATTAGGATGTTAGAAAAATACAGGTAAATGGAAAGTTTTTACCTGTATTTGATAGTCGTAAGAGTATAATTTTGTTTTTGTAATCAACGCATACGAAAATGAAAGCAATCGTCTTAGAAAATCCCGGAGCTGCCGGTCAGCTGGAGTACCGTGAAGTAGCGGTCCCAACAATATCAGAAAATGAAGTTTTAGTCCGTGTAAAGGCTATCAGCATCAATCCTGTAGATGCAAAAACCAGGTCGGGGCACGGTGTATACGGACGAATAAAGGACCAGTCCCCCTTGATTATCGGCTGGGACATTGCAGGGATAGTGACCGGAACAGGCCCCGGGGTGACCAGGTTTAAAGCCGGCGACGAGGTTTTCGGCATGGTCAACTTTCCCGGTCACGGTCAGGCATATGCCGAATTCGCTGCAGCCCCGGAATCCCATCTGGCATTGAAGCCCGCAAATATATCCTTTGAACAGGCCGCCGCGTCTACACTGGCAGCCCTTACAGCCTGGCAGGCATTTACAAAGCAAGGTAAACTGGAAAAAGGACAAAAAGTACTGATCCATGCCGCTGCCGGTGGAGTCGGCCATTTTGCCGTACAGCTTGCCCGTTATCTGGGAGCCTATGTAGTAGGTACTTCTTCCGCAGCTAACCGGGACTTCGTCATCACCCTCGGTGCCGACGCTCATATTGACTATACCAGACAGGATCTCAAAGATGTCATTCAGGATGCCGACTTTGTCCTTGATACCATAGGAGGCGACAATATCGACCGTTCCCTCGACGTCGTAAAACCCGGCGGAACCCTGATCAGCATTCCCTCCGGCCTCAACGAGCACGTGACAGAAAAGGCCAAAGCCAAGGGCGTAAACGGCTTTTTCTTCCTGGTTTCTTCAAACGGCGAGGATATGGAACAGGTTGCCCGGCTGCTTGAGGAAGGAATCATCCGCCCCTACGTTTCCCGAATCTATGAATTTGACGAGATGAAGGCAGCCCATGAGCACCAGGAAACAGGAAGAGTGAGAGGAAAGCTTGTGGTGAGGGGAGTTTAAAGTTAAGAGTTTAGGGCAGAAGTATGGGCAATGAATTGGGGTTGACTGGAAGTTAATTAGGACTAGTATTTATAACTGAATTAATGAAATATTCAGGCGGGACAACTGGTAAAGATGGAATTGCTAATTTCTGAAATTTTTTATCGCTGGAGATGAAGTAATCCAACTTATTTGCAAGTGCTGAATAATACTGTAGAGCGTCTTCGATGTCGTCAATCTTTGAATTGAGTGCCATAATCGTCATGTCATGCGAAATATCAATGACGCGTATGTCTGTTAACAAGGTCAGCAACAATTCTTTTGTTTTTTTGCTACCATAAGCTTTTGTTAGCCAATAGCCTACAATATGGATGATCGCTGGTGTGACGTAGGCAACAATCCTTCCCTCAACGGCCAGTGCTACGACTTTTCTTGAAACGGAATAGTTTTCTCTTTTTAACAGAAAGTCAAGCAGAATATTAGCATCAAGAAATGCTTTAAGCGCCATATTTTTCAGCCTGGTCTTCGTAAAAAGCATTTTTTAAATCGATATTCACATCGAATGAAGAGGCAGGCAGGTCGTCTACCATCTCAAAAATGTTTTTCTGTTTTTCAGGTTTGGACAAGCTTTTAAAATATCGCTCTACTAATTCTGAGATGCTGATCTTTTTACTTTCAGCATAGGACTTTACCCGTGCCAATACAGATTCATCTATTGTTAGATTCAATCGCGTCTTCATATAAACAAATATACGTATAAAAATAAATTATACATCTGTTGTTGGATCTGAAGTGCTTCACAGAATGAACAGCGTTTCTATTAACGCTTTACGGGAAGCTAACAACTAATCGCCAACAGCTAAAAGCCATTTGTTCTCCTCATTCCCCTATACTCCTTCGGACTCCGCCCTGCCTGTTTCCTGAAGAACCTGTTGAAGTGACTTTCGTCGGTGAAGTTAAACTCACCAGCGATCTCGCGGATGCGTTTATCACTAAACTCGAGGCGGTGGCAAATGAGCTTCAGCTTATAGTCCGATACGTATTGCCGAATTGTACTGCCAGTGTGTGTTTTGAAATAAGTGCCGAGATAGGCGGTGGACATATTGAAGTGTTTGCACAGCTGTTTAGTCCGCAGCTTTGCAGGTTGATAGATATTCGCCTGGAGATAGTGGAGGATGTCCAGCGCCTTTTCTTCCGTGTATTCGGATATCTCTACCTGCTGATATTTGGAAATGTTGCGGGCTACTATAATGATCAGGGTATTGACCAACTGTTTGATTAGCTCCTGACTATAGATATCGTTACCGGAGTGCTCTCGTATTATCGCTTCAATGACCGGTGCTGCCAGCAGTTTATCCGTTTGGTTTCTGAGAATGCAGCCAGGCCTGTGATTAGCATTCTGAAGAATGAATTCCAGCCGCCGGATGTTTTCCTGCGGTAGGCCTCCGCTCTTCAGGTAGAAGTTGCTGAACCTCAGGAAAAAGAAAGTCGTTGTAGTTTGTACCTCAAAAGAATGGCAGTCATCGGGAGTGATCAGGAACATATGCCCTTCATGGTAATTGAACTGATTTTTATTGATACACTGCAGCCCTGTGCCGGAAACGATATATACCAGTTCAAAGAAGGTATGCTGATGTGCTTCTTTAGGACATTCGTCTATCGTTTTATACGTAATAGAGTAGGGTTCAAAAAGATTCTCCCGGATCATATTCAAATATACAGGTTATGGAATATTTTTACGTTTTAAGAAGGTTGTTAATTGTATACTTTTGTTTTAGCAACTCAACAGATAATAAGCAAAACCGATTTCAATGAACAAATATAGTTATCTTTTAATCCGCCTTGGCATTGGCATCAGCATGTTCGGCCACGGGTTGGTTCGGCTCCCAAAATTGCAGGGCTTTAGCAGCTGGATGATGAAAAGCTTTGAAAAATCTATGCTTCCCGCACCTTTTGTGGAAGCGTTTAGTTACCTCCTTCCTTTTGCAGAATTTTTAACAGGATTGCTGCTGCTGATCGGGCTCTTCACAAGGCAGGCACTCCTGGCAGGCGGTATTATCATGCTTGTCCTGTTATTCGGCACGGCTATGATAGAAAATTGGGAGGCTATTCCCTCCCAACTGCTGCACCTGGTTATCTTCGCAGTGCTTTTGCACTTTGCTGAAAGTAATAGTTATGCTGTTGATGAAATAAAAGGACGTTCTATTTAATCAACACCTGCTTCATCTCCTCTCTTCCGAAGAATACAGGGAAGTACATCATTTCCGCTTTTGCCGGGTTGAGTGTGTATGTTCCGCTATAGCGGGGAATCAGCCGGATATCATACTGGTAAGATCCCTGTTTTAATTTACTGCAGAATATGCTTACCTTATTTTTAAAGTGTTCCCGGTGTACTTCGCCCGATGAATAAGAAGCCTGATGTTTTGATTCGTAGGAACAACCTGCCGGGATAGGGACTTCAATCATCACGTAATCAGCATCGGCCCTGGCTGTCACGTTCACCTTCAGGGCGACCGGCTCACCGGCTTTGAGCGTTGTGACGTTATCTCCACGTTTCACGAAAGATGTATTCACTATAAAGTCATTACTTACTTTCTGAGTATCTGAGTTGAAGAATTGCTGATACGCTGTAATGTAAACAGGGAAATCACCCTTCTTCGAAATGGTGAACGCGCTTTCCGGATCAAGTGTTGTTTCATAGGGAAATGAGGTCACTGTTTCATTCTTAGCTCCTGATAGAGTCAGAGAAGCCGGCTGAGGCTGCGTACCTTGTTTGAGGATGTCGGGCAGGATGGCTTCCAGGATCAACGCAGACTCGTAGGTATTGCGCCACTGGCCGTCTTTACGCTGTTCCAGGAAATAGTTGCGTATTTTTTCAAGTAACTGCGGATGTTTGCCTTCCTCTTTCAGAATCTTATAGGCCAGGATCGTTAACTGCACCGAGTTATCAAAAAAACGATAACCGGGGTCTCCCCAGTAGACATTGCCGAACATGGTATAACGCCGGGCGGCGAGAATACTGTCGGTCCTCACCGGCAGCCCCGCATGAAGAGCGGTTAAGACGGCCTGCATCTTCTCGTACTGCGACTGCTTCTTCACCGGCTGGGCTTCCTTCTGATAGGCTGCAAACAGAGCCTTGAAGTCAGCCTTTGCTCCAAGGTGCTGAAGTGTTTCAATAGCGAAGAGTTTATCCGTTCCCTTCAGCCGGTCAGTTTCATAGATCAGGTATCCAATCATTTTTTGCTTGTCAAGATTGGTTTTATAGCCCAGGGATTCGGCCTGAAGTAAAGCCCCGGCAGCGTGAAGGCTGATCCACAGTTCCTCCCTGGTGTCTTTCCACCATCCCCATATACCGTTTTGTTGCCTGCCTTCTTCAAGCTTTCTTATGAGGTCCCGGATATTCTTTTCATATTTAAAAGGCTCGTTCAGATAGGTCCGGATCTTCTTTTCAGCCAGCAGGGCCTTCAATTTAGAAGCAAGCTGCTCGTTGCACAGGTATTCATATTCCCTTAAGCGTTTAGTCTCGCTCAGCAATACCGGAAGGAGCGAGGCTTCTGCGCGGAATGTTACTTTTTTCAGTTGCGGGTCAAATGAAAGAGTCAATGCTGTGTCTCTCTCCAGGCTTTTAAAGATGCCTTTCGTTTCCATCACTCCTTTTTCGAAAAGAGGGATAGCCCGTTTCTCTCCGTCGAAGTAGCCATTTTCACGGTGGATAGAATACTCAAAATGGAGGCTGTCTTTTCCCGTGGCTTCGATCCTGAAGGTATCTATCCTGGAATTGAGCAGCGTGAGAGGGCTGTCTTCCAGCACCGTTCCGTTGTATGTAAATTTCCGCTTCAGGGCAACGGTATCGGTGGTGTAGTTCATGAGCTTGCCGATTGGCTGAAATTTATCGCCTTTAACGGCGAAGAGCGGAGAGGTAAATGATGCGCTAAGAGGTCTGAATGATTTTATCTGCCCTTCAGCTGCACCGCTTTGCTTATTGCCGGTCATGCCCACAAAGAAGGTTCGCCAGCTGGTAATATCGTCCGGGAAAGTCACGGTAAAAGATGCATTCCCCTGTTCGTTGGTTTTCAGTGCGGGTTGCCAGAAGGCATAGTCGGAGAAATTCTTGCGGAAGCTCTGTTGCTGGTCGGCGCCTTCAGCCCCTGGAGATTGAGGAGTTTCTCCCGTAACTTTCTTTTTTGTACTCACAAGAATGACTCCGTTCGCTGCTTTTGTTCCGTAAATGGCAGTAGCAGCTGCATCTTTCAGTATCGCGACCTCACCGATCACAGAAGGATCCAGGCTTTCAATGGATCCATCAAAAGGAACTCCGTCGACCACGACCAATGGTTTTGCAGGCGGCATGGAAGTGGTGCCCCGGATTTGTACGCCGGCGGCCACTCCCTGCACAGCACCTGTGAGCGCTATTGCAGATGTTAACGTTCGTTTATCCCGGGTTCCATATCCAACCACCACAATTTCCTGTAAGGCATTTGATGCGGGAGTAAGCTTAATCCGCATAGCAGCACCCTGACGAATACTAACCTCCTCCGTTTCATAGCCAATGAATTGAATGACCAGTTTGCCGGACTGGGGGACCCTGATTGAAAAGTTTCCGTTTATATCGGTGGCAACTCCCGTCTTCATACCCTTTACTCTTACGCTCACACCGGGCAGTGGGGATTGGTCACCTCCGTCGTAAACAGTTCCGGACATCTCGCCTGTCAGTTTGTTGCTGTCGAAATACTTCTCATTAAATGTTTCTTTGATGGTCTGCACAGTGTGCGATGCCCTTTTTGGGTTCCGGTCATTTGAATAGTTTTCGATGATCCCTGCGATCTTTAAGCTGACGGAATCACGTTTCAATACCGGCAGACCAATGGTTCTGTAAAGGTTCGTACCATACTCTCTGATCTTTAAATTTTCCTGCAGCATATAGCTGTTTTCCTTCAGCAGATAAAATATGCGGTATTTACTGGCAGCGAAGCGTTGAAGATTAGTGGTATTTCCAGGGTATATCCTGATAAAATCAGGGTCATCGTATTTATACACGATGATGTTCTTAACAAAAGGAAACGTTTTGTCCGGAAGAGAGTCTATCTTCACGACCAGCTTGCCTGTATTCCTGTCGTCCGGATTTTCATTTTGAAACAGCGAAGTTGTTCTGCTCCGGAGATCGAGGTAGTCCTGCCACATAGAATCAACTTCCTTCGTGGTTAAAGGATATTGCGTATAATCATTGTTGGTGCGGGGAGTAAAATCGTTCAAAGATGTGCTGAATGGAAATTCAGTAAACCGCGGTAAAGATGTTTGTTTCAGCAGCCCCGGCCTGAACTCAAACCTGTAGTCCGGTTCAGGATCAAAATAAACCGGTTTTTCTCCTTTCAGGTCAAATTTGGCAGTAAACCCGGAGTGCGGCCCCGTTAGAATTGGTGCCCGGGAGTAGCCGTAATAGCCATTCCGGTCAGCAGGGTTCAGGAGAAATATGTTATCGCCCTGTTCAATGGTGGCAAAAGCTCCGTTGAAATTATCGGTTACTGTGAGAAGATATTTATTAATCAGTCTTGCCTCATCTTGAGATAGTATCGGTTTCTGTTTGATAAAATGAGCCTGGATGTTTTGTCTCTGATCCAGGTTAACCGATAAAATACATTTGTTGCCTTTGCTAACTTTTATGGAATCAAGCGTAACTGAGAAATCCCTTGTCCGGAGAGAGACTTTATGGGGTCCCGGATTTACCCTGAAAGAATATCTCTGAAGATGAGTGGTCTGGCTAAAGTAAACAGGTTTTTCATCAATATAGAGAATATGAACAGGGATGATCCTTCCTTTGTTCACCACAAAGGGGGCGATTTGCGTGATACTGTCAGGCGCTGGTTCTTCGACACGGAATATGTTTGGTGTGTGGGTAAACTGGTAATACCTGATGCTGTCAAGCCCCATTTCCTGACTCCATCTACCCCAGTTCAACAGCCAGGCACCGCTGCTCTTCGGCAAGTTTATGGTAAACGGAGCCTGAACTTTCCTGTAGGGATAGGCTTTGCCCAGGTATGGAACAAAAGGAGCTTGTCCGTTCTCAAACTTTTTTGTGAAGGAATAAGCACTGATATCTGCGTTTTCCACGGGCTTGCCTGCTGCATCTTTTACATGCACATTGATGGTCACCTGCTGGCCGGGATAGATGGTGAGAGGTTGCTCCGCCTGTATATTCAGGAGTTTATCCTGGTAAGGAACGTTAATCTCTTCGTGGCGGGATTCCCCTCCCCATATATAGTCAAACACGACCGACACATTTGCTTTTTGAGAAAAAGCTCTTGCACGCCTGAGTGTCCCTGACCTTCCTTTTTCAATGATCTTTTTACCCGCAAATACCGTATACCAGAAATCGAGCCGGCGCGGATTGGAAACCTGTATGAAGACGGAATCGCGATCGCGGTAGGCCGATGGTGAAAGCTCTGCGGGGAAACTATTAATCAGGAAGGCTTTTGTCAGTTTGCCTGTTCTGATCACGTATTTGTAATCATTTTGAGCTACCTTCTCGATTAACGGAAGGGAAACTTCTTTCGCAGATATCGTATCGCCGGTGGTATTTACTACAAAGAGATGTGCCCGTACCGGAGTTTCTTTACCCCTGTACCGGTGACTGACGGCAAGCGTGTCTTTTGTCAGTTCTCCTGTGATTTCATATTCAGCAGGGGAGAAGGACAGGTAGCGCGATTGTACATGCATTTCATTATTGCTATTACGAAAAACCGCCTCCGCTTTAAACTGTATTTCCGGACCGGGAAATATCGAGTCAGGCAAAACCAGTTTTGTTTCCCCGGTTGGTTCAAGTGCGATGGTATGATTCCAGAGGGTATCCGGAACAAAGGTGTAAGGAGCGTTGAAATCAGGGATGTGATTTGTGGTAAGAGTCAGCTCCACCCGCCCGTCCTGAACGTTCAGGTCGTTCTCATCCGTGGCCTTAAAATAGATAGAGACCGGAGCACCGGGAGTGTGTACGTCCTTATCCGTCCTCACCGCGAAGTGATTTGCTTTTAACTCATAGTCTTCAAAATGAAAGCTTTTGGACTGGTAGACCGTTCGTTTTAGCAAATATTCCCTGTCCCCCAGATCTCCCTCATATTTGTCAAGGTCGTATTTCGCACTGTTCAGAGGTTCGAGGCTCAGGATATAATCGTCGTCAAGGTCGAGATCAAGGCTGTCCGTTAATTTGAACTGATATTCAAACGCCCCGGGCCGGTAGGCACTTACCCGGCCGATAATTTTGCCGTTATCCCACATATCATCTTTTAGACGAATCAGCAACTCTTTATCCGTTACAGGTTTGCCCGGACCTCTGGCCAGAATAAAGGCTTTAAACTTTATTGTGTCGCCGGGCCTGTAAACAGGTTTGTTGAAGACCATGTAGCCCGGATTCTCAGGAATGTTATATTGATACCGGGGTTTATCCTTTTTGAATACATTCTTTAGCCGTCCGAAGGCATTCTTCCTCTTCATCCAGGATCGCGAGGGAAGAGATACCCCGGGGTGCGATATGCGGTAAAAGTTATTTATCCCTCCATAATTTACCTGCAAAAGAGCATGGTCCCCCCATTTTTTGGTGTGATAGAGCTGTCTTTCCGGATCGTAACCTACCTTGCGGTGCCCGATGTAAACCGGGAGGTCTTTTAATTCCTCTCCCTTCTTATTCATCAGGATGAACTGTTTGCCGTCCGTGTTCGACAGCAGGACGAGGCTGGCCGTTTTATTCTCGACGAGCTTATATTCGAGCTGATTCTCTACCGCTCTGACCTGAAGATAATAGCCTGGCTTCAGACGGAGCTCCCGCGGATGGTCAGTTAAGAAGGAGTCGATGGGATTTGTGAGAACATAGTCGGTCATCCTGCGATCCTTCGATTGGTAAAGGAGTTTGACATGTTCATCTTTTAATGGATAGATATAAGTGTAATAACTGTTCTTACGGCTGTTGGTCAGTGGTTTCTGGCTGAACACCGCTGTTGAAAAAATCAGCAGACCCAGGAGGGATATGATTAGTTTCATTTTTTAATTTATCACCGGATGCGGTGATGCAATTTATTCCATACAGAGGAAATAAAAAATTTATTTATACACCGGCTGCATTCTGTTCTTAACTTGCAGCATCATGACGTTTGCCGATAAAATCATTCATTTTAACACGCATATAGAGTTTCACGGTACTTTACCCGGAGGAATCAGAATGATGAATCCTTACCGGGAGAGTGAGACTGCTTTGGCTGCCTCTACGGCGTTTTACCGGAAATATTACGATGATCGGAATCCGCGGCATCTGATCCTTGGCATTAACCCCGGCCGTTTCGGTTCAGGAACGACGGGAGTGTCATTTACAGACCCGAAGCGCCTGGCCGGTAAGTGTGGAATTCCTTTTCCCGGACCGGTGACTCATGAACCTTCATCTGAGTTCATTTATGATATGATTGATGCTTATGGTGGTCCGGAACAGTTTTATCACGGTTTTTATATCCATTCGGTCTGTCCCCTGGGTCTTACCATTAAAGGACTGAATGGAAAGGAGACGAACTATAACTACTACGACAGTAAGGAACTTCAGAATGCCCTGATGCCTTTTATTCTGGATAACATTCATCAGCTCATCAGCATGGGCTTTGAAACGGACGTTTGCTTCTGCTTTGGGACAGGGAAGAATGAGTCGTTCCTGAGAAAGTTGAATGCTCAACACGGGTTCTTCGGTTCCATTGTAGCTCTTGAACACCCGCGGTTTATTATGCAGTATAAGTCGAAGTCCAAACAGGATTATATTGCAAAATACCTGGAGGCTTTTTCTTCGGTGAGGAAAGAACCTTAACGCGTATTCCTGACAGCCTTTACCGGTATGTGCAGAATTTATCGGGATTTTTCCTTTTCGCTTTTCAGAAGCCCGTTTTTCAATCCTTCTTTCAGCAGATCTTCAGTGAATTCCCACAAGTGCTTTGATCCGTATTGGATAAGCTTTTTCTTTTCTACCACGGTTTCATAACTGACATTGAATTCTTCCCAGGTGCCACCCCCGTTTGATATATTCTGCAAAATAGGCTCAAGGTTATCAATAGCACGCGCGAACAGGGATTCCGGGGTTTCTGCAGCCTCAAATTCCTGCCAGAGTTCTATGAGTTCAGCCGCCTGATCTGCGGGCAATAAACCAAAGATCCTTTCAGCTGCTTTGGATTCAGCCACTGAGTTATTTTGCCGGATCACGGAATCAAAAAGAAACACATCTCCGGCATCGATCTCTACGATGTCGTGAATGAGCAGCATTTTAAGGACTTTCAGAACATCCACCGGCTCGTTGGCATAGTCTGCCAGTATAATAGCCATCATAGCCAGGTGCCAGCTGTGCTCAGCGTCGTTTTCATGCCGGTCACTTGAAAAAAGCCTGCTTTTACGGAAAATATATTTGATCTTATCTATCTCATGGATAAATGACATTTGCTTTAAAAGAACGTCGAATTTCATATTCCGGATTTTTCAGACAAAGTAGGTGATTATATTACAGAATGGCAAACAGGGTTTGCATCCAAATGAAGGAAACAGCTCCGGAGGAGTCAAATCATTAAATGTTCTGATCGATCCATTTTCTGAATTCTTCAATAGACGTAAAAAGATAGTCAGGCTCCAGTGCTTTCAATTCTTCAGGCTGAGCGGTGGATGCCCATGCTGCTGAAATGACAGGTATGCCCGCTTCCCTGCAATATCTGATATCAGAAGGTGCATCGCCGATATAGATGCTTTCACTCAACGGGATGTTTAGTCTTGGGGCAATCCTCCGGATGCCGTTGACCTTATCCGGACCGTCCGGAGTGCCCGTTTCGCAGATTTTGAAATATTGATCGATCCCAAATTTCCTGAGAGATATCTCTGTGCTGTACTTGCCTTTACCCGTGACCATGCCAAGTTTGATCTCTTTGCGGGTGAGTTCTTCCAGGATCTCCTGTATACCAGGAAAAACTGCCGGGCACATCGAATGCAGGTGTTCATAGTGGACTAGATATTGTTTAGTTCCTTCTTCATGATGATCAGGGACCAGTTGACGGATAGTTCCTTCCTCTGATGGGCCAAACGTAGCGATAATCTGTTCGTCGGTGAGAGATTGCTTTAACAGCGGTTCGATGCTTTTTTTAAATGCACTAATACATAAGGGGAGTGTGTCTCCGACGGTTCCGTCGAGATCAAATATAAAGGCTTTAAATTTGGTGGACATTGCTTTGGATTTTTACAAAGTAAAATAAAATCTCCGGGAACCTGAAACCCACTGTCGTTTCTGGAAATTTTTTTGAACACAAAAATAATTTCCAGATGTATTAGCAATAGGGGATTTGTTAAGGAGCATTTAAAAGAACTCCTGACTTAAATAATATAGAAAGGGTTTTATGGCACGTTTTATTCTTAGTACGCGAATAAATGCTCCGGCAGGTATCTGTTTTGATCTCGCCCGCAGTATCGATCTTCATTTAATGTCTATGCGTTCAAATGGTGAAAGAGCGATCGCAGGAGTCAGGAGCGGGCTGATAGGCTTGAATGAGACGGTCACCTGGCAGGCCAGGCATTTTGGGATGTTTATTAAGTTAACAAGCAAAATTACGGAGTTTCGTTATCCTGATATCTTTTCGGATGAAATGGTGTCGGGGCCGTTTAAACTGCTGGCTCACCGCCACCAGTTCCTGCCGGTAAATGGCTATACTCTGATGATTGATGAGTTTGTTTACACACCGCCGTTTGGTATACTTGGAAGACTGGCAGATAGCTTGTTTCTCAAAAGATACATGCTCCGCCTGATCCGGCACCGGAATCAAACGATAAAAGACGAGGCAGAGATGTCTCCCGGAGCTTCGTCCATATAGGCTGCATGTCTGCCGTTACTTTCTTTAAACCGCCGGGGCACATTTGAGAGGGCGCTTATACCGCCTCTACATCGTATACCAATACCTTTTCCCAGAGATGGCTGCAGTTTTTAATAAACTCGAGGTGCAGGGGATGCGACTGGTAACTTGCCTGTGCTTTCAAATCGTCGAAGAACATGAGTTCCGACACTGACCAGGTATCATCGATAACATCTCTTTTTTCCGTATCTGCCACGACACCGACCCTCAGTTCCTTTATCGCTTCAATTTTCGAAAGCGTTTTTAGCCCGTCGATAAGTTTGTCCCTGTCTTCTTTCGATCCCGGATTTTTCAGCCAGAAAAATACATGATGGCTGACCGGATGTTTTGGTGCTGGTGCAGAGAGCGGTACCGATCCAAGAGCTGTTGTTCCGATAGCTAAACTGGTGGAGGTTACGAGGAATTTCCTTCTGCTTGTTCTGTTCATAGCTGGATAAATTTCAGGTTAAGTTAAAAAAAAACCGGCATCTCATGGGGAGATACCGGATCATTAATCAAAAATTATGGAACATATGAAGGAGTTAAACTCACTATGGCCTGAAAGCGGAAAGTCCGCTCTGTAAAAATTCAGCATACGCTGCAGGATCGTAATCGGCTCCCTGTGGCGTTACCAGAACTTGTTCTGTATTTGGATCAAGCAGTACATAGAATGGCTGAGAGTTGCTGTTAAACCTCGATGCCTGAATGTCGCTGTTCTGCTTTCCAATAGTGTTTATCAGTTTGCCGCTAAACTTACTTGTATACTGATCGTGCTCGTTCAATTCTGTTTTATCATCCACATATAACTGGATGAGGATATATTGATCTCTTATAAGAGGCAGAACAGTTTTGTCTGTCCATACATTTGCTTCCATCTTTCTGCAGTTTACGCAGGCGTGGCCTGTAAAGTCAAGCATTACCGGTTTCCCTGCTTTCTTTGCCATTGCAATCCCTTCGGCATAATCGAAGTAAGGATTTAAGCCCGGAGGCTTTTCAAAAAGATCTGCAAACTTGTGGGGGGTATTGTCTTGTCCGGCCCCGGCTGCAGGCGCTGTGCTGTTGAGGCTTGCGCTGTAGAGATCAAAGTCCTGGGTTGCCTGCGGCGGCAGGAACGCGCTGATCGATTTAAGCGGGGCACCCCATAAGCCGGGAACCATATATATAGTAAATGACAGTACAATGATTGCCAGGAATAACCTGAAGACGGAGATACCGTTCGAAGGGCTATCGTGACTGAGCCTGAGCTTTCCTAATAAGTATATTCCCATTAAACCAAAGATCACAATCCAGAGCACAAGGAATACTTCCCGGTCAAACAGGTGCCAGTGATAAGCCAGATCCACATTGCTGAGGAATTTTAATCCCAATGCTAACTCAAGGAATCCAAGGACCACCTTGACGCTATTCAGCCAGCCTCCGGATTTTGGAAGGGCATTAAGCCAGGAAGGGAACATGGCGAACAAAGCAAACGGGATGGCCAGGGCTATGGAGAAGCCCAGCATACCTATGGCCGGCCCGAGGAGAGCGCCGCTCACTGCAGCCTGTACAAGCAGGGTTCCGATGATAGGACCAGTACAGCTGAAAGATACCAGGGACAGTGTTGCCGCCATGAAGAATATACCCGCAAGCCCGCTTTTATCCGATTTCTCGTCCATTTTGTTTACCCAGGAACTCGGAAGTGTGATTTCAAATGCACCCAGGAAAGATGCGGCGAAAACAACGAGCAGCAGGAAGAAGACAAAATTGAACACACCGTTCGTGGACAGGCTGTTTAATGCATCGGCACCAAATATGACGGTGATGAGCAGACCCAGCACTACATAGATACAGACAATGCTGATGCCATAGAGAACGGCAGTACGAACGGCCTGTGATTTATTATGAGCCTTTTTGGTGAAAAAGCTGACTGTAAACGGGAGCATGGGGAAGATACAGGGCATAAACAAAGCTGCCAGTCCCCCTAAAAATCCTGCAATGAAAATTGCCCAAAGGGTTGTTTGCTGTTCTCCTGTTTTTCCTGAAGATGCAGCTGTTGCTTTAATTTCCTGGCTGGTGCCGGGAGCAGCGACTGTTGCTTTGTCTGGTGTATCGGTGGAGACTGAGTCCTGTGCGGCTTCGCTTTCAACCGGACTGAACTCGATGCCGTCAGTTGATACCGTGTCCTGGCGTGCGTCAGCTCTGTTGTAGGAGAGTAAGCTGAAGCATGTTAACAGGACTGTTAAGAAGAGTTTAATTGATTTTTGCACCTTAAACGGATTGACTATTTAACAGGAATGCTGAATTCAACTTCGTCCGGCGGCAGGCATTGCTGGTCATTGCAGACCATATATTCAAATTTTCCCTTTACGGTTGCCGGGCCGGTACCTTTGAGTTTGATCTTCTGCTGGAACACCACCGATTTCTCAAAGTAGCTTACGTTCATATTGAAAGTTTTTTCAAAGCGGGTGATGGGCTTGGGCTCGATAGTGCTTCCGGTAAGGGAATATGCACCTGAAGGAGAAAACGTGAAAGTGGTCTTTACTGGGCCTCCATCAGCTACGTTTTGCGAATACAAATGCCATCCTGCATCGATAGTCGCCTTTAGGAATACTACAGCTTCTGTTTTGCTGAGTCTTTTGGCTGCATAACTCCATTTTACAGGCTGAAGGATCTGAGCTTTTGTATTAAATGCTACAAACAGCAGAAACGCTGCGACTATTAACTTTTTCATCTTTATGTGTATACGATTAAAAACTAAATTCTTCTTTGATATGCATAGCCGGGCTGGTTAGCCGGCAGATCGGGCGGTATGTCTGGAAAACGACATCGGTAGAAATGTAGCCTTCTTTCACCGGTTCTTCTTTCACCAGGTCTGTACTGAGGTACTTCTTATTGCTATCGCAAAGGAGAGTGACCACTACTGCATCTTCGCCCAGCTTGTCTTTTAACATGATCGCGCCGGCAACATTTGCACCCGAGGATATTCCAACAGCGAGGCCAAGCTCTTTTGCCAGTTTTTGTGCCATGATAATGGCGTCGCCGTCATGTGCCTGAACCACAGAGTCAAGTTCGTTCAGTCTGATGATTGAAGGAATGAATTCGTCGGTAAGACCCTGGATCCTGTGTTTTCCGCATTTGTAGCCGGTAGTCAGAATGGGTGATTCAGCTGGTTCAAGCGGGTGAACTTCAACGGATGGATTCTTTGACCGTAAGAATTTTCCTACGCCCATCACTGTTCCTCCGGTACCCACTCCTGCAACAAATGCAGTTGGCTTCAGTCCGGTTTCGTTTAATTGTTCCCAGATCTCGCGTCCGGTTGTACAGGCGTTTGCCTCTACATTGTATTCGTTATCGAATTGCTTTGGCAAAAATACGTTGGGGTCGTTTTCGGCCATTTCTTTTGACAGCCTTAAGCATCCCGAAAAACCGCCGTCTTCCTGGCTTACCAGGATCACTTCAGCCCCCAGGCTTTTTACGATATCTATACGTTCCTGGCTGACTTTGTCAGGCATGATAATCTTGACGGGATGGCCAAGCGACCGCCCTATGGCGCTGAAGGAAATTCCGGTACTCCCGCTTGTCGCTTCTACAATCGTATCGCCCGGTTTTATCTTACCCTGGAGATAAGCCTGGTTGAGGATGTAAAGGGCCATCCGGTCTTTTGTGCTGCCGGTCAGGTTATAATGTTCGCATTTGACAAAAATGTTCCCTGGTTTACCCCGGTATGTGTACCGCAGTTCGACCATCGGAGTATTTCCCACCATGTACCACAAGTTCTCAAACATGTTTTCAACTGTGTTGGCGACCGGAGGCTTGCTTATATACGTATCCATCACTTGTTTTTATTTCAGTCAAAAATGCTTCTATCTGAAATAAATTTCAATACTTTTCATAAAAGCTGAAAATATTATGGATTTTGTCGGGATATTTGAATGTTTTTACAGAATTTTGAAGCTTTATATTTAAATAATTGATGCTTTTTTCATTCATGCATTTTTATGGCTTCCACAGAACTAGATAAGGCGGATCTTGAGATACTTAGACTATTGCAGAAAGATGCCTCCTTAACCAACAAAGAGATTGCTTTTAAAATACGGAAATCTATAGCGACGGTTCATGACCGGGTCCGGCGATTGAAGGAGCAAGGGTATATCCAACGTGTGGTGGCTATTTTAGACCGCCGGAAAATTAACAGAAGCCTGATCGCCTTTAGTCATGTTCTCCTGAATGACCATACCGCTGAAACTCTCAGTGCTTTCGAGCGGGAGGTTTCGAAATTTCCGGAGGTGATGGAGTGTTATCAAATGACGGGTACTTTTGATTTCATCCTCCGGATTGCTACCAGTGACATTGACACCTACCACGATTTTTACCGGAACAAGCTGGCGACTCTTCCGAATATTACCACTGTGCAAAGTTTTTTTGTGCTCTCGGAGACTAAGAGTGACACGGCGTATCCGTTATAAGCCCGGATAATGAGAAATGATGGAAGCGGGGCTATGGTGTTTTTTCTTTAATATGAGTGACACACAAAAAAAGAAAAATAGTGGCTCACTGATTATGTGGCACACTAGTATATAGAAAGAGCAGGGCAGGTAACCTCATCTATCTCATGCAATCTTCAGGGGGGCTTCGGGCCGGCTGCCGACACTCTCCTGACTGGCGTCTGAGCTGTAACGCTACAGCGTCGCTCACCCGACGCCGCGGCGTCGCCAAAATTCCGAATCGAAAGCGTCGCAAGAGC
>NZ_QEAS01000028.1:0-14118 GCF_003130405.1 Pararcticibacter amylolyticus
CTCAGGGCAGTAAACAGACGCATTTTCATACCGCTATATTAACATTATTTCTTCCTGTTAAAAAATTGATCTTTACTATTTTTTCCTCTACCCGGGACTTTATGGACAGACTCTAATTAAGGGCTGGGGTGATGTTCCGGCTAGATTTGAACCTATAACAACTGAAACTCTTTATTTGCCGAGAAGTGATCGTGATGTTATTTATAAGCAATTGCTGGCTGACCTGGAAGAAGCTTCAAATTTGTTACCCTGGCCAAATGAAACAAGTGTTACTTCTTCCGTGGAACGTGTGAATAAAGCATTTGCCAAAGGATTGCGTGCTCGTTTGGCTTTAGCGGCTGGAGGATATGCACAACGCCTTGATAAGACTATTCGTTTGAGCAATGACCCAGAATTGTCACGCGATAAAATGTATGCGATAGCAAAAAAAGAATGTCTGGATATTATTAATAGCGGATCCTTACGTTTGCTTGGGTTTGAAGAGGTTTTCAGAACTTTAAATCAGGAAACAGGTAAGGCTGGGCTTGAGTCCATGTGGGAGATTCCATTTAGCGAAGGACGAGGAAGAGTGACCTTTGATTTGGGGGTTAAGCATACAACAAAAGATAAATATACGCAGCAAAATAAGGGAGGAACTAATGGCCCAAATGCGCTTATGTTATATGAGTATGAGTCTGGAGATGTTAGGAGAGATGTAACAGTTGTACCATATGAATGGACTGATGGAGTCCAGGTTCCGACCAACATGAATAAGCTTTATTTTGGTAAATACCGGTATGAATGGATGAAAAGAATCGTCACATCTGATAACGACGATGGTTTGAATTGGATGTACATGCGGTATGCTGACGTTATATTGATGGCAGCAGAGGCAATTAATGAGATTGATGGGCCTGGAGCGGCAGCTCCTTATTTAAAGATGATCAGAACCAGAGCCTTCCCCAATAATGCAGCTAAGGTTGATCAGTTTATGAGCGAAGTTACCGTATCGAAAACTGCTTTCTTTAATGCTATTGTAGATGAAAGAGCTCTGGAATTTACAGGAGAGATGTTAAGAAAGGCCGATTTAATCCGCTGGAACCTGTTGGGAACTAAAATCACTGAGGCGAAGGCTAAGCTTATTCAGCTTGAAAACAGGCAGGGTAAATACGCAAACCTGCCTTCAAAGATTTATTATAGGACAGCTGCGAATGGAGAAACGGTTGAGATCTACGGCTTGAATTTCGGAGATACTGATGCTCAGGGCCAAGCACTTGGATATGCCTTTAATAAGGTGTGGAATTTATCTTCCGGCAGTGGACAAGATACTTACTGGGATGCTTTAGCCAAAGCGGACCCTGATAAGCTGCAAGTCTGGCCTATATGGACGACGTTTGTCGTTAACTCAAATAATACATTGAACAATAGTCACCTGGGAATCGAGTAAAATTCACAATATAGATGAATATGAAAAAGATTTTAATATATGTTTGGTTCATTGCTGGTTTAACGGCTTTTTCCAGTTGTTCGGATGATGTGATGGATGAAATCACCTCGGTCAACTTGAGCAGGACCCTTTCTCCGACGGATTTGGGAGTAATAGTGTACAATAAAACCGGTGCAAGACTTACCTGGAAAGCGGTGAATAACGCAAAATCCTATACTTTAGAGATATTTGAGAATGCTGATTTCTCAGGATCTCCAGTTAAAAAGGTTGACAATATTTCATTTGATCAGGTACCCTATACCGTGACAGCCCTTGGTGGTGAAACAAAATACTTTGTTCGTGTCAAAGCAGTTGGTGAAGGGATAGATGATTCCAAATGGATTACAGCCACATTTACTACTGATGCTGAACAAATCTTCCAGGATGTAAGTCCAGAAAACTTAGCTGCAAAATCGGTAAAATTAAATTGGCCGGCAGGAGAGATTGCTACTTCTATTGTGTTAACGCCCGGTAACATTAATCATACTGTTACTTCTGAAGAAATTACAGCAGGAGCAGCGACAATATCTGGTTTAACCCCCGAAACCACTTACACCGCGAAGTTAATGAACGGTACAAAGACTCGGGGCACAAAAACTTTTACTACTTTAATAGATCTTGATGGTGCGATTGCTGTTTATCCAACAGACAATTTTGCAAGTATTATTGCAAATGCTGCAGGTGGAGAAACTTTTGCTTTGATGCCAGGGGAATATACTATCAATGCAGATATTGCGATCTCCAAATCTATATCAATTAAAGGTGCCCGCCCGTCTGATAAACCGGTTATAAAGGGAATGGCGGTTAAACTTAGAGGTAACGCAGGATTATCGCTTAAAGATCTGGTGCTTGATGGAACAGGTGCACTTAATAGCAATCAGGCAATTATATATGATGAAGCTCTGGATAATGCTTATGCTGCTTTGAATGTTGAGAATTGCGAGATTAAGAATTATATCAAAGGAGTAATGTATGTGAATGTAAAAGCTCTCATAGAAGCGGTGACGTTCAGAGGGAATATCATTCACCATATTGAATGCAATGGAGGAGATTTTATTGACTTTAGGACTGGTTTAGCAAAAACATTTCTGTTTGAAAACAATACCGTTTATGCTAGTGCAGCAGAGAGAGATCTATTTCGTATGGATAACGCAGGGTCTACTAACTTTCCATCAATAAACAGTGTCATCACTATTCAAACAAATACGTTTAATAGTGTATCAACGGGGAGCAGCCGTAGGTTCTTATATATTCGTCTAGCGACACATCAGATTTATTTCACTAAAAATATAATAACGAATACAAACGGGTATTATACCAACCAGGCTTCTACAACCATTACAACAATGGCGGACAATAATTATTTTAATGCTCTTAACTTCACCGCTAGCGCAACCGCGAATGCTAAAAATGATACTGGCGTATATACAACTCTGGATCCTCAGTTCACAAATGCTAGTCAGGGTAATTTTACTATAAATAATCTTGATTTAAAGGCAAAAGGTGTTGGCGATCCAAGATGGCGTCAATAAAAAGGTTTTATCTATCGTAAGCAAAAGGGGGTGTATAAGATGCACCCTCTTTCGTTTATATCGAATTTTTTAACATGTTTATGGAATTTAAGCAAACATTATTTCTGATTGCAGGGGTGTCATTACTGGTGCTTTTTGCCGAATGCAAAAAAACTTCAGCACACACGGAAACGGAACAGAAACCCACCCCCATCCAAGAAACCGCCTTCGCTTTTCCCGGCGCTGAAGGCTATGGTAAAATCGCTACCGGCGGGAGAGGTGGACGAGTAATAAAAGTGACTAACCTGAACGATTCGGGTACAGGCAGCCTCCGCGAAGCTATCAGTGCCAGCGGTGCAAGGATCATCGTGTTTGAGGTGTCGGGAAATATAAAGCTGAAAAGCCGTTTGCAGATTAAGAACGGAGATATCACGATTGCAGGGCAAACTGCTCCCGGGGATGGGATCTGCATTCAGGATTATGAGATGAATGTAGCGGCAAACAATGTTATCATCCGTTTCCTTCGCTTTCGAATGGGAGATCTGACGCAGAATCAACAGGATGCTTTGTGGGGAAGGGGGTGTGAGAAACTGATTGTTGATCATTGCTCTATGAGCTGGTCGATAGATGAGACGAGTTCATTTTATGCCAATAAGGATTTTACAATGCAGTATTGTATCTTGTCTGAAAGCCTCAACAAATCATTTCACGAAAAAGATGATCATGGTTACGGAGCAATATGGGGTGGGCATAATGCCAGTTTTCATCATAATCTGCTGGCTCATCATAACAGCAGGAATCCAAGGTTTGATGGCGGTAGCAGAACAGGGACAGGGAAAAGTGGTTTTGGAACCGACCTGGTGGACTACCGCAATAATGTCATCTATAACTGGGGCTCTAACAGTGCTTATGGTGGGGAGAACGGCAGGTATAATATAGTAGCAAACTATTATAAGCCGGGGCCGGGGACAGACAACAGTAAGACAAAAAGGATCATGCAGATCTCTATGGAGGCTGATTTGACAAGCTATCCTCCCGGGTATGGCTCTTTCTATGTATCCGGGAATTATGTTTTCGGAAATGCTGCCGTTACTGCTGATAACTGGAATGGGGGTGTGGATCTTGCTTCGGAAGTTGTTCTGGCAAATGCCCGTCTTAACACGGCATTTTCAGCAGAGGCTATCACCCAGCAGACGGCAGAAGAAGCGTTCAGCCGCGTACTTCAGCTTGCAGGAGCGAGTTTTAAGCGTGATGCTGTCGATGCCAGGGTGGTCAATGAAGTTAAAACAGGTACTGTCACCTTCATCGGGTCGAAGACCGGAAAAAAGGGGATCATTGATTCGCAGACTGATGTGGGCGGCTGGCCTGAACTGGTGCAGGGGACCGTGCCGAAGGACACTGACGGAGACGGAATGCCCGATGAGTGGGAGATGGCAAATAAGCTCGATCCCAATAAAGCCAATGCAAACGGAAGGGAGCTTAGTACAGGATATGATAATATTGAAGTGTATATAAACAGCCTCGTTAAAAATATCACTTCGGAGCAGGTAAAGTAACAGCGAAGCCCGCCCTGCTCTTATAATAAGCTGGGCTGGCTGAAGAGCTGATTTGCCTGACCAGGACTATCGTTCCCGATAACGATTGCGTAAATATTTATACTTAAATCATTTTTTATTCGCTTTAAAGTCTGTAGAATTGCTTTCAAAGTTGATAAATCTGTTTGTACTAGCCAGATAATTAGACGATAATAACCAACGTGATCTTAGGGGGAAATCTAAGATACTGTGGTGATATAAGGATCTTTAGGAATGAAACACAGTAGAATTTTAAGAACTATAGTAATAGCATCACAGCTGATCGCTTTGAAAGGCTATTCTCAGAATGCAAACGATCAAAGCTGGCCTATCGCGTCATTGCCTGCTGTGGAAACTCCGGTTTTCAAGGCCGACACTTTTAATATTGTTAAATACGGTGCGGTAAATGACGGTACTACTATAAACACGAATAGTATCAATACTGCTATTGCTGAATGCAGCAAAAACGGTGGCGGGGTAGTGCTTATCCCGACAGGGTTATGGGTAACGGGGCCGGTTGAACTGAAAAGTAATGTGAACCTTCATTTGCAAAGTGACGCTGTGCTTTCCTTTAGCCGCGATTTTAATCAATATAAGTTAGTTGAGACAAATTGGGAAGGCCTGGCTGCTGTCAGGAATCAATCTCCGATTTCAGGCACTAACCTGGTAAATGTGGCAATTACAGGAAAGGGGATCATTGACGGGAATGGCGATGCCTGGAGAATGGTGAAGAAAGAGAAGTTGACAGATTCTCAGTGGAAAAAGTTGCTGGCCTCTGGTGGTGCCTTAAGTGAAGATAAAAAGATCTGGTATCCATCCGAAAAGTCATTAAAGGGCTCGAAAATAAAGGGTGCCGGGGTTATTGCTCCGGGGAAGACAGTTAGCGACTATGAAGATATAAAGGACTTCTTACGGCCTAACCTGCTGGTGCTTACTAAATGTAACAAGGTGCTGCTGGAAGGTGTTGTTTTCCAGAATTCTCCTGCCTGGAATGTTCATCCTCTGATGTGCGAGAACCTGACGGTACGCGATGTGCATGTGAAGAATCCATGGTATGCTCAGAACGGAGATGGTATAGATGTTGAATCCTGTAAAAATGTGCTGATTGAAAATAGTGTGTTTGATGTTGGGGATGACGGGATCTGTATCAAGTCGGGCCGTGATGAACAGGGCAGAAAAAGAGGGATGCCGACGGAGAACGTGCTGATCAGGAACTGTACTGTATATCATGCTCATGGCGGTTTCGTTGTAGGCAGTGAAATGTCTGGCGGAGCGAAGAACTTGTTCGTTACGGATTGTACGTTCATGGGCACTGACATTGGTTTGCGCTTTAAGACTACCCGTGGAAGGGGTGGGATTGTGGAGAACGTTTATATCAGGAATATCACCATGAAAGATATTCCCGGAGAGGCGATTCTTTTCGATATGTATTATGAAGCGAAAGATCCGGTTCCCCTCAGCGGTGAACAAAGAGAAGCTCCGAAAGTGGTAAAACTTCCGGTTACAGAGGCAACTCCGCAGTTCAAAAACTTCTATGTGAAAAATGTGGTATGCGACGGTGCGGAGAAAGCGATCTTTGTAAGAGGATTACCGGAGATGAATATTCATGATATTTACCTGGAAGATATGACGCTTCAGGCTAAAAAAGGGGTGGAACTGGAGGAGGCCTCTAAGATCAGTCTGAAGAACGTTCGTGTGATTACAAAGGAGACGAAACCTGTAGTTCATATCCTGAACAGCAATTCCCTTTCATTTGATAAACTATCCTTCAATGATAATAGCGATCTTCTTTTCTCCGTTAATGGTGACAGGAGCACGAATATTAATGTATCAAATACCAATACAAAGAACCTGAAAAGCCTTGCGGAGTTTAACTTTGGTGCAAATAAAAAGGCATTGAAAATTAAATAGCATTATATGAGAAGAATTAGCATAATATCATTCTTAAGCCTGTTTCTGACAGTTCAGGTATCCACTTCATATGCGCAGACCAAACCGCTGTCGGAGAAAATGGCGGCTACGGTAATGGATATCTGGGCGGATTCACTTTGGGTTGGGAGGCCTTTTAAGTGGACTTACGATCAGGGTGTTCTTCTGGAGGGGATTTCGTCTATCTGGCAAAGGACTGCTGACAAACAGTACTTCGATTATATCAAAAAGAGCATGGACTTTTTTGTGCAGAGCGATGGTACGATCCGGACTTATGATAGCCACAACTATAATATTGATAATATAAAGAACGGGCGTTCGCTGTTGCTTCTTTACAAAGTGACCGGCCAGGAGAAATATCTTAAAGCTGCAAAGATCCTGAAAGAGCAGCTCAGAACCCATCCGCGTACAAACGAGGGAGGGTTTTGGCATAAAAAGATCTATCCTTACCAGATGTGGCTGGATGGCTTGTACATGGGACAGCCTTTTTATGCGGAGTACTCTTCTCTGATGAATGATACTGCTGCTTTCAATGATATTACGAATCAGTTTGTCTATATGGAGAACCATTCCAGGGATGCGGCTACAGGCCTCATGTATCATGGCTGGGATGAATCTAAAAAGGAAAAGTGGGCCGACAAAACTACCGGACGCTCTGCTCATATATGGGCTCGCGCAATGGGATGGTACGGAATGGCGCTGGTAGATGCATTACCTTATTTTCCTGATAATCATCCTGGAAAGAAGACCCTTCTGGACATTCTGGCCCGTTACGCAGTTGCTGTTCAGAAGGTTCAGAATGCAAAAACCGGTGTCTGGTATGACATTCTTGATGCACCGCTTCGTAAGGGCAACTATTTTGAGTCTTCAGGTTCCAGTATGTTTGTCTACACTTTCGCCAAGGCTGTAAGATTGGGGTATCTGCCTGAGTCTTATATGAAATCGGCACAGAAGGGGTATGAAGGTATTAAGAAACAGTTTATCGAAACGGTAGATGCCGGGAAGGTAAACCTGAAAGGGACAGTGAGCGTTTCCGGACTTGGGGGTAAGCCTTACAGGGATGGCAGCTTCGAATACTATATGAGCGAGAAAGTGATCACCAATGACCCTAAGGGTGTTGGCTCTTTTATGCTCGCTGCTAATGAAATGGAACTGAGTGCCTTGCCTAAACCAGGAAAGGGTAAGACGGTTACACTGGATTATTATTTCAATAATGAGTGGAAGAAAGGCCCGTCCGGAGAGAATGTACGGTACCATTATACCTGGGAAGACCAGTCGAACACCGGTTTCTGGTTCTGGGGAAATATATTCAATTATGCAGGTGCGAAAACGAATGCCCTGACAGTAGCTCCTACTGCTGCTAACCTGAAGAATACACAGGTTTATATCATTGTAGATCCTGATACGGAAAAGGAAACGGCAAACCCTAATTTTGTTTCTGCTCAGGATGCGGACGTCTTGTATAACTGGGTGAAAGATGGAGGAGTGCTGATGCTCATGTCAAATGACCTCAACAACTGTGAGTTTAAGAATTTTAATGTGCTGGCTGGGAAGTTTGGGATTCATTTCAATGAAGATCTGCGGAATGCTGTAAAGGGTGATGCTTATGAAACAGGTGCTTTTAAAATTCCTGCAGGCCATCCGGTCTTCAAAACTTCGAAAAAGGTATACATTAAAGAGATCAGTACGATAAATGTAACTGCACCTGCCCGTGCAATTTTTACGGAAGGGAAGGATGTGGTAATGGCTACTGCCAAAGTAGGAAAGGGAACTGTTTTTGCGGTAGGTGATCCGTGGTTCTACAATGAATATGTTGATGGCAGAAAGATTCCTGCAGAGTACGAGAATTTTAAAGCCGCTGCTGATCTGGCAAACTGGCTGCTTCTGCAATCTGCTAAGAAATAGATACTACAAAATACTATTAATACGATATATAAATAAACGAGGGAGATGAAACAATTCTTAGATGAAAACTTCTTATTAGCTAGCCGTACATCACAGCAGCTCTATCATGAGTTTGCTAAAAATATGCCTATAATCGATTATCATAACCATTTGATCCCTGAACAAATGGCAAATGATATCAACTTTAAAAATCTTACTCAGGTTTGGCTCTATGGCGACCATTATAAATGGCGTGCTATGAGAACCAACGGTGTAAATGAGGAGTATATTACAGGCGGCAAAAGTGATTTTGAGAAGTTTGAGAAGTGGGCTGAAACTGTTCCTTATACTCTTAGAAATCCATTGTATCACTGGACCCATCTTGAGTTGCAGCGGTATTTCGGTATTTCTGATGTTCTTTCGGGTGCTAATGCAAGAAAGGTGTTTGATGAGTGTTCTGAAAAGCTTCAAACTCCTGAATATTCCGTTCGCGGCTTACTCAGGAAGGCAAATGTAGAGTCACTTTGTACAACAGACGATCCTATTGATTCTCTGGAATTTCACCAGCAGATTGCTAAAGATGGATTTGAGATCCAGGTTCGTCCTGCATTTCGTCCTGACAAGGCCATGGCAGCTGAAGATGTTGCCGGCTTAAATGCTTATATCAATAAACTTGAGCAGGTTGCGGACGTCAGTATTTCTGACCTGGATGCTTATTTGTCTGCTCTTAAGAAGCGTCATGATTATTTTGCAGAGAACGGATGCTGCGTGTCTGATCACGGGCTGGAGCAGATCTATGCGGAGGATTATACTGATGAGGAAATCAGCGCTATCTTTAAGAAGATCAGGAGTAATCAAAGCCTGAGTGCTCAGGAAGTACTGAAGTTTAAATCGGCAATGCTTGTTCATTTCGCAATCTGGGATCATGAAAAAGGCTGGGTGCAGCAATATCACCTCGGCGCTTTAAGAAATAATAATGCCAGGATGTTAAGTCAGCTTGGCCCGGATACAGGCTGGGATTCTATTGGAGATTTCAGCCAGGGACGCCAGCTTTCTAAGTTCTTAAACAGGCTTGATACTGAGGATAGGCTGGCCAAGACGATCATTTACAATCTTAATCCTGCCGACAACGAGCTAATGGCTACTATGATCGGGAACTTTAATGACGGATCTGTTGCCGGGAAGGTACAGTTTGGTTCCGGCTGGTGGTTCCTGGATCAGAAAGACGGGATGATCAAACAGATGAATGCTTTGTCTAACATGGGGCTGATCAGCCGGTTTGTGGGGATGCTTACAGACTCCCGCAGCTTCCTTTCTTATCCGCGTCATGAATACTTCCGCAGAATTCTCTGTAACCTGTTTGGTGAGGAAATCGAAAACGGAGAGATGCCAAATGATATCGAGTGGACAGGAAAGATTATTAAGGACATTTGTTACTATAACGCAAAAAATTATTTCGGCTTGTGATAAGTAAAGTTTTATGCTTTGGTGAACTCCTTCTGCGTATTTCGCCTGCGGCGAACGAAGATGCGGAAAAACACCCCTTCCTGTTATACATGGGAGGGGCCGAAGCGAATACTGCAACCGCTCTTGCAGCCTGGAATATTCCTGTAAAATACAGTACCGTACTCCCCGACAATTTTATGTCGCGGTATATGATCAATTACCTTGAATACAAGGGGATCTATACTTCGTCGGTTTTGTTTTCGGGCGAGAGGGTTGGAGTCTATTACCTCGACAGGGGAGCGGATTTAAAAAGTAGTGTGGTGTACGACCGGGACCGGTCGGCGTTCTCTGAACTGAAAAGGGGAGTTATAGACTGGGACAAAGTCCTTCGTGATGTATCCTGGTTCAACTTTACGGCTATCAGTCCTGCTCTGAATGAGAACGTGGCCGATGTTTGCCTTGAGGCACTTGAGGCCGCTTCGTCCAAGAACATCACCATTTCTGTGGATTTGAACTACCGTGCGAGGTTGTGGAAATACGGAAAGAAGCCTGTGGAGGTAATGCCTGCACTGGTGGAGCACTGTGATGTGGTGATGGGAAATATCTGGTCTGCCAATGCACTGCTGGGTACCTCTATTGATCAGGATATCCATCTGAAAGGCACACGCGAAGCGTACCTGGATCATGCAAAGGCCACTTCCATTGAGATTATGGAGCGTTTCCCGAAATGTAAGTCTGTTGCCAATACATTCCGTTTTGATTCGGATAAGAACAACCTTCTGTATTATACCAGCCTGTATACAGGCGGAGAGCAGTTTAACTCCGACGAATTCAGGACAACAGGGGTGGTGGACAGGTCTGGCAGCGGTGACTGCTTTATGGCGGGTCTGATCTACGGATCCTATTTAAAACACAGTCCCCAGGATACTGTTGATTATGCTACTGCTGCTGCTTTCGGAAAGTTACAGGAGCAGGGTGATGCAACAGGCCAGGATATTCTTACGGTATCGAAGATCCAGGAAAACAGCAAGTAAGATTTACAATCTTCAGGTGACGATCTGACTGTTGCAGGGATGGATGTGAGGGTGAGGAAACAGGTTCAGGTCGTATGGGAATGTTAGAAAAATAAATAAAAACTGTCTCTATAACAATTGCTAAAAGACTGATTGTTAATAGCCGACGGCTAATAGCTTTAAAAATATGCAATTAAGTAAAAAAACGTTTCAGGGATACAGAGAGTATCCTGAAAAAGTGCTCCAGTTTGGAGAAGGGAACTTCCTTCGTTGCTTTGTCGACTGGATGTTCCATGAATTAAATCAGAAGGGTAACTTTAATGGTTCTATCGTTGTTGTGCAGCCGATCGATAAAGGTATGGTGAATATGCTGAATGAGCAGGATGGCCTTTATACCCTGAATCTTCGCGGCTACAAGAACGGGAAACCGGAAAGTACTTATGAGACTATCGATGTGATCAGCCGCGGGATCAATCCGTATGAGGATTTTGCGGCTTATCTGGGCACTGCTGAGAATCCGGAAATGAGATATGTGATTTCCAATACAACTGAAGCGGGTATTGCATACGATGAGAATGATACTCAGACCGCAACTCCTCCGAATTCTTACCCTGCAAAGCTTACTGTATGGCTGAATCACAGGTATAAGACTTTCAATGGGGATCAGTCAAAAGGTGTTCATATCATCCCTTGTGAGCTGATCGACAAGAATGCCGATAATCTTAAACAGATCGTTTTAAAATATGCTGAGCAATGGAACCTTGAATCAGGGTTCGTTGAGTGGCTTAATTCTGCCTGCAGCTTCAGCAATACGCTTGTTGACCGTATTGTTCCGGGATATCCCAGGGAACGGATAGCAGAAATCACCAGTGAACTGGGCTATGAAGATAAGCAGATCGTGGAAGGTGAGCATTTTCACCTTTGGGTGATCGAAGGCCCTGAAGAACTTCAGAAGGAGCTTCCTTTTCCTTCCATCGGATTGGATGTCCTTTACGTAAAGGATGTTACTCCTTATAAATCACGTAAGGTAAAGATCCTGAACGGGGCTCACACGGCGCTTGTGCCGGTAGCTTATCTCTATGGTATCGATACCGTCAGAGAGTCTGTTGAGCATCCAGTAGTAGGAAAGTTTATCAAAGAAGCGATCTTCAATGAGATCATTCCAACTCTAGACCTTCCAAAGGAAGAACTTGAAAAATTTGCGAATGAAGTGATTGAACGATTCAGCAACCCATATATCAAACACTTGCTGATGAGTATCGCATTAAACTCATTCCCTAAGTTTGAGACACGTGTATTGCCTTCAATCCTGGAGTACAAGAAGAGATTAGGCTCAATTCCTGAGAAACTTGCTTTTTCTCTCGCGGCTACTATTGCTTTTTACAAAGGTAAGAGAGGTGAGGAAGAGATCGCATTGAATGATGATGCTGCGGTTCTGATCCTGCTGAAATCTGCATGGGCTAAATACGATGGTTCAGATGAATCGGTAGAGGATGTGGTACGAGAAGTGCTTGCATTCGAGAAAAACTGGAAACTGGACCTGAATACAGTAGAAGGGCTGACAGCTGCTGTAACCAAACACCTCGTGAATATTGAGAAGCTTGGTATGCAGAAAGCTATCGAATTAGTATAAATACTGCTGGAATGATCAGATGCCGGCGCCGGTTTCGGTGGCTGGCATCTGGTTTCCGACATTCAATAAAACAATGAAAGAGTTAATTAAAATCCATTCCCGGGACAATGTGGTGATCGCTTTAAGAAACTTTACCAAAGGTGAGGTGATTGAAGTTGACGGGAAGAGCATTGAGTTGCTTAATGATGTGGAACGCGGGCATAAAATTGCTCTCACGGATATTGCTGAAGGAGCCGATATCCTGAAGTATGGCTATCCCATTGGCAAGGCTACCGCCGCTATCAAAGCGGGAGAGCATGTACACGTTCAGAATGTGAAAACAAAACTGGGAGAGGTTTTTGATTATTCCTATAATCCTCAGTTGCACGAGCTGGCTCATCCTCAGCGTAACCTCACGTTTAATGGTTACCGCCGTAAGAATGGTGAGGTGGGGATCCGGAATGAGATCTGGATCGTTCCTACAGTAGGTTGTGTAAACGGAATTGCCGAGCAGATCATCCGTGAGTTTAAGGCAGAGGAAAACCCTGATGATATCGAGGGAATCGAGGTATTCAAGCATAGCTATGGCTGTTCGCAGCTCGGCGACGACCATCAGAATACCCGGACTATCCTGAGTGACATCGCTCTTCATCCAAATGCAGGTGGTGTGCTTGTTCTGGGTCTTGGCTGCGAAAATAATAAGATTGATGAGTTTGAGGCTTCCCTGGGTGACTACGACAAGAGCAGGATCAAGTTCCTTTCCAGTCAGAGCGCACAGAATGAGGTAGAGGATGCAAAGGCTCTTTTAAAGGAGATCTATGAAGAGGTGCGGAAAGATAAGCGTGAGCCCATTCCTGTTTCTGAGCTTAAAGTGGGATTGAAGTGCGGTGGTTCTGACGGACTGTCTGGCATCACAGCTAATCCTCTTGTAGGATACTTCTCTGACTTTCTGATCAGCCAGGGTGGAACTACTATCCTGACCGAAGTACCTGAAATGTTTGGTGCGGAAACCATCCTCATGGATCGTTGTGTGAATGAGCAGGTCTTCGATAAGACGGTTCACCTGATCAATGACTTTAAACAGTACTTTATTGATCTTAAGCAGCCTATTTATGAGAACCCTTCTCCGGGTAATAAAGCAGGTGGTATCTCAACGCTGGAAGATAAATCGCTTGGTTGTACTCAGAAAGGCGGAATTGCTAATGTTGTGGATGTATTGAAATATGGAGAACGTCTTAAAGAAAAGGGGTTAAACCTTTTGAGCGCTCCCGGTAATGACCTTGTAGCCACTACAGCCCTCGGTGCTTCCGGTTGTCATATCGTATTATTCACTACAGGCCGCGGTACTCCGTTCGGTAGTTTCATTCCAACATTAAAGATTGCTACAAACTCAGAATTGGCTACGAAGAAGTCCCACTGGATTGACTACAACGCAGGACCTTTGGCTGAAGATCAAACTTTTGATGAGGCTTTGGAACAGTTCATTGACAAGATCATCCGTGTGGCAAATGGTGAAAAGGCTCATCACGAAAAGAATGGCTTTCGTGAAATTGCCATCTTCAAAACAGGTGTAACTTTATAATTTTTCAGATTCATAATTATAAGAAAAAGAGGCTTCTCGGAAACGAGAACCTCTTTTTTTAGTTATGGGTTATGGATTATGAGTGGTTGGGGAGCTAAGCCC
>NZ_QEAS01000028.1:14165-34328 GCF_003130405.1 Pararcticibacter amylolyticus
TTTTACGCCTTTTTCACCTTCACGACGAGCTTTTTGATAACACCTTCGCCAATCATGGGTGCGTGTGCGTCTTCAGGGAAGAAGATGGCGAATTGGCCTGGAAGCAGTTCAAAGTACATTCCTGGTGTATCATTAAAGAAAATTACGTCTTTTTCGGGATTGTACTCAGCAACAGGATTGGTACACTGGCTGCGTGTGCTCCAGCCCATCTTTTCTTTACCTGAGATACATACCTGTATATCGATAAAGTTGTTGTGTGCTTCAAACTTGGCGTCTTCAGTCTTTACTCCCTCTTTAGCTGAAACAGCAGCATTCAGGGTGCCTTCCTCGATGACGAACTTTCCGGGTTCCAGAGCTGCAAGGTCCTGGCTATTTAGGTATTCAAAAGCTTTTGCGAAACTAGGATGAACGCTGGTGTATTTTCCAGCATTTTCGAGTGAATCAATTATCATTTCTGTGAGTTTAAAGGTTAAAGTTAAGAGTTTAAAGTTCTGGGTTGTACTTCAGCGTTGAGTTTGTGCTCCGGCTTTCAACTTTCAACTTTCTACTTTTAACTTATATTAAAGTTCTGGCTTTTAACTTAAAAAAAATCCGCCGGTTGCATAAATGCGAGGGCGGATCTTTTAAGTATGTAGCAAAATTCCCGAAGGAATGCAATTATCTCTGAACGCGTCCTGAAGCGTCGCCTTTGATCAGGGTTTGTACTTCAGAAAGCGTAGCGTGGTTAAGATCGCCCGGAATGGTGTGTTTTAATGCAGAAGCACCTACACCGAATTCAGCAGCTTCACCCATTGGCATACCTGTTACCAGGCCATAGATGAATCCACTGGCGAAGGAGTCGCCGCTACCTACACGGTCAACGATACGTACCTGGTATTGTTTTGTGTGGTAGAACTCATTTCCGTCGTAAACTAAAGCTGACCATCCGTTGTCAGAAGCACTATGGCTTTCGCGAAGGGTAGAAGCGATATATTTAAAACCGAACTTTTCTTTCATCTGCTGGAATACAGATTTGTACCCACCAAGATTCAATTCACCTTTTGTAATATCTGTACCTTCAGCTTTAAATCCTAATGTTGTTTCAGCATCTTCTTCGTTACCGATACAAACGTCTACGTACTGGCAAAGATTGGTCATCACTTCTCTTGCTTTTTCCTTGCTCCACAATTTTTTGCGGTAGTTAAGGTCGATACTAGTTGTGATACCTTTTGCTTTAGCAGCTTTTAACGCAGCTTCAGTAAGAGCAGCAGCTTTATCACTTAATGCAGGAGTGATACCGGTAGTGTGGAACCAGTCAGCACCTTCGAAGATCTTATCGAAATCAAATTCTGATACGTCTACATCTGCAATCGATGCATCTGCACGGTCGTAGATAACCTGAGAAGCACGCATAGAAGCTCCGGTTTCAAGGAAATAGATACCGAGTCTTTTTCCGCCCTTTGCTACGAACTGAGTGTCTACACCATATCTTCTGATATGATTGATTGCAGCCTGTCCTAATGCATTATCAGGAACTTTAGACACAAATACTCCGTTCAAACCATAGTTAGATACTGCTACAGCTACGTTAGCTTCCCCTCCACCATAGGTTACATCAAAGCTGTCGCTCTGTACAAACCGCTCAAATCCGGGAGTTGATAAACGCATCATGATTTCTCCCAGTGTTACAACTTTTTTAGACATATTTAATCTTTATTTTATATATAAAAAGGTTTACTTTAATTCTTCTTTCAAAAGTGTACCAAAAGTACATCATAGTTCCTGAGTTAGTAGGGCTTACGGGCTTATTGCATAAAAAATTTACGCAATCGTTTCCGGTTAGTATATTAAACTATATTTAAAATGATATATTGATATTCTGTTAATGATTCTTGTTGTTTATTGTGAAATTGGCAATAATTGAGCTGGTTTTAATATGTGATTCTAGTCATCGGCGGTATAAAGTTACCATAATTTTTATACATTAGCCCTCATTATATTACCGGAAATTACGATTATAATATGGATAAGAAATCAGAACTTTTGAAAGTGATACCTGAACAGGGTATATTGCCGTTGTATTTCAATAAAGATACTCAGACGAGTATTGAATTGCTGAAAGCTTTATACAGTGCTGGTATACGGTCGGTAGAATATACTAACCGGGGTGAAGCGGCTTTAAAGAATTTCGCTGCCATGCGTGAAGTATGTGAGACTGAACTGAAGGGAATGTATCTGGGTGTGGGTACTATTAAGGATGCTGCCTCTGCACAGGCATTTATTGATGCAGGAGCAGATTATATTATCAGCCCGGGACTTGTGGAAGATGCAGCAGAAGTAGCTGACAAGAACAATATGTTGTGGATACCTGGTTGTATGACTCCTACAGAGATCATCAAGGCTGAAAAGTTAGGTGCGAAATTCGTGAAGCTTTTCCCCGGCAACATCCTCGGCCCTTCTTTCCTTTCTGCAATTAAAGAACTTTTCCCTAACCTGCTGTTTATGCCTACCGGTGGTGTTGACCTGGATAAGGATAACATTGCAGGCTGGTTTAAAGCAGGCGTCTGTGCTGTAGGTATGGGAAGTAAGCTTGTTACCAAGGATATTATGGAAAACAAGAAGTATGACGAACTGATCGCGCTGACCAAACAGGCGTTAGAGATCGTTCAGTCATGCAAGAAATAAGCTAACATTACCTAATTTTAATTAAACGAATGGAATCAAATAAAATAGGGAACTACAGATGGACGATTTGCGCCATGTTGTTTTTCGCTACCACGATTAATTACCTGGACCGTCAGGTTCTTTCACTTACCTGGAAGGACTTTATTGCACCGGAGTTTCATTGGACCAACAATGATTACGGAAATATCACTGCCCTATTTTCTGTTTTTTATGCGGCAAGTATGCTGTTTGCAGGCCGTTTCGTAGACTGGCTGGATACCAAGAAAGGTTTCCTGTGGGCAATCGGAATCTGGTCGCTGGGTGCATGTCTTCATGCTTTTTGCGGAATTGCAACATCCGGGATGCTTACGGGCAACTGGTTTGTCGGGTTTGAGGGAGCGAAAGAGGCAATCGGGACAGTTGACAATGTGAGCAAGATCGTGTCCGTAAGTGTTACTTTGTTCATCATTGCCCGTATTGTACTTGCTTTTGGTGAAGCGGGTAACTTTCCTGCGGCGATCAAGGCCACTGCCGAGTACTTTCCAAAGAAAGACCGGGCACTGGCTACCAGTATCTTTAACGCAGGTGCTACAGTAGGAGCACTGGCTGCTCCTGTTTCGATTCCGTTTATCGCTGCAGCGTATGGCTGGGAAATGTCTTTCATCATTATCGGAGCTCTTGGCTTTGTATGGATGGGGTTCTGGGTGTTTATTTATAAGAAGCCCGAAGTTCATCCAAGGGTAAATGCCCTTGAACTGGCCTATATTCAGCAGGACACGCTGGTTGACATCAAGATTGTTGAGATAACCGCAACGCCTGAGGTGGCCTCGAAGAAGACTTCGTTTGCTGATTGCTTTAAGTATAAACAAACCTGGGCTTTTGCTTTTGGTAAATTCATGACCGACGGGGTATGGTGGTTCTTCCTTTTCTGGACACCGGCTTACCTGAGCTCCGTTTACGGTATGGATTCGACTGAAAGTGCATTGCCATTATTTGTTCTTTACATGATCACCCTGCTTGCGATCATTGGAGGATGGCTGCCGTCTTATTTTGTTGATAAGAAGGGCATGAATCCTTACGAGGGCAGGATGAGAGCGATGCTGATCTTTGCATTCTTCCCGCTGTTAGCATTGCTGGCACAACCATTAGGTAAGTATACTTACTGGCTACCGGTAATCATCATCGGTATAGCGGGTGCAGCGCATCAGGCATGGTCTGCAAATATATTCTCTACGGTAGGGGATATGTTTCCAAAGAAAGCAATCGCTACTATCACCGGTATTGGTGGAATGGCCGGCGGCTTAGGTTCATTTATTATCAATAAAAGTTCGGGTGTGCTGTTTGATTATGCAGGCCAGACTCAAATGGTATTCATGGGCTTTAAGGGAGAAGAGGCAGGTTATTTTATCATCTTCTCAATTTGTGCGGTTCTCTACCTGATCGGTTGGGTGGTAATGAAATCCTTAGTTCCTCAATATAAACCTATCACAGATTTGTAAAAGGAACCAAAGAATATAAAAGATCCCTGGCTTTGGTGCCAGGGATCTTTTTTTATGCACACATCTGATTCCATGTTTTCTTACTGTAAAATTTAACAGGAAGCAATCCGGTTGAAAGTCCGTTTGTTTGCAGATGACAACAATTCGTCTAAGTTTGTAACATTACAATTACCTTCTGACGTTTGGCTATGATAAAATGCGGGTTCCCTGTCCGGGACCTTTAATTATCGAATTAACACACGATTATGAGTGAAAAGTTAAATCTTGAATCAATTTTTGTTCCGGAGGATCAGATCCCGCCGGAATTCCTCATCGGGGAGATACACCAGCGGGAGTATCTCAGCGATGGAGAGATGCGCCCCTGGAACGGGGCGGTGAGTGAAGTCTACTCACCAGTATGTGTTCCCACTCCTGAAGGGCTGAAGAGAAAGCTGATCGGTACATACCCGGTATGTACGGAGAAGGAGGCTACAGAAGCGCTTGATGCGGCTATAGCAGCTTACGACAATGGCCGTGGCGAGTGGCCGACCATGAGTATCGACGGACGTATTAAATGCATGGAACGGTTCATCTTTAAGATGGGCGAACAGCGCGATCTGATCGTAAAGCTTATCATGTGGGAGATCGGTAAATCATACGCTGATTCGACCAAGGAGTTTGACCGTACTGTCGAATATATCAACGCGACTATAGATGCGCTTAAGGATATCGACCGGCAGTCGTCAAGGTTTGAAATCGAGGAAGGGGTAGTAGCCCAGATAAGGCGTTCCCCGATAGGGGTAGTGCTCTGTATGGGGCCTTTTAACTATCCTCTCAATGAAACGTTTACTACGCTTATCCCCGCCATTTTAATGGGGAACACTCTTTTATTCAAACCACCCAAGCATGGTACCCTGCTTCACTATCCATTGCTGAAAGCATTCCAGGAATCATTCCCTAAAGGTGTTGTAAACACTATTTATGGTCGCGGGGCTGTTGTAACTCCGGGTTTAATGGCGAGTGGTAAAATCAATGTCCTGGCATTTATCGGGTCGAGCAAGGTTGCTAACGATCTTAAAAAACGGCATCCGAAAATTAACAGGCTCAGGGCTGTGTTAAGCCTTGATGCGAAGAATGCCGCTATTGTGACAAAGAACGCAGACCTTAAACTCTCTGTAAGCGAATGTATCCTGGGGGCTTTATCCTTCAATGGCCAGCGTTGTACCGCGATCAAAATGATCTTTGTGCATAAGGATATCGCAGATGAATTTCTGAAGCTTCTGGGAGAAGAGATCGCTAAACTAAAATGTGGCCTGCCATGGGATAAAGATGTGAAACTTACCCCGGTTACAGAACCCGGAAAGCCGGCATATCTGAAGGAGTGCATAGACGATGCCATTGCAAATGGTGCCAGGGTGGTAAATGAGCATGGCGGCGAGACGCATGCGTCTTTCTTCTATCCGGCGGTTGTTTATCCGGTAACTGAAAAGATGAAGCTGTACAGGGAAGAACAGTTTGGTCCTGTTATTCCGGTGATTCCGTTTGAATCTATTGAAGAGCCGATCCAGTACCAGATCGATTCACCTCACGGAATGCAGGTAAGTATTTTCAGTAATGACGCCGAGGAAGTGTCTGCCCTGATAGATCCTTTTGTGAATCTGGTAAGCCGGGTGAACATCAATGCTCAGTGTCAGCGTGGTCCCGATGTGTTTCCTTTTACAGGACGTAAAGACAGTGCAGAAGGTACGCTTTCTGTACACGATGCTTTACGTTCGTTCTCCATCCGGTCTCTGGTGGCAACCAAACTGAATGAGAACAATAAAAAGCTGATTAACGACATCGTGACTGAACAGACTTCTAATTTCTTAAGTACGAAGTATATCTTTTAGTGAGTTATAAGTAGTAAATTGTAAGAGAGGGATGGGTTATGAGTTGTGAGAGGAAACTGACTGGAGGGGATTTGGTCTGAGGGGGGAGTTTTCGTCTTCTCTTCGTGTAACGCATTTGAAGATAACATAGTTACAAACGGCTCTGCGGCTTTTAGTTGCGGGGCCGTTTTTTATCAGGTGTTTTTCCTATCTGTGTTTAGTTCTGCTGTTCTTTAAAGAGGAGTCTCTTACAATTATTTCATGTTTTAAAATGAGGCTGTTGGTGATCGGGACACCGGAGGTTCCGTTGAGACGGTCTATCAGGGTTTTGGCGGCTACCTCTCCCATTTCATAACCTTTATAGTCAATAGTGGTCAGGTTGGGTTCGGCCACCCTCGATATGGGGTCATTGTTAAATCCGGCAATAGCAATATCATCAGGAACTTTGATCCCTTGTCTCTTCAGGGATAACATGCAGGACACCGCGCAATTATCATTGGCAACAAAGATCCCGTCGGGCCTTCTTTTCATTTTGAGGATTGCCTCCGCGGCATGTTCTCCGTCGCCGGAAGTAAGTGTATTGACAATGAGACACTGTTTATCCCACTCTATTCCCCCGTCTTTTAAGGCATCCCTGTATCCCTCAAACCGTTGGCGGTACACATTTCCCGACTCGTTCCCTGTTATGTGAACGATTCTTTTACACCCCTCGCCGATAAGATGTGTAGTGATCCCGTAGGCGGCCTCGTAATTATTAATTACAATAGAAGGGCATTCGGAATCTTCATAAATGCGGTCAAAGAAGATCAGGGGGATGCCTCTTCTTATAAATTGCTCAAAATGCGGGATAGCCCGGGTATTATAGGACAGGGAAACAATGAGTCCGTCCACTCTGCTGTTGAACATAGTAACTGCATTTTTTTCCTCCTTCCCTGTGTCTTCAAGCGATTGACTGATGATCAGATTATAACCGGCTTCGTTTAACACCTTCTCCATCCCTGCTATGGCGTCCGACATAAATGCGCTGTTCAGGCGCGGAACGATAACGCCGATAGTATTGGTCTTCTGCCGCCTTAAGTTGCTTGCAAAGCTGTTAAACCGGTATCCCATAGCCTGAGCTGCTTCAAAGATGCGCTTCCTCGTATTTTTACTGATAGCAGAATGATCTTTAAGTCCCCGGCTGACAGTTGCTGGCGATATATTGAGGGCTTTTGCTATGTCGTATATCGTTACTTCTTTTTCTGGTTGCATGTTGTTCGCAATGAGAGGCCCGGATATGAATTCTCTTCCCGGAAAGTGTAATCGGTGACCAAGTTAATTGTTTTTTCTGGTAACAGTTACGATATGCCCGGGATACCTGTGGAACCCACGCCCTGCGGTACCAGTGAATGCTTTTATATCCAGTGTTCCTGCTATAAGGGGAAAATACGGATCGTGCTGCTCTCTTAAGAATCCCCTGAAATAAGGAGTGCTGAATTATTCAGGAAGTGTTAACTTAGCTTCTTAACTGAATGCCTCCTGGTTTTTAGAAGAACTAATCTATAAACGATGCGGAAATTGGTCTGGTTACCTTTCTTATTCCTTGTTTCCAGTATCCATGTAATACGGGCACAGGCTGATCGTTATCAGTTCGCCCGGTTAAGCATATCCGACGGACTTTCTCATAATCTTGTTAAATGCATTTTAAAAGATCAGAGAGGATTTATGTGGTTTGGAACTATGTCCGGTCTGAACCGGTATGACGGGTACGGATTCAGGGTCTTTAAACATAACCGCCGGGACACCTCTTCCCTCAGTGACGATAATGTTATGAACATCCAGGCGGGGCCTCATGGTAAATTATGGGTACAGACCCGGACCGGATATGTAATTTATGATCCGCAGAAGGAGAACTTTGACAGACGGCCCGGGCGGTTCCTGGAAAAGATAGGAGTGAGCGGTCAGCTCTCCGACATAAGAGGTGATGGAAGAGGCACGTTCTGGCTGATAACCAGTGCGGGCGTATATAAGTACCGTGAGCAGGGGGACAAAGCGCGGCTATTGTGGCGAACTGCCTCTTCTGCGCCTGCAACTTCCCTGGCTATAAGTCGTGACGGTAATGTTTGGGTAGTTCACAGAGACGGACTGATAATAGTTGCGGGAGCACAAACTAACAAACTCCTCAAAAGGATAAAGGTAGCAGCCGAGCCGGAAAAGGCAGTATACCGGATTTTCACAGATGCTGATAACGATGCCTGGATTTATTCCGCCGACCGGCCTCTTGGGGTATTTTATATCAGCAGACGGGGAGAAAGAGAACACTATACCAAAGATCCTGGTCTGGTCAGGTTAAGCACGAACAATATTTACAGCATAAGCCAGGATAGGAAAGGGATTATATGGATCGGCACCGATCACGGGGGGATCAACCTGATAGATAAAGGAGGTAAGACGGTTCAGCTGCTCCTCAACCAGGAATCTGATGACAAGAGCCTTGCCCAGAACAGTACTCCGGTTATTTATGCAGACAATACCGGTACGATCTGGGTGGGGACTTTTAAACAGGGAGTGAGTTATTATCACGAGGGGATGATCCGGTTTCCTTTGTATTCGCACCGGCCGGGAGATGAGGGAAGCCTTCCTTTTGAAGATGTGAACCGTTTTGCTGAAGACGATAAAGGGAATCTGTGGATCGGCACAAACGGGGGAGGGCTGATTTACTTCGACCGCCGTCAAAACCTGTTCAAACGTTTCAGGCATCAGCCCGATCAACCTAACAGCCTTGCCAATGATGTTGTTGTCAGCCTGTGGATAGACCGGAATCGGAAGCTGTGGATCGGAACTTATTTTGGGGGGCTCGACTGCTTTGACGGAAAGCAATTTACTCACTACCGGAACAGCCGTACGGACCCGAAGTCTCTTTCAGATGATAGGGTATGGGAGCTGTTTGAGGATTCAGGAGGATATCTCTGGGTAGGTACCCTCGCAGGCGGGATCAACGTGTTCGATGCAGACAGGCGGCTTGTCAGGCAGTTAAGGGCTGGCCCGGGCACCAGTACTATCAAATCAAATTATATAGCTGCCCTGGAAGAAGACTCCAGCGGGAACATCTGGATCGGAACGGACAGGGGCGTAGATATTTGGGTGAAAAAGAGTGGCTGGTTTAAGCACTTTGCTCATTCTGAACGCGATGGAGGAAGTTTAAGCAACGATAACGTCATGTCTCTCCTGAAAGACAGCCGGGGATGGATGTGGGTAGGCACCCAGGAGGGATTAAATATTTATAAGCCGGCAAATAATTACTTTGAAGCTGTCCGCGTGCAAAACGGGCTTGCAGACAATACTGTACTAACCATCCTCGAAGACCGTAATGGTAATATATGGACAAGCACGCCCCGGGGGCTCTCCAATATCATCATTGGAAAAGAAGGGTCTCTTAACTCTTTCACTATCCGGAACTATGATAAGACGGATGGATTGCAGGGATGGCAGTTTAATGAGAATGCAGCCCTCAGTACCAGGCAGGGAGAACTGATCTTTGGAGGTGCAAATGGCTTTAATATTTTCCGGCCCGGCAATATCGGCATAAACAGAGATGCTCCTGAGGTTGTGCTGACCGGTTTTCAGCTCTTTAACCAGGATATAAGGCCAGGCCAGTTATTTTCGGGAAAAAAGATCCTGGAACACTCTGTTACAGAATCCCGGGAAGTTACACTTGATTATGACCAGAATGTGTTTTCTGTAGAATTTGCCGCCCTGAATTATTCAAATGCCCCGAAGAATAAATATGCCTATATCCTGGAAGGGTTTAATGACAAATGGCTTACTACCGACAGCAAAAACAGGAAAGCTACCTTCACGAACCTTGATCCCGGCGATTATATTTTCAGGGTAAGAGCTTCAAATGACAGCGGAATATGGAATAACAGGGGGGCGAGTCTCAAAATAAAGATACTGCCTCCGTTCTGGAAAACACCTCTGGCTTATTGCATATATGCCGTATGCCTCTTTCTGATACTGATATTTATCCGGCACAGAGCTATACGGAAGCTCCGGGAGCAATTTGTCCTTGAGCAGGAACGGGAGGAAGCCCGGAGAATGCATGAACTGGATATGATGAAGATTAAGTTTTTTACGAATGTAAGCCACGAGTTCCGGACTCCTCTTTCCCTCATTCTCAGTCCGCTGGATAATCTGCTCAGGACTGCCGTCAGCACCGCAGATAAGCATCATCTGATGATGATACGGAGAAATGCCAGCCGCCTTTTAAACCTGGTAAACCAGCTGATGGACTTCAGGAGAATGGAAGTCAATGAACTCAGGCTGCATCCGGAGGAAGGCGACATCGTTGCTTTTGCCAGGGAAAGCTTTGAGTCTTTCATGGATCTTGCTGAGAAGAAAGGCATAGATTTTTCCTTCTGTCCGGATGCAGGATCTTATACCGTTCATTTTGATCATGACAAGATCGGGCGGATTCTTTTTAACCTGCTCTCCAATGCGTTTAAGTTTACTCCTGACGGCGGCTCTGTCAAGCTCGATATGAAGGTCGTAGAGAAACAGGGCGATAGTGTGCTGGTCATCCTTGTAAAAGATAGCGGTATAGGAATTCCGCGGGATAAGCAGGAAAAGATCTTTGAACGTTTCTTTCAGCACGATATTCCCGGATCCTTAGTCAACCAGGGCAGTGGTATCGGCCTTGCCATCACCCGTGAGTTTGTAAACCTTCATGGCGGGACTATAAGAGTGGAAAGCGAACAGGACAAGGGCAGTTGCTTTATTGTAGAACTGCCTTTCGGTACAGTGGTGAAAACAGATGCAGGAACACCCGCTACGGCTATGGTGCCACCGTCTTTGATTCTTCCGGAGCACGCCCATGCAGATGAAAGTAAAGAGGCAGTTCCATCCGGTGCCGGCTATAAAAAACGTCGTGTCCTGTTGATCGAGGATAATGAAGATTTCAGGTTTTATCTGAAAGAGAACCTCAGGCACTATTATATCCTTTCGGAAGCGGCGGACGGAAAAGAGGGATGGAGCAGGGCACTAGCTGAACAGCCTGATCTGATAGTCTCCGACATCAGTATGCCCGAGATGAGCGGAATTGACCTTTGCAGAAAGATCCGTCAAGACAAGCGGACGATGCATATTCCAATTATTCTGCTTACCGCGATGACCGGGGAAGAGATGCTTTTGCGAGGCCTCGGAATTGGGGCCAATGATTACATGACAAAGCCTTTCAGTTTTGAAGTACTCGCATCGAAGATCCGCAACTTGTGTGAGCAACAAGAGTCTATGCGCAAAACTTATCAACGGCAGATCGATGCTGTGCCAACTGAAGCGGGAGTAGTTCCGGCAGATGAGAAGTTTATCAGGCAGGCTCTTGCAATTGTAGAAAAGAACATCGCTAACGCCGAATTCTCGGTAGAAGAGCTGAGCAGGGAGATGGCCATGAGCCGGGTGGCTTTATACAAGAAACTTCTTCAGTTAACCCGGCAAACACCTGTCGGCTTTATTCGCACGATCCGTTTGAAGAGGGCATCTCAACTGCTTGAGAAATCGCAGCTGACGGTTTCGGAGGTAGCCTATCAGACAGGATTTAACAATCCTAAAGTTTTCGCAAAGTACTTTAAGACAGAGTTCGGTGTTCTGCCTTCGGTATGGGCGAAGAAAGGCCATTAAGTTGTTCTCTGGTTAACATTTTAACACCTATTTGGAAACAATTCAATACCTCCTCTATTTCCGGTTAAGCCTAGCTTTACAAAATACCGGATGCCGTTCCGGATCATACGTTTTCAATTATTAACCGCTATGTATATACGATTACTAACGTTCTTCTTTCTGTGTGGTGCTGCCACTAACGTTTCCGGACAGGGAGCCGATGTTAAAAAGCTAAACGATGGAGTCCTGATAAGTTTAAGAGCCGGTCGCCCTGCTGTCTCAAAGGACATACAGGTAAGAGTAGTGACGGACAAAATTATACGGGTAACATCATCCCCTTTAAATACGGTTAGCGGCAGGAAGAGCCTGATGATTGTGGATAGCCTCCCCCGTCCGGTAAGCTGGGAACTGGTGAGGTCCGGGAATGCCGTGACGATCAAAACGGCAGCGATACATGCAAGTGTTGACTTGGCCAACGGTGCAGTTACTTTTACCGGCATCAACGGAGATACTATCTGCCGGGAGGTACCGGGAGACGGGTCTGCTTTTATTGCTGCCTCTTATTCGGGGGATTCCTTTTACCGGATCAGACAGGACTTCGAAACAGACGCTTCTGAAGCTTTTTACGGACTTGGACAACATCAGAATGGAGTGATGAATTACCGGGGCCACCAGGTACTTCTCTCCCAGTATAATACAGACGTGGCTGTGCCATTTGTTGTATCCAGCAAGGGCTACGGAATTCTGTGGGATAACTATTCCATCACCCGGGCTGGAGATGTGAGGGAGTTTCAGCCTTTGGGCGATCTGAAGCTGTATTCAAAGGATGAAAAAGCGGGTTGGCTCACTGCCACTTACACGGAGGCTGATAACCCTGCTAAAACAGTTGTAAGGGCGGAGTCAGATATAGATTATTCATTCCTGAAAGATATGAACAAGTTTCCTGCTGATTTTAAACTGGCGGCAGGGAAAATCAGGTGGGAAGGTAAAATAGAATCACCTTACTCCGGCCGTCATACTTTTCTGCTGAAGTATGCCGGTTACGTTAAGATCTGGATTGACGGGAAACTACAGTCTGAGAAATGGCGTCAGCCCTGGAATGCCGGTGCAATAGAGATTCCTTATGATCTTGAAAAGGGGAAGAAGTATGCCGTGGCAATGGAGTGGATCCCGGATGGCGGGGAATCCTATTTGTCGGTGAAGTGGCTAAGCCCTCTTCCGGATGCTTTACAGAATAAGTTTGCTTTCAGCTCCGAAGCTGGTGATCAGATTGATTACTACCTCGTCAGTGGAAATGACATCGACGAAGTCATCAGCGGCTACCGTACGCTGACAGGAAAGGCTCCTATAGTTCCAAAATGGGCAATGGGCTTCTGGCAAAGCCGGGAGAGGTATAAAACACAGGAGGAGATCGTGACAACTGTAAAGACATTCAGAGATAGAAAGATCCCTCTGGATAATATTGTGCTCGACTGGTCTTACTGGGCTGAAGATAAATGGGGGAGCCAGGAGTTTGAATCCGCCCGGTTCCCCGATCCTGAAAAGATGATCTCTGATCTTCACACTAAATACAACACCCGTTTTATGATTTCGGTATGGCCGAAGTTCTATGAGGGAACTGATCCCTATAAAGAATTCGAAAAGAACGGCTGGCTGTATATGAGGAATATTGAAGACGGACGAAAAGACTGGATCGCAAAAGGATATTCATCGACGTTTTACGATCCGTTCAATGGTAAGGCCAGGGCCGGATTCTGGAATCTGATCAACAATAAACTTTATAAAAAGGGAATAGATGCATGGTGGCTGGATGCAACAGAACCTGATATTCATTCAAACCTGGATGCGGATACCAGGAAAACGATATTTAGCCCTTCAAAGGGATCAGCAACAAGGTATTTTAATGCTTTTCCTTTGCAGAATGCGAAGGGGATTTATGAAGGGCAGCGTTCTGCGAACTCTAAGGACCGTGTGTTTATCCTGACGAGATCTGCTTACGCCGGCCAGCAGCGGTATGCCGCTGTCACGTGGAGCGGAGATATCTCTTCACGCTGGCACGACATGAAAGACCAGATTTCCGCAGGGGTTAATTTTTCCCTGTCGGGATTGCCTTACTGGACGATGGACATTGGCGGTTTCTCCGTAGAAAAGCGTTTTGAAAAGCCTTCAGGAGCCGATCTTGATGAATGGAGAGAGATGAATACCCGCTGGTACCAGTTCGGTGCGTTTACTCCGGTGTTCCGTGTACACGGGCAGTATCCTTACCGTGAAATCTATAACATTGCGCCTGAAGGACATCCTGCATATTCCAGCATGCTTTACTACAACAAGCTGCGCTATCGTCTTATGCCCTACATTTATTCTCTCGCCGGGCTCTCTTATCACAGGAACTATACGATCATGAGGGGGCTGGTGATGGATTTTCCGGCTGATACCACGGCGCGTAATATTGACGACCAGTATATGTTCGGGCCTTCCCTGCTTATCAATCCTGTATGTGAATATAAAGCAAAAAGCCGGAAGGTATATCTCCCGGAAAGAACAGGGTGGTATGATCTGTATTCCGGCAAGTATTATGCTGGCGGAAGGACGATCAATGCTGTTGCCCCCTACGAACGTATGCCGCTCTTTGTGAAGGAAGGGGCGATACTACCCCTTGGTCCCGATCTTCAGTATACATCAGAAAAGCCTGCTGATCCGGTGATCCTGTATGTATATACCGGCAAGGATGGCTCCTTCACTTTATATGAAGATGAAGGTGTCAATTATAATTACGAACGGGGGATGTATTCAACTATACCGCTCACGTATAGTCACAAAACGGAAACTCTGACCATAGGGGAGAGAAAAGGGGAGTTTCCCGGCATGCTGAAGAACAGGACATTCAGAGTAATATTTGTAACAGCAGGAAAGGCGGTGCCATTCGATCCCGGGGCGAAAGCGAAAACTGAAATCAAATATTCGGGGAGGCAAATAATAGTAAAGATGTAGGAGCAAATAGCTACATTTATGCCACTTCCCCGAGCTTGTTGCTATATAGAAGTACTTGTTGATGCGGGCTGTTTGGGTATATAGTACATACGAAGCGAAGCAGATACAATAAATAAAACTTAAATTAATGAGAAGCAAACTAACTGGATCTTTTACTATGGCATTTCTATGCCTTTTAATTGCAAGTACAAGCCTGAAGGCCCAGAAGTGGCCGGATGAAGCCGTAGAAGCTAAAATAAATGACCTGATCCGGAAGATGACCCTGGAGGAAAAGATTGGTATGATCCATGCTAATTCGTCTTTCACATCTGCCGGAGTATCGCGGCTTAGTATTCCGGAGCTTACTACCTCGGACGGGCCGCATGGCGTAAGGCCTGAACATGGCCGTGACTGGAGCCTTGACAATAAAGGGAACGATTCTTCCACTTATCTCCCGGTAGGAATTACCCTAGCCTCCACGTGGAACCCTGATTTGGGTTACTCATTTGGTTCTGTGCTTGGCAGCGAAGCAAATTACAGGGGGAAAGACGTCATTCTGGGACCGGGTATTAATATTATGCGTACCCCGCTGAACGGAAGGAATTTTGAGTATATGAGCGAAGACCCCTACCTCATTTCCAAAATGGTGGTGGGCTATATAAAGGGAGTTCAGGATCAGGGAGTATCTGCCAGCCTGAAGCATTACATGGGAAATAACCAGGAGATCAGGCGCGATGGGATCAATGTTGAAATGAGCGAACGGGCTTTGCAGGAAATCTACCTTCCCGGCTTTAAGGCTGCGGTGATTGAAGGGGATGTAAATACAGTGATGGGCTCTTACAATAAATTAAGAGGCGAATATTGCACCTATAACGACTATCTCATCAATAAAATACTAAAAGGCGAGTGGGGGTTCAAAGGTTTGGTTATGAGCGACTGGGGTGCTATCCACAGTACAAAGGAAGCACTGCTTGGTGGTGCAGACCTGGAAATGGGTACCGATCTGTCTATGATGCCTAATCCCGATTATAATAAGTTCTTTTTTGCAGATCCGGCGCTGAAGCTGGTAAGAAACGGCGAGATAAAGGAGTCGGTGATCGACGAGAAGGTAAGACGAATCCTGAGGGTGATGTTCAAGACGCATATGTTCGGCAAGCGGCCCCAGGGGACATATGCGACAAAAGAACACGCAGCTGTTGCAAAAAAGGTCGCTGAAGAGGGGATCATCCTTCTTCAGAACAAAAAGAATGTATTGCCGCTCAATCGTCAGTCTGTCAAAACGATTGCTGTTATTGGGGCGAATGCAAACCGGGAAAACGCAATGGGAGGGGGGAGTTCCCAGGTGAGGCCCCGTTATGAGATCACGCCACTTAAAGGCTTGCAGAACCTTGTGGGTAATAGCATCGGTCTTCGCTTTGAACAGGGGTATACCATTGCCCGTAATGCAAAGGCTGATCCTGCTCTGATAGAGAAAGCAGTTGAAGCGGCAAGATCTTCAGAGATTGCGATTGTGGTTGGCGGCTGGACTCATGGGTATAACTATGCGATATGGGATGATAATAAGTACGACACCGAGGGTTACGATAAGCCCGATATGAAAATGCCTTTTGGGCAGGATGAGCTGATCTCTGCTGTGGCAAAGACAAACCCCAATACTATCGTCATTTTGTACGGAGGCGGCCCTATCGATATGAGTGCATGGGCAGACAAAGTAAAGGGGATTATTCAAGCCGGGTATCCCGGCCAGGAAGGCGGAGATGCACTGGCTGAAATCATCTTTGGCGATGTGAACCCTTCAGGAAAGCTTACGGTGACTTTCCCCAAAAAACTGGAAGATTCTCCCGCTCATAAGCTGGGTGAGTATCCCGGGGACAGTGTGAACGTTCATTATAAGGAAGATATTTTTGTAGGATACCGTTATTTCGATACTTATAAGGTGCAGCCGTTGTTTCCTTTCGGACATGGCTTGTCTTATACGAGTTTCAGATACAGCCCTCTCTCAACCGCAGTGTCAAATGGCCTTGTGACGGTTACTATGACCATACAGAATACAGGGATCAAGGCAGGAGCAGAGGTGGTCCAGTTGTATGTTAAGGATAAAAAAGCATCTGTAAAGCGTCCTGAGAAGGAGCTGAAGGGATTTCAGAAGGTCTTTCTTAAGCCGGGGGAGTCAGTTACAGTGGCGTTCCGTCTGGATAAAGACGCATTCAGTTTCTTCGATGAGAAGACGGGGAAATGGGTGCAGGAAGCAGGTGATTTCGAACTGCTGGCCGGAAGTTCTTCAAGAGATATAAGAGTGAAGAGCAAAGTGAAATTGTGAGGATAAAAGCAAAGAGCCCGCAATAAGCGGGCTCTTTGCTTTTACTGAGTTACAGTGGAGTATAAGATGTTTCCATGTTATATTAACACCCTTTTTAACAAAATACCAATCTTTTTTGAAAAGTATAAACAAGCAGCAGAAGCTTAGTTTTACCATTTCTCCGGAAAAAAATCCAAACCTCTTTTTAAAACCAAATAAATATTCCTACTTTAACCGGTGAATTGTTAATTCTACACTTATCCAATTCTTGTATTTGAAAGGGGGAAAAAGCCGGCGCTGGTTAAAAATGAAAGGGGCGTTATAGTTTTTTGTAGAATTTCATTCATATTTTCGAGAATATAATACCTTTGCGAGGGACTTCTGAACGAGGTATTTATAAAGTAAATTAACAATTAAAACGATATAATAAATTAAAAGATTAGCAAACCTGAATTTCAATGAACACGCTGGAAACGAACGATTACATTATTTTCTTCATCTACTTCTTGATGGTTGCCGGATATGGCTGGTGGATTTACGCAAAGAAGAAATCTGAAAGCTCTGGCTCAAGAGATTACTTCCTCGCAGAAGGCTCTTTAACCTGGTGGGCAATCGGGGCTTCCCTGATCTCGTCAAACATCTCTGCCGAACAGTTCGTAGGGATGAGCGGATCGGGCTTCAAGATTGGACTGGCGATCTCAACCTATGAGTGGATGGCTGCTGTAACACTTGTGTTTGTAGCTGTGTTTTTTATTCCCGTATATCTTAAAAATAAGATCTATACCATGCCGCAGTTCCTGCATCAGCGCTATAACGGCACAGTAGCGATGGTAATGGCAGTGTTTTGGTTGTTATTATACGTTATTGTAAACCTGACATCCATCATGTATCTTGGTGCGATTGCGGTGAGTGGTGTTTCCGGAATTGATCTGAACTGGGCAATGATTGGCCTTGCGGTCTTCTCCATTATCATTACGCTCGGCGGAATGAAGGTGATCGGGTATACCTCAGTTGTTCAGGTATTCTTCCTGATCCTGGGTGGTCTCGCTACTACTTACATTGCTTTAACTCAGGTTGCAGATCATTTTGGTACTCCCGGCATTATTGGTGGTTTCAAGCAAATGATCACACATGCTCCTGAGCATTTCAAAATGATCATCCCGAAGAGCGATCCCAACTTCATTGATCTTCCTGGTCTTTCTGTCCTTCTGGGTGGTATGTGGATTGTGAACCTGAACTACTGGGGATGTAACCAGTACATCGTTCAGAGAGCGTTAGGTGCTGACCTGAAGACTGCCCGTACCGGGATTCTTTTTGCTGCTTTCCTGAAGCTGTTAATGCCTGTTCTGATCGTTGTTCCCGGAATCGCTGCTTACGTTCTTCACAAGGCTGAATCTGGTTCGTTCACTTCTATCGAAAATCCTGACAGTGCATATCCGGTTCTCCTGAACCTGCTTCCTGTCGGATTAAAAGGTCTTTCTTTTGCCGCCCTTACTGCTGCTGTGGTAGCTTCACTGGCAGGAAAAGTAAACAGTATTGCGACTATATTTACACTTGATATCTATAAGAAGGTCTTTAATACTGGTGCCAGCGAGAAGAATCTAGTTATAGTAGGAAAGATCACGGTTATTGTTTCGACTATCCTGGGAGTGGTTATTGCACCTCACCTGGGAATGGACAAGCAGGGTGGATTTCAATACATCCAGGAGTATACAGGTTTCGTATCTCCGGGTATCTTCGCCATGTTTATCCTCGGCTTCTTCTGGAAGAAGGCAACTTCTAATGCTGCCCTTTTTGCGACGATCGGAGGTTTTATATTCTCCGTAATATTCAAATTCCTTCCGGGATGGATGGATCTTAGTTTCCTTCATCCTCTTGGTTTCGCTATTCAAAACGCTTCAGGCCTTTACGAAATTCCGTTCCTTGACCGTATGGGATTTGTGTTTGTGATCTGTATTGTAGGGATGTACCTGATCAGTTTATATGAGACCCGCAAAGGTGTTAAACCGGAAGCTCTTGAAATTGATACAAAAATGTTTAAAACCAACCCTGGATTTATCGCCGGTTCTTTAATTATCACCGGAATCCTGGTTGCTCTTTATACCATGTTCTGGTAGAGATCTGTCAGATCTCATCATAAAACAAAAAGAGGACGCCGGTTGGTGTCCTCTTTTTTGTTTTGACGTTATCCCTTTTACATCTCAATAATCGCCTTTATAACACCGTTTTCCGGTTTCAGCCATCCGGCAAACTCATCTTTTACTTCGTCGAACTGAACCCGGTGGGTGATATAGGTAGCCGGGTTAACCAGCCCTTTTTTCATGGATGATATAACATGCCTGAAGTCTTCACGGGTTGCATTTCTGCTGCTCATAAGGGTTGCTTCTCTCTTGTGGAATTCCGGATGGCTTACGATCAGCTCTCCTTTCTGTAGTCCTACAAGAACATATCGGGCTCCGTGTGCCATGTAAAGGAAACCATTGTTAATCGCCTTCTGGCTGCCTGTGGCATCAATCACCACTGTTGGGAAGTCGCCGTTGGTGATCTCCCTGAGCCGGTCATTAACATCTTCAGTTAAAGGATTAATCGTATATTCTACATTTAATTTTTCTTTGCAAAAAAATAAGCGATGGTCATTGATATCCATTGCAATAACCCGGCCGCCTGCAATTCTTGCAAACTCCATAATCCCTAAACCGATCGGGCCGGCCCCGATAACCAGGACAAATTCTCCTTCTTTGACATCAGCTCTCCTCACTCCGTGTGCGCCAATGGCGAGGGGTTCGACAAGGGCCAGCTCATCGTAGCTCAGCCCCTCTCCGTGTATGAGAGAATGCGAAGGAACAGAAAGGTATTCTGCCATCCCTCCGTCAACGTGAACTCCGCAGACTTTGATATTCGCGCAGCAGTTTGGCTTGCCCGAGCGGCATGCGATACACTCACCACAGTGGAAATAAGGGATAAAAGTTACCAGTTCTCCCGGAATGAAACCCTCCGCGTTGTCCCCTTCAACGAATTCAGCTGCCAGTTCGTGGCCCAGTACGCGGGGATAAGCAAAATAAGGCTGTGTTCCTTCATATGCATGAAGATCTGTGCCGCAGATCCCTATTCTCTTTATTCTTAAGATGGAATGATCCTTCTCTAAAACGGGATTTTCCTTCTCTCCATATTCAAACTGTCCCGGTGTAGTACAAATTAACGTTTTCATTTATATGATTTTCTATAACTCTTCTTAAACCTTATCCCTCCAGTTCCCCTGAAGGCACCTTTT